>JBCNPQ010000001.1:0-340481 GCA_039593255.1 Roseateles sp.
CTGCATGCATAAGCTGCTCACCATCATCAACGCCGTCATCAAATCCGGCACCGCTTGGCAGCCCTCTTATCCACAGCCCGCGTCAGCGCTGATCAGCGCTTGACTTGGAACACAGTTGCTCTCCCGCTTGCGGGAGAGGGTTGGGGTGAGGGCCAGCGGCCGTGGCAGTACAAAACGGGCGACGCTCGTCGCCATCGCACCCCCGAACAGCGCAAGGCCCCCACCTTCAGAGGGAGCGCGAGCGAGAATGCGCCACCGCCAACCCCCAAGGCCGGCTGCCCGCGTGACCCGCGTCGAGCCGGTGCATCGATGAACGTCCAATTCAAGAACTCGCTGGCTCGCGCCACGCCCATCCTGGCGCTCGATCGCGCCGCCTACCAGGCCCTGGCCCCGAAGCTGCCCAAGCGCACGCAGCAGTGGCTGGCGACGCTGGGCTTCTCCGCCGCGCCGGACACCTTCGCGCTGGTGCCCGGCGAGGACGGCAAGCTCGCCCAGGTCTTCGCCGGCGTGGCCCATGCGGCGCACCCGTTCGCGCTGTCGGCCCTGCCGCTGGCGCTGCCCGAAGGCAACTACAGCCTGTCGCCCGACGGCCTGCCGCTGCAGGACGAGGCGGCCGCGCTGTCCTGGGAACTGGGCTGCTACCAGTTCGACCTCTACAAGCCGCGCAAGCGCGAACCGGCGCAACTGCTGCTCAAGAGCACGCCGGACGGCCAGCGCGGCCTGGCGATCGCGACCGCGATGACCGCGGTGCGCGACCTGGTCAACACGCCGGCCGAGCACATGGGTCCGGAGGAACTGGCCAAGGCCGCGGCCGTCGTCGGCAAGCAGCACGGCGCGAAGTTCAAGGAGATCGTCGGCGACGACCTGCTGAAGAAGAACTTCCCGGCGATCCACGCGGTCGGCCGCGCGAGCACCCGCGCCCCGCGCCTGATCGAGCTGAACTGGGGCAGCGACAAGCATCCCCGCCTGACGCTCGTCGGCAAGGGCGTGTGCTTCGACACCGGCGGCCTGGACATCAAGCCGGCCGACGGCATGCGCCAGATGAAGAAGGACATGGGCGGCGCGGCCAACACGCTGGGCCTGGCCACGCTGATCATGGCGCTGAAGCTGCCGGTGCGCCTGCAGGTGCTGATCCCGGCGGTGGAGAACTCGATCAGCGGCAACGCCTACCGTCCGGGCGACGTGATCAAGACCCGCGCCGGCCTGCACATCGAGATCGGCAACACCGACGCCGAAGGCCGCGTGATCCTGTGCGACGCGCTGGCCTATGCCGCCGAGTCCAAGCCCGAGCTGATCGTCGACCTCGCGACGCTGACCGGCGCCGCGCGCATCGCGCTGGGCGCGCAGCTGCCGGCGCTGTTCGCCAAGCACATGGACACCGGGCGCGACCTGGTCGACCTCGGCCTGAAGATGGACGACCCGCTGTGGCACATGCCGCTGTGGGCGCCCTACAAGGAAGGCATCACGTCGAGCATCGCCGACATCGTCAACACCGGCCGCAGCGCGCTGGCCGGCGCGATCAACGCGGCGCTGTTCCTCGAGGCCTTCATCCCCGCCGAGCAGGACTGGCTGCACATCGACCTGTTCGCCTGGAACGACATCGCGCGCCCGGGCCGTCCGATCGGCGGCGAGGCCCAGACGATCCGCACGCTGCTGGCCTATCTGGAAGAGCGCTTCAGCGCCTGACCGGTCTTCCTGACCAGTCTTCCTGGCCGGCCCCGGGCCAGTCCCCGATCGCGGGGATCACTCCCCGGCGCGCAGCCAGGCGGCGGCGCGCTCCGCGATCATCAGCGTGGGCGAGTTCGTGTTCCCGCTGGTGATCGTCGGCATCACGCTGGCGTCGATGACGCGCAGCCCGCTCACCCCGCGCACGCGAAGACGGCTGTCGACGACGGCCGTCTCATCGTCCGCGCGGCCCATGCGGCAGGTGCCGACCGGGTGGAAGATCGTCGTCGCGATGTCGCCCGCCAGCCGGGCCAGTTCCTCGTCGGTCTGGAACTGCACGCCGGGCTTGTGCTCGCGCGGCCGGTAGCGGGCGAGCGCCGGCTGCTCGACGATGCGCCGCGTCAGCCGCAGGCTGCGCGCGGCGATGTCGCGGTCCTCGGCGGTGCTGAGGTAGTTGGGCGCGATCAGCGGCGCGTCGGCCGCGTCGGCGCTGCGTATCCTCACCGTGCCCCGGCTCGTGGGATTCACGTTGCAGACGCTGGCCGTGAACGCGTTGAACGCATGCAGCGGCTCGCCGAACGCGTCCAGCGACAGCGGCTGCACGTGGAACTGCAGGTCGGGCCAGGTCTTGTCCGGACCGCTGCGGGCGAAGGCGCCGAGCTGCGACGGCGCCATGCTCATCGGTCCGGTGCGGCGCAGCGCGTACTCGAGCCCGATGCGCGCCTTGCCGAACCAGCTCGACGCCAGCGTGTTCAAGGTGCTGACGCCGTCGACCTGGAACACGGCGCGGATCTGCAGGTGGTCCTGCAGGTTGCCGCCGACGCCGGGCAGGTCCTTCACCACCGCGATGCCGTGCTGCTCGAGCAGCGACGCGGGCCCCAGCCCCGACAGCTGCAGCAGTTGCGGCGACCCGATCGCGCCGGCCGCGAGCAGCACCTGGCCGCCCGGATTCAGCCGGATCGATTCCAGCCCCTGCGGCGTGCGCACGAGCACGCCGTCGCAGCGGACCTCGCCGTCGGCCTGCTCGAACAGCAGCCGCTGCGCGTGCGCGCCGGTCCACATCTCGAAGTTGGGGCGCCGGTAGCAGGCCGGCCGCAGGAAGGCCTTGGCCGTGTTCCAGCGCCAGCCGGCGCGCTGGTTGACCTCGAAGTAACCGACGCCCTCGTTGTTGCCGCGATTGAAGTCGGGCGTCGCGGGAATGCCGGCCTCCTGCGCGGCCGACGCGAACGCGTCCAGCACCGCCCAGCGCAGGCGCTGCTTCTCGACCCGCCATTCGCCGCCGTGACCGTGCATCGCCGGATCGAAGCCGGGCGGCCGTTCCGCGCCCTCGTCCAGGCGCCAGTGGTCCTCGTGCCCGCGGAAGTGCGGCAGCACGGCATCCCAGCGCCAGCCGTCGTCGCCGGTCGCGTCGGCCCAGCCGTCGTAGTCGCGCGACTGGCCCCGCATGTAGATCATCCCGTTGATGCTGGAGCAACCGCCCAGCACCTTGCCGCGCGGGTAGCGCAGGCTGCGCCCGTTCAGGCCCGCGTCCGGCTCGGTCTTGAAGAGCCAGTCCGTGCGCGGATTCCCGATGCAGTACAGGTAGCCGACGGGGATGTGGATCCAGTGGTAGTCGTCGCGGCCGCCGGCCTCCAGCAGCAGCACCCGCTTGCCGGGGTCCGCGCTGAGCCGGTTGGCCAGCAGGCAGCCGGCGGTGCCGGCGCCCACGATGATGAAATCGAAGCGGCCCGATGCCGCCTCGGCGGCCGCTTCGCGGTGGCCTGCCGGGTTGTCTCCGCCCATGTCTGTCTTGTCGCGCCGGGTCTGTGGAGACCCATGCTGACCGAGCCGGCCACGGGCGGCAAGCGCGTTCTCACCGAGTGCCGGCCGGCTCCGCTTGCGGCAGATCCGCAGTGCGCCCGCCCATGGCGTACCAGTCGACGCGCCGCGTCAGCGCCATCACCGCCGCCAGCACCGCGAAGAGCAGCGTCGCGCCGACCACCAGCGAGGCCTTCTCCAGGCTGAGCAGCACGTACAGCGCGCCGTAGAGCACCGCCACCAGCGCGCCGAATCCGAGACCCCGCCGTGCGGTGCCCAGCATGGCCGCGCCGTAGAAACTCAGCAGCCCGATCGCGGCACCCGCGGCCAGCGCATAGGACAGCGCGAAGTCCAGATGCTCCGACAGGCTCAGCAGCAGCAGGAAGAACAGCGTCATCGCCAGGCCCACCAGCAGGTACTGGACCGGATGCACGCGCCGGCCCGACAGCAGTTCCAGCAGGCCCACGCTGACGAAGGTCAGCACGATGAACAGCAGGCCGTACTTGATGGCGCGGTCGCTCATCACATACGGGTTGACCGGGTCGATCATGGAGAAGGCCAGCGTGTCCGACACGACTCCCGGCGACCCTTGGCGTCCAGGCGTCGGATTGGGCGCCGAATTGGGCGCATACACGCGCGCGGCGTCGGGATCGCGCTGGACACCGGGCAGCGCAAAACCGGCCACCACGTCGCGGGGCGCGGTCGTCGCGAGCTCGGTCACTTGCCACTGCGCCTCGAAACCCTGGTCGTCGATGCGCTTGGAGGTCGGCAGGAAGCGGCCGCCGAAGCTCGGATGCGGCCAGTCGGAGCGCAGCTTCACCCGCGTCGCGGAGGCCGCCGGCACGATGCCGAAGTCCGTCATGCCGATCAGGTTGATCGACAGCGACAGGCTCAGCGGCTCGTCCAGCGACTGGTTCGGCAGCGAGGCATGCAGGCCGTGCGGATAGCTGTCGTTGCGCGTGCCGGGCCGCACCGCGAGCGCTTCGGCGCCACGCTTGAGCGTCACCGCCCGCAGTCCTCGCGCATCGCTGACGGCGAGCATCACCCGCGGGTCCTCGCAGTTCAGCTTGCCCTTGTGCTCGGCCACCGGCGTGAGCGGCGCCAGCGAGGCCCAGCGCGCCTGCAGCGTCACCTCGCCCACATAGCCGTTGATCTTGAACAGGCCGCGCTCGCGTTGCTCCTGGTTCAGGACGCCGTCGACCGCGAGCTCGGCCGGCACCGCCGACAGCACGAAGTCCCGGCGTTCCGGCGTCTTGGTGATGTCCTTGCCGGTGCCGGTGACGCTCTCCCATTCCTCGGTGCAACTGCGCTGGAGCAGCGGTCCCAGCAGCACCTGCGGCCCGGACTGCGCGGCGGCCACGCCGGCCTCGGCGGCCCGCTGGCGCTCCTGCCGCTCGTCGACCAGCCAGCCGATCCGCATCAGCACGAACAGCAGCAGCAGCGTCACGCCGCCCAGGATCACCAGCTTCCACCACAGCGCCTTGCTCTGCATCCTCTTCTCCTCGCCCTCGGGCAGTCTCGGGAAGGCGGCAGTCTCGGCAGCGGCCGTGAGCTCAGGACGAAGTTTGTGAGGCGGCGGTGAAGTCCGGCAGCGGCAGCGACAGGCGCACGCGCAGACCGGGCTCGGCCGGTTCGAAGCGCAGCTCGCCGCGGTGCAGACCGGCGATCTGGCGCACGATCGCCAGCCCCAGGCCGGAGCCCTTGCGCAGGCTGCCGGGGCGGGCCGTCGAGAAGAAGCGCTCGCCCAGTTGCGCGAAGGCGCCCCGCGGCACGCCCGGGCCGTGATCGCGCAGTTCGACGAAGGCCCGCGCCGGTCTCGACTCGGTCGCGGGCTCGACGCCCACCTGCAGGTCCAGCCCGGAGCCCGCCGGCGCGAAGTCGATCGCATTCGTCAACAGGTTGCTGATCGCCAGCGCCAGCATTTCGGCGTCGGCCTGGAGGTCGACCGGATCGCGGCGCAGCCAGCGCACCGTCAGCGCCTGCTGCTCGAGGCGGTCGCGCAGCTGGGCGATCGCCTCGTCGACGGCACCGACCAGCGCGACCGCGCGCGGATGGTCCGGTCCGCGGCGCAGCTCGAGGGTGGACAGCGCCAGCAGCCGCTCGACCAGTTCCGTCATGCGCTCGCTCTGCGCCACCACCTGCGCGGCGAAGCGTTGCCGGTCGGCGGTCGGCAGCTCGTCCTGGAGCAGTTCTCCGGCCCCGCGCAGCGCGGCCAGCGGGCTCTTGAGCTCATGCGTCAACGCGCGCACCAGGTGCTCGAGGCGCTCCCGGCCGTCCAGCCGTTCCCGCATCGCGTCCATCGCCTGCGCCAGTTCGCCCAGTTCGCCGGGCACCTTCGGCGGCGCCTGGCGTTCGCCGAGCTGCACGTCCTGCGCATACCGGCGCAGGCGGCGCACCGTCGAGATCATCCACAGCGTCACCGCCACGCCCACCGCCAGCGACACGGCCAGCAGGCCCAGCCCGGCGATCCAGATGCGGCGCTCGGCGCGGTAGATGATCTGCTGCACCGCGATGGCGGGCTTGGCGACCGTGACGACGCCGATCGTGCGGCCGCCCTTGCGCACCGGCGCGGCCACGTACATCACCGGACTGCCCTGCTCGTCCTTGCCGTTGCCCAGGTCCACCGCGTTGCCGTAGAGGCCCAGGCGCTCCGGTGTCGTGCGGGCACCGTACTCGCCGCGCAGCGTGCGGGCGACATCGTTCCAGGCGGAATAGTCCTGGCCCACGGCCGAGGCCGGGCTGGTGTCGAGCACCACGCGCCCGCCGGCGTCGGTCACATAGATGCGGAAGTCCAGCGAGCGCTTGCGGGCGCTGAGGATGCGGGCGTCGACCGGGCGATCGGCGTAGTCCTGCACCCGCCGCGCGAAGGGCGTGCCGCGCAGGTCGGCGCCAGGTGGCATCGCGGCGAGTTCATCGCTGGCCAGCGCCGCCACCAGGTTGGCGGTGTCGACCATCATGTCCTCCATCACCTCGCGCACGCTGGGCTTGAACTCGCCCAGCACGACGCGCAGCAGGATGAAGGCGCTCAGGCCCGCCACCAGGAAGAAGCCGAGGAACAGTCGCAGGCCGAGGCGCATGCGCCGTCACTCCAGCGAGTAGCCCATGCCGCGGTGCGTGCGGATCGGGTCGAGGTCGGGCCGCACCTGGCGCAGCTTGGCCCGCAGGGTCTTGATGTGGGTGTCCACGGTGCGGTCGCCGCTGTCGGCGTCCAGCCCCCAGACGGCGTCGAGCAGGCTGTCGCGGCTGTGGATGCGTCCGGGCGCCTTCAGCAGGCGCAGCAGCAGGCCGAGCTCGCGGCGCGTCAGCGGCAGCAGCTCGCCGTGGAACCGCACCCGGGAGCCTTCGGCCTCGACGACGAAGCCGGCGACGGCCGGCGCGGCCGCTTCCGCCGGCGCCTGGGCACGGCGCAGCAGCGCCCGCACGCGGGCCACCAGTTCGCGGTTGCTGAACGGCTTGGCCAGGTAGTCGTCGGCGCCGAGCTCCAGGCCCAGCACCTTGTCGCCCTCTTCGCTGCGGGCGCTGAGCACCAGCACCGGCAGGCGCGCCAGCGGCCCCTGGCGCAGTTCCCGGCACAGGTCCAGCCCGTTGCCGTCGGGCAGGCCGACATCCAGGATCGCCAGATCCGGCGCCGCCGCCGCGAGGGCCGCGCGGGCCTCGTGCAGCCAGCCGCAGGCGCGCACCCGGTAGCCCTCGCGTTCGAGCACGAAGCACACGGTCTGGGCGATCGCGGGATCGTCCTCCAGCAGCAGGACCTGGCCGGCGAACGGCGCGGGCGACGTCGACGGCCCGGCGGCGGTCGCGGAGGTGGCGGCGGTGGCGGCGGTGGCGGAAGGCGTGCTCATGCCCGCGATCATCGCGGAGCTTGAGCCAGGCCGCGGAGATAACGCAGGCCGTCGGCGGCGCGCGGCCCGTACCAGCTGATCAGTTCGCCGTCGACCAGGCGCACGCGGGCATTCGGGCAGAGCGCCTGCGCCTCGGCCAGATGCTCCTCGCCGAAGCGGTAGGGCTCGGAGCTGAGCAGCAGCTCGTCGATGTCCGTCAACCAGGGCTCGTCGCCGGTCACCACCGGGTAACGCGCGGCGCCCTGCGGCCCGCCGTCGACCGGCGGCCAGGTCGACCAGCCCACCTCGGCGAGCATGCGCGCGATGTAGGTATCCCGCGCCACCGTCATCCACGGCGCACGCCAGATCAGATAGAGGACGCGCGTCGGCGCCATCGGTGGCCGGTCGGCGAGGAAGGCACGGCAGGCCGCCAGCTCCCCACGCAAGCCGGCGGCGAGTCGCCCGGCCCGGTCACGGAGATCTGGGACATCGGGCAGCTTGTCTTCCGCACGAACCGACCCCCCTTCCGCGACGACATTTCTGCCAGCGGGTTCAGACCTGACCCCCAGTTCGGCGGCAAAAACCTCCACCATGTCCACCATCTGGTCGATGAGGCGCAGGGTGTCCTCCGGGGCGCAGGGGTGGGTCACCACCACATGGGGGATGGTCGCGCGCAAGGCCTGCACGGTTTCGAGGCGGTTCTCGTCCACGTTCACCACCACATGGCTGGGAGCCAGGGCCTTCACTTTTGGGAGATTGACGTCCTTGGTCCCGCCGATTTTTGATATTGCTGACACCGCGGGCGCCGGGTGAATGCAAAAACCGGTTCGACCGACGACCCAAGGTCCCAATCCGAGGGCGAACAGCAGTTCCGTCACCGACGGGACCAGCGAGACGATACGCAGCCGCGACGCGGTGGGCGTCTCGTCCGAAAGGGGGAGTGGCGGGGCGAATGGCGTCACGTTGTGCGATTTCGGCGCGGTCTCATCCGCATAGTGGAAAACACCGAGCCGGGATGGAGCGAGTCGGGAGTCTGATTTGCCCCACCAAGACGCCGGAGGCGAGGATTGTTGAACGCCTCTGACACTGCTCGGGGTTTGTGCGCATAAGCTGAAAAACAACAACCGGCTTGACGCGTTGCGAACCGCCAATCCTGTCACACATAATCGGATCGCCTGAATGCAGCGCCTTCGTATGAGTGGTTCACGATGGGTTGAAGCAGCACATTGGGTTATTTGGTTTTGAAAGGGCTTCCCCCATGGGAAACAAGCTATACGTGGGCAACCTCGCTTACAGCGTGCGAGATGAGTCGCTCCAGGAGGCATTCGCGCCATTCGGCACCGTCATTTCCGCCAAGGTCATGATGGATCGTGAGACCGGACGTTCCAAGGGCTTCGGCTTCGTGGAAATGTCGACGGACGATGAAGCGCAGGCTGCCATCAACGGCATGAACGGCCAGGCCCTCGACGGCCGCGCCATCGTGGTCAACGTGGCTCGTCCGCGTGAAGACCGTCCGGGCGGCGGTGGCGGCTTCGGCGGCGGCGGTCGCAGTGGCGGCGGCGGCGGTTACGGCGGTGGCCGTAGCGGCGGCGGCGGTTACGGCGGCGGCGGCGGTGGCGGCTACGGTGGTGGCGGCGGCGGCCGCAGTGGCGGCGGCGGTTACGGCGGTGGCCGTAGCGGTGGCGGCGGCTACGGCGGTGGTGGCGGCGGCGGCTACGGTGGTGGCGGCGGCGGCAGCTACGGCGGCGGTCGCGGCGGCTACTGAGCCACGCACGGCGGGGATCTCCCCGCCTCGCAATGAACAAGGCGCTCCTCGGAGCGCCTTTTTCTATTGGTGAATCAACTTGCCGATCGTTGACTGCCCAGGCCGCTGGCCCTCACCCCCGCCCTCTCCCGCAAGCGGGAGAGGGGGCAAGAGGAGCAGTGCCGTACTCCCTCTCCCGCTTGCGGGAGAGGGTGGGGGTGAGGGCCAGCGGCCGTGGCAGTCAGCAGGAGCCCGGTGTCAGGTCTCGCCCTGGCGATGCTTGCGGGGGCGCCCCGCCAGCAGCCGGTCGAAGACGGCGCCCGGCAGCAGCCGCATGATGCGCGCCACCACGCCCATCTGCCAGGGAATGAAGCGCACGCGCGCCCCCGCCTCGATGGCCGAGAAGGCCTTGCGCGCGAAGTCCTCCGGCTGCATCAGGAACGGCATGCCATAGCGGTTCTCGCGCGTCAGCGGAGTATCGACATACCCCGGCGCGATGGTCACGACCTTCACGCCATCGGGCCGACATTCCCCCCGCAGGCTCTCGCAATAACTGAAGACGGCGGCCTTGCTGGAGCAATAAGCCCCATGCCCCGGCAGGCCCCGGATACCCGCCACGCTGGCGATGCCCACCAGCGTGCCGCCGCGGCGCGCGCGCATCGGCGCGACGAAGGGATGGAAGGTCGCGGCCAGGCCGATGTTGTTGGTGGCGTAGAGGCGCTGCATCACGGCGAGGTCCTCGTAGATCGCCGTGTCCATGCCGATGCTGATGCCGGCGTTGGCGATGACGACATCGGGCAGGCCCTGCTCGGCGATGCACTGGCGGCCGACGGCCGTGATGGCTTCGACGTCGCTGACGTCGGCGCGGTACACGCGCCAGCGGGACGGGGTCAGGCCTTGCTGGTGGGCCCAGTCGCTCACGGCCTCGACACGGCGCGCCACCAGCGCCAGGTTCCAGCCCTGGCGGTAGTACTGCAGCGCGAGCGCCTGACCGATGCCGCTGGAGGCACCGGTGATGTAGACGAGTCGGGTCATGGCTTGCGAGGGGTCGCGGCGGCCGACGCGGCCGCGGCCGGCGCGGCGCCCTTGGGCGCGGTCTTGGCGGGCTGCGCGGCCGCGCGCGGGCCCGGTCGTGCGGCGAAGGTCGCGCGGCCGCCGCCGTTGAAGGTCAGGCGTCCGGTCAGCTGGTCGTAGACGAAGCTCTTCACGTGCATCTCGCCGCCCATGCCGACGACCCGCGCGGGCAGGTGCGAGCGGATCTGCTGCTGCGGCACGAAGGCGTGCAGGAACTCGCCGTAGAGCTCCAGGTCGGGCGGCTGCGAGGTGTCGCCGTCGGGATAGCGCTTGACCTTCACATCGCCGAGCAGCTGCACCTCGCTGCCGTCGCCGTTGGACACGCCGCGCTGCGCATCGGCGACCAGCAGCTCGTCCTGCTTGCCGTAGGCGCGCAACTGCGGCGAATCGATCTCCAGCGTGTCGTTGTCCGGGTAGTGCCGCATCTCGGTCCCGATGATGCGGCCGGTGAGCCGGCCGTCGCTGCTGAAGCGCTGGACCTCGAAGCCGTTCATCCGGTAGTCCGGCTCATGCTTGGGCGCGACCTTCTCGCGCGGGGCCTCGAGCTGCGGCGTGTTCTTGATCAGCCACCAGGTGAAGCCGGCAAGCATCGCCATCAGCAGCAGCGGCACGTAGTTGGCCAGCATGGACTGCAGCCGCCATACCAGCGGCTGGGCGCGACGGCGCGGCGCGGTCGGCGGCGGGACGAGTGCCGCCATCAGTGGCCGCTCCCGTCCAGCGTCTCGAGGTGGCCGTGCAGCAGCTTCGCGTACTGGCCGGCCGCCATCAGCAGCAGGTCGCAGAACTCGCGTGCCGCGCCATGGCCGCCGGCGACCGACGTGACGTGATGGGCCGCGGCCTTGACCTCGGCGTGCGCCTGCGCGGGCGCGCAGGCGAAGCCCGCGCGCACCATCAGTGGCAGGTCCGGCCAGTCGTCGCCGATCACGGCCACCTGCGCCCAGTCCAGGCCCAGCTGGTCGAGCAGCGGCTGCGCGGCGGCCAGCTTGTTCTTCGCGCCGTAGACCGCGTGCGGCAGGCCGAGGTCGGCCACGCGGCGGCGCACCGCCGGCGAATCCCGTCCGGTGATGACGATCGGCACGATGCCTCCCTGCGCCAGCAGCTTCATGCCGTGTCCGTCGAGCGTGGCGAAGGCCTTGAAATCCTCGCCGCGTTCGCTCAGGTAGATGCGGCCGTCGGTCAGCACGCCGTCGACGTCGAAGATCGCCGCCTTCATGCCGAGCGCCGGCCCCTGGGCCTGCAGCAGCAGCTCGGGCGGGAAGGACAGGGCGGGCTGGAGCTCGCGCACCGACGTCGGGGTCGCCGTCGCGCTCGCCTGGCCGCTCGCGGCCTTCGAAGCAGACGTGTTCATCAGATCACCTTCGCGCGCATCAGGTCGTTGATGCTGATCGCGCCGACCAGCCGCTGCTCGTCGTCGACCGCCAGGACCAGCGTGATGCGCGCCTGTTCCATCAGGTCCGCCGCGTCGACCGCCAGTGCGTCGGCGGAGACGGTGCGCGGATTCGGATGCATCACCTGTCCGGCGTTCAGGCCCCGCAGGTCGCCGCCGCGCTCGATCAGCCGGCGCAGGTCGCCGTCGGTGAAGATGCCGCTGACCTTGCCGTCGGCATCCGCCAGCACCGCGCAGCCCAGGCCCTTGTCGGACATCACCCGCATCATGTCCAGCAGCGGCAGGTCCGCGCTCACGCGGGGCAGCGCGTCGCCGCCGCGCATCAGGTCGCGCACGTGGGTCAGCAGGCGGCGGCCGAGCGAGCCGCCCGGGTGCGAGCGGGCGAAGTCCTCGGCGCGGAAGCCGCGCGCGTCGAGCAGCGCCACGGCCAGGGCGTCGCCGAGCGCGATCTGCGCCGTGGTGCTGGCGGTCGGCGCGAGGTTCAGCGGGCAGGCCTCCTGCTCGACGCGCGAATCCAGCACGAAGTCGGCATGCCGCGCCAGCGACGACGACAGGCCGCCCGTCATGCCGATCAGCGTGACGCCCAGGCGCTTGAGCACCGGGATGATGGCGTTGAGCTCGTCGCTTTCGCCGGAATTGGACAGCGCCAGCACGATGTCGCCGGGCGTGACCATGCCGAGATCGCCATGGCTGGCCTCGCCCGGATGGACGAAGAAGGCCGGCGTGCCGGTGGACGCCAGCGTGGCGGCGATCTTGCGGCCGACATGGCCGCTCTTGCCCATGCCCATCACCACGACGCGGCCGGAGCCTTCGAGGATCACCCGCACCACCTGCACGAACGCGTCGCCGAGGCGCGGACCGAGCGCGAGCAGCGCCTCGGCCTCGACTGTCAGGGCCGCGCGGGCCACGTCGAGCACGCGGGAATGGGTGAGGGCGGCATGGGTCGTCATAAGGGCGAAAGTGTAGCCGCCGGGGTCGGTTCAGTCCGGCGCCGGACCCAGCCGCATCGCCACGCCGAAGCCCCCCTCCACCGTCGGCAGCCGCAGGTCGCCGCCATGCGCACGCGCGACCAGGTCGGCCATCATCAGGCCCAGGCCCATGCGTCCCTCGTACTGCTGACGCTCCAGCGCGTCGTTGAGGTCCACCCGCTGCCAGTCCGCCACCCCCTCGCCGTCATCGGCCAGCTGCAGCACGAGGCCGCCGTCCGGCGGGCGCTGCAGTCTCAGCTGCACCCGGGAGGCGCCGTGGCGCCAGGCGTTGTCGATGAGGTTGATCAGCGCGGCGGCCAGCAGGTCGGGATCGGCGTCGATGCCGGCCTCGTCCTCCGGCAGGTCCAGCGCGAGGCCGTCGGGCAGCGGCAGCAGCGACAGCAGCTCGATCAGGTCCAGGCGCTGCCAGCGCAGGCTCATGCCGGTGCGGAACAGGGTCAGCAGCGCCGTCACGACGCGGCGCAGGCGGTCGGCCGCCTCGCGGGTGCGCTGCAGCCGCGCGCGCGACTCGGGCGGCGCCTCGCGCAGGGCCATCGCCAGCTGCGCATCCATGCCCGCGAGCGGCGTGCGCAGCGCATGTGCGGCGTGGGCGCTGAAGGCGCGCTCGTTGGCCACCCGCTGCGCCAGGCGCTGGCCGAGATCGAGCACCGCGGCCCGGATGCCGGCGAGTTCCTGGCGATGCTGCTCGGGCAGCAGCTGGCGGGTGTCGAGCGGGTCGTAGTCGGCGAGGGCGCCGGACAGCTCCCCCAGCGGGGCGAGTTCGGCCCGGGCGCGGCGATTCATCCACAGCATGCACAGCCCGCCGACCAGCAGCGCCGAGAACGCGCTCGCCAGCCCCACGCGGCTGCGCACTTCCTTCCGCTCGGCGCTGGTCTGCGCCACCATCAGCCAGCCCGGTCCCGCGTTCGTCGGCAGCGGCCGCACATGGACACGCCAGTCGTCGCCGTCGGTCCCGTCGTCCTCCCAGTCGCTGAAGCCGGGCGGCAGCTTCCAGGCGTTCACCGGCGCCAGCGGCGAGCGGTGCAGCAGCCCGCCGTCCGGCCCGACCAGTTGCCAGGCGAAGTGGGTGCTGAGGTCGTCGTTGTCGGCGATCTCGGCCGGCATCGCCGCGCTGCCCAGCCGCAGCAACTGGCCCAGCACCTGCGAGGAGGCCTGCAGCGTCTCGTCGAGCAGCTCGTCCACCTCCTCCTGCACCACCAGCCAGACGCTGACGCCCGCCAGCAGCGCCCAGAAGGCCGAGATCAGCAGCAGCTGGCGCGCCAGGCGCCCGGCGATCGACGGCCGGCGCGGGCCCTCGGACGCGCTCACGAGGCCTCCTGCCCGAGCCGGTAGCCCAGGCCGCGCACCGTCTCGATCAGCTCGCGGCCGAGCTTGCGGCGCAGGCTGGAGACATGCACCTCCAGCGCGTTGCTCAGCACTTCGGCGTCGTCGCCGAGCACCTGGAGTTCGAGATCGCGTTTCGGATACAGCCGGCCCGCACGCTGCGCGAGCGCTTCCAGCACGGCCCATTCACGGGCGGTCAGCTCGACCGGCTGGCCCTCGCGCAGCGCGCGCTTGGCGGCGAGGTCGAGCACCACGTCGCCGTAGCGGCGCTGGGAGCTGCTGGCCCCCACATGGCGGCGGCTCACCGCGCGCAGCCGGGCGGCCAGTTCCTCCGGCGCGAAGGGCTTGACCAGGTAGTCGTCGGCGCCGCTGTCCAGGCCCTGCAGGCGGTCGGCGAGCAGGTCCCGCGCGGTCAGCATCAGGGCCGGCGTCGACACGCCGCGCTGGCGCAGCGCGCGCAGCCAGTCCAGGCCCGAACCGTCCGGCAGCTGCCAGTCCACCAGCAGCGCCTCGAATTCCTCATGCTGGCGGGGCAGCACCTCGGACAGCCGCCGGGCCCAGGTCACGGCGTGACCCTCGGCCCGCAGGAAGTCGCGCAGGGCCTCGCCGAGCAGTTCATCGTCTTCAAGCAGCAGCAGTCGCATGGGAGGAGGCCGTCCGGCCGGTTCGTCGAGCCGGGAAAGATAGTAGCCGCCGCCACGACGCGGCGTCGCGTCGGCCGGTGTGCGAAACGGGTCAGGTCTTCAGCCGCCCTTCAGCTTGACTTCAGGAGGACTTCAGCGCCGACGCGCCCACTGCGCCTCGTGAAGCCCCATCCCCTCTCCTCCCTGCCGCTCGGCGCCGGTTCGACCGCCACGCCGGTCCTGTCCCCCGTCGGAGCGATGTCGCTCCCGGAACTGCGCCGCGGCTGGCTGGTCGCGATGGCCGGCCTGGCGGCACTGCTGATCTGGGATGTGGCCGGCTGGGACCTCGCGGTCGTCCGGCTCTTCGCCGATGCGCGCGGCTTCGCGCTGCGCGACCACTGGGTCACCTCCGGCCTGCTGCACCAGGGCGGCCGCTGGATCGCCACCGGACTGGCCGTGCTGCTGGTGATCAACGCGATCCGGCCGGTCTGGCCCGGCCTCACGCGGCGCGAACGCTGGGGCGCCGTGGCGCTGACGGCCGTCAGCCTGATCGTGATCCCGCTGATGAAACAGGGCAGCACGACCAGTTGCCCCTGGGACCTGGCCGAGTTCGGCGGGGTCGCCCACTACGTGTCGCACTGGCACTTCGGCGTGCGCGACGGCGGCCCCGGCCATTGCTTCCCGTCGGGACATGCGAGTTCCGCCTTCGCCTTCTTCAGCCTGTTCTTCATGCTGCGGCGCGCCTATCCGCGGCAGGCGCGGTTCGCGCTGGTCGCCGTGATGACGATGGGAGCGCTCTACGGACTGGCCCAGATGGCGCGCGGCGCCCATTACCCCAGCCACACGATGTGGACCGCCTGGATCTGCTGGACGCTGGCCGTCGCGGCCTCGCCGTGGCTGCGTGCCCGCGACGCCGACGCGGGTACATGACGGATTCATGGCCCCGGCCATCGCCGGCTTCCAGAATCGGCGCTCCCTCAACCGATTCTGGAGAGATGCGATGGGCAAGAAGCTGCTGCTGCTGGCCGGCGATTACGTCGAGGACTACGAGCTGATGGTGCCGTTCCAGGCACTGCAGGCGGTGGGCCACCGGGTCGATGCGGTTTGTCCCGGCAAGAAGGCCGGGGACTTCGTGCTGACGGCGATCCACGACTTCGAGGGGGCGCAGACCTACTCGGAGAAGCCGGGCCACCGCTTCACGCTGAACGCGAGCTTCGACGCGGTGAAGCCCCAGGACTACGACGCGCTGGTGATCCCGGGCGGCCGGGCGCCGGAATACCTGCGCACGATGCCGGGCGTGCTGCCGCTGGTGCAGCACTTCTCGCAGGCCGACAAGCCCATCGCGGCGATCTGCCACGGCGCGCAGCTGCTGGCCGCGGCGGGGATCATCCGAGGGAAGAAGGTCTCGGCCTATCCGGCCTGCGCGGCGGAGGTCGAACTCGCCGGCGCCAGCTACGCCGACATCCCGGTCGACCAGGCGGTCACCGACGGCAAGCTGGTCACCGCGCCGGCCTGGCCCGCGCATCCCGCGTGGATCGCGCAATTCCTGCAGGTGCTCGGCACGAAGATCACACACTGACCCGCCCCAAGGTCCTCGGTGGCAAACCGTTGAAGGGCGGCAATGGTTGGGGACGGTGAGGCGTGAGGTTTCGGGGCTTGACCCCGGGGCCTCATGCCTCGGCGGCCAACGCTTGGCCTCCGCATGAAAAACGGGCGCCGAGGCGCCCGTTCTGCCGTAACCGCGAGAAACCGCGGCCGCTGGATCAGGGGTACAGGCCGCGCTCTTCGCGCGCTTCCAGCACCCGCGTGCAGGCCACCGTGAAGGCGGCCGTGCGCAGCGGGATCTTGTGCTGTTCGGCGGTGTCCCAGATGCCCTTGAACGCGCCGACCAGGATCTTGTCCAGGCGGACGTTGATCTCGTCCTCGGTCCAGAAGAAGGACGAGAAGTCCTGCACCCACTCGAAGTAGGACACCGTCACGCCGCCCGCGTTGGCGATCACGTCGGGGACGACGATGATGCCGCGGTCCGCCAGCACGGCGTCGCCGTCCGGGGTCGTCGGGCCGTTGGCGCCTTCGAGCACCAGGCGGGTCTGCACGCGCTTGGCGCGCTCGCCGGTGATCTGGCCTTCCAGGGCGGCCGGGATCAGCACGTCGGACTTCACGTCCCAGAAGTTCTCGTTGTCGATGCGATCGGCGCCCTTGAAGCCGCCCACGCCGCCCGTGCGGGCCACGTGGTCCAGCAGGTCGGTCATGTCCAGGCCCTTCTCGTTCAGGATGGTGCCGGTGTGGTCCTGCACGGCGACGACGACGGCGCCGTTGGCGGCGAACATCTTCGCGGCCACCGAGCCCACGTTGCCGAAGCCCTGCACCGCGATGCGGGCGCCTTCCATGTTGAGGTTGAGGCGGCGCATCGCCTCGCGGCCGACGACGAACACGCCGCGGCCGGTGGCGGCCACGCGGCCGAGCGAGCCGCCCAGCGCGATCGGCTTGCCGGTGACGACGCCGGTGGCGGTCGCGCCGACGTTCATCGAGTACGTGTCCATCATCCAGGCCATGATCTGGCCGTTGGTGTTCACGTCAGGCGCGGGGATGTCCTGCGTCGGGCCGATGATCATGCCGATCTCGCTGGTGTAGCGGCGGGTGATCTTCTCGAGTTCCTTGGTGGACACCGTCTTGGGGTCCAGGCGGATGCCGCCCTTGGCGCCGCCGTAGGGCAGGTTGACCGCGGCGTTCTTGACCGTCATCCAGGCCGACAGCGCCATCACCTCTTCCAGCGTGACGTCCGGGTGGTAGCGCACGCCGCCCTTGCCGGGGCCGCGGGTGAGGCTGTGCTGGACGCGATAGCCCTCGAAGTGGGCGATGGTGCCGTTGTCGAGTTCGATGGGGATGTCCACGATCAGCGCGCGCTTGGGGCGGCGCAGCGTTTCCACCCAGCGGGCCAGCTTGCCCAGGTAGGGCTCGACGGCGTCGATCTGGGACAGGTAGGTGCCCCAGGGACTGTTGCGCGTGGGGGAAACGAAAGACAGGTTGGGCATGAAATGCTCCGTAACTTTTCGGTGGCGCGAACGGTACCCCGAAGCCCTGCCCATCCGCCACGTGCGGCAAAGCCGAGTGCACATGCGGGCATGCGCCCCATGCATAAGGCGGGTAGTTTGCGCCCGGGAAGTGACCAAAGCCAAGCCCCTCACCCCCGGTACCATCCCCGCCATGCTCTCCGCGCTGGACCTGACCCTCATCTACCTGATCGCCGCCGTGCTCGGCGTGGTGGTCTGCCGTTCGCTGAAGCTGCCGCCCATCCTGGGCTACCTGGTCGTGGGCGTGGTGATCGGCCCGAACGCACTGGCGCTCGCCAGCGACGTGCCCGGCGTGCAGCACCTGGCCGAGTTCGGCGTGGTGTTCCTGATGTTCGTGATCGGCCTGGAGTTCAACCTCCCCAAGCTCCACAGCATGCGGGCCATGGTGTTCGGGCTCGGGTTGCTGCAGGTGGTCGTCACCATTGGCGGCACGATGCTCGGCAACGTCTTCCTGCGCTGGCTGTTCGGCTGGCTGGGCTGGCCCTGGGACCTCGGGTGGCAAGGCTCGCTGGTGCTGGGCGCGGCGATGGCGATGAGCTCGACGGCCATCGTCGTGAAGCTGATGTCGGAACGGCTCGAGCTCGAGAGCGAACACGGCCGGCGCGTGATCGGCGTGCTGCTGTTCCAGGATCTGGCCGTCGTGCCGCTGCTGGTGCTGATCCCGGCGCTGGGCGGCAGCGGCACCGAGATGATCGAATCGCTGGGCTGGGCCGGGCTGAAGGCCACGGTCCTGCTGGTGCTGCTGCTGACCGGCGGCCAGCACCTGATGCGGCGCTGGCTGACGCTGGTGGCGCGGCGCAAGAGCCAGGAGCTCTTCATGCTGAACCTGCTGCTGGTCACGCTGGGCCTGGCCTGGCTGACCGAGCACGCTGGCCTGTCGCTGGCGCTGGGCGCGTTCGTGGCCGGCATGCTGATCGCGGAGACCGAATACAAGCACCAGGTGGAGCTGGACATCCGGCCCTTCCACGACGTGCTGCTCGGGCTGTTCTTCATCACCATCGGCATGCGGCTGGACTGGCAGACGCTGGTCTTCCAGTGGCCGCTGGTGATCATCCTGACGCTGGTGCCGACGCTGGCCAAGTTCGTGCTGGTGGCGGGCCTGGCCAAGCTGTTCCGCGCGCCCACCGGCGTCGCGCTGCGCACCGGGCTCTACCTGGCGCAGGCCGGGGAATTCGGCTTCGTGCTGCTGACGCTGGGCGCGCAGCAGAACCTGATCGCCGCGCAGTGGGTCAGCCCGGTGCTGGCCGCGATGGTGCTGTCCATGCTGCTGACGCCGCTGATCATCGAGCACAGCAACCGCATCGTGATGAAGCTGTCGGCCAGCGACTGGCTGCTGCAGTCGGTGCAGCTGACGACGATCGCCAAGAAGTCCATCAAGACCGACGCGCACGTGATCATCTGCGGCTACGGCCGCAGCGGACAGAACCTGGCCACCCTGCTCGAGGCCGAGCAGATCCCCTACATGGCCCTGGACCTCGACCCGGACCGCGTGCGCCAGGCCGCCGCGGCGGGCAAGAGCGTGGTCTTCGGCGACGCGGCCCGGCTGCCCAGCCTGATCGCCGCGGGCCTGACGCGCGCCAGCGCCGTCGTCATCTCATACCACGACACGCCCTCCGCGCTGAAGGTGCTGCATGAGGTCCGCGGCCACGCGCCGCATGTGCCCGTCGTGGTCCGCACCATCGACGACACCGACCTCGAGAAGCTGCGCGCCGCCGGCGCGACCGAGGTGGTGCCGGAGGCGATCGAAGGCTCGCTGATGCTCGCCAGCCATGCGCTGGCGCTGGTCGGCGTGCCGATGCGCCGCGTGCTGCGCATCGCCCGCGACGCCCGGGACCGCCGCTACGGACTGCTGCGCGGCTACTTCCACGGCGCCGACGACGACACCTCGGAGGAACGCGACCAGGCCCGGCTCCAGTCCATCAGCCTGCCGATGGCCAGCCTGCTGGAAGGGCGCACGCTGGGCGACGTCGGACTCGCCGCCTGGGGCGTCAGCGTCGTCTCGGTCCGGCGACCCAACGGCGCGGTGAAGGAGGCTTCCGAAGACCTCGTTCTCCAGGGCGGGGACACGCTGGTCGTGTCAGGGACGCCGGAAGCCCTCGCCCGCGCCGAGCACGGCCTGCTGGTGGGCTGACAGCGCGACCTGCGTCTCGCCGACGGCCTCGGACATCACCGCCGGCATCAGCAGCCGCGAGCCCTCCCGGCTCAGGTGGCCCTGGTCGCGGTAGAGCGGCACCCCGTCGCGCTCGACCTGGCAAGTCGCGCCGTTGCACAGCAGGGGTTCGAAGCGCATCACCGGCAGGCGCCGGTCCGAGGCCGCGAGCGCCTCGATGAAGCGGTGCTCCGCGGCGCGGCGGCGTCCGTCCTCCTGCTCGTCGATCACGCAGCCCGGCGTCGCGCCGATCGTCCAGCGCCGCGCCTGCCGGCGCTCCAGGCAGCCCGCGATGTCGAACGGCGCCGACGGCGGCGGCGCCACCACCATCACGCGCCTGCCCATCGCGCGCAGCCGCTTCACCGTCGCGCCCAGGTCCTCCAGCAACGCCGCCTGCATCGCCGCCTCGCCCTTGACGCGCTCGCCGCCCTGCGTGCGCTGGAGCTGGTACGTCGACTCGTCCAGGTACTGCGTCAGCAGGCTGGACAGCACCACCGTCTCGATCTCCGGATGCCGCTCGAGCCAGCGCAGCACCGACGCGTTGAAGGCCTGGCACTGCTCGATCCACGGCGAGACGAAGCTGTTGCCCCGCCCCAGTTCCGGACGGATCGGCGTCAGCCCGGGGAACGGCCCGCACGAGGACTTCGTCGCCTGCACCAGTCCCTGGTCGCCGGCCACGCGGACCAGCCCCGGCACCAGGTGCATCGCATAGGAATCGCCCCACACCATCCAGCGCGCGCCGCGGCGCGTGCGACAGTCCTCGCGGCCGTCGAACGGTTCCTCGGCATCGCAGTTGGCCGACAGGCCGTAGTTGGCCTTGCGCAGTTCGACGAAGTCGATCTGCCCGGGCGCGGGCTTGTGCAGCGCGAGCGCGATCCCGCCGAGCGCGAGCGCCGCCGTGCCGCTCCCGAGCACCAGCGCGCCGCGACGCCCGGTCAGCAGCGCCTTCGCCGGTCGCTCGACCGCGCGATGCAGCGCCCAGGCGAGGGGAAAGGTCATCAGCAGCGCACCCAGGCGCCAGGCGGCCAGCGCGTGCGGATCGACCTTCAGTCCGACCCACGCGTTGTGCAGCACCGCGAGCAGCGGCCAATGCACCAGGTACAGCGCATACGACCAGTCGCCGATGCGGACCAGCGGTGTCGCGACGCGCGGCAGCCGTGCCGGCTCGCGCAGCAGCAGCACCAGCGTCGCGAGTCCGACGACCATCGCTGCGGGTCCGGGATGCGCGGCGCCGAACCACTGCGGCGCGACCGGCACGACGAGGAGCAGGGCCCAGGCCGGCCACGCCAGCAGGCGCAGCGCCCGCTGCATGCCCGTCCCCTGCATCGCGGCCGGACCGCCGCCCGTGTCGCGCGCCGTGGCGCTCATCAACGCACCGATCGATCCGAGGCCCAGCTCCCAGGCGCGGGTCGGCAGCAGATAGAACGCGGCGCTCGCATCGATCGGCTGCCACCAGGCCAGCAGCGCCAGACTGGCCAGCGTGACCAGGATCGCGACGGTGGTCCGCATCCGTGCGGGACTGACGACGAGCAGGGCGGGCAGCACCAGGTAGTACTGCTCCTCCAGCGCCAGCGACCAGAAGTGGAGCAGCGGCTTGAGGTCGGAGGCGCCCTGGAAGTACCCGGTCTGCCGCCACAGCACGAGGTTGTTGGCGAAGCCCAGCGCGCCGAGCAGCTGTCCGACGAAGTCGATCTGCTCGGTGCGGTTCAGCGCCCACGGCGCGGCCAGCAGGGTCGCACCCAGCACCACGTACGCCGCCGGCAGCAGGCGCCGCGCGCGGCGCCCGTAGAACGCCCGGAAGGAGAAGCTGCCGCGTTGCAGCGCGCGCTGGATCAGCCCGGTGATCAGGTAGCCGGAGATGACGAAGAAGATGTCCACGCCGAGGTAGCCGCCCGACGCGCCCGGGATCTGCGCGTGATACAGCAGCACCCACAGCACGGCGATCGCGCGCAGGACCTGGATGTCGTCGCGCAGCGGCAGCTCGCCGGCCTGCGGGCCGTGCGGGCCGTGCGAGCGATGGAAGGGCATCGGGGAAGGGCTTGTCACCAAGGCGTCAGGACGGAAGCGGGAAGAACGACAACGAGGCGTCGCACCGCGCGCCGGGCGGATTGTGGCCCGGCTCGGGATTGCCGCCTGCGTGACAGTACGGGCTCGATCGTTGCGCCACACTGCCGCCCATGTCGGACCTCCAGCCCCGCAGCCCGCAACGCCGTCGCGTCTACCTGATGCGTCATGGCGCGGTGACCTACTTCGACGGCGCGACGGGCCGCCCGGTGCTGCCCGAACAGGTGCGGCTCAACGACGACGGCATCGCCCAGGCGCGCGCCGCCGGCGAGGCCTTCCGCGCGGCCGGCGTGCGCTTCGACCGCGCGATCGTCTCGGGCCTGCCGCGCACGGTCGAGACCGCGGACCTGGTGCTCCGCCACGCCGGCCAGACCGACCTGGCGCCGCAGACCTGGCCCGAGTGGCAGGAGATCCGCGGCGGCCGCCTCGGCGAGATTCCCCGGGAGGAGCTCGAGCAGGCCTTCAACGGCCTGCAGCGCAGCCCGGTCGCCGAGTCGCAACGCTTCCTCAACGGCGAGAGCGTGGGCGAGCTGCTGGACCGCGTCCTCGGCGGCGTCACGCGGCTGCAGGCCGATCCCGACTGGGACTGCGCGCTGCTGGTGCTGCACGGCGTGGTCAACGCCGCGATCCTGTCGCACGCGGTGACCGGCGGCCAGCGCGTGATGCTGGGCAGCTGGGTCCAGTCGCCGGCCTGCATCAACGTGCTGGACGTCGCGCCGCCGAGCGGAACCTCGCCCGGCGACTGGCTGCTGCGCGTCTGCAATTTCGCCCCGTCGCATCCGCTGCATGCGGACGAACGGTCCACCACGATGGAGGCGCTGTACGCGCAGTACCTCCGCTATCGCAGCCAACGCGGCTGAAGACAGGCCGGCCGATCCGCCGCGCACACCCGTCGCACGCCACACGGCACCACGACGCCCACCGGGAGAACTCCCCATGAACTTCGACTACAGCCCCAAGGTTAAACAGCTGCGCGAGCGCCTGCTCGCGTTCTTCGACGCGCACATCTATCCCAACGAGAAGCGCTACCACGAGGAGATCGAGGCCAACCGCCGCAACGGCAACGCCTGGATCCCGACGAAGGTGATCGAGGAGCTCAAGCCCAAGGCGCGCGCCGCGGGCCTGTGGAACCTGTTCCTGCCGCGCTCGCCGCGCGCGCCGGAAGGGTTGTCCAACCTCGAGTACGCGCCGCTGTGCGAGATCATGGGCCGGGTGTACTGGGCGCCCGAGGTCTTCAACTGCTCGGCGCCGGACACCGGCAACATGGAGACGCTGGAGCGCTACGCCAGCGAGGCGCTGAAGGACCGCTGGCTGGAGCCGCTGCTGCGCGGCGAGATCCGGTCCGCCTTCCTGATGACGGAGCCCGACGTGGCCTCGTCGGACGCCACCAACATCCAGTGCCGCATCGAGCGCGACGGCGACGACTACGTCATCAACGGCACGAAGTGGTGGTCGTCGGGCGCCGGCGATCCGCGCTGCGCGCTCTACATCGTGATGGGCAAGACCAACCCGGACGCCGGACGCCACGAGCAGCAGTCCATGATCCTGGTGCCGGCGAACACGCCGGGCATCACGGTCAAGCGCCACCTCAGCGTGTTCGGCTACGACGACGCGCCGCACGGCCACATGGAGATCGAGCTGAAAGACGTGCGCGTGCCGGCGGAGAACATCCTGCTGGGCGAGGGCCGCGGCTTCGAGATCGCGCAAGGGCGCCTCGGCCCGGGCCGCATCCACCACTGCATGCGCTCGATCGGCGCGGCCGAGCGCGCGCTGGAGCTGATGTGCAAGCGGGCGATCTCGCGGGTCGCCTTCGGCAAGACCATCGCGCAGCAGACGGTCACGCAGGAACGCATCGCGGAAGCGCGCTGCAGCATCGAGCAGGCGCGCCTGCTGACGCTGAAGGCAGCCTACATGATGGACACCGTCGGCAACAAGGTTGCCAAGGCCGAGATCGCGATGATCAAGATCGTGGCGCCCAGCATGGCGCTGCAGGTCATCGACTGGGCGATGCAGGTCCACGGCGGCATGGGCGTCAGCGACGACACCCCGCTGGCCTACATGTGGGCCGGCCAGCGCACGCTGCGCTTCGCCGACGGTCCCGACGAGGTGCATCGCAACTCGCTGGCCAAGCTGGAGCTCGGCCGCCACATGACGCTGCCGGGCGCCGGCGACATGCCGGTCACGCGCGGCGGCTGAGTCTGTCGTACACCGTCACGCTCAAAGCGTGGCACCACACCAACGGGGGGACGTCGCAGGAACCTGCTTCTCCCCCCGTGGAGCGGTATTCATCCCGGAGGCGGGTGGCTAGGATCAGCCACCCATTTTTCAGGACGCCTCCGGGCCGCCGCTCCCGATGAACCGATTCGCCGAAGTCCGCACCTGGCCGCTGCTGGCGTTCGCGCTGCTCGTCGGCCTGCAGGCGATCGTGCTGACGGTCAGCCTGGGCGGTTATGCGGTGGACGGCTGGCTGGCCTGGATCGGGCTGGCGTCGCTGGTGCTGACGGTGGCGCTGGCGGTGGCCGTGGTGTCGACGCTGGCGCGCGCGCAGGGCAAGGCCCGGCTGGCCCAGCGCACGATGGAAGAGGCCATCGACGCCCTGCCGGCCAGCGTCGAGATCTTCGACGCCGACGATCGCCTGATCGCCTACAACAAGCGCCTGGTCGAGATCTATCCGCACATGCTGCGGCACTTCCAGCACAAGTGCACCTTCGAGGACCTGGTGCGGGAGTCGCTGGCGCGAGGCGGCATTCCCGAGGCGCGCGGCCGCGAGCCCGAGTGGCTCGAGGAGCGCAAGCAGGCGCGCGGCAAGCAGCCCGCGCCGCTGCTCCAGCGGGTGCACGACGACATGTGGCTGCGCATTTACGAATCGCGCACGCCCTCCGGCGGCATCGTCGGCGTGCGCATGGACGTGACGGACCTGATCCACGAGCAGCAGCGCCTGGCCGCCAGCCGGGCGCAGCTGCGCGCCACCATCGAATCGGCGGCCAACGGCATCCTGACGCTGGATTCGGGCGGCCATGTGCTCGAAGCCAACCCGAGCTGCGAGCAGCTGTTCGGCTTCACCGCGGCGGAGCTGCAGGGCGTGCACCTCGGCATGCTGCTGGGCACGGCAGCGCTGGCGGCCGCGGAGCCGGGCAGCCCGCCGGACGCGCCGCTCGATCCACGCACGATGCTCGGCCAGCCACGGGAGTTCACCGCCCGGCATCGCAGCGGGGAGGCCCTGCACCTGCAGCTGGCGATCGCCGAGGTGCGCACCGACACGATCCACCTCTACGTCTGCATCGTCACCGACCTCACCGAACGCAAGCGGCAGGAAGAGCGGCTGCGACGCGCGAATGAGCTGCTCGCGCGGCAGTCGACGACGGACGGCCTGACGGGCGTGGGCAACCGGCGGCTCTTCGACCAGCTGCTGCAGACGGAATGGCAGCGTGCGACCCGGGCGGCGCGGCCGCTGGCGCTGCTGATGGTCGACATCGACCATTTCAAGCAATACAACGACTGCTACGGCCATGTCTCGGGCGACGACTGCCTGCGCCGCGTCGCGACGCTGCTGCGCAGTTGCGCGGGCCGGGGCGGCGAATCGGTCTGCCGGTACGGCGGCGAGGAATTCGCGGTGCTGCTGGTCGACACCGACCTGGCCGGCGCGCAGGTGGTGGCCCAGCGCTGCCTGGACAGCGTGCGGCTGGCCGCGATCGAACACGTGGGCTCGCCGGTCAGACGGTCGGTGAGCTTGTCGATCGGCGTGGCGGCTCTCGTGCCGCAGAATGGCGACGCGGCGCAGCGCCTGATCCAGACGGCGGATGCCGCGCTCTACGAGGCCAAGCAGGCGGGCCGGGCCCGGCTGATGTGCCAGCAGCAGACGGCGTGAACGGACGCCAGGCATAGCCGGCGCGACAATCCCGCCATGCCTCACGCCGACCCCGCCCCAGACCCGATCGCCTTCCTGCGGCAGCAGATCCGCACCGTGCCGGACTGGCCGACACCGGGCGTGCAGTTCCGCGACATCACGCCGCTGCTCTCGAACCCGCGGGCCTTCCGCGTGCTGATCGACCAGTTCGTGCATCGCTACTTCGACGCGAAGCCGGACGCCATCGCAGGGCTGGACGCGCGGGGATTCATCATCGGGTCGGTGCTCGCGTATGAGCTGAACGTCGGTTTCGTGCCGATCCGCAAGAAGGGCAAGCTGCCCTTCACGACGGTGCAGGAGACCTACGAGCTCGAGTACGGCAGCGCGACGGTGGAGATGCACACCGACGCGGTGAAGGCCGGGGATCGCGTGCTGCTGATCGACGACCTGATCGCCACGGGCGGCACGATGATGGCTGGGAAGCGCCTGCTGGAGCGCCTGGGCGCGGCGGTGATCGAGGGCGCGGCGATCGTGGATCTGCCGGAGCTCGGCGGGTCCAGGCGCTTGCGGGAGGGCGGGTTGAAGCTGTTCTCGCTGATCGAGTTCGAGGGGCATTGAGCCCCTTCATTTCCCGATGCAGAACCGGCTGAAGATCTCCCCCAGCAGATCATCGGCGGTGAAGGCACCGGTGATCTCGCCGAGGGCATCATGCGCCAGGCGCAGTTCCTCAGCCATCAGGTCGAGCGCTGGCGGTTGAGCTTCGGCTTGAAGCAAGGCCAATTCGATGTGCTCGCGTGTGCGGCGTAACGCCTGCACGTGTCGCTCACGTGCGATGAACAGGCCTTCCGGCACCGCGTGCCAACCGACCTGCTCCAGCAGCCGACGCCGCAGCGCGTCCAGGCCCTCGCCGGTCTTCGCCGACAAGGTCAGCGCGCCGTCCGGCAAGCCCGCTGGCGCATGCGCGTCGGCCTTGTTGTAGATCTGAAGGATGCGCGCCGGATCGACACTCGCGAGGCGCCCGCGGATCTCGGCGTCCTCCGACTCGTAATCCGCATGGCCGACGCGCGTGAGGTCGTGCAGGAACAGCACCACGTCCGCATCCGCGATCGCGTCCCAGCTCCGCGCCACGCCGATGCGTTCGACCTCGTCCTCGGTGTCGCGCAGGCCCGCGGTGTCGCTGATGTGCAGCGGCACGCCCTCGATCTGGATCGTCTGGCTCAGCTTGTCCCGCGTCGTGCCGGGAATCGGCGTCACGATCGCCAGCTCGGCGCCCGCCAGCGCATTCAGCAGCGAACTCTTGCCCACGTTCGGCTGACCGGCCAGCACGACCTTGATGCCTTCGCGCAGGATCGCGCCCTGCCGGCTGCGGTCGAGCAAGGCCTCCACCCGCTCGAGCAGCCGCCGCAGCTTGCCCAGCGCATCCGCCTGTTCGAGGAAATCGATCTCTTCCTCGGGAAAGTCCAGCGTCGCCTCGACCAGCATGCGCAACTGGATCAACCCGTCGCGCAAACCGCCGACCTCGCCGCTCAACGCACCGGCCAGCGCGCGGCCGGCGCTGCGCGCGGCGGCCTCGGTGCTCGCATCGATGAGATCGGCCACCGCCTCCGCCTGCGCCAGGTCCAGCTTGCCGTTGAGGAACGCACGCCGCGTGAACTCGCCCGGCTCCGCCAATCGCATCCGCAACGCGGGGTCCGCTTCCAGGCATCGCGCCAGCAGCAGCTGCAGGACCACCGGGCCGCCGTGTGCCTGGAGCTCCAGCACGTGCTCGCCGGTGTACGAATGCGGTGCCGGGAAGAGCAGCGCCAGGCCGTGGTCGATCGCCTCGCCCTGCGCGCTGCGGAAGGGGAGGTAGGTCGCCTCCCGCGGCTTCAGCGACCGGCCGCAGATCGCCGTCACCAGCGGGGTCAGGTCTTGAGGCGCGGACACGCGCACGATGCCGACGGCCCCGCGCCCGGGCGCGGTGGCGATGGCGGCGATGGGATCCTGATGACGCGACAACATGGTCGCGATTGTCTCGCAGCGTCCATGAAAAACGGCGATGCGCCGTTGGTCGCATCGCCGTTGTCTTGCATGGCGCGGGGCAGGCCTCGTCGCCGTCTCTCGTGAGCCGACGTCTTGCGCCTCCGGTCCCCCACCGTCTCAAGCCGGGTGGGGAAGCGATCCCCGCATGACGCCGATTAAGCGCCTGCGCATGGACGAAAAAAAGCCCCCGGGGTGCGGGGGCTCCTTCAATCGGTGTGAGGAATTGGCGAATTCCTCAGCACCGAGTGTCACTTCTTCGCGGGCGAAGCCCCGATCTGCTTATTGATCATCCATTGCTGAGCGATCGACAGGATGTTGTTCACCAGCCAGTACAGCACCAGGCCAGACGGGAAGAAGAAGAACATCACGCTGAAGGCCAGCGGCATGATCCACATCATCTTGGCCTGCACCGGATCGGTCGGTTGCGGGTTCAGCCACACCTGCAGCAGGCTGGAGGCCGTCATCAACAGCGGCAGCGGGCCGATCGGAGCGCCGAACAGGTGACCGAACAGGCTGTCCGGCTTGGACAGGTCGTGGATCCACATCACCCACGGCGCGCCGCGCATCTCGACGCTCGACAGCAGCACCCAATACAGCGCGATGAAGAACGGCATCTGCAGGAAGATCGGCAGGCAGCTGCCCAGGGGATTGATCTTCTCCTCCTTGTAGATGCGCATCATCTCCTGCTGCATCTGCTGTGGCTTGTCCTTCAGGCGCTCGCGCATTTCCTGGATGCGCGGGTTCACCGCCTTCATCTTGGCCATGCTGCGGTAGGCGCTGGCATTCAGGCCATAGAACGCGGCCTTCAGCATCACCACCAGCAGGATGATCGCCCAACCCCAGTTGCCGAGCATCGAATGCAGCACATCGAGCAGCCAGAACAGCGGCTTGGACAGGATCTTGAAGATGCCGTAGTCCTTCACCAGCTCCAGTCCCGGGGCCAGCACTTCCAGCTTCTTCTCTTCCTGCGG
This sequence comes from Roseateles sp., assembly GCA_039593255.1. Classification (GTDB taxonomy): domain Bacteria; phylum Pseudomonadota; class Gammaproteobacteria; order Burkholderiales; family Burkholderiaceae_C; genus Roseateles. The sequence continues at coordinate 28,551 of JBCNPQ010000001.1, forward strand.
ACCGACGTAGAGCACGTTGTCCAGCTTCGCGGAAGCGCCCGGCGCGACGGCGGCGAAGTTCATCACCATGCCGGCGGTGTACAGGTCCTGGTTCAGCGGACGGACGTTGAACTCGCGCGGACCCGCCTCGTTGCGGATCCAGGCGCTGACGAAGTAATGCTGGACCATCGCGACCCAGCCGTCGTCGGCGTTCTTGTCGTACTCGGCCTTGCCCTTCTTCAGGTCATCGAACGAGAGCTTGTGGTACTTGGCCTTGTCCGTGTAGATCGCCGGACCCGAGAACGAGGTCGGCGCGAAGGACGGACCGGTGTGGTCGATGTGACCGTCGCGGACCAGTTGGAGGTACAGCTGCGGCGACACCGCGGCGGCGCCGGTGTTGGTCACCTCGTGACTCACGGCGACGGCGTAGTCGCCCCGCTTGAAGGTGTAGGTCTTGGCCAGCTTCACGCCGCCCTGTTCGCCCTCCAGGCGCACGGTCAGCGTGTCCTGGCCGTCCTTCATCTCGCGCGGGCCGTCGACCAGCGTCAGCACGGTCTGGTCGCTGGGCGCGCCCGGCACGTTCAGCAGGCCGGATCTGGCGCTGTAGTTGCGGATCGGATCCAGCACGACGACGTGGCCGCTGGGGTTGGTGTCGTCGGCGTGCTTGAGCAGCTCCAGGCGCACCAGGCTGCCGCCGCGGGTGTCGATCGTGGCCTTGACCAGGTCGGTGGTGAAGGTGACCAGCTCGTTCTTGACGGGGGCCGGGGCCGCGGCGGTCGAACCGGCGGCGGAGGCCGCGGCGGCGCCCTGCAGCGCGGCGGCGGAAGCGGCCGAGGCCGGGCCGGCCGGCGCGGTGGCTACTTTCGCCGGCCCGGGGTGCAGGAACGAAGGATGGCCGTTGTACCGCTGCCAGCCGTCCCACAGAAAGAACAGCGACATCGAGAACACCACCCACAAGATGGTGCGGCGAATATCAGTCATGGGAAGCTTTTGGATTGGCGGTTGAAGAGGCTGCGCCCGGGCGGCATCCGGAAGGACGTCCGGTGAACCGGGTGAACAGGCGGGGCGGATTGTCGGGCACGGGATCGTGTCCGCCCAGACAGAAAGGGTTGCAACGCAGGATCCGTGCGGCCGCCAGATAGGTGCCGGCAGCCGCGCCGTGCCGGCGCAAGGCCTCCATCGCGTAGCCGGAGCAGCTCGGGCTGTAGCGGCAGCCCGCGCGCAGCCAGGCGCTGAAGAGCAGCTGGTAGCCACGCACCAGGCCCATCAGCAATCGCGTCGACAGGCCGGGGCGGGGATCCATGGTCGTTTTTCCGAACCGCGGACGGCTCAGCCCGCCGAGGCTGGCGCCGGCGGCCGGGCCAGCTTGCGCGTCAGCTGCAGCAGCTCCGCGCGCGCGACCGCGCGCAGCGCGTCCGACGAGGCGCTGGGGAATTGCTTGCGATCGAACGGCAGACGCAGCCGGACCACCCACAGGCCCGGGGGCAGTTCGGGCAACTCGCCGAACACCGCCCGGATCTGGCGCTTCAGCAGGGTCCGCGTGACCGCGCGCTTCGCGTGCCGCTTGGGCACGACGTAGCCCAGCCAGGCCCGGTCGGGCGAGGCTGGCACCAGTGCTGCGGAAGTGGGCGGCACGTTCGCGGCTGGCGTTTCATCCACAGCTTGGGGATGAATCGGTGCATCACCTGTGGACAAGTCTGCCATTCCTGTGGATGGACGACGCTTGGGCAGCGAGGGGCTGTCAGCCAGGTGGTGCACGGCGAAGTGCGCGCTGCGGGCGCGGCTGGGGGTGCCCAGCACACGCTCGAAATCGGCCGATCGCACGATGCGACCGATCACGGTGCTTGCGACGAGGACGTCTGAAGCGTCGCTCAGACGGCCAGGCGCTTGCGGCCCTTGGCGCGACGAGCGGCGATGACGGCCTTGCCGCCACGCGTCTTCATGCGGACCAGGAAGCCGTGGGTACGGGCGCGACGGGTCTTGGAGCCTTGATAAGTGCGTTTCATGTTCAACCTCTAGGAAATCTTCGGAACTTCCCGTCGCCATGCGCCAGCTGGCGCCACGGACGGAGGACATCGAGGGATGTCGGAAGCCGCTCGACAGGCGGAGGCCCAAGCAACGAATCCACCAACGAATCCACGCAGCTACGTCCGGGCGTCCGGAAAACCCGCGATTACAGCAAAGATTTGCGTCAGGGTCAATCCGGAGGCAAGTCGCCACGGGGATTACCAGCACTTGACCGGGGGAAAAAATCTGTGGATAACCCAGACTTCGCGACCCCGGATCGGTACAATCCGGCCGCTCGAAGAATAAGTTTTCCACAATGAGCGCAGACTTGTCAGGGGCGGCCCTGTGGCAGCGCGGCTGCGAACGCCTGGCCGCCGAACTGCCTGAACAGCAATTCAATACCTGGATCCGGCCCCTGCCCCCCGCGGAGGTCGCGCAGCAGGAAGAGAACGGCCACGAGGCCGTGCTGGTGTCCCTCCGCGTCCCCAACCGATTCAAGCTGGACTGGATCCGCAGCCAGTACGCCGGCCGGATCGAGGCCATCCTGACCGAACTCGCCGGCAAGCCCGCGCGCCTGGAGTTGTCCCTGGCGCCGCGCGAGGCGATCGCGCCGCTGCCGCGCACGCAGCCCTCGAGCATGACGATGGGCCAGGTGCTGAACCAGCACGGCCTGGGCGCATCCGGCGCCGCCCGGCCGGCGATGCCCGCGGCTGCGCGGGCGGCCGCGCCCGCCGCCCCTCCGGCCGCCAGTGCCGCCCCGGCGGCCCCGGCGACCGCGGCCAGCCTGATCCAGTCCTCCGCCGCGCCCAATCTGCCGCCCAGCGCCACGCGGCACCGCATCAACACCAGCCTGACCTTCGACACGCTGGTCCCCGGCCGCGCCAACCAGATGGCGCGCACCGCCGCGCTGCACGTCGCCGGCGCGCCGGGCCAGATGTACAACCCGCTGTTCATCTACGGCGGTGTCGGCCTGGGCAAGACCCACCTGATCCACGCCGTGGGCAACGCCCTGCTGAAGGACCGTCCCGACGCCCGCGTGCTGTACCTGCACGCCGAGCAGTTCATCTCGGACGTGGTCAAGAACTACCAGCGCAAGACCTTCGACGAGCTCAAGGCCAAGTACCACTCGCTGGACCTGCTGCTGATCGACGACGTGCAGTTCTTCGCCGGCAAGGACCGGACGCAGGAGGAGTTCTTCAACGCCTTCGAGGCGCTGCTGGCCAAGCGGGCGCACATCATCATGACCTCGGACACCTATCCGAAGGGCCTGGTGGACATCGACGAGCGCCTGACCAGCCGTTTCGACGCCGGCCTGACGGTGGCGATCGAGCCGCCCGAGCTCGAGATGCGGGTGGCGATCCTGATCAAGAAGGCCGAGGCCGAAAGCGCGCCCATGCCCGAGGACGTGGCCTTCTTCATCGCCAAGAACGTGCGCGCCAACGTGCGGGAGCTGGAAGGCGCGCTGCGCAAGGTGCTGGCCTACAGCCGCTTCTCGCACAAGGAAATCAACATCCAGCTGGCGCGCGAGGCGCTCAAGGACCTGCTGTCGATCCAGAACCGGCAGATCTCGGTCGAGAACATCCAGAAGACCGTGGCCGACTTCTACAAGATCAAGGTCGCGGACATGTATTCGAAGAAGCGGCCGGCGAGCATCGCCCGGCCGCGCCAGATCGCGATGTACCTGGCCAAGGAGCTGACGCAGAAGAGCCTGCCGGAGATCGGCGAACTCTTCGGCGGCCGCGACCACACCACGGTGCTGCACGCGGTCCGCAAGATCGGCGGAGAGCGCCAGAAGAACACCGAGTTGAACCAGCAGTTGCATGTGCTGGAGCAAACGCTGAAGGGTTGAGAAAAAACGCCTTCGCCTTCAGCGAAAATGCCGCGTTCGCCCGTACAGCCAACAGTGGAGAGAGGTTGACATGATCGTGTTGAAAGACAGCCAGGACAAGGTGCTTGCCGCGTTGCAGGCGGTGTCCGGCATCGTGGAACGGCGCCACACCCTGCCCATCCTGGCCAACGTGCTGGTCCGCAAGCAGGGCAGGCAGGTGGAGCTGACCACCAGCGACCTGGAGATCCAGGTCCGCACCACGGTCGAATTCGACGGCGACGACGGTGACTTCTCCACCACCATCGGCGCGCGCAAGCTGATCGACATCCTGCGCTCGATGCCGTCGGACCAGACGGTGAGCCTGACGTCCAACCAGAGCAAGATGACGCTGCAGGGCGGCAAGAGCCGCTTCACCCTGCAGACGCTGCCGGCGGACGACTTCCCGCTGGTGCAGGAAGCCGCCGACTTCGGCCCCGCGTTCAGCGTGCCGCAGAAGACGCTGAAGGGCCTGATCAACCAGGTCCACTTCGCGATGGCGGTGCACGACATCCGCTACTACCTGAACGGCATCCTGTTCGTGGCCGAAGGCAAGATGCTGACGCTGGTGGCGACCGACGGCCACCGCCTGGCGCTGGCGCAGGCCGAGACCGACACCGAGATGCCCAAGCAGGAGGTGATCCTGCCGCGCAAGACGGTGCTGGAGCTGATGCGCCTGCTGAAGGACGGCGGCAAGGGCGACGACGAGAGCGCGCCGATCGAGATGCGCTTCGCCGGCAACCAGGCCAAGTTCAGCTTCAGCGGCATGGAGTTCGTGACCAAGCTGGTCGAGGGCAAGTTCCCCGACTACAACCGCGTGATCCCGAAGAACCACCGCTTCCACGTGCTGATCGGTCGCCAGCCGCTGCTGGCCGCGCTGCAGCGCGCGGCGATCCTGACCAGCGAGAAGTTCAAGGCGGTGCGCCTGTCCTTCGATCCGGGCCTGCTGTCGATCGCGTCGAGCAACGCCGAGCAGGAAGAAGCCAAGGAAGAACTGGAAATCGACTACGGCGGCGACCAGATCGAGACCGGCTTCAACGTGACCTACCTGATGGACGTGCTGTCCAACATGTCGCAGGACATGGTCCGCGTCGATCTGAACGACAGCTCGTCGAGTGCCCTGCTCAGCATCCCGGAGCAGACCGGCTTCAAGTACGTCGTGATGCCGATGCGGATCTAAGGTTGCTGCGCAACCTTCGCTCCGCATGCTGCGCGGGATGTGGAGCACCCCCTGCCCCCGCCAGGCGGGGGTTCTAGTCAGTTTTTTTCAGCGGCCGCCCCGGCGGCCTTGAGTACCCTCCGATGACCGATAACAGCACTCCTGAGAACACCCCGACGCCGGCGCCGCAGAACGACGGCGCGGGGTACGGCGAGTCCAGCATCCAGATCCTGGAAGGGCTGGAGGCGGTGCGCAAGCGCCCCGGCATGTACATCGGCGACACCTCCGACGGCACGGGCCTGCACCACCTGGTGTTCGAGGTGGTGGACAACTCGATCGACGAGGCGCTGGCGGGCTACTGCGACGACATCGTCATCACGATCCACACGGACAACTCGATCTCCGTCATCGACAACGGCCGGGGCATCCCGACCGGCGTGAAGATGGACGACAAGCACGAGCCCAGGCGCTCGGCGGCGGAGATCGCGCTGACGGAGCTGCACGCGGGCGGCAAGTTCAACCAGAACAGCTACAAGGTCTCGGGCGGCCTGCACGGCGTGGGCGTGTCCTGCGTGAACGCGCTGTCCAAGACGCTGCGCCTGACGGTGCGCCGCGAGGGCAAGGTCCACCAGCTGGAGTTCAAGAAGGGCATCCCGCAGGATCGCGTGATCGAGCTCCGTGACGGCGTCGAGACCAGCCCGATGAAGATCGTCGGCGAGACCGACAAGCGCGGCACCGAGGTGCACTTCCTGCCGGACACCGAGATCTTCACGCAGAACGCCGAGTTCCACTACGACATCCTTGCCAAGCGCCTGCGCGAACTCTCGTTCCTGAACAACGGCGTGAAGATCCGCCTGGTCGACGAGCGCAACAACAAGGAAGACAACTTCGCCTTCGCGGGCGGGGTGCGCGGCTTCGTCGAGTTCATCAACAAGGGCAAGACGGCGCTGCACCCGAACATCTTCCACGCCCAGGGCGACAAGATGTCGGAGCAGAACACCAACGTCGGCGTCGAAGTCTCCATGCAGTGGAACGACGGCTTCAACGAGAGCGTGCTCTGCTTCACCAACAACATCCCGCAGCGCGACGGCGGTACCCACCTGACGGGTCTGCGCGCGGCGATGACGCGGGTGATCAACAAGTACATCGAGGACAACGAGCTGGCCAAGAAGGCCAAGGTCGACGTCACCGGCGACGACATGCGCGAAGGCCTGGCCTGCGTGATCAGCGTGAAGGTGCCGGAGCCCAAGTTCAGCTCGCAGACCAAGGACAAGCTGGTGTCGAGCGAAGTGCGCGGCCCGGTGGAGGAAATCGTCGCGAGCAAGCTGACGGACTGGCTGCTGGAGAACCCGGTCGACGCCAAGATCATCTGCGGCAAGATCGTCGAGGCGGCGCGTGCGCGCGAAGCCGCGCGCAAGGCGCGCGAGATGACGCGCCGCAAGGGCGTGCTGGACGGCATGGGCCTGCCGGGCAAGCTGGCGGACTGCCAGGAGAAGGACCCCGCGCTGTGCGAGATCTACATCGTGGAGGGCGACTCCGCGGGTGGCTCGGCGAAGCAGGGCCGGGACCGGAAGTTCCAGGCGATCCTGCCGCTGCGCGGCAAGATCCTGAACGTCGAGAAGGCGCGCTACGAGAAGCTGCTGACCAGCAATGAAATCATCACGCTGATCACGGCGCTGGGCACCGGCATCGGCCGCGGCGCCGGCAGCGACGACTTCAACCCGGACAAGCTGCGTTACCACCGCATCATCATCATGACCGACGCGGACGTGGACGGTGCGCACATCCGGACGCTGCTGCTGACCTTCTTCTACCGGCAGATGCCGGAGCTGGTGGAGCGCGGCCACATCTACATCGCGCAGCCGCCGCTGTACAAGGTGAAGGTCGGCAAGCACGAGCAGTACCTGAAGGACGGCCACGAGCTGGACGGCTTCCTGCTGAAGGTCGCGCTGAACGACGCCGAGCTGCACACGGCCGGCGTGGGCACGGGCCCGGTGCTCAAGGGCGAGGAACTCGAGACGATGGCGCGCCAGTACGTGGCGGCGCAGAACGTGATCGAGCGCCTGTCGGCCTGGATGGACGGCGAGGCGCTGCACCTGCTGGCCTCGGGCCTGACGCTGGGTCTGGACACGAAGGAAGCGGCGGACATCGCCGCGACGGCACTGCAATCGGCGCTGCACGACGCGGTGGTGAGCGCGGAGACGGATCCGCGCACGGACAAGCTGTTCCTGCGCATCAGCCGCCGTCATCACGGCAACGTGCGCTCGAGCATCATCACGGCGGACTTCGTGCACGGCGCGGACTATGAAGTCCTGGCCGAGGCCGGCAAGACCTTCAAGGGCCTGGTCGGCGAGGACGCGGTGATCCGCAAGGGCGAGGGCGAGAAGGCCAAGGAAAGCAAGGTCGCGGACTTCCGCGCGGCGATGGCCTGGCTGATGACGCAGGCCGAGTCCAGCGTCGGCCGCCAGCGCTACAAGGGCCTGGGCGAGATGAATCCCGAGCAGCTGTGGGAGACGACGATGGACCCGACGGTCCGCCGCCTGCTGCGCGTGCAGATCGAGGACGCGATCGAGGCGGATCGCGTGTTCACGATGCTGATGGGCGACGAGGTGGAACCGCGCCGCGACTTCATCGAGCAGAACGCGCTGAGGGCGGCGAATATCGACGTGTGATCGTCACGCCACCAAAGCGCAAAGCCCCTGATCCGCAAGGCCTCAGGGGCTTTCCGTTTGTGGGCCCGGGCCCCTCAGGGCGCGAACTTCGTGAACACGTCGTCCCGCGCCTTCACGAGCGCGTTGTGGCAGGCGAAGCAGGTCTGATGCTGCGCCTTGTCGACGGGTTTGCCGTCGACGAATCGCCCATACCCCCATCCGCCGCTGTCGGCATACCGGTTCGAGTCCTTCACCATGACCTGCACGGTGGTGGGTTGGCCGGGCACGGTCGCCGGGGAAAACTCCGTCGACCGTTGGCGCTTCCAAGCCAGCTTGACCAGCATGGCACCGTCGGGGAACGGCAATTGGCCGAGGCGATAGGCGTCCATCGCGATGCGATTGCCCACCACCGCGCGCAACTCATCCAATGGCGCATCCTCCGTGGCCACGCCGACCAGTTGCCATTGGCGATAGTCCTCGGGCACGACCACGCCATAGATGGGCGAGGCGGGCTTTGGATCCTCCTTCCCCGCCGCCCACGTCGCCGATGACGCGGCGATCGAGACCAGGGCGAGCAGCCCCGCGATACAGATCGAATTCATGAATCACCTCCTGCCGGCTTGAGCGGCGACGAGCCTTCGGTCACGCGACGGTGAACACCACCTCGATGTTTCCGCGCGTCGCATGCGAGTACGGGCAGAGCTGATGAGCACCGTCGACGAGCGCCCACTTCTGCGCCTCGTCCAGCCCGGGCAGTTCGACATGCAGCTTCACCGCCAACGCGAAGCCGCCGTCAGCGGTCGTGCCGAGCGAGACCTGCGCCTGGATCGACGCGTCGTCGGGCACACGGATCGGCGGGGTCGCCTTGACGCGGCGCATCGCGCCCATGAAGCAGGCGGAGTAGCCCACAGCGAACAGCTGCTCCGGATTGGTGCCGGTGCCATTGCCGCCAGGCGTGCTGAGACGCACGTCGAGCGCGCCGTCGCTGGAGCTGCCATGGCCTTCGCGGCCGCCCGTGGTGCGGGTGTCGGCGGTGTAGAGGACCTTGTCGATGATGCGGGTCATGAGGAAGCCTTGTTCTCGGGAATGAAGCGACGCACGCGGGGCGTCGACGGACTGGGACCAAGGATCACCACCGACTGACATCGATGACCGCGCGGGCGAATTCAGCCGGCGCTTCCTGGGGCAGGTTGTGGCCGATGCCGCCGCTGAGGTTGCGGTGTTCGTACCGACCGGTGAAGCGCGAGGCATAGGCGGCAGGCGGCGGGTGCGGCGCGCCGTTGGCGTCCCCCTCCAGCGTGATGGCCGGCAGCGCCACGGTCTTGACCTGCGACAGCTGGCGCTCGAGCGCGTCGTACTGCGGATCGCCCTCCGCGGCGCCGATGCGCCAGCGGTAGTTGTGGACCACCAGCGCCACCTGGTCGGGATTCACCAGGCTTTGCGCGCAGCGCTCGAAGGTGGCGTCGTCGAAGCGCCATTGCGGCGAGGCCTGGCGCCAGATCAGCCGCGCGAACGCCTTGAGGTTGGTCTGGTAGCCGATGCGGCCACGCTCGGTGGCGAAGTAATACTGGTACCACCAGGTGAGTTCATCGGCGGGCGCGAGCGGCGTGAGTGCCGTGGCCCGGTCGAGCACCAGGAAGCCGCTCACGGATACCAGCGCCTGGCAGCGCTCGGGCCACAGGGCGGCCATCACGCAGGCATTGCGCGCGCCCCAGTCGCAACCCGCCACGATGGCCTTGCGGATGCCCAGCGCGTCCATCAACGCGAGCGCGTCCGCAGCCAGCGCCGTCTGCTGCCCGCTGCGCATGGTCGCGTCCGACAGGAAGCGCGTGCTGCCGTACCCGCGCAGATGGGGCACGATCACGCGCATGCCCTTCGCGGCCAGCAAGGGCGCCACTTCCTCGTAGCAGTGGATGTCATAGGGCCAGCCGTGGAACAGCAGGACGGGCTGGCCGTCGCGCGGGCCGATGTCGACGTAGCCGACATTCAGCGCACCGGCATCGATCTGGCGCACCGGGCCGAAGCCCGTGGGCGAGGGTGCCGCGGACAGCACGCCGGAGAAGCCGGACAGCGCCAGGCCGGCGCCGGCCGCCGTGACCTGGGCGAGGAAATCGCGACGGGACGTCTCGGGGGTCTCGTGGGACATGGCAGTCTCCTTGAAGGGATTCAGCGGGCCGCGCGGGCGGCGGTCTCGATCAGCGCCGCGACCTCATGCGGATGGCTGACCTGCGGCACGTGGGACGCGCCGGGGATGACGACCGTGCTGCGCGCGTGGGCTCGCTCGGCCATCCAGGCCATCGCCGCGGGCGGGATGTTCTTGTCCTTGGCGCCGTAGATGAAGTACACCGGCAGCGCCTTCCAGGCGGTGCCCTGGCTGCGCTCCGACAGCGCCGCCTCGGCCACCGGCCGTTGTCCGATCGCCATCAGCCGCGCCAGCGCCGGCTTCACGTCGGCCGCGAACTGGGCGGCAAACTTCGCCTGGTCGATGTAGAGGTCCGTGCCGCCTTCGGGCAGCGGCACCGGCGTCGCGAGCGATTCACCGAGCGTGCTGCCGGGGAACTTGCCGGCAAGCTCGGCGACCGACTCGCCTCGCTCCGGCGCGAACGCGGACACGTACACCAGGGCCTTGACGCGCGCCTGGCCCTCGGCGGCGGCGCTGATGACGGATCCGCCGTAGGAATGACCCACCAGCACCATCGGACCGGGGATGCGGTCGATCAGGCTGGCGGTGTAGCGCGCGTCGCCCGACACCGAGCGCAGCGGATTGGCGACGGCCACGACGGGGTAGCCCTTGTCGCGCAGCTCGGCGGCCACGCTGTTCCAGCTCGAGGCATCGGCGAAGGCACCGTGCACCAGCACGATGGTGGGTTTGCCAGACAGGCTGTCGGTGGCGAAAGCGGGCGCGGCGATCGCGGCGGCGACCAGCGCGAAAGCGGCGAACGGACGGAGGAAGAAGCGGGTCATGAGAAGCCTTTGCGTGAGTGGGGATCGGCGCGGAAACCAGGTCTCCAGCGCCTCGGTGGCTATCAGAGCAGCGGCCCGGTGATGCGGGTATTGAACGAGCGGCCCCCCGCACCCATACCTTCGTTTGATCCGCCACCACCATGCATCTCCCGATGCACCCGCGCGGCGGGCGCTCCCGCCGCCGGCCCTATGATGCGGTCTTTCGTGTAGTAACTGCTACATCAGATCCCATGGCACTCACCAGCAAGACGAAGACGGTCCGCGGCACCGGCGTGCGGGAGGCGTCGGCCCAGGCGACGCGCGACAGCATCCTCAGGGCCGCGACGCGGATATTCGCGCGCTACGGTTACGACGGCGGCAGCATCGAGAAGATCTCCAGCCTCGCGAAGTCGCACGATCGGATGATCTACTACTACTTCGGCAGCAAGGAAGGCCTGTTCATCGCGGTGCTTGAGGGCATCTACCAGCGCATGGATGAAGCGGAGGCCAAGGCCGCCCCAGTCCAGTCCGACCCGGTGGAAGCGCTCACGGCATTGATCCGGTTCAAGGTCGCCTACTACCGGCGGCATCCGGAGTTCGTCACCCTGCTCAACACCGAGAACCTCCACAAGGGCCGGCACGTGGCGAAGTCGGAGAAGACGACCCAGTTCTCCTCCAATGCGGTCGAGCTGATCGCGGAGATCCTCGAGCGGGGCGTGGCCCAGGGCCGCTTCCGAGCCGGCTTGCGGCCGCGCGATGTCTACCTCCTGATCGTCTCCACCGCCTATTTCTTCACCTCCAACCGCTTCACCATCTCCGCCTTCCTCGGCGAATCGCTGGAACGTCCCGGCGCGATCGAGGAATGGTCCGACTTCGTCGTCGACAGCGTCCTGCGCGTGGTGCGCGCACAGGCCGACTAGGGCGCCCGCCTTCGGGCCTGTAGGATGCCGTCGACTCGCTCCCCGCGGCCGCTCCCGATGAACTACCTCTGCGCGCATTCCCTCGACGACGCACTGGCCGCGCTGGAACGCGGGCCGCGTCGCATCGTCTGCGGCGCGACCGACGCCTACGCCGAGTCCGCCGGACCACCCGCCGGCGTCGCATGGCTGGACGTGAGCGCCGTCGACGCCCTGCAGGGCATCACGACGCACGAGTCGACGTTGCGGATCGGCGCCGCCGTCACCTGGGACCGGATCGAGCAGTGCCAGGAATTGCCTGACGTGTTGCGCGACGCGGCGCGGACCATCGGATCGCGGCAGATCCGGGTGCAGGGCAGCCTGGGGGGCAATCTGTGCCATGCCTCGCCCGCCGCCGACGGTATTCCGGCGCTGCTGGCGCTCGATGCGCACCTCACGCTGCGGGGCCGGCAGGGGGAGCGGCAGCTGCCGATGTCCGAGTTCGTGCTCGGTCGCCGGCGCACGGCGCTGCTGCCGCACGAGTTGCTCGTCGCGATCCGGGTCGAGTCGCAGCGACCCGACGAACGGAGCGCCTTCGTCAAGCTCGCGCAACGCGAGGCCCCCGCCATCGCCGTGGTCGCCGCCGCCGTGCGCCTGCGTTGGCGCGATGCGCGCACGGTCGCGCAAGCCGCCATCGCCGTGGCCGGAGCGTCCGAGGTCGCCGTGCGCCTGGGCGAGCTGGAATCCCGACTGGAGGGCGCACCCCTTGAGGCCGTCGCAGGGCTGATTGCGGAGACGTCGATGCCGGAGCTGTCGCCGATCGACGACCGTCGCGGCTCGGCGGCGCTGCGACGCCACTGGGCGCGCACGGCGGTGGCGCGCGCCTGCGCGCGTTGCGAGGTGCCCCGATGACGTTCGCCGCCGACGCCATGCCCGACTGGGTCGAGGTCAACGGCGAGCGGCATCCGCTGCCCGAGGACCTTTCGCGGCCGGCGACCCACTTCCTGCGCGAGCACCTGAAGCTGACCGGCACGAAGGTCGGCTGCGGCCAGGGCGATTGCGGCAGCTGCACCATCGTCGTCGACGGCGAGCCGCGCTACGCCTGCATCACGCCCGTGGCCCGGCTGCGCGCCTCCCGGGTGCTCACGGTGGAAGGGCTTGCCGCGGGCAGCCCCTGCGGGCGGCGCCTGCAGCAGTCCTTGCTGGCCCACCAGGCCGTGCAATGCGGGTTCTGCATCCCCGGCATGCTGATGTCGGCCTGCGCGGCGATCGACGCCGGACGCGTGCGTGACCGAGCCGATGCCGAGGCCGCGCTGGACGGCGTGCTGTGCCGCTGCACCGGTTACCGGAAGATCGTCGACGCGGTGCTGGACGTCGCCATCGACGCCGCGCCGCGTCCGCTCACGCTGCCGGACGACAGCATCGCCGTCGGCCGTCCGTTGACGCGGCTGGACGGCGAGGCCAAGGTGACCGGGACGGATCACTTCGGCGCCGACGGCATCCCGGCGGAGAGCCTCCACCTGCGCGCCGTGCGATGCCCGCATCCGCGCGCCGGCTTCGCCTTCGGCGATCTGCAGGCCTTCGTCCAGGCCCATCCCGGCGTGCTGCGCGTGTTTACCCATGCGGACGTGCCGGGACGGAACGTGCATGGCGTGGCGCCCCCCTATGCGGACCAGCCGGTGCTGCCCGTCGACGAGGCGCGCCACCATCTGGAGGCCGTGGCCCTGATCGTGGGCGAGGCCGACGCGGTGGCTGCCCTGGACCTGGCGACCTTCCCCATCACCTGGACCCCGATGCCCGCCCTCGCCGACGTGGACATCGCGGCCCGCGCCGACAGCCCGCTGCTCCATGCGCATCGCCCAGCCAACCTGCTGATCGAGGGCATGGTCCAGCGCGGCGACGCGGAAGCCGCCCTGCGCGACTCGGCGCTCGTCGTCACGGGGCGCTTCGAATCGAGCTTCGTCGAGCACGCCTACCTGGAGCCCGAAGCCGGATGGGCGCGCCGCACGGCAGACGGCATCGAGATCCATTCGCCGACGCAGGCGCCGCATCCGCATCGGGAGGAACTGGCCCGCATCCTGGGTGTCGCGCCGGAGCAGGTGCGCGTCGTGCCGACGGCGGTCGGCGGCGGCTTCGGCGGGAAGCTGGACATGACGGTGCAACCGCTGCTGGCCGTCGCCGCCTGGCACATGGACCGGCCGGTGGCGCTCGTGTACACGCGGGAGGAATCGATGGCCACGTCGACCAAGCGCCATCCCGCGCGCATCGCGTCCAGCATGGCCGCGGACGCGCAAGGCCAGCTGCTGGCGGTGACCTTCGAGGGCGACTACAACACCGGCGCCTACGCGTCCTGGGGCACGGCCGTGGCCAATCGCGTGCCGGTCCATGCCGGCGGTCCGTATCGCATCCCCCACTACCGCGCCCGGGCCCGCGCGCGCCACACCCATGTCACGTCCGCCGGCGCCTTCCGGGGCTTCGGCGTGCCGCAGACGGCCATGTCGCAGGAGCAGCTCATCGACGAGCTGGCCGTGCGCGGCGGCTGGGACCCGCTGGAATTCCGGCTGCGCAATGCGCTGCGTCCCGGCGACACCCTGCCGACCGGGCAGGTGCTGGACGACAGCGTGGGGCTGGTCGCCTGCCTGGAGGCCCTGCGGCCCCACTGGCAGGCTGCGCGCGCACGCGGCGGCGATGCCGGTCCTCGCGAAAGGCGGGGCGTGGGCCTCGCCGCGTTCTTCTACGGCTGCGGCAACACCGCGCTGCCGAACCCGTCGACCGTCCGCATCGGCCTGCGGCCCGACGGCACGCTGGTCCTGCACCAAGGCGCCGTGGATGCGGGCCAGGGCGCCAACACGGTGATCCCCCAGATCGCCGCCGATGCGCTCGGCATTCCGCTGGCCCGGCTGCACATCGTCGGTGCCGACACCCACCTGACGCCGGACTGCGGCCGCACGTCGGCCTCGCGCCAGACCTTCGTCACCGGGCGCGCGGCCTTCCTCGCCGGGCAGGCGCTGCTGGGCAAGCTCCGGCACATGGCCGGCGCGGACGAGACGGCGCCGGTGCATTTCGGCGAAGACGGGGTGGAGGTCGCCGGTGTGCGGCTCGCGCTCGCCGAACTGCCGGTCGATGCGCAGGGCTACGCATTGAAGAGCGAGGAGCGCTTCGACCCGCCCACCACCCTGCTCGACCAAGACGGCCAGGGCCGGCCCTATGCGGCCTACGCGTTCGGGGCCCAGATGGCGGAGGTCCTCGTGGATCTCGACACCGGACGTGTCCGCGTGCGACGCGTCGTGGCGGCCCACGATGTGGGCCGCATGGTGAATCCCACCCTGCTGCAGGGCCAGGTCGAAGGCGCGGTCGCCCAAGGGGTGGGCATGGCGCTGATGGAGCGCTACGAACCCGGTTCGGGGAACAACCTGCACGACTACCTCATCCCGACGGTCCGGGACGTGCCGGAGGTGGAGACGCTCTTCATCGAGGCGCCCACGGCGCTGGGGCCCTACGGGGCCAAGGGGATCGGCGAGCCGGCGCTGGTGCCGACCGCCGCGGCGATCCTCAATGCCATCCACCACGCGACAGGCGTCCGCGTGCGCGAGGCACCCGCCACGCCGGACGCCGTGTTGCGCGCGCTGGCGGACGCCGCGTCACGCCCGTTCACCAGCACCGGCAAGGTCTGACACGATGCGACTTCATCATGTGCTCGGGCTGCTGCCCTTTCTTCATGCGACCCTCGGCCTGGTGGTGGCCAACCGCGTCAAGCCTTTCGTCTTCGGCCTGCCTTTCTTCATGGCCTGGATCATCGGCGGCGTGCTGCTCAGCGCGCTCGTGATGGCCTGCGTGTACCGGCTCGATCCCGCCAACCGCGGGCCGCAGGAAGAAGACGAATGAACGTCGCGCTGGCCGTCATCCTGCTCGCGCTGGGCCTGGCCCTGTGCGCCGGCCTGTGGGCGCGGCGGGGCGTGCGCATGGACCTGGCGCAATGGAGCGTCGGAGGACGCGGCTTTTCCACCGTGCTGGTCTTCGTGCTGATGGCCGGCGAGCTCTACACCACCTTCACCTTCCTCGGCGCCAGCGGCTTCGCCTACGGACAGGGCGGCGCGGCGCTCTACGTGCTGGTCTACACCTGCCTGGCCTTCGTGATGTCGTACTGGCTGTTGCCGCCGATCTGGCGGCTGGCGCGGCGGCACGGCGCGATGACGCAGCCCGAGGTGTTCGCCGCGGCCTACGGCAGCCCGGCGCTCGGGCTGCTCGTGTCCGCGGTGGCCCTGCTGGCGCTGGTGCCCTACCTGGTCGTGCAGATGAAGGGGCTGGGCCTGATCGTCCAGGTCACGTCCTACGGCGCGCTCTCCCCACCGGCGGCCATCCTGGCGGGGGCCGTCGCGATGACCGTCTACGTGATGCTGTCGGGCATGCACGGGTCGGCGGTCACGGCCGTGGTCAAGGATGCGCTGGTGCTCGCCGTCTGCGTCTTCCTCGGGCTGTACCTGCCGGCGCACTTCCACGGCGGACTGGGGGCCATGTTCGAGCGCATCGAGGCGGCACGGCCCGGTTTCCTCGCCCTGCCCGACACCGGCCGCAACGCCGTCTGGTTCGCCTCCGCGGTGGCCATGTCGGCGATCGGCATGTACCTGTGGCCCCACGCGTTCAGCGCCGTCTTCACCGCGAAGTCGCCTCGCATCTTCCGTCGCAACGCGGCGGTGATGCCGCTCTATGCGCTGGTGATGCTGTTCTCGATGTTCGCGGGTTATGCCGCTGTCCTGAACGTCCCCGGCTTAAGCGGGGGGCGGATCGACCTCGCGCTGCTGGAGCTGTCCATCCGCGCCTTCGATCCCTGGTTCGTGGGCGTGATCGGGGCGGCCGGCCTGCTGACGGCCCTGGTGCCGGGCTCGATCATGCTGGTCTCCGCCTCCACGCTGCTCGCGCGCAACCTCTACCGGCCGCTGCGGCCCGGCAGTTCGGACGCGCACCTGATGGCGGTGTCCCGGCTCGCGGTGCCGCTGCTGATGGCCGTGACGGTGGTGCTCACGCTGAACGGCGGCGCCAGCATCGTCGCGCTGCTGCTGATCGGCTTCGCCGTCGTGGCCCAGCTCGCGCCGGCCCTGCTCACCGCGCTGATCGCCCCCGCCGCGGGCAATCACGTGGGCGCCATGGCCGGCATCGTCACCGGCGTCGCCTTCGTCTGCGCCACCGCCATCGGCGGCCTGCCCCTGCGCGAGCTGCTGCCCGGGGCGCCGTCCTGGCTGCAGGACCTGCACCCGGGCTTCGTCGGCCTCCTCCTCAACACGGTCGTGATGCTGGTGTCGAGCCGGCTGACGCGCGGGCGGTTTCCTCGATCGCGCGTCGCACCCACTCCTCCAGCTCCGCCGCGTCGATCGGCTTGTCGATGACGCACAGCGCGCCCTGATGGAGCGCACGGCGCCGGACCGACTCCGAGGTCAGCGCCGTGATGAACACGGTGGGCACGCGGCAGCCGCCGTCCTGCAGGCGCGCGAGCAGGCCGATGCCGTCGAGTTGATCCATGTGGATGTCGCAGACCAGGCAGTCCATGCGGCACGCGACGTCCGCGGCGAAGAACTCGGACGCGGACGCGAACGCGCGCGCCTGCCAGCCGAAGGCCCGCACCAGGCTGCTCGTGGCGGTGCGGACGAACGGGTCGTCATCGACGATGACGATGAGCGCCGGGGCCGGGTGGACCAGCATGCGCGCGCTCAGACGGCCGGGTCCAGCAGGCCCAGCGACTGCATCTTGCGCACCAGGTCGGCCACCGACCTGGACTGCATCTTGCGCATCGCCTGGCCGCGGTGGATCTTGGCCGTGATCTCGGCGATGCCCATGCGGTCCGCGATCTGCTTGTTCATGAGCCCGGTGGCGACCAGTCCCAGCACCTCGCGTTCGCGGGCCGTCAAGCTCGTCCAGCAGTGCCGCAGCCCTTCCAGCGACTGGTCCAGCGCCATCCGGCGGGCGTCGGCCTCCAGCGCCGCGACGACCGCGTCGATCATGTCCTGGTCGCGGAACGGCTTCTCGATGAAGTCTCGCGCGCCGGCCTTCATCGCGCGCACGGTCATCGGCACGTCCCCGTGGCCGGTCATCATGATCACCGGCAGATGGCCCAGCCCGTGTCCGGCCAGCGATTGCTGGAAGGCCAGGCCGCTTTCGCCGCGCAGCCGCACATCGAGCACGAGGCAGGACGGCCCGGCCGGCCTCGGTGCCGCGAGAAAGGCCTCGGTCGACGGGAAGTCGAGCACCTGCAGGTCCATCGAGCGCAGCAGGCCGGCCAGCGCCGTGCGGACGAGCGACTCGTCATCCACGACGTAGACGGTGCGGGGCGACCCGGCCCGCGACGCGGCCTCCGGCGTGGGGACCGATCGGGCGGTCGGGGAGAACACGTGCTGCATGGTGGTCATCGGGATCGCATCAGGCGCGAACGGTAGCAGAGCCGACCCGGCGGTGTCTCTTATACGAAGGGATGTCGGCATGGCGTCGGGCTCAGCCGAACGTGAAGGCGTAGGCCCGCACGCGTGCCAGGACATCGTCAAGGTGCCGGGCGGGGGTCGCGTCCGGCACCGGCGTCGTCAGTCCCGGCCCGGCGAGTGCAGGGCCATGACCAGCGTCTGGTAGCGATCGCCGTGCTTGAGCGCCTCGTAGCGCGCTCGTGCCGCGACATAGTCGGGCGAGCTCCGCGAGAAGTCGCCCTCGCTGCGATCGAACGCGGCCAGACCGGATTCGCGGTAGATCTGCAGGTCCGCGAGCACCTCCGCACGGCTGAGCGGCTTGTCGTTCATGACGCCGGCCATGCGGAGCTCCTCGTAGCGGGCCTGCGCCTGCAGCAGGTTCTCGGAGACGTTGGATTGCTCGCCGTCGCGCCGCTCGGCGGCTGCCAGGCCGGACGCTTCATAGGCGCGCAGGTCCGCGAGCACCTCCTCGCGCGTCAGCGGCCGGGCGGCGGCGCCCGCCATGTGCGTCAACGCGAGGTAGCGCCGGCGCGCCTGCCGCCAGGCCTCGCTGCCGACCTGCGACTGGGAATCGTCGTGCTCCAGGGCCGCGAGGCCGGCGTCCTGGTAGGCCTTCAGGTCCTGCAGGACCTGGGCGCGGGTCAGTGGGGCCGCGCCGGCGGAAGCGGGCTCCGCGGCCAGCGCGACCGACATCAGGCCGGCGAGGAGGGCGCCACCCAGGGTGACGGCGAGCAGCAGACGCTGCGGGATGGCGCTCCGTGCGCCGGAGGACGAAGGGAACAGGGGCGTGCGGTTCATCATGTGAAGCTCCATGCATCAGGGGCCCCCGGCGACGCGGGCGGCGCCTGATGCGAAGCCCGCCGCCGGGATGGCGGTCGCGGTGCGGGGGCCATCGGCCTCGTTCCGCGATGCCTGCATGGGACCAGGGCGGCGCGCGGCGACCAATCGGACCCCGGGATGGCAGGACCCCTACGACGGTTTGTGCGGCGTCAAACGGCCGCGACCCCGTCCTCGTACGATCGGACGGTCGACCCTGTCCTTCCGGCCGGCGCCGGGCCTGCCGGCGATGGAGATGCCGCGTCGGCGACCGGCAGGTCGAGCACCACCCGCGTGCCGCACGGGAGCGCCGGTGAAAAGGCCAGCGTCCCGCCGTGGGCGCCCACGATGGACCGGCAGATCGCCAGGCCCATGCCCATGCCGGTGGTCTTCGTGGTGAAGAACGGTTCCAGGATCTGGCCGATCGCATCGGGGCCGATGCCGTGTCCCCGGTCCTCGACCGCGACCTGCACCCGCCCCGCGCCGTCGGTCCCCCAGGACAGCGAGAGCCGGCGCTCGCCGGCCGGCACGTCGAGCATGGCCTCCGCGCCGTTCATCAACAGGTTGATCACCACCTGCTGGAGTTGGACGCGATCACCCATCACCCGCGTCGCGGTCCCGGTGTCCGCCAGGTCGAGCGCGACGCCGAGTTCGGCGAGCGAGCCGCCCACCAGCGTGGCGCATTCGCGCAAGGCGTCGCCGAGGTCGACCTCGGCCAATCGCGGCTCGACCTTGCGCGTCATCGCGCGCAGGCCCTGGATGATGCTCTTGGCCCGCCGCGCGCTCAGGCCGACGTGACGGACCATCGCCAAGGCCTCGCCCACCTCCGGTTGGGCCCGGTCCAGCCAGCGGCCCGCAGCGCTCGCCGAGGTGTCGATGGCGCTCAGCGGCTGGCCGATCTCGTGCACGATGGAGGCCACCAGCTCGCCCATCGCCTTCAGGCGGCTGGCCCGCTCCAGCTCGGTGAGCGCGGCGCGCAGGCGCTCCTCGGCGGCGGCGCGTTGCCGGTTCTGGTCGACCGCCTCCTCGTAGAGCCGCGTGTTCTCCAGCGCGAATGCGGCCTGCGACGCGATCACCTCCAGCAATTCTGACTTGGCCGCCGTGAACACCCGCGCCGCCAGGTTGTTCTCCAGGTACAGCACGCCGATCAGCCGGCCGCGCCGCATCATCGGCACGCACAGCAACGAACGGGGCCGATGACGCTTCACGTAGTCATCCTGGGCCAGGGCCTGCGAATCGCGTGCGTCGTCGAGCTGCGCCGCCTGCTGCGCCCGGGCGACGGCGTGCAGCACCGACACGGGCAGCACGTCGCTCGACAGCGGCGCCGGGTTCTGCGCGACCACGATGACGCCGGACTGCACGCGCGCGGTCGCGCGCACCAGCCATTGGTCGCCGCGCTGCACCACCAGCGCGCCGTACTCCGCCCCCGCGCTTTCAAGCGCGGTGCACATGGTCGTCTCGACGACACGCTCGGGCACCAGTTCGCCCCCCAGCGCATGGCTGATCCGCAGCACCGCCTGGACGTCGAGGGTGTGCAGGCGGGTGGTCGGGAAGCTCGAGGCCTCCGGCTCCAGCAGGTCGGCATGGCGGGCCTGGAGCTCGCGTTGCTTGGCCGTCGCGCCCCAGCGCTGCCAGGCGGCCAGCGCATGTCGCAGATAGGCGCGCCCCTCGATGTCGCGGCCTTGCGCCAGATGGAACTCCGCGGCGAGCTCCGCCGCCAGCGCCTCGACCTGCGTGAGCTGGTGGCGACGAGCTTGCGACACCGCGTCGGCGTAGCGCTCGGCCGCCTCGGTGCCGCGGCCCTGGCGGCGCGCATGTTCCGCGGCGACCAGCGCCCAGCGGGCTCCGAAGTTCTCCGGACAGTGCGCCGCCCACCCGGCGAGCGCGGCCAGGTGACGCTGCAGCGCCTGCGCCTCGTCATCGGACACCGGCTCGTCCGCGCCCGCGCCCGCGCCCGCAAGCAGCGTCAGCGCGCCATAGAACGGCAGGTCGCCGTACTCGGCGAATGCCCGTCCGGCGCCCTGGCAGGCTTCGGCGCGCAGGCGCGCCCTGCGCGCCATGGCCGCGTCGCCGAACAGCACGCCCGATTGCAACCGGTACACCCAGTAGGCGAGGTCGACCAGCGTGGGCGTCGCCGACTCGACCGGTTCGGCCATCGTCTCGTCCGTCGACGCGCAGCCCATGCCGCCGGGACCGTCCCCGGCGAGGTCGACGTCCTGCAACTCGTTCAGCAGCGTCCGCTGTGCCAGCAGGGCATCCACGACGAGCTGGAAGCCCGCGTCGCGCGCCCGGGCCAGCGCGGGCTCCACGCTCTGGCGCACGTCGGCCAGGAACTCGCCGGCGAACAGCATGCCGGTCGCCCGGTTGCGGCCGCAATACAACGCGAACGTGTGGTCGCCGACGCGCGTGGCCACGTCGAAGGCGCGATCGAAATGCAGCCGGGCGCTGCGCGCCGGCGCCGTCCACGGGACGACGAAGGTGGCGTAGGTGTGATAGACGCGGGCCTGGTAGCGGCTCAGGCCGCGCTCGTTCACCAGATGCAGCGCCAGCTCGCCGAAGGCGCGTGACGTGGCGAAGTCACCGTGGCGCGCGCCGAAGAGCTGGATCATGCAGACATAGCCGTTGGCCGAGGCATCCGCATGGCCGTTGGCGATGGCCAGCCGGACCATCCGCAGCAACATCAGGTCGACCAGGCGCTGGTCGGAATAGAGCGCCGGCGGCAGCAGGTCCGCGAACACGTCGACCATGGCGCGGCGCCTCGGGTCGGTGTCGTTCGGCAGTTCCCGCAACGCCGCCATGCCATGCGTGGCGATCCATTCGCTGACCACGCGGTACTCGGCCTCCACCTGGTCGTCGTCCGGACGCCGCGGCAACTCGAAACCGGCTTGCCGCAGGAAGTCCAGTCCCACGTCGAGGGCGTCGTCATAGCGTCCCAGCGCGGTGTACAGCGCGGCGCGCAGGCGCGCGAGCTCGGCCCCGAACACGCCGTCGCCGGCAAGCTCTGCCAGGCCGGCGAGCCGCTCCTCCGCCTCCGCCAGGGCGCCGGTCATGAAGGCGGCCTCGCCGCAGAGCAGGGCCGCCTGGAGCGCGTCCTCACCGCGATCGCCGTCGAACCAGCGCAACGCATGGCGGAAGTAGTCCAGCGCCGCCGGATGGGCGGTGGCGGCCTTGGCGCGTCGACCGGCCTCCAGGTTCACGCGCGCGAAGGCGCGCCGCTCCTCATGCGAGCCGGACGACAGCGAGGGGGCGGCCAGATTGACCTGCGTCGCAAGCAGATAGATCGGCACGGTCGACGCGGGTGCTGTCATCAGCCGCTGTGCGATGGACAGGTGCAAGCCGGCAAGCGCCGCCGCGGGCAGCGACGCCAGCGCGGCTTCACGGACGTGATCGTGGGTGAAGGCCCATTCGTCGCCGTCGGCGCTCACGAAGCCCGCCTCCGCGGCCGCCGCCAGCGCGGGCGGCAGGGCCTCGGGCGCGACGCCGCCCGCCAATGCCAGCAGCGGACCCGCGACGCGGTCGCCGAGCGCCGCCAAGGTCTGCAGCAAGGACAGCGACGCCTCGGGCAGCTCATCCAGGTCCAGGGCCAGCAGGCCGCCGACGTCGCACAGGCCCGGCTCCGTCCGGATGCGGTGGAGGTCCCAGGTCCAGGCACGCCGGACCGGGTCGTGCCGCAGCAGCCGCGCGGCGAGCAGGCGGCTCAACAGTCGACGGATGAAGAACGGGTTGCGGCCGGTCCACTTCTCCACCAGCTGTTGCAGATCGGCCAGCGCGACGGTGTCGGACGGGGCCTGACCCAGGGCGCCGGCGATGAGCTGGCGCGTCGACGCGCTGTCGATCGGTGCGAGGTCCAGGTGCAGCGGTGCCACGCGGGCGCTCGGCGTGGGCGACGGGGGCCGGGGATGACCGGGCGCCGGCGACCGGATCGATCCCAGCACGAGCAGGGCCGCATCGGCATGGTCGGCCAGCAGGCGATCCAGCAGTCGCAGCGTCTCGGCATCCGCCCATTGCAGGTCGTCCAGCACCAGCACCAGGGGCCGTTCCGGCCGGGCGAAACAGGCGATCAGGCGGGCCATCGCGTGCAGCACCAGCTCCCGCTCGAAGACCAGCGCCACGTCCGCAGGCTGCGGCGTGTCCTGCTCCGGCGGAAGATCGAGCAGGGGACGGAGGTCGGGCAGCAGGCCCGCCACCGTCGCCGACACCGGATGCGCGGCCTCGCGCAGGCGCTCGCGCCAGGCCGCGAACTCCTGCTCGGCGCTGCTGAGCGCCACCTGCAGCAAAGGTTGAAGGGCGCGCGTCATGACGTCGAACGGCAGGCCGGCACCGGCGGACATGCACTTCGCCGAGGCGACCAGCGGCGCGTCGTCCCCCTCCAGGCGCGCGACCAACTCGCGCAGCAGCCGCGACTTGCCGATGCCCGCGTCGCCGTGGACGAAGGCAGTGCGCGCGCCACCCCCGGCCCGGACTTCCGCATGGAGGGCCTGCAACCGGTGCAGTTCGGCGTCCCGCCCGAGCACCGGCATCGCGTGGTCCCAATCCGCCATGGCGGAGCCGGCGTTCAGGGGGAAGGTCGGGATGCCGCCGTGCTCGTCCAGGAGTTCTTCGCACGCCGCCAGGTCGGCCAGCAGCGCCGCGGCATCGGCGTAGCGCAGCTCGGGCGGCTTCTCCAGCAGGCGGCCGACGATGCGCGACAGCTGCATCGGCACCTCCGGCCTCAGGCGATGCGCCAGGACCGGTCGCCGGGTGGCATGCGCATGCAGGCGGGCCGCGGCATCGGACGCTTCGAAGAGCGGTGCATCGACGAGCAGCTCATGGAAGATGGCGCCCAATGCATACAGGTCGGCCCGGACATCGGCCTGCACGTTCATCCGCGCGCCGAGTTCCGGCGCCAGATAGTCGAAGCTGGCGTCATCCCATTCGACGGGATCGTCTGCGGGGATCTTCGCGTCGCCCTCGAAGCGCGACGCCATGCCGAAGCCGACGAGGTGCGCGCCTCGCAGGCGCTCGTCCACCAGGATCCGGTCCGGCGTGAGCGCGCGATGCAGCACGCCCGACCGATGCATGGCGGCGATGGCCGTCGTGATCACGCAGGCCAGGCGCAGGAACTTGCGGACCGGCATCGCGGGCTGGGCCAGCTGACGCAGCGGCAGGCCGCCGGGATCGCTGCCGAGCAGCAGCAGGCGCTGCCCGCTCGGGATGAGCGCCTCGGGCCGCACGGCCCAGTCGCCACGCAGCGCATCCCGGAAGGCGTACTCGCGCTGAAGCAGCGCCAGCAGCGCCGCGGAATCGCTCCGGCTCCCGACCAGCAGCCGAGTCGATCCGTCTTCCAGCCGGACGCGGTGCAACCGCTCGCCGAGGCGGAGAGCGGATTCGTAAGGCAGGTCGGCGAGTGGCGGCATGTCTTTTGATGTAGGGAACACTACATGAATCGAGATCATAGGAGCAGTCGCCGCCGTTCGCAAGCCGGTCGTTGGAACCACGAGCGCCTGCGCCGTCGCCCAGCCGCGCCGTCGCGGCGGCCGACCGCGGCCCATACCTTGGTTGCGGCCCGCTGAACGAGGGTGCTATGGGCCGCACGCGCTGGGTTTGATGTGATGCGGCGCCTTGATCCACTCTCTTCTGGAGACCCCCATGTCCGACCCGAATCCGCCGCGCGCCAATGCCGCGCGACGCCACTTCCTCGCCGCCTCCGCCATCGCGGGCGCTTCCGGTCTGAGCCTGCTGGCCCATGCCACCGAGGCCAGCCGCGGCGCCGCGGCCGGCGCCTCATGGAGCGGCGCCGTCGGCGCCGGACCCACGCAGGCGGCCCCGGGCGATGCCAGCATCCGGCCGTTCCGCATCGCGGTCCCGCAGGCGGCGCTGGACGACCTCAAGCGGCGCCTGGCCGCCACGCGTTGGCCCGACCGGGAAACGGTGCGCGACACCTCGCAAGGCGTGCCGCTGGCGACGTTGCGCAAGCTCTGCGCCTACTGGGGCGGACCGTACGACTGGCGCCGCCTCGAGCGCTCGTTGAATGCGCTTCCTCAGTTCGTCACCCAGATCGACGGCGTCGACATCCACTTCCTGCACGTGAAGTCGCGGCATCCGAACGCCATGCCCCTGCTGATCACGCACGGCTGGCCCGGCTCGATCCTGGAAATGGTCAAGAGCATCGGTCCGCTGACCGATCCGACCGCCTACGGCGGCGCGGCATCGGACGCCTTCGACGTGATCATTCCGTCGATTCCCGGCTACGGCTTCTCGGGACGACCGACGGAGCTGGGCTGGGGTCCCGAGCGCGTGGGGCGCGCCTGGGCCGTGCTGATGGCGCGGCTCGGCTACGCGCGCTATGTGTCGCAAGGTGGCGATCACGGGTCGGTGATCTCCAACGCGATGGCCCGACTCCAGTTGCCCGGGCTGGCGGGCATCCACGTCAGCATGCCGCCGACCGTTCCCGCGGAGCTCGTCAAGCCGATCAACGCCGGCGATGCGCCACCGGCGGGACTGTCCGCGCCGGAGCGCGTCGCCTTCGAGACGCTGAGCCGGTTCTTCGCGCGCAATGCGGCGTACGGCGCACTGATGGTCACGCGGCCCCAGACCATCGGCTACGCGCTGTGCGATTCGCCTGCGGCCTTGGCGGCGTTCATGTACGAGAAGATCGCCGAATGGACTCTCAGCGACGGTCATCCGGAACGCGTGCTGACGAAGGACGAGATCCTCGACGACATCACGCTCTACTGGCTCAGCGATACCGGCGCGTCCGCCTCGCGCTTCTACTGGGAGAACAACAACAACAACTTCAGCGCAGAGCACCAGCGCACCGCGCAGATCCGGCTGCCGGTCGCCGTCACGGTCTTCCCTGGCGAGATCTATCGCGCACCGCGATCCTGGACCGAGCGGGCGTATCCGACGCTGGCCTACTTCAATGAAGTGGATCGCGGCGGACACTTCGCCGCGTGGGAACAGCCGGAACTCTTCGCCGCGGAAATGCGGGCGGCCTTCCGTTCCCTGCGCTGAGCCCGCGGGCCGGCGCCTCCCGGCGGCGGCCTGCCACAACTGCCACAACTGCCGCAACTGCCGCAACTGCCCCGCGGCACTGGTGGCGAGTGCGCGACGCTACGCGCGCTCTTGACGTGTCCGCGCCAGGGTCGCCACGGCCAGCCGCACCCCTTCGCCATAGTCGACGTCGGCACGAGCACAGTTGGCGATGTGACGTTCCTGCACCGTCGGATCGGCCCCGCTCATTGCGCGCGCGGTGTTGTCGAACAGCGCCTGCCGCTGCCTCGCATCCATCAGGCGGAACAGCATCCCGGGCTGCGTGAAGTAGTCGTCGTCCAGCCGATGATCCCAATGCGCCGCGGCACCATCGATCGCCAGCGGCGGCTCCTGCAGCTGCGGATGATCGGCCCAGTCGCCACGACTGTTGGGCACGATGGCCGGCACCGCGCCGGCATTGCCGTCCACGCGCATCGCGCCGTCGCGGTGGTAGTTGTGGAGCGGACACCTCGGCGCGTTGACCGGGATCTGGTGGTGATTCACCCCCAGCCGGTAGCGATGCGCGTCACCGTAGCTGAACAGGCGCGCCTGTAGCATCCTGTCGGGTGAGAAGCCGATGCCCGGCACGACGTTGGCCGGCGAGAACGCGGCTTGCTCCACCTCGGCGAAGTAGTTCTCGGGATTGCGGTTGAGCTCGAGCTCGCCCACCTCGATCAGCGGCGCGTCCGCATGCAGCCAGACCTTGGTCAGGTCGAAGGGGTTGTACGGGAGCGCGCGCGCGGCGGATTCGCTGAGCACCTGCACGTAGAGCGTCCAGCGCGGGAACTCGCCGCGTTCGATGGCGTCGAAGAGGTCGCGCTGCGCGCTCTCGCGGTCCCCGGCCACCACCTGGCCGGCGGCTTCGTCGGTCAGGTTGCGGATGCCCTGCCTGGACTTGAACGTGAACTTGACCCAGTGGCGTTCATTGGCGGCGTTGATGAAGCTGAAGGTGTGGCTGCCGAAGCCATGCATGTGGCGATAGCCGTCGGGCAGGCCGCGGTCGCTCATCACGATGGTGACCTGGTGCAGCGCCTCGGGCAGCAGCGTCCAGAAGTCCCAGTTGTTCTGGGCGCTGCGGAGGTTGGTCCGGGGATCGCGCTTGACGGCGTGGTTCAGGTCCGGGAAGCGCAGCGGGTCGCGCATGAAGAAGACCGGCGTGTTGTTGCCGACCAGGTCCCAGTTGCCTTCCTCGGTATAGAACTTCACGGCAAAGCCTCGGATGTCGCGTTCGGCGTCGGCCGCGCCGCGCTCGCCGGCCACGGTGGAGAAGCGCACGAAGACATCGGTCTGCTTGCCGACCTGCGAGAACAGCTTGGCGCGCGTGTGGCGCGTGACGTCATGGGTGACGGTGAAGCGGCCGTAGGCGCCCGACCCCTTGGCATGCATGCGGCGCTCGGGGATGACCTCGCGGTCGAAGTGCGCGAGCTTCTCCAGCAGCCAGATGTCCTGGAGCAGCGCGGGGCCGCGCGGGCCGGCGGTCTGGATGTTGAAGTTGTCGACGACGGGCGAGCCGTTGGCGTGAGTGATGGGTTGTGACATGGGCGTTGATCTCCGGACGTTGATCTCCGGACGTTGCGATGCGGACGTGATGACCGCGGACAGGATGCCGTCGCCAGCGTCTCACGTCGTCTCCCGATCGAGCTACCTACCAACGTATGAGGCGCCCGGACGGACCGGCCGCCCGAAGGTTCCCGCATGGATCCTTCGCTGACGAAACCAGCGGGCAGAACGCGCGGAGGGCGGCGGCTATCGACGTTCGAGTGACGGGGGTCTTCTGACATCGGCCCCCGGCGGGAAGGGGCCGTCCTCAAAACTACGGATATCCTGGGACTGCCCCTGACGCGTTCCTCCCCCGTGGTGCACACACTTCCCCATGGCCGTCATGAAGCGGCCCAGGAGAAGGGGACGCGCCATGACGCAGAAGAGCAAGCCGCCGGTGGAGCGGCCGGGTTCGCTGGAGGACTGGATCCTCGACCAGCGCCGGCAGACGCTGGGTGGGGATGGGGCGCAGCGACCGCGCTTCGGGCGAAGAGCCCTGGCGCTGTCGGGCGGCGGCATCCGCAGCGCGACCTTCGCGCTGGGGGTCGTGCAGGCGGCGGCGGAGGCAAGGAACGATCTGTCTCCGGACGCCGACGCTCCACCGTCACCGCTGTCGCCTGTGCCCGAGCCGGGTCCCGGCGACGCCTATCGAGCGTCCTTTTTCTCCACGTTCGAATACCTGTCCACGGTCAGCGGCGGCGGCTACCTCGGCGGGTTCCTCTGCAGCCTGTTCAGGCCCCAACGACTCACGCTCGACCGTGACGCCCCGCGCGGCGGACCAGCCGGCGCCGCCCAGGCCCCGGTAGCGTCGGCGGAGACCGCCGCCGCCCAGCTGCGCGCGGCCGACGTCGCCGCGCATGTCCTGTGCAGCGGCATTCCCCAGCGCATCCGTCGCCACGACACCTTCGACGGCGACGCGCTCTACCGTGCGCCGCTGGCCTGGCTGCGCGAAAACGGCCGCTATCTGACGCCGACCGGCACGGGCGACGGCATCTACGCCGCGGCGCTCGCGCTGCGCAACTGGCTCTCCCTGCACTACGTCATCGGCACGGTCCTGCTGGCGCTGCTCACGGCCGTGATCGGGCTGCGGGCGCTCGCCGCCTACCTGATCCCGGACTATCTCCAGTGGGAGCGCGAGCTGCTGTGCGCCGTGCTCTTCGCGTACTCGACGCCCGCGACCTTCGGGCTGGATCACGTCTGGTGGAGCCCCTTGGGCGTGCTCTGCCTGGCTCCGCTGCTGCTGTTCGGCGTACCGGTCGGCCTGTCCTACTGGCTCCTCATCGAGCGGCGCGACGGCAGCGGCGCGTCGTGGGACAACCGGGCGGCGTGGACGACGCTGATCGTCGCCCTCGGCACCGCGGTATTCGTGGCGTGGTCGTGGTGGCCGATGTTCGGCAAGCTCCTTTGCGGAGGGCACGACGCGTTCAAGGACGCCACCGCCTCGGACGTGCGCCTGATCTCGCTGCTGCTCGGCGGCGCGACCGTCTGCCTGGCCGCCCTGCTGTGCTTCGTGGCCGTCAGCCTCAGGCATCGGGCCGTCGCCGCGCAACGCGTCGCGGTCACCCGCGGGGTGGAGGGCAGCCTGATCCTGTCGCTGATCCTGGCCGGACTCGCGGTCATCGACACGCTGGGTCAGACGCTCTATGCCTATGCGATGAACACGGGCGCGGCGGGATCGGTCCTGTCGCCCGCCGCCCTGGCAGGCGCGCTGGTCTGGCTGACCAAGTTCCTGGCCAGCAAGGGCAGCGGAAAGATGCCCGACTTCCTGAAGAAGCTGCCGCTGACGACGCTCGCCGGGCTGGCCGGCATCGTCATCTTCGTGCTGGTCGGCGCGCTGTGGACCATGCTCGCGAACTGGATCATCTGGGGCGGCGAGGCGCCGAAGGTGGGTGGCCTGTTCAGCGAGGCCTTCCGCATCCACGCCTGGTGGACAGTCGCCCTGGCGACGATCATCGCCTACTTCATCGGGCTATTCCCGGGCTTCATCAACCTGTCCAGCCTGCAGTCGTTCTACAGCGCGCGGCTGACGCGAGCCTACCTGGGCGCCTCCAACGGCCAGCGCTTCATCGGCAAGAAGCCGGAGTCGGCCCGGCTGAGCGCCGCCGAGCCCTTGCCGGGCGATCAGATCAAGCTCACGCAGTACTTCGACGAGCACGGGCTGCACACGCTGGCGCCGCTGCACATCATCAACGTGACCGTCAACAAGACGGTCGATCCCGCCGAGCAGCTCGTCCAGCGCGATCGCAAGGGGCAGCCGCTGGCCGTGCTGCCCTGCGGCTTCTCGCTCGACGGACGACCGCTGGCGCCGTACCCCGGCGACGACTCGGCCCGCTTCACGAGTACCGTGCAGCAGTCGACCGTGGGCCAATGGGTCGGCACTTCCGGTGCCGCCTTCTCGACCGGCATCGGCCGCGAGACCTCGCTGGGCATGTCGCTGCTGATGGGCGCCGCCAACGTGCGGCTGGGTACCTGGTGGGAGTCCGGCATCGGCGAGCCGGGCAACGGCAAGCTGCCGTTCATGCCGAGCGCCTATCGCGCCCCCTCGTGGCTGAAGAAGCTGGCCGGGGGGCTGTTCAAGACGCAGCGGTATCTGTCCTATGAGTTGCGCGCGCAGTTTCATGGCACCCACCGGGTCTGGCAGTACCTGTCCGACGGCGGTCACTTCGAGAACACCGCGATCTACGAGCTGCTGCGCAGCCGTCATGACGGCGGGGAGCGTCGTCACGACGTGCCCCCTATCGATCGGGGCGTCGGACAGATCTTTGCCAGCGACAACGGCGCCGATCCGCTCTACCAGTTCGACGATCTGGGCAACCTGATGCGGCTGGCGAAGATCGATCTCGACACGGAGATCCGTGTGGTGGATCCGGACGACCCGAACCAGCTGGACACCACCACCGGCTCGCCGTTCGCGGCGCTGGAAGGGCTCTTCGGGGCCACCGGCACCTTCCAGCGGCTGTCCCGGCCGGGAGCGATGCCGAAGTCGGGGCCATGCGCCTTGCTGCTGTATGCGGGCTCGGCCGGCTCGCCACTGACGCAGATCGTGATGATCAAACCGCTGGTGACCGAGGAGGCGCCGGCCGACGTGCTGCAGTACACGCGCACGCACCCCGCCTTCCCGCAGGAAGCCACCGCCGACCAGTTCTTCGATGAGGCGCAGTGGGAAAGCTACCGCGCTTTGGGAGAGTGGCAGGCGAGGCGGATATTCAATCCGGAGGTGCTGAAGGCGCTCGCGGCCCACGCGGCGTCGGTATCTGCTTCGCCGCCGGCCGCATCGCCCCCCACGCCGGCGCCAACGCCGACACCGGTATTGGCCGACCTGCCGTTCAAGCCCTGGGCGCCGCCGACGCCGCTGTGAGGAGGCCGGGGCCGCGCCCGGCGGTTCGTTGACGTATGACACTCATCATATTACGATCCGCGCCATGGAGTCCTCGCCTTCGTCTTCCCGCGCCTCCCGCAAGGAGCAATCCCGCGACCGCATCCTCGACGTCGCAGCCCGCACGGTCCGCCGTGCCGGCTTCGACGGCGTGGGCGTGGCCGACGTGATGAAGCAGGCCGGACTCACGCACGGCGGCTTCTATGCCCATTTCCCCTCGCGTGACGACCTGCTGGGCGCCGCGGCGCTGCGCGCCGGCCAGGACAGCCGGCAAGTCCATCAGGGGCATGTCGAACGCCTGCTGGCGGCCGGCGTTCCGCCCTTGCGGGCGTTGGTGGAGACCTATCTCCATGAGCAGGGCCTCGACGACATCGAATGCGGCTGCCCCGTCGCGGCCCTGGTGTCCGAACTGCCCCGACAGACCGCCGCGGTGCGCGAAGAAGGCCGCAGCCTGATCCTGCAGATGCAGCGCCTCGTGATGGACGCCCTGGGCGAGGACGCGTCGGCGGACACCGCCTGGCCGATCGCCGCGACGCTGGTCGGCGCCTTGCAGCTGGCCCGCGCCGTGGGCGACCGCGAGCAGGCGCTGGCCATCCTCGCCAGCACGAAGCGCGCGTTGCTGGCCCAGTACATCGACACCGACGCATCGACCCGCGCATCACGCTGATTCCCGCCAGGGGCCTTCGGGCCCCTTCTCTTTACCCATTCATATGACGCACGTCATATACAAGCAACGCGCCGCGGCGCAGAAGGAAGTGCCATGCAGATCAAGGATGCCGTCGTCTTCATCACCGGTGCGAACCGGGGCCTGGGCCTCGAGTTCGCGAAACAGGCGCTCGCTCGCGGCGCGAAGAAGGTCTACGCGGCCGCCCGCAACATCGAGACCATCACGCTGCCGGGCGTCGTCCCGGTCCAGCTCGACGTGACCCAACCCGAGCAGGCCGCCGCCGCCGCGCGCGCCTGCGGCGACGTGACGCTGGTGATCAACAACGCCGGGATCGGCCGCGTGGGCGGCATCGTCGGCGACGATGCGGAGACCGTGCTGCGCGAGCAGCTCGAGACCAACCTCTTCGGGATCTTCCACGTGGCCCGCGCGTTCGCCCCGGTGCTCGGCCGCAACGGCGGCGGCGCGATGCTGAACATGCTGTCCATCCTCAGCTGGGTGAACACGCCGATGCTCGGCGCCTACGGCGTCAGCAAGGCCGCGGCCTGGGCGCTGACGAACAGCCTGCGCGCCGAACTCGCGCCGCAGGGCACGCAGGTCGTCGGCTTCCACGGCGGCTTCATCGACACCGACATGATCCGCAGCTTCGACGTGCCCAAGGCGCGTCCTGAAGACGTGGTCCGCGATTCGCTCGACGAGATCGAGCAGGGTGCCGTCGAGATCACCGTCGATGACTCGACGCGCCAGGTCAAGAAGGCGCTGTCGGAC
Organism: Roseateles sp.; assembly: GCA_039593255.1. Taxonomy (GTDB): domain Bacteria; phylum Pseudomonadota; class Gammaproteobacteria; order Burkholderiales; family Burkholderiaceae_C; genus Roseateles. Next base: position 60,673 of record JBCNPQ010000001.1, read on the forward strand.
GGCGTGTATCTCAGGGACCCGATGGCGCGTTGACCGGCGCCTGGAAGACGTTCAGGCTGAACCGGCGCCTGAGGCGGAAGCCCAGGCGCTCGTACAGCGCGATCGCCGGGAGGTTGTCGGTGAACACGTGCAGGAAGGGCGTCTCGCCTCGTTCGAGGATGCCCGTGGCGACGGCCTTCATCAGCGATGCCGCGTAGCCGCGGCCGCGGCACGAGGGGTCGACGCAGACCGCGCTGACCTCGGTGAAGCCGGGCACCTTCATCCGTTCGCCGGACAGCGCCACGAGCTTGCCGTCGAGCCGGACGCCGAGGTAGCGGCCCATCTCGATGGTGCGCGGTCCGAAGGGGCCGGGCTGCGTCGCGCGCACGAGCTCGAGGATGTCCGGGATGTCCGCCACCCCGAGCACCTGGGCATCGACGCTCGGCACGGCGTCCATCTCCCGCGGCGCCGTCAGCACCATCTGGTCGACGGGCGCGCGCTTGATCGGCTCGGCGCCCTCGAAGGGACGCACATCCTCAGCCATCACCATGGCGACGGGCGAGGCGAGGCGGATCAGTTCCGCGAGTTGTCGCGCGGTTCCGGTCGCCGGCGGCCTCACGGCGCCGAAGGGGGCGACATCCGGCGAGAACCGCAGGGCATCGCCCGTCCCCACCGCGAGGGCGGACTGGCGGCCCGCGAGGGCATGCCAGACCACATGATCGAGGAGCCCGTCGTCGGACGGGGGCGGGGCGGAGGGCGTCGGCGCAAGGTTCATGCGCCGTGACTCTAGGCGGTCGGCGCCGCGGACGCCACGGTCTTCCGCGACAGCCCGACGGTCATTCGCGACAGGGCGGTCGTCGTCACTCCGCCTTCGCGCCCGCGGCCTTGATCACCGGCGCCCATTTCTTGATCTCGGCGACCGTCTGCGCGCCCAGGACCTGGGGCTTGAGCCGATCGCCCTGCGGCGCGACGACGCCCATCTCCTGATACCGCTTCACCACGTTCGCGTCCGCCAGCGCGTGGCGCAGCGCCGTGTTCAGGCGCGTGATGACCGGCGCCGGCGTGCCCTTGGGCGCGTACACGCCGTGCCAGACCGCCAGCTCGAATCCCGGCAGGCCGCTCTCGGCGAAGGTCGGCACGTCCGGCAACTGCGGCACGCGCGCCTTCGTGGCCATCGCATAGGCCTTGAGCGCACCCGAGGCCACGTGCGGGCCGGTCGCGACCGGCTGGTCGCAGATCAGGTCGACGTTGCCCGCGATCACGTCCTGCAGCGCCGGACCGGTGCCTCGATACGGCACCATCGTCACCGTCGTGTTGGTGGTCTGGCTGAACAGCATCGCGCACAGGTGCGAGGTCGCCCCCACGCCCGCATGCGCGAAGCGCACCTCGCCCGGCTTGGCCTTCATCTGCTTGATGAGCTCGGCGACCGTCGCCGGCGGGAAGCCCTTGTTCCCCACCAGGATCATCGGCACGTCGCCCGCCAGGCTGATCGGCACCAGGTCCTTGGTCGCGTCGAAGGTCAGCTTCGGATACAGCGCCGGCGCGGTTGCGATGCCCATGTTGTGCAGCAGGATGGTGTAGCCGTCGGCCGGGGCGCGCGCCACCTTGGCCGTGCCGATCGTCCCGCCGGCGCCGCCGGCGTTCTCGACCACCACCTGCTGCCCCAGGTCGCGGGTCATCGCCTCGGCGATCAGGCGGCCGATGACGTCGGTCGACCCACCCGTCGCATAGGGGATCACCATCGTGATCGGCTTGTCCGGATAGGCGGCCCATGCCGCCGTCGGCAGCACCATCGCCGTCGCCATCGATGTCGCCGTGATCGCCACGGCCAGGACCTTCTTCGTCGTCGCTCGCATGTCTCGCTCCAAGGGGGTAAGGAAGTGCGCCGCCGGTCCATCGCCGGCCGCTGCATGTCTGTCGATGCAGGGTGGAATCGCTCCCGTCAGGTCAGCCGACGCCGGCCGCGCCGATCGCGCCGATCGCGCCGGAGGGGCTGCTCGTGCCGATGCCGCCGAAACTCATCAGCTTCAACTCGGTGTATTCGTCCAGGCCGTGCCGCGAACCCTCGCGTCCCAGGCCGGACTGCTTGATGCCGCCGAAGGGCACCGTCTCGCTCGAGATCGCGCCGGTGTTGATGCCGACCATTCCGGACTCGATCGCCTCCGCGACGCGGAAACAGCGCGCCACGTCGCGCGAGTAGAAATAACTCGCCAGTCCAAACTCGCTGGCATTGGCCCAGGCGATCGCCTCCGCTTCGGTGTCGAAGGCCACGAGCGGCGCCACCGGGCCGAAAGTCTCCTCGTCGAGGCAGCGCATGCCCGCCGTGACATCGAGCAGCACCGTCGGCTGCATGAACCAGCCGGGACCGTCGACAGCCCCGCCGCCGATGCCCAGCCGCGCACCGCGGGCCAGCGCATCCGTGACATGCGAGAGCGCCTTTCGCCGTGCCGCCTCGTTGATCAACGGGCCCTGCGTCACGCCCTCTTCGAGGCCGTTGCCGGTGCGCAGCGAACGCACGCGCTCGATGAGGCGCGCCGCGAAGTCCTCGTAGACCCCGCGCTGCACGAAGAAGCGGTTGGCGCACACGCAGGTCTGGCCCGCGTTGCGGTACTTGGAGGCGATCGCGCCTTCCACGGCGGCATCGAGGTCCGCGTCGTCGAAGACGATGAAGGGCGCATTGCCGCCGAGCTCCAGGCCCAGCTTCTTCACCGTCGGCGCGCATTGCGCCATCAGCAGCCGTCCGACCGGCGTGGAACCGGTGAAGCTGAGCATGCGCACCGTCGGCGAGAACGTGAGCACCGCGCCGATCTCCACGGCATCGCCGACCACCACGTTCAGCACGCCCACGGGCAGGCCAGCCTCGGTCGCGAGTTCAGCCAGGCGCAAGGCCGTCAGCGGCGTGAACTCAGAAGGCTTCAGCACCATCGTGTTGCCCGCCGCGAGCGCCGGAGCGACCTTGCGGGTCACCATCGCCGCCGGGAAGTTCCACGGCGTGATCGCGGCGCAGACGCCCACCGGCTCACGCACCACGAGCTGCCGGCGGTCCGGCGACGACGACGGGATCGTCTCGCCGTGCAGGCGGCTCGCCTCCTCGGCATAGAAGCGGATGAAGCTCGCGGCGTAGGCGATCTCGCCGCGGGCTTCCGCCAGCGGCTTGCCCTGCTCCAACACCATCAGTCGTGCGAGTTCCTCCGTCTTCGCGGTGACGAGGTCGAACCAGCGCCGCAGCACCTCGGCCCGGCCGTGGCCGCCGCGTCGACGCCAGTCGACCTGCGCGAGACGCGCGGTCTCGACGGCCGCCAGCGCTTCCTGCGCGGAAGCCTTCGGCACCTGCGCCACGCGTTCGCCGGTGGCCGGGTTGAGGACGTCGAAGACGGCGCGCATCGCGTCAGGACCGGCCGACGAAGCGGTAGAGCTCGGTGTGGTCCGCGGCGGGACCGAGCGCTTCGGACGCTTCGGCCGTCATCGCGTACACGTCCTGCGCCAGCGCCATCGGCAGGCCCATCGCGCGGCCCAGCGACGCGGCGATGCCGACATCCTTGGCCTGCAGCGCCAGCGAGAAGCCCGAGTTGAAGGCGCCGTTCAGCATGAACTGGTGGGCCTTGTTCTCGGTCGTGTTGTTGCGGCCGGTCGAGGCCTGGATCACGTCGACGATGGTCGCCGGATCGATGCCGAAGGCTTCCCCGACATGGATGGCCTCCGCCGTGGCGATCAGCGCGGCGGCCGACACGTAGTTGTTGAGCGCCTTCAGCGCATGACCGGCGCCCACCGGACCGACGTGCGTGATGGCCTTGCCCATGGTCTCCAGGACGGGACGCAGGCGCTCGAAGGTCGGCACGTCGCCGCCGACCATGATCGCCAGCGTGCCCGCCACGGCCTTCTTGACGCCGCCGGACACCGGCGCGTCGATCAGCGTGATGCCGGACGCGGCCAGGCGTTCCGCCAGCGCCCGGGTCCGGTTCGGATCCGCGGAGCTCATCTCGATCACCGCCGCGCCGCGCTTGAGCTGCGCGGCCAGCGGCAGCACCACCGCGTCGACGATGTCCGAGTTCGGCAGCATCGTCACCAGCACCTCGCGGTCGGCGAAGTCCGCCGCGCCGGCGGCGACGCGGGCGCCGGGGTGCGCGTCCACGAAGGCCCGGGCGACCTCGGTCCGCGCGTCCTGCACGACCATCTCATGGCCGGCGGCGTGCAGCAGGTGGGCCATGGGCGTGCCCATCATGCCCAGGCCGATGAATCCGATGCGGGTCATGGCGGCGGCTCCTCAGGCGTCCATTTCCTTGAACACCTCGGCGGCGACCCGGAACGAGTCGATCGCCGCCGGCACACCGCAGTAGATCGCCGTCTGCAGGAAGACTTCCTTGATCTCGTCGCGGGTCAGGCCGTTGTTGATGGCGCCGCGCACATGCAGCTTCAGCTCGTGCGGACGGTTCAGCGCGGTGATCATGGCCAGGTTCAGGAACGACCGGGTGCGGCGGTCCAGGCCCGGGCGGTTCCAGACATCGCCCCAGCAGTACTGGGTCACCAGTTCCTGCATGTCGATGTTGAAGTCCGTGGCGTTCTTGATCGAGGCGTCGACGTACTCGGCGCCGAGCACTTCCCGGCGGGTCGAGAGACCTTGGTCGAACAGGGCCTGGTTCTTCGGGGCGTACGCACGGGTCATCGGAAACTCCTGGTGGGTGGGGACAGGGACGGACCGCGGCGGCCCGTCGATGGAAGCCAATGTAGTCGGATTGTCGGACAATCTGACATTGGGAATGTCTGGATTGAAAGTCCGTCGATGGTGTTGTATGACAATCCGTCTGTATCAACATCGGGTGATCCGGACGTCCGGCCATCGCCCGTCCGCAGGTAGGATGCCGGCCCATGAGCCTTGTGAAAGTCGCCCGGGAAGAGACGTCGCTGCGCCAGCGCGCGACGCAGGCGCTGCGCACTGCCATCCTGGACGGGGTGCTGGCGCCGGGTCAGAAGCTGTCGGAGCGGGAGCTCTGCGAGAGCCTGGACGTGAGCCGGTCCTGCGTGCGCGAGTCGCTGCAGCACCTGCAGGCGGAGGGGCTGATCACGATCATTCCGCACCGCGGCCCGGAGGTGACGAGCATCTCCCGCGACGAGGTGCGGGAGATCTACGAGGTCCGGGCCAGCCTGGAGAGCCTGGCCGGCCGCGGCTTCGCGACGAACGCCTCGGATCCGCAGCGCGCGGCGCTGCGCGCCAAGCTGGGCGAACTCGCGCAGGCGCATGCGGCCGACGACCGCGGCCGCATCCTGGCGATCAAGAACCAGTTCTACGACATCCTGGTCGAGGGCTGCGGCAACACGGTGGCCGGGCAGATGCTCAAGCAGCTGAACAACCGCGTGACGGTGCTGCGGCGCATCTCGATGGCGCAGCCGGGGCGGCTGCCGCAGACGCTGCGGGAGCTCGACGCGATCGTCACGGCGATCGAGCAGCGCGACGGGGAACTCGCCGCGCGGCTGTGCGGCGAGCATGTGAAGCAGGCCGCGGAGAACGTGCTGCGCAGCATGGGCTGATCAGGTCCCGCCCGCTGCGGCGGCGGCCCAGAAGGCTTCCGCCGCCGCACCCATCGGGCCGCGGTCGCGGTGCAGCCGGATGTCGAGATCGAGGTGCCAGTCCTCGCCCCCGGCGACCATCAGCCGCCCGGTGTCCAGGTCGTCGCCGATCAGGATCCTCGGCAGCCAGGCGACGCCGCGTCCGTCCAGCGCCATCGTGCGCAGCACCGACGCCAGGTGCGCCGTGAACACCGGCTGCATGCCGAGCCGGTCCAGCGCCGTGCCCTTGACCTCGCGCAGGATGCGCCCCAGGCCCGACTCCGAGCTGTAGGCGAGCAGCGGCACCAGGGCGCCCTTCGTCCGTGGCGCGGCCGCGGCTTTGCCGGTCTCCAGCGGATGCGCCGGCGCACCCGTCGCGTCCGGCGCGCAGACCGGCAGCAGCTGGTCCTGCCCGACCACGACACCCTCGAAGGCCGGCTCATTCAGCGGCCCCGGCACCTGCCGATGCCCATGCGCGAGCACGAACTGCACCTGGCGTTGCTGCAGCAGCGCCTCGCACTTCTGCTGGGTGTCGGAGACCAGGTTCACCGGACCGACGCTGGTGCGCGCCTCCAGCGCCCGCAGCCAGCGCGGCATGAACGAGAACGACAGCGCATGCGTCGCCGCGAAGCGCAGCGTCTGCGCGCTGGCCTCCGCGATGGCGCGGGCCTCGCCGGGCACGCGGGCGACCTGCGCCTGCAGCTCCTGCGCCGACTTGCGGAACCAAAGCCCCGCCTCGGTCAATCGCGCCGGCTGCGAGCTGCGGTCGAAGAGCTCCACGCCCAGCCAGTCCTCCAGCGCGCGGATGCGCCGGCTGAAGGCCGGCTGCGTCATGTGGCGCTCTTCCGCGGCGCGCGAGAAGTTGCCGGACTCGGCCAGCACCATGAAGTCATCGATCCAGCTCAGGTTCAGCGTCATGGGGTGGCGGCGCGGGCCGGTGCCCGCAAAGCATCAAAAGCTAAGAAAACTGAATTGGCCTCGGGAAGGGGTCCGGCGGGAACATGCGTCCCGTTCGAAGCCAACCCGAAGTGGAGTTCCCCGTGAAGATCGTCGAGATCCGTGAGAAGACGCTGCCCATCAGCAGCCCCATCCGCAATGCCTACATCGACTTTAGCAAGATGACCCTCAGCCTCGTTGCGGTCATCACCGATGTGATCCGCGACGGCAAGCCGGTCGTCGGCTACGGCTTCAACTCCAACGGCCGCTACGGCCAGGGCACGCTGATGCGCGAGCGCTTCATCCCGCGCATCCTCGAGGCGGACCCGGATTCGCTGCTCGACAGTCGCGGCATCCTCGACGCGCACAAGGTCTGGGACGCCATGTTCAGGAACGAGAAGCCCGGCGGCCACGGCGAGCGCTCGGTGGCCATCGGCACCATCGACATGGCGGTCTGGGACGCGATCGCCAAGATCGAGGGCAAGCCGCTGTTCCAGCTGCTGGCCGAGCGCTACGGCACCGGCACGCCGGATCGCAAGGTCTTCGTCTACGCCGCGGGCGGCTACTACTACCCGGGCCAGGACCACGGCAAGCTCAAGGACGAGATGCGCAGCTACATCGACCGCGGCTACACGGTGGTGAAGAAGAAGATCGGCGGCGCGTCGCTGGACGAGGACCTGCGCCGCATCGACTCGATCCTGAGCGTGCTGGGCGACGGGCAGAAGCTGTGCGTCGATGCCAACGGCCGCTTCGACCTCGACACGGCGATCGCCTATGCGAAGGCGCTGTCGAAGTACGACCTGTTCTGGTACGAGGAAGCCGGCGATCCGCTGGACTTCGAGCTGCAGGCGACGCTGCGCAACTACTACGCCAACCCGATGGCCACGGGCGAGAACCTGTTCTCGATGCAGGACGCGCGCAACCTGATCCGTCACGGCGGCATGCGGCCGGACCGCGACTGGCTGCAGTTCGACTGCGCGCTGAGCTACGGCCTGGTCGAGTACCTGCGCACGCTGGACATGCTGAAGGAGCACGGCTGGTCGGCGAGCCGCTGCATCCCGCACGGCGGGCACCAGATGTCGCTGAACATCGCGGCCGGCCTGGGCCTGGGCGGCAACGAGTCCTACCCGGACCTGTTCCAGCCCTTCGGCGGCTTCCCGGACGGCGTGAAGGTGGAGAACTCCTACGTCACGCTGCCCGACCTGCCGGGCATCGGGTTCGAAGGGAAGTCCGACCTGTATGCGGTGATGCGGGCGCTGTCGGATTGAGCGATCAGCGCACAGGCATGGCCTGACACCCCCAAAGGACTGGGGCGTCACATCGTCGTGTCTTAACGCCTCGATGACACAATCCCTCGGCCGCGATACGGCGGGATCCAGATCAAGAATCCGGGCGCCTCTTCAGCGCCCCCGAGGGAGAAATCACATGACTCGCAACGTGCGCGGACCGCTGTCCGCCGCGCTGGGCAGCGCCCTGCTCGCCTCCGCCCTGCTGGCCGCCTGCGGCGGCGGCGGCGGAGACTCGGACTCGCCGGCACGCCCGGCAGTCACGCTGTCGCCGATCTCGGCGCCGTCCGACATGACCTCCGGGACCTCGTCGGCACTGACCGTCACGGTCACCGTCAACGACACCAGTGTCTTCAACGGCCAGACGACCATTTACACCTATGTCGTCGACGACAAGGCGGTCATCGAGAGCACGGTCGACCTGACCCCTGCGACCGCCACCACCTACGTCGCCACGCTGCGCACGCGGCGCGACCTGAATCCCGGACGCTATACGGGCACGTTCCAGGTCAGGCTCTGCAAGGACGCCGCCTGCAATGCGCAGCTCCCGGGCTCGCCGATGACGTTGCCCTACGACTTCGTCATCAATCCGGGATCGTTCGCCGTGGTGGTGGACCGGTCCACCGACGTCACGGTGCATCAAGGGGCCAAGGCCGCGCCGCAGGGCGATATCGGCGTCAGCGGCATGCTGCCGCTTAGCGGCCCCTGGAGCGCGACGACGGACAAGGCCTGGCTGCGCGTCTCGCCGGCCGCCGGCACGGGGCCCTTCTCCGCCACGCTGAGCGTCGACCCCAGCGCGCTGCCCATCGGCAGTCACAGCGCCCTGCTCACCGCCAAGACCGCGGACGGACGCATCGGCCTGCGCACCGTCACCGTGCAGGTGCTGCCCGCCGCCTTCGTGTTCTCGGCCGCCAACGGCGCCGCGTTCACCGCGATCAACGGCGCGGTGATCCCGCCGCAGGCGATCCAGATCGACCTGAACAACGGCTCCGGCGCCGGGTCGTACTGGCAGGCCGCGAGCTCGGAGAACTGGCTCAGGCTGTCGCCCGCCACCGGCAACGCGCCCGCCATCGTCACGCTGACGCCGGATCCCGGCCCGGGTCGCCTGGCGTCCGGCGACTACACCGCGCGGGTGGATTTCAGCTCACCCGCGCTGGCGGCCTCCGCCAGCATCCCGGTCACGCTGAAGCTGGTCCCGGCGACCTTCAAGTCGTCGCAGAGTTCTCCGCTCCTGGGCGGCATCATCGGCCACTTCAACAATACCAGCACCACCACGCTGAGCTTGAACACGGGACTCAGCCGGTGGCCGTTCACGATCACCGGACTGCCGTCCTGGCTGAGCGCGCCGGCCAGCGGGCAGGTCAGCAGCACGGGCACGGACGTCACCTTCAGCTTCAACCCCGAGACCGCGCCGCTTGGCACCACGTCGACCGGCGTCCAGATCACCGCGCAGGTCAACGGCGACACGCACACGATCACGTTGCCGGTCGTCGTCAAGAACGACGAGCGCCGCCTGGTGCCGCAACGCGCCGGCATCGGACTGGCCAGCACGCCGCTGGGCCAGGTGTTGAGCCGCACGATCCGCGTGGCGCCGTCCTTCGGCGATGCCGTGCCGTGGACGGCCAGCTCCGACGCCGCCTGGCTGAGCGCGTCCCAGGTCGGTGACCAGCTGACGGTCACCGCCGATCCGGCCGCGCTGCCGTCGGACGCCATCAGCTATGCCAACGTGACGCTGAGCTCGACGACGCCGCGCATCGTGCCGGCGACGGTACGCATCGCGCTGTGGAAGGGCACGACCGCCGCGACGGCGCAGTCGATTTCCGGCGCCTACAAGCGCGTCGTGGCCGACCCGATCCGTCCCTGGATCTATGCGAACAAGCAGGGCGATTCGATCGATGTCATCAACGCGCACACCGGCGTGATCGTGACCACCGTGACCATCCCCCAGACCAGCCTGGATGCGATGGCCGTGTCGCCGGACGGCGGTCGCCTCTACGTCCAGGAGCCGGTCAACAAGCGCTTCGCGGTGCTGCGACTGCCGGACTTCTCGGTGCTGGGCCGCGTGCCGCAACGCCGTGTGGACGAGGTGCCGACCCAGCTGACGGTGGGTCGCCCGGCGGGCGTCGAGGTGCTTTACGCGGGCCGTGACGCCTACCGGGTCACCGATGCCGAGCCCAACGGCTTTGCGCTCGGGGCGATCAACACCGAGCCGGTGGCGGTCAGCCTGGACGGCTATCACCTCGCCGGCCTTGGCACGACCGTGCCCTGGCTGGAGTACTCGATCGTCGGCAACGGCGGCATGCTGTTCGCGCCGTCCACGGGCGGGCTGGGCGTCGGCGCCGCCAGCGGCAGCGTGCAGGACGTGGCCTATTCGCTGGACGGCACGCTCCTTTACTCGGCCTCCAGCGGCGGGTCGTTCGGCGGATACCGCTGCGCCATCTCGCAGAACCGCGACGCCGGTGTCTATGCGGGAGACCTGGCCGGCGGCAGCGCCTATCCCAACAACGTCGAGGTCGGCAGCAACGGCCGCGTCATCTGCGGCGTCACCGCGGGGACGACTTTCGACTTCTGGGTGCACAACGACGCCGGCGCGCTGCTGCAGGGCTACAAGGCAGCCGGCGCGTCGAGGTCGCTGCTGGCACGCCAGCTGGTGATCAGCGCGGACGGCGGCGTCGTCGTGGCGGCGACCGACGATCCCAAGCTCGCGATCGTGCCGATCGGTTATTGATCCGGCGATGGCGACCCGAGACGAGCAACAGCGTGATCACAAAGGGAGGATGACGGCACGCCATGGGGCTTCATCCAATTCGTCATCTTTCCTCCCAGACGCCGGGAGCCGGCGTCGATGCATCTGGCGGACGTCCACGAACGTCCGGTACGGGCCCTTCCTTCATCGAGGAGTTGCTGTCAGGCCCGTCGTTCGGCGCGGATTCCATGTCCGCATCCGAACAGACGTTTGACGCCGGAATGACAACCGCTTCACCCCCGGCCCAGCATCACCTCGTGGTGCCCCTTCCCCGCCGGAATCATCGGAAAGCAGTTCTCGGCCGGCGTGACGGCCACGTCGAGGAAGTACGGCCCCTCGCTCGCCAGGCAGGCGGCGAGCGCCTCGTCGAGTTCCTCGCGGCGCTCGACACGCCGCGCCTCCCAGCCAAAGCCCTTCGCCACCGCGACGAAGTCCGGCATCGACGCGTTGTAGCTGTGGCTGTAGCGCTCGCCGTGATGCAGCTCCTGCCACTGGCGCACCATGCCCATGTGCCCGTTGTTGCACAGCACGACCTTGACGCCCGCGCGGTGCTGCCGCGCCGTCGCCATCTCCTGCAGGTTCATCAGGATCGACGCGTCGCCGCTGACGCAGACCACCAGCCGGTCCGGATGCGCCACCTGCGCGCCGATCGCGGCGGGCAGGCCGTAGCCCATCGTGCCCGCGCCGCCCGAGGTCAGCCAGCGCCGCGGCCGTTCGAACGCGAGGTGCTGCGCCGCCCACATCTGATGCTGGCCGACATCGGTCGAGACGATCGCGTCGCGGCCGGCCAGTTGCGCTCGAAGGCGCGACATCAAGGCCTGCGGCGCGATCACGTCCAGCGTGTCCTCGAAGGCCAGCGAACGTTGCGAGCGCCATTCCCCGATCCGCGACCACCAGTCCGCGAGCCGTTCGGCCGGCATCTCGCGGCGCTCCAGCGCCCGGCGCAGCCGGGGCAGCAGCACGCCCGCGTCGCCGCACAGCGCGAGGTCGGCACGGCGGACCTTGTCGATCGAGGTCGGATCGATGTCCAGGTGGATCACCCGCGCGCCGGGCGCGAAGCTGTCGAGGCGCCCGGTGACGCGGTCGTCGAAGCGCGCGCCCGCGCACACGATGAGGTCGGCGTGATGCATCGCGAGATTGGCCTCCAGCGTGCCGTGCATCCCCAGCATGCCCAGCCATTGCGGTGACGACGCCGGCAGCGCGCCCAGTCCCATCAGCGTCAAGGTGCACGGCGCGCCGCTCGCGGTCACGGCCGCGGCGAACGCCGCGCAGGCCGCGTCGCCCGCGTTGACCAGGCCGCCTCCGCCGTAGAACACCGGCCGCCGCGCCGCGGCGATCCAATCCGCCGCCTGCTCGATCGCGCGCGGGTCCGGCTCCGGCGTGTGCCTCAGCGACCTGATCGGCCCCGTCGACCTCGAAGGCGCCGGCGCCAGCTGGACATCCTTGGGCACGTCCAGCAGCACCGGCCCGGGGCGGCCGCCGCAGGCGATCTCCACCGCCTGGCGCACGCGGGCGGCGACATCGTCGCCCGGCCGCAGTTGCGCATTCCACTTCGTCACCGGCCGGGAGATGCCCAGCGCATCGCATTCCTGGAAGGCATCCGTCCCGATGACCGCGCTGTTCACCTGGCCGCTGATGCAGAGCACCGGCACCGAGTCGCACAGCGCGTCCAGCAGGCCGGTCGTGGTGTTGCTCATCCCCGGTCCCGATGTCACCAGCACGACGCCGAGACGGCCGGTGCTGCGTGCGTAGCCCTCGGCGGCATGGACCGCCGCCTGCTCGTGACGGACCAGGATGTGACGCAGTCGCGGCTCGCCGTGCAGCGCGTCGTACAGCGGCAGCACCGCGCCGCCGGGGTAGCCGAAGACGGTGTCCACGCCGCAGGCGATCAGCGTGTCGAGCAGGGTCTGCGCGCCATGGCGTGTCGTGGCTGCCGCGCGACCGGGAGCGTTCAGCAGGGCGTGATCGATCAAGGCATTCATGCCGGACAGTGTCCCGGCGATGCCTCGGAAAGGGTTGCCGTTCTTGCCTCCTAGAATCGCACCCACGGCAAACTTTGCTTCAGAACCGGGATGGAACAGGAAATCAAGCTCGACAAGTTCGACCGTGCCATCCTGCGGGCCCTGCAGCGCAACGCGCGCGCGAGCCTGCAGGAGGTCAGCGACGAGGTGGGCCTGACCACCTCGCCGTGCTGGACGCGCATCAAGCGTCTGGAGGAGTCCGGCGTGATCGAGGGCTACACCGTCAAGGTCAATGCCGAGAAGGTCGGCCGTCCGGAGCAGTTGATCGTGCAGCTCACGCTGAATAAGCACACGGATGCCGCGATGGCCGAATTCGCCCGCCATCTGGAGGCCATCCCGGAGGTCATCGACGCCTATCTGGTCTCCGGCGACTACGACTACGTGCTGCGCCTGTCCGTGCGCGACACGCGGGACTACGAGCGCCTGCTGCGCGAAAAGCTCTACAAGATCCCGGGCGTGCGCCACAGCAAGTCGAGCTTCGTGCTGCGCTGCCTGAAAGCGAGCTCGCTGCCGCTCTGAACCGCGTCAGCGCGGCGGGGGCAGCTCGGGCAGCTTCAGCAGCCGTGCCATGTAGGCCCGCGACGCTGCGACATGGCGCCGCACCGCCTCGACGGCGATCGCGGGCTCGGCGTGGTCGAGCGCCTGCAACATCGCGCGGCCCTGCGCCGCGAGGACTTCGAGCTCCGGCGCCCACAGCGGCATCCGCGCGCGTCGGAAGGCCTCCAGCAGCCGTCCGCGCGAGGCCTGCATGCCAAGCGCCTGGTCATGGCCGGCCAGACGCGCCAGGTGGTCCTGCAAGGCGTCATCGGCGGCCAGCAGTTCGCGCACGCGTCCATGGCGGGTCGCCTCCTCCAGGGATTCCAGCAAGGCGCTCACGCCCGCCCGCATCTGCGGCGTCCGCGCCTGTCCGGACCGGCACGCCCGCGCCAGCTGCAGCGACTGCAGCACCTCGCGGACATCGAAGTACTCGTCGATGAATCGCGCATCGACGACGCGCACCACCGCACCCTTGTTCATCCGCATGTCCACCATGCCGTCTCCCTGGAGCTGCAACAGGGCCTCGCGCACGGGGACGTTGCTGACGCGGTAGTGGGCACTGAGTTCATGCAGGGTCAGGTGTTGCCCCAATCGCCAGCAGCCGTCCTCGATGTCGGCGCAGATCTGGTCTCGCAGGCGCAGATAGGTCGGCATGTTGATCGGGGGCGTGGAACGAACCATCGGGGCACTCCGTGCAGTGGATTGCGGTGGACGACCACTCACTCTACGAAGACGCCGTTCCCTCGCGCGGCACTGAATCGGCCCGGCGTCGACGTTCTTGCTCAAGCGCAATGAATGCGCCGGCAAGCCGGCAATCGGCTGATCAATCGACGTGTTTGTCGTTCCGTTCCCTACTGGAACCAGTGGAATCGATGCCGGATCGAAGGCAGGAGCTGTGTCGTTTTCGCATCGGCGACCACCAAGCGCTACAGTCGCAGCCGGGAGGCGTGCGACGCAGAGGCGAATGCCCGATGTCGAAACACCCGAATGGAGCCCATTGAATGGCCAAGTCCCTGAAGCAAGTCCTGTCCCAGATCGAGAAGCTGAAGAAGGAAGCCGACTCGTTGCGCGCGAAGGAGATCTCCGGCGTCGTCGCCCGCATCCGCGAAGCGATCGATCATTACGGCCTGACGCCGGAGGAACTGTTCGGCGGCGCGGTCAAGAAGGCGGCGGGCCGGGGCAGAGCGGCCAAGGCGCCGAAGGCCGCCACGGGTGCGCGCAAGGCGTCCCGCAGTGCCGGCGCCCCGAAGTATCACGACGGTGCCGGCCGCACCTGGACCGGCGTGGGCAAGCGTCCGAACTGGTTCAAGGACGCGCTGGCAGCCGGCAAGAAGGCCGAGGACTTGCTCATCGGCTGAGCACCGTCGCCCTACGTTCAGACCCTGATTTCCACGAGCGCGCGACAAACCGCGTCGCGCGCCGTTGCGGCGGCCATTGACGACTTCCGGTCTTCCATGTCCGCCAAGGATTTCTCCAGAACCGCGGGTTGACGCATGTGGCGCGCCAACGCCTTCTTCTGCTCAGGGGATAAACCTTTGAGGGCCTCCATCGTCAGCGCTCTCGCGACCTCGCCGACGAACTTCCAGGACTCCTGGCGCGTCTTCTGCCGCATGTCGTTCGAGGCTTCGAACAGCGCCTCGGCGCAGCGGGTGAAGTCCTTGGCGTTCAGGCCCTGAACCAGCGCGGTGATCGACGCGCCCGCGCCGTAAGACGCCTTCGCCCCCAAGAGCTTGTTCACGAGGCTCGCCTTGTTCGAGGTGGCGAACGCCTGCACAAGCCCGCGGATCTCGTTGGACAGCTGCTCCCGTGCTTCCACCAACGATTGCGGCGCACTTTCCAACCGGGCGGTCTTGATGGCATCCACCGTCGAGTAGATCGGCTCGGACGTGCCGGACTTGGCGGCTTCCTCCTTGACCTGGAAGCGCCGTGCGGCGCCGGGACCCTTCGCAAACTCGACCTGGACGTAATTCAGATGGGGCGCATCGTCCCGGTAGCTGGTCCGCGGCGGCGTCTCGACTGTGGAGGAGTCGGGCTGCGAGGCATCGGGCGTCGACGCCATGTTGGCATAGACGGGATCGGTGGTGGGGGACGGGTAGGTGCGTGGAGAAATTTGAGGAAGCATGGCGCGATGAATGGAGTGGCGACGCATCGGCCTGACGCGCTCTCCGCGACCAGGCCAATGCATCAGTCGCTCCTGCAAACCTGCATGGTTCCCGCGACACACGACTTACCAGACGCGGCAACGTTCCGCGTCGGGCTTGACCATCTTCTGTCCGGGTTTGCAGTGGAAGGCCTGTTCGAACTCCGGCATGTTCACCACCACCCCGTTGATGCGGTAGCGACCTGGTGAATGCGGGTCGGTCAGTGCATGCACGCGCGCATATTCAGGTCGGGCGTGACTGCAGTCCCATTGCGCGAAACCGACGAAGAAGCGCTGCTCCGGCGTCAGCCCATCGCGGTCCGCCGGCTTGGGCGACATGTCGGCGATCTGGGCCTTCCACGCCGCATGCGCCAGCACCAGGCCGCCGAGGTCCGCGAGATCCTCACCCAGCGTCAGCTTGCTGTTGATGCGGATGTCGTCGACCACCACGTACTGCGCGTACTGCTTCGTCACGCAGGCGGCGCGCTGTTCGAAGGCCTGGCCGTCCTTCTTCGTCCACCAGTCGCGCAGGTTGCCCTTGGCGTCGAACTGCCGCCCTTCGTCGTCGAAGCCGTGGATCAGCTCATGGCCGATCGTGCCGCCGGTGTTGCCGTAGTTCGGCGCATCGTCGAGCCTCGGATCGAACAGCGGCGCCTGCAGCACGCCGGCCGGGAAGTTGATGTCGTTCATCTGCGCGTCGTAGTACGCGTTGACCGTCTGCGGCGTCATGCCCCATTCGCCACGGTCCAGCGGCTTGCCGATCTTGGCCAGCTGGCGTGCCAGTTCGAAGGCATTGCCCCGCATCACGTTGCCGGCGAAATCGTCCCGCGCCACCGTCAGCGCGCCGTAGTCGCGCCAGCGGTCCGGGTATCCGATCTTGTTGACGATGGCATGGAGCTTCTCCTGCGCGCGCTGCTTCGTCGTGTCGCTCATCCAGCTCAAGGATTGGATGCGCGCGGCCATCGCATCCTCGATCTGCTTCGTCATCGTCAGCGTCTTGTCCTTCAGGTCCGGGCTGAAGTTGCGCGCGACGAACTCCTGGCCCAGCGCCTCGCCGAGCTGGGCGTCGACCAGCTCGACGCAACGCTTCCAGCGCGCCTTCAGCTGCGGCACCCCCTGCAGCGTCTGGCCGAAGAACTCGAAGTTGGCCTGCACGGCCGCCCCCGACAGCGTCGGCGCCTGGCTGCTGACCAGCTGCCAGCGCAGGTAGTGGCGCAGCTGCGGGAGGTCGCGCTGGCGCAGTTCCTTCGACAGCGCCTTGAAGAAGGCCGGCTCGGTGACGTTGTAGGCCGCCTGCGGGTCCAGGCCCAGCCCGCGCTGGTACGCGGCCCAGTCGAAGCCCGGCGTCAGCGCCTGCAATCCGGCGGCCTTCATCGGATGGAAGCCCTTGTAGGGGTCCCGCTTGTCGACGCGGCTCAGCGAGGCGCGCGCCAGGGCGGTCTCGATCGCCAGCACCTGCCTCGCCTGCGTGCGGGCGGCCTCGGGCGTGTCGCCGAGCAGCTCGAAGCTGCGCGCCACGTGCGCGGCGAACTGGTCGCGCAGGGTGCGGGACTTCGCGTCGGTCTTGAAGTAGTACTCGCGGTCCGGCAGGCTCAGGCCGCCGGCGTAGGCAAACGCGATCACGCGCGTCGAGTCGGCCATGTCCTGGCCCGACGTGAAGTGGAAGAGCACCCGCTCGTTGTTGGTCGCCAGGTGCAGCGCGGCCAGCAGCGCGGGCAGCTCGCGGCGGTCCTTCAGCGCCTCGATGCGCGAGAGCAACGGACGCAGCGGCGCGAGCGCCTGACGGTCGGCGGCGGACTCGTCCATGCAGGCCGCGAAGTAGTCGCCCATGCGCGCCTGGTTCGCGCTGCGCTGGGGATCGGCGGCCGCGAGCTTGTCCAGGATGCCCCAGAGGTAGCGCTGGTTCTCGTTGGCCATCTTGGCGTAGACCGACCAGCGCGCCTGGTCGGGCGGAATCGGATTGGCGGCCATCCAGCCGCCGCAGGCGTACTGGTAGAGGTCCTCGCAAGGATCGGCGCCGCGATCCATCGCCGCTGTATCGAGGCTCGGCGTGTAAGGCAACTGGTCGAGCGGCCCTTCAGGGGCGGCGGCGGCGGCGCCAAAGGAAACGGCCGCGACGAGCGCGGCCGCGGCAGTGCGGGCGAGGAGGTGGAAGGTCATGCTCGACAGCTGGGAGTTCTTGCTGGCGGGCATTCTCCGTCAGGCGGTCCACGCCGCGAGGTGCCGGACGGCACCTCGGGAAGACCCTTCCAGGCGGACCTCACTCCGGCTTGGGCCTGCGGACCAGCAGCACGGGAACCCGAATCCTGGCGTACAGGGTCGTCGCTCCATCAGTCGGGATAGGGACATGCTAGTCGCGACGCGAGCTCAGGCGTCCTTGCTTCGCGACGGCCGCCCGCGCCAGTTCGGCCGCCAACAATCGTTGATCGCCGTTGACGCGGGACGGCAGCTGGAACTGAGCGGTGGCATGCGGGGGCGGGCGCCGCGGCGGCGGGTACGTCGGCTGCGGCGGGCGCTCGCTCGACGCCTGGTTTCGGCCCGGCTTCAGATGCTGCGGTGGCGGTTCCGGCGGCGAGTCGCCTTCATAAGCGGGGTTGTCCGTCATGGTGTACAGACGACCATCGATCACTTCGCGATATGAGACGGGGCTCATGGGTTCTCCAATCGGGTAGCAGATGGCGGAAAGAAAAAGCGCGCAGCCTGTGAGGACCGCACGCTTGTCAGTGGAGATCGCCCCGGATCGGTGTCTCGGATTTTCGGATCAGCCGATCACTGCACGCTGAACGAAGCAAGCGCCTTCGGGAACTTGAACAGCCACAGGTGGGTGAGGCGGTCCACCTCGTTGCCGCGCGTCACGCGCGACAGCACCGCGCCGGCGGCGCAGGCGCCGTTCTGGACGATCACCCCGTTGGTGTCGACGGTGCACTCCGTCGGGTCGCCCGCGACCACCTTGCCGGCCGCGTCCACCAGCACCGACTTCAGGCCGAAGTCGTTGTCGTTGATCAGCGCCAGCGTGTTGCCGTCGACGATCGCCAGGCCCTCGGCCTTCTCGGCCTTCCAGCCAGCGGCGTTCAGGTCCAGCAGCACGGTCTTCTTCAGCTTGACGACGTTCGCCCAGCTCACCGCCGCGGTCGTCACGCCGTCGATGCTGTTCTTCTCGAGTTCGGCGCCGATCGCGGCGATGTCCGTCGCGGCGGCCGGCACCTCGACCAGCATCAGGAAGTTGCGCACCGCGCCGGCCGCGTCCGCGCCCTGCTCGACGACGATGAACTTGCCGTTGCCCAGCGACACGAGGTCGCCCAGCTTGGCGCTGCCGGTGCGGTTGCGGTCCCACTTCTCGCCCTTGACGGCGAGCGGGTAGCTCAGCGGATAGGCATACAGCTTCGAGGTCTCGGTCTTCGGATCGAACTCGATCCAGCGCGCGAACTGCGCGAAGTCGCGCACCTTGACCTTGTCGTCCTTCTTGCCGTCCTGGTCCAGGTCGCCGCTGTCGACGACCTCGAGGCTCTTGCCGGCGTTGTCCACCGGGTCGATCGGGCTCTGCAGGAAGCCGTGCAGCTTGCCGCTGGCCGCGTCCATCGCCAGGCCTTCCATGCCGCGGTTCGGGCGGCGGTTCTTCAGCACGTCGGGCAGGCTGCCGGCGGTCGTGCCCGGCGCGTAGCGCTTGACGATCTGGAAGGTCGCCGCGTCGATCTTCACGATGAAGGGGCCGTATTCGTCCGAAGTCCAGAACACCTTGTTGGCCGCGTCGTAGACCAGCGTCTCGCTGTCCAGGCCGTTCGCGTCGAAGTTGCCCTTGGTCTGGTCGAACTTCATCGTGTCGGCCAGCGGCACTTCGGCGCTGTTGCCGACGGCGCCGAAGGGCAGCGGACGACCGGTGACCTTGGAGCCGTCCGGGTTCCTCAGCGGATTCAGGCTGGAGATGACCGCGCCGTCCTTGCCCAGCGTGATCACGCCGATCGAGGGCGCGAAGCTGGGCGCGGGGAACATCTTGGTGGTCACGACGGCGCCGTTGTCCGGACGCGGCGCGCTCGGGCTGTCGCCGTTGGGCCCGCGATCGGTGATGCCCCAGAACTCCATCGCGCCGTCGGCGTTCTTGCCCTTGTAGACGAGGCCCGAGCCGACCGCCGGGTAGAAGCCCTTGGGGAAGTCCTTCTTCGCGCTGGCGTTGCCGCCCTCGTACGGCACGTACTGGCTGTCGGCCGCGCGGATCTGGAACTTGGTGATGGCGACGGCACCGCCCGCGGTGTCCTGCGTGGCCGAGCTTGTCTCCGTCTTGCCCAGCAGCGTGGCCATCGTCGACTCGTAGTGCTCGACGGCCGTGGCGCGCCGGCCGTCGTTCATCGCGCGGCCCGCGTACGGCTGGCCGTAGACATCGTTCTGCCCGGTCGGCAGCAGCGCTGCGAAGGCCCTGTCGAAGTCCGCGGCCGCGAGGCCGAAGTCCAGCGTCTTCGTCAGCGCGTCATGCACCGCGGCGGTGATCCGGATGCCGTTCGTGGGATCGTCGTCCTCGTCCAGCGCCTGCAGGAACACCAGGCGGTTCTGGAGCTTGACGTCGCCCAGCGCGGCCGTGCCGGCCAGGTCCGCGGCGGCCACCGTCGCCGCGCAGGCCGCGGTGCCGAGGGCGACGCTGCCCACGCTGAAGCTCACGGTATCGCCCGCCTTGCAGGTGAACACCCCGTTGGCGCCCGTCTTGCCCGAGATGCCCGACGGCGCGGCTGCGTAGCTCACGCCCTCCACCGGCGCGTCCACCAGGCGCGACTGCATCGGCTGCACGTTCGCGGGCATCTCGTACGGGTCGTTGTCCTTGGTGTTGCAGGCGCTCAGCGCCGCCATCGCCGTCAGCGTCATCAAGGTCCGGCCCAGGCGGCGCAGGCGGGGAACGGAACGGGGAGTCGTCGTCTTCATGTCGTTCTTTCGTGGCTCGAGGAGGTCGCGGCCGGTCTCCCTCCGCGGGCCGGTGACGCGACAGGGCGGCACGCTAGGGAGCGCCGATGACAAGCCGGTGACTCGCTGGACGAATCGACACGAATACGACAGAAAGCCGGGGATCCCCGGACCCGGCCGCGGACGAAGAAAGCCCCGGCGCCGCGTCTTGGAACGCGGCCCGGGGCTCCGGTCAACGGACGGCAGAGGAGGGAATCAGCCGTTGACCTTGATGCGGTTGTTCACCGACTGCACGCCCTTGGCGGCCAGGGCCATCGAGCCCGCGCGGTCGCGCGCGGCCAGGTCCGGCGCCGTGCCGTCCAGCGTCACGTGACCGTGCTCCGTCTCGACCTTGACGTCGAGCGCGCTCAGCTTCGGGTCGCCGGCCAGCGAGGTCTTGATGGCCGTGGTGATCTGGGCGTCGTCGATCGCGGCTCCGGCCTTCTCGGCGGTCCGCTCCATCTTGTTGCCCATGTTGTCCATGGCCTGGCGGGTGTCAGCCCTGGCTTCCTCGGACTTCCGTTCCATCTTCGAGATGCCGTCGTCCAGGCGCTGGCCGGCGGTGCGGCCGTCATCCTCGCGACCGCAAGCGGTCAGGGCAACGGCGGCCACCACGGCGGGCAGCAGCAGGGACAGGGCAGTGGGGCGAGACGAGTGTTTCATGGCGAGGCTCCTTTCGCGGTGATTGCCGCGGCTAGGCGCGGGGTTCGCGATATCGCGGAGGTTCCGCGGACATTCCGCGGAGGGCCGCGGATCCATGCCTCCACTCTAGGCAGCCGGGCGATCCCGAGGGGTCGGTCGCCGCCGGAAGCGGCGGTCCCCCGGCTTCCCGGGCCGCCGTAGGAACGCGCCTACAGGCCGCCGCCGGCCGGCGGCTGGCCGCTCTCCCCCGCCGCGCCAGGTCCCGGGCCGGGCGCGGGCGACGCGCCCGGCATGCCGCCGACGCCGCCCATCCCGGGGATCGGGAAATCGATCCGCGGGATCTCCGGTTCGGCGCGTTCGTCGCGCTTGAGCGGGAGCCAGGCCCGCACCTCGGTGCCCTGGCCCGGCGCGCTGCGCAGCTGCAGCTGGCCGCGCTCGGCCTCGACACGGAAGCGCATGCCCAGCAGACCGTGCGAGCCCAGCGACAGACGTTCGGGGTCGAAGCCGTGGCCGTTGTCGGCGACGGTGACCAGCGCCTGCGCGTACTCGCGCTTGAGCGAGACGGTGACCTCGCTCGCATGGGCGTACTTGGCGGTGTTGGTCAGCGCCTCCTGGACCAGTCGGAACGCCGTCAGCTGCGCGCTGGGCACGAGCTCGACGGCGGGATCGAGTTCCAGCGCGATCGGCACGCCCAGCCGCTCGGAGGTCTCGCGGCACAGGATCTCCAGCGCCGGGACCAGGCCCAGCTGGTCGAGCGTGGAGGGGCGCAGGTCCTCGATGATGCGGCGCTTGAGCGCGATGCCGCTGTTGAGCGTCTCGGTCAGGTGGTTGAGGCGCTGCATCAGGTCCGGCGCCTCCGCCTGCAGCTTGGGCCGCAGCCGCGCGACGTCGAGCTTGGCCGCCGTCAGCAGCGCGCCGAGCTCGTCGTGCAGGTCGCGGGCGAGCCGGGCCCGCTCGTCCTCGCGCGCGGTCTGCAGGTGGCGGGCCAGCTGCGTCAGCTCGGCAGTGCGCCGGGCCACCTCGACCTCCAGCCGGTCGCGCTCGGCGCTCACCTCCAAGGCCTGCTCGCTGCGCTGCTCGTCGAGCGCGCGGCTCTTGCGCACGAACAGCACGAACACGATCAGCGTCAGCAGCGTCATGCCGGACACGCCGATGCGGCTCAGCATCAGCGTGTCGTAGACCTGGCCGGTGCCCAGGGCGATGCGGCGGTTCTCGTCGGCCAGCAGCTCCGCCGAACGGCGCCGGATCTGCTCCATCTGGTCGCGGCCGATGTCGGTCATCATGAGTTCGCGGCCGGCCGATTCCCGCCCGCTCTCATAGAGCTTGAGCACCTCCTGCAGTTCGCTGAGCTTGGCGCTCACGGCGCCGGCGATCTCCTTGCTGCGCAGCTCGGCGTCCTGCGCGCCGACCTGCGCGTACATCCGCTGCAGCGCGCTCAGGCCCTGCGACGCGTCCTCGGAGGCGAAGCGGTAGGGGTCCAGGTATTCCGGGCGGCGGGTGATCAGGTATCCCCGTTGCCCTGACTCCGCGTCGGTCACGCGGGCCATCAGCCGGAGCAGTTCCATCCGGGCCCGGCCCAGCGTGTCCAGGCGGTCCATCTGCGAGACGGCGCCGAAGTAGGCCAGCTCGCTGATCAGGATCATCAGCAAAGCCACGAACACGCCAAGCGGCAGTGCCCAGGTCTTGCGACCCAGGTTCGTGACGGTGTCCTTCAGGCTCATCCTCTACACTCCCCGAGCGGTTTCGCTCACTTGACCATCGCCACCATGATCCGAATCGCCATCGTCGACGACCACGCGATTGTCCGCGCCGGGCTGCGGCAATTCCTCTCCGAGCAGGTCGACCTGCGCGTCACCGGCGAAGCCGGTTCCGGGCGCGAGGCGCTCGACCTCGTGCGCGCCGGCGAACTCGACGTGATGCTGATGGACCTCTCGCTGCCCGACCAGAGCGGCGTCGAGACCCTGGCCGCGATCAAGGCCCGCAAGCCGGAACTGCCGGTGCTGATCCTCAGCGGCTTCCCGGAGGCCCATTACGCGACCACCCTGCTGCGCCAGGGGGCCAGCGGCTACCTGAACAAGGAATGCGACCCCGAGGAGATCGCCACCGCGATCCGCACCGTCTTCCGCGGCCGCAAGTACATCACGCCGGCCGTGGCCGAACTGCTGGCCGACGGTCTCGGCGCCCCGGCCGACCAGGCGCCCCACGACACGCTGTCCGAGCGCGAGCTGCAGGTCTTCCTGCGGCTGGCGCGCGGCGAGACCGTGGGGCACATCGCCGACGGCATGTCGCTGAGCGTGAAGACGGTCTCCACCTACCGCTCGCGCGTGCTGGAGAAGCTCGCGTTGAACACCAACAGCGAGCTGACGTATTACGCCCTCAAGAACGGGCTGATCGAATAGCCGCATCGCGCTGGGCCGCCTCGGCCAGGCCGCCGCAGTAGGCGAGCAGGTCCTCGAGCTCGGCCGACTTGTCGAACACCTTGTCCGCGCCCAGCGCGAAACAGCGCTGGCGCATGTCGGGCGTCGCGTAGTTGCTGAGCACGACGCGGCGCGTGCCCGGCATGCGCTCGCCGGCGGCACGCAGCACGTTCAGCCCGGTGCCCTGCGCCAGGAAGATGTCGATGATCACCAGGTCGCAGCCCGGATGGTCCTCGTCCATCCAGGACAAGGCGCCGTGCTCGTCGACCGCATGGCCGAGCACGCGCAGGTCCACCATCTCCTCGAGCGTCGCC
This sequence comes from Roseateles sp., assembly GCA_039593255.1. GTDB lineage: Bacteria > Pseudomonadota > Gammaproteobacteria > Burkholderiales > Burkholderiaceae_C > Roseateles. Next base: position 84,161 of record JBCNPQ010000001.1, read on the forward strand.
ACCAGGTTCTCGCGGATGACGGCGTTGTCCTCGACAAGGAAGCAGGTGAGGGGGCTGGCGGGCTGGGCGTCCATGGCAGGCTCGCGTACGACTCGGGAGCACAAGCGGATGCGCGCGAACGGACGGGATGCGCAGGCACGCCGTCCGATCGCGCGGTGCGTTCCGGGGCGGTTGGTCAGGCCGCCGCGGAGCGCGGTTCAGGCAGGGGTTCCGCGCATCAATTGCGGATCGCGATCTCGTTCTTGACGCGCTTCACGCCCTTGACGTCGCGCGCCAGGCGCTCGGCGTCGGCCTTCTCGGTGGCGTTCTTGGCGAAGCCGGACAGCATCACCTCGCCTTGCAGCGTCTCCACGTGGATGGAGCTGGCGTCGACGGTCTTGGCCTCGACGAACTTGGACTTCACCGCGGTGGTGACGGCCGCATCGTCGACGTACTCGCCGACCGAGGACTGACCGCGCGTGACCGCGCAGCCGGGCAGCATCGTGATGGCGCCCACAGCGGTGGCCAGGGCGAGAACGGTGGCTCGAATCATCATGTTGATCTCCTTGGATTGATGACAGGGCTCGGACTCACGCGGCGTGGCGGTCTGACGACACGACAGCAGGGGCCGGCTCGGCGAACGTCGCGGGGGCGTGATCCAGCAGATAGGGCAGTGCCGCTTCCAGTCCCAGGACCGGGTCCTGATCGCCCACTGCGGTCCACTGGACCTGGCAGGCGAAGTCATGAACATGCAGGGCGAGGGAATGGTGGTCGGCGATACCCATCTGTCGGCTCCTTGTGCACCCCGTGGTGCGCTGGGATTGACTCTACGTATGCCGAACAGCCGACCCTGTCGTCCGCGTCCGCGATGTTTTGTAGGACAAGCGGAGATGGTGTCGCCGACGCCCTGGATGAGGCCTTGTCCTACACAGCCTCGCGCGTGGGCCTCACAGGCTCCGGGAGCGGCGGTTCGTAGGATGCGGGGCATCGAACAAGAGACCCGAGACAGAACAAGATGAATGCCTTCACCGCCACTGTTGGGAGCGTGTCCATGACCCCGGCGCCCGCTCATCCCGATTTCCGCCCGTCCCATTGCGTCAACGCCGAGCTGCTGCTGTCCACGCCGCTCACCGTGGTGGTGCGGGCGCGGCTCTCCTTCATCGTGGACGGCCGCGCCGAGGTGCAGGAGATCGCGCTGGTCATCCCCCGCAGCCGCTGCGAGGGCGACCACCCGTACTGGCCGGCGCTGTTGTCCGCGGCGACGGAGCACTGGCATCGCTGCCCCGGTTCCGCCCGGGAACTGGCGGCCAACGTCGACGGCGAATGGCAGACGCTGCTGACCGCCCAGACCACGACGCACTGAGCCCCTCAGGCCCCGCTCAGTCAAGGCGCGGATAATCCGTTGCTGGCCGATCACGGCCCTGACGACGATGACCCGACGCCTTTTCTCCGCCTTCCCCCGCTCCCTCCGCCCGCTTGCGATGGCGGCCATCGCCGTGACGCTCGTGACGGGCTGCGGCAGCTTCGGCGGGAGCGGATCCACCCGCAGGAACTCGGTCTACCAGAACGAGCGCTTCTCTTCGGACGAGACCTTCTCGCGGCTGTTCGACTCGAGCGTGCAGGACACCTGCGAGGCGGCGCGGCGCGCGCTGCTGAGCCAGGGATACGTGATCAACACGGCGTTGCCGGAGTCGATCTCGGGCACGAAGCGCTTCCAGCCCGAGGGCGAGGTGCATGTCGAGATCAGCTTCACCGTGGTGTGCGTGCCGGAAGGCGGCAGCGGCAAGCTGGCGACGGCCTACGTGTCGGCGCTGCAGGACCGCTACAACGTCAAGCGCAGCGCGAATTCGACCAGCCTGGGCGTGAGCGCGATCGGGTCGATCTCCGTGCCGCTGTCGTCGACCTCGGAATCGCTGGTCAAGGTCGCCTCGGAAACCATCCCGGCAGGGCAGTTCTATGACCGGTTCTTTGCGTTGATGCAGCGGCTGCTGACGCAACAGGGCGCGGAGGATACGAGCGATCTGGACAGGTCCGGCGGCTGAAGACTTCTCCCCAAAAACGAAAAAGGGCGCTTCGATGAGCGCCCTTTGACGAACCACCGATGGCAACTCACCTTCGGGTGAGTTATCCCCCGCTGCTCATTCCGCCGTCGAAGCCTGCGGCTTGTTCGCGGTCTTCGTCTTCTCGATGACCAGGCCCCGGCGCTCCAGCAACGGCTGGATCTGCGGCTCGTGGCCGACCACGCCGCGGAACAGCGTCAGCGCGTCCTGGCTGCCGCCCTGCGACAGCAGCTTCGCGCGGAACGCGTCGCCCAGTTCGCGCTTCAGGCCGCCGTTGGCCTTGAACCACTGCACCGTGTTGGCATCCAGCACCTCCGACCACACGTAGGCGTAGTAGCCCGCCGCGTAGCCGCCCATGATGTGGCTGAAGTAGGGCGTGCGGTAACGCGGCGGCACCGCGTCGTAGTCGTAGCCTTCCTCGCGCAGCGCCTCGGCCTCGAAGGCCATCACGCCGTCCGCCTCGGGAATCTGGTCCAGCGGCAGCTGGTGCCAGCGCTGGTCCAGGCTCGCGGCGCTGAGGTACTCCGTGCTCGCGAAGCCCTGGTTGAACTGCTTGGCCGCCAGCACCTTGTCCAGCAACGCGCGCGGCATGGCCTCGCCCGTCTTGTAGTGCTTCGCGTAGTTCGCCAGCACGCTCGGCCAGTCCGCCCACATCTCGTTGACCTGCGACGGGTACTCGACGAAGTCGCGCGGCACCTTGGTGCCAGCCATGCTCGGGTACTTCACGTTCGAGAACATGCCGTGCAGCGCATGCCCGAACTCGTGGAACATCGTCGTCACCTCGTCCCAGGTCAGCAGCGTCGGCTTGCCGTCCGCCGGCTTGGGAATGTTGAGGTGGTTCGCCACCACCGGCTTCTGGTTCATCAGCCCGCTCTGGTCGACGTAGGCGTTCATCCACGCGCCGCCGCGCTTGGACGGCCGCGCGTACATGTCGGCGATGAAAATGGCCAGCTGCGAGCCGTCGGCGTTGAACACGTCGTAGACCAGCACGTCCGGGTGGTAGACCGGCAGGTCGCGGCGCTGCTTGAACTTCAGCCCGTAGAGCTGGCCCGCCGCGAAGAACACGCCGTTCTCCAGCACGTTCTTCATCTCGAAGTAGGGCTTGAGCTGCGACTCGTCGAAGCCGTATTTCTCGGCCCGCAGCTTCTCGCTGTAGAAGCTCCAGTCCCAGGCCGCCAGCTTGAACGAGGGCTGCTTCTTCGCCGCCTGCTCGCGATCGACGATGGCCTGCAGCTCCGCGCCTTCGCGGCGCGCGGCGCCGACCGCCGCCGGGGCGAGCTGGCGCAGCATGCCATTGACGGCCTGCTGGTTCTTCGCCGTCTCGTCCTTCAGCACGAAGTCGGCATGCGTGGCGAAGCCCAGCAGTCTCGCGCGCTCGGCGCGCAGCGTTACCACGCGCGACACCAGCGCCGTGTTGTCGTAGGCATTGCCGCGCGAGCCCCGCGCCACCGACGCCTCGTAGATCCGCTGCCGCAGCGCACGGTTCTCCAGCTGGGCCAGCACCGGCTGGCCGGTCGTGTTCAACAGCGCGATGAGGTACTTGCCCTCCAGGCCACGATCCTTCGCGGCGGCCGCGGCGGCGGAGATCTGTTCGTCGCTCAGGCCCTTGAGCTCGTCGACGCCATCGACGATCACCGCCGAGTCGTTCACCTCGGCCAGCACGTTCTGGTTGAAGCGGGCGCCGAGCTGCGCCATCTCCGCGTTGATGGCCTTCATGCGGGCCTTGCCGTCCTCGTCCAGCTTCGCGCCGGCGCGCAGGAACTGGTTGTACTGACGCTCGATCAGGCGCTGCTCCTGCGCGCCCAGGCCGAGCGACGCGCGGCGCTGGTACAGCGACTCGATGCGCGCGAATAGCCTGGGATTGAGCTGGATCGCGTCGCGATGCGCGGCCAGCTTCGTCGCGTAGTCGGCCTGCAGCTTCAGGCGTGCCGGGTTGGCGTCCGCGCCCGTCAGGCTCATCAGCAGCGTGGTCGCGCGGCCCAGCGTGCGGCCGCCTTTCTCCAGCGCGACGATGGTGTTGTCGAAGCTCGGCGCGGCGGGGTTGTCGACGATCGCCGCGACCTCGGCCAGCTGCTCGACCATGCCCTGGTCGATCGCGGGGCCGATGTCGGCATCGCGGATGCGGTCGAAGGGCGGGTACTGCAGCGGCAGCGTGCTGGGCGCGAGCAGCAGGTTCGCGGCGCTGGCCGCGTCGGAAGAGGCGGCAACAGGCGCCGCGGCCGGCGCGGCTGTCTGGGCCATCACGGGGGCGGCGAGGGCCACGGTGGCGGCCAGGACGAAGGGAATCCTCATGGGGGACGGCCCGTCTTCTGGGCGGGCGTTCGTGTTGTGCGAGGCCGTCACCTTAGCCGAAGCGACCCGCGAAGCCGAACGCCATGGGCGCCGTCCGCCCCGTGGAGAACCCGCCCCGGGACAACCCTGAGAGCCCCGCGATCCGGCGTCGTCGCCGGCCCGCGACGGGCCGGCCCGATTAGCATCGCCGCACATGTCTGAACGCACCTTCCACTGGGCCGTGATCGGCCCCGGCTCGATCGCGCACCGTTTCGCCGAAGCCGTCTCCCAGCTCGACGGTTGCCGCCTGCACTCCGTGTGCGGGCGCGACGCGCATCGCGCGTCCGCATTCGCCCAACGCTGGTCCGCGCCCGGCGAACCGGCCGTGCTCGCCCATACCGATCCCGCCGCGGTGATGAGCGATCCCGCCGTCGACGGCGTCTACGTCGCGACGCCGCACGGCCAGCATTACGAGTACGTCCTTGCCGCGCTCCAGGCCGGCAAGGCGGTGCTGTGCGAGAAGTCGCTGGTGCCGAACCAGGAGATGGGCCGACGCCTGGTCGAGGCCTCGCGCACGCACCGCGTCTTCCTGATGGAAGCCGTCTGGACACGCTTCCTGCCGCTGTACCAGGACCTGGCGGCGTGGCTGCGCGACGGTCGCCTCGGCGCGTTGCGCGGCATGCAGTCGAGCTTCTGCTTCCCCGCGCCCTACGACCCCGACAGCCGCATCTACAGCCCGGCGCTGGCCGGCGGGGCGCTGCTCGACGTCGGCATCTACAACCTCACGGCCACGCGCTGGGTGCTGCGGCACGCGCTCGGCGAAGTGCCGCCGCTGGTGGACCTGTCGGTGACCGCCCGGCTCGCCCCGACCGGCGTCGACGCTCAGCTGGCGGTGACGATGGACTTCGGCGACGGCCTGAGCTCGCAGTTCCAGTGCGCCATCGACACCTTCGCGCCGAACACGATGCACATCCTCGGCGAGAGCGGCGCAATCGTGCTCCCGGAAACCTTCTGGGAAGCGACGCGGGCCCAGTGGCTACCGGCGCGCGGCACGCCCGAGACGATCGAGCGCCCGTTCGAGATCAACGGCTTCGAGTACGAGATCCGCGAGACCATGCGCTGCGTGCGCGCCGGCCTGATCGAGAGCCCGGTGGTGCCGCACGCGGAGACGCTGGCGGTGCTCGGCTGGATGGATCGCATCCGGGCGCTGGCTGGAGTGCGCTCGCCGTTCGACGACGCGTTCCCGCCGCCGCCCTGAGCGCGGGCGCGCGGCGTGCCGGAGCAGGACCCCGACCACAGAAGAGCCCGAGAGAGCCACGATGGAGACCAGACCCTCAGCCTTTGACGACGCGATCCCGGTGCCGCTGCCGGAGAGTCCCGCCTTGAGGATCGAACGCGCCGCGCCGGACGACCTGCCGCGCATCGAGAACCTCATGCAGTTCTACAACTACGACCTCAGCGAATGGACGCCGGTGGCGTTCGCGCACGAGGGGCGCTACCAGCTCCGGCCCAAGGCGCCGTACTGGGCGCAGGATGATGTGCATCCGTTCCTGATCTGGGTCGGCGACGAACTCGCCGGCTTCGCGGTCGTCGACGGCGAGTGCGAGCAGCCCGGGTCGGACCACAACATGGGCTACTTCTTCCTGGCGCGCGGCTATCGGGGCCATGGCCTCGCGGCGCGGGCCGCCGGCGAGGTCCTGGCCCGCTTCCCCGGGCGTTGGGAGGTCTACCACCTGATGGCGAACACGCCGGCCGCGCAGTTCTGGCCGGGCGTCATCCGCAGCCGGGCCGCGGGGGAGATCGTCCGCGAGCTGCGGACGCTGCACGAGGACGAGTGCTGTCTCTACCGCTTCACCGTGGCGCTGCCTCCGGGCGCATGAAGCGAAAGAGGCGCCCTCGGGCGCCTCGTTCTTTCGACGGCCACTGGGGGCCGCTTCGACGTCGGTTCATCGCAGGGCCGGGGCGGCGGGGCCGGCCGTTCCGGCACCCGGTAGCCGCTTGATCAGCAGGTGCAGCACCAGCGCGATCATCAGCAGCACGACCAGGCCGAAGGCCCAGGCCACCCAGACCACCGGCACCAGCCAGCCGATCGCCGTGCCCGCCATCGGCGCGCCGGTCCCGGCCATCTCCAGCAGCCACTGGACGATGGCCTGCGCGGCCTCCAGCAGGCCGGTGTCGAGGAAGGGCTCGAGCCAGCCGGGGAACTTGAATTCCACCGCGCTCTTGCCAAGTTCGGCCGCGCGGCCGGTGGAGAGGGCCTCCACCGTCCAGCGCACCAGGCCGGCCGTGGCCCAGGCCAGTCCGCTCCAGATCAGCGCGAACAGCCCGGTCACGGACCACAGGAAGGTCTTCATCGCGTCGTCGCCTCAGGACTTCCGGCCGTGCGGACCGTTCAGTCGTCGCTGGAGCCGCCGGCGAAGCCGAAGATGCTCAGCAGGCTGGTGAACAGGTTGAACAGCGACACGAACAGGCTGACCGTGGCCATCACGTAGTTCCGCTCGCCGCCGTTCACGATCATGCTGGTGTGGAACAGGATCATGCCGGCCGACAGCAGCGCCACGACGCCCGAGACCACCACCGACAGCAGCGGCAGCTGGAAGAACAGGTTGGCCAGCGAGGCCAGGATCGCGATGATCATGCCCGCGAACAGGAAGCCGCCCATGAAGCTGAAGTCCTTCTTGGTGGCCAGCACGTAGGCCGACAGCACCAGGAAGGTCGCGCCGGTGGTGCCCATCGCCATGGCGATGATGCTGGCGCCGCCGGCCATCTTCAGGATCGCGCCGAGCAAGGGCCCCAGCGTGTAGCCCATGAAGCCGGTCAGCGCGAACACCAGCGGCACCGAGGCTGCGCTGTTCTGCGTCTTGTGGATCGCGAACAGCAGGCCGAAGTAGCCGATCAGCGTGAGGATCATGCCGGGGGCGGGCAGCCGGTACGCGACCGCGGCGGCCGCGACGGCGGCGCTGAACAGCAGCGTCATCGACAGCAGCGCGTAGGTGTTGCGCAGCACGCGCGCCACGTCGGCGCGCTGGCTGAAGACCGAGCCGCCGTTGGCGGTGGCGTGCGTCCAGGCCGCGGGGGACGCCGGATGTCGTTGGAAGTCGCTCATGACTGGTTCTCCTGGATCCGAGTGAGCCGTTGGACGGAAGGCGCGCTCGCGCGCGCATGAGGGCCAGACCTTAACGCGGTCATCACATCGGATAAACCTGCATATTGCTCATTTCGCTGAAGCAATTTCCGATTCGAGTTCGTTCAGGTCGATGGGCGTGCCGCGGCGTTGCAGCAGCTTGGACACCAGCGGGTGGTTCTGGCCGCGGCGGGAGTAGATCGCATGGACGTCCTCGACCACTTCGGTCTGCCCCAGCAGGTGCAGGCCGGCCATCAGCGACAGGTCGTCCGCGCCCAGGCGGCTGACCGGGAACACGCCCAGCCCGCGGGCGGCGAACACGCTCATCAGCGCGCTGTCCTCGAACTCGCCGACGATCTGCGGCCGGATGTGGTGCTGCTCGAACCACCGCTCCAGGCTGGAGCGCAGCGACGCGTGACGCGTGGGCAGCAGCACCGGCAGGGTCTCCAGCACGTACGGGAAACCCTTGTTCGGCGCGCGTCTGGCGCGTTCGATCAGCTCGGCCGGACCGTACCAGTCGACGGTGGTGCTCGCCAGCAGCTGGCTGGTGATGCGCAGCGTCGGATTGACCGGGGCCGGCTGGTCGGTGAGCACCAGGTCCAGGTGGTGCAGCGCGAGCTCGCCGATCAGTTGGTCGACCTCGCCCTCGTGGCAGACCAGGCGCAGCTGCGGCGTGTCCAGCACCGGCGCGAGCAGCGCGTGGGCGGCCAGCTTGGACAGGCCGTCCGACAGCCCCACCGACAGGCGCTGGACGCGCTGCGTGGCGGCTTCATGGACCTCGTTGGGCACCATCTGGCCGATCTGGAAGATCTCCTCGGCCCGGGCGAAGGCCGCCTGACCGGCCTCGGTCAGCACCAGGCCGCGGCCCTCGGGCTTGAGCAGCTGGTGGCCGAGGGCCCGCTCCAGTTCCCGCACCTGCGCGCTGATGGTCTGCACGGCCATGCCCAGACGGTCCGCCGCGCGGGCGAAGCCGCCCTCCTTGGCGACGACCCAGAAGTAGTGGAGGTGACGGTAATTGAGGGTGGACATGGCGGGGCCTCCGAAAAAGACGAACCGGGATGATAACGAACTTCGCTTAAACGGAAGTTAATGCAGTCCAAGCGAAGGTTTTTCCGACAGCATGTCGACCCGGTCAGGTGGAGTCCATGCCCCTGGCGGTTCGGTTCAGCGCGCGGTTGACGCTCTTATCTTCACGCATTCTTCACGCACCGGTTCGTTTCTTGTGCGGACAGCAGTTCGGAAAAGCAGAACGCGCCAACGACCTGCCGGTCGCGGCGCGTTCCTCGGGCCTCGGACGGTGTGGTCCGATCGGGCGATTGCCCGGGAGTCTTCAGGGCGTCAGATGGCGGCCAGGCCGGCCTTCAGGTCGTCGCGCAGGTCCTCGATGTCCTCGATGCCGGCGGAGATCCGGACCAGCGAATCGGTGATGCCGAGCCGCTGGCGCGTCTCGACCGGGATCGACGCATGCGTCATCAACGCGGGCAGGGAGATCAGGCTCTCGACGCCGCCCAGGCTTTCCGCGAGCGAGAAGATCTTCACCCGCTCCAGGAAACGGCGCGCGCCGGCCAGGTCGGTGTCGAGCTGGACGCTGATCATCCCGCCACCGCCACGCATCTGGCGCCTGGCCAGCGCGAGCTGCGGGTGACTTTCCAGCCCGGGGTAGTAGACGCGGCGCACCTTGGGTTGCGACTCCAGCCAGCCGGCGAGTTCCTGCGCGCTCTCGTTGTGGCGCGCCATGCGCAGCGCCAGCGTCTTCAGGCCGCGCAGCGCGAGGAAGCTGTCGAACGGGCCCGCGATCGAGCCGACGGCGTTGTGCAGGAACTCGAGCTGCTCGCGCAGGGCCGCCTGGCGCTGTTCGCCGCCGACCACGACCACGCCCGAGATCACGTCGCTGTGGCCGTTCAGGTACTTGGTGGCCGAATGCATCACCGCGTCGAAGCCCAGTTCCAGCGGGCGCTGCGACCAGGGGCTGGCGAAGGTGTTGTCGGCGATCGCGAGCGCGCCGTGTTCGCGCGCGATCTTCGCGACGGCGGCCAGGTCGGTCAGCGTCAGCAGCGGGTTGCTGGGCGTCTCGATCCAGATCATCTTCGTCTCGGGGCGCAGCGCGGCGCGGACGTTCTCCGGCTTGCTGCTGTCGACGTAGGTGACCTGCAGGCCGGCGCTGCGCTTGCGCACGCGCTCGAACAGGCGGTAGCTGCCGCCGTAGAGGTCGTCGCCCGCGACGATGTGCGAACCGGCGTCCAGCGTGTCCAGCACCGTGGCCATGGCGGCCAGGCCCGACGAGAAGGCGTAGCCCTGCACACCGCCCTCGAGGCTGGCGATCGCGCGTTCGTAGGCCTGGCGGGTCGGGTTGTGGGTGCGGCCGTACTCGTAGCCCTGGTGCACGCCGGGGCTCTGCTGGCGGTAGGTCGAGGTGGCGTAGATCGGCGGCATCACCGCGCCGGTCAGCGGATCGGGATGCTGGCCGCCGTGGATCGCTCGGGTGTCGAAGCGCAGCCCGGCGTCGTGCGGATGCGGGGACGGCTGGTTGTCTTTGTCGTTGTCGTGGCTCATGACAAGCCCTTTCGCAGGTGGTTCAACAGATCGAAACGGGTGACGAGGCCGTGGAAGCCGTGATCGTCGGCGATCACCGCCACCAGGCCCTTGCGCAGCTGCGCGATCAGGTCGGACAGCGGCGCGCCGGGAGGCAGGGTCTGCACATCATGACTCATCGCGCTGTCGACGCTGTCCTTGAAGTGGCGTGCGTCCATGTGCATCTGGGCCAGCAGGTCGGACTCGTCGAGCAGGCCGACCAGCCTGCCGTCCTTGAGCACCGGCAGCTGCGAGACCTCGGCCTGGCGCATGCGCGAGAAGGCGGTGGCCAGTGTGTCCTCGGGGCTGACGCTGACGACGGCGCCGTCCTCAGGCAGCCGGGCGATGAGGTCGCGCAGGTCGCCCTTGGTGGCGCGCTTGAGCAGGCCCTGGTCGAACATCCACGGGTCGTTGTAGACCTTGGACAGGTAGCGGGTGCCGGTGTCGCAGACCAGCGTGACGACGCGCTTGGGCGTGGTCTGCGCGCGGCAGTACTTCAGCGCGGCGGCCAGCAGCGTGCCGGTCGACGAACCGGCCAGGATGCCCTCGGCGCGGTAGAGGTCGCGCGCGGTGGCGAAGCTTTCCTCGTCGGTGATCGAGTAGGCGTGGCGCACGCCGCTCAGGTCGGCGATCGGCGGGACGAAGTCCTCCCCGATGCCCTCGACGGCCCAGGAGCCGGCCTCGCCGTAGCTGCCTGTCTCGATGAAGTCCTTGAGGATGGAGCCCGCCGGATCGGCGAGCACCACGTCCAGGCCCGGGCGCACCTTGGCGAAGAAGCGCGACAGCCCCGTGATCGTGCCGCCCGAGCCGACGCCGCAGACCAGCGCGTCGATGCGATGGCCGACCTGCTGCCAGATCTCCGGGCCGGTGGTGGTCTCGTGGGCGAGCGGGTTGTTCGGGTTGTTGAACTGGTCGGCGTACCAGGCGCCGGGGATGTCGCGGACGAGCCGCGCGGCGCGGTCCTGGTAGTAGTCGGGATGGCCCTTGCCGACGTCGGAACGCGTGATGTGGACCTCGGCGCCGAGCGCCTTGAGCTGCAGCACCTTCTCCGCCGACATCTTGTCGGGCACGACCAGCGCGACGCGGTAGCCCTTGGCGCGGGCGACCAGGGCCAGCCCGAGGCCGGTGTTGCCAGCGGTCGCCTCGACGACGGTGCCGCCGGGGGGCAGCAGCCCGTCGCGCTCGGCCGCCTCGATCATCGACAGGCCGATGCGGTCCTTGATCGAGCCGCCCGGGTTCTGCGATTCGAGCTTCAGGAACAGCTGGCAGGGACCGGTGTCGAGCCGGTGCACGGGGACCAGCGGCGTGTTGCCGATCAGGTCCAGCACGGCGGGCCGCTCGACGGCGGCGCCGGTCCGCGCCTGCGGGGGGGTGGAAGAGGTCTCCTTGGCACTCATGGGCGCTCCTTGTGATCCTGGTGGGATGGTCGGGCGCCGCGGCCGGCGGGGGTGATGCCGGGCGCGGGCAAACCGCGCAGGTTATCCGCCGGACACGGCAGCCTCCAAACGCGGTTGTCGCAACAGCTTATCCGCGGATCGCATGAGGAGCGGGATGCCCGCGTTCATGGCAGCACCGAGGCGCCGAGCTCCGGGAAGACCTTGCCGACCTTGCCCATCAGGTAGTCGCCGTAGGTGCCGGCGAAGACGTGGACGTTGCTGGCGTCCCAGCGCGAGGCGCTGTCGTCCTCGGCCGGCGGCAGGCCGGGGATCGGCTGGACGCGGCTGTCGAAGGACGGGTCGAGGAACAGCGGGACCGACAGCCGGTCGCGCCCGCCGCGGTTGAGCTTCACGCGGTGTGGCGTGCTGCGGTAGAGCCCCGCGGTCATGCGGTCCAGCATGTCGCCGATGTTGCAGACGAAGGTGCCGGGCAGCGGTGGCGCCTCGATCCAGCCGCGACGGCCGTGGACTTCAAGGCCCCCGCTGTCGTCCTGGTAGAGCAGCGTGAGCAGGCCGTAGTCGGTGTGCTCGCCGACGCCCCAGGGCGCGTCGACCTCGGCATCGCGGGGGACGGCGGGGTAGTTGAAAAGCCGCAGCAGCACCAGCGGATCCGAGGTGGCATGCGACAGGAAGTAGGACGGCGGCAGATCGAGGCTGAGCGCAATGCCGCCCAGCACGCGCTGGCCGACGGCGGTCACGGCGGCGAGGTAGTCGAGCACCGTGTCCCTCAATCCCGGCACGTCCGGCCAGAGGTTGGCGCCGTGCAGCGGCGTGCCGGCGAGCACGCGCGGATCTTCCGGCGGCAGTTCCGCGCCGAGGTACAGCCCTTCCTTCCAGTCCGGCCGTCCCGAGGTCAGTTCGCCGCCGGCGCTGAAGTAGCCACGCCAGGCGCGACCGCCGTCGGTCATCGGCCAGCGCAGTTTCTGTTCCTCGGGCAGCGCGAAGAACACCCGTGCCAGCCGATCGAGCCGTTCGACCAACGCGGGATCGACGCCGTGATGGCTCACATAGAAGAAGCCGTGGGCGCGGCAGGCCTCGCCGATCTGGAGGGCCGCGCGATGCCCGGCGGTCGAGGCCGTGTGGGCGCTCGCCGGGTCGTGCAGGCCCGAGATGTCGATGACGGGCACACGGTCGTGGAGGAGGCTCATGACCTGAGCATGCCGCAAGCGCGAGACCGCGTCGACGAAGGGGATGCAGGACGAGCCGCGAAAGGGGCGTGCGAAAGCCGCGCTTGCATATGCCCATCCGTTCGTTCCGCGTGAAGGCCGGTGTTCCTAAGCTGATGCCCATCGTGAACCAACGCTCCCATGAAGAGCCCGACGCCATGTCCCTGACCGTGACCGCCACCGTGACCCGCCGTGCCCTGCTCGTGATCGCCACCTCGGCCGCCATGCTGGGCATCGCCCATGCGGACCAGCTCGACGACATCCGGAAGAAGGGCGAGCTCGTGGTGGGCGTGCTCGGCACCGACGAGCCCAACAGCTTCATCGATCCGAAGACGCGCGAGATCGTCGGCTACGAGGTCGACCTGGCGAAGGCCGTGGCGCAGAAGCTCGGCGTGAAGCTGCGGCTCAAGCAGCTGGCGGTGGCGGCGCGCATTCCCGAGCTGCAGCAGGGTCACGTCGACGTGCTGGCCGCGAGCCTGACGCACAACAAGGAACGCGAGGCGGTGATCGACTTCTCGCTGACCACTTTCGTCACCGGCCAGAAGGTGCTGGTGAAGAAGGACAGCGGCATCAAGACGCTGAACCAGCTGTCCGGCAAGAAGGTCGTGACGATCAAGGGCGGCACGCAGGAACCGAATGTCCGCAAGGCGGTGCCGGGCGTCGACGTGGTCACCTTCGACACCGGCCCGCAAGCCTTCCAGGCGCTGCAGCAGGGCAAGGGCGTGGCCTTCGTCAACGACGAGGTGTCGCTGCTCGACCAGCACGCCAAGCTCGGCCCGGCGGCGGCGCAGTACGAGATCCTGCCGGCCAACCTCAGCGTCGAGCCGCTGGCGCTGGGACTGCGCAAGGGCGAGACCAAGCTGAAGGCCCAGGTGGACGGCGCGTTGCGCGAGCTCGAGGCCAACGGCACCGCCGAGCAGCTGTTCAACAAATGGTACGGACCGTCTACGCGCCTGAAGTTCCAGACGCGCAGTTTCAAGATCGATAACGACCAGGTGGAGGGCTGAACACGACCCAGATGAACTGATCATCCTTGTCATCCGATGCGAGCACGCCCCGGCTTAGGCCGGGGCGTTGTTTATTGTGAGCCGCGTTGATTCCATGCCCCTCCTCGATTTCTCGGTCCTGCTGCACGGGCAGTTCCTCGACTGGCTGCTCGCCGGCGTGCGGCTGTCGCTGATCCTCACCGCGCTGTCGCTGCTGATGGCCCTGCCGCTGGGGACGCTGATCGCGCTCGCGCGGCTGGCACCGTTCGCGCCGTTGCGTGCGCTGGCCTGGACCTACGTGGAAGCCGTGCGCAACGTGCCGCTGCTGGCGCACATGCTGTTCTGGTACTTCGCCGCGCCTGAACTGCTCCCCGACGCGCTGAAGGCGTGGTTGTACGCCGGCAATGTCGAGGCCGCCGCGGCGCTGGCCGCGCTGGTGGTCTACACGGCGGCCTACATGGCGGAGGACGTGCGCTCCGGGCTGCGATCGGTGCCGCCCGGTCAATGGGAGGCGGCGCGGGCGCTGGGGCTGCGCTTCACCGGCTCGGTGCGGTGGGTCGTGCTGCCGCAGGCGCTGCGGGCGACGATCCCGCCGTTGATCTCCCAGACCTTGAATCTCTGGAAGAACACCAGCATCGCCACGGTCGTCGGCGCCGCCGAGCTGATGTACCAGGCGCAGCGCGTGGAGTCCGCGACCTTCCGCGGCTTCGAGACCTTCGCGATGGCGACGGCGACCTACCTCGGCGTGTCCCTGCTCATCACCGGCGCGGGCGTGCTGTACCAGCGGCGCTATCCGGCGCGGCCGGCGGGCCATTGAGGCGGACGACATGACAGGGAGCGCATCGCGATGAGCATCGCCGAGATGATCGATACCTACTGGCTCTACGTGCTGGTGGGGCAGTACCCCAACGGACCGCTCGGCGGGCTGGCGTTGACCGTGCTGCTGGCCTCACTGGGGCTGCTGCTGGCGCTGCCATTGGGCGTGCTGCTCGGCATCGCGCGGCTGAGCCGACGCGCCTGGCTGCGCTGGCCGGTGACCGCGCTGGTCTACGTCGTACGTGGGACGCCGTTGCTGATGGTGGTGTTCTGGGCCTACTTCTTCCTGCCGGTGCTGACCGGCCACAAGACCGACCAGTTCAACACGATGCTGGCCGCGCTGGTGATCTTCGACGCCGCCTACCTGGCCGAGATCGTGCGCGCGGGGCTGCAGTCGCTCCCCGCGGGCCAGCGGCTGGCCGCGGAGGCGCTGGGCATGTCGCGGGGCCAGTCCTTGCGCCTGGTGCTGCTGCCGCAGGCGCTGCGGCACATGCTGCCTTCGCTGGTCAACCAGTTCGCGTCCACGATCAAGAACACCTCGCTGGGCACGATCATCGGGCTGTCGGAGCTGTCCTTCATCGCCGGCCAGGTCAACGCGCAGGTGCTGGTGCAGCCGGTGGCGGTGTATGGCACGCTGGCCGGGTGCTACTTCGTGATGTGCTTCGGGCTGTCTCGTCTCGCGCATGCGGTGGAGCGGCGAAGCAGCCGGACGCGCGGCGCGCCGGCGCCGGCGAATCCCGCGCTCACCCGTCTCCACGCATTCATGCGAGTCGGACTACGGAACTCAGTGAGCGCCTTGGCAAGGAGCACAAGAACCAGTCAGTGACGAAGCCGGGATTGGAGATCAAGCTGGCTACCGCGTACTTCGACCATGCATTCGAGTCACCGGGAAGCACCCGGAGACGGTGGGTCGGAGCGTTTCAAAGCAAGGAACCCGCATGATCGATCAAGTCCTCTACAAGCGCGCACTGGAAGTTGCAGATCAGCCGGTGGATGAAGCGAACATCCTCAACATTGCCCTGCGTGGGTTCATCGCCTATCAGGCGCAGGCCCGTCTGGCCACCATGGGAGGAATCGCGCCTGACCTTCCTCAGATCCCGCGCCGGCGCCAGGATCCTGAAGATCCCGAGGACTTCCGGTCATGAAAGTCGTGGTGGACACGTCGATCTGGATCGATCACTTCAGCCGAAAGAATCCCGAGCTGCTCACGTTGCTCGCCACGGGTGCAGCGTTGTCATGACGAGACGCCGGCCAGACCAATGGCCGGGCTAAACATGCAACTCACCGCTGCATGCCCCACCGCGTGACCGTCGCCTTCTCGACGGTGCTGAACACCAGGCGTTCGACCAGCCATCCGATCAGGATGACCAGGGCCAGCCCGGCGAAGACCCGATCGGTCTGCAGTTCGTTGCGGTTCTGGAAGATGTACCAGCCCAGACCGCCTTGGCCGGAGGAGGCGCCGAAGAACAGTTCGGCAGCGATCAGCGTCCGCCAGGCGAAGGCCCATCCCACGCGCAGGCCGGAGAGGATGGACGGCAACGCAGCCGGCAGCAGGATCTGCGCGACGTAGCGCGGTCCCGTGAGTCCGTAGTTGCGCCCCGCCATGCGCAGCGTCTCCGGCACGGACGAGAAACCCGCCGACGCCGCCAAGGCCAGCGGCCACAGCACCGCGTGCACGAGCACGAAGATCAAGCTCCCCGAACCCAGTCCGAACCAGAGCAGCGCCAGCGGCAGCAAGGCGATCGCCGGCAGCGGATTGAACATCGCCGTCAGGCTGGCCAACAGATCCCGGCCCCAGCGCGACGAGGTCGCCAGCGCCGTCAGACCGAGCGCGAGCACCACACCCAGCGCGTAGCCCTGCAGCAGCAGCTTCAGCGAAATGCCGGCCCGCAGCAGCAGCTCGCCCCCGGACAACCCTTCCCACAACGCCCGTGCCGCCGCGCCGAACGACGGAAACAGCAGGTCGTTGTCGGCCACGCGCGCGGCGATTTCCCAGAGGACGGCCAGCAAGGCCAGTAGCGCTGCCTGGCGCCAGGCGCTTGAATCCAGCGCTCGGCGCCACAGCGGCGTGGAGGCCACCGGAACGGCCAGGTAGTCGACGAGTGCTTCTTCGCGCTCGGCGCGCAGGGGCGGATCGAGCGGCCGCTGCGTCGGCAGCACGGTGACGGTCATCGGAAATCCTCAGTTCAAGGCCGCGACCGAGATCGGCGCGGTCGACGCGACCGGGGCCGCGGCGACGGATGCCGAGTCGGCGATCGGCTCATCACCAAACAGCAGCTGCTCGATGCGCTGCGCCTGCGCGACGCGCTGCGCCGGGGTCAGGCCTTGCGCATTCAGCTCCGCCCGCACCCGTCCCGGATGCGGCGACAGCACCAGCACGCGATGTCCCACGATCAGCGCTTCCTCGATCGAATGGGTCACGAATAGCAGCGTGAAGCGCTCCTGCTCCCACAGCGCGAGCAGCTCGTCCTGCATCCGCCGCCGCGTCAGCGCATCGAGCGCCGCGAAAGGCTCGTCCATCAGCAGCACCCGCGGCTTCATGGCCAGCGCCCGCGCGATCGCGACGCGTTGCTTCATCCCGCCCGACAGCTGATGCGGATAGGCCGATGCGAAGTCCGCGAGGCCCACGCGCGCAAGCCAGTCCCGCGCGCGCTCCAGCGCCTGCTTGCGCGACGCCGTCCGCGACGCGATCAGCGGGAAGGCCACGTTCTCCAGCACCGTCTTCCACGGCGGCAGCTGGTCGAATTCCTGGAACACCGCGATCCGGTCCGGCCCTGGGCCGTTCACCGGCTTGCCGTCGACGAGGATGCGGCCCTGCGCCGGTGCGACGAAGCCGCCGACCGCCTTCAGCAGCGAGGACTTCCCACAGCCCGACGCGCCGAGCAGCACGAAACGTTCCGACGGCAGCACGTCGAAGCCGACGCGATGCGTCGCGCGGACCACGCCGCGCTCGCTGCGGTAATCGAGGCTGACGCCCTCGACCCGCAGCCGGGCCTGCGCCGCCAGCGGGAGCCCGCCCGGCCGATCGCCGCAGGCCTCGCAGGCCGGCACCGTGTCGAGCTGCTCCAGCACCGCGCTCATGGTCAGCTCCCGGCCGCGTTGTGCGGGTCGTCGAAGAAATAATCCTTCGCTGACGCCGGCTTGTTCTTGATCGCGCCGATGCGATGCATGAAGCTCGCCAGCGCGAAGGTGTTCTGCGGCGTGATCTTGAACTGCACCTCCGGGTTCTTGATCACCTTCAGCAGCAGCTCCTTGGGCACCTTGGAATTCTCGTTCCGGATGTAGATGTCGGCGGAACGCTCCGGGTTCTTCGCGATGAAGTCCGCCGCCTCGGCCAGCGCGCCGATGAAGGCCTGGTAGGTCTTGGGGTTGTCGCGCCGGAACTTCTCCGTCGTGTACAGCACCGTCGCAGACGCCGGTCCGCCCAGCACCTCATAGCTGTTCAGCACGATGTGGACGTTGGCGTTCCCCGCCAGCCCCTGTTCCTGGAACGGCGGATTGCCGAAGTGCGCGTTGATCTCGGTGCCGCCCTTGATCAGCGCGGCCGTCGCCTCCGGATGCGGCAGCGCGACCTGCAGCCGGTCCAGCTTGTTGAACTGTGCGTCGCCCCAGCGCTTGGCCGAGGCCAGCTGCAGGATGCGCGACTGCACCGACACGCCCACCGCCGGCAGCGCGATGCGGTCCTTGTCGCCGAAGTCGTCGATGGTCTTGACGGCCGGGTTGCTGCTGGTCAGGTAGTACGGGAAGTTGCCCAGCGACGCGATGCCGCGCACGTTCTGCTTGCCCTGGGTCTTGTCCCACAGCGTCAGCAGCGGACCGACGCCCGCGCCGGCGATGTCGATGCTGCCGGACAGCAGCGCCTCGTTGATCGCCGGGCCGCCGGAGAGCTGCACCCGCTCCACCTGGATGTCGACGCCCGCGGCCTTGCCGTGTTTCTCGATCAGCTGCTGGTCCTGCGCGACGTTCAGCAGCAGGTAGACGATGCCGAACTGTTCGGCGATGCGGATCTTTCCTTCCGCATGCGCGGACACCGCCAGGCCGGCGGCCAGGGCGCCGGTCAGCAGCGATTTCAGGAAGGGGCGGTGGAGCTTCATGCGGGGACGTCGCCTTCGATGGTGGTGCGGTGGAGGTGGCGGCGCAGGTGGTCCGGGCAGCCGCTGGCCAGGTGCAGCAGCGAGCGGTTGTCCCAGAACACCAGGTCGTGCGGCAGCCACCGGTGGCGGTACACGATGCTCTTGCGGCTGCTGTGCTCGAAGAGCTGGGCGAGCAGGTCGCGGCTTTCGTCCTCGGGCACGTCAAGGATGCGGGTCGTGAAGTGCTCGCTGACGAAGAGCGCGCGGCGGCCCGTCTCGGGGTGCGTGCGCACGACGGGCTGCGGCACCGGCTTCACTTCCGCCATCTGCTCGGGCGTCAGCTTCGGGCGCCACGGATTGCGTGCGCGCAGCTCCTCGTACTTCGCCAGGTAGCTGTGTTCGGCGCGCTTGCCGGCGATCGCGGTCTTCAAGGCCAGCGGCAGGCCGTCATAGGCGTGGTGCTGGTTGGCGAACAGCGTGTCGCCGCCTTCGGCCGGCAGTTCCTGCGCGTGCAGCAGCGATCCCAGGCTGGGGCGTTCCTTGTACGAGAGATCCGAGTGCCAGTACTGCCCCGCGTCGCCGAGGCCGATGGGCTGACCCGACGCATCGCGGACGTTGGACACCTGCAGGATCTCGGGATGGCCCGGCAGCTGGAAGTTGCGCAGCACATGGATCTGCAGCGGCCCCCAGCGCCGGCTGAAGGCGATGTGCTGCGCCGGCGTGATGCGCTGGTCGCGGAACACCAGCACGTGGTGGTCCAGGTGAGCGCGGTGCAGCCGGGCGAAGTCGGCGTCATTCAACGGCCGGGTGAGGTCGAGCCCCACCACCTCGGCGCCCAGCGGCGCGTCGAAGGCGTGGATCTCGAACGACTGCGACGGCGCATCGGCGGCGGCCGCGCGCGCCACGGCCGGGGCGGAAAGGGGCGGGGCGAGGGCTGTCATGGTCGCCGACTCTAGGCACCCGCCTTCCTCGCCGGAACGAATCTGACGGCATGTCCTAGCGCGGAAACCGGATAAGCGCGGCGCAATGACCGGGTCCTGCGGGGTCGTGCGGAGGCGCTCGGGATCGTCCGGGAATGGCCCTAATGGGTGAGGCGGAGGCCATCCCTCGATGCCATCCGTCACCGGGCGGATAGTCCCCTTTGCAATTCAGATACACGGGCATGCGTATAGTGACGCCCTTCCCTGACGCAAACAGGGATAACAACCAGAGGAGCAGGAGCCCCGTGAAACAAGTCATCTGCGTCAAATGGGGTACCGCCTACGGTCCTGAATACGTCAACCGCCTCTACGGCATGCTGCGCCGGCACATCACCGGCGACTTCCGCCTGGTCTGCCTGACCGACAACGCCGAGGGCCTGCGCCCCGAGGTCGACGCCTACGACTTGCCGGAACTGGGTTGCGAATGGCCCAAGAAGTCCATGGGCAAGTGGCGCAAGCTGGTGATGTGGAGCGCCGACATGGGCGAGAAGACCGGCCTGTCGGGTCCGGTGCTGTTCGTCGACCTGGATTCGGTGGTGGTCGACAACATCGACGGCTACTTCAGCCACGGCCATCCGGACGACGTGATCCTGGCGCGCAACTGGGCCAAGCCGATGCAGCGCCTGGGCCAGACCTCGGTGTTCCGCTTCCCGGTGGGCAAGTACCCGCACATCATCGAGAACTTCCGCGCCAACCCGCAGGGCGTGGCGGACAAGCACGGCTTCGAGCAGCATTGGGTGACGGCGTCGGTGCCGGGCGGCATCAAGTTCTGGCCGCACCTGTGGACGCGCCACTTCCGGCTGCACTGCCTGCCGCCGTTCCCGCTGCGCTACTTCAAGCCGGCGCGCCTGCCTGCGGGCGCACGCATCGTGACCTTCCCCGGCGGGCCGAATCCGGCCGATGTGCTGCTGGGGCGCTGGAACACGGAAGATCCGCCGCACGAGAAGCCGTGGGATCACTTCCGCGCCGCCTTCGACAGCGGGGTGAAGCACCGCTGGCGGCACCTGCGCAGCTTCGTGCTGCCGCCGCCGTGGGTGGCGCAACACTGGGTGGAATGAAGAGCCGGTTGACTGCCACGTCCGCTGGCCCTCACCCCTGCCCTCTCCCGCAAGCGGGAGAGGGAGTCCGACCGACTCGACTCGCTGCGCTGGCTCCTCTTGCTCCCTCTCCCGCTTGCGGGAGAGTCGTGCAGTCAGCTCGGTGCATTCTCACTCCCTCTCCCGCTTGCGGGAGAGGGCGGGGGTGAGGGCCAGCAGCCTGGTCAGTGCGGCGGTGTGGCCGGTTTCGCCAGGTCCTGGATCACCTCCAGCGCCGTCTTCACTTTGAACGGCTTGAGCATGATCCGCCGCACGTCCAGCTCCTTGTAGAGCTGAGCCGTCGACAGGTCGCAGGCCTCGGCCGTCAGCGCGACCGGCGTCCTGGCCGAGCAGCGCAGCGCACCGGCCCGCACGCTCTGCAGCAGCGCCAGCGCATCCAAGCCCTGGCCGATGTCCAGCAGCAGCCCGTCCATCGGCTGACTCTCCAACAACCGGTGCGCCGCCTCGAGGCTGCTCGATTCATGCACCTCCGCGATGTTCAGCTGCCGCGCCACCATCGCGACGGTGCGCCGGAACAGCGAATGCGGATCCACCAACAGCAGTTGTCGTTGCATGCCCGGCATCACTGGCCTTCCTCGACGGGCTGTCCGGTCAGCTCCGCGACCACCAGGTCCCGCAAGCTCATCAGGATGGCGAGATCGGTCCCGTCCAGCGAGCGTCGCCGCCGGTCGATCAGGCACAGCGTGCCGATGCGCACGCCCGGTCGCAGCTCCAACGGCGCACCCGCATAGAAGCGGATCTTGGGATCGCCCAGCACCATGGGGTTGTCCGCGAAGCGCGGATCCTGCGTCGCGTCCTCGACCACCATCACCTCGGACACGTGGATCGCATGGCCGCAGAAACTGCTCTTGCGGTCGGTCTCGCACACCGCCAAGCCGAAGCGGGCCTTGAACCACTGGCGGTCGTCGTCGATCAGGCTGATCAGCGCGATCGGCACGCCGAACTCCTCGGCGGCGAACTCCACAATGCGATCGAAGCGCTCCTCGGGCGGCGTGTCCAGGATCAGCAGCTCGCGCAGCGCCTGGATCCGTTCGGCTTCGTTCTCGGGAATCGGGGCATTCATCATGGAGGCGGGTCCTCGCTCTTCCGATGTTGTTCTCTCCCTGCGCGGTGCCGGGTCGTGCCACCGTGCGCCGAGCCTCAGACTAGCCGAGTTGTCCACAGGGCGCCACCCGGGCGGCCCCGCCGCACGCACCATATGAGCCCACCGACGCAGCTTGCGCACATTGCGCATTGGCGAGGAACCCCCGCCCGCACCAGACTCCGTTCCACGGGGCGCGCCCATGTCGCCCCCGCCGGCGGCGGCAGTACGGCCGCCGGGAAGGCATGGTGAAAGCCCAGGTCGCGACCGGGCGCCGCCCTCGGGGTCTTGGGGGAGGCGCTTCCGGCGGAGTCCGATCGCGGTCCTGGCGCTCTTCTGCCGCCCGTTGCGGACGCCCTGCTGTCGACGGCTCGCAGCGGCCATCGCATATGCGGTACGCGAGATAAGCAAATGCCCAAACAATCGTTCCTGGAATAAGGACTGTTTGGCAAGCTTCGCAGCCCGACCTTCAACGTCGCCGGCCCACGCCTGCTTGCCCTGTCCGCCATGACCCAGCACCACGCCCCCCAGCACACCCGCTCTTTGTTCTCCGCCTCGCGCCGCCAGGCGCTGATGCTGGCCGCGGCGCTGCCGCTGCTGGGCGTGTCGATGGGGGTCTCGGCGGCCGACCAGCCGACGACGCTGCTGAACGTCTCCTACGACGTGGCGCGCGAGCTCTACAAGCAGATCAATCCGGCCTTCGTCGCCGCGTACAAGGCCAAGACCGGACAGACGATCAAGGTGGACCAGTCGCACGGCGGTTCGTCCAAGCAGATCGGCTCGGTGATCGGCGGCCTGGAAGCCGACGTGGTCACGATGAACCAGGCGACCGACGTCGACACGCTGGCCGAGAAGGGCCTGACCGGCGCGGACTGGCGCGGCAAGTTCCCGAACGCCGCCGCGCCGTACAGCTCGACCATGCTGTTCCTGGTCCGCAAGGGCAATCCCAAGGGCATCAAGGACTGGGCCGACCTGGCGCGTCCCGGCATCTCGGTGATCATCCCCAACCCCAAGGTGACCGGCAACGGCCGCTACGGCTACCTGGCCGCCTGGGGCAGCGTCATCGCCAAGGGCGGCACCGACGCGCAGGCCAAGGACTTCGTGTCCAAGGTGCTGGCCAACGTGCCGGTGCTGGACGGCGGCGGCCGCGGCGCCACCACCACCTTCACCCAGCGCGGCATCGGCGACGTGCTGCTGACCTTCGAATCCGAAGCCGAGCTCATCGAGAACGAATTCGGCAAGGGCAACTTCGAGGTCGTGGCGCCCAGCCTCTCGATCGAGGCCGACGCGCCGGTCGCGGTCGTCGACAAGGTCGCCGCCAAGCGCGGCTCGGCAGCGCTGGCCAAGGCCTACCTCGACTTCCTGTGGACGCCCGAGGGCCAGGAAATCATCGCGCAGAACAACTTCCGTCCGCGCGATCCGGCCATCTTCAAGAAGCATGAGAAGCGCTACGCGCCGATCAAGCTGTTCAGCGTCGACCAGACCCTGGGCGGCTGGGCCAAGGTGAGCAAGACCCACTTCGCCGACGGCGGCACCTACGACCAGCTCATGGCCTCGCGCCGCTGATCGCAGGCCTCCCGCTCCCGCCTCGGCGCCACACGCCCCGATCCCTCCGTTCCGATCCTCCGACGCCACGATGAACACCGCCGTGCTCCCCGCGACGCAGGCCGCGCCCGCGCCGGCCCGCAAGCGACGCCGCGTCCTGCCCGGTTTCGCGCCGACGCTGGGCTTCACGCTCTTCTACCTGTCGCTGCTGGTGCTGATCCCGCTGTGCGCGGTCTTCCTGAAGTCCGCCAGCCACGGGACCGAGGCCTTCTGGGCCGCGGCCACCTCGCCGCGCGTGCTGGCGTCCTACCGGCTGAGCTTCGGCGCGGCGCTGCTGGGCGCGTTCATCAACGTGATCTTCGGCTTCATCCTGGCCTGGTCGCTGGTGCGCTACGACTTCTTCGGCAAGAAGCTGGTCGACGCGCTGATCGACCTGCCCTTCGCGCTGCCGACCGCCGTCGCCGGCATCGCGCTGACCGCGCTGTACGCGCCCAACGGCTGGATGGGCCAGTGGCTGGAGCCGCTGGGCATCAAGGTGGCCTTCACGCCGCTGGGCGTGCTGATCGCGCTGATCTTCATCGGCCTGCCCTTCGTCGTGCGCACGGTGCAGCCGGTGCTCGAGGACCTGGACACCGAGCTGGAGGAAGCCGCCGCCTCGCTGGGCGCGCACCGCTGGCAGGCCTTCCGCCTGGTGGTGCTGCCGATGCTCACGCCGGCGCTGCTGACCGGCTTCGCGCTGGCCTTCGCGCGGGCGGTCGGCGAGTACGGCTCGGTGATCTTCATCGCCGGCAACATGCCCATGGTCAGCGAGATCACCCCGCTGATGATCATCACCAAGCTCGAGCAGTACGACTACGTCGGCGCCACCACGATCGCGGTGGTGATGCTGGTGTTCTCCTTCGTGCTGCTGCTGGGCATCAACGGACTGCAGGCCTGGAGCCTGCGCCGCAACGGACTCGACGGGAAGCGCTGACATGGCCGGATCCGCCGCCACCCTCGGCCGCGCGCGCAGCGCCGGCCACTACCAGGGTAACCCCGCCACCGCCGAGAAGCGCTGGGTGCGCTACACGCTGCTGACGCTGGGCCTGGCCTTCTTCGCGCTGTTCCTGCTGCTGCCGCTGGCCGCCGTCTTCACCGAGGCGCTGCGCAAGGGCTGGGACACCTACCTCGCCTCGCTGATCGAGCCCGACGCGGTCTCCGCGATCAAGCTCACGCTGATCGCCGCCGTGATCGCGGTGCCGCTGAACATCGTCTTCGGCGTCAGCGCCGCCTGGGCGATCACCAAGCACGACTTCCGCGGCAAGCAGCTGCTGATCACGTTGATCGACCTGCCGTTCTCGGTGTCGCCGGTGGTCGCGGGCCTGATCTACGTGCTGATCTTCGGCGCGCAGGGCTGGTTCGGGCCCTGGCTGCAGGAGCACGACATCAAGGTCATCTTCGCCGTGCCCGGCATCGTGCTGGCCACCGTGTTCGTCACCTTCCCCTTCGTCGCGCGCGAGCTGATCCCGCTGATGCAGGCGCAGGGCCGCGACGAGGAAGAGGCCGCCACCGTCCTCGGCGCCAGCGGCTTCCGCACCTTCTGGCATGTGACGCTGCCCAACATCAAGTGGGGCCTGCTCTACGGCGTGATCCTGTGCAACGCGCGCGCCTTCGGCGAGTTCGGCGCGGTGTCGGTGGTGTCGGGCCACATCCGCGGCCAGACCAACACGCTGCCGCTGCAGGTCGAGATCCTCTACAACGAATATCAATTCGCCGCGGCCTTCGCCGTCGCGTCGCTGCTCGCGCTGCTGGCGCTGGTCACGCTCGGACTCAAGCAGTTCGTCGAGTGGCAGGCCTCCCGCAACGTGGTGAAGGAAGAAGCATGAGCATCCAGGTCCGCAACATCCACAAGTCCTTCGGCAGCTTCACCGCGCTGGGCGACGTCAGCCTGGACTTCCCCACCGGCGAGCTGACCGCGCTGCTGGGCCCGTCGGGCTGCGGCAAGACCACGCTGCTGCGCATCATCGCGGGGCTGGAGACCGCCGACCGCGGCCAGGTGCTGCTGGACGGCGCCGACGCCTCGGACACGCATGTGCGCGAGCGCGAGGTCGGTTTCGTGTTCCAGCACTACGCGCTGTTCCGCCACATGACGGTGTTCGACAACGTCGCCTTCGGCCTGCGCGTGAAGCCGCGCAAGCAGCGGCCGCCCGAGTCCGAGATCAAGCGCAAGGTGCATGAGCTGCTGCAGCTGGTCCAGCTGGACTGGCTGGCGGACCGTTATCCGCCGCAGCTCTCCGGCGGCCAGCGCCAGCGCATCGCGCTGGCCCGCGCGCTCGCGGTCGAGCCGCGCGTGCTGCTGCTGGACGAGCCCTTCGGCGCACTCGACGCGAAGGTCCGCAAGGAACTGCGCCGCTGGCTGCGCCGCCTGCACGACGAGCTGCACATCACCAGCATCTTCGTCACGCACGACCAGGAAGAGGCGCTGGAAGTCGCCGACCGCGTGGTGCTGATGGACCACGGGCGCGTGGAGCAGGTCGGCTCGCCGACCGAGGTCTACCAGCGACCGGCGACGCCCTTCGTCTACGGCTTCCTCGGCGCGGTCAACCGTTTCGAGGGCCGCGTGGACAGCGGCATCGTGCGTGTCGGCGACCAGACGCTGGCGCAGGGCGCCGGCGCCGCGATCGAAGGCACGCAGCAAGGCCTGGTGCAGGCGTACGCCCGTCCGCACGAGCTGGTGATCATTCCGACGCAGGACGCGCCGGGCCTGCCGGCGACGGTGGAACGCGTGCTGGCCTTCGGTGCCGCCGCGCGTGTCGAACTGCGCGGCGCGCAGGGCGAGCACCTCGAGGCCGAGCTCAGCCGCGAGCAGGCCGAGGCGCTGCAGCTGTCCGCGGGCCAGCGCGTGCGTCTCCAGGCCTCGCGCCTGAGCCTGTTCGGCATCGACCAGGCCGCCTGAGCGTCCCCCTCCGTTTCGACCAGCAAGCCGCAGAGCGGGCAGTCCCGACATGAACCTCCAGCAATTGCGCATCGTCCGGGAGGCGGTGCAGCAGAACTTCAACCTGACCGAGGTGGCGGCCGCGCTGTTCACCTCGCAGTCCGGCGTCAGCAAGCACATCAAGGACCTGGAGGACGAGCTCGGCGTCGAGCTCTTCCAGCGCCGCGGCAAGCGGCTGCTCGGGCTGACCGAGCCGGGCAAGGAGCTGGCGGTCGTCGTCGACCGCATGCTGCAGGATGTGCGCAACATCAAGCGCCTGGCGCAGCAGTTCAGCAGCGCGGACCAGGGCCAGCTGACCATCGCGACGACGCACACCCAGGCGCGCTACGCGCTGCCGCAGGTGGTGGCGCGCTTCAAGGCCGCGTATCCGCGCGTGCACCTGGTGCTGCATCAGGGCAGCCCGTCGGAGATCGTGTCGCTGCTGCAATCGGGCGAAGCCGACATCGGCATCGCCACCGAGGCGCTCGGCAAGGACGACGCCTTCGTCACCTTCCCGTTCTACGAATGGCGACATGCGGTCGTCGTGCCGGAAGGCCATGCATTGACGCGCCAGCCGCTGACGCTGGAGGCGCTCGCCGAGCAGCCGCTGATCACCTACCACGAGGGCTACACCGGCCGCGCCCGCATCGACGCGAGCTTCGCCGCGGCGGGACTGGCGCCCGACCTGGTGATGTCGGCGCTGGACGCGGACGTGATCAAGACCTATGTGCAGATCGGACTGGGCGTGGGCGTGATCGCGGCGATGGCCTTCGAGCCCGCGCGCGACGCCGGCCTGCAGCTGATCGACGCGACCCACCTGTTCCCGCCCAACACGACGCGCATCGCGCTCAAGCGCGGGCACTACCTGCGCGGTTTCGCCTATCGCTTCCTGCAGGAGTGCGTGGCCGAGCTGACCGAGGAAGCGGTGCGCGAGGCGATGGATCCGGACGCCTGAGCCGGGAATGCTTATCGATTTTTGTTAGAGGACACGGGGACCGCCGATTCGAATAATCAATCCGAATAAGCAAACGGCTTTCCCGATGAACTTCCAGCAACTCCGATCCGTCCGCGAGGCCCAGCGCCGCAACTTCAACCTGACCGAAGTCGCGCAGGCGCTGCACACCTCGCAGCCCGGCGTGAGCCGTCAGATCCGCGAGCTCGAGGACGAGCTCGGCATCGACATCTTCGTCCGTGCCGGCAAGCGCCTCACCGGGCTGACGGAGCCAGGCCGCAACGTGATGCCCATCGTCGAGCGTCTGCTGCGCGAGGCCGAGAACCTGCGCCGCGCCGGCGAGGACTTCGCCCGCGCCGACAGCGGCCATCTGCGCATCGCCGCGACGCACAGCCAGGCGCGCTACGCGCTGCCGCCGGCCGTGCGTGACTTCCGCGAATCGCATCCCGAGGTCAGCCTGCAGTTCACGCAGGGTTCGCCGCAGCAGGTGGCCAGGCTGCTGATCGACGGCGAGGCCGACATCGGCATCGCCACCGAGGCGCTCGCGCTGCATCCGCAGCTGCTGACGCTGCCGTGCTACCGCTGGACCCACACGGTGCTGGTGCCACCCGGCCATCCGCTGGAGGCCGAAGCCGCCGCCGGCACGCCGCTGACGCTGGAGCGCCTGGCCGAATTCCCGGTCATCACCTACGAGACCGGCTACACCGGTCGCTCGCACATCGACGACGCGTTCGCGGCGGCGGGGCTGGACCTCAACGTCGTGCTGGTCGCGATGGACGCGGACGTGATCAAGACCTATGTCGAACTGGGCCTGGGCGTGGGCATCGTCGCCGCGATCGCCTACGACGAGGAACGTGACCGCCACCTGCGCGCGATCGACGGGCGTCATCTGTTCGCCGACAACCTGACGCGACTGGCGGTGCGTCGCGACGCCTACCTGCGCGACTATGTCTACGCGTTCATCGAGACCTTTGCGCCGCCGCTGTCGCGCGAGCTGGTCGAGCAGGCGCGCGTCGCGCCCAACGGCGCGGACTGATGCCCGGGTCGACCGGTGCGTCGATGGCCGCGTGATCCCTTCGAGGGGTGCCGAAAGAAATTCCGCATGAGCATCCGCCGGGTGCACAGCTAAGCAACGCAGAAAGCATTGGTTCAACTCGACGAGCGCACTTCCTAGAGTGACGGGCTCACCTGTTCACTCCCACGAGGAAGTCCCTTGAAGCAGTTCGTCGAGCACGTGGCCCGCCAAACCGGACCGGCCGCCACCCTGGTCGCGGCCCTGGCCGCCGCTTTCCCCGTCACCGCCGCCTTCGCGCAGGACGCGACCACCAAGGACGCGCCGCTGCCGTCGGTGGTCATCACCGGCTCGCGCATCTCGCGGGTCAACAGCGAGGGGCCGAGCCCGGTCACCGTGATCAAGTCGGAGGACCTCGACCGGCTCGGCTACAAGAACGTCTCCGACGCGCTGAGCAACCTGACCGAGAACACCGGCTTCACGCAGGGCGAGGACTTCGGCAACACCTTCACGCCGGCGGCCAACGCGATCAGCCTGCGCGGCCTCGGTCCCAACCACACGCTGGTGCTGGTCAACGGCCGGCGCGTCGCCGACTATCCGACCGCCTATGAAGGCTCGGTCAACTTCGTCAACGTCGCCAACATCCCGTCCGCGCTGATCGACCGCATCGAGGTGCTCAGCGGCGGCGCGTCGTCGGTGTACGGCTCGGACGCGATCGCCGGCGTCGTCAACATCGTGCTGAAGAAGCATGTCGACGGCGTCACCGTGAACCTGCGCGGCGGCGGGACGCAGCGCGGCGGCGGCGAGAACGCCCGCGCCCAGGTCACCGGCGGACTCGACGCCGGGCGGCTGCAGGGCGTGTGGGGCGTCGAGCTCAGCGGCCGCGAGCCGATCTGGAGCCGCCAGCGCGACTTCATGGCCGACACGACGCTGCAAGGCGCGGCGCCCACGGTCGTCTTCGGCCGCCGCAATGCGAGCGGCGGCGCCTACCTCGCGCCGACCGACGGCTGCGCCGGCGCGGGCACGCTGTTCGAAGGCTCGGTCTCGGCCTACACCGCGAAGAACGGCACCTACTGCGGCAGCGGCCGTGCGTCGCCGACCTACTGGACCACGCAGACCGGCAACCGCAGTGCGCAGGCGGCGGGCGGCCTGACGCTCGCGCTGGATCACGGCCTCGAGCTGTTCGCGGAGGGCCAGTTCGGCTGGGCGCGGACCGAGAACAACACCCGCGGTCCGAGCTGGACCTCGGACATCGCCAACAAGGGCTACTTCCGCAACGCCGCGACCGGCCAGCTCGAGATCTGGACGCGACGCTTCGCGCCCGAGGAGCTCGGCGGCGTCGACCGCTTCAACCGCAAGTGGCAGGACTCCACCCACAACGTGGCCGCCGGCGCGCGCGGGGAGCTCGGCGGCAGCTGGACCTTCGAGGTCGCCGCCAACAGCTCCTACTACCTCAACCGCACGACGACGCCGCGCCTGACCGCCGGCATCGAGCAGCTCCTGCTCGGCCAGAAGCTCGGCACCGAGGCCAACGGCACGCCGATCTACTCCGCCGACCCGGCACGGCTGTTCCGCCCCCTGACACCGCAGGAGATCGACAGCGTCACCGACCGCAGCTGGACGCGCAATGCGAGCTGGAACCAGCAGCTGAGCGCGTCCGCCAGCGGCGAGTGGTTCAAGCTGCCCGGCGGTCCTGTCCGCGCGGCCGTCGTCGCCGAGGCCGGCTCTCAAGGTTTCCGCAACGAAGCCGATCCGCGACTGGGGCAGGGCGTGTTCTACAACACGAGCGCATCGCCGACGGTGCGCGGCACGCGCGAGCGCCTGGCGCTGGGCGGCGAGCTCAATGCGCCGATCACGAAGCAGCTCACCGCGACGCTGGCCGCGCGGCACGACCGGTATGAATTCGCCGGCCGCAGCGACGGCAGCACGACCTACAACGCGGGCCTCGAGTTCCGTCCGCTGTCCTCGCTGCTGCTGCGGGCCCAGCATGCGACCAGCTTCCGCGCGCCGGACATGAATTACATCTTCGCGCAGCAGACCAAGGGCTACTACTCGTCGTCGACCGACTACTACCGCTGCGCGCAGACCGGGCAGCCGCTGTCGAGCTGCGACTTCGCGGACGTCTCGCCGGGCTTCAACTTCGTGCGCACCGGCTCCTCGGACCTGAAGTCCGAGCGCGGCCGCTCCTGGGGCCTGGGCGCGGTGTGGCAGCCCGCCTCGTCCTTCGATGTCTCGCTGGACCTCTGGAAGATCGCCATCCGCGACCTGGTCACCGACCTGAGCGCCGACGGCGTGCTGCGCGACGAGTCGGACTGCCGCACCGGCATCAAGGACATCCAGTCGCCGACCTGCGTGGACGCGATCGCGCGCGTGCGCCGCAATCCGGCGGACGCGCTGGTCCGGCCCGGCGAGGTCGCGGAGATCCGCGTCAATCCGATCAACGCGGCGAGCGAATCGACCTGGGGCGTCGATGTCGGCACGCGTTACGCCTGGACGACGGCCTCCTGGGGCCGCTGGACCGTCGACGCGAAGTACACGCGGGTCAAGAGCTTCAAGTACCAGCAGTTCGCCGGGGACGAGAACCGCAACGTGGTCGGCACGCCGGACTTCAGCGACTGGCCGAGCCGTCTCAACGCGAGCGTGGCCTGGCAAGTCGGCGACTGGACGCACGCGCTCTCGGCGCAGCGCAACGGCCGCATCGCGCGCGAGGACCACGAAGGCTGGCTCGGCCCGTACTGGAACTTCAACGCGAGCACCGCGTGGCAGCTCGGCCCGCGGACGCGCGTCAGCCTGATCGTCAACAACCTGTTCGACAAGATCCGCCGCGACCCCA
This sequence comes from Roseateles sp., assembly GCA_039593255.1. Classification (GTDB taxonomy): domain Bacteria; phylum Pseudomonadota; class Gammaproteobacteria; order Burkholderiales; family Burkholderiaceae_C; genus Roseateles. The sequence goes on from JBCNPQ010000001.1 coordinate 115,096, forward strand.
GCGCGACCTGGCCGTACTACCCGGTCGGGTACTACTCGCCGCACGGGCGGCAGGGCTGGATCGAGCTGGAGCACCGCTTCGGCGCCTGAAGCTGCAAAGCAAAGCAGATCTTCTTCGTTCCCATAGAGAGAGCGCTTGCCTACATTGGGCGCTCCCCTCCACCCCCCGCGATGAGAAGAATCCCGTGAACCCCATTCGCCGTCTCCGCCGCTCCGTCTCGCTGCTCGCCGCCGCCGCCCTGCTGGGCGGCGCCGCGCTGATGCCCCAGGCCCATGCGCAGGGCTCGGTCACGCTGCTCAACGTCTCCTACGACCCGACGCGCGAGCTCTACCAGGACTACAACGCCGCGTTCGCGAAGTACTGGAAGGCCAAGACCGGCGAGACGGTCACGGTGAAGAACTCGCACGGCGGCTCGGGCAAGCAGGCGCGCTCGGTCATCGACGGCCTGGACGCGGACGTGGTCACGCTGGCGCTGGCCTATGACATCGACGCGCTGCACGACCACGGCAAGCTGCTGCCGGCCGACTGGCAGAAGCGCCTGCCGAGCAACGCCTCGCCCTACACCTCGACCATCGTGTTCCTGGTCCGCAAGGGCAATCCGAAGCACATCAACGACTGGCCGGACCTGGCCCGCAGCGGCATCGACGTCATCACGCCGAATCCGAAGACCTCGGGCGGGGCGCGCTGGAACTACCTGGCCGCCTGGGCGTATTCGCTGAAGCAGCCGGGCGGCAACGCCGATTCGGCCAAGGCCTTCGTCAAGCGCATCTATGCCAACACCAAGGTGCTGGACTCCGGCGCGCGCGGCTCGACCACGACCTTCGTCGAGCGCGGCATCGGCGACGTGCTGATCGCCTGGGAGAACGAGGCCTACCTGGCGGTGAAGGAACTCGGTCCGGACAAGTTCCAGATCGTGACCCCCAGCCTGTCGATCCTGGCCGAGCCGCCGGTGTCGGTGGTGGACAAGACCGTCGACAAGAAGGGCACGCGCAAGGTGGCGCAGGCCTATCTGGAATACCTGTACTCGCCGGAAGGCCAGGAGATCGCGGCGAAGAACTACTACCGCCCGCGTGATCCCAAGGTCGCGGCCAAGTACGCGAAGACCTTCGCGCCGGTGAAGCTGGTCACCATCGACGAGGTCTTCGGCGGCTGGCGCAATGCGCAGAAGACCCACTTCGACGACGGTGGCGTCTTCGACCAGATCAGCGCGGCGCGCTGAGTCCCCCGGTTTCCACGTTTGTCTCCTCGGTCGGTCTCGGGCGTCGCACCACGGCGTCAAAGGCAACCAGACCGTTCGCTCTGTGCGAGCAGCCCCGCCGGCCACAAGTCGGCGGGGCTTTTTTTCGCTTCGCCGTTCAGTCCAATGGCCGGAAGACCGCACCGGTGAACCCGGCCCCCTCCCAGGCGGACTTGCACTCATCCGTGACGAAGATGTCGGTGAGCAGTTGCTGATAGCCGGGCATCTGGTTCATGAACATCGGGGGCAGCGTATCGGGAGCAATGCCTGATTTCAGGGACACCTGTTCCACGCGGTGATAGATCGGCGGATCAGCCGGAATCACCATGTTGAATCGCGTCGTACCGAAGTTGATGACGTCAATGCCGTTGACGGGCAGATAGAGGTGGTAAGTCTCCTCGACGCCTTCGATACGGCAAGCGAGGAAGGCGCCTTCGTCGACCCCGAGGGCGACAGTCAGGGCCTTCGCCCGCGAGGACAGGGCGACCGTTGTTTCCCAGGACAACGCATCCTCGCAGACACAGTCTCCCTGGACGAAATCGCCGTCCTCCACCAGACGCAGACGGTAACCATCGTTCGCCGGATCGCTCAGGACCTGCCGGAACGTCGCCGGATGCGCACCGTTGCGGCGCATGTGCATGCGGGTGACTTCCGGGGCCTCGATCACCGCCGAGATGCCGCTCGACGACCCGCTCATCGCAAAAATGTTCATGGGAAGGATCCCGTCATAACCAACCTGACGGCAATCATATTCAGAGTCGCCACCATGGCGGGGCGTCCGCCAGGCAAGGCGGCGGTGGTGGCCGCATTGACTGCCGCGCGATAGTTCGCCGTGTGCACGCCGGCATGCAGACTGGCCGGCAGGATGACGAGGTTCTCCAGGTCATTCACGTCGATGCCAACCTGCTTGAGGTTGTCTACCGCGATCTGCGCGTCCTGGTGGTTTTTCTGCGCGATATGGTGGACGTGTAGCCCTTTGGCCTGTAGCGCAGTCAGCCCTGCGGCCGTCAGCGCCTTCTTGCGATAGTTCACCTGTTGAGCAAGGTGCCACCCGGTGATCGTGCCATCGCCCAGGTCCGACGGCGTCAATGCCAGGCTCAACCCGACGCCAAGCGTCCGCATCGCCACGATCGTTCCAGCAGACGGCTTGGGCAAGGAGATGGGCTTGGGGTTCGGACCGATGTACACCCTCGGCAATCTGCCCGCCGTCGCCGTTTCGGCGGACGTGTTCGGCACCGCCCCTTCGGCCGAAGCCTTCGACTCGTCGCAGGTCCTGGAGGAACCCGCCGTGCAGTCCCCATCCGTAGCCAGTCCGGTCGGGTCCGCGTTGTTCAGCGGATCGTTCTCGGCAAAGGCATACAGATTGGCGTCAGACGCATACTCGGCGGGATCTGTCTGAATGAAGCGGCCCAGTTCGGCGCTGTAGAACCGCGCCTGGTTGTAGATCAGTCCCAGTTCGCTCAGTTCCAGGTTTCCTCCGAAACCGAACCGCGGGCTCGCGCCACGCACATCCGCCTTGCCGTACGGACTGTAGCTGGCCACACCCGCCGGCCAACCCGTCGCATCGGTGATCAGGACCGGAGAGCCCCGTTCGTCCACCACGTACAAAGCCTCCACCGTGTTGGCCGCGCTGGCGCGAGCCAGCAACTGGCCATGGACGCCATGGATATATTGGGCCGTGACCGCGCCATTGGTGAGTTCGACACCGATCTCGCCCGCCACGTGAACGAACTCCACGCGTGCTCGGCCCACCACTTGCATGCTCTCCAGACGACCCATGGGGTCGTAGGTCAGGGTCGAGGCACCGACACCGGTGGTCTGGGTCAGCTTGCCTTCAGCGTCGTACTTGAAGGATCGCGCGCCCAGCGTGGCCAGCTCTCCGTTGCCGCTCCAGCTGACGGCTGAGTTGCTGATCGCGGCGTACTGGTTGAGTCCGTTCGGTGTGTAGCTCACCGTTTCGGCGCCATCGCCGGGGTACACGTAGAACTCGTTGCTCAGGCCACGGGTGACGATCTGCCCCGCCTGGTTCCGGGTGAAGCCGAAGGTGACGGCCACACCGGTCTGCGCCGATGCCGTTCCGATCTTCATGGCGCTCACGCGCTGGTCGGCGCCATAGTCGAAGTTCTGCTTCAGCGCGCGGCCGCCGATGGCCGCGCTCGTCAGACGCCCGCGGACGTCGTAGCCGTATTCGGCGAGCTTCATGGGACCGACGTGCAAACCGCCCAGTTGTCCCGAGGCGTCGACGTCACGCCGCACGACCATCCCGGAAGGGTAGACGATCTCCGTCATCGAACCCAGGCTGTCGTACTTGAAGACCGTCCGGTGCTTGGCCGCGCCGCGCGTCGAGGTCTCGATTCTGAGATTGCCGAAACCGTCGTACTCGTAGCTCAGTTCGCTGAGACCGCCCTCTACGAAGGAAGCTCGCCGGATGTGCCCGCCGTTGTCGAGCTCGAAGTTCACATCCCGCCCGCGACCGTTGAAGCGCCGGCCTGTTTCCCGGCCGCGCTCGTCATGGTCATAGTTGATGGTCGAGCCGTCACGGGTTCCCCGGCTCAGCATTTGCCCCGACTTGTCGTACGTGAAGGCCACCTTGTCCACCGTCGACGAGACGCCGGCATTCACGGGATCCGGGAAGCGCCACGTGACGCGCCGGTTGAAGACGTCGTACTCGTTGGTAGACAAGTTGCCGTTGGCATCCTTGACGGTCGCCACCGAACCTGCCGCGGTGTAGGTATGCGTCAGCACCGTGCGCTGCGCCGAGGTGCCCCAGGCGTGGGTGACCGTCAGGACCCGTCCTTCGGTGTCGTAGGTCTTCTTGACGATGCGGTCAGGTTCTGCCGCATCGGGATTGGACAGTGCGCAAGCGTCTTCCGGCAGCGCATCGAACCTCGAAGGGTCCATCCGCTGCGCCTCGCAGACCACGCGGTCGAACGCGTCGTACGAGTACTGCAGCACCTCACGGAAGCCGCCGCTGGTCGTCATGTCCAGCTTGATTCGATTCCCTCTGGCGTCATGGGTGGTGGTCGCCGTCTCGGTAACGGTGAATCGTTGACCCCAGTTCTGCGGATCGTCGGGCGAGCCCGCGAGCACGCCCTTCTCGACGCGTGTCGGGGCTCCGTCGGTATAACCGTAGCGTTCGGCCATGCGCGTAGCCTGTCCAGCGGTGGCCGGGAACACCTTGGCAATCAACAAGCCACGCTCGTCGTAGCGGGAATCCGTGACCCGATCCTGCGCGACGGCGGACACCGCCGCCAACAGCAGGACGGCAAGCGCGGGAACACGATGCCATCGGGAGACGATCGCCTTCATTGGCAGCCTCCCGACACGTTGGTCATGTTGCGCGTCGATGTTCGGTTGCCAAATCTGTCGTAGCTGAAGCAGGTCAACTGGGACTCTCCGTTCCAGGTCTTCTTCACCGACTTCAATTGCAAATTGGCCGCGGCGTCGTAGTCCATCTCGGTCACCACGCCCGCTCCGGCAACGTCACACACGCCGTCGGTCATTCCACCGGTCGTGCACTCGGTGATCCTGGCGATCTTCGTTTCGGACACCCCTGAGAATCCGGTCGTCCCCGGACCGGTGAGGAAGATCGCCTGGAGCTGCACATATTCGTTGCGGACCTCCGCCACCACGCCGTTGACCGCGGGCATCTGCTGACGCTCAAGCAGGCCTGTCTGGCTGCTGTAGAAGTAACGGGTCACGCGCCCGTTTGCATCGGTGTATGTCGTCGCCCTGTTGCAGGAGGGATCTTCCGCCGTGCAGCCTTCCTTGAAGGTCGCCGAGGTGGTGACCGTCTGTTCTTCTCCCGAAGGGAGCTTGCCCGTCTGGCTGACGCTGATGCGATTGCCGCGCCCGTCGAAAGTGGCTGTCATTGGGGCGAGGCCCGGTGCGGATGCGGACGTCGGCAGGTTGCGATCATCGGCTGCGTAACTGACGCCACGGCCGTCGGTCTCTTCCACCGACGCCAGCACGCCGGAGTTCTGCGTGATGCGGCGCGCGACCCGCTTGGTACCGTTCGGGCCGGACGAATAGAACAGGGCCACATAGTTGCCCAAGGTCTGCGGCGCCGTCGAGTAGGTCCACTTCTGGCCGTTCTTGTAGCCGAACATGACACGGCCGAGGATCACCGATCCTTCGGTGCCGTTCCACCAATAGCAGCTGTACTTGTCGGGATTGCCGCAGTACTCGAATCGCGTCGTGTACTCCGTCGAACCTGGGTAGCGGATCTCCGTGATCTTGGCATCGGAGTTCGTCTTGGCCTTCGTGACCGCGCCGCTGGGCTGGGTGACGGTCAGCACGTTGGGCTCCAACTTGGAGGTATTGGGCAACCAGACCTTGGTGGTGTCCCACGCGATCGTGGCCGTGGGCCACGACAGCGACGTGTTGCACGTATCCGCCATCGGATCGCAGTACTCGTAGACCCGATTGATGGCATAGGCGCGCCTCTGGCGCAGCCACGCTTCGGTCAGCTTGTCGGAGGCCTGGGCGCGGTTTCCTTCGTACTCGAACTTGAGCAGGTAACCATCCGAGAATTCGACCGACTGGATCCGGCTCTGGAGGTAGGAGCTGGCGGCGCCGTTGACGAACAGGCTCTCCGTCTTCCAATTGATCTTGGCCACCGGACCGGACGGGTTGGTGACCGACACCGCGACAGCGGTCGCCGGCGTGATCAGCCACGACCGGTACCACAGGCCCTTCTTGAAGCGGACACGGGTGCCGTCGGAGGCGATGTAGTCGTAGCCGTCTGCGTCTTCGCTGAGCCTGCCGCCCTTGTTGACGGATTGGAAACCGGCGTCCGTCTTGTAGAAGCGCTCAGTCATCGGTCCCATGGAGACCAGATACTGCGAGCGCCGCTGTGGATCGGAGTACCAACCATCGGCGGGAACCCATTCGATGGTGCCGCGGTAGTTGTTGTCCAGGCCCGATCCGGCAAAGAGCCCGCCGGCCACCGACCTGAACTTCAGTTCGCGGTTGGGACCGAATTTCAACGCCAGCAGGTCCAGGGAAGGCAGCCCGGACACGATGTCCACGCCTAGCTCATCCTCCTGCGCCAGGTCGGGAAAAGCCACGACCGCTTCGAAGGTGGCTGCAGCGGTATTCAGCGCACAGGCCACTGCAAGGGACCCGGCACAGAGGCGGGGGCCCAACTTGTTGATATGGATCATTCGAGTGGCTGCTCAATCTTCAAGAAGGATCGACAGGATCGCCTGCATGGCTGCTGGCGGAACCGACGGCGTGAAGCGCTTGGGCGCAGCGCCTTGGGAGCGGACGGCCTTTGTTCGGTTTCCCGCCGCATCGAGCTCGAAGCTCTCCGCGGCACCCGGTCCAGATTGAAGTTCCTGGGCCACGAGCCGCCCGCCCGCGTCGTAGCGATACCGCTGCACGGTCACGGGCGCGGGGCTTTCCTCTGCGGGCGCCGCTCGAAGCTCCATGGCACTCAGGAGCGCGGTCAAACAGATCAACGGCAATGCGATGCGCTGGCCAGTGGCGAGACGTGTCATGGTTGGGCGTTTTCCTGGGACATGGCTGCGCCGCCACACCAGACGGTGCGGGCGCGGACGGTGGATGGGGGATCGGAGGCGCATCGCTCCTCGCGAGCGGCACAACAACAGACGGCCGTGCGAGCGCACGGCCATGCAATGGGCAATGACATGTTTCCTCCCTGCGCGCGCCGCGGATGGCCTTCTCTCGAGGCCATTTGCCAAACGGCGCACGTCCGAATGGCGGCATTCTAGAGGCGGCTTATGCTTGACCCCGTGAAACTCTTTCGTATCCGATCACGGGCGCGCTCCGCGATCTGCTGTGTCCTGCTATCGATCAGCGGGGCGGGCGGCGGCGCCTTTGCGCAATCGGCACCGTCACCGTCGGTGACCCGCATCACCTGGCTCGCCTCCGACCACACGCCGCAGATGTCGGGCGCGGACGCCAGCGGCGTCACCGGTCGCGTGACCGCCTACCTCGAGAAGCAGTGGCCCGGCGTCCAGCACGAGATCGTCTTCGCCAACGCCAAGCGCAGCTGGCAGATGATCGAGAACGGCGAGGAGGTGTGCCGCGCCAACGTGGTCCGAACGCCCGATCGGGAGAAGGCCGCCTACTTCATCAACACGCAGCTGACGCCGCCGCCCGGCCTGATCGTGCGGCGCGACAAGCTCCCGCGCGTGCCGCGCAACGCCGCCGGCGAAGTGCAGCTGTCCCGGCTGCTGGCCGATCGCGGGCTGCGCGGCGCGCTGATCGACGGCCGCAGCTACGGGCCCGTGCTCGACGAGATGCTGGCCGCCCGCCCGGTCGACAGCACGGTCTCGCTCTACTCGCCCAAGGACTTCGGCGCGCGCGTGCTGCAGATGCTCAGCCTGGGACGCGCCGACTACTCGGTGGAGATGGACATGGCGCTGGTCATGGCCGGCAATCCGGACGACCTGGTCAGCGTGCCGATCCAGGGCGCCAGCGACCTGGTGATGGCCGGCATCGCCTGCCCGCGCACGCCGTGGGGCCTCGCCGCGATCCGCGGCATCGACAAGGCCTACGGCCGTCCCGAGGGTGCCGCCAACCTGCGCCAGGGCCTCATGCGCTGGATCACGCCGGAGACCAAGGCCCATTACGCGGCCCGCTTCGACGCGTTCTATCGCGAGCGGTCCAAGCCTTCGCGCATCGATCCCTGAGAGCGCGGATCCGGTCGGCTCAGGCCTGGCGTTCGACGCGGTTGCGTCCGCCGTCCTTCGCGCGATAGAGCGCCTGGTCCGCGCGGCCGAGCAGCTCTTCCGCCCGCAGGTCCTCGAGGCGCAAGGCGGTCACGCCGAAGCTCGCCGTGAGCGACGCCGGCGGCGCGCCCGGCTGGAGTTCCAGCCCGCTGACCTCGATGTGGTGCCGCAGCCGCTCCACCAGGTGGGTCGCGTCTTCCAGCGAGGTCTGCGGCAGCAGCAGCCCGAACTCCTCGCCGCCCAGACGTCCCAGCAGGTCCTGCTTGCGCACGATCTGCGCGCACAGCTGCACCAGGCGGCACAGCGCGGCGTCGCCGCGCGCATGGCCCAGCGTGTCGTTGATGCGCTTGAAGTGGTCGACGTCCATCATCACCAGCGACATCTCCAGGCCATAGCGCCGGCTGCGCGCGAGTTCCGCCTCCGCGTGCTCCAGGAAGCAGCGCCGATTGGCCGCGCCGGTCAGCGCGTCCGTCGTGGCCAGCCGCTGCAGCTCGATCTCCAGCCGCTTGCGATCGGTGAAATCGACCAGCGTGCTCAGCACCGATGCCGCGCCGTCGTACACCACCGGCACCATCGACAGCAGCATCCACAGCTCGCTGCCGTCGGCCGCCAGCAGGCAGACCTCCTCGCCCTGCAGCCGGCCCTGCTCCTTGAACTTCAGCTGCATGCGGTCGCGCTCGCCGGGCTCGCGGTAGAAGCTGATCGCGGGCTTGCCGACCAGCTCGTCCAGCGTCCGCCCCGCGATCGACGCCGACGGCCCGTTCGCGTAGACGATCAGCGCGTCGCGTTCGCGCGTCACGACCATCGGGATCGGCGCGTGGTCCAGCACCGCGCGCAGGCGTTCCTCGCTGTCGGCGAGCTCGCGGGTGCGCTGCGCGACGCGGCGCTCCAGGCTGGTGTTGAGCTCCTGGAGCTCGGACACCAGCCGCGCGTTGTCCACCGCGTTGACGACGTTGGCGCAGAGCAGCTCCAGGAAGCTCACGCGCCCCTCCGTGAACACGCCCGCCGCCGCGGCGTTCTCCAGGTACAGCGCGCCCACCGTCTGCCCCTGCTTGAGCAGCGGCAGCGCCAGCACCGAGCGCGGCGGCGCGGCATGGCGCTGGAAGTAGTCCTCCATCGTCGCCAGGCCGCGCGCGTCGACGATCAACTCGCGCCGGCCGTCGCGCAGCACGCGCCCCATCAGCGCGAGCGGCAGCTGTTCGCCGGCGTTCTCCAGCGGCAGCTGCTCGAGCAGGTGCAGGCGCGGCAGTTCCCCGAGCGTCGCCTCGGCCTGCAGGACCCAGCGCGAAGCGCCGGAGCTGCCGCTCGCCAGCACGATCGCCGCGCGTTGCGCACCGGCGTTCTCGGCGACCACCTCCAGCAGCCGGCGCAGCAGCCGCGGCAGATCCGGCTGACTGCTGATCGCCTGCACGGCCTTGGTCAGCGTGCTGAGGTCGGCGGCATCGGCGCGGAGGTCGAGGACCTCGGCCGACGGGCCGGGCGATGCGGCGTCGTCCTCGAGCGGCAGGTTCAGCGCCCCGCCCGCGAGCGCCGTCACGCCCCAGTCCTTCCAGGCTTGATGCAGGCGCTGGCGGGCCCGGTCCGCACGCGAGGACGCGCGCTCGCGCCACGCGTCGACCTGCGCCCGCAGCACCGCGGCCCGGTCGAGCGGCGTGCCGTGCGGCCCGTCGGCGGCTTCCAGTGCCAGGGCCAGCAGCCGGTCGATGTCTTCCTCCGGCGCGCCCGACAGCATCGCCTGCTGCGCTTGCAGCAGCGCCACGCGGTCGTGCAGATGGCCCGGTCCGGCGTCCGCCCAGCGTCGCAGCCGCTTCAACGCGTCGTCCTCGAGCGCGAGGTCACGCGGGCCGCCCGCGAGGGCCACGCGTTGCGCCGCCCAGGCCGCGATGAACAGCCACAGCGATTGCGCATGCATGCCGCGTCCGGCCGCGAACAGCGCGCGGGCCTCGAGGGCGAGTCGCAGCGCGGGTTCCGGCCGGTCGGCGACGAAATGCAGCACCGCCTGCCAGCCGTGCAGGAACATGAGGCCCGTCTGGTCCTGCCGCTCGCCGTAGGTGCGCGCGAACGCCTCGACGCCGTCGACGTTCTCCTCCGGCAACCGCGGTTGACGCAGCGCGCGCACCAGGCCGAGCAACGCGTCCTCGTAGTCCGCCGCGACGGGCTGGCGCATCGCGCGCAGGCGCTGGCCGTGCGCGACCAGTTGATCCTCGAGCGCCGGCAGCGGCATCCCGGACAGCAGCGCATGCACGTCGTGCACATACAGGCCCAGGCCCGCATGCCGCAGGTTGCCGAATTCCAGGCCGTTGAGATGCGTGCGCATCAGGCCGTCCATGCTCACGCGCAGTCCCTGCACCCAGTGACTCAGGAAGGCGTGGAAGGAGAAGCCCGCATGCGCGAGGACCTGCATCCAGCCGTGCCGCTCGACCAGCGCCGTCGACATGCGGCCCAGGTCGTGGGCGAAGCGGTAGTCGCCAAGGAATTCGGCGCACATCAGCCCCAGCACCGAGTACGCCGACAGCGCCTGCGGCACATGGCCGTGGTCGACCATCAGCCGGACCTGGAACAGCGTCAGCAAGGGCAGCAGGGCCGGCCGCACGATGTAGGCGGCGGCGGTCATCTTGGCGGCGATCGAGATCAGCAGCAGCCGCTGTTCGTCGCGCATCGGTCCGCGCGCGGCCAGCGTATCCAGGCCGATGCCGGCGATCTCCTGCTGGAGGTCGGCCAACAGCTGCATGACCTGCGCCATCGCGTCGGGGCCGCCGGCGCGCGGCAGCTCCGCGCCGAGCAGCAGGAAGAGCTCCAGCCCCAGGTCGACCGTCTCCGCCAACCGGCCCTGCGCGTAGAAGGCCTCCATGCGGACTTCGAGCAGACGGGCGCGCTGGGCGTTGTCCTCGGCGTCGGCGAGCGCCGATTCCAGCAGCGCGTCCATGCGCGACGGGCGTCCGGCGAGGTAGGCCATCCGCGCCGCGTGGTGCAGCCAGGCCGCGCGTTCGGGCGAGCAGGGCGCCAGCTCGAGCGCGAGCTCGGCGTAGTCGGCGGCGGGTTCGAACGCGGCGGCGTCCATCGCCTGGCGGGAGGCCTGGGCGTTGAATCCGGCCAGCGCGAGACGCTCGGCCTCGTGGTGGGTCTCGCGGAGCAGCAGGCGCGATGCGTTGAGGTGATGCAGCACGGCATAGGGCAGCGGCGCATCCGGGCTCGCCGCGTGGTGGCTGTCGCGCAGCAGGCGGCCGATGCGCAGCTGCAGCGCCGGTCGCTGGTCGGCCGCGATGCGCTGCAGCGCCGCCTCCTGCACGCGGTCGTGCGCGAAGGCGTAGCGCACCGATTCGCTGGCCTGTCCTTGCAGCTGGGGCGCGTAGCGGTACAGCGCACTCGCTGGCACCAGCAGCTGCGCCTGCAGCGCCGGCAGCAGGTCGATGGCGAGCGCCTCGGCGGGTGCGTCCACGGCGGTGGCCAGGCTGTCCAGGCTGAAACCGGCACCGAGCAACGCGGCGACGCTCAGCGCCTGGCGCGTGGCGTCCGGCAGGCGCTCCAGCTGCTGCAGCATCAGCGCGACGACGTTGTCCGCCGTGCGCGTCGCGGCGATCCGCTCCAGCGCGAAGTCCCAGCGCTGTGCCGCGGTGTCGTGGTGGATCAGGCCGCGACGGACCAGGTCCTCCAGCAACCGGCGCAGGAAGAACGGATTGCCCGCCGTGCGGGTCTGGCACAGGCGGGCCAGCTCGCACAGGCCGGCGTCGTGCGCGTCCGGGTCCCGATGCAGGCTGTCGGCCAGCAGGTGCCGCGTGTCGTCGAGTCCCAAGGGGCCCACACGCAAGGGCATGAAGCGTTCGCCCAATTGCTGTCGCAGTTCCGCGAGTTCCTGCGCGATCGGATGACCTGGCGGAATCTCGTTGTCGCGATACGCGACGACGAACAACGTGTGGCGCAGCGTCGCGTCGTGCAGGCATTCGCGCAACAGTCGGCGCGACGCGCGGTCCGCCCATTGCCAGTCGTCGAGGAACAGCGTCTGCGGCTCGCCTTCCCGGGCCAGCGCGGCGAAGCCCTGACTGACGGCGCGCAGGAAGCGGTTCTCGGATTCGGCCGGACCGACCGGCATCAGCGGCGTGTCCAGCGCCAGCAGCGGCGTCATCTCCGGCAGGGCCTGCGCGAGCAGCGCCGCATTCGCGCCCAGACGCTCGCGCAGCCGCTCGCGCCAGACCGACTGCTGCGGCGCGGGCAGGGCCAGGACTTGCGCCGCTCGCTGCAGCAGCAGATGCAGCAGCGGTCCGTAGGGACGGTCCTGCCCGTACTGGTTGAACTTGGCCGCCGCGAAATGCCCGCGCTGGGCCAGCAGGCTGCGCTGGGCCGCCAGCACCAGCGCGGTCTTGCCGATGCCCGAGAAGCCCGCCACCGCCACCAGCCCGGCACCGCCGGCTTGTCCCGAGGCCGCGTCCTCGAACGCCTGGCCGAGTTGAGCCTGCGCGATGTCGCGCCCATACAGGCGTCCGCTCGGCTGGAAGCGCACCGCGGCGTCGCCCTGGCCGGGCTCGAACCCAGGAAGGCCGCGCCCCTGTTCGAGCGCGGCCTGGCAGAGCTGCAGGTCGTGACGCAGCGCCTGGTGGCTTTGGTAGCGGCCTTCGGGCTCCTTGTGCAGGCAGTGCGCGACGACCTGCGCCAACGGCGCGAAGACCTGGTGGTTGCGCGTCGTCGCCATGGGCGCCGCCAGCGCCAGGTGCGCATGCACGGCGCGGGCGGGATCGTCGATGCTGAACGGCGGCGCGCCGGTCAGCGCCTCCAGCAGCGTCGCGCCCAGGCTGTAGAAATCGGCGCGGTAGTCGACATCGCGGCTCATCCGGCCGGTGAGTTCGGGCGCGAGCGTCGCGAGCGAGGCTTCGATCAGTTCGGCGCGCTGGACCAGTGGCCGCTCGCGTTCGATCTCCGCCGCCAGGCCGAGGTCCGCGATCAGCGCCTTGCGTGCTTCCCGGCCCGCGCCGGGGAGCAGCACGACCTGACCCGGTCCGAGGTTGCGATGGATCAGCCGCTGGCCGTGCAGGTGCTGGAGGCCCTCGACCAGGTCGAGCGCGATCTGGATCAGTTCGTCGTTGTCCAGCGTGCCGCGCTGCAGGCGCTGACGCAGCGTTTCCGCCCCCAGGTCCGGCAGGCGCAGGGCCGCCCGGCGGTCATGCTCGACCAGCGCCAGCGGGCGCAGCACGAAGGCAGCATCGAGGCGCTGCGCGATCTCGAATTCCCGGCGCAGCCGGGCGACCGTGGTCGGGTCGGCGCGGGGATCGCGCAGCCGCTTGATCAGCGCCGTGCCGCCCTGGCCATCGTCGACCTGGACGATCTCGCTCCGGCGGCCCTGGTGAAGCATGCGCTCCAGCGGTCCGGCCCCAGGATCGGTCGCCTCCCACGCTCGTCTGTCCGTCATCCCATCCGCTCTCTGTTGTTCGCGAACTGTAACGGCTGGCCGTGGCCATCTCGTCCGCACCCCACCTGAACAACACGATCACGGCGAGGACGTATGAGAAAGCGACAGTTCGAAGCAGCCCGGACAGACATGCCACTGCTCCGACGAGGCGCAACGACCGATGCCTTGATCACATTGACCGACTGAAGCTATTGCCCTCCAACTCGCTTCCGCAAAGAGTGTGCGCCCCCTTTGTTTTTTAGTGGAGCTTTGCGAATGACCCGTTCTACTGACGGCCGCCTTCCTCGTTGGACCGGTGCCGCGCTTGGCGGCGTGCTGCTGATGGGCTTGCTGGGTGGCTGTTCCTCCGGCCAATGGCTGCGCGAAGGCGCTTCGCCGGTGGACACCGATCGCGACCTGTTCGACTGCGAGCGCGAAGCCGCTCGCATGTATCCGCCGTCGATCACCAGCAGCTCGCAGTTCGGAGCGTCCACCACCGAAAGCAAGAAGTGCACGAAGAAGGGCGATACCACCGACTGCAAGACCACCACCACGCCGGCCTACACGCAGATCATCGATGCGAACGATGGCCGGCGTTATCAGGCGCAGTCCTCGTGCATGCGCGGCAAGGGCTACTACTGGCGGGAAGACCGCTGAGCCCTCAGCTGCCGTACTTGATCGAGCAACCGTAGGGCTTGGTGCTGGCGTGCGTGATCTTCTTGCCGGCGGCCAGCTCGCTCAAGGCGGTCTTCACATAGGGATCGGCCTTGGCGATGTCGTCCGCCTTGGCGGTCGCGATGCTGTCGATGCCGCCCTTGTAGACCAGCACGCCTTGCGGATTGACGATGAACAGGTGCGGCGAGGTCTGCGCTCCGTAGGCCTTGCCCAACTGGCCGCTCGGATCCAGCAGCACCTGCGTCGGCGCCGAGCCGCGGTCCTTGTTGAGCTTGATCGCCGTCGCCCCGTCGACATGGCCCTGCTGGCCCGGCGCCGACGAGATCACCTGCAGCCACACGACGCCTTGCGCCGTCGCTTCCTTCTGCAGCGCGGGGATGTTGCCGCTGCCGTAGTGCTTCTTCACGAAGGGGCAGTCGTGGTTGGTCCACTCGAGCACCACGGTCTTGCCCTTGTAGCTGTCCAGCGTGACCGTCTTGCCGTCGGCCGTCGTCGCGCTGAAGGCGGGCGCGGGCTGGTCGATCTGCGCCTGCGCATGGGCCAGGCCGCCGAACGTCATCGTCGCCGCGAGGGCGGCGCCGGCCAGCACGGCGCGGCGCGACAGCGCGCCACGGAGGGACGAGGTCGTGGAAATCATTGGGAGGTTCATGACAGGGTCTCCAGGATGAAACGGCGATGCGCCGGGAAAAAACCAGGACGAGCCAGGACGAGCCAAGAGCCGGGACAGGCTCAGGACGCGCCGGCCCGCAGGGCCGTGGTGACGATGCCGGGCGTCAGCAACTGCGGCAGCACCTGAGCGCCGTTGCCCGTTCCGGCGGGATAGAACAGGTACAGCGGAACGCCGCTGCGGTCGTGCTGCTTCAGCAGCTCGGTGATGCGCGGATCCTGGCGCGTCCAGTCGCCCTTGAGGTAGGTCACGCCTTGTTGCTCGAAGGCCTGGCGCACCTCGTCGGTGGACAGGGCCACGCGCTCGTTCACCAGGCAGGTGATGCACCACGACGCCGTCAGGTTCACGAACACCGGCTTGCCCTGCGCACGCAGCTGCGCCAGGCGTTCCGGGGTGTAGGGCTCATGGTCGAGCGAGGCGGCCATCGGCGATCGATTGCCCGACGACTCGGCGACCGCCGGCGCCGCGCTGTCCAGCGACGACAGCGCCGGCGCCAGCGCGGCCGTTGCGATCAAGCCCGCCAGCGCCACGCCACCGCCGGTCCATTGCCAGCGCATCGAAGCACCGCGGCTCACCGAGCGGGCCCAGGCCGCCAGGGCCAGCAGGCCCATGCCTCCGAGCGCGACCAGCACGCCCATCGGTCCGGCCTGCTGGGCGATCACCCAGACGAGCCAGATGGCCGCCGCGAACATCGGGAACGCGAGCGCCTGCTTGAGCACTTCCATCCACGCGCCCGGACGCGGCATGCGACGCTGCAGCGCCGGCCACCAGGCCAGTGCGAGATAGGGCAATGCCAGCCCCAGGCCCAGCGACAGGAACACCGCCATCAACTCGAGCGCCGGCTGCGCCAGCGCATAGGCCATCGCCGCGCCCATGAACGGCGCGGTACAGGGTGTGGCGACGACAGTCGCGAGCACGCCGGTGAAGAAGCTGCCGGCGAGTCCGGACTTGCTCGCCAGGCCTTGCCCGACGCCCGCCAGCCCGGCGCCGATCTGCAGTTGGCCCGTCAGCGACAGGCCCATGACGAACATCAGCCAAGCCAGGAGCAGCACGAACACGGGCGAGTGGAACTGGAAGCCCCAGCCCACGCTGCCGCCGGCGCCGCGCAGGGCCAGCAGCACGAAGCCCAGCACCGCGAACGCGGCCAGCACGCCGACGGTGTAGGCCAGCCCTTGACGCCGGTGTTCGCCGGCATTGCCGTGCAGGAAACCCAGCGCCTTGATCGCCAGCACCGGGAACACGCAGGGCATGAGATTCAGGATCAGCCCGCCGACCAGCGCCAGTCCCATCGCGGCCCACAGGCCGAGGTCGGTTCCTGCTCCGGGGCTGGAACCCGCGGCGGCGAGGCGATCGCCCGCCGACGTCGCGTTCACCGGCGAAGTCGTCGCAGTCGCGGGACTGCTGGTTGTCACGGCTCCCGTGACCGCCATGTTGACTTCCCACGCCTGGCCGTCCACCAGCAGCAGGCCGTTCAATGGCTTGCCCGCGATGGCTGGCTCGTCGCCGACTGGCACGCGCAGGCGCCAGTCGCTGCCTGTGCGATCGAGCTGCGGCTTGGCCGCGTGCTGGATTCGGCCCCAGTCGTCCGGCATGAACAGCGCTTGCCTGAGGTCGGCCTGCGCGGTGATGGGCCAGGTCACCAACAGGTCCTTGCCTTCGAGACGAGCCGATGCCGTGAAGGGCGCCTTGCGGGGCAGGGCAGCGCGGGCGTCGATCAGTGCCTTCGCATCGGGCGAGTCCTTTGTCGCGGCACCGACCGGGAGCGAGAGTGACAGCGTCGCTTGTTGCGGGATGCATTCCTCGCGGCAGACGAGCCAGGTGGCATCGGCGGTCAGGGAGGTGGTCGACCCGGGGGTCAGGCCTTGAGGGAGTGTGATCTCGGTCAGCAGCAGGACCTGGTCTTCGTAGCCGTAGTTGGTGATGGGGCCGACGTCGAAGCGTTTCGGTGCGGGCCAGAGGATGTTGCTGGCGCTGGCGCCCTTGGGCAGGGTCCATTCGATGCTGGTGGGTTGTCCGGAGTCACCGGGGTTTTTCCAGTACGTGTGCCAGTGAGGCGCGATGCGTTGCTCGAGTGCGAGAAGCAGGGTCTGACCGGGCGTCACCTGCGAGGAGGCGCTGATCAATCGCACCTGGACTTCGTCGGTGGCGGACCGGTCCGAGGCTGCGACGGCGGGAGTGGCGTTCAGCGTGGGCAGCGCGAACATGAGCGCGAGCGTGGCGATCGACGCCAGCTTCCGCGCGGCCGGCTGCATGGCGGGCAGGGGGGACGGGTGCTTCGTGAGCGGGGCATGCATGGGCGCGATGCTAGGCAATGGGCTTGACCCTCACAAGGCGTCGGCTTCCTTGTTTCCTTACTTCCGGGATTCGAAGAAACCGGAATGGCGGTCCTCTGTGAATCACGCGCTCCGTGATTCCGCGATGGATGGCTACCGCCCTCGGTCGTCGAGAGGAGGCGAAGTCAGCGAGTGTGCATGGGGCCGGAATGGGGCGAGGGGGTCCTGGAGGGAGCCCCCTCGCCCCGTGGAGAGCCCGCGCTTGGCCGACCGGCGTCTGGAACCTCCGAAACCGCCTCAAAGAAATGCGCAGAGCCTGACAAGCCCTGACACCTTTCGCCCGAGGCGCACGACGACAACACGCCGGAAACGAGCGAAAAAATGCGGAGACCCTGACACTCCCTGCCAGGGCCTCGAAACGCTCAGCCGTTCGGAAGGTCCGGCTGTCGACTCAGCGGGTGGTTTCCCCCGACCAGACGCGCATGATCCGGTAGGGCGGGGTGCCGCCGTCGTCCGTGCCGCTGAATGCAGGTGTCTTGTAGAGCTGGTTGACCGAGATGTACAGCCAGGGCGAGTCGCTCAGGTGCACGCTGTCGGGCCAGTCCAGGCGGGCGTCGCGGACCAGCGGCACAAGCTTGCCGTCGGGGCCGAGTCGATCGATGCCGCCTTCGTTCACGTTGGTGAAGAAGTGGTGGCCGCGCGCGTCGGTAGCCGCGCCGTCGGAGACCGGTTTGGGGCCGATGCGTCGGATCGCTGCCGCGGTGGTGGTGTCATCGACGCCGGAGCGCAGCAGTTTCGCAGGGACGGCGTACCAGTTCCGGCCATTCATCGCGCCGAAGAACACTGTCTCGTGGTTGGCGGACAGGGTGATCGGATTGACCGCCACGCTCGCGGGCTTGCCTTGGAACTGGATCGGTTTGCCGCCGATGGTCATCACGGCATCGGGCTCGGCCTGGAGCGAGGGATGGCCACTGAACCGGCGTGCGCGACCGGTGGCGATCTCGACGGCGATCAGGCCTGGATTGGCGATGTCGGCCAGGTAGATCCAGCCGGCGCGGTCGTCCACGACCAGGTCCTGGACGAAGCTGCCCTTGGGGGCGATCTCCTGAGGAAGTTCGATGCGATGGACCTGCCGTCCCGTGGCGGCGTCGAAGGCCCACAGGCGGGTCTTGCCGAGGTTCAAGCCCATGTCGACGATCCAGACGCGGCCCCGGCCATCCAGGGTGATGCCAAGCGGGGAATCGATGCGGTCGTCGCTCGCGGCGGCGGTCCCGCGCTGAAGTGTGGACGAGGGCCAGGGCTTGTAGCTGTCCCGGCCGGTGATCTCGATCAGCTGGGCATCGGCGGCAGCGCCGAGCGGATGGACCGT
This sequence comes from Roseateles sp., assembly GCA_039593255.1. Taxonomy (GTDB): domain Bacteria; phylum Pseudomonadota; class Gammaproteobacteria; order Burkholderiales; family Burkholderiaceae_C; genus Roseateles. The sequence goes on from JBCNPQ010000001.1 coordinate 133,395, forward strand.
GGCGAAAAGACGGCCGTTCGGCCCCGGGGTCACGTTGCCGGGACGGATCGGCAATTCCGCGACCACTTCCAGCTGGCCGGTGGTCGCCGCGGTCGCGGGAGGCACCAGCGCAGGCGCCATGGCGGCGCTCAATGCCAGGGTGCCCCCGACGGCACCGAGCGTGCGGCGGATGCGGTGAGTGAGTGTGTTCATGCGTTCCTCGTTCAGGAGTCGGTCTTGAAGGAACGCAGTGTTCCGCCCATCCGACTTTCAATGAAGAGGCGAACGATTGAACCTATTTCAATCCATGATTGAAGATGACGTTCTCGATCAGACCGAGAACGACCACTCCAGGATGCTCGCGCGCTCGGGTCGGCGCTCACGCGCGGCGCGAGCCCGGGCGGCCTCGACCCAGCGCTTGGCCAGCGGGAACGGACCGAATCCGGACTCCGTGTTGATGTGTCCGACCAGCCCGATGTTGCTGTAGCTGCTGCCCCAGCGCGTCGCCCAGCGCAGCGCGCTCGACGCGCTCATCCACGGATCGTTCTGGCTGGCGATCAGCGCCGTCGGACGACCCAGGCGCTGGTGCGGCAGACTCTCCGCGAGACCGAACTTGTCCGGTTCCGCCGGCGCCACCAGCAGCGCCTCGCGCACCGGCGAATCCGGATGGCGCTGCAGGTGATGCGCCAGCGCCAGGCAGCCGAAGCTGTGCGCCACCGCGATCCACTCGCCGGGTCCGGCGTTCTCGATCCGCGCGTGGATGCGATCGGCCCATCGTTCGAGATCCGGCTGGCTGAAGTCCCGTTGCCTCACCCGGTGGGCGTCACGGTACTGCTGTTCGAGCCAGCTCTGCCAATGGGCCGGTCCACTGTCGTGCAGACCCGGGATGATCAGCAGCCGCGGTTCCGCGCTGCCGGTGCGCTGTGCCGCGCGATGTGGGTAGAGCGCCATGGCGGTCTCCTGCGGATCGGCGGGTGGACGTTCACAGGGTCGCGATCGACACCTCGGTGGACTTCACCAGCGCGACGACTTCCTTGCCGACCGTCAGGTTGAGTTCCTTCACCGAGCGCGTCGTGATGACCGAGGTGACGATCAGTCCGCCGGCGGTCTGCACGTCGACCTCCGACACGACCGGGCCTTCGACGATTTCCTTGATGGTGCCGCGGAACTGGTTGCGGACATTGATGGCGGTGATGCTCATGCGAGGGACTCCTGAAATGATGGGGACGAGCTTAGGCAGCCGCGCTCATTTGCCGAACGAAGCCCTTGATGAATCGACATGCGGTCGCCGCATAACGGAGCGTGCGACGGCAGGGCAGGGGAGCGGCTGTCCGGCATCGGTTAAGCCCAGGTAAATCCCGGGCCGTTGCTGCGCGATGCGCCCGGTTCGCGCCGCCACGCGGGAATCTCCGTTGATGGCTGTCACGACGCCCCATGCACAATCCGCCATCCCCTGCCGGCAGCTCGCCGGCGCCTCGTTCGACATGGGTTTCCTGTCATGACCAAATCGTTTGCGCGCGGCCTCGCCGCGCTGTCGCTCCTGGCGGCGTGCTGCGGCCAAGCCCTCGGATTCGGGGCCGTCGGCCACAACACCGTCGGTGAAATCGCGGCCCAGTTGATCAAGGGCCATCGTGCCGAGGCCGAGGTCCAACGGATCCTGGGTCCGGTCTCGCTGCGCGACATCGCCGTGTGGGACGACTGCGTGAAGGGCATCGATACCGGCAACGACTTCAAGTACGCGGCGACCGGCCGCTTCGCCGAGTGCGCGGTGTTCGAGAACAACGCCGAGGAAGAGGCCCGGATGCGCGACTACGTGAAGCGCAACTTCGAACAGTGCCAGCCCAAGCCGGGCGAGGAGTCCTGCAACAAGCAGTACCACTACGCCAATGTCGCCATCCAGCGGGGTCGATACGTCGCGGGCGCGATCGGCACGAGCGATCACGACATCGTGCCGGCGCTGAAGGCGGCGATCCTGTTCCTGAAGAGCGGCAAGCAGACCCCGCCGATGGACTTCAACGAGCGCGACGCGCTGGCGCTGGTCGTGCACGCGCTGGGCGACATGCATCAGCCGCTGCACATGGGCTCGCTGTACCTGGACGCGGACGGCAAGCCGTACGATCCGGACCAGCAGGGCGCGGATCCGCTGACGCACACGGTCGGCGCCAACGCCATCACCTTGCCGAAGCCGGATGGCACGCCGGGCGGCAACCTGCACAGTTTCTGGGACGGACTGCCAGGCCGCCTGAGCAGCGAGCAGCTCGCCGCGATGCCCGCGTTGGCGAAGAACGTGACGCCGGCGACCGGCAATCCGGACGAGTGGCCGGTGCAATGGGCCAGCGAGTCGCTGCTGGGCGCCCGCGATGCGTTCGAAGGCATGAGCTTCGGTGCCCGCCAGCAGAGCCTGCGCGGCCCGCGCTGGCTGGCCACGCCGCCGGTGGGTTACGAAGCCCGCAGCCTCGAGCAGACCCGGTTGAATGTCATCAAGGGCGGCGCCCGCCTGGCGCAGATGCTGGAGAGCATCTGGCCGGACAAGAAGTGATCGCTGCCGTCTCTTTCCGGCCCCTCAGGAAGCCTCGCCGTTGCGGGGCATTTTTTCGTCCTGACCGTCGATTTGTCTTGATGGCGGGCCTGTGCACAACCCTGGGGACTCGCGTTGAACAACTGGCAGCTTGTCCACACCGGTTCCGCGCTCGCGGAAGTTGTTGTCTCGCCGTCCCTCGGTTGCCCCGGGTTCGGCCCACACGGTTGCTCCGCGCGCAAGTCCTTGTTCCGTCAGGCGATTTGAGGCTTGTCCACAGAAACTGGCAAACACCTACCAATACGACCAAGGAGATATTCAATACAAGAAGATAAGAAAAGCGAGCGTGTCACACTCTCGGAATGTCTGCTTTTCCTGCTTCCCTGTTCACCGCCTCGGCGGGGTTCGAATCGGCGTGTCAGATCGACGCGCTCCCTCCCGGGCACCGCTCCCGCGGCCTGCACGGCCACAGCTATCTGGCCACCGTCCGCGCCGAGTTGCCCGCCGGCTGGGCGCCATTCCCCGGCGGCGAGGTCGGCGCGCTGCGCGACTGCCTTGAGCGCTGCATCGCGCCGTTGGACCACGCGCTGCTGAACCACCACATCCCGCAGCCCACCGACGAAAACATCGCCCGCTGGATCCGGCAGCGCCTCGATTCGGAGTTCAAGGTGCCCGGCATCACCCAGGTCGGGATCCAGAGCACCTCGAATTCCGGTGTCGACCTGGACGCCAACGGCCACGCCCATGTCTGGCGCCGTTACCGCTTCCAGGCCGCGCACCAGTTGCCCAACGTCCCGATGGGTCACAAGTGCGGTCGCATGCATGGCCACGGCTTCGAGCTGATCTTGCATGCCAACCAGGACCTCGGCGAGCGCGACCTGAGCATCGACTACGACCACCTCGACGATCTCTGGGCGCCGTTCCACGCGCAGCTGAACTACCAGTGCCTGAACGAGATCGAAGGCCTGTCCAATCCGACCAGCGAGCTGATCTCGTCCTGGCTGTGGGAACGGCTGAAGCCCCAGCTGCCGGAGCTGAGCTGGGTCACCGTCTACGAGACCGGCTCCAGCGGTGCCAACTTCGACGGCGAACGCTACCGGATCTGGAAGGAATTCACCCTCGACAGCGCCGTGAAGCTCCAGCGCGCACCGACCGGGCATCCGCTGGCCGGCATCCACGGCCACACCTTCACGTTGCGGCTGCACCTGGGCGCGCCGCTGGACCAGGTCTACGGCTGGGCAATGGATTTCAGCGACGTGAAGTTGCTGTTCGATCCGATCTTCAAGGCCATGGACCACCACCCACTGCACGAGCTCGCCGGCCTCGACGACTCGGACACGGCCAGCCTGGCCGCCTGGGTGCTGGCGCAAGCCAAGGCCCAGTTGCCGCCGCTGGAGCGCGTCGACCTGTACGAGACCCGCGGCAGCGGCGTCATCGTCAGCCACGGTCCGTTCGAGGAGCTGATCCCCGTATGACCTACGCCGTCAAGGAAATGTTCTACACGCTGCAAGGCGAGGGCGCACAGGCGGGCCGAGCCGCCGTGTTCTGCCGCTTTGCCGGCTGCAACCTGTGGACCGGGCGCGAGCAGGATCGCGAGAAGGACGTCTGCAGCTTCTGCGACACCGACTTCGTCGGCACCGACGGGCAGGGCGGCGGCAAGTTCGCGTCAGCCGATGCCCTCGCGCAGGCCATCGACGCAAAGTGGCCCAGGGACGAACAAGGTCGCAAGACCGGCACGCCGTATGTCGTCTGCACCGGCGGCGAACCGTTGCTGCAGCTCGACGGCCCGTTGATCACCGCGCTCAAGGTCCACGGCTTCGAGATCGCCGTCGAAACCAACGGCACACAGCCGGCCCCCGAGGGACTGGACTGGATCTGCGTCAGCCCCAAGGCCGACGCGGAAGTCGTGCTCACCCGGGGCAACGAGTTGAAGCTGGTTTATCCACAGCCCCTGGCCCTGCCCGAACGCTTCGCCGACCTGGCCTTCGACCACTTCTTCCTGCAGCCGATGGACTCCCTCCTGCAGAAGCAGAACACGAAGGCGGCCATCGCGTATTGCATGGCCCATCCGCAGTGGAAGCTGTCGATCCAGATGCACAAGGTGGTGGGCATCGACTGACGCCGGCCTGCGGCCAGCGAGCAGGTTGTCCCCAGATCCGGCATCGCTAGCGCAGGTCCGGCTGAGCTGTAAAGCCAACAAGGCTGTGGAAAACTTTCTCGCAACCAGCGGGTTCTCCACACCCGGACCCGGTTCCGGTGAGCTTGTTGTCTGTTCATCCATCAGCATCCCGGTGTCCCGCACACAGACTTTTGGTTGCGCCAAGTCGTTGGTTTTTAACGGGAATTTCGAGTTATCCACAGAAGGTGGCCGCCTCTACTAAGACGACCAGAGAGATATATAAAACCTTGATGTTGAAAACAGAGGCAGGAAATTTCTCTTCCGCGTTGCTGTGGGGCGCCTGCAGCGCACACGGCGCTTGAGCGGTGCGCGCCGGGCTTGCACACTGCCGACCCATGGACATCACCGAGCTTCAGCAGCGGCTGCGCGATTTCGCCGCAGTCCGTGACTGGGACCCCTACCTCACGCCGAAGAACCTCGCCATGGCGCTGGTCGTGGAGGCGGCCGAGCTCGCCGAGATCTTCCAGTGGAAGACCGCCGAGGAATCCAGCGCCCTGTCACCCGACGAGCGTCGGCATCTGGGCGAGGAAGTGGCCGACGTGCTGATGTACCTGCTGCAGATTGCCGACCGGGCTGGCATCGATGTGCCTGCCGCGGTCGACCGCAAGATCGCGATGAACGCGAAGAAGTACCCCGCCCCGACCGCATGAAGCGCACCATCGCCGTCATCGACTTCGAGACCACCGGCAACTCGCCCCAGGGCGGTGGCCGCGCCACGGAAATCGCCGCCGTGCTGCTGCGCGACGGCGAGATCGTCGATCAGTACCAGAGCCTGATGAACACGGGCGCCTGGATCCCGCCGATGATCGAGCGCCTCACCGGCATCAGCAACGAGATGGTGGAGGACGCACCCGATGCCGCCCGGGTCATGCGCGAGGTCGCCGCGTTCACCGAGGGTTGCGGCTTTGTCGCCCACAACTCGAGTTTCGACCGGGGTTTCTGGCTGCACGAACTGGCGCGCGCGGAGGCCTCGCCGCCTGTCGCGCCGGAGTTCGCGTGTACCGTGAAACTGGCTCGCCGGCTCTATCCCGAGTCGCCGAATTGCAAGCTCGGCACGCTCGCCCGCTACCACCGTCTACCGGACAACGGCCGTGCCCACCGGGCGCTCGCGGATGCCTTGACCACCGCGCAACTGGTGCAGCGGATGCAGCGCGACATCGGTGTTGAACTGGCTGAATTTCTCGGCGAACTGAGCGTCGAACACGAGTTGCTGCTGCGATTGCAAGCCGTGGCGCGTCCGCACTGGCACAAGGCAGCGACCGGTTTTGCTCGCGACTTCCGGCGCCATCTGCAGGTCTCGCTGGTCTGAAGTTCGCATGTCGTGAACTTGCGGAGGCTTGCTCGCGGCATGCGGACGGCGGCGATCAAGATCAGCAAAACATTTGCTGTCAAGGTGCCCGTTTGGTCGCATTGACTGGGACAATCCCGCCCTTTCCCCGAAATGCGTTTGTTCTCCAAGTATGTCGAGTATTCAGATTCGCCCGGCCACGCTGCGTGATGCCAAGGCCATCGCCCAGATCCAGGTGAGTTCCGCTCAGGACGCGTACAAGGAGTTCTGGCCCGATACCGCGCTCAACGGCCTGTCCGTCGCGCAGCGCCAGGCCTACTGGCGCGAAGCCATCAACATGTGCGAGCCGCAGGTGCTGGTCGCGCACCTGGACAACGAGGTGATGGGCTTCGTCGGTTTCGATCGCTCGCGCGACAAGGGCACGCCCTCGACGACCGGCGAGATCTGGGCCATGTACGCGTCGCCCGCCCATTGGGACAAGGGCGTCGGCCAGGCACTGGTCGAAGCGGCGCAGGAAGGTCTTCAGGAAGAAGGCTGCACCCGCGTCACGCTGTGGACCTACAAGAACAACGAACGCGCGATGCGTTTCTTCGAGATCGCCGGCTTCAAGGCCGAGAACGACAGCGTCAAGGCGGTCGACGTCGAAGGCCGCGCGCTGGAACAGCTCCGCCTGCAGCGTTCGCTGGTCTGACCCCGTGCTGGCGAAGCTGACGTCCAAGAACCAGCTGACCCTGCCGAAAAGCGTCACCGACAAGCTCGGTCCCGTGCAGTACTTCGAGGTGCAGCTGCAGGCCGGCCAGGTGTTGCTGACGCCGGTGCGCATCCAGCGCGGCGATGCGGTGCGGGCCAAGCTGGCGGAACTCGACCTGGGTGACGAGGTGGTCGCGCAGGCGATCGCCTTCGCGTCCAAGGCCGCCAAGACCTCCGAGGCGCGCAAGACCGCCGCGCCGGCAAAGTCCAAGACCAAGATCAAGGCAAAGGCCCGCGTGGTCTCGACGTCCGCCGCCAAGGCGCCACGCAAGGTCACGCGCAAGTCCGCATGAGCCGTCGATCGAGGAAGGCGGCGCCGGAGCTCGCCGTCATCGATCCGGCCTGGATCCTGCGCGCGTTGCTGAGCTCCGATGGCGAGGCGCTCGGCCTGCGCCGTGCGTGGCAGCAAGGCCTGATACGGCCGCTGGTGAGTCCCGATCTCGCGGCGACGCTGATGCGTGCGCTGGCCTGGCCGAAGCTCGCGCTGTCCGACGCCGAGCAGCAGGAGCTGCTCGCGGATTTCCTGCCTTATGCGGAGGTCGTGAAACCGTCTCGCGTACAGCGCATGCCAGGTCTTGCCGTGCCGCTGCAGGGGCTCGTCGAACTCGCGTCGCAAGGCGGTGCGTCGCTGCTGCTGTGCGATGACATGGTGCTGTCGGAATGGTCTGCGAACAGTCGCAGCCAGGTGGCCCGGCAACTCTGCACGGTCCATGCGGTGACGGACTGGTTCCAGGTGTTGCCCCCCTCCCAGCGGGACATGTTGCTTTGCTAGATTCCGCGGTCGCATATGGCCAGCTTCCACGATCGCATTCCCAGCAACATGTGGCGCGTGGTGTTCTACGAACGCCGCGGCAATCGCGTCCACCTCGACCGCACCGGGCCCTGGCTCCCGGAGAAATCCCATGCGCGCCAGTGGGCCGACTGGTTCAAGCAGCAGGGGTATCACGTGGCGCTCCAGGACCAGAACGGCGGCCTCGAGAAGCTGCATGTGGGCCTGCCGGGCTGAGCCCGCGCGTTGGCCGGTCCGGGCGTGACGCTCACGCCGCGGTACGGAATCCCTGACGTTCCAGCGCCCATCCGTCGGTGGGGGCCGCGTGGCTCTGGACATGCACGGTGCTCAATCGCTTGCTGGCCGCACGTTGCACCAGTTGCTCGGCCTGCTCGGGGGTCAGTTGTTGCGCGAAGCGCGACCAGCGCTTCTGCAGCAGCGGATCCTGCCAGGCATCCTCCAGCGCCCAGCGGATCTCCATCGGATCCGTGAGCGACTGGCAGCGCAGCACGCGCGGCACCAGCGCCAGCACGAACTTCGAGAAATCGGCGCGCTGCTGGTCGGCCATCAGCGATTCGAGGCGCGTGAGGCGCTGGCTCCAACCCGGCGTCGCCAGCTGCCGCGTGACCAGGGCCTGCAGCGCCTGGACCGGATTGAACATCCGCAGCCGGTTCGGCGGCAGCACCAGCAGCGGCAGCTGGGCCGCCAGTTCATGCGACATCGGCGTCACGAAGCTCGTCAGGATCGCCAGGCGCTCCCAGGCGTCGGCGTTCAGGCCGCCGGCCATCGTCATCGGCCCCTGGCGCAGGCTCTGGGCCATCGCCCAGCATTGCTGCCAGCCACGGTCCAGCTTCGCGATGTTGGCTGCGTGGCTCATCAGGGCCAGGTTGCCGGCCGCATAACCGGCATCGTCGCGCACCCGGTCGATGGAGCGCCGTTGCGGGTGATCCTGGTCGTCGCTGAACGCCAGCCGGCTGATCGGGCAGTGCGTCGTGTCGAGCTGCTGCAGGTAGTTGGGCGTGACGAGCAGTGTCTCGAAGCTGCGTCCGCGCTGCCAGGCATGCAGGCGCAGCGACAGCCATAGCTGCGTATGACGGTGCGACTTCAGCGTGCGAGCGCCGAAAGTGGCCCGACCCAACTGCCAGCCCTGCTGCAACGGGGACTGACGGAACAAGTGGTCGACCGGCGGGGTCAGGCCGTGATGGGCATGGTCCCAACCGAGTTCGAAGCCCACGCGCTCGTGGCTGGAGCTGTCGCTGCCGGGCGTCGGATCGTCCATGACGTCGCCCACGCTCATCGGCAGGGGCAATTGCTGGAGGGCGATGTCGTCGGCGTGGCGGTGGATCGTGGCGACCATGAAGTTCTCCTTGAAGGCTTGGAAACCGGGACCTGGGACAACTGCTTCAGGCTTGGGATCCAGTATTCGCGGGAGGTGGCTCATAGAATGAGCCACACAGAAACCAGTCGACAGAAAGTAGTTGTCGAAAGCTCAAATCTGTCAGGAGGGCCCTCGCATGGATCGCACCGAACGTTTCTACAAGATCGAGATGCTGATCCGCAGCCGCGGCTGCGTGAGCTTCGCCGAGATGCGCGAGCTGCTGGAGGTGTCGCCGGCGACGCTCAAGCGCGACCTCCAGTACCTGCGTGAGCGGATGGATGCGCCGATCGAGTACGACGCCGCGGAGAACGGCTACCGTTTCGGCCAGCAGTGGCGCGGCCAGCGCCATGAGCTGCCGGGCGTCTGGTTCAGCGAGAAGGAGCTGCACGCCCTGCTGACCATGCACCAGATGATGGCGGGGCTCGACGAGAACGGGCTGCTCAGCCGCCACTTGCAGCCGATGCTGGACAAGCTCACCGGCATGCTGGGCGGCGACGAGGCCGAGGCACAGGAAATGACACGACGGATCAAGCTGATCTCGACCGCCCGGCGGCGCGTGCCGTCAGAGCATTTCGAGACGGTGGGGAGCGCGGTGGTGAAGCGCAAGCGGCTGAAGCTGCGCTATCGCAAGCGCGCTGCCGGCGGCGGATCGGTCAGCGAGCGGGAGGTGTCCCCGCAGCGGCTGGTGCACTACCGCAACACCTGGTACCTGGACGCGTGGTGCCATGCCAGCGACGGGCTGAGACGTTTCGCGCTCGATGCGATGGAGGATGCGGCGGTGCTCGAGGACGTGGACGCGCGCAGCCTGCCGCTGAAGGAACTCGAGGGCGAGCTGGACCAGGGCTACGGGATCTTCGCCGGCGGCGATCCGCAGTGGGCCACCGTGATCTTCAGCGAGCAGATCGCCGCCTGGGTGTCGTCGGAGGAATGGCATCCCGCGCAGCGCAGCGAATGGCTGGCGGACGGCCGCTGGCGCCTGGAGCTGCCGTTCGTCGACGCGACCGAGTTGTTGATGGACCTGCTGCGTCATGCGGGGCAGGTCGAGGTGGTGGGTCCGCCAGCCTTGCGCGAGGCCTATGCGAAACGGCTCGTGGGGGCCGCCGCGGCCCTCGGCTGAGGCAACCCCCTTCGAGGGACCCGTCTGGCGTCAGGAAGGCGCCTGGAAGGCCCCGGGAAGGCGTTCAGGCGCCACCTTTGGATGCGTCCTCGGCGTCCTGCGCCTCGTAACGGGCCAGGCGCTCGCTTTTCCAGTAGACGTCGTCGCCGCCCTTGCCGTCGAGGTTGGCGCGGTTGAGCACGCGCGCCAGCACGAACAGCAGGTCCGACAAGCGGTTCAGATAGTGGCGCGGCGCGGTGTTGATCGTCTCCTGCGCGGCCAGCGTGACGACGGCGCGTTCGGCGCGCCGGGCGATCGTCCGGCAGACGTGGGCGATCGCGGCGCTGCGCGTGCCCGCAGGGAGGATGAATTCCGCCAGGCGGGGCAGGGCGGCGTTGTGGTCGGCCAGCGCCTGGTCGAGGTGGAGCACGGCCGCGTCCTTCAGCAGGCTGTAGCCGGGCATGCAGAGCTCGCCGCCGAGGTTGAACAGTTCATGCTGGATGGTGACCAGCAGGTCGCGGACGTCGTCGGGCAGCGGTTCGGCGAGCAGCACGCCGATCTGGGAGTTCAACTCGTCGACATCGCCCATCGCCTGGACGCGCAGATGGTCCTTGGGGACGCGGGTGCCGTCGCCGAGACCGGTGGTGCCGTCGTCACCGGTGCGGGTCGCGATCTGGGAAAGTCGATTGGCCATGGCAGGTGCCGCGCGGGCTGCGGAAGTGCAAACCCGGCATCTTGCCGCAACTCGGCCAGCCGCCGTCGGGACTCGCCGGAGATCTTCCCCGGCGGGGCTCAGTTGCGGCTGCCGCTGCGATGGAACGAGGGGCGATGATGGTGCGTCAGCGCGGCCGCATGGCCGTGGATGTCATGGACCGTGTGCCGAGGAATGCCGACCGGTCTCGGCGGATGAGCAAGCACGTGTCGGGTGCCCGGACCGGGCGTCGCCGCGGGCGCGCCGGGATCGATGTCGTCCGCCGCGTCGTCGCCGGGCAGGTGGCGGAGCTGGTCCATCCACCAGACCTTCAACCAGTCCATGCGCAGCGTGGTGATGATCAGCAACGCCAGCAGCAGGGCCCAGATCGTCCATAACCACAGGTGGGACATGACCGTCCTCCTCATGTCGCGCGGGCGAGCCCGCGGTCCCTTCATGCTGTCACTGTGCGGGTCGCGGCGCAAGCGCGACGATGCGAGCGGATGCAGCGGCGCGACTTCCTAGAATCGATCGGACAACGGCGGCCGGTGGCGCTCGTGCGCCGGCGCCTGCCCCCGACGATGTCGCACCGGACCGCGTGGACCAGGAACCAGGAGACAGCGATGAATGCGCCCCGACAACCCGGCGACCTGCCCCCGTCGCATCAGGTGGAACAAGCGCCCCGGCCGATGCCGGCGGCGATGCTGGACGCCTTGAAGGCACGGTTCGGCGAACGATGCAGCACCGCGATGCCCCTGCGCGAACAGCACGGACGCGATGAATCGCCGTTCGACGTGCCGCCGCCCGAGGCGGTCGTTTTCGCCGAAACCAACGAGGAGGTCGCCGAGGTGCTGCGCCTGGCGAATGCGCATCGCGTGCCGGTGATCCCCTACGGCGCGGGGACCTCGCTCGAAGGCCATCTGCTGGCGGTGCAGGGCGGCGTCAGCCTGGACCTGTCGAGGATGAAGCGGATCCTGAGCATCGATGCCGAGGACCTGACGGTGACGGTGCAGGCCGGCGTGACGCGCAACCAGCTGAATGCCGAGATCCGGCATCAAGGGCTGTTCTTCCCGATCGATCCTGGCGCGGACGCGTCGATCGGCGGCATGTCCGCGACGCGCGCGAGCGGCACGAACGCGGTCCGCTACGGGACGATGAAGGAAAACGTGCTCGGCCTGGCCGTCGCGACGCCGGACGGGCGCCTGATCCGCACCGGCTCCCGCGCGCGCAAGAGCAGCGCCGGCTATGACCTGACGCGGCTGTATGTCGGCAGCGAGGGCACGCTGGGCGCGATCTGCGAGATCACGCTGAAGCTGTATCCGCTGCCGGAGGCGGTCTCCGCGGCCGTGTGCTCGTTCGCGTCGATCGACGCGGCGGTGAGGACCACGATCGCCATCATCCAGATGGGCGTGCCGATCGCGCGCTGCGAGCTGCTGGATGCGCATGCGGTGCGCGCGGTGAATCGCCACGACAAGCTGACGCTGCGCGAGGCGCCGATGCTGCTGATGGAGTTCCACGGATCCGAGGCCGGCGTGGCCGAGCAGGCCGCGACGGTGCAGGAGATCGCCGCCGAACATGGCGGGACCGGCTTCGAATGGGCAACGACGCCCGAGGAGCGCACGCGGCTGTGGACGGCGCGGCATCACGCCTATCTGTCGGCCCTGCAGATGAAGCCCGGCTGCCGGGCGGTGACGACGGACACCTGCGTGCCGATCTCGCGCCTCGCGGAATCGATCAATGCCTCGGTCGAGGAGGTCGAGGCGAGCGGGCTGCCGTACTTCATCGTCGGCCATGTCGGCGACGGCAACTTCCACATGGGCTACCTGATCGATCCGGCCATCCCGGCCGAGCGCGACACCGCCGAACAACTCAGCGCGCGCATGGTGGCGCGGGCGATCGCGCTCGAGGGCACCTGTACCGGCGAGCACGGCATCGGCCTGCACAAGCAGGGCTTCCTGCTGCAGGAGACGGGCGAGGGCGCCGTCGATCAGATGCGAGCGCTCAAGCGGGCGCTCGATCCGAACGACATCATGAACCCGGGGAAGATCTTCCGCTGACCGGGCGGCTCAGTGCTGGGGCGCGGGCACGCTCCAGCGCCGGGAGACGTCGCCGCGGGCGTTGACGCTCTCGAGATGGACGCCGAAGCCCCACAGCCGCGCGACGTGCTTCAACACCTCCTGCGCATCGTCGTGCAGCGGACGGTCCAGGTGCTGCTGATGGCGCAGGGTCAAGGAGCGGTCGCCGCGCAGGTTGACGTTCCAGACCTGGATGTTGGGCTCGCGCGTGGACAGGTCGTACTGTCGCGACAAGGCCTGGCGCACGTACTGGTAGCCCTGCTCGTCGTGGATCGCGGAGATCTCGTATTCCGCCTGGTGCTCGTCGTCCAGGATGGAGAAAAGCCGGAAGTCCCGCATGATCTTCGGACTCAGGTACTGCGCGATGAAGCTCTCGTCCTTGAAGTTGCGCATCGCATGGTCCAGCGTCGGCAGCCAGTCGCTGCCGGAGATCTCGGGGAACCATTCGCGGTCCTCGGGCGTCGGGTTCTCGCAGATGCGCTTGATGTCGGTGTACATCGCGAAGCCCAGCGCATACGGATTGAGCTGCTGCATCGGCGGTTGCGCGACCACGTTGGTGTGCGACTTCAACCACTCGATCATCATCCCGTCCGACAGGTAGCCGTCGTCGTACATGGTGTTGAGCAGCTTGTGATGCCAGAAGGTGGCCCAGCCCTCGTTCATCACCTGCGTCTGCCGCTGCGGATAGAAGTACTGCGCGATCTTGCGGACGATGCGCACGATCTCGCGCTGCCAGGGTTCCAGCAGCGGCGCGTTCTTCTCGATGAAGTACAGCAGGTTCTCCTGCGGTTCCTCGGGAAAGCGGCGCTTCTCCTCGGCCTTGGCCTCGTCCTCCGGACGACGCGGCAGCGTGCGCCACATGTCGTTGACCTGCTGCTGCGCGTACGACTCGCGGTCCTTGCGCATGGCCTGCTCCTGCGCCAGCGAGAGCTTCGCAGGCCGGCGGTAGCGGTCGACGCCGTGGTTCATCAGCGCGTGGCAGGAGTCCAGCGTCGACTCCACCGCGTCCAGGCCGTAGCGCTGTTCGCAGTCGGCGACGTAGTTCTTCGCATAGACCAGGTAGTCGATGATCGACGACGCATCGGTCCACATCCGGAACAGGTAGTTGTTCTTGAAGAAGCTGTTGTGGCCGTAGCAGGCATGCGCGATCACCAGCGCCTGCATCGCCATCGTGTTCTCCTCCATCAGGTAGGCGATGCAGGGGTCGGAATTGATGACGATCTCGTAGGCCAGGCCCATCTGGCCGCGCTTGTAGTGGCGCTCGGTGGCGATGAACTCCTTGCCGTAGCTCCAGTGCCGGTAGTTCACCGGCATGCCGACCGAGGCGTAGGCATCCATCATCTGCTCGGAGGTGATGACCTCCAGCTGGTTCGGATAGGTGTCCAGGCCGTAGCGTTCCGCGGTCTGGCGGATGACCTCGTGGTATTGCTCCACCAGTTCGAATGTCCAGTCGCTGGGCGAGGGGAGCGGGTGTTCGGGCCGCTTCTCCAGCGGCTTCATCTTCATCAAGGGCGCGCGCACGCGCCGCCCCCCGTACTCGTTGGCACCGACACCCGTGCCGACGTTGCGACGATTTTCGAGAGTGCCCATGCTGATGTCCTCCGGTGCCGCGCTCACGCCGCGGCCCCTTCCTTCTTGAACAGGTCGCGGAAGACCGGATAGATCTGCGCGACCTCCACCGCCTTGCGCATCGCGAAGTGACGCACCTCGTCCTCCAGCTTCGCGTACTCCTCCCAGAGGTTCTGCTCGGCCTCCGCCACCTGCACGTAGGCGTAGTAGCGGCACAGCGGGAGGATCTTGTCGGCGAGCAGCTCGCGGCAGCGGCCGCTGTCGTGGTGCCAGTTGTCGCCGTCGCTGGCCTGGGCGCCGTAGATGTTCCAGTCGCCGGCCGGATAACGCGCGCGGATGATCTCTTCCATCATCACCAACGCCGACGAGACGACCGTGCCGCCGGTTTCGGTGGCGTGGAAGAAATTCTGCTCGTCGACCTCCTGCGCCTGGGTGTGGTGGCGGATGAAGACGACCTCGATCTTCTCGTAGTGCCGGGTCAGGAAGAGGTAGAGCAGGATGAAGAAGCGCTTGGCCAGGTCCTTGCGGCTCTCGTCCATCGAGCCGGACACGTCCATCAGGCAGAACATCACCGCCCGCGTCGTCGGCTGCGGCACCTTGATGCGGTTGCGGAACCGCAGGTCGATCGGGTCCAGGAAGGGGATGTTGGACAGGCGCTGGCGCAGCAGCACGATGCGGGCCTCGGTCTCCGCGATCAGTGTCTTCACCTCGGGCTTGCGGACATCTTCCTCCTGTTGCAGCGTCTGCAGCCGGGTCTCGAGCTCATGCAACTCACGCCGCTTGTCCATCCCCAGCGCGATCCGGCGACCCAGCGCGCCGCGCATCGAGCGCACGACATGCAGGTTGGTCGGCGTGCCGTCGGTGACGTAGCCGGCGCGCACGGTCTTGTACTCGGGTGTCTCGGCCAGCGTCGTGCGGGCCAGGTTGGGCAGCGCCAGGTCCTCGAAGAAGACCTGCATGAACTCCTCCTTGCTGAGGTGGAAGACGAAGTCGTCCTCGCCCTCGCCGGAGTCGCTCGCCTGCGACCCGCCGCCGCCGCCCTGGCCGCCTTGCGGCTTGCCGATGCGGTCGCCCTTGATGTGCTCGGTGTTGCCGGGCCGCACGACTTCGCGGATGCCGCCGTCGCCGTGGCTGAAGACGGGTTCGCTCAGGTCGCGCTTGGGGATGTGCACTTCCTCGCCGCGCTCCATGTCCCGGATGCCGCGCTTGTCCACCGCGCGCCGTACCGCGTCGCGGATCTGGTCCTTGTAGCGGCGCAGGAAGCGCTCTCGATTCCCGATCGACTTGTTCTTGCCCGACAGCCGCCGATCGATGATCTGTTGAAGGCCTGTCATGAAGGGACCTTTCCGGTGGCGATGGTTCGGCTCAGCTCGACTTCCTCACGCGCAGATACCACTCGCAGAGCAGCCGGACCTGCTTGGGCGTGTAGCCCTTGTCGACCATGCGCTGCACGAAGTTCTCGTGCTTCTTCGCCTCGTCGGCGCTGGCCTTGGCGTTGAAGCTGATCACCGGCAGCAGTTCCTCGGTG
The DNA here is from genome assembly GCA_039593255.1 of Roseateles sp. Lineage (GTDB taxonomy): Bacteria > Pseudomonadota > Gammaproteobacteria > Burkholderiales > Burkholderiaceae_C > Roseateles. The sequence goes on from JBCNPQ010000001.1 coordinate 149,215, forward strand.
TTGGAGAACATCTTCTTCTCGATCACCGTGCGCAGCTTCTCGTAGCTGGTCCACGTCGGGTTCTTGCCGGCGTTGTTGGCGCGCGCGCGCAGGACGAAGTTGACGATCTCGTTGCGGAAGTCCTTCGGATTGCTGATGCCCGCGGGCTTCTCGATCTTCTCGAGTTCCGCGTTCAGCGCCGTGCGGTCGAAGACCTCGCCGGTGTCGGTGTCGCGGTACTCCTGGTCCTGGATCCAGTAGTCGGCGTAGGTGACGTAGCGGTCGAAGATGTTCTGGCCGTACTCGCTGTAGCTCTCGAGGTAGGCGGTCTGGATCTCCTTGCCGATGAACTCGGCGTAGCGCGGCGACAGCACCTCCTTGATGAAGCCGACGAACTTCTGCTCGGCCTCCTGCGGGAACTGCTCGCGCTCGATCTGCTGCTCGAGCACGTACATCAGGTGGACCGGATTGGCGGCCACCTCGGTCGAGTCGAAGTTGAAGACCTTGGACAGGATCTTGTAGGCGAAACGCGTCGAGATGCCGGACATGCCTTCGTCGACGCCGGCGTAGTCGCGGTACTCCTGGATGGACTTCGCCTTCGGATCGGTGTCCTTGAGGTTCTCGCCGTCATAGATCTGCATCTTGCTGAAGGCGCTGGAGTTCTCCGGATCCTTCAGCCGCGTGAGCACGGCGAACTGCGCCATCATCTTCAGCGTCCCGGGCGCGCACTTGGCCTCGGCCAGCGAGGAGCCGCGGATCAGCTTCTCGTAGATCTTCACTTCCTCGCTGACGCGCAGGCAGTAGGGCACCTTGACGATGTAGATGCGGTCGAGGAAGGCCTCGTTGTTCTTGTTGTTGCGGAAGGTCTTCCACTCGCTCTCGTTGCTGTGCGCCAGCACGATGCCGTCGAACGGGATCGCGCCGAAGCCCTCGGTGCCCTTGAAGTTGCCTTCCTGTGTCGCCGTCAGCAAGGGGTGCAGCACCTTGATCGGCGCCTTGAACATCTCGACGAACTCGAGCAGGCCCTGGTTGGCCAGGCACAGGCCGCCGGAATAGCTGTAGGCGTCCGGATCGTCCTGGGCGTAGGTCTCCAGCTTGCGGATGTCGACCTTGCCGACCAGCGAGCTGATGTCCTGGTTGTTCTCGTCGCCCGGTTCCGTCTTGGCCACGCCGATCTGCTTGAGGACGCTGGGCAGGCGCTTGACGACCTTGAACTTGCGGATGTCGCCGCCGTACTCGTCCAGCCGCTTCACCGCCCACGGGCTCAGGATGCGGTTGAGGTAGCGGCGCGGGATGCCGTACTCGCGCTCCAGCAGCGGGCCGTCCTCGATGACGTCGAACAGTCCGAGCGGACTCTCGTTCACCGGGCTGTCCTTGAGCGCGTAGAAGGGCACGTGCTCCATCAGCTGCTTCAGGCGCTCGGCGATCGAACTCTTGCCGCCGCCCACCGGCCCCAGCAGGTAGAGGATCTGCTTCTTTTCCTCCAGCCCCTGCGCGGCATGGCGGAAGTAGCTGACGACCTGTTCGATCGCATCCTCCATGCCGAAGAACTCGGCGAAGGCGGGATAGATCTTGATGACCTTGTTCTGGAAGATCCGCGACAGCCGCGGGTCATTGCGCGTGTCCAGCATCTGCGGCTCGCCGATCGCCTTGAGCATGCGCTCGGCGGCGGTGGCGTAGGCCAGGGGGTTGCGCTTGCACTCGTCGAGGTACTCCTCCAGGGTGAGCTCCTCGACCTTGCTGCGTTCGTAGCGCGCCGCGAAATGGCTGATCACATCCATGCTGACCTCCAGTGTGGTTCATTGGGAGGCGACGCGCGTCCGTGCGACAACGGACCTCGCATCGTCCAGGAAGTTCTGGCGACGTCCATGACTCAAGGCGTCATCAGAGCTTTCCGAGCTCAGCAAGCATTCAGCAAACGGCCAGCCCATGCTGGTCCAAAGTCCGCCATCGTGTGTGAGGTCACGATCGACAACCTCAGGCACGGTACGGCTTTGTGGGTGATGCTACGCCCATCGGCAGGGATGCGCGATAGCAAGACATGACCCCGTTGTACTCCCTTGTCCAACGCCTGTGAAGCGCGAAAGTTGACGCTCCCCCATGCGCGGGGACTTGTGGGAAGTACGAAGAAGACAGCACGCATCCCGCGTGCCATCCTGTCGGATTGATCGAGCAACCACCCCTCGGATGAGGGGCGTCGGGACTCACTCGTCCGCTTCTTGCGGACGAAGCTTTTGCAGCAAGCCGTTCAACTCGTCGAGCGAGCCGAAGCTGATCGCGACCTCGCCCTGTTCGCCGCGCTTGGTCTTCTTCTTGACGCGGATTTCCACCTGGGCGGTGAGCAGGTCCGAGAGCTCTTCCTCGAGCCGCAGCACGTCGCGGCTCTTGTTGGCCTTGACCCGCAGCAGCGGGGCCTGGCGACCTGCGCCTTGCTGGCGCTGCACGAGTTTCTCGGCATCGCGCACGCTGAGTTTCTTCGCGGCGATCTCGGTGGCGCTGGTGATCTGGTGGGCGCCGTCCAGCGCGAGCAAAGCACGGGCGTGGCCCATGTCGATATCGCCGGCCATCAGCATGTTCTGGACCGGCTCGGCCAGATTCAACAGGCGAAGCAGGTTGGACGCCGCGCTGCGCGAGCGGCCGACGGCCTGCGCCGCCTGGTCGTGCGTCAGGCCGAACTCGTCCACCAGCCGCTTCAGGCCCTGGGCCTCTTCCAGCGCGTTCAGGTCCTCGCGCTGGATGTTCTCGATCAGCGCCATCGCGGCCGCAGCCTCGTCGGGCACCGGCTTGACCAGCACCGGCACCTCGGCCAGACCGGCCAGCTTCGCGGCGCGGAAGCGTCTTTCGCCGGCGATGATCTCGTAGCGGACCGCGCCGTTGGGCGCGATCGGGCGCACGAGGATCGGCTGCATGATGCCCTGCGCCTTGATGCTCTCGGCCAGCTCGTACAACGAGCCTTCGTCCATGCGGGTGCGCGGCTGGTATTTGCCGGCCTGCATCTGCGCCAGCGGCAGCACACCGGGTTCGCCTTCGCGCACCGCCGGTGCGTCGCTCACTTTGGGGCCGAGCAGGGCCTCCAGGCCCATGCCCAGGCCCTTGGGTTTCTTTGTCGCCATGGGGCGCGATTCTCCGTGATTCCGCGGGTCGGTCGGCCGCCTGTGCCGGGGTCAGCCGGCGAGGCGTTTCAGCATCTCGCGGCCCGCCGGCCAGGCGCCGAGACCGCTGGCCGTGTTCAGGTGGCCCAGCGGGCCCGCGATCACGAACTCGGCGCCCCAGTCGGCGGCCATGCCGGCGGCACGCTCCGGGGCACAGTAGGGATCGTCGCTCGAGGCGACGACGATCGCCGGAAACGGCAGGCGAGGGCGCCGGATCGGCCGCCAGTTGTGCAACTGGGGCGGCATCTCCTCGCGCTCGGTGTCGGGTGGCGCGACCAGCAGCGCGCCGGCCACCAGGCGGGTGTGCGTCGAGTGCTCGGCCCATGCGGCCACCAACTGGCATCCGAGGCTGTGCGCGACCAGCAGCGCGGGCCGGTCGACCAGGCGCCCGTCCTGCTGGAGCACGTCGTCGAGGCGGACCATCCAGTCGCCGCGGCGCGGCCATTCCCAGTCGTTCTGCTCGACGCGGACGTCGCCGTGCCGGCGCTGCCACTCGCTCTGCCAGTGGTCGGCATCGGAGTTCAACCAGCCGGGCAGGAGGAACACGGGTCGCCCGAGGGAGGATTCATCCGGGACATTCGACGGAAGGGCATGTGTTGACATCGGTTGGCCTTATGCTTCGCGCTTTCTCAGGCGCCATCGGGGAAGGGCCCCGGCGGCAGCGGATTTTGCAGGAGCGGCGATGAAGTACGCGGTGTATGTCGACGGGCAGGAAGGCACGACCGGCCTGCGCATCAATGAATATCTGGCGCAGCGCGCCGACATCGAGGTGCTGCGCATCGACGCCGACAAGCGCAAGGACCCCGCCGAGCGTGCCCGTCTGCTGAATGCCGCCGACGTCGCCTTCCTGTGCCTGCCCGATGCCGCCTCGCGGGAGGCGGCGGCGATGGTCACGAATCCCCGGACTTGCCTGATCGACGCCAGCACGGCGCACCGCACGGCGCCGGGCTGGGCCTTCGGCCTGCCCGAGTTGAGCCAGGCGCAGCGCGGCCTGATCCGCGACTCCAAGCGCATCGCCAACCCGGGCTGCCATGCCAGCGCCTTCATCCTGGCGGTGCGCCCGTTGGTCGATGCCGGTCTGCTGTCGGCCGACGCGCTGGTCACGGCGACTTCGATCACCGGCTATTCGGGTGGCGGCAAGTCGATGATCGCGGAGTACGAGGCGGGCGGGAACGCGAGGCTCACGGCGCCGCGTCCGTATGCGCTGGGCCTGGCCCACAAGCACCTGCCGGAGATGATGGCCCACACCGGCCTGAAGACGGCGCCGGTGTTCATGCCGATCGTCTCCAACTTCTACAAGGGCCTGGCGGTGACTGTGCCCCTGCATCTGAGCCAGCTGCGGGCCGGCACGACGCCGCAGCAGGTGCGCGACGCGCTGGCCGCGCATTACGAGGGCGAGCGCTTCGTCCACGTGAAGCCGCTGCGCGATCCGGACACGCTGGCGGGCGGCTTCTTCGACGTGCAGGCCTGCAACGACACGAACAACGTCGACCTGTTCGTGTTCGGCAGCGAGCAGCAGATCCTCGTCATGGCCCGCCTGGACAACCTGGGCAAGGGCGCCAGCGGCGCCGCAGTCCAGAGCATGAACGTGCACCTGGGCGTGGACGAGTCGCTGGGCCTCACGGGTCCGGACCTCAACGACATCTGATGTCGTCGCCCTCGCGGGCGTGGCGCCGGGATGGCGCCGTGCCGTCGTCCGATCTCGACACGATCCGCGAGGGCGTCATCGCCTTCGGCCGGCAGCAGGCCCAGGGCAGCGATGCGAACGACATCGCCGTCGCGCTGTACGACGGCGACCTCCTGATCGCCGGCGCGACAGGACGCACCGAGTTCCAGCGGCTCTACGTGAACTACCTCTGGGTCGACGCGGATCACCGCGGCCAGGGTCTCGGCGGCGATTGCCTGCGGCAGATCGAGGCGATGGCGCTCCAGCGAGGCTGTGTCGATGTGCTGATCGAAACCTTGCTGGACGAGGTCGCGGACATCTACGAGCATCTCGGCTATGCCTGCATCAGCCACGTGCACGACTTCGTGCCGGGCTTCACACGCCATACGTTGCTGAAGGTCTGGAAGCCTCGCGGCTGACGTCCGGCGCCGGGCGGCGCGGAAGCGCTCAATCCCAGGTGCTGGGATCGTCGCTGCGGTAGTGGTAGTCGTAGGCGTGCACAAAGCCCAGGCCGGCATAGAGGCGCTTGGCGGCCGTGTTCTCGGCGGCGACCTGCAGGTAGCCCGATGACGCGCCCTCGCGACGCGCGATGGTCAGTAGCGCCGCGCACAGCCGCCGGCCGTGCCCTTGGCCGCGATGGGCGACCGGCGTGAAGATGTCGAAGAGGCCGGCCATGCCCCCGTGCGTCGAACCCGTCGGGCCGGGATCGATGGCGACCTGGCCACAGGCGAGCAGTTCGCCATCCCGCATGAGCTGGAACGCCCGATGCCGGACGCTGGCCTGCTCCAGGCGGCGGGCGTGGCTCTCGATCTCTGCCGCCTCGGTTCCCCTCAGGCCACCGATCAGCGAGGCGTACTCGGTCGCGCTGAGCGCCTGCAAGCCAGCGTCGTCGTTGAAGGCGTCGAGGGTGGGCACCACCATCACGGCGGAGTGGCCGAAGTCCCGCCAGCCCCGCGCGTCGAGCTGCGCCGCCAGATCGGCGGGTTGGCTGAACGGGGTGAGCCTGAGGATGAGGGGCAGGCTCGCCTGATCAAAAACGAGCCGGCAGCGGCGCAGGACCTCGTCCAGCGGCAGCGTGCCGGAGGCGACCGCGTTCACGCAGCGGGAACGCCGTGCGTGGCCCGGGGACAGCCGCAGCAGCCAGCCGTCCACATCGGCTTCACGTGGCGACGATGCCGCGTTGAGACCGGCGAGTTCCGCGCGGCGGGCGAGGGCCTCCAGTTCGGGGGACATCGTGCTCAGCGCATCGAGCCGACGCGCTGCACCATTTCCTTCGCGAAATCGATGAACGCGTGCGCCCCCTTGGACCCGCCGTCGAAGACCACGCCGGGGAGGCCGTAGCTTGGCGCTTCAGCCAGGCGGACGTTGCGGGGAATGACGGTGTCGAAGACCTTCTCGCCGAAGTGCGCCTTCAGCTGTTCGCTGACCTGCTGCTGCAGGGTGATGCGCGGATCAAACATGACGCGCAGCAGGCCGATGATCTGCAGGTCCGGATTCAGGTTGGCGTGGATCTGCTTGATGGTGTTGACCAGGTCGGTCAGGCCTTCAAGCGCGAAGTATTCGCACTGCATCGGCACCACCACGCCGTGCGCCGAACACAAGCCGTTCAGCGTGAGCATGGACAGGGACGGGGGGCAGTCGATCAGGACGAAGTCATAGTCCTGTGCGGCGGCGGCGAGGGCGGTCTTGAGGCGTTGCTCGCGACGCTCCAGCTCAACCAGCTCCACTTCCGCGCCGGCCAACTCCCGGTTGGCGCCCAGGACGTCGTAGCCCGCCTTTTCGCTGTGCTGCTTCGCTTCCGCAATCGTGGCCGACTCAAGGAGCACGTCGTAGACCGTCATCGGCAGCGCGCGCTTGTCGATGCCCGATCCCATCGTCGCATTGCCCTGGGGATCCAGGTCCACCACCAGCACCCGCTGGCCGACCTTCGCCAGACCGGCGGCCAGATTCACCGTGGTGGTGGTCTTGCCGACACCGCCTTTTTGATTTGCAACGCAGAAGATCTTGGCCATGAATGGTCGGGAGCAGGGCGCTAGAGAGGGGCGGAGCTTAACCGATGGAAGCGCCCGGGCGGATCCAGAGCAGGCAGCGTTGCGCATCCAGACCCGGCACATCGAGTTGTTCCACGTGGAACACCGACAGGTCCGGCGCCCTCCGGGCCAGTTCCGAGAGCTCTTCGGCCGGGTGCTGCCCCTTCATGGCCGCCCAGACAGCGCCAGGCTTCAAGTGCATCCGCGTCCATTGGGTGAAGTCCGCCAGCGAGGCGAAGGCGCGGGACGTGATCACGTCGAAGGGCGCCGTCTTCAGCTGTTCGACGCGAGAGTGCTCAGCATGCAGGTTGGGCAGGCCGACTTCGGCCGCGACCTGGGCGATGAAGAACGCCTTCTTGCCGACGGTGTCGACGCAGGTGACGTCTATCGTCGGCTCGCAGATCGCGACGACCACGCCGGGCAAACCACCACCGCTGCCGACGTCCATCAGACGCAACGGTCGACCGGCGGCATGGCGTCGCAGCGGCGGGATCAGGCTGAGACTGTCGACCAGGTGTTGGGTCAGCATGGCCTCCGGGTCGCGGACGGCCGTCAGGTTGTAGACCTTGTTCCACTTCGACAGGAGCCCGAGATAGGCGATCAGTCGATCGAGTTGCAGGTCGTTCAGGCCAAGGCCCAGGGTCTGGGCGGCGGCCGCGAGTCGGGCGCGAAGGTCGAGGTCGGTCATCAATGAACGGAGAAGGGGATCAGGCGGCCGTCGAATCAACGGTCGAGTCCATGGCCGATGTGGCGTTGGCGGACTGATCGGTGAAGCCCTTGAAGCGGCCCTTGCGCAGGTGGATCAACAGCAGCGAGATCGCGGCCGGCGTGATTCCGGAGATCCGCGACGCCTGACCCAGGGTCTCCGGGCGGTGCTTGCCAAGCTTTTGGCGAGCCTCGAAGGAGAGGGCGGTGACCAGGTCGTAGTCGAGCTCTTCCGGCAGCTTCAGGTGCTCGTAGTTCGAAGCACGTGCCACGTCGTCCTGCTGCTTGCTGATGTATCCGGCGTACTTCACGCCGACCTCCAGCTGCTCGATCACGGCGTTGGCAAGCTCGGCCCCGAGCGATTCGTTCAGCGCTGCTCGAGTCACACCGGCCTCCGGGCGGGCGATGGCGGCGACCTCGGCGATCGTGTCGAAGGTGACGCCCGGACGACGCAGCAGGTCGATCAGGTTGTATTCGCGCTCAAGCGCCTTTCCGACCAGCCGCTCGGCATCCGCCGCCGGAAGGATGTTCGGATGAACCCAGGTCGATTTCAGTCGCTCTGTTTCACGTGAAACAGCGTCGCGCTTCCGGTTGAACGCATCCCACCGGGCATCGTCCACCAAGCCGAGTCGACGACCTGCTTCCGTGAGGCGCATGTCGGCGTTGTCCTCGCGGAGCTGCAGTCGGAACTCAGCGCGGCTGGTGAACATGCGATAAGGCTCGGTGACACCCTTTGTGATCAGGTCGTCCACCAGCACCCCCAGATAGGCCTGGTCGCGCGTGGGCAGCCAGGCTTCCTTGCCTTGAACCTGCAAGGCCGCGTTCAGGCCAGCGAACAGGCCCTGGGCCGCCGCTTCCTCGTAGCCCGTCGTGCCGTTGATCTGGCCGGCGAAGAACAGGCCGCCGATCGCGCGGGTTTCGAAGCTGGACTTCAGCTCGCGGGGATCGAAGTAGTCGTACTCGATCGCGTAGCCCGGGCGCAGGATGTGGGCCTGCTCCAGCCCGGGAATCGACTGCACCGCGGCGAGCTGGATGTCGAAGGGCAGGGACGTGGAGATGCCGTTCGGATAGAACTCGTGCGTGGTCAGCCCTTCGGGCTCCAGGAAGATCTGGTGCGAATCCTTGTCGGCGAAGCGATTGATCTTGTCCTCGATGGACGGGCAGTAGCGCGGGCCCACGCCTTCGATGACGCCGGTGAACATCGGGCTGCGGTCGAAGCCGGAGCGGATGATCTCGTGGGTGCGCGCATTCGTGTGAGTGATCCAGCAAGGCAGCTGTTGCGGATGCTGGGCGGCGTTGCCCATGAAGCTGAACACGGGTACCGGGTCCAGGTCGCCGGGCTGTTCGGCGCACTTCGAGAAGTCGATCGTGCGGCCGTCCAGGCGCGGCGGGGTGCCGGTCTTGAGGCGGCCTTGCGGCAGCTTCAGCTCCTTGAGTCGGCCTGACAGCGACACCGCCGGCGGATCACCGGCGCGACCGGCCGCGTAGTTGTCGAGGCCGATATGGATGCGGCCGTCGAGAAAGGTGCCTGCGGTCAGGACCACCGCGCGGGCACGGAAGCGCAGGCCGGACTGGGTCACCGCGCCGACCACGCGGTCGCCCTCGACCATCAGGTCGTCGACGGCCTGCTGGAAGAGCATCAGGTGGGGCTGGTTCTCCAGCCGGCGGCGGATGGCGGCCTTGTAGAGGATGCGGTCGGCCTGGGCGCGCGTCGCCCGCACGGCGGGCCCCTTCGAACCGTTGAGGATCCGGAACTGGATGCCGCCTTCGTCGGTGGCCGCCGCCATCGCGCCGCCGAGCGCATCGACCTCCTTCACCAGGTGCCCCTTGCCGATCCCGCCGATCGACGGGTTGCAGCTCATCTGGCCGAGTGTCTCGATGTTGTGGGTCAACAGCAGCGTGCTGACGCCCATGCGGGCGGCCGCCAGCGCGGCCTCGGTGCCGGCGTGGCCACCGCCGACCACGATCACGTCGAACTCTTTCGGATAAAGCATGGCAAGGCGACCAGCGGAATCGGCGATCGGGGGATCGAGGCCATCGCGACGCGCGGGACGCCGATTCAAGCGATGGACAGCCGGCTGGCGTTCAGATGAGGGAAGGGCATGATTTTACGCGGGGCTGTGGATAAGTCACTTGCTCAGGGGCATGGGCCGCGGACCTTGTTGGCGCCTTCCTAGGCAGGGCGGGGCGACAATGCAGCTCTCCCATGAACTGCCGCCCCTCCTGCGCCGCCTGCTGCATCGCGCCGTCGATCAGCAGCCCGATTCCCGGCATGCCCGATGGCAAGCCGGCCGGCGTGCGCTGCGTCCAACTCGACGACGAACTCCGCTGCAAGATCTTCGGCCGGCCGGAACGACCCTCGGTGTGCGGATCGCTGCCGCCGTCGGAGGACATGTGCGGCGACTCCCGTGAGCAGGCGATGCGTTGGCTGGGCTGGATGGAGGACGAGACGCGTCCGTCCTGAGAGGACACGGGCACGATCGCCGCCATCCCCACTCCGGGGTGGACCGACCGGCCCGGGGCTACCTGATCCTCTCGCTCCAGACACAAAGGGGAAGAGGATGTGTGCGATGAAGGAGTGGGCGCTGTGGGAGGGCGCCGGGCGCCCGCGCGGCCGCCCTGAAAGCGCGCTGACAGCGCCCCCCGCGTAGAGTCGGAGTTTCCAGACGATCACATCGGAGACTCCGCATGACCCCCATCGACGAGGACCGCCGCCGCTTCCTCCTGCAGTCCACTGCGCTCGGCATCACCGGCGCTGTATCCGGCACCGCGCTCCCCGCGTTCGCCCAATCGAGCTGGCCCTCGCGCAACGTCCGGCTCGTGGTTCCGTTCGCCCCGGGCGGCAGCAGCGAGATCGTCGCCCGCGCCACGGCGATGGAACTCAGCAAGACGCTGGGGCAATCCGTCTACGTCGACAACAAGCCCGGCGGCGGCGGCAACATCGCCATGGGCGAGGTCGCCCGTGCCGAGGACCAGCACACCTTGATCCTCGGGCACATCGGCACACTGGCGGTGAACCCGTACATCTACGACAAGCTGCCCTACGACCCCATCCGCGACTTCAAGGCCATCACGCTGCTGGCCAAGGTGCCCAGCCTCTACGTCGTCCATCCCGACGTGCCCGCGCGCAACCTGAAGGAGTGGGTCGCCCTGGTGCGCAAGAACCCGGGCAAGTTCAGCTACGGCTCGGCGGGCAATGGCAGTGCGGGCCACCTGGCCATGGAATACCTGAAGATGGTCGCGGACCTCTTCATCCTGCACGTGCCGTATCGCGGCACCGGTCCGCAGCTGACGGATCTGCTGGCGGGCCGCCTGGAGGCGGCTTCGGTGGGCGCGCCGGCGATCATGCAGTTCATCAAGGCCGGCAAACTGCGCTGCATCGCGACGGGGTCCAAGGAACGGCTGCCGCAGCTGCCCGATGTGCCGACGGTCGCCGAACAGGGCTACCCAGGGTTCGAGATGACCCAGTGGTACGGCCTGTGCGCACCGGCCAACCTGGCGCAGGCCAATGTCGACAAGCTGGCCGTGGAATCGGCGAAGGCGATCCGTTCAGTGTCCGCGCGGGAGCGTCTGAGCCACGACGCGGCGGAAGCCGTGGGCAACACGCCGGCCCAGTTCGCTGCCTTCATCGCGCAGGAGCAGCAGCGCTGGAAGCAGGTCGTGGCCCGCGCGAAGATCAAGCCCGATTGAGCACGGCCGCAGGCCTGGGCAGCGCGGTTCTCAGCGGTGCTGGACCGACCGCAGGTCCTGCACCACACGCCCGCCCTGGATGCTGACCACGCGCTGCGCCGCCGCGATCGTCTCGGGGCGGTGGGCGATGACGATGCGCGTCAGCGCGAGCTGGCGCAGACTCGCGTTGACCTGCCGCTCCCGCTCCACGTCGAGCGCGCTGGTGGCCTCGTCCAGGAAGAGGAACTGGGGCCGCTTGTACAGCGCCCGCGCCAGCAGGATGCGTTGGCGTTGGCCGCCCGACAGGCTGGAGCCCATGTCGCCGATCAGCGTCTGCATGCGCATCGGCATCGCTTCGATGTCCTCGAGCACGCAGGCGAGCCGCGCGCACTCGCGGACCCAATCCGCGTCGGCGTCCGCGGCGAAGAAGCTGATGTTGTCGGCGATGCTGCCGGCGAAGAGCTGATCGTCCTGCATCACCGTGCCGATGCGCTCCCGCCATGCGTTCACGCCCAGCTGCGGCAGCGCTACGCCCCCGATGCGGATCTCGCCGTGTTGCGGCGCATGGATGCCCAGCATCAGCTTCATCAAGGTCGTCTTGCCGCAGCCCGAAGGTCCGACGATCGCGACCGATTCGCAAGGCTCGATGCGCAGCGAGCAGCCGGCGATGACCTCGGGTTCGCCATCGGCGTAGCGGAAGCGGAGGCCGTCGAGCTCCAGCGCCGCGTCACGCGGCACGGCACGGCCGGGCGCGTCGAGCTCCGCCTCCGGCTCGGTGAGCACGATGTCGGACAGGCGTTCGCCCTGCAGCCGAAGCATCTTCAAGGCGACGACCTTGTCGATCAATCCCGCGACGCGCTGACTGAACTGGTCCTTGTAAGCGAGGAAGGCGAACAGCATCCCCACCGACAGCGACTTGTCCAGCACCAGCATCGCGCCCAGGGCGACGATGGCCACCCGCTCCAGGCCGAACAGGAGCCGGTTGCCCTGGCTCATGCCGAGCTCCAGCTTGCGGCCGGTCAGCGACGCGTTCATCTGCTCGACGACGAGATTGGCGAAGCGTGCGCCGCGGTCCGCCTGGGCGTTGAAGAGCTTGATCGCCTGCGCGCCGCGCAGCGATTCGAGGAAATGCGTGTTCTGACGCGCCTCATGGGTCAGGGCCTCTTCCTGCGCATCGCGCAAGGGCCGGAAGAAGGCCCAGCGCAGGAGCGCGTAGCCGGCCACCGCGGTCAACGCGACAGCCGTCAGCTGACCGCTGTAGAGGATCATCATCGCCAGCGTCAGGAGCACCATCAAGCCGTCGAGCACCGCTTCGATGAAGCTGCCGGTCAAGGTCTTCTGGATCTCCTGCACGCTGGCGAAGCGCGACCAGATGTCGCCGAGATGGCGCTTCTCGAACCAGGCCAGCGGCAGGCGCAGCAGATGCGAAAACACATTGGACAGCCACTGCAGGTTCAATGAGGCCGACAGGATCATCACCGCCCAAGAGCGCAGGATGCCCACGCCGACCTGCAGCAGCACCAGCAGCGCGAAGCCGATCCCCAGTGTCACAAGCAGGTCCCGATCGGCGCTGACGATGACGCCGTCGACGGTCCATTGCAGCAGGAACGGCGCCAGCAGGCCGAGCAGCTCCAGTCCCAGCGCAAGCGCCAGGACCTGCGCGATCGAGCGTTTCAGGCCCGTCACGCGTCCGAGCAATTGGCGCCATTTCGGCGCCGGCGCAGGGGCCTTGCGCGCGAAGTCCATGCCGGGACGCAGCTCGAGTGCGACACCGGTGAAATGCCGGGAGACCTCGGCCAGCGGCATCCGGCGTTCGCCGTGCGCGGGATCGAGGAGCACGACGCGTTGGCCCTCCACGCGCTCGAGCACGACGAAGTGGTTGAAGTCCCAATGCAGGATGCACGGCGTCTGCAGCTTGTGCAGCGTGTGAGGCTCGGCACGCAGCGCGCGTGCGGTGAGGCCGAGCTGCGCGCCCATACGCACCAGGTCCGCCATCGTCAGACCCTTGAGGGAGACGGCGAAGCGATCCCGCAGCTCACCGAGCGTCCATCGCTGGCCGTGGGCATCGGCGACCATGGCCAGGCAGGCGAGCCCGCACTCCGCCGCCTCGGTCTGCAGGATCGCGTGACGGCGCCGGCGCCAGCCGAGGCTCAGGCGCGAAAGGACGTCATGGGAAGCAGCGCTCGCGATCGGAGCGCCGGAAGAGGAGGAATCAGACACGGCGGGCGAGGCTCAGCAGCGGTTCGAAGATCCATTCGATCAGACGGCGGCGCTCCAGCAGCACGTCGGCCTCGAGCAGCATACCGGGGCTGAGGGCCTGATCCTGGCCGTAGGCCTGCACCGACTGGTGCTGCAGCTGCACGGTGATGCGGTACATCGGCTCGCCTTGTGCCATCGCGGCGGGCAGGCCGAGCTGCGCCAGTTCCGAGGCTTGCAGCGGCGTGCGCGAGACTTGCAGGACCTCGCCTTGCTGTTGGCCGAACTTTTGATACGGGAACGCCTGGTAGCGCAACAGCACCGTCTGATGCGGTCGCAGAAACCCGACGGCGCTGGAGGGTGCATAGAGGTGGGCTTGCAGCGGCGTGTGCGCCGGGAGCAGCGAGGCCAGCTGCGTGCCGGCCTGCACGACTTGGCCGGGCTCGGCCAGCACGGTGCTCATCTGGCCGTCGCTCGGCGCCCGCAGCACCAGGCGGCGACGCGCCTCGTTCTCGACGCCCTGCGCTTGCAGCGCGGCGATGTCCCGCGCGAGTTCCCCCTGCTGGACCTGTGCCTTCAGGGGGATCGCCTGAAGCTCAGCTTGCAAGCCCAACGCCTCCCGCTGCAGGTTCTCGCGCTCTCGCGCCAGCGCCTGCCGTTGGGCCTGCAAGCCAAGCAACTCCTCCCGCTTGGTCTGGACCTGGGCGTTCGACACGAACTGGTCTTTCGCCAGCGATTCGTATCGTTCCAGGGTCTGCTGCGCCAGCGCTTCGCGTTGGGCATGCAGCTGCAGCTCGGCCTCGGCCTGCCGCAGTGTCGATTCGAGCGTGGCGACCCGCGCCTTCAGCGATGTCGCCTGACTCTGCGCCAGCTCCCGCTGCTGTGCCTGTGCGGCACTCAGCGATTGCTCGCGATCCTTCAAGGTCCGCGACAGGCCGTCGCCGGTCGGATTGGCGCTGTCGAGCGACAGCACGAACAACACGTCGCCTTCGCGCACCTGCTGTCCGTCCTGCACTGGCCGGGCCGTCACGGTGGCGCTCTGCGGAACGCTCAACCGCATCACGCCCCGCTCTGGCACCAACAGGCCGTTGACGCGTGCCTTGCGGGTGTATTCGGTGCTGAACAGGAAGGCCCCGACGGCAACCACGCCGCCTAGCGCCAGAATGCTCAGCCATTTCAATGTGGTCGGCCGATGCAATTGCACCGAACCCAGCCAGACCTGCTGCTGAGAGGCCTGCGCTTCGGCGCGGAAAAGCGCCACCACGATTTGCTACGCCTTGTTGCGAACCTGACGGATCGCAGACCGTTGAGCGCGGCTTACCACGTGCCCTTGGGCGCGGGTTCCGTGTCGGGCAGGCGCGCGGCGACCTCGATCGACACCGTGGCGCCCACGCCGGTCAACCAAGTGCCTTTCGGAGCACCGCCGCCGACATGCGTCAGGTCCTGCAGGTCCAACTCGACCAGATCTTCTTCGGCGTGAGAGTTGACGACGACGTTTTGCGGTTGGGCTTGCATGAGACGCTCCAGATTCGGTGACGTGCCCAGGAATGTGTTGAGCACGGAACGAATTGAAGCAGCGCGCAGCGGACCGCAACACTGTCAGCTCTTACAGTGTTTACAAGCTGCGGCCGAAGGCAGCATCAGCGGATCAGGCCGAGCCGGAGGGCCTTGAGCACGGCCTGGTGCTTGTTGGAACAGGCCAGCTTGTGCATCGCATTGTTGATGTGGAGCACGGCGGTGCGCTCGGTGATGCTGAGGATCGCGCCGACTTCCCAGGCTGTCTTGCCTTCCATCGTCCAATGGAGGCATTCGAGCTCGCGAGGCGTCAATCGCGGCGACTCCGTGACCTTCTCTTCGGGCAACAGCACACGCAACGCGGTATCGACCGCATGCACGGCAAAGAGCTGGAGGTCCGCCACCATGCGCGTCAACTGGCCGGAGTCGCTGGGCAGCGGCTGGTCGCGATCGACCCCGAGCACGAAATGCCGGCCCTCTGGCAGGTGCAACGCCAGGCAGATGCCGGTGCTGTAGCCAAACTGCGCCTGCGATTCCCAGATGTCGCTGGCACCATGGCGCGCATAGGTCTGACGGTCCCAGACGATCGGCATGCTGTTGCGTTTGCAGTGCTGCATCACTGGATCGCGTCGGCCGAATTCCGGCGCGTGCATCACCTCCGCATAACCGTCGGGACAGTTGTCGATGGTGATGAACTCGGTCTCGGCCAGGGTATGGTCGACGACCGTGATGGCCGACACCGTCTGGAAGTCGAGCTTGTGCGCGAAACGGATCACCTCACTGCGAAACTCGTCGCGTGAGCGCGCTTCCAACACTGATTGATAACCGCCTTGCAGCATGGATCGCTCCGGCCCGTGGCCGGCCTAGTGGGCCTCTTCGGTCGCTTTGGCGGACCTGTTTCCCTGTCTGTGATCCACCACGCGTCCCCTTGGGTCGCATAGGTCACGTGACGCATTCACGCCCCTGACAGGGTTTACAGCTGGCGAGTCGACCGCTTCATGACCACACTGCTGGTCAAGGGGAGAAGCAGCAACCGCCGATCCGCAATAGCCAAACCAAACAATTCTGACAATGACACCAGCTTGGATTGTGTACGCGTGGCCACGAATATTGTGTGATGTCCAGCGTTTGCCCCGCTTACAGTTCGCGCATTTGAGCACGCGCGTGTTGGTGACGGGAGACGAGGATCACCCGGCCATGGGGCAAACCCTGTGGAGCGGGGAGTCGGAATTTGGTGCGGCAGGGGTCGCCTGGGACTGGGTGCGCATGCCTTACGGGGTCGTGTCGATGGTCGATCCGATGGCGCTCGTGACCAACATGCAGTTCCTGAACGGCGAGGGCGAAGTGCTCGCGCCGATCGAATCGGCCATCCAGCTCAACGGCATTGTGCATATGCTGCCTTGGCAGGAGCAGGTCCAGTTGGCGCTGGCCACACGCCACTGAGCGACACCGGCGGCGGCTCATCGAGCGACCGCCGCGCGCATCGAGCGGGCCACGAGCGCCAACCCGCCGATCGTGAGTCCCGCGCCCACGATCACCGTCGGCATCACCTTGGCGAAGCTCAACGGTTCTCCCTTGAGGACCAGCATCATGAGTTGATTCTGGCCCAACCCCGGCACCCAGAGGTGCCAGGACGCCTCCCCGCCCGGATTGACGATCGCGACCATCGGCGTCAGTGCGATGGCCGTGATGACCAGCGTCGTGCTTGCCTGTGCCTCCTTGAACGTCTTGGTGCGGATCGCCAAGGCCATGAGCACGGCGGACAGACCGGCGCCCAGCGGGACCTGCAGCAGCAGGAAGCGCAGCGCCTCGCCCCAGCCGAACTGGAACATCGCCGCGAGCGCGTCGCTGCGCATCAGCCATTGGCCGGGCAGGAAGCTGAGGTTGGACAGCACCGCCACCAGCATGCCGGCCATCAGCACCGCGGCCCACTTGCCCGCGACGATGGCCGAGTGCGGCGCCGGATTGACCAGCAGCGGCTCGAGCGAGCCGCGTTCGCGCTCGCCTGCGGTGCTGTCGAGCGCGGCGGTCAGCGCGCCGTAGAGTACGGCCATCATGATGAACATCGGGAGCATCTGCGTGAGTCGCGTGGAGCGCGCCTGCATGCTCGCGAGATCGCGCTCCTGGACGTCGATCGGACGCAACTGCTGGGCGCCGATCCCGCGCATCGCCAGGGCGAGGGTGGCTCGTTCGCTGCTGAACCCCTGCAGAAGCCTGCCGAGCGCGCCGACGCCGGCTTCGGCGCGCTGGTTGGCGCTGTCGCTGACGATCTCCACCGTCGCCGGCTCGCCGCCGGCCAGCAGGGTTTCGAAGGTGTCGGGAATGACCAGGACCGGATCGGACAGCTTCGAGTCGCGCAACCTGGCTTCGTAGTCGGCGGGCGCGGCCTTGACGGTGTAGGTCTGCCGCTCGATGTAGTTGCGCAGCGTCGGCGCGTGTTCGATGCCCGCGACCAGCACTTCGCGCTGCTCGGCGCGTTCCTGCAGCGACGCCGCCAGGCTCGACATCAGGGTCAGCATCAGCGGTCCCATCAGGACGGACGGGATCAGCAGGCGCAGCAGCGTGCGGCGATCGCGGAGGGCGTCGAGGATCTCCTTGGCGAAGACCGTCCGGAAAGCCTTGAGGAAGGGACCGTTCATGCGGACTCCAGGCGCACGGGCGCGGCTTCGGGAAAGGCGAGGTCGACAAAGGCGTCCTCGAAGCGATGACGGCCGGTCTGCGCGAGCAGCCCTTCCACGGTGCCTGTCGCGACGGACCGGCCATGGGACATCACGACGACCTGGTCGCAGAGCTGCTCGACCTCCTGCATGATGTGGCTCGAGAAGACGATGCATTTGGCGCCGCCCGCGGGTGAGCGCAGATGACGCAGCACCTCGCGCAGCGCGCGGGTGGCGACGACGTCCAGCCCGTTGGTGGGCTCGTCCAGCACGATGTTGGCCGGATCGTGGACCAGCGCGCGGGCCAGCGCGGTCTTCATCCGCTCGCCTTGGCTGAAGCCCTCGGCCCGGCGGTCGAGGATGGCGCGGAGGTCGAGCAGCTCCGCCAGGGATTCCGCGCGTGCCTGCGCCTGGTCCATGGGCATGTCCTGCAGGCGCGCGAAGTACACGATGTTCTCGCGCGCGGTCAGCCGAGGGTAGAGCCCGTGCGCATCGCCGAGGATGCCCATCCGCGCCAACGCCGCGCGCGGCTGCCGCAGCACGTCCAGGCCGTCGACCTCGATGGTGCCGCGGTCGGGCGGGAACAGTCCCGCGAGCATGCGCAGCGACGTGGTCTTGCCGGCGCCGTTGGGACCGAGCAGTCCGGTGATGCGTCCGTTGGGCGCGTCCAGGGTCAGCTGCTCGACGGCGACGACGGCGCGCGCCGGCCCCCGCTTGCCGAACATCGATCCCAGCGAGCCGCCGCCGCGCGTCTGGAAGGTCTTGTGGAGGTCATGGAGCCGGATCATCGGTCGGACTCCTGGGCCGCGGATGCGGCGGCCGCGATCGTGGCTGGGGTGGGCGGAAGGAAGGCGGGCGGTCGGGGGACGTCCTTGGCGCAGCCCGTGTCGGTCTGGAGGGCGTCGTTGTCGCGTGGCGCATCGATGAAACGGAACAGCACGTCGCGCATGCAGGGCAGCGTCAGCGCGACGCCGTGCCCCGCGCTCGGCACGACCACATGCCGCGCCTGGTCGCCGAGCGCCGCCTTGACGCGCTGCCCGTGCCGCTCCGGTGTCGCCGGATCGCTGCCGCCGCTGGTGATCAGGACCGGCGATTTCGCCGGCGGGATCGAGTAGAACGCCGCGGGCACTTCGCCACGCGGCCAGGCGCCGCAGACACGCGTGTAGAGGTCGCGGTCCAGCGTGCCGAAGTCGGGGGAGGGCGACTCGGTCGAGCCCGCGATGCGCGGGGCGTCCTCGGCGCAGACGACGGAGAAGTGCATGCCTTCGAAGATCCGCATCGCGCGCGAGCCGCCGCCGAGCTGGCCGGCCAGGCCCGCCACCGCGTCGAAGCGGCCCAGCGAGGCCTCGTGCAACGCCGCCGGCAGCGCCGCGGCGACGCTCGGTGCGTACAGCGGCGGACGGACCAGGCCGAGCAGGCCGTCCCGCGTCAGCGTGGCCTCCTCCGGCCGGCCCGTCTGCGGGTGGGTGAACGAGACCTTGCGCGGCAGGCTCTTGAGCAGGCCCTGCCATTCAGCCTGCAGACCCGGGAACCGCGCGGCGCAGGCCTTGTCGGCGGCGCAGGCGGCGAACACGGCATCCAGCGCCCGCTGCGAGTCCTGCGAGAAGGTCACCGGAAGCACCATGTCCGGCGCTGCGACGCCGTCGATCACGCTGCGGCGCACGCGATCGGGGAACTGCCGCTGGTACTCGAGCGCCGCCCGCGTGCCATAGGACGCGCCGACGAGGTTCCAGCGTTCCACGCCCAGCGCGGCGCGCACGGCATCCATGTCCTGCATCGCCAGCGTCGTCGTGAAGAAGCGCAGGTCGCCATAGGGCAACTGCTTCAACGCGTCGCGGCATTGCTCCAGCAGCCGGACCTTGGCGCCGGGCTTGAGCAGGTCGTCCAGGCTGCGGGCGCTGTTGTCCGGGCAGGACAGCGGCGCGGAGCGCCCGGTGCCGCGCTGGTCGATGAACACGAGGTCGCGTCGATAGTTCAGCCGGGACAGGCGCGGCGTCACCGAGGCCGTGAGCGCGATGGCGCTCTGGCCGGGCCCTCCGGCGAGCAGCAGGACCGGGTCGGGCAGCTTGTTGCGCGCCAGCGCCGGCACCACGACATAGTGGAGGTCGACGCGGACGCCTTCAGGCCGGGCGGGGTCGAGCGGCCGCTTCAGGCTGCCGCAGAGGACCTCCGTGGGAACGCCGTCGATGCGGCACGGATGCAGGGCTTGGGCGGGCTTGTCGGCCCGGGCGAAGGCGTGGCCGCCGCCAAGGGCGCCGATGGCGATGGCCGTTGCCATCAGGGCCTGGACCGGCCGGGGTCGGGGGGCAGGCATTGCCCCGGGACGCATCGTCATGAACTCGCTCCTCCATGGTGCCCGGCGATTATGGCCAGCGGGAGGCGCGCGGCGGGTGTCTTCGGTCAGCTTTCCGACCCGCTTTCCCTGCGGCCGAACATCCCCCAGCCTTCCATGCTCATGACCTGTTCGTCCTTCTGGTTGAAGACCTCCCAGGACGAACGCACCAGGCCGATGGTCGGACGGCTGCGGCTGGCCTTGGTTTCCAGCACGGTCATGCGCACCCGCAGGGTGTCGCCGGGACGCACCGGCTTGAGCCAGCGCAGGTTGTCGATGCCGGGCGAGCCCTGGCTGGTGGAATCCAGCAGGTAGGCATCGCACATCATGCGCATCACCAGCGCGCAGGTCTGCCAGCCGCTGATGGACAGCCCGCCGAGCACGGAGGCGTCGGCCGCGGCCTCGTCCAGGTGCAGCGGTTGCGGGTCATAGGCGGCGGCGAAGGCCAGGCCTTCCTCGCGGTCCACCAGTCGCGAGCCGAACTCGCGCACCTGGCCGGTGGAGAAGTCCTCGAACGCATGGGTCTTGGCGGGGGAATCGGTGCTCATGGGGGAGGGCCTTGGGCGGGATGTCGACCGACCGACTGTACGAGTAGGATCGAAGCCCCCGAAGGAGACCCCCCATGAAGCTCTACTACAGCCCCGGCGCCTGCTCGCTGTCGCCCCACATCGTCCTGCGCGAGGCGGGCCTGCCGTTCGAGCCGGTGATGGCCAGCACCAAGACCCACAAGCTGCAGGACGGCACCGACTACTACGGCATCAATCCCAAGGGCTACGTGCCGCTGCTGGAGCTCGACGACGGGCAGCGGCTCACCGAAGGCCCGGCGATCATCCAGTACATCGCGGACCAGGCGCCGGGCAAGCAGCTTGCGCCGGCCAACGGCACGATGGCCCGCTACCGGCTGCAGGAGTGGCTCAACTTCATCACCACCGAGCTCCACAAGACCTTCAGTCCGTTGTTCAACCCGGCGATTTCCGACGATGCCAAGGGCGTGTTCCGGACCAAGCTGCACGAGCGCTTCAAATGGGTCGACGGACAGCTCGCGGGCAAGCAGTTCCTGATGGGCGACCAGTTCTCGGTGGCCGACGCCTACCTGTTCACCGTGTCCAACTGGGGCCAGCACGTGGGCGTCGACCTGGCCGCCTATCCGGCGCTGGTCGCCTACCGCGGGCGCATCGCCGCGCGGCCGGCGGTCCAGGAAGCGATGAAGGCCGAGGGCCTGCTGAAGTAGGACTCAGCCCTTCTTCTTCAACAGGGACTCGCAGGCGCCCTTGTCGCCGGCGTCCTGCTTGGCGCAGACGCCGTCCAATTGAATGCGCAGACGGGACAGGGCGGCATCGTGCTGCCCGTTCGCGTTCCAGGCGACCAGTTGGCTGCCGACCTTCTGCAGCGAGCGCGCGCTGCGCTCGTAGAAGGCGCCCTTGTCCTTCTCCGCCTCGGCCAGCAGCTGCGCCGCGGCCTTCTCGATGCGCGCCGAATCCTGCGGCGCCAGCTCGACCAGCGCGCTCAGGTAGTTCGAGCCCCATTGCAGGCGCGTGGCGGGGCCTTCGCTCTTGTTGAAGGCCTCCTCGTACCAGCGCAGCGCTTCTTCCTTCCTGCCCTGCTTGCGCGCGTTGCTGCCGAGCGAACTCATCAGGTAGTAAGGGCTGTGGCTTTTCGCGAGGCTGGCCCTCAGCAACGCGTCGCTGTCGTTCCACAGCCCGGCGCGGCCGAGCAGGAAGGCCGCCGACGTGATCACCGCCTGACGCTCGTAGCCATCGGTGACTTCCTTGTCGACCTTGGCCGCATGGGCCTTGACCTCGGCAAGCAGCGGCGCCGGCAGTTTCGGCGCGAGCTCGGTCCGGGACTGGTCCAGCCGCGCGAGTTCCACGCGGGCCAGCAGCGATTGCAGGCGATCGGCGCGGGACAAGGTCGCATCGGCCGCGAAGCGCTTCAGCGCGGCGTCGAACGTCGCGATCAACGCCTGACGCTCCGGCCCGGCCGCCGGCGCCAGCGCGCGGACGATGTCGTCGCCGTTGTTGCTCAGCACGTCCATCTGCGCGCGGGCGGCCGCGGCGTCGCCCAGCACCTGGTCGACGCGCGCGCGCAGCGCCGCGTCGGGCTTCAGCGAGCCGCCGCCCTCGGTGGCAGCCAGCGCCTTCAGCCACAGGCGGGTGGTGGTCTCGTCGTCGATCCCCTGGCTCGCGCCGGCCAGCTTCGCGAGCAGCGCCGGGCGCTGCGCGGCGGGAACCAGCTGCTGCTCATCGGTTTCCCAGGAGTAGAAGCCCAGCAGCTTCCACTCGTTGGCGGAGATCTTCTTGCCGGCCTGCGCGTCGGCCAGGACGGTCTTGACCGGCCGGCCGCCGGCCAGCCCCAGCTGCAGCACGCGCAGCACCTGCGGCGCGTCGACCTCGCCGGGCAGGCGGGTGAGTTCCTGGCCGTCGTTGCCGAACAGGATCATGGTCGGGTAGCCGCGCACCTTGAAGCGCGCGCCCAGGCGCTGCGCGCCCGGGTTGTCGCCGTCGATATGCACCGCGACGAAGGCGCGCGACTGCTCGATGAAGTCGGCGCGGTTGAACAGCGTGGCCTTGAGCTGGTTGCACGGCGGGCACCACTTGGCGCCCCAGTACAGCAGCACCGGCTTCTTCTCGCCGCGGGCCTGGGTGAAGGCGCGCTCGATGTCGGCATCGCCGGAGGCTTCCTGCCAGGACACCGAGGCCGAAGCGCTGGCGGCCATGGCCGCAGGGGCCAGCGCCGGCAACGCGCCGATCGTGGACAACGCGGCGGCGAGGGCGGTCAGGCCGGCTGCCGAGCGGAGACGACGGGCCATCAAGGTGTGGAAAGTCATGGCAGGTTCGCGGCCTCGTGAGCCGGTCGGTGTCGAGGGAAGCCGACATTGTGGCGCCGCGCCGCCGAACCCGATATGCGGGACGCTTCTAAGCTTTCCTGGCCCGCAGGATCGCGCCGCGCTCCAGGCTCTCGGGCGACCACACGGACGGCACGTGGTAGTACTCGGGCATCGCGGGCACTTCGGGCGGCAACCGCACCCAAGGCTGCTTGGACGCGGTGAAGATGTGGATGTCGGGCGGCAGGCGGTCGGGCTCGTCGAGCGTGCCGACACGCACGAAACGCACCGCGTCGCCGCCGCCGGCGTAGTTGCTCCACACGGCGATCGCGCAGTTCGGGCAACGCCAGATCTTCTGGCCCTTGCCGCTTTCGCTCGGGTTCAAGAATGGGACCGGCTCGCCGGCCAGCAGCTGGACGCGGTCGGCTTCGATCATCGCGTTGAGCGCGAACGCCGCACCGCTCGAACGCTGGCACCAGCGGCAGTGGCAGCAATGGACGATCAGCGGACGGCTGGTCATGCGATAGCGGACCTGGCGGCAGTCGCACCCGCCATCGAAGACGTGGATGTTGTCGGTGGTCTCGGTCATGGAGGATCTCCCAGAAGGGCCTGATCGTCGTCGAGCGGTGCTGGCTCGGGTGTCGCCTTGGCGAGGGTCAGCCAGGTGCCGAAGTCGGGTCTCATCGCGCGCCGTGGCGCCGGACGTCCGAGTTCGAACCGGAATCCCTCCGGGCCGCCGTCCGTGCGCTTGAGCTCATGCGCCAGGAGCACGCCGAAGGCCGCGGGAATTTCCTCCACCTCGGCGATGCCGGCGCGCAGCACGTACCAGCACTGCCCGCCGAGCGCGAGGTAGGCCTGCGCCTTGGCCGGGCGCCGGAGCTCCGAGAGCAGGTCGGCGCGGCTGACCTTGATCTCGTGCACGGCGGGTTCGAGGTAGTCCTCGACGCTGGTGTTGCGCACCGAGTAGACGTCCGGCATCGCGTTCACCCAGCGCATCCGTCCGGGCTCGTCCTCGCGAGGCAGGCCGGCGCGCAGCGACAGCCCACGCCAGACGATGCGCCCCGCGCGCTGCAGTTCGAGCGCCATGCGGGCGACCAGGTCCTCGTGGCGATCGCGCGCGGCGCGATTCTTCTGGAGCCCGAGGTGAAGCACCTCGACGCCGGGCGCGGTCAGGCGCAGGGTCTCGCGTCCATGAAGATCCACACGGCGTTCGAGCCAGCCCAGCGCCAAGAGCTCCACCTCCAGCATGTCCTGGCAGGGCCAGCCGGCCGAGCGCCAGAGCTGGCGCAGGCGGCGGACCTGGATCACGGTGGCACGGGGCGCTGACATCCCGCCGATGTTGCCTCATGAGGCTGACAGCGGGCGGCAGCAGCCGCGGACCCATGTCGCGCCAATCAGGGCGTCAACGCTCCCTGCGAACGATCCCTTGGGGTGAATCGGCATTCACCAGGAACAACGAATACACGCCTTCGGCGGAAACCGCCAGATCTCGCTGGGTGTACAACGGGTCGCTGAACTGGCTCGAGGTGACTGACACCAGTGCCGCATTGGTCGCGGCGACATTGGCGCTGCCAGTGCCGCCGGGCCCGATCGCCTGGGTGACCGGGGAGTAGTTGAAGTTCAGGCTCGCCGGGAGATCAAGTCCGTTGACCAGGTTCAGCCGGGCCTGCCCGGACACCGTCGGCAGGCGGTTGTCGTCGACCAGCGCCTGCATCACCGGCGCCGCCGCCGTGCCCCGTAGCAACAGGGTGTAGTCGCCGCCCGCGACGAGCGAAGGCAAGGTGGGCGCCACCGCGATGCCATCGACCGTGATGCTGGGCACCTGGGTGCCGGCTGGCACGGTCCGGTAGGGGCCGATGGCCGGCGACCGGCTGTTCTCCAGCAAGCTCTGCGCGGCGATGCTGGCATCGATGCGTCCGGCGGAGATCGCCGCGACCACCCGTACCCGCGCCGAACCGTTGTCCATGCGAGAGAGCTCGCCGCGTTGCGGCAGCTTCAGGGCATGGACCAGGACGCCGCCCGCACTGCCGCGCAGCACCAGCGTCGACACCTTGGCCGAATCCAGCGTCACTGCCGCAAGGTCGAGGCGGACGTCGTCGCGCTTTCCCGCGCCCGTGACGCGGAGGCGGTAGCTGCCGCTGTCACGCGCCAGGAAGCCGCTGCCTTGGCCTGGAGCGACATTGCTGGCGAAGGGCTGTGCGCTGGCGAGCGCCGCATTGGCGTCCGTCAGGAAGACATCGACCGGCCCGGCATCTGGTGCAAGGTTCAGCACCATCAGCTTGCTCTGGCCCGAGGCCGGCTCCGCCTGTTCCTCCTCCACCAGACTGGTGCGCATGGCGCCGCCCGCGCCGTAGGCGATCAGCGTGTAGTGCGCGTCGGCCTTCAGCGTCGCCGGCGACGTCGCCACGGTAGCGCCTCCGCTGCTGTTGCGCACCTGCAGCGACGCGGTGCCGTCGCCACGACGCGCATAGGCGCTCAGCGTGAGCGCGGAGACCGGACCCGCCAACTTGTCCTTGTCGATGACCAGTTCGGCGCTCGCCAGCTCGGGACTCGCGTTGAGCAGGCGGATCTGCGCCCGCTTGTCCTTGTCGGCGCCACAGGCGGCGACCAGCAGCGTGACGGCAAGGAGGCCCAAAGGCTTGAGCCATCGCGCGGTGTATCGGTTCGGAATGTGCATGATCGGAAGCGGCCGCCAGACGGCGGACATCGAGTGGACGAAGCCTCCGAAGACTAGGGGTCGGGCCTTGCATGCGCATCTGCTCGTGCCGGTGAGCCTGCTGGCGGGCGTCTACTGAAATGAGGGCTGTCCAGACTCGAATGGATGCCCAGGCGGCCGATGCTTCCGGTCGGCGCACAAAAAAAGGCCACGCCTCGGGAGAGGACGTGGCCAACAGGGAGGACGTTTCACCGGGCGACCGTCGTCGCGGCCGACGCGCCGGAATGCGCGTTCAGTGCCCCGGGGCGAGGAGGTGTTCCCGGCCGGCGCGCTCGGCGGCGCGTCAGTTGGAAGAGCGTTCGCGGCGCAGCGAGCCGACCATCGTGTTGCTGTCGCCCATGACGAACACGGTGTAGACGTAGCCCGCCTGGATGCCGAGTTCGCTCAGGCTGTAGACCGGCGTCGTCGCCGAAGGCGAGGTCACCGTCAGCAGCGCGGAGGTCGAGGCCGGCGTGGTCTGCGGCGTCGAGGAGGTTCCGGCCACGACGTTGGAGGCCAGCGCGCTGTAGTCGACGTTCAGCGTCAGGCCGGTGGTCGCGCTGGCCACGCCGTTGACCAGCCGGATCTTGGCGGTGGTCGTCGGGCTGGTCGGCAGGCGGTTGTCGTCGGTCAGGACCGCCAGCTTCGGCTCCGCCGCGGTGCCCCAGACCATCAAGGTGTAGTCGCTGCCGGCGGTCAGGGCGGGGTTCGTGAACGACATCAGCGTGCCGTTGACGTAGACCGACAGGGCGGCCGTGCCGGCGGTGACCGTCGTGTAGTCGCCGATCGTGGGCGCCACCGAGGTCGGCATCAGCGGGGTCTGGCCGATCGAGCCCGACACCAGCGCGCTGCCGCCCACCGCGGCCACCAGGCGCGCCCGGGCGGTCGTGTTGGGGAAGTTGTTCGTCGCCCCCTGCTGCAGCAGCTGGATGCCGTTGACCAGCACGCCGCCGGTGCTGCCCGTCAGGATCAGCGTCGAGACGCCGGCCGACGGCAGCGTGATGCTGGGGATGTCCAGGCGCAGGTCGCTCTTCGTGCTGGCCGCGGTCAGGCGCACGCGGAAGGTGCCGCTGTTGAGCGTGATGTAGCCGCTGCCCGAGCCGGTCGCGATGCCGCTGGCCACGGTCGAGGCGGTGTCCAGCGAGTCGTCGGCGCCGGTGACGTAGACGTCCATCGCGCCGGCGTCCGGCGCCAGGTTCAGCACCAGCAGCTTGGACTTGCCGCTGGCCGGCACGTCCTGGTCTTCCTGCAGCAGCGTGGTGCGCACCGACCCGGCCGAGCCGTAGGCGATCATCGTGTAGTGGCTGCCGGAGGCCAGGGTCGGCGTCGACGACGCCAGCGTGCTGCCGACGTTGTTGCTCTGGACCTCGGTGCCGGTGGCGTCGGTCTTCACGTCGGCGTAGCTGCCCACGCCGGCGTAGGCCACGCCCGAGTTCACCGTCGTGCTGTCCACGGCCATGTCCAGCGCGGCGTAGCCGATGCTGGCGTTGAGGAGGCGCATCTGCGCCGAGCTGCTGTCGCTGCCGCCGCCGCAGGCGGCCAGCAGCGCGGCGGTGGCCACGCTCAGGCCCCAGGCCCAGGTCTTGAATCGCATCGTCCGACACTCCGGTTGAGAATCCGGGCATTGAACGCGGGGCGTGTTGCTGCGGCTTGTGGCCGCTTGCCAGCTTTGTGAACTTCGATATCAAGGCCGACACAGAGTTGCCGGCAGGCTCCTGGTATCCGCTCTCTAATCGGGCGCGGACTCCGGCGCTAGCATCCGCGCGATGAACGCCTATCCACAGCTGCTGTCGCCCCTGGACCTGGGTTTCACGACCCTCAAGAACCGCGTGCTGATGGGCAGCATGCATACCGGGCTCGAGGACTCGCGCAAGCACATCGACCGCCTGGCCGAATACTTCGCCGAGCGCGCCCGCGGCCAGGTCGGACTGATCGTGACCGGCGGCTACGCGCCCAACATCGCCGGCTGGACCAAGCCCTTCGCGGGCACGCTCATGACGAGCGGCGCGGCGCGCCGCCACCAGGCGGTCACGCGCGCCGTGCATGCCGAGGGCGGCAAGATCGCCCTGCAGATCCTGCACACCGGCCGCTACGGCTATCACCCGTTCAACGTGGCGCCGTCGGCGCTGAAGTCGCCGATCTCGCCGTTCACGCCGCACGCGCTGAGCGAACGCGGGATCGAGCGCCAGATCCGTGCCTTCGTCCGCTGCGCCGTGCTCGCGCGCGAAGCCGGCTACGACGGTGTCGAGGTGATGGGCTCCGAGGGCTACTTCATCAACCAGTTCCTGATCGCCGCGACGAACCGGCGCAACGACGCCTGGGGCGGCGACTTCGAGCGCCGCATGCGGCTGCCCGTCCAGATCCTGAAACGCATGCGCGAGGCGGTCGGTCCCGACTTCATCATCATCTACCGTCTGTCGATGCTGGACCTGGTGCCGGACGGCGGCAACTGGGATGAAGTGCTCCAGCTGGCGCGCGCGGTGGCCAAGGCCGGCGCCACCATCATCAACACCGGCATCGGCTGGCACGAGGCCCGCATCCCGACGATCGCCACCAGCGTGCCGCGCGCCGGCTTCGCCTGGGTCACGAAGAAGCTGCGAGACCAGCTGCACGCGGAAGGCATCCGCACGCCGCTGATCACCAGCAATCGCATCAACACGCCGGAGGTGGCGGAGTCCGTGCTGGCCGACGGCTCGGCGGACATGGTCTCGATGGCGCGGCCGCTGCTCGCCGACCCGGATTTCGTGCGCAAGGCCGCCGGCGGGCGGGCCGACGAGATCAACACCTGCATTGCCTGCAACCAGGCCTGCCTCGACCATGTCTTCAAGCAGGAGGTCGCGTCCTGCCTGGTGAATCCGCGCGCCGGCCACGAGACGCTGCTGCGCATCGTGCCGGTCGCCGCCGACCGGCCGCGCAAGCGCGTGGCCGTGGTCGGCGCGGGACCCGCAGGCCTCGCCGCCGCGACGACGCTCGCCGAGCGCGGCCATCACGTGACGCTCATCGACGCCGCCCAGGAGATCGGCGGGCAGTTCAACCTGGCCAAGCGGATCCCGGGCAAGGAGGAGTTCCACGAGACCCTGCGCTACTTCAGGCGCCGTCTGGAGTTGCTCGGCGTGGTTCCGCAACTGGGGCGCCGCGTGGCCGCCGAGGACCTGATGGACTACGACGAGGTGCTGCTCGCGACCGGCGTCACGCCGCGCGATCCGCGCATCCCCGGGCAGCAGGAGGGCATCGCGCGGGGTCAGGTCTTGAGCTACCTGGAGGTCCTGCGTGGCGAGAAGCCGGTCGGGCGCCGCGTCGCCGTGGTCGGCGCGGGCGGCATCGGCTTCGACGTGTCGGAGTTCCTGCTCGAGCAGGGGCACTCGCTGGCGCTCGACGCGCCCGCCTGGCGCAAGCACTGGGGCGTGGGCGACCCCGCCGAGACGCGTGGCGGCCTGGCGCGCCCGCAACCGGCGCCGGCGGATCGCGAGATCACGCTGCTGCAGCGCCGGGCCGGCAAGCTGGGCGCGGGACTGGGCAAGACCACCGGCTGGATCCATCGCGCCGCGTTGAAGACGCACGGTGTACGCATGATCGGCGGCGTGCGCTACGAGCGCATCGACGAGCACGGCCTGTGGATCAGCCAGGGCGAGGAGCGCACCGATCCCGAGCGCATCGACTGCGACACCATCGTGCTGTGCGCGGGGCAGGAACCGTTGCGCGAACTCGAGGCGCCGCTTCGCGCGGCGGGGCGGTCGGTGCAGTTGATCGGCGGTTCGGCGGAAGCCAAAGAATTGGACGCAAAGCGTGCAATCCTGCAAGGAACTCGAGTGGCCGCCTCGCTGTAACCCCTAGCAACAATTTCTGAGTGGGGTCGATACTCCGGCGGTCGTGCATGAGGGAACGTCCGCCACCCGCGGACGCCGCCGACCTGGGGCCAGCTGTTGCCCCTCCATTCATAAAAATGCTTGGGTGAGCCATGCGTCGTCGCCTGAACCGTCGTTGGGGATGCCTTGCCGTGTCCGCGCTGCTGCCTGCGTGCCTGAGCACGCCGGCGTGGGCGGGCGCGACCGCATCCGTCGCGGCGGCGGTGCCGTCCGCGGCCCAGGCGATGGCGTCGCGGCTGCCGGCCTGGATCGACTCCGGTTCGACGGTGTTCTGGCTCGGCGCGGGCTGCGTCATCGGCGGGCTCACGCTCGGTGTGATGGTCAGCCTGCTCCTGCAGCAGCGCGGGCGCCTGCACCGCCGCCGGGAGGAACTCAAGCGCGTGCGCCGCGAGCGCGCCCGGCTCAGCGCGTTGCTGAACGCGATTCCCGATCCGATGTATTTCAAGGACGCCAACGGCGCCTATGAGGGTTGCAATCCGGCCTTCGAGCGCGCGGTCGGGCTCACCGAGCAGGAACTGATCGGCCGGCGCGACGCCGACCTGCCCAACCCGCCGGGCTGGGTCGACACGCAGACCGACGGCCGCCTCCTGACCTGGCGCGACGACGGCAGCGACGCCGGCGGCGGACGCTGCCTGGACGTGCTCAGCGCCCGCGTCTTCGACGAAGATCAATACCTGGGCCAGGTGGCCATCGCGCGGGACGTGACCCAGCTGCAACTGGCCACCGATGCCGCCCGCCGCGCCGCGACCGTCTACGAGCACTGCGGCGAAGGCATCATGGTGATCGACCACCAGCTGCGCATCGTCGACGTCAATCCGGCGCTGGTCGCCATGGTCGGCCATGACCGGCAGACCCTGCTGGGCAAGCGCCCGCTGCTGCTGCGCGACGCCGAGCAGGACCCCGAGAAGCTGCGCGCGCTGTGGGCCGACATCGCGTCCCGCGGCAAGTGGAGCGGCGAGGTCACCGAACGCCACAAGAACGGCGATTCGATCCCGATGTGGGCGACCTTCGTGAAGGTGCCGTCGCCGTCGGGCGATCCGGAACAGGTGCAGTACCTGAGCGTGCTGACCGACATCTCCCGCATCAAGCAGACCGAAGCCGAGCTGCTCCACCAATCGCTGCACGACAGCCTGACCGGGTTGCCCAACGCGGCGCTGCTGCGCGACCGCATCTCGCGGCAGGTCGGCAATGCGCAACGCGAGCACACCTGCGTGGCCGTGCTCTACATCGACCTCGACGGCTTCCGCGACGTCAACGACATCGCCGGCCACGCCGCGGGCGACCAGGTGCTGCTGACGGCGGCGGCGCGCTTCGCCAATGTGACCCGGCTGAGCGACTCGGTGGCGCGCGTCGGCGCCGATGAGTTCGTCGTCGTGCTGTCGGGCCTGGTCGACGAAGAGACCGCGATGCGCCTGGGCGACCGGCTGATCCAGGCGATGGACGAGCCCATCGTGATCGACCATCACCGCTTCAACGTCGGGGCCAGCATCGGCCTGGCGCTGTTCCCGGCGGACGGCACCCATGTCGACGAGCTGCTGCGCAACGCCGAGGTCGCCATGGTGCGGGCCAAGCTGCATGCGCGGGGGTCGGTGCAGGCCTACCGGCCGGAGCTGACGCAGGCGGTGCAGCAGCGTTTCGAGCTCACGCATGCGCTGCGCCAGGCCAACGAGGCCGCGCAGTTCCGGCTCGAGTACCAGCCGCAGGTCCGCCTGAGCGACGGCGCGCTGATCGGTGCCGAGGCGCTGCTGCGCTGGCGCCATCCGACGCGCGGCCCGATCTCGCCGGCGGACTTCATCCCGCTGGCGGAGGAGACCGGCCTGATCATCCCGATCGGCCGCTGGGTGCTGGAGCAGGCCTGCGCGCAGGTGGCGCGCTGGCAGGGCCAGGAAGGCAAGCCGCAGCAGATCGCCGTGAACGTGTCGGCGCGGCAGCTGCGCCAGCCGGACTTCATCGAGACGCTGGATTTCATCCTCGGCGAGACCGGCTGCCCGCCCAGCGCGCTGGAGCTGGAAGTCACCGAGAGCCTGCTGCTCGAGGATGCCGAGCAGGCGATCAGCCTGCTGACGCGGATCTCCAATCGGGGCGTGCGCGTCGCGATCGACGACTTCGGCACCGGCTATTCGTCGCTCGCCTACCTGAAGCGGATGCCGGTGAACACGCTGAAGATCGACCGCAGCTTCGTCAACGAGCTGAGCAGCGATGCCAACGTCGCCGCGATCGCGCGCACGGTCATCGTGCTGGCGCGCAGCCTCAACCTCGACGTGCTGGCCGAAGGCGTCGAGACGATCGAGCAGGCCGAATGGCTGCGCCGCGAGGGCTGCGACTGGGCACAGGGCTGGTACTACGGCCGCCCGATGCCGGCGGAGGACTTCGTCGTCACGCCGCCGCCCGAACCGCTGCGCCGGGCGCCCAAGCGTCTGCAGCTCGCCTGAGGCGTCACGATCGCGCCGGGAGGCGGATCGCGGCGGTCGGACCTTGCCGTCCTGGCCAAGGCCATCCGCGTCGCGTCACGCATCGCCATCGCCGTTCGTGCGCCGTCGCGGCGGGGTGGTGGGTGGCGGTGGCGCAGGCTCGACGGCCCACAGGCGCCATTCCTTCGCGCTGACTTCTCGCACCTCGAGTCCGCGGCGCAGGATGAAGCTGGAGTCGTGCCAGCTCTCCACCGGGCCGACGACCGATCGACGAGGCGGCGGTTCGGCGCCGAAGTCAGAGTCGCCGAAGCTGCTGCCGCTGTCGCTGTAGCGGCTCGCGCCGTGGCTGAAGTGGCTGTCGCCGTAGTGGCTGGGCAGCTCGCTGTCGGGCCCGCCGCCGCCCGCGAACGGCCTGGACGCGGCGCGCGGGAGCTGGGACTGGGAGGACCGGTACTTCATCTCGGGAACCTCGGGAATCACGGGAGGGGCACTCCATGGTGATCCTGTCGGAGCCTGTACGGCAGCCCGCAGATGGAGGGGCTGGCGGGGGAGGACATCTCCCCCTTGAATTCGCTTGCCTACATTGGCGGTGTGTGGAAGTCACGTGGACAGCGCAGTCCCGCGCGGCGCGGCTGCCTGCCCGCTCAGAGCGGCAGCGCGGTCGTGTTCTTCACTTCCTCCATCACCGCGTAGGTGCGCGTCTCGCGGACGCCCGGCAGCGTCCAGATCACCGCGCCGATGAACTCCCGGTAGGCGGTCATGTCGGAGACCCGCGTCTTGAGCAGGTAGTCGAAGCCGCCGGCCACCAGGTGGCACTCCAGGATCTCCGGCCGGGCCTGGACGGCGGCGCGGAAGTTGTCCATGACGTCGTGCACCGTGCGGTCGAGCAGGATCTCGATGAACACCAGCATCTGCGCGCCCAGCTTGGCCGGATTCAGCCGGGCCTCGTAACCCAGGATGAAGCCGTCGCGGGTCAGGCGCCGTACCCGCTCCAGCACCGCCGTCGCGGACATCTGCACCTCCTCGGCCAGCTTCAGGTTGCTGATGCGGCCGTCCTGCTGCAGCAGGCCCAGGATGCGGCGATCGATCTTGTCCAGGTCGTTTAGGCTGCTCATGCTGGATTCCATCCGGTCAAGCTCGGAAACATTGGAGAGTAATTCGGAGCGTTCCTTCCTAAACTCCCGCTATTCGCTAGGGGAGCGCCCCTCGCACGAACATTCGAGGATTCTATGACCGCCTTTCCCCTCCCGCCGGAGACGTCCCGCCTGCCGGATCCCTATCGCGAGGAGTTGCCGCTGGTGCATGCGCTGGCCGCGGAACTGCGGGCGCTGAACTGGTCGGCCGTCCTCGACCAGGCGCGTCCGTGGGTCCAGCAGGTGCGCGGGAATCCGGCGCCGTTCTGGGCGATGGAGTCGCTGCTGCGCGAGTACCCGATCACCAGCGCCGAAGGCCTCGCGCTGATGCGCCTGGCCGAGGCGCTGCTGCGCGTGCCCGACGCCGAGACCGCCATCGCGCTGACCGCCGACCAGCTCGGCCGCGCCGACTTCGACGGCGCCTCGGACGGTCCTCACAAGATGCTGGCCGGCCTGGCGGCGAGCGCGATCTCGCTGTCCAAGAAGTTCCTGCCCGATGCCGAGGCGGACTCCGGCCTGATGAAGCGCCTGGGCGCGCAGACGGTGGTGGCCGCCACGGTGCGCGCGATCCAGCTGCTGGGCCGCCAGTTCGTGCTGGGCCGCAACATCCAGGAGGCGATGAAGGAGGCGGACGCCGCGCGCAAGGTACAGGCGCAGCTGCGCTTCTCCTACGACATGCTGGGCGAGGGCGCCCGCACCGAACGCGACGCCGAGCGCTACCAGGCCTCCTACCTGAACGCGATCGCCGCCATCGCCGCCGGCCGCAAGGCCGAGTCGCCCGAAGGCAGCGACGGCATCTCGATCAAGCTGTCGGCGCTGTTCTCGCGCTACGAGGTGCTGCAGCGCGAGCGCGTCTACGCCGAGCTGCTGCCGCGCGTGTGGCAACTGGTCGAGAAGGCCGCGCAGGCCAACATCAACCTGACCATCGACGCCGAGGAAGTCGACCGGCTCGAGATCTCGCTCGAGCTGCTCGACGCGCTGGCCGCGCGCATCGCGACGCATTTCCCGCAATGGCGCGGCTTCGGCCTCGCGGTGCAGGCCTACCAGACCCGCGCCCGCGACGTCGTCGAGGCGGTGGCCGCGATCGCTCGCCAGCACGGACTGAAGTTCATGGTGCGCCTGGTGAAGGGCGCCTACTGGGACGGCGAGATCAAGCGCGCGCAGGAGCAGGGCCTGCCGTTCTACCCGGTGTACACGCACAAGCCGCACACCGACGTGTCCTACCTGGCCTGCGCGCAGGCGCTGCTGACGCACCACGACGTCATCTACCCGCAGTTCGCGAGCCACAACGCCGGCACCATCGCCGCCATCCTGCAGATGGCGCGCGCGCTGGGCGCCAAGTTCGAGATGCAGCGCCTGCACGGCATGGGCGAGGGCGTCTACCGCGAGGTGCTGAAGGACGGCTCGATCCCGTGCCGCGTCTACGCGCCGGTCGGTGAGCACCGCGACCTGCTCGCCTACCTGGTGCGCCGCCTGCTGGAGAACGGCGCCAACTCGTCCTTCGTCCATCAGCTGGCCGATCCGACCGTCGCGCCGGAAGAGCTGCTGGCCTCGCCGATGACCGAGATCCGCGACGAGGCCTCGTTGCCGCTGCCGATCGCGCTGTACCGCGACGCCGCAGGCCGCGGTCGCGACAACTCGTCGGGCCTGGACCTGGCCGTGCCGGAGCAGCGCCAGCCGCTCGTGGACGCCGTCGCCCGGTGCACGGTGCCGGCGATGGCTGAAGCCACGCCGGAGGACGTCGACGCCGCGATGACGCGTCTGCAGGCGGGCTTCGCCGGATGGAACGCAACGCCGGTGGCGGAACGCGCCGCCGTGCTGCGCCGCGCCGCCGACGCGCTGCAGGCGCAGCTGCCGCAGTACTGCGCGCTGCTGGTCAAGGAGGCCTACAAGAGCCTGGGCGACGCGATCAGCGAAGTCCGCGAAGCCATCGACTTCATGCGCTACTACGCCGACGAGGCGGAGCGCCTGGCCGCCGACGGCGTCGCGCTGAACGGCCGCGGCGTGTTCGTCTGCATCTCGCCGTGGAACTTCCCGCTGGCGATCTTCGCCGGCCAGGTCGTCGCGGCGCTGGCCGCCGGCAACGCGGTCGCCGCCAAGCCGGCCGAGCAGACGCCGGTCGTCGCCCGCGAGTGCGTCGCGCTGCTGCACGCCGCCGGCGTTCCCGCGGAGGCGGTGCAGCTGCTGCACGGCCGCGGCGAGACCGTCGGCGCGCGCCTGGTGGCCGCGCCGCAGACGGCGGGCGTGTGCTTCACCGGCTCGACGCAGGTGGCGCAGATCATCAACCGCCAGCTCGCCTCGAAGCCGGGCGCCGCGGCGCTGCCGCTGATCGCCGAGACCGGCGGCCTGAACGCGATGATCGTGGACTCCACGGCGCTGCCGGAGCAGGTCATCGACGCGGTCGTTCAATCGGCATTCCGCAGTGCCGGCCAGCGCTGCTCGGCGCTGCGCGTGCTGGCGGTGCACGAGGCCGTCGCCGACGGCGTCATCGAGATGCTGCGCGGCGCGGTCAAGGAACTGCGCGTCGGCGATACCGCGGACCTGGCGACCGACGTCGGCCCGCTGATCGACGACGAGGCTTTCCAGGGCGTGTCGGCCGAGGTCCAGCGCCTGAAGCGCGAGGCGACGCTGATCGCCGAGGCCACGCCCGCCGATGCGTGCCCGCGCCTGCTGCCGCCGGTGGCGGTCGAGCTGCCGACGATCGGCTCGCTGAAGAAGGAGATCTTCGGCCCCGTGCTGCACGTGGTGCGCTGGAACGGCGATGTCGACGGCGTGGTGCGCGAGATCAACGCGCTGGGCTACGGCCTGACGCTGGGCATCCAGACCCGCATCGACAGCCGCGCGCTGCGCCTGGCGTCGGAGGCCCGCATCGGCAATGTCTACGTGAACCGCAACATCATCGGCGCGGTCGTCGGCGTGCAGCCGTTCGGCGGCGAGGGCATGTCCGGCACCGGCCCGAAGGCGGGCGGGCCGCACTACCTGCTGCGCTTCGCCGCGCAGCCGACGGTGGAGGCCCCCGCCGACGCACCGGCGCTGTCGACCACCGGCGCGGGTGCCGATCTGGCGCCGCTGTTCACGGCACATGAAGCCTGGGCCGAGCGCGCGGTCGACGAGCGCGCGACCGCGCTGGACCGCTCCGCGGCCGGCCAGTCGCCGGGGGTCGCCGGCGCCTGGCGCACGCTGGCCGCCGGTGCGCGCCGCGCGCTGGTCGACCTGAAGCTGCCCGGCCCCACGGGCGAGAGCAACGAGCTGCGCCTGCACGGCCGCGGTGTGATCGCGGTGCTGGCGCAGGGCGCGTCGCCGGAGGAACTGGCGCGTGCGCTGGGCGCGGCGCTGGTGGCGGGCAACGCCGTCGCGATCGTCGGCGGCGGCGACGTCGCGCAGGAGCTGCGCACGGCGCTGATGCGCGGCGGCGTGACCGCGGCGACGATGCAGCTGCTGCCGGCCGATCAGCTGGGCGCGGTGCTGCGTGCGACGCGCCTGGCCGGCGTGATCGCGCCGGCATCGCTGCAGCGGCCGGTGCAGCGTGAGCTGGCCGCGCGCGACGGCGCGATCCTGCCCGTCGTGCCGATGGTGGAGCTCGCCGATGCACGCCAGCTCTATCGGCTGGTCGCCGAGCAGACGCTGACGATCAACACGGCGGCCGCGGGCGGGAATGCCGCGCTGCTGGCGGGCGTGCACTGATCCGGCAGGCCGGGTCGCGCGAGACCCGGCCCTCCAGCCGCCACCAGCCGGTGCGCGGCACGATCCAGACCTCGCCGCTCCTGAAGCGGCGCGGCTGAGGCCAGCACTGGTCGCCCCACAGCGCGGGGGCGTCCTCGACGTCGACCACGCCGGAC
Organism: Roseateles sp.; assembly: GCA_039593255.1. Classification (GTDB taxonomy): domain Bacteria; phylum Pseudomonadota; class Gammaproteobacteria; order Burkholderiales; family Burkholderiaceae_C; genus Roseateles. Next base: position 185,884 of record JBCNPQ010000001.1, read on the forward strand.
TGCACGTGCATCACCGTGCCTCGCGCGAGCCGCAGCATCACCGACTGGCCGGCGGTCAGGCGATGCGTCAGCGGCACCGTCGATGACGATGCCCTCGACGACGACGACGACGACGACGACGACGACGACGACGACGACGACGACGACGACGACCGCGGCCAGCGGGCGGATGCTTCCTGCCACGGCCAGGGAATGGGGAGCGATCGCAGGACGGCGGCGAGGAACATGACGGCATCGCCCGGAGGCGCCTTGGTGGATGGGTGTCCAGTGTTCCCACCGGCGTCGCCACGCGACAGGCACAGCGGATCGATTTGTTCTGCGGAACAGCGCGTGCGAGGCCGCTGTTCCGTATCCACTGCGCGCCCGCTGTTCCGGTGTCGTGCGCGCGTGGGGGCGCAGAATCGCCGGCATGGATGCTTCGGACCCCCTGTACGCGCAGGTCGCCGCGCACTACCGCCAGGCCATCGCGGCCGGCACGATGCCGCCGGGCAGCCGCATGCCGTCGGTGCGCACGCTGATGGGCCTGCACCGCGTGAGCCTGAGCACCGCGCTGCAGGCCTGCCGGCTGCTCGAGAGCCAGGGCTTGCTGCAGGCCCGGCAGCGGGCTGGCTACTTCGTCCGCGCGCCGCGGCCGTCGCGATTGGCGCGCGCCGCCGAGCCGCGCCAGACGCAGGCCGATCCGGCGCGATTCGTCGGCGTCCACCAGCGCATCTCGGAGATCCTCACCCGCGGCATCGCCGCAAAGCCAGAGGTCAACCTGTCCGGTGCCTGTGCGCACGCGTCGCTGTATCCGACCCGCGCCCTCGCCCTGCATGGGCAGCGGCTGCTGCGCCGCCGGCCCGAGATCCTCGGCACGCAGCCGGATCCGCAAGGGTTGCTCGCGCTGCGACAGGGCCTGTCGCGCCTGGCGCTGAACGCGCAGATCCAGTTCGATCCGTCGCAGCTGGTCATCACGCACGGCTGCACCGAGGCGCTCGGCATCGCGCTGCGCGCGGTGACGGCGCCGGGCGACGCGGTCGCGGTCGAGTCGCCGACCTACTACGGCCTGCTGCAGCTGCTGGAAAGCCTCGGCCTGCGCGCGCTCGAGATTCCCACCAGCCCGCACACCGGGCTCTCCGTCGAGGCCTTCGAGGCGGCTGCCGCGCGCGAGCCGCGGCTCAAGGCGGTGGTCGTCGTGCCCAACCTGCAGAACCCGCTCGGCGCGGTGATGCCGGACGCGGCCAAGCAGGCGCTGCTGGCCGTCTGCGAGGCGCGCGACCTCGCGCTCATCGAGGACGACACCTACGCGCTGCTGTGCGACACGCCGCAGCGCGCGATCAAGTCCTGGGACACGACGGGGCGGGTGATGTTCTGTTCGTCGCTGCACAAGACGCTGGCGCCCGGCATGCGCGTGGGCTGGATCGCCGCGGGGCGCTGGCAGCCGCGCGTGGAGATCCTCAAGTACTCGCAGAGCCGGCCCAACGAGATGCTCGGCCAGGCCATCCTCGCGGAGTTCCTCGACGGGGGCCAGATCGAGCGCCACCTGCGCGCCCTGCGGACGAAGCTCGCCACGCAGCGCGAGCAGATGGCGGCGGCCTTGTCGGACGAGCTGCCGGCCGGCACACGGCTCAGCATGCCGCCGGGCGGTCCGAGCCTGTGGGTCGAGCTGCCCGAGGGCCTGTCCTCGCTGGCGCTGTTCGATGCCGCGCTGGAGAAGGGCGTGCGGCTGGGGCCGGGGCTGATGTATTCGAACTCCGACCGCTTCGACCACTTCATCCGCATCAACGCCGGCAATCCGATGGACGACGCGCAACGCCGCGCGATCGCGACGCTCGGCGAGCTCTGCGCGTCGATGCTGCGAGCACGCTGAACGCCCACGGCACGCCCGCCGGGCCTCGGGGAATGGCCGCGTCCGTCAGGGGCCGGGACTACACTGCCGGCCCATGAATTCCTGCATCGCATTCATCGGCGGCGGCAACATGGCCAGCGCCATCATCGGCGGCCTGCGCCGCGCCGGGCACCCGGCCGAGGACCTGCTGGTGATCGAGCCCTTCGAGGCGCAGCGCGAGCGCCTCGCGGCGGACTTCGGTCTCCGCCCGTTGGCCGCGGCCGATGCGACGCTGTCGCGGGCCGATGCGGTCGTCTGGGCGGTCAAGCCCCAGCTCTTCCAGGAGGCCGCGGCACCGGTGGCGGCGCACGTCGGCGATGCGTTGCAACTCTCGGTGATGGCCGGCCTGCGCAGCGACGCGATCGCGCGCGCGACGGGGGCGTCGCGCGTCGTGCGCGGCATGCCCAACACGCCGGCGCTGATCGGGCAGGGCATCACCGGCCTGTTCGCAAGTCCGGCGGTCACCGCCGACGACCGCGCGCTGGTCGAGCGCCTGCTGCAGCCGACCGGCCGCACGCTGTGGGTCGACCGCGAGAGCGACCTCGATACCGTCACCGCGCTGTCGGGCTCGGGCCCGGCCTACTTCTTCTTCCTGGTCGAGCACATGGTCGCCGCGGCGCGTGCGCTGGGCCTGGACGAGACCAAGGCGCGCGAACTCGCGCTGGCGACCTGCGGCGGCGCCGCGGCCCTGGCGCTGCAGTCGGGCGAGTCGCCGACCGCGTTGCGCGAGAAGGTGACGTCCAAGGGCGGCACCACGCATGCCGCGATCACCAGCCTGCAGGCCGACGGCGTCGGCGATGCCGTCGAGCGCGCCGTGAAGGCCGCGCATCGGCGCGCCGGCGAGCTGGGCGACGAGTTCGGCCGCTGAGTCCTGGATCCATGGGGATTGCTGACCGCTGGGGCCTGCGGGCCTGGTTGCGCGCGCCGGGCTCGTTGAGCAAGCGCCTGGCAGCGACCGGCCGCCGATACGAGGTGCAGGTGTTGCGCCAGACGACGGCGCCGTTGCGGCCTCAGGAACGCGCGGCGCTGGGTCTGCCCAAACGCGGCCTGACGCTGGTGCGCGAAGTGCTGCTGCGTGTCGACGGCCTGCCGCTCGTGTGGGCGCGGTCGGCGGTGCATGGCCACGCGGTCGGCGGCCCGTGGAAGGCCCTGAAGGGCCTGGGCAGCCGGCCGCTGGGCCACCTGCTCTACGACGATCCCCGCATCCATCGCAGCGAGTTGCAGCCGCGGCGCGTCACGCGTCACGGGGCGACCCACCGCCAGATGCAGCGCCAGTGGCGCGACGCCACGGGCACCGAGGCGCCGGCCCGGATGCAGTGGTCGCGCAACTCGGTCTTCACCCGGCACGGGCAGCAGCTGCGGGTGATGGAGATGTTCGTGCCCGAGGTCGCGCTGCGCGATCCGGGACCGCTGCGGCGCAAGTCGAGGCCGCGTCGATGACGAGCCGGTTCCGCCAGTGGCTGCAGGCCTTCCGTCCGGCGCCGATGCGCGTCGACGCGCGCGAGCGGCTGCGGGTGGTGGCCGGCGCGATCGCGGGGTTGCTGCTGACGGGCGTGCTCACGGAACTGCTGTCCCGCCACGCGCCGGGCGTGCCCTGGCTGGTGGCGCCGCTGGGCGCGAGCGCGGTGCTGGTCTTCGGCGTGCCCGCGAGCCCGCTGGCCCAGCCATGGGCCGTGGTGATGGGCAACACGGCTTCGGCGCTGGTGGGCATCGCCTGCGCGCACCTGTTCGGCGGCGTCCCGGAACTCGCCGCGGCGATCGCGGTCGGCGCTGCGATCGGGCTGATGTTCCTGCTGCGATGCCTGCATCCGCCCGGCGGCGCCGCGGCCTTGCTGATGGTGCTGAGCGGCGTGCATGACTGGCGTTTCGCGCTCGACCCGGTGCTGCTGAATTCCGTGCTGATGGTGCTCGCGGGCATGGCCTACAACAGCGTCACCGGACGCAAGTACCCGCACCCGCAGGGCGCGGGATCCGTCCCGCCGGCCGCAGCGTCTGCGGCCGGCGTTGCCAGCGGCGCGGCAACCGCGGCGGAGTCGCCCGTCTTCAGCGGCGCTGACCTGGACACGATCCTGGCGCACTACAACCAGGTGCTGGACATGCCGCGGGACGATCTGCAGGCGATCGTCGACGAGGCCGGCCTGCTGGCCGCGCGCCGGCGTCTGGCGACGCTGCGCTGCGCCGACGTGATGTCGCGCGACGTGAAGACGGTGGAATGGGGCACGCCGCTGCAGGACGCGTGGGCGCTGCTGCGCACGCATCGCATCAAGGCGCTGCCGGTGGTGGACCGGGCGCGGCGCGTGGTCGGCATCGTGACGTTGGCGGACTTCCTGCGCGGCGCGTCGCTGGACCTGCACGAGGACTGGGCGACGCGGCTGCGCCACCTGATCCGGCCGACGCCGGCCACGCACAGCGACAAGCCCGAGGTGGTCGGCCAGATCATGAGCCGGCAGGTCCGCGTGGCCAGCGCGGACCGGCCGCTGGCCGACCTGGTGCCGCTGTTCGCAGCGACCGGGCATCACCACATCCCCATCGTCGGCGAGGAGGCCCGGCTGGTGGGCATCCTCACGCAGTCGGACCTGGTGGCGGCGTTGGCGCGCGTCGACCAGCTCTAGGACGCCCGTGGTCGAACAGGTTCCGCTCAGCTTCGGGCGCTAAGCTGCGGCGGCCCTTGCTGAATCCGCATCCCGATGGACATCGACCCCGACGAACTGATCGAGACCGCCCGCCAGGCCGGCGAGCGCCCGGAGGCGCCGCCCGCGCAGTCGCGGCTGAACGTGGCGGTCGCGCTGACCGTCGCGCTGCTGGCGACCTTCATGGGCATCTGCAAGATCAAGGACGACAACATCGGCCAGGGCATGCAGCAGGCGCAGGCCGACAAGATCGACCACTGGGCCTTCTACCAGGCGCGCAACGCGCGGGAAGAGGTCGCCAAGGCCGCGCTGACGCAGCTGAAGCTGCAGGCGGTCGGCGCGCCCGCCTCGGCGGCCGAGGGATACCGCCAGGCGATCGCTCACTACGAGACCCTGGCCGCGGAGCAGGCGTCCAAGAAGGACGAGCTCCGCAAGCAGGCCGAGGCCGACCAGCAGCGCTACGACGCGCTCAACTACCGGGACGACCAGTTCGACCTCTCGGACGCCTTGCTGGCCATCGCGATCGCGATGCTCGCGGTGACGGCGCTGACGCAGCTCTGGTGGCTGTACGCCGCAGCCATGGTGCCGACGGTCTTCGGCGTGCTGATGGGCGTGGCCGGTCTCGGCGGCTGGCCTCTGCATCCGGACATGGTCGTGCAGTGGCTGTCCTGATCCACGTGGCCCCGCGCGGCCTCGCGCGGTCGATGGGGCGCGCCGTCGCTGCCTGACGGCGCCGGCGCCGGAGGCGTGATAAGGCGGGGCGCCGTTCAGCGCAGCGCCAGGTCCGCGACGGTGCCCGCGAAGATGGCGAAGCCGACCCAGTGGTTCTCGCGGAAGGCCTTGAAGCAACCGTCGCGGCTGCGGTCCTTGATCAGCGTGTAGTGCCACAGCACTTGCGCGGCGGCGGCCGCGAGGCCGGCCAGGAACCAGTGGCCCATGCCCAGCCGCAGGCCCAGCACGGCCCAGAGCGCCAGGAACGCGACGTAGAAGGCCATCACGCCGATCACGTCGAAGCGGCCCAGCGTCAGCGCGGAGGTCTGGATGCCGATGCGGATGTCGTCGTCGCGGTCGACCATCGCGTACTCGGTGTCGTAGGCCAGCACCCAGAACAGGTTGGCGACCAGCAGGCCCCAGGCGGCCAGCGGGACCGAGGCGGCGATCGCCTGCAGGCTCCACTCGCGGCCGCCGAGCGCGGCGGAGAAGGCCATCGGGATGCCGAACGAGAAGGCCACGCCCAGCACGGCCTGGGGCATCGAGACCCAGCGCTTGGTGAACGGGTAGAGGATGGTCACCGCGAGCGCGGCGAAGGACAGCAGGATGGTCGGCGGGTTGGTCGTGAGCACCAGCGCGAAGGCGACCAGCGACAGCACCGCGCCGAGCACGAGCGCTTCCTTGACGGACACGAGGCCGGAGGTCACCGGGCGCTGGGCGGTGCGTTTGACGTGCTTGTCGAAGTCGCGGTCGGCGACGTCGTTGACGGCGCAGCCCGCGCTGCGCATCAGGAAGGTGCCGATGGTGAAGACCAGCAGCAGATGCCAGCCCGGCCAGCCGTCGGCGGCCATCCACAGCGCGGAGAGCGTCGGCCACAGCAGCAGGTAGGTGCCGGCCGGACGATCCCAGCGGATCAGGTTCAGGTACAGCGACAGACGCGACGGCGCGGCGGGGGAGGGGGCGGCGGGAGTCATGGCCGCCATTGTCGCGCCGGGACGGGACCCGTCGCGCCGAGCAGCGTTGCCCTGTGTGTCACGGGACGGTCAGGTCTTCCTGAACCGCTCGACCAGCGCCCCTGCCTCGCCCACCAGCCCGCGCCGGAACGCCAGCACGCAGACGATGAAGATCAGCCCGGTGACCAGGCTGACCGATTCGCCCAGGCCGGTGAACCACTGGATGCCGGTCACGCCGGCCAGCCACTGCCCGAGGTCGCCGATCTTGTTCTCCAGGGCGATGATCACCAGCGCCCCGACGATCGGCCCCACCATCGTGCCCATGCCGCCCACCAGCGTCATCAGGATCACCAGGCCGGACGTGGTCCAGATCGCGTCGGTCAGCGTCGCGAAGCCCAGCACCAGCGTCTTGGTCGCGCCCGCCAGCCCCGCCAGCGCCGCCGACAGCACGAAGGCCATCAGCTTGAAGCGCGCCGCGTCGTAGCCCAGCGAGGTCGCCCGCGCCTCGTTCTCGCGGATCGAGGTCAGCACCTGCCCGAACGGCGAATGCACCGTCCGGTAGATCAGCCAGAAGCCGAAGACGAAGATCGCCAGCACCAGGTAGTACAGCGCGTTGTCGTTCTCCAGGTTGACGCCCATGAAGCTGCCGCGCGGCACCGACTGCAGGCCGTCCTCGCCGCCGGTGAAGGGTGCCTGCAGGAAGTAGAAGAACAGCATCTGCGCCAGCGCCAGCGTGATCATCGAGAAGTAGATCCCCGAGCGCCGGATCGCCAGCAGGCCGAACACCAGCCCCGCCAGTCCGGCCATCAGCGTCCCGAAGGCGATGCCCACCAGCGGCGGGAATCCCCACACCTTCATCGCGTGCCCGGCGGCATAGGCCGCCGCGCCGAGGAAGGCCGCGTGGCCGAAACTCAGCAGCCCGGTGAAGCCGATCAGCAGGTTGAACGCGCATGCGAACAGCGCGTAGCACATGACCTTCATCGCGAAGATCGGATACACGCCCAGGACCGGCAGCAGCGCGATGCCGATGAACAGGGCGGCGTAGCCCAGCGGTTTCTTGTTCATTTCTCTTTGCCGAACAGGCCGGCGGGACGCACCAGCAGGACCAGGGCCATGACGACGAACACCACCGTGTTGGACGCCTCCGGATAGAAGACCTTGGTCAGGCCCTCGACGATGCCCAGCCCCAGGCCGGTCAGGATGGATCCCAGGATGGACCCCATGCCGCCGATCACCACCACCGCGAAGACGACGATGATCAGGTTGGAGCCCATCAGCGAATTCACCTGCAGGATGGGCGCCGCCAGCACGCCGGCGAATCCCGCCAGCGCCACGCCGCCGGCGTAGGTCAGCGTCACCAGCCGCGGCACGTTCACGCCGAAAGCCTGCACCAGCTTCGGGTTCTCGGTGCCCGCGCGCAGCGTCGCGCCCAGCGAGGTCTTCTCGATCAGCACCCACACGCCCAGGCACACCACCAGCGAGGCCACCACCACCCAGGCCCGGTAGTTCGGCAGGATCATGAAACCGAGGTTGGTGGCGCCCGACAGCGCCTCCGGCGCCGCGTACGGCTGGCCGCCCACGCCGAAGAACGAGCGGAACACGCCCTCGATCACCAGCGTGAGCCCGAAGGTCAGCAGCAGCCCGTACAGGTGGTCCAGCTTGTAGAGCCACTGCAGCAGCAGCCGCTCGATCACCAGCCCGAACGCCCCCACGATCAGCGGCGCGATCAGCAGCATCGCCCAGTAGTTGACGCCGAAGTACTCCAGTCCCATCCAGGCCAGGAACGCGCCCATCATGTACAGCGCGCCGTGGGCGAAGTTGATGATGTTCAGCATGCCGAAGATCACCGCCAGCCCCAGCGACAGCATCGCGTAGAACGAGCCGTTCACCAGACCCAGCAGCAGCTGGCCCAGCAGGGCCGGCAACGGAACTCCGAAGACCTCAGACATAAGGGGCGTTCTTCCTACGGTTCATGCGCCGCGCGGCCCGGTGCGCCGGGTCCGCGCGGCGGGATCAGGCCATCACTTCTTGACCAGCGGGCACTTGGAGTCGGCCAGCTTGGTGAACGCGTCGTCGCCCGCGATGCGGGTCACGACCTTGAAGTAGTCCCAGGGCTCGGTGGACTCCTTGCTCGACTTCACCTGCAGCAGGAACATGTCGTGCACCCCGCGGCCGTCTTCCTTGCGGATCGTGCCCTTGGTGTAGAAGTCGTTGATCGGCGTGGCCTTCATCTGCGCGACCACCTTGTCGCCGTCGTCGGACTTGATCGCCTCGACCGCCTTCAGGTAATGCGACACCGCCGAGTAGTCCGCCGCCTGCAGCGACGAGGGCATGCGCTTCATCTTCTCGAAGAAGCGGCGCGCCCAGGCGCGCGCCTCGGGGCTCTGGTTCCAGTACCAGCTGTCGGTCAGGTACATGCCCTCGGTGGTCTTCAGCCCCAGCGAGTGCACGTCGTTGATGAACATCAGCAGGCCGGCCAGCTTCATCGTCTTGGTGATGCCGAACTCGTTGGCCGCCTTCACCGCGTTGATGGTGTCGCCGCCCGCGTTGGCCAGGCCCAGGATCTGCGCCTTGGAGCTCTGCGCCTGCAGCAGGAAGGAGGAGAAGTCGCTCGCGTTCAGCGGGTGCTTCACCGCGCCCAGCACCTGGCCGCCGGACTTGGTCACCACCGCCGAGGTGTCGGCCTGCAGCGAGGTGCCGAAGGCGTAGTCCGCCGTCAGGAAGAACCAGCTCTTGCCGCCCGCCTTGGTCACCGCCGCGCCGGTGCCGTTGGCCAGGGCCACCGTGTCGTAGGCGTAGTGGATGGTGTAGGGCGTGCATTCCTCGTTGGTCAGGCGCGAGGTGCCGGCGCCGATCGAGATGAAGGGCTTCTTCTTCTCCGCCGCCACCTTGGCCATCGCCAGGCTGGTGCCGGAGTTGGTACCGCCGATCAGCAGGTCCAGGCCTTGGGTGTCGAACCACTCGCGCGCCTTGGAGGCCGCCACGTCGGCCTTGTTCTGGTGGTCGGCGAAGACCAGCTCGATCTTCTTGCCCGCGGCCATGCCCTTCGCATCCGCGATGGCCATGCGGATCGCCTCCACGCCGCCGGCGCCGTCGATGTCGGCGTAGACGCTGGACATGTCGGTGATGATGCCGATCTTGATCGTGTCACCGGAAATCTGCGCCTGCGCGCCGAAACTGCCGCAGGCCAGCACCGAGGCCAGGGCGAGGGTCTTGAGGGTCGTCTTCATCGCTTGTCTCCTTGTTTTCTCGGCCTCGTCGGGCCAGGCGGGTTTCAGACTCGAAGCTCGGGATGTCGGTATCGGACGGGGCGGCCGCGGGACGCCGCCGTCACACGCTCAGCAGCTCGTCGAGCAGCGCGCGCTTGCTGTCGAGCTGCGCGGCGGCGAAGGACTCGACCACCTGGCCGTGTTCCATCACGACGAAGTGGTCCGCCAGCGGCGCGGCGAAACGGAAGTTCTGCTCCACCATCACGATGGTGAAACCCTGCCCCTTCAGCGTGGTGATCATGCGGGCCAGCGCCTGGACGATGACCGGGGCCAGGCCCTCGGAGATCTCGTCCAGCAGCAGGATGTCCGCGCCGGTGCGCAGGATGCGCGCGACCGCCAGCATCTGCTGCTCGCCGCCGGACAGCCGCGTGCCCGGGCTGTGGCGGCGCTCGGCGAGGTTGGGGAACATCGCGTAGATCTCGTCCTCGGACATGACCTTGCCGCGACCGCTCTTGAACACCGGCGGCAGGCGCAGGTTCTCCTCGGTGCTGAGCGAGGCGAAGATGCCGCGCTCCTCCGGGCAGTAACCCAGGCCCAGGCGCGCGATGCGGTGCGTCGGCAGCGTGACGCTCTCCTGGCCGTGGACCTTCACCGAACCGCTGCGGCGGTCGGTCAGGCCCATGATGGCGCGCAGCGTCGTCGTGCGGCCGGCGCCGTTGCGGCCCAGCAGCGTCAACACCTGACCCTGCGGGATCGCCAGGTCGATGCCGTGCAGGATGTGGCTCTCGCCGTACCAGGCCTGCAGGCCCTTGATCTCGAGCGCGTAGGTCATCCGTGCGCCCCCTGCAGTTCGGCGGCCTCGGACCCCATGTAGGCCTCCAGCACGCGGGGATGCTTGGAGACGGTGGCGTAGTCGCCCTCGGCCAGCACGGCGCCGCGGGCCAGCACGGTGATGCGGTCGGCGATGCTGCTGATCACCTTCATGTTGTGTTCCACCATCAGCACGGTGCGTCCCTCGGCGACGCGCTTGATCAGCGCGGTGACGCGGTCCACGTCCTCGTGGCCCATGCCCTGCGTCGGTTCGTCCAGCAGCATCAGTTCGGGTTCCATCGCCATCGTGGTGGCGATCTCCAGCGCGCGCTTGCGGCCGTAGGGCAGGTCGGCGGCGCGCAGCTGGGCCATGTCGCGCAGGTCGACGAGCTCCAGCAGCTCCAGCGCCCGGCCGTCGAGCTGGCGCAGCCCGCCCAGGCCGGTCCAGAAGTGGTAGCTCGTGCCGGTGAAGCGCTGCAGGCCGATGCGCACGTTCTCCAGCACGGTGAGGTGGGGGAACACGGCGCTGATCTGGAACGAGCGGATCACGCCGCGGCGCGCGATCTGCGCAGGCTTCTCGCCGGTGATGTCGATGCCGTTGAACAGGATCTCGCCCCGGGTCGGCGTCAGGAACTTGGTGAGCAGGTTGAAGCAGGTCGTCTTGCCGGCACCGTTCGGGCCGATCAGCGCGTGGATGTGCCCGCGCTGCACTTGCAGGTCGACCGAGTCCACGGCGGTGAAGCCCTTGAACTCCTTGGTCAGTTTGCGTGTCTCCAGGATGAGGTTGCTCATCGGCGCAATTGTGGGCGCCGGTGTCCGGTGCCTCTGTAGTGGAGCCAGGAATTTAGGGCCCTGGCGGGGCCCCTCGACAGCGTAGAACCCTTTACGCAGCATTGCGCAAGGGCTAACCCTCGACCGCTCTGTGAGCCGGGTGGCGGGGCGGTTCCGTATGACGCCGCAGGCGTCTTTCACCAGGCTGACACGCGGGGGCCAGGACGTGCCACGACGTCGTCGCTGCGAACGCGAGTCGCCGGAATCTCCTGAGGGAGAACGGTGCTTCTTCCGATAGGGGAGGGCGCGCCGTCGAGCGCGTGGCTATGCTGCGCGCCTGCTCGAACGCAGCGTTTCCATCGACGCACGGCCGGCGTCGAACATGCTCGTCACGCAGGACACACGCATCATTTGCACAGGAGATTCCCCATGAACCGTTCCGGAAAATTCGTCGCGCTGGGACTGGCGCTCGCACTGGCCGCAGCCGGCGTGCAGGCGGCCGCGCCGCAGGTGAAGACGCAGGCGCCGGGCTACTACCGGCTGATGCTGGGCGACTTCGAGATCACCGCGCTGAGCGACGGCACGGTCGACCTGCCGGTCGACCAGCTGATGGACAAGGCCAAGCCCGGCACCGTGGTGAAGGCGCTGGGCAGGAACTACCTGAAGCCGCCCGTCGAGACCTCGATCAACGCGTACCTGATCAACACCGGCACCAAGCTGGTGCTGATCGACACCGGCGCCAATGGCGCCTTCGGGCCGACGACCGGCAAGCTGCTGGGCAACCTGAAGGCGGCGGGCTACCAGCCGGAGCAGGTCGACGAGATCTACATCACCCACCTGCATCCGGACCATGCGGCCGGACTGACGAAGGACGGCCAGACGGTGTTCCCGAATGCCGTGGTCCGGATGGACCAGCAGGAGGCGGGGTTCTGGCTGAACGCCGACAACGCGGCCAAGGATCCGGCGCACAAGGACTTCTTCGGCGCGGCGATCGCGGCGCTGAAGCCGTACCAGGACGCGGGGCGGCTGAAGCCCTTCAGCGGCGAGACCGAGCTGGTGCCGGGCATCCGCACGCACGCGGCCTACGGCCACACGCCGGGACACACGGTCTACATGGTGGAGAGCCAGGGCCAGAAGCTGGCGGTGTGGGGCGACCTGATGCACGTGGCGGCGGTGCAGTTCCCGGATCCGTCGGTGACGATCAGCTTCGACACCGACTCGAAGCAGGCGATGCCGCAACGCCAGAAGGCCTACGCGGACGCGGCGAAGAACGGCTACTGGGTCGCCGTCGCGCACGTGTCCTTCCCGGGCCTCGGCCACGTGGCCGCGGACGGCAAGGGCTACCGCTGGGTGCCGGCGAACTACAGCATCAAGCCGTGATCAGCTGACGCGGGCGTCGCCGCCGGCCTCGACATGACGTTCGAGGCCGGTCACCAGCGCTTCGAACACCGCCCGGCATCTTGGACTGTCCCGCAGGTCCTCGTGCATCGTGACCCAGGTCTCGAGCGGGATGCTGAGTTCCTCGGCGAGCACGCGTCGCAGCGCCGGATCGCGCCTGGCCAGCGCGACCTGGCACAGACCCAGTCCCGCGCCGGCGCGGATGAGCGCGAGATGCGCGAGGTCGCTGTCGGTGCGCAGCGCGAAATGCTCGGGCACCATCACCGGAAAGCGCCGAGCCAGCTCCCGCACATAAGGCGCCGGCCGGTCGTAGCCGATCAGCGTGTGGCCGTCGGCGACCAGCGCCGGCATCGACTCCGGCGTCCCTCGCGCCGCCAGGTAGCGCTCGTGCGCATGCAGGCCGACCTCGATCACGCCGACACGGCGCGCGATCAGCTGCTCCTGCTTCGGCGCCGTCATGCGGATCGCGATGTCCGCCTCCCGCCGCAGCAGGTCCTGCACCCGGTTGCTCAACACCAGCTCGATGACCAGCGCCGGGTGACGCTCGCGCAGGTCGGCCAGCAGCGGCGGCAGCACCTCCAACCCGACGACCTCGCTCGCCGTTACCCGCACGATGCCGCGTACCCCGTCGCCATGGCTGCGCGCGGTCCGCTCCAGGGCCGCGGCGGTGCTGTCCATCGCTTCCGCGTAGGGACGCAAGGCCAGCGCCGCCTCGTTGGGCAGCAGGCCCGCGGGCGTGCGCACGAACAGCGGATGCCCGACCCGCGCTTCCAGCGCCGCCACATGCCGGCCGACCGTCGGTTGCGTCAGGTCCAGCGCCCGCGCGGCGCCCGACAGCGATCCCTCTCGCAACACGCCAAGGAAGGAGCGGTACCACTCCCAGGCGATGGCGGAACTGGAGGAATCGGAGGAATCGGAAGAATTGGAGGAGGACATCGTCGAAGCCATGCAGAAATGTATAGCCGCTCGTCGATGCTCGGTAATTTTCAGGAAAGCCGGCGTTTTCCAGAATTCAACCCATGCCTTCACCCAACGGGACCCCGGCGGTCTGCAGGAGCTGACGATGGATGCGATGACTTCGATGGATGCGATCGGTGTGCTGGCCGCGATGACGGCGGTGGCGCGGCGGACGGCGCTGGTGCTCGGCGCCAGCGGCGGTGTCGGCGGCGCGGTGGCCCGCGCGCTGCGCGACGCCGGCTGGACGGTGCGGGCGCTCAAGCGCGGACTGGGTGGCGAATCGGAGCATCGCGACGGCCTGCACTGGCTGCGCGGCGACGCGCTCGACGCCCAGGACGTGCAACGCGCCGCCGAGGGCTGCAGCGTGATCGTCCACGCGGTGAACCCGCCCGGCTACCGGCGCTGGAGCGAGCTGGTGCTGCCGATGCTCGACAACACGATCGCCGCGGCGAAGACGCGCGGCGCTACCGTGGTGCTGCCGGGCACCGTCTACAACTTCGGACCTGACGCGATGCCGCGTCCGGCGGAGGACGCGCCGCAGCATCCGCTGACCCGCAAGGGCGCGATCCGCGTCGAGATGGAACGTCGCCTGGAGGAGGGCGCCGAACGCGGCGACTTCCGCGCGATCATCCTGCGCGCCGGGGATTTCTTCGGCCCAGGGGCCGCGAACAGCTGGTTCTCCCAAGGGCTCGTGACACCCGGGCGGCCGGTCACGCGGATCCAGCAACCCGGTACCGACGGCGTCGGCCATCAATGGGCCTATCTGCCCGATGTCGCGATGGCGATGGCGGCCTTGATCGAACGCTGCGACACGCTGCCCGCCTTCGCCCGCTTCCACTTCGCCGGCCATTGGGATGCCGACGGACGCCAGATGGCGGAGGCCATCGCTCGCGTCGTGCGCAAGCGCACCGGCGCGCAGCCGAGGACCACCCGGTTCCCGTGGTGGGCCGTGCGCCTGGCGCAGCCCGTGGTGCCGCTCTTCCGCGAACTGGCCGAGATGCGCTATCTGTGGCGCGAGCCGCTGCGCATGGGCGAGGCACGCCTGGCCGCCGTGCTGTCCCGCGACGGCGGCGTGCCGCACACGCCGCTGGAGCTGGCGATCGAGCGCACGCTGGAGTCGCTGGGATGCCTGCCTACGACGCCAAGCAAGACGGGCACCGCGCCGGCGCCGACCGCCGCAGGTTCGCCGACGCTCAATCGAAGTAGTGCTGCCGCAGGCGCTCGTAGCGCCCATCTCGCCTGATCCGGTCCAGCGAGGCCTGCAGGCGCCGGGCGATCGCCGGATCCCCGTCGGCCGGCAGGCCGTACCAGTAGGACTTGTCGACGTCCATGGCCAGCACCGGCGTCAGCGTTGCATACGGCAGCTTCAGCTCGCGCAGGTGCCAGGCCGCAGCCCAGTCCAGCATGACGATCAACTCCATGCGCCCGGCCAGCAGCTTGCGCAGGTTGGTGGCGTCGTCCACGGCCAGTTCCAGCTCGACCTCGGGCCTCAGGCCGTCCGCGATCAGGTGTCGCGCCGCGGCTGAATCGCGCGTCACGCCCAGGCGCAGGCCGCCCAGCTGCTTCAGGCTTACCGGACGCACGTCCGCCCGGTGGCTGAGCCGGTAGACGAGGATGCGCCGCGGACTGATCGGGCCGACCCAGCGGTACTGGTTCTCCCGCTCCGGGGTGCGGGTCAGCGAGAACAACACGCTGTCGGGATGCCGCGACGCCTCCTGCATCGAGCGCTGCCAGGGCAGGACCTCGATGCGCAGCGGCAGGCCGGCGTCGGCGGCCATCAGCTGGAGGAGCTCGGTGCTGAAACCGCGCGGCGTACCGTTCTCGGCATAGTTCAGCGGTGGCAGGTTCTCGGTGAAGCCGAGCAGCCCGGGCGCTTTCGCTGGCGGCCGGTGACCGGCGGCCGGCGTGGCGAGAGCCGCCGGCAACGCGCCCGGCAGCAGGCCTGCCGCCAGCAGGAGGCAGCATCGCCGGCGCTCCAGCAGGGGCTCGGTCACGTGAGACATCGCGGCAGTGTAGAAAGTGGCGATGACGCTTCGACAACGATGTCGACAGATAAACGCCAACAAGGTCACGGCATCAAGCCAGGGAAACCCATTCCCTCCGAAGAGGGGAAGATGAAGAAAGACCTGACCCCCGACCGGATTCCGCAGCTATCCTGCGCCCGCTCCGGAGCGGCGTCGCCGCCCTGCGCGCGAGCGCAGGCAGACAGAGAGGTCGGACGGATGCAGTACCCCCAGGGAGAGGAATTCCAATGAAGCAAGTCTGTACCGCCATGCTGGCGGCAACGATGGTCATGATGGCGGGCGCGGCGCGGGCCGCCGACGAGTCCGCGGTGTACGGGGCCGTCGGCGTCGGCGTCGCCGATGGCGACCATGAGGCCTACAAGCGCGACGGCGGCCAGCTGTCCGTCGGTTATTCGCTCGGGTATCGCTTCAACGCGAACTACGGCGTCGAAGTGTTCACCCGCACCCTCGAGTTCAAGATGCTCGGCCTTCGTCGCGACTTCGAGTATCCGGATTCGCACGTCGGCATCGCCGCCGTGGGCCGCCTGCCGGTGGCGAAGATGCTGAGCCTGAGCGCCCGGGTCGGCGTGGGCCGGACCAAGATGTCGCGCGAGGACGGCATCAACCCGAGCGACAAGACGACGTTCTCGGCGGGCGTCGGCGCCGCGCTGGAGTTCGGCCGCCATGTCGCGCTGACGACCGGCGTCGAGCGCTACGCCGGGATCAACGCCAGCGTCTGGCTGGTCAACTGGCAGCTCAGCTACTGAACGTCCTGCCGGCCGGGCTCAGACGTCCAGCTGCTTCTGGAAGACCAGGCCCGCGTGCTCGCGCAGCGCGTGGAACTTGATCTTGGGCCAGTTCTCCTGCATCGCGCGGAGTTCGCCGGCGTACTCGAGCAGCACGGTCGGCGCGTTGACCGCGTCCCAGGCCACGCGGTGCGCGTTGTGGTCGATGAAGCGGCGCAGTTCCTTCTCGCCGCCGTCGGCCTCGTCGCAGGTGACCCAGCGCGCGACGTTGTAGCGCGCCGGCGTGATGCGGGCCTTGACGCCGTACTCATGCTCCAGGCGGTGAGCGACGACCTCGAACTGCAGCTGGCCGACCGCGCCCAGCAGCAGCACGCTGCCGGCCTCGGGCCGGAAGACCTGGATCGCGCCTTCCTCGCCGAGCTGGCGCAGGCCCTCGCGCAGCTGCTTGGTCTTGAGCGGATCGGCCACTTCCACCGACCGGAACATTTCCGGCGCGAAGAAGGGCAGGCCCGTGTACTGCAAGGCCTCGCCCTCGGTGATCGTGTCGCCGAGCTGCAGCACGCCGTGGTTGGGGATGCCGATGATGTCGCCGGCGAAGGCCTCGTCGAGCAGCTCGCGCCGCTGCGACAGGAAGCTCACCACCGTGTTGGGCCGCAGCTCCTTGCCCGAACGCACGACCTTGAGCCGCATGCCGCGCTCGAAGTGGCCCGAGGCCACGCGCAGGAACGCGATCCGGTCGCGGTGCGCCGGATCCATGTTGGCCTGGATCTTGAAGACGACGCCGGTGAACTTGGGCTCGTCCGGCTGCACGACGCGCTGCATCGAGGCACGTTCCGCCGGCGCGGGCGCCAGCTCGACCAGCGCGTCCAGCACCTCCTGCACGCCGAAGTTGTTGACCGCGGAGCCGAAGAACATCGGCGTCTGCCGGCCCGCCAGGAACTCGGCCTCGTCGAAGGCCGGCGCGGCTTCGTCGACCAGCTCGATCTCGCCCTGCGCGTTCTCGTACTGCATGCCGAAGCGCTCGGCGTAGGCCGGGTTGTCCAGGCCCTCGAGCACCTCCTCGGTGCCGGCGGCGCGGTCCTCGCCAGGCGAGAACACCCGCATGCGCTGCTGGCGCAGGTCCATCACGCCGTGGAAATGCTTGCCCATGCCCACCGGCCAGGTGAACGGCACGACGGTCATGCCCAGCTCGCGTTCGATCTCGTCCATCAGCGCCAACGGCTCCTGGACCTCGCGGTCCAACTTGTTGACGAAGGTCAGGATCGGCGTGTTGCGCGCACGGCAGACCTGGATCAGCCGCCGGGTCTGCGGCTCCACGCCGTTGGCCGCATCGATCACCATCAGCGCCGCGTCCACCGCGGTCAGCACGCGGTAGGTGTCTTCGGAGAAGTCCTGGTGACCCGGGGTGTCCAGCAGGTTGATGACACAGTCGCGATACTCCATCTGCATCACCGACGAGGCCACCGAGATGCCACGCTGCTTCTCGATCTCCATCCAGTCGGAAGTCGCATGCCGCGACGCCTTGCGCGCCTTCACCGAACCGGCGATCTGGATCGCGCCGGAGAACAGCAGCAGCTTCTCCGTCAGCGTGGTCTTGCCGGCGTCAGGGTGGGAAATGATGGCGAAGGTGCGGCGACGGCGCACTTCGGACGGGATACGGCTGGACTGGTCGGTGGACATGGCGGCTCTGGGGCGGCGAACCCGCAATTATCGGGGTTCTCTGCGGGCTTGGGGTTCTCTGCCTCCTCTGCCTCCTCTGCCTCCGCTGCGTCGCCGGAAGCCGGCCCCGGGGTCTGCTCCCACGCTGGCAGGGGC
The DNA here is from genome assembly GCA_039593255.1 of Roseateles sp. Taxonomy (GTDB): domain Bacteria; phylum Pseudomonadota; class Gammaproteobacteria; order Burkholderiales; family Burkholderiaceae_C; genus Roseateles. The sequence goes on from JBCNPQ010000001.1 coordinate 203,754, forward strand.
TTAACCGCAGGTCGCATCCCCCGGGGCCGGCTTCCGGCGACTCCGGATCGTGGCGGTCGTCAGCGCCCCGCGATGCGGTCAGGCCAGTGTCATGAACGGACGGACGCGCGCCAGCAGGCGCTCCACATACTCGGCCTTTTCGCCGACCGGCGCGGCATAGGCCAGGGCCTCGCGCGTCGCGTCCTCACCAGCCTTGCTCCACATCAGCCAGGTGGACAGGTACTGCGACGCCAGGCAGCCGCCCGAGGTCGCCACAGGCCCGCGCGCGTGGAAGGGCTCGTCCAGCACCCGCACGCCGGCCTCGACCAGCCAGGGGCGGGTGGACGAATCCGTGCAGGCCGGCGCATCGCCGAGCAGCCCCAGGCGCGCCACGAGCAGGGCACCCGAGCACTGCGAGGCGATCAGCTGCCGCGTCGGATCGAGCTGCAGGCGGTCCAGCAGCGCCGAGTTCTCCGCGATCGCACGGGTGTAGATGCCCGAGCCGAACCAGACCGCGTCGGCCTCGTTGGCCCACTCCAGCGGATGCTTGAGCTGCACCGTCACGCCGTTCATCGACGTGACCGCCGGGCCGGGGCCGCACAGCTCGGCGGACCAGCCCTTGGGCTTGAGCCGGTTCAGCAGGCCCAGCGGGACGAAGCTGTCGATCTCGTTGAAGCCGTCGAAGGAGAGGATGGCAATGCGCATGAGGGAGTTCCGGGCAGCCCGCAAGGCGATGCGGCCCACTGTAGCGCCGCCGCCCGCCCCGCCCAAGCCCCAAGGGTTATTGAACGGCGCCGCCCGGCGCGCCCATCGTCCCCAGCGTGCCGAGCTGCGTGCCGATGCGTACCAGCAGGTGCTGGCGCACGCGCTGGATGACCTCGGCGGCGTCGACCGGGCCCAGCTCCTCGGCCAGCCGCGTCTGCACCTCGTAGTGCAGGTAGAGCATGCCGCGCAGCTTCTCGAAGCCGCTCTCGTGGCCGTCGCCGCAGAGGCGCAGGTCGTTGTCCAGCACGCGCTCGATGACGCCGGGATCGAGCAGCCGGATGTGGCACATGATCGCCAGCTGCGCGATCTGCAGGTCCACGTCCTCGACCGTCTTCTCCCACTCCTCGTGGCTATGACGTTGCTTCGGTGTCCTCATGGCGATTCACTCCTCCCCGGCCAGCAGCCGGAACGTGTGGCGGGCCATCATGAGTTCCTCGTCGGTGGGGATGACCCAGGCCTCGCACCGGCTGTCGACCGTGCTGATCCGGCGCTCGGCCGGTCCTTCACGGTTGGCGGCCTCCTGCGCGGACACCCCCAGCCACAGGCAGCGCGACATCACCCGCCGACGGATCTCCGTCGCATGCTCGCCGATCCCGGCGGTGAACACCAACCCGTCCAGGCCGCCCATTTCCGCGGCGAGGGCGCCGATCTCGCGCGCGATGCGATGCACGAAGACGTCGATCGCGAAACGCGCCCGCGGCGCGTCGCTGGCCAGCAGCTGGCGCATGTCGCTGGAGACGCCGGACAGGCCCAGCAGGCCGGACTGCTTGTAGAGCAGCGCCTCGAGTCCGCGGGCGTCCAGGCGCTGCTCGTCCATCAGGTAGATCAGCACGCCGGGATCGACGGCGCCGCTGCGCGTGCCCATCGGCAGGCCGTCCACGGCGGTGAAGCCCATGCTGCTGGCGATGCTGCGCCCGCGATGCAGCGCGCAGGCACTGGCGCCGTTGCCCAGGTGCAGGACGACGGTGCGGCCGTCCGCCAGCCGCGGCGACAGCGCGGGCAGCCGCGATGCGATGTATTCGTAGCTCAGCCCGTGAAAGCCGTAGCGGCGTACGCCGGCCTCGAACAGCGCGTAGGGCAGGGCGAAGGCGTCGGCGATGTCGGACTGGCCGCGATGGAAGGCCGTGTCGAAGCAGGCGACCTGCGGCACGCCCGGCAGCGCCGAGAAGGCGCGGCGGACCGGGGCCAGGTTGTGCGGCTGATGCAGCGGGGCCAGCGGCACCAGCGTCTCCAGTTGCGACAGCACCTCCGGCGTGATCCGCGCCGGCTGGGCGAAGGCCGTGCCGCCGTGCACGACGCGGTGGCCGATGCCCAGCATCGCGACGCCGGGGAACTCGTGGGTCACGAACTCGACGAGGTGGTCGAGCGCGCCGTCGTGCGTCAGTGACTCGCCGACCGGCCAGTCGCGCGCGCCGGCCTTCGAGCCGTCGGCATGCGCGGCCTCGAAGCGGGGCGACGCGGTGCCGATGCCCTCGACCTGCGCGCGCAGCGCCAGTCGCAGCGGCCCCAGACGGCGGTCCTCGTGCAGCGAGAACATCGACAGCTTGATGCTGGACGAGCCCGCGTTGACGACCGCGATGAATTCGCCTTCAAGCCGTGGATCCATCGCTCACCCCATGATGTGATAACCGCCGTCGACGTACAGCGTGGATCCGGTGATGAGCCGCGCGTGATCGGCCGCGAGCATGGCGGTCGCGTAGCCGACGTCGTCGATCGTGGCCAGCGCATGGGCCGGCGCGCGGGCGGCGGCGTCGGCCAGCAGCTGGTCGAACTCCTCCAGGCCGGAAGCCGCCCGCGTCGCGATCGGCCCCGGCGAGATCGCGTGCACGCGGATGCCGGCGGGGCCGAGCTCATGCGCCAGATAGCGGACCGAGGCCTCCAGCGCCGCCTTGACCGGACCCATCAGGTTGTAGTGCTCGACGACGCGGCTCGCGCCCTGGAAGCTCATCGTGAACAGCGTGCCGCCCGCGTGTCGCATCAGCGGCTCGGCCAGCCGGGCCATGCGGATGAAACTGTGGCAGGAGATGTCCATCGCCATCGCGAAGCCGGCCGCGCTGCTGTCGACGAGCCGGCCGTGCAGGTCATCCTTCGGCGCGAACGCGATCGAGTGCAGCGCCGCGTGCAGCACGCCCCAGCGTCCGGACACGGCGGCGAAGACGCTGTCGAGCGCCTCGGGGTCGCGCAGGTCCAGCGGCAGCAGCAGCTCCGCGCCCAGCGCGTCGGCCAGCGGCTTCACGTGCGGCAGGGCCTTGTCGTTGAGGTAAGTCAGGGCGAGGTCGGCGCCCATCGCGCGGAAGGCGCGGGCGCAGCCGTAGGCGATCGACTGGTCGTTGGCGATGCCGGTGACCAGCACCTTGCGGCCCGCCAGCAGGCGGCCGAACTGGACGGCGGCGGAGTTCACGCGACGGCCCCGCTACGGCGCGCGGGTCGCGGTGCCGGCGAGGCGGCGATCGAGACAGTGGCGGCGGTCGGCGCCGACAGCGCCAGCGCCATGTCGGCGATGCGTACCGGATCGACGTGCAGCAGGTCGTGGACATAACGCGCCGCCGGGGAATGCGGGTCGGCGAGTTCGGACTCCGCCATCAGGACGGCGCTGGCGAGGGCCAGCGCCTGCTCACGGTCTTCGAGCGTGGGCAGCAGCGTCGGCAGCGCGGCCATGGCCTCGTCAGGCGCGAAGGTCACGATCAGCGCCTGCCGGTGCAGCAGCGTTGCCCAATCCTCGCCGGGCGCGGCGGCGACCGCGCCATCGGCCTCCTGGGCCATGCGGCGATGGGCGTCGGCAAGCATCTGGCCCAGGATCAGCCCGCGCCGCTGCACGACGCCGCGATGGGCGAGCCCCGCCAGCAGGATGCGGCAGACCGCGTCGGCGAAGCCGCCCTGTTCGACCTGCTCGAGCGCGACGCGGCGGCCCTCGCGCTCATCGGCGGCCGCATGCGCGGTGCCGGAGGCGAGGTCCGACTCGCGCGGCGGCAACAGCGCGCCCAGGCCGGCGGGTCCGTAGACCGCCTCGGTCCAGTGCACCAGCATCGCGTCGCGCTGGTGGCCGACGCGGTCCAGCGCCTCGCTGATCGCGCGCGAGCCGAGCTGCTCCCACTTCAGCCACGGATTGTCGGCATCGACGGTCTGGCGCCGCGCCCGCGCGCCGTCGGCGGCACGCTTGAGCCAGGGGGCCAGCGGATGCAGGTCGGAGATCGCCAGATGCTGCAGCCGCAGCGGGTGCCACCAGCGCAGCCAATCGCCGAACGCCTTGCTGCCGACCGCGCGCACGGCGGGCTGCAGCCATTGGCGGTAGCGGCGCATGTTCATCTCGGAGACCTGCGCGATGGTGCTGAACAGCGCCTCGTCGCGGCGGCATTCCGGATTCAGCGCGCGCAGGTCGTCGACGGTGCGCGTCTCGAAGCTGACCGAGTAGTCGCCCGTCTCCAGCGCCGCCAGCGGCGCGTCGGGATCGCGGGCGTCGATCTTCATTTCGTAGAGGCCCGGGGGCAGCGCGACGATCTGCTCGAGCGTGTCCAGGATCTGTTCATGCTCGCGCCGCGCGACGCCGCCGCCGACGAAGATGCCCAGGTGGCCGATGCGCGGATGCAGCATGTAGACGATGGTGCGGCCGGCCTTGACCAGCGCCTTCTCGCTGCCCCAGACGTCGATGATCCAGTCCAGCGCCTGCTGCGGCGGGGTGATGTTGTCGCCCCAGGACGCGAAGATCACCATCGGCGCGGCGATGTTGCGCAGGTCCAGCCGGTAGCCTTCCATCTCGACCTCGCCGCGCGCGAGGCGGTTGCCGATGAACAGGTTCTCGACGATGGCCTCGATCTCCTCGCCGGTCATCCGGAAGTAGCCGCCCCACCAGCGTTCGAAGTCGAGGAAGCGCTCGCGCTCGGTGTCGACGTTGGCGTAGAGGTGGTAGTACTTGTCCCACCAGGTGTTGGCGAGGTTGAGATTCTCGAAGTTGGACACCAGGTGCGCGCCGTCGAAGCGGTCGCCGCCGAGGTCCGCCGACAGCGCCGACAGCCAGGCCCCGCCGAGCGCGCCGCCGGCGTAGCGCATCGGGTTCTGCTCCGGCGAGCCGGCCCAGTACGACAGCGGCGCCCCGTTCAGGACGATCGGTCCCATCAGGTCGCTGCGCACCGCGGCCAGCGCCGCGACGGCCCAGCCGGCCTGGCAGTTGCCGATCACCGCGGGCAGGCCGGGCGCCTTCGGATGGCGGCGCGCGACCTCCTCGATGAAGTGGGCCTCGGCGCGCGCGACGTCGAGCAAGGTCTGACCCTCGAGCGGTTCCGGCTCGAAGGTGATGAAGTAGACCGGGTGGCCGGCGCGCAGCGCGACGCCGATCTCGGAATCGGGCTTGAAGCCGCCGATGCCGGGGCCGTGCCCCGCGCGCGGGTCGATGACGACGATGGGGCGGCGCTTCGGGTCGATGACTTCGCCGTCGGGCGGCAGGATGCGCAACAGCGCGTAGTTGCAGGGTTGCGGCAGGTCGCGGCCGTCGATCAGCAGTTCATGCTCGAACTTCAGCAGCGCGGGCTTGCCGGCGTGGAGGTGATCGAGGAACACATTGCCGCGCTCGCGCATCGTGTCCAGCGTCAGCAGCGTGCGCTGCCAGGTGTCGGTGGCGTAGGCCTGCCAGTCGTGGATCCAGTCGGACGTTCCGGACATTCGCTCAGCTCCCAGCACGGGCCGGACGAGAGGCGTCCGGCTTGATTTGTTGCACCGCAGCATGCATCATCGACCGCGAGTCGTTGCCAATGTCCGAGGGAGACGCAGGGTGATCCAACCATGAGCGAACAAGCGCCCGGTGCCCATGCGCACGACGCCCATCCGCATTACGACCGCCTCATCGAGGCCGTGCGCCATCTGCCGCCGTTGCGCATGGCGGTCGTGCATCCGTGCAGCGACGTGTCCCTGCTCGCGGCGACGGAGGCCGCGGCACTGGGACTGATCGAGCCGGTCCTGATCGGCCCGTCGGGCAAGGTGTCGGAGGCGGCCGCGTCCGCGGGCGTGGACCTGGGGCGCTACACGCTGGTCGACGTGCCGCACAGCCACGCGGCGGCGGAGATGGCGGTGGCGATGGCGCTCAAGGGCGAGGTCGACGCGCTGATGAAGGGCAGCCTGCACACCGACGAGCTGATGAGCGCCGTGGTGCGGCGCGAAGGCGGGCTGCGCACGGGGCGGCGCGTGAGCCACTGCTTCGTCATGGACGTGCCGGGACATCCGCAGCCACTGGTCATTTCGGACGCGGCGATCAACATCGCCCCGACGTTGGAGGAGAAGGTCGACATCGTGCAGAACGCGATCGACCTCGCCCATGCGCTGCGCCTGCCGGAGGTGCGGGTGGCGCTGTTGTCGTCGATGGAGACGGTGAATCCGAAGGTGCCGTCGACGATGGATGCGGCGGCGCTGTGCAAGATGGCCGATCGCGGCCAGATCACCGGGGCGGTGCTGGACGGTCCGCTGGCGATGGACAACGCGATCGATCCCGAGGCAGCGCGCATCAAGGGCATCGTGTCGCCGGTGGCGGGCAAGGCCAACGTGCTGATCGTGCCGGACCTGGACGCGGGCAACATGCTCGCCAAGAGCCTGAGCTTCCTGGCCCAGGCCTACGCGGCGGGGGTGGTGCTCGGCGCGAAGGTGCCGATCGTGCTGACCAGCCGCGCCGATTCGCGCACGGCGCGCCTGGCGTCGTGCGCGTTGGCCTCGATGCTGGCGGAGGCCCGTCGGGCCGGCCGCATCAAGGCCGTGGGCTGATCACTCTTCCAGCAGCGAGCGCAGCATCCAGGCGGTCTGCTCGTGCACCGTCAGGCGTTGCGTGAGCAGGTCGGCGGTGGGTTCGTCGCTGGCCTTGTCGACCAGGTCGAACAGCGCGCGCGCCGTGCGGGCGACGCCTTCATGGCCGTCGACCAGGATGCGGACCATGTCCATCGCCTTGGGCGGCGTGGCGGGCGCGTCCGGCAGCGAGCTCAGCGCCGCGAACTGCGCGTACGAACCCGGCGCCTTGTGGCCCAGCGAGCGGATGCGCTCGGCCACGGGATCCACGGCGTTCCACAGCTCGGTGTACTGCGCCATGAACATCGCATGCAGCGAGTTGAACATCGGCCCCGTCACGTTCCAGTGGAAGTTGTGCGTGGTCAGGTACAGGGTGTAGGTGTCGGCGAGCAGCTTGGACAGGCCCTGCGCGATCGCGGCGCGGTCCTTGTCGCTGATGCCGATCTGGATGGACGGCGCGCCCTTGGCGGAGGCTGCCTTGGCGGGAGAGGGGCTCTTCTTGGCCATCGAGGGACTCCTTCTGGAATGGGAAGACAAAAGACGCCACGCAGACTAACCGATCCAGGTCATCGGGCGCGTGACCGTGGGGCGCTCGGCGGCTCGGGCCTGGGTTTCAGGGGACGCTGTGCCGCATCCAGTCGATCAGCGACTGCGCATTCAGCGCGGCACCGGCAGCGACCAGCAGCCAGCCCAATGTGCGTTGTCCAGTGCGCGGGGTCATGTCTTGCTCCTTACAGATGAAACCCGGAACGCCACGACCCTTCGCCAGGGTCGCTTTGTACGGGATCGCGTCGCCGGCGGAATCTCCCGGAAGGAGGACGCGGCAGCGCATGAGCATGACTTTATGGAAATGCTATCAATGCGGCTATTTGAATAGTTAAAGAGTGGCGATTGGAAAAAGCAAAGCCGCCGGAGGGCGGCTTCTGCGAGGCGACGTGCCTTTGCCGGCCTCACGACAGCAAGGTCACGCCCTTGAGGCTGCACGCATAGACCGCATTGCGAAGCGCGGCCACCGCCTCGTAGCGGGTGAAGGTCCGGCGCCAGGCCAGCACCACGCGGCGCGTGGGCGCCGGGTCCTCGAAGGGGACGTAGCGCAGGTGCGGCGGCACGTGTTCCGGCACGCTCAGCGCCGGCACCACCGTGACGCCCATCCCGGACGCCACCATGTGCTTGATCGTCTCCAGCGAGCTGCCCTCGAAGCTCTTGCGGATGCCCTCGGCGTCCGTCGAGAAACGCGCGAACTCCGGGCACACCTCCAGCACGTGGTCGCGGAAGCAGTGGCCGTTGCCCAGCAGCAGCATGGTCTCGGCCTTGAGCTCCTCGGCGCTGATGCGCGGCTTCTGCGCCAGCGGATGCACCGCCGGCACCGCCACCACGAAGGATTCGTCGTACAGCGGCGCCACTGCCAGGCCCGCGTCGGGGAAGGGTTCGGCCATGATCGCGCAGTCCAGCTCGCCGGTGCGCAGCATGTCCAGCAGCTTCTGGGTGAAGTTCTCCTGCAGCATCAGCGGCATGCGCGGATAGAGGTCGATGCAGTGCTTGACCAGCTCCGGCAGCAGGTAGGGCCCGATCGTGTAGATGATCCCCAGCCGCAAGGGCCCGTCCAGCGGATCCTTGCCCCGTTTGGCGATGTCCTTGATCGCGCTGGCCTGCTCGATCACCGACTGCGCCTGGCGCACGATGTCCTCGCCCAGCGGCGTCATCGTCACCTCGCTGGCGCCGCGCTCGAAGATCTTGACGTCGAGCTCCTCCTCCAGCTTCTTGATCGCCACGGACAGCGTCGGTTGCGAGACGAAGCAGGCCTCCGCGGCGCGGCCAAAGTGGCGCTCGCGGGCGACAGCGACGATGTAGCGCAGTTCGGTCAGGGTCATGGCCGGCATTGTCCTCAGAAAGCAGCCTTCTGGCACCGTCCCGGTACACTGCCGCCCCACCCCAGGGACCCTCCCCGGATCTGCCTCCAGGGGACCAGCATGACCGAATCGACCTCTCCCCCGACCGCTCCCCCGACGTCTCTCTACGCCGTGCCCCGCCCGGCCGGCACCGCGCCCGACCGCAAGCCGGTCACGCTGCAGCGCCTGCTCGACATGCATGCCGCCGGCGAGAAGATCGCGATGCTGACCGCCTACGACGCCACCTTCGCGCATGCGATGGAGGACGCCGGCGTCGACTCGATCCTGATCGGCGATTCGCTGGGCAACGTCGTGCAGGGCCTGCAGACCACGGTGCCGGTCACGCTGGAGGCGATGGTCTATCACACCGCCAACGTGGCGCGCGCGCGCCGCACGGCCTGGATCCTCGCGGACCTGCCCTTCGGCACGTACCACGAGTCGCCGCAGGTGGCCTGGAGGAACGCGATGCAGCTGGCCCAGGCCGGCGCGCACATGATCAAGCTCGAGGGCGGCGGCTGGACCACCGAGACGGTCCGCTTCCTGACCGAACGCGGCATCCCCGTCTGCGCCCACCTCGGCCTGACGCCCCAGACCGTCACCGCCTTGAGCGGCTTCAAGGTGCAGGGCCGCGACGAACGCGGCGCCGCCCAGATCAAGGCCCACGCCCGCGAACTCGTCGACGCCGGCGCGCAGATGCTGCTGCTGGAGATGGTGCCCGCCGCGCTGGCCGGCGAGCTCACCCGCTCGCTGGGCGTGCCGGTGATCGGCATCGGCGCCGGTGCCGAATGCTCCGGCCAGGTGCTGGTGATGCACGACATGCTGGGCGTCGGCGCGGGCCGCAAGCCGCGCTTCGTGCGCGACTTCCTGCAGGGCGCCGCCTCGGTCGGCGACGCGTTCGCGCGCTATGTCGCGGACGTCAAGTCCGGCGCCTTCCCGGCCGCCGAGCACACCTACTGAGCGCCGGGCCGCCATGAAGATCCACCACGACATCGCCGGCCTGCGCGCCGCGCTCGCAGGCGGCCGGCCGGTCGCCTTCGTGCCCACGATGGGCAACCTGCATGACGGCCATCTCGCGCTGGTGCGCCAGGCCCGCGCGGCAGTCGGCCCGGACGGCCGGGTCGTCGCCAGCGTCTTCGTCAACCGGCTCCAGTTCGCGCCGCACGAGGACTTCGACCGCTATCCGCGCACCCTCGCGCGCGACGCCGAACTGCTCGAGGGCGCGAGCTGCGACCTCGTCTTCGCGCCCGACGAGCGCGAGATGTATCCCGAGCCGCAGGGCTACAAGGTGCATCCGCCGGCGGAGCTCGCCGACATCCTCGAGGGCCACTTCCGGCCCGGCTTCTTCGTCGGCGTCTGCACCGTGGTCGCGAAGCTGTTCCAGATCGTGCGCCCCGACGTCGCGGTCTTCGGCAAGAAGGACTACCAGCAGCTGATGGTGATCCGCCGCATGGTCGACCAGCTGGCGATGCCGATCCGCATCCTCGCGGGCGAGACCGAGCGCAACGCCGACGGCCTGGCGCTGTCCTCGCGCAACGGCTACCTGAGCGAACAGCAGAAGCAGGACGCGCTGCTGCTGTCGCGGACGTTGAAGTCGATGATCGCGCGCTGGACCTCGGGCGAACGGGACCTCGACCGCATCGAGGCGGACGCGATGCAGTCGCTGCGCGAGGCGGGCTGGGCGCCGGACTACCTGACGCTGCGCCGTCGCCACGATCTCGGCCCGGCGCGCGAGGGCGAACCCCTGGTGGCCCTGGCCGCCGCGAAGATCGGCCAGACGCGCCTGATCGACAACCTCGAATTCTGAAACCGCCGGTGTCATTCCGACACCGATCCTGGGCGTTCAGAACCCGCTCGGTGAGGTCCGACACTCTGTGAATGCGCCGTTAGGGAAAGCCCGATGATTTTTCGTGCGGCGCGCGCACCGGGTCCGGCATTTGTGTCGACCTGCCCTCGATACTTCGCGCTTCTTTGCCAGAAGCGCGAGCCACGAGCTCCCATCGCAAGCCCCATGAAGCCGATCACCTTCTCTTCCCCGATCCTGACCAAGCCTCGTCTGCTGGCGCTCTCCGCCGCGGTGGGCGGTGCGCTGATGCTGGCCGCGTGCGGTGGCGGCAGCGACAGCGACAGCGGTTCCCCGGCCCAGAGCCCGAAGCCGAACCCGGTGCCGACGGCGCCGACCACCACCTGCAGCACGGCCGGCATCGCCGCGGCGAATGCGAGCACGGCCGCGCGCGTCGTCTGCATGCTGACCAGCGACGGCGAGATGGTCATCGAGCTCGACGCACGCACGCCGATCACCGTCGACAACTTCCTGAAGTACGTCAACGCGAAGTTCTACGACAACACGATCTTCCACCGCGTGGTGCCCGGCTTCGTCGCGCAAGGCGGCGCCTACATCACCGGTTACGCGCAGAAGAATCCGGGTTCGGGCCTGGGCGGCGCCATCAAGCTGGAAACCAACGTCGGCGTGTCCAACGTGAAGTACACGATCTCGATGGCGCGGATGACGGATCCGAATTCGGCCACGAGCCAGTTCTTCTTCAACAGCGTCGACAACAGCGCGGCGCTGGACTACAAGGACGCGGTCAATCCGGGCTACGCCGCCTTCGGCCGCGTGATCCTGGGCCAGGCCACGATCGACAAGATCAATGCCGAGCCGATGCTGTACACCGGCGCCGAGGTCACGGCCACGGAAGTCCTGGTGTACTGGGCGATCCAGGTCAAGTGATCCGGCCGGTCAGGCCTTGAGATATTCCGTCTTGTGGCCTAACCAACGCTCGACCTGCAACTGCGCCGCGCGCGGCTGTTCGTCGAGCAGCCGGGGCGCGAGCGCCCGCGCGGCGCTCAACAGCGGCGCGTCTTCCTGCAGGTCGGCGAAGCGCAGCAACTGCGCGCCGCTCTGCCTGGCGCCCATGAACTCGCCGGGGCCGCGGATGTCGAGGTCGCGGCGCGCGATCTCGAAGCCGTCGGTGGTCTCGGCCATGGCGCGCAGGCGTGCCTTGCCGGTGTCGGACAGCGGTCCGGTGTAGATCAGCACGCACACGCTGGCGACCGAGCCGCGGCCCACGCGTCCGCGCAGCTGGTGCAGCTGCGACAGGCCGAAGCGCTCCGCGTGTTCGATGACCATCACGCTGGCGTTGGGCACGTCGACGCCGACCTCGATGACGGTCGTCGCGACCAGCACATGCATCTGCCCGCCGCTGAACAGCGACATCACGGCCGCCTTCTCCGCCGGCGGCATCCGCCCGTGCAGCAGGCCCACCATCTTCCCGGGCAGCGCGGCACCGAGCTCCGCATGGGTCTCGGTGGCGTTCTTGAGGTCCAGCGCCTCCGACTCCTCGATCAGCGGACAGACCCAGTAGACTTGGCGTCCGTCCTCGACGGCCGCGGCGATCTTCTCGATGACGTCGTCCCGTCTGCCGTCGGCGAAGACGCGGGTGACGATGGGGCTGCGGCCCGGCGGCAGCTCGTCGATCGTGGAGACGTCGAGATCGGCGAAGTAGGTCATCGCCAGCGTGCGCGGGATCGGCGTGGCGCTCATCATCAGCAGGTGCGGCTCCAGCGGGCCCGGACCCGGCGGCACGCCCGGTCCGGACAGGACTGCGGCGCCGGCCGCCTCGTCGGCGAGCTTCTTGCGCAAGGCCAGCCGCTGCGCCACGCCGAAGCGATGCTGCTCGTCGATGATCGCCAGGCCCAGACGGTGGAAGCGCACCTTGTCCTCGATCACCGCGTGGGTGCCGACGATCAGCGTGGCCTCGCCCGAAGCGGCCGCGTCGAGCATCTTCTGCCGCGCCTTGCCCTTCACGCTGCCGGTGATCCACGCGACGCGGATGCCCAGCGGCTCGAGCCAGCCGATCAGCTTGCGGAAGTGCTGCTCGGCCAGGATCTCGGTGGGCGCCATCAGCGCGCACTGCCAGCCCGCGTCGATGGCCACGGCGGCGGCGAGCGCGGCCACCACGGTCTTGCCCGAGCCGACGTCGCCCTGCAGCAGCCGGTGCATCGGTTGCGGACGGGCCAGGTCGGCGGCGATCTCCTCGGCGACACGATGCTGCGCGCCGGTCAGGGCGAAGGGCAGGGCGGCGAGCAGGCGCTCATGCAGGCCGCCGGCCGCGCCGCGCAGCGACGGCGCGCGCAGGTGGGCGCGTTCGCGCTGCGCGCGCTGCTGGCTGAGTTGCTGCGCGAGCAGTTCCTCGAACTTGAGTCGCTGCCACGCGGGGTGGGTGTGGTCCTCCAGCGTCGACAACCCGGCCGACGGCGGCGGATGGTGGAGGAAGTTCAGCGCGTCGCGCAGCGCCGGCAGGCCCTTGGGGACCAGGGCCAGCGGGAGGACCTCGTCCAGCGGCGCGCGCCGCAGCGCCGAGGCGACCGCCTTGCGCAGGTAGGCCTGCGGCAACTGCGCGCTGGTCGGATAGACCGGCGTCAGCGAGGTCGACAGCGGCGTGTCCGCGTCCACCTTGCGGAAGTTCGGGTGGACCATCTCGCGGCCGAAGAAACCCACGCGGATCTCGCCTCGCGCGCGGATGCGGGCGCCGACGGCCATCGTCTTCTGGTGCGAGGGATAGAAGTGCAGGAAGCGCAGCGTCAGCAGCGCGCCGTCGTCGTCGCGCAGCTTGACCAGCAACTGGCGGCGGCCACGGATCTCGATGCGGTTCTCGACGACCTCGCCTTCGCACTGCAGCGTGTCGCCGTCGCGGGCCCGGTCGAGCGGCGTCAACGTGGTCTCGTCCTCGTAGCGCAACGGCAGATGCAACGCGAGGTCGATGTCGCGCGTCAGGCCCATCTTCTCCATCGCCTTCTGCGGCGCGGACTTGGCGGACGCGGCCTCCGCGCCTGTTCCGGCGCGGCCGGCCTTGGCGGGCGGCGACGGGGACGATGGCGCGGTGCGGGGCTCGGGCATGGGCGGGATTCTGCCTCGGGCGCCCCCCGCCCCGGGCAAGCGGGACCGACCCTGTCGGCCACCGGCGCCGGCGGCCGGTAGGCGAGACGCTGCCGCGCCCGTTTTCGGCGAGGCCGTGACCGAATGCCGGTTCGGCGTGTCGCGTGGACGCCCGCACCCGGGTCGGAGGGGAGTCGCCGGCCACGGGCGGCTGCTAGGCTGGTTCCGACACGTCCGCCCGACGTGCGCAACGTCTTCGACCTCCTCGACCCATCCGCCCATGACCACTCGCCGCGAGAGCCTGCTCTGGCTCGCCGCCACCGCCGTGCCGGCCGTGCCGGCGCGCGCCGCGGACGCGCCCCTGCGGATGGTCGCCACCGAGTTCCCGCCCTACACCGGCAGCGCGCTGCCCGGCGGCGGCGTCGCCTGCGAGATCACCCGCGCCGCGTTGCGCCAGGTGGGGCGGACCATGGAGCTCACCTTCCGGCCCTGGGCGCGGGCGCTGCTTGAGTTCCACCGCGGCGACCACGACGGCGTCATCGGCGCCTGGCGTTCCGAGGAACGCGAGCGCACGATGCGATTCCCGTTGCCGCTGGGCATCCTCAACCAGGTCGGTTTCATGGTGCGCGCCGACCGCAGGCGGCGCGTCGACGACCTCGCCGCGCTGCGGGACCTGCGCATCGGCGTGGTCAACGGTTATGCGAATCCCCCGCGCTTCGAGGCTGCACACCTGACGGTCGAGGGGGCCGTCGACGACCTCGCCAACCTGCGCAAGCTGCTGGCCGGACGGGTCGACCTGGCGCTGGTCGACAAGGGCGTCGCCGCGCACCTGATGGAGACGCAGTTGCGCGAGGCCGCCGGCAAGCTCGCCTGGCTGGAACCGGCGGTGTCCGAGGTGCCGCTCTACACGGTGTTCTCGAAGCTGCGCCCCGAAGGCGAACGCTTCGCCGCGGCGCTGAGCCGGGGCCTCGGCGAGCTGCAGGGCAGCGGCCGCCTGGCGATGCTGCTGCAACAGGGGGCGCGCTGGCAGTAGTGGGAAAATCGCGCCCATGTCCCGAACCTTCTCGGTGAGCGATTTCGATTTCGCTCTGCCCCCCGACCTCATCGCCCAGCATCCCGCCGCCGAGCGCAGCGCGTCCCGGCTGCTCGACGGCCGCGTGGACCCGCCGGTCGACCGCGTGTTCCGCGAGCTGCCCGATCTGCTCAACCCCGGCGACCTGCTGGTGTTCAACGACACCAAGGTCATCAAGGCCCGGCTGTACGGCGCCAAGGCCAGCGGCGGCGCGGTCGAGGCCCTGGTCGAACGCGTGCTGCCCGGCACGCGCGAGGTCTGGGCCCACATGCGCGCGAGCAAGAGCCCCAAGCCGGGCGCGGTGGTGCGCTTCGCCGACGCCTTCGACGCCGAGGTCCTCGGCCGCTGTGGCCCGGACGACGGCCTGTTCCACCTGCGCCTGTCCGGCGATCCGTTCGAGTTGCTCGAACGGCACGGCCACGTGCCGCTGCCGCCCTACATCGAGCACGGCGACTCGGCGGACGACGTGCGCCGCTACCAGACCGTGTTCGCGCGCGAACCCGGCGCCGTGGCCGCGCCGACCGCCGCGCTGCACTTCGACGAGGCGCTGCTGGCGCGCCTGGCCGGGCGCGGCGTCGGCACGGCGCATGTGACGCTGCACGTCGGCGCGGGAACGTTCCAGCCGGTGCGCGTGGAGTCGCTCGCCGAGCACAAGATGCACAGCGAGTGGTTCCAGGTCACAGCTGACACCGTCGACGCGATCGCGCGGTGCCGCGCGGCCGGCGGCAAGGTCGTCGCGGTGGGCACGACGACGCTGCGGGCGCTGGAGTCCGCGGCGCTCGGCGGCGGGCTGAAGGCCGGCGCGCGCGAGACCGACATCTTCATCACCCCGGGCTTCGACTTCCAGGTCGTCGACCGGCTGGTGACCAACTTCCACCTGCCCAAGAGCACGCTGATGATGCTGGTGTCGGCCTTCGCCGGCTACGAGCCCATCATGGCGCTCTACCGCCACGCGATCGCGCAGCGCTACCGCTTCTTCAGCTACGGCGACGCGATGCTGCTGGCGCGCGCCGGACGCTGATCGGCAGGACGCGGCGACCGGGCCGCGTCACATCGGGGTAGGCTGCGTCGTCTTGTGAGCAGGACGACTTCACACGGCTCGACATGACCGATCCCGCCTCCGACCTCTCGGCCACCGCCCGCGCGCTGCGCTTCGACCGCGACCATGCCCGGTCGCTGCGCGCGCTGGCCTACCGGATGCTGGGCTCGCGGGCTGAGGCCGAGGACATCGTCCAGGAGGCCTGGCTGCGCTGGGCCGAGGTCGACGAGTCGACGGTGCGCCATGTCGGCGCCTTCCTGTCGCGGCTGGTGACCAACCTTTGCCTGGACCGGCTGCAGTCGGCGGCGGTGCGCCGGGAGCAGTACGTCGGCACCTGGCTGCCCGAGCCGCTGGTCGACGAGTCCGGGGACTGGTCGCCCAGTCCGGAAGCGCAGACCGAGTTCGCGCAGGACGTGTCGGTGGCCTTCATGCTGACGCTGGAGCGGCTGTCGCCGCTCGAGCGCGCGGCCTTCCTGCTGCACGAGGTCTTCGAGCTGGACTTCGAGGAGATCGCGCGCCGGCTGGACCGCAGCGCCGCGGCCTGCCGGCAGCTGGCGAGCCGGGCCCGTCAACGCGTGAAGACGGACTACGCCCGCCACGAGGTCGAGGACGAGGACCGCCAGCGGCTGTTCCAGGCCTTCATGGGCGCGCTGCAGTCCTTCGACGTCGACGGCCTGGCCAAGGTGCTGACCGACGACGTGGTGCTGCTGGCCGACGGCGGCGGCAAGGTGTCGGCGGTGCGCACGCTTGAGGGCGGGGCGCTGGTGGCGCGTACCTTCGTCGGTTTCGTGAAGATGCCGACCAGCCGCGACTGGCGTATCCGGCAGGCGCGCGTCAACGGGCTGCCCGGCTTCGTCGTCTACGGGGCGAGCGGGGAGCCGATCCAGACCGTCGCGCTGCGACCCGCGCTGGAGCCCGGCCGGATCAGCGCGATCTATGTCCAGCGCAATCCGGACAAGCTAGGCCACCTGCCGCGGATCGAGCCGATCGCCGCCTCGACCTCCGCGACACCTTCGAGTCCTTCGAGTCCTTCGAGTCCTTCGGCGCCTGTCGCGACGCCTCCGACCGCCACGCCCGACGACGGTGCGGCGTGATCTGCGCTTGGGCGTTGTGCGCCCGGTTCGCGCGCTTCTGCGCCGTTCTGGCGCGGAAATGACGACCAGGCAACGCCCGACCCCTCTTTCGGACTGTGGTGTCCCCCCGTGCCCACGGGGGGTTGTGAATCCCTATGTTTAGGGACAATCGAGCCCAAAGACCAACCTTCGCTCGGGAACCCCATGTCGCTGTTCGCACGTACCTCGATCGCCGCCGCCGCTGCCCTGTTCAGCAGCGTGGCCGCCGCCGCTTCCATTGGCGGCCTGGTGAATACCGGCGCCGGACAGTCCGCCGGCAGCACCGACACCAACTACAAGTACACGGCCACCGGCGAGTCGGCCGGCCTGTCCGGTGTCGGCATCGTCAGCAACGGCGCCGCCGATCCGTTCCCGAGCTGGCTGCCCAACACGTCGAGCTCGTCCTGGCTGATCCCGGGTGCCGACCAGAACACGAACTACAGCCCGAACGGCAACTCGACCTTCACCTGGACGCTGAACTTCGACCTGACCGGCTTCGACGCCAGCAGCGCCTCGTTCAGCGGCCACTGGGCGGCCGACAACAACGGCGTGCTGCTGCTCAACGGCAACGTGATCTCGACGATCTCGGGCCAGCGCGGTTATGCGGACTGGACGTCGTTCGCGGCCTCGAGCGGCTTCATCGCTGGCGTGAACACGCTGCAGTTCGTCGTGACCGACACGGTCGACCGCACCTACAACTTCACCGGCCTGCGCGCGGAGTTCCTGAGCTCCAACGTGAACGCCGCCGTCGCGCCGTCCGTGCCGGAGCCGCACACCTACGCGTTGATGCTGGCCGGCCTGGGCGCCCTGGGCTTCCTGGCGCGTCGCCGCCGCGGCTGAGCCCGGAGAGCCGACCGGCCCCACGAGGCCGCCGCCTAAAGAAAAAGCCGCTGAGCGATCAGCGGCTTTTTGCTTTTCCGGGCCTTGCCGGCCCTGGCCAGGCGTCGGGGGACTTACTCGTCCCCGCCGGTCAGCAGCGGAATCGAGCCTTCCGAGTGCTTGCCCAGCAGGCCGCTGCGGCTGTAGACGCCGAGCTTGTCGCGGGTGTCGGCGATGTCCAGGTTGCGCATCGTCAGCTGGCCGATGCGGTCGGCCGGCGTGAAGGCGGCGTCCTCGACCTTCTCCATCGACAGCCGCTCCGGCGCGTAGGTCAGGTTGGGGCTGACGGTGTCGAGGATCGTGTAGTCGTTGCCGCGGCGCAGTTCCAGCGTCACCTCGCCGGTGATCGCGCGGGCGACCCAGCGCTGGGCGGTCTCGCGCAGCATCAGGCACTGCGGGTCGAACCAGCGGCCCTGGTACAGCAGGCGGCCGAGCTTCATGCCGTTCATCCGGTACTGCTCGATCGTGTCCTCGTTGTGGATGCCGGTGACCAGGCGCTCGTAGGCGATGTGCAGCAGCGCCATGCCCGGGGCCTCGTAGATGCCGCGGGACTTGGCCTCGATGATGCGGTTCTCGATCTGGTCGCACATGCCCAGGCCGTGGCGGCCGCCGACGCGGTTGGCTTCCATGAACAGCTCGACCGGGTTGGCGTAGGTCTGGCCGTTGATCGCCACCGGCACGCCTTCCTCGAAGCGCACCGTCACCGTCTCGGCCTTGATGGCGACGTCGTCGCGCCAGAAGGCCACGCCCATGATCGGGTTGACGATGTTCATGCCCTGATTCAGGAACTCCAGGTCCTTCGCCTCATGGGTGGCGCCCAGCATGTTGGAGTCGGTGGAGTAGGCTTTCTCCACGCTCATCTTGTAGTCGAAGCCGTTGGCGATGAGGTACTCGCTCATCTCCTTGCGGCCGCCGAGTTCGTCGATGAAGGTCTGGTCCAGCCAGGGCTTGTAGATCTTCAGCGCCGGGTTCGCCAGCAGGCCGTAGCGGTAGAAGCGCTCGATGTCGTTGCCCTTGAAGGTCGAGCCGTCGCCCCAGATGTTGACGCCGTCGTCGCGCATCGCGACCACGAGGGCGGTGCCGGTCACGGCGCGGCCCAGCGGGGTCGTGTTGAAGTAGGTGGCGCCGCCGCTCCGGATGTGGAAGGCGCCGCACTGGATGGCGGCGATGCCTTCGGCGACCAGCTGCGCGCGGCAGTCGACCAGGCGGGCGATCTCGGCGCCGTAGGCCTTGGCCTTGCGGGGGATCTCGTCGTAGTCGCTCTCGTCGGGCTGGCCGAGGTTGGCGGTGTAGGCGCAGGGGACGGCGCCCTTGCCGCGCATCCAGTGCACCGCGGCGCTGGTGTCCAGGCCGCCCGAGAAGGCGATGCCGACGCGCTCGCCGGCGGGAATCTTTTGGAGGATGGTTGCGGCCACGGGCAGTCTCGCGCGGAAGTGGGGAAAACAGCCGGCGATTCTAGGCTGCGGAGGGCGGGGAGGCTTCGCGGATGGGCGATGGAGGCGTCAAGCCGGGTCGGGCGCGATCCTCCGTCAAATCGAAAATAAATGCCTTTTTAAGGGCGATTAAACGCGATAATTCGGACTCAAGAGCCCATAAAAGGACATTTGCATGATCGACTTCAGATTGGCATCTGCCGCGCAGATCCAGGCGGAGATCGGTGAGCGGCTGCGTCGGCAGAGGATGTCCAGGTCGTGGACCCAGCGGGACCTGGCGCTGCGCGCCGGTGTCGCGATGAATGCCGTGAGGAATCTCGAAGCGGGCGGCAACGTTACCGTGGCCTCGCTGGTGAAGGTGCTGCAGGTGCTGTCGCTGATCGACGAACTGGGTGACGCCTTCCAGCCGGAGGCCACCTTGTCCATCGCCGACCTGGATCGGCTCGAATCGCCGCAACGCAAACGCGCCAGGCCAGCGAAGGCATGAACAAGGTCGACATCGTCTTCGAAGGCTGGGGTCAGTCGTGGACCCTGGGGACCCTGGCGCAGCGCGCCCGGACGACGCTGTTCGAGTACTCGTCGGAAGCCATCGCGCGCGGCATCGACTTCTCGCCGTTGCGGGTGCCTTTGCAGGTGCGGACCTACTCGGATTTCCCGCAGCACCTTGGCGGCGTTCCCGGGTTCATCGCCGATGCGCTCCCCGACGGCTGGGGGCTGCTGCTGATGGACCGCGTCTTCCGGAAAGTGAGGATGAATCGGCGGATGGAATGGGAGCTTGCCCCGGCCTTCGATCTGACCTTCAATACCGGGCCGGGCGGGTATCACCAGACGCTGCCCGACGCACTCGATGTGGAAGGCGTACGACGGGCGACGAGGCAATCCATCGCGGCTGCCGTCATTGCGAACGTGCGACGTTGCGGAGTGGCCGTCTAGTCCCCTGGCGGCTTGAGCCACCCTATCCGTCCCTGGCCCGACTCGTTCAAGGTCGCGACGAAGGCGTCTGCTGCGAGATCGGGCAAGCGCAAGGTGACCTCGACCAGCGCCCCGTGTGTCACCTCCACCAGTTGCGCGCCGGCCTTCTCGGCCTCCCGCCGGAGCAATCCTTCCTGCGCATAAGGCAGGGTGCAGCGCAGCGTCCTCAGCCGGATCACCGGCACCTTCTCCGCCTGGAGCAGCGCCTGGGCGACCGCGTCGGTGTAGGCCCGCACCAGGCCGCCCGCGCCGAGCTTCACGCCGCCGAAGTAGCGCACCACCGTCGCCAGCACGCCCTCGAGGTCCTGGTGGCGGAGCA
Source organism: Roseateles sp. (assembly GCA_039593255.1). GTDB lineage: Bacteria > Pseudomonadota > Gammaproteobacteria > Burkholderiales > Burkholderiaceae_C > Roseateles. Next base: position 223,852 of record JBCNPQ010000001.1, read on the forward strand.
CCTCCAGCATCGGCCGGCCGGCGGTGCCGCCGGGCTCGCCGTCGTCGTTGGCGGCCGACTGCCCGCCGGCCATCAGCGCCCAGCACACATGGGCGGCGCCGGGGTGTTCGGCACGCAGCTGCTCGACCCGCGCCAGCGCCGCCGCGCGATCGGGCACGGACTCCACGCAGCCGATGAAGCGGCTCTTCTTGATGGTCAGTTCGGCGTGGACCGGCGCGGCGAGGCTGTGGGGCATGGCCGCGATTGTCGCGGTCCGTTCAGGGCGTCTCGGACAGGTCCCCGAGGTGCCGATGCTTGAACCCGTCGATGGTGCCGTCCTTGAGCATGTCCTCGACCGCGTGCCGCATCAGGTCGCGGTCCGTCTGCGGGATGCGTTCCCGGGACAGCGCGAGCGCGCCGATGCTGCGCTCCTGCGGCGCGTACGACAGCGCCGCGTAGCTGGCGAAGACCGGGTCGGCGCGACGCGCGGTGGCCAGGCTGTGGGCGCCCAGCACGACCGCGTCGCCGCGGCCCGCCTTGAAGATGCGCATCGCGGTGGGCTGGTCGGGCGCCTCGTCGACGCGGCCCTGGATGCGCATGGTCGTGAGCCAGGATTCGATCGTGGGGGTGAAGACGTAGCCGCGCACGACCACGACGCGCCGCTTCTTGTCGGCGAGGAAGGCGGCGGGCGTCGTCAGCGTCGCCGCCAGCGCCGGGCGCATGACGACGAACTGCTTCGATTCGATGTACGGGATGAACTCGACGAGCAGCTCGCGCTCCTTCGTCATCAGCGCGGAGACGGTCATGTCCATGTGGCCGGAGGCGATCTGGGCCCAGATGCGGATGCGGGACTCGGTCCGGGCCTCGAGCTTGCAGCCGGTGCGGCGCGCGACCTCGTCGACGACGTCCTTGTCGATGCCGGTCCAGCGACCCTTGGCGTCGCGGTAGTAGAGGGAGCTGTACTCGTAGAAACCGACCGAGTACGGTCCGCAGGCGAGGGCCGGCGCCGACGCGAGCGCGCCGGCGGCCGTCGCGACGAAGGCGGCGATCCAGGACCTCAAGATGCTTCTCCCCGGGAGTCTGCGCCCCCACCTGGAAGGGGAGTCTACGTCGCCCGCCCGGGGGGACGGGCGACGCGGGGGCCGTCGAACGGGGGCCGATAATCGCGCCCATCATGCTGAAGTTCGAACTGCTCAAGACCGAGGGCCGCGCGCGTCGCGGCGTCATGACGCTCAACCATGGCGTCGTGCAGACGCCCATCTTCATGCCGGTGGGCACCTACGGCACCGTCAAGGGGGTGATGCCGCGCTCGCTGGAGGACATGGGCGCGCAGATCATCCTGGGCAACACCTTCCACCTGTGGATGCGGCCGGGCCTGGACATCATGAAGCAGTTCGGCGGGCTGCACCGCTTCGAGAGCTGGGACAAGCCGATCCTGACCGACTCGGGCGGCTTCCAGGTCTGGTCGCTGGGCGAGATGCGCAAGATCAGCGAGGAAGGCGTCAAGTTCGCGTCGCCGGTCAACGGCGACAAGCTGTTCCTGACGCCGGAGATCTCGATGCAGATCCAGACGGTGCTCAACAGCGACATCGTCATGCAGTTCGACGAATGCACCCCGTATGAATCCAAGGGCCAGCTGACGACCGAGAAGGAAGCGCGGCTGTCGATGGAGATGAGCCTGCGCTGGGCCAAGCGCTGCCAGGACGAGTTCGCGAAGCTGCAGAACCCGAACGCGCTGTTCGGCATCGTGCAGGGCGGGATGTTCGAGAACCTGCGCGACGTGTCGCTGGCGGGGTTGAAGGACCTGGACCTGCCGGGGTATGCGATCGGCGGCCTGTCGGTGGGCGAGCCCAAGGCGGACATGCTGCGCATCCTCGACCACATCGCGCACCAGCTGCCGGCCGACAAGCCGCGTTACCTGATGGGCGTGGGGACGCCGGAAGACCTGGTCGAAGGCGTGCGCCAGGGCGTCGACATGTTCGACTGCGTCATGCCCACGCGCAATGCGCGCAACGGCCACCTGTTCACCCGCTTCGGCGACCTGCGGCTGCGCAATGCGCGCTACAAGGCCGACGAGAAGCCGGTGGACGAGACCTGCGGCTGCTACTGCTGCCAGAACTTCAGCCGGGCCTACCTGCATCACCTGGACCGCTGCGGCGAGATGCTGGGCCCGATGCTGACCAGCGTGCACAACCTGCACTACTACCTCAACCTGATGAAGGAAGTGCGCGAGTCGTTGGATGCCGGCGACTTCGAAGGCTTCCGGCAGCGCTTCGCAGCGGATCGGGCGCGCGGGGTCTGACTTCAGAGGGCCCTAAGTCGGGGCGTGCAAAGATGGCGTGATGCTGAAGCTGCTGTTCGCGCCGTTTCGCTGGTTGATCCGCGTCGTCCTGGCCCTCGTCATCCTCTTCCAGGAATGGGGCTGGGAGCCGCTGCAGCGTGTGATGGCCGCCATCGGCCGGCTGCCGGTGCTGCGCCAGCTGGAGGCCGTCGTGAGGCGGCTTCCGCCCTATGTGGCGCTGGTGGTGTTCTTCCTGCCGGGCCTGATGCTGCTGCCTATCAAGCTGCTGGCGCTGTGGCTGATCGGCGTCGGGCGGCCGGGGCTCGGACTCGCCGTCATCGTGCTCGCGAAGGTCGTCGGCACGGCGGTTGTGGCGCGCATCTTCGCGCTGACCCAGCCCGCGCTGATGAGCCTGCCGTGGTTCGCGCGGCTCTACGGTCGCTGGATCGTGTGGAAGGAAGGCCTGCTGGCTTGGGTCCGCGCGAGCGCGGTGTGGCGCTCGGCGAGGGCGATCAAGTTGAGGATTAGGCGCGTGCTCCGGCGTGGGGTACGCAGCGCCTGACCACCAAAGGCCGTGAAAGTGACTTTGGTGGATAGGGTGGGAGATATCGGCTTCCTAGACTCCAGCCGACCTCACTTGCCCCATTCATTCGTCGTGGCTACTTCCGCTCCTTCCCGCGTGTTCGCCGAGCATCTCGGTGCCGTCCTCAATCCGTCGCAGTTCGTCGGCAAGGCGCCGTTGAATCGACCTGGTTCGTCGTCCACACCGTGCGTGGAGTTGGTCAAGCAGAACACGGATGCGCCACCCACGCAGCCGGACAACTGGAAGCGCGGCATGGACCTCACGCCGAAGCTTGTGGCAGGACTGGCCGTTGGCACGCCGATCGCTACGGGTTGGAGTGCTGCTGGCTACTATCCCAACAACTCGACCGGGCAGCATGCGGGTCTTTTCAATGGCGCAGTCCGAGACAAGTCTGGTGCGGTCGTTGGGTTCAGCATCATCGAGCAGTACAACGGCATCGTTGCGATCACGGAGCGGGCTGTGTACTTCGAGCCAGCCAAGCACGGCAAGCGCGCCAGCTACCTGAACAACGGTCTCGACTACGCGACCATCCAGTGGTGAACCTCATGCGAATCCGTTTGTCGATCCTTCATGTCGCCGCGGGCGCGGCGCTGCTTGCCAGTGCGGGCGCATCGATGGCAGCACCTGAACCTTTCAGTTGTCCGGTCCAGATTCCGCTGACGAATCAGTCGTTGGCGTCTGCGCCGGCCGGCTGGTCTGCGACGACTGCGGGTAGCGAGCGCACGCAGCACGACCTGACCAACTTCGCCGTGAATGGTGGTCCCGTCGGCTCGCCAAATGGCGAGATCTACGACAAGGAAGAAGAGCGCAAGGACGGCAAAGGCGGCGCGACGCGCACGCAGACCTGGAACCTGCAAGGCATGTCCGGTGGTTTTGCTGTCTGCAGCTACTTCCGGACTCGCGTCGAATTGGCGCGCTCGCTTGACGGCTACTCCAGTTGCGAAGTGACCTACAAGCGCTCGAAGAACAGCGACTTCAAGATGGCGTCGGCGAGTTGCCGCTGAATCGCTTCGATGAACTGGGCGTACAAGACGCGCGAAGTCGAGAACAGCATTTGCAGCCGTTGTGGCGGTTGCGCCAGGCGGCCAGCCACATCGCCAACCCCTCAACTGGAGGGTTAGTCGGTATTCCCGCCGCCACTAGGGGGAAACAGTACTGTGCCGCTGACGCCGTTTGCGCAGACTTTCTCATCTACATGGGGAGGCGCAGATGAGAAAAGTGGTCGGTTGCGCACTGTTCACGCCCGCACTTGGCGAGCAGATCCAGGCGCGCTTCATTGCAGTCTGCGAGGTCGTGAACCGTTGGCTCGATAGCAAAGGTACCTGGGAGACGGCGGATCTTCTTCGACTGACTGATGACCGTCCTGCGCAGTACGCGAAGGCCGAATGGCTCGCCGACGATGGAAGTATCGTCATCGATCATTGCCTAGTTGAACCTTCGAACAACGCAACGGTTCGCACGCAGGTTTCTTTGGCTCGGTGTGGCGATCGGATTGTCGTGTACATCGAGCTGCAGGCCGCAGGCGACGAGTATCGCCTCGCCCCCATTCATGTCGATATTCGAAGTCCCAACATCGTCAAGACGTTGATCTCCGAATACGAAGACTGGTGTCTTGGAGAAGTACCGCTGACCGCTCGGCCCGTGCCGTTTGAAGGCGACGAAGGCGGCCGTGGCCTACAAGAGGTGCTCTGGCATAGCGAAAGAAATCTCCCTGTCGTGGCGATCACGTCGTTCGAAGGTCACTACCTGACGGACGACTTCCCGCGAAAAGTCGCCCATGATTTAGCTGGTGTAGCACTCGTCGCTACCCTGGATTCGGCGGCAAGTACGTCGCTGACGCGCCGCAGAAGTCAGGAATGGTCGTGCTTCAACGGTGCGGTTCGCTTGTATTGGCCTGGCTTGAACGCCAACAGCAAACCTCAGGCAAATCCGATTTGGACGCGGTCATCGCTCCTGGGACGGGATAGCGATCCTCAAGTTGCTGCGGCACGTATTCGCCGCCAGCTGCGCCGTATGCTCCTCGGCATGTCCGCATTCGCTATCCCGGAGCCCAAAGAGATCACGGCGATCCGGCGGCAGCATGCAAATAGAGTCGTTGCTGAGCAGCGCCATGAGCTTGTGGCGGACCAAGATTGGCAACAGCTGGCCACCCAATATTCGGAAGACAACGACCGGCTGGTGGCACAGCACCAAGTTGATCAAGACAGAATTCAAGAACTGCAAGATGTCATCGGGCAATTGAACTTGTCCATGAGATGGATCGATCAATCTGAGCACGAGGTAGCGCCGGACGAGGACGTCCAACCAACTACCGTCGCTCAAGCAATTCAGGCGGCGCAGAGTCGCTATTCCGGCCTTCTGGTTTTTGGAGGCGATGTGGCGGACGGTGTGGCCGGTGTTGCGATGGACGCAGGGCCTCCAGAAAAAATCCTGCGCTTTCTGGGAGCGTTGGCGCAGTTGGCGCAAGCTAAACGGGTCGGGCCGCTTGGCACGACCACTGTGGATTGGCTTAATGATCGCGGAGCGATCGCATCAGTGGAATCGGAGACCATCAGGAATTCGGCCGGCGAGCGCAGAAATCGGACTTGGGATGCTGGCGGGGACAACCGGTTCTTCGACCTACACCTGAAGCCGGCCGAAGCTACTCATCCGGATCGCTGTGTTCGTATCTATTTCGAATACGACGAGGACCGGCGCTGCGTAGTGGTCGGCTGGGTCGGGCGACACCCATAGCCCTGGAGGAGCATTCGGGCAGAGCGACAGTTGTTGCCACTGTGCCACGGCTGGTGGTGGCTCTACTTTCCGACTTCAGAAGGCAAGAAGGCCTCCTTGCGGAGGCCTTCTTGCTTGCTACTGGATCGCGTCAGTTCACGCCTTCACAGGCTGCGCCGCCGTGGCGTCCGGCGCATCAAGCAACGCCGCCACCCGCTCCCTCAGCAGCTCCGGCGTCGCGTCCTTCGCCAGGACCGGCGCCGACGCCACCAGCCCCACGCGGCTGAACAGCCCGCGCCGGAACGGCCGCACCATCGCCTGGCCCTGCTCGACCCGCGAGAAGAACGAGCCCCACAGGTTCTGCAGCGCCATCGGCACCACCGGCAGGTCGGGACGTCCCTCCAGCAGCTTCATCACGCCGCCCTTGAACGCCTGCAGCGAGCCGTCGCGGGTCAATCCGCCCTCGGGGAAGATGCCCACGAGCTCGCCGTCGTCCAGCACCGCCTGCGCCGCGGCGAAGGCCGCCTCGTAGGTCGCCGGCTCCTCCTTCTGCGGCGCGATCGGGATGGCCTTGGCCAGCTTGAACATCCAGCCCAGCACCGGGATCCTGAAGATGCGGTGATCCATCAGGAAGCGGATCGGCCGCGGGCTCGCCGCCATCAGCAGCACGGCGTCGACGAAGCTCACGTGGTTGCAGACCAGCACCGCCGCGCCCTGCGTCGGGATGTGCTGGTCGCCGCTGACACGGAAGCGATACACCACGCGCGACAGCAGGAAGGCGAAGAAGCGCAGCAGGTACTCCGGCACCACCAGGAAGATGTAGAACGCCACCACCGCGTTGGCGATGCCGACCACCAGGAACAGCTGCGGGATCGTCAGCCCCGCGCCCAGCAGCGCGCCGGCCAGGATCGAGCTGGCGATCATGAACAGCGCATTGAGGATGTTGTTGGCCGCGATGATGCGCGCGCGGTGCGAGGGTTGCGCGCGCATCTGGATCAGCGCGTACATCGGCACGCTGTACAGGCCGGCGAAGAGCGCCAGCAGGCCCAGGTCGGCCAGCACGCGCCAGTGCGCATGCTGCGACAGGAAGGTGCCCACGCCCATCGCCGCCGACGGCGGCAGGCCGCGCGAGGCGAAGTACAGGTCGATCGCGAAGATGCTCATCCCGATCGCGCCCAGCGGCACCAGGCCGATCTCGACGTGACGCCGCGACAGCACCTCGCACAGCAGCGAGCCCACGCCGATGCCGATCGAGAACACCATCAGCAGCAGCGAGGCGACCTGCTCGTTGCCGTGCAGCACCTCCTTCGCGAAGGCCGGGAAGTTGGCCAGGAACACCGCGCCGAAGAACCACATCCACGAGATGCCCAGCAGCGAGCGGAACACCGCCAGCTGGCCGTGCGCCAGCTTCAGGTTGCGCCAGGTCTCGGTGACCGGATTCCAGTTGATGACCAGGTCCGGATCGGTCGACGGGCTGGCGGGAATCGCCTGCGCCGTCGCGCGGCCCAGCAAGGCCACCACCACGCAGGCGATCGCCACATGCTGCGGCCCGACGATCGGCGTCGCGACCAGCAGCCCGCCCGCCAGGTTGCCCAGCAGGATGGACACGAAGGTCCCCATCTCCACCATGCCGTTGCCGCCGGTGATCTCGTGCTCGCTCAGGTGCTGCGGCAGGTAGGCGTACTTGACCGGCCCGAACAGCGTCGAGTGCAGGCCCATCAGGAACACGCAGCCCAGCAGCACCGGCACGTTCACGGCGTAGAAGCCGTAGGCGGCGGCCGCCATGATGGCGATCTCCAGGCTCTTCACGAAGCGCATCAGACGCGCCTTGTCGTACTTGTCGGCGAGCTGGCCGCTGGTGGCCGAGAACAGCACGAAGGGCAGGATGAACAGGGCGCCGATCACCAGTCCCGCCTGCGTCGCCGGCAGCCAGCTGACGCTGAGCTGGTAGGTCACCAGCACGGTGAAGGCGAACTTGAACAGGTTGTCGTTGCCCGCGCCGAGGAACTGCGTCCAGAAGAAGGGCGCGAAGCGCCGCTGGCTCAGCAGCGCGAACTGGCTGGTGTGGGAAGAGTCGCTCATGGGAGGGCTCGCTGTGGTGGTCGGGGAGGGGATCGGTCGTCGCGCGGCCGGGAGCGTCCCGCGCCGGTCAGGGCGCGGCCTTGACGGACCGCGGCGCCTGGCCGTAGCCGCTGCGGGTCAGCCAGCTGAAGACGGTGTCGGCCGTCGTCGTCTCGATGTGCCCGGCGAAGCGCTTGGCCGACGGATGGTCGTCGAAGGCGACGTTGGCCATGCCGATGCGGGCGCCCAGGCGCTTCGCGGTCGACAGGCGCAGGTCGGACGGCTGGTAGCCCTGGCGCTTCAGCCAGTCCTGCGCTTGCGCGCGGTTGAAGACCTCGCGCGGCGCGGCCGCCGAGGCCAGTGTCTCGAGCGCCCATTGGTTGCTCTGCTGGTATTCGCGCGACCACGGGTACGCGACCATGTTGTACGCGGGCGTGTGCAGCGTGGCGGCGCGTGCGTTCTCGCGCAGGATCGGCAGCAGCGCCTGCTGCAGCTCGGGCTTGAGCACCGAGTACGCCGCCTCGTAGCGATACGGTTTGTCCAGGAAGAACTCGCCCAGCCCCTGCCGGTAGAGGTCGGACAACGCCGTGCCGCACTGGTTGAGCTTGTGGACCACGCGCCAGACCGGCTTCGCGTCCGCGCCGCTGCCCGTGGTGTCGCGGTAGACGAGGCCCACGTGCGACCAGCGCAGGTCGTATTCGCTCAGGTCCTGGCCGGCGCGGGCCAGCAGGACCACGTCGGCGCCGCTGGCATCGAGCGCGGCCGCGGTGGCCTGGGCCAGGTCCATGCCGCGCCGGATCTGCTCGACCGTCGGCTTGCCGTCCTCGCAGGGCCGGCCGGCGACAGCCGGTCCCGCCGCGACCAGCGCGCCGCAAGCCGCCGCGAGCAGGCCCGCGTTCAGGATGCTGGAGGTGCTCATCGCGTCACGCGGTCCTTGTCGGTGATGCGCTCGTTGTGGAGCAGCGAGTTGCCGATCTCGTTGGGGATGAAGGCGACCGCCTCGCTGGCGGCGGACAGCACGAAGCCGGTGCTGATCGCCGTGACGGCGATGGCGGTGCCGGCCGAAGCCGCGGCGCCGGAGACGGCGCTGCCGACGAATTCGACGCTGACGCGGACGCCGTCCGAGACGCGTTCCAGCACCCAGACGGTACCGCGGGAGGTCTTTTCGACGCCCACGACGACGAACTTGGCGCCGGCGACCAGGACCGCCGACGGCGCGATCACGGAGAAGGCGACGGGCAGGGCGGAGACCAGGAGGCTGGCCTCGCTGCCGCCGCGATGCATGCCTTCGGCGTGGACCGCAGGCGCGGTGAGGGAGAACGCGGCGGCGGCCACGACGGGCAAGGTCAGGCGCAGGACGGAGGAGATCCACACCGGGTGGCGCCGGGCTGGCGTGGCGCGCTGGATGCGGATGTGCGGGGCGGTCATGATGAGGTGTCTTCCTGGAGGTCCGGTCTGTCGGGACCGGGTGTGGTTGTCGGGGGCGTCGCCCCGTCGGGTGGTGTCCGATGGCGATGGCGCGACTGTCGCCGCGGTTCGCCGGTTCCCCCTGCGGATTCGCGGCGAGTATCGCGCGCCGGCTGGCCCGGTATCGTGCGGTGCTACCGCTCGGTCCGTGCCGGGCAGGCCCGGGTTCAGGGGGTTGTCACGCGCTGGCTGTCGGAAAGTGCCGCGCGGTCGCGAAGACGGGGCGGCTCAGCGTGTCTCCCTGCCACCGGGCGAGCCGCTTGAGGGCCAGATCAAACATCAGCGGATGGTGGTCCCGCAACGCCCCCAAGGGGGCGACGTGGCGCTCGTCGAGCACGCCCGCACGGACGAGTTGCGGCAGCTGCACGAGCGGCAGCACGCCCGGCAGCGGGTAATCCGAGCCGTGCAGCAGCCGGTCGTGCCAGTCCTGGCGGCGGAGCACGGTCCGCCAGACTTCCGGCCGGCGGTTGAACTGGAACATCGCCGAGACGTCGCCGAGCAGCAGTCCGCGCCAGGCGGGCTCGTCCATCAGCCGGGCGAACAGGTCGAAGGCGGGCTCGGGCCGGGGGCGCGGGAGGTCCAGGTCCATCGCCAGCCCCAGCGAGGCGCAGTGCGCCGCGACCACGCGCACGCCGTGGCGCAGCGGTTCGCGCAGCAGCAGCGGGTTGCCGAGGTCCTGGCGGTCCGCGCCGGGCACGGCGTGCTCCTCGCCGCAATGGACGATCAGCGGCAGCCGCGCGGCGGCGAGACGGTCGTAGAACGGCTTCAGCCGGGCGTCGCGCAGGTCGATGGCCATGCTGCTCGGCAGCCATTTGAGCGCCAGCGCGCCGCCGGCGATCGCGCGGTCGAGGCGCTCGAGCGCGTCCGCCCGGTTCGGGTGGATGCTCGCGACCCAGCCGAAACGATCCGGGCGTTCGGCCGCGACGGCGCGCGCGTAGGTGTCGGGCACATGGAAGGTCGTCCAGTCCGGACGGCGTTGGCCGGTGGTGTCGACGGCCTCGTCGAAGGCGAACAGCAGCCAGCGCGCGCCGGCCGGGAAGGCATCGGCCAGCGCGGTGAGCCGGCGGACGTAGGCCCTGTCGACGTCGCCCGCCGCGACCGATCGCGGATCGACGCAGGCGCCGTTGAGGATCGCGTGCTTGCGGGCGAACTCGTGGGAACGGACGCGATCGTCGGGACCCGCGTCCCGACGGCGGTGTTCCATCTCCCGGGGTATCGCCGCACGCACGGGCCGGTGTCGGCGCACGCTACCGGAGGGCGTGTCGAACTGCGCTAACGTCCGCCCCCATGGCGAGCACCTCATCCCTCATCGATCTCATCAAGGCCGAGCTGAAGCAGTCCGGCGTGAGCTACGCGCAGCTGGCGAAGGCGCTCGACCTGTCCGAATCCAGCGTCAAGCGCATGTTCGCGTCGGGCGGCGAGATGCCGCTGTCGCGCATCGACGAGATCTGCCGCGTGCTGAAGACCGACTTCGCCGAGCTCACGCAGCGCCTGTCGCAGTCCCAGCCGCTGCGCCGCGAGCTGACGCTGCAGCAGGAACGCGAGGTCGTCGCCGACGAGAAGCTGCTGCTGACGGCCATCTGCTGCCTGAGCCAATGGAGCTTCGAGCAGATCGTCGCGACCTACCGCATGAGCGAGCCGGACGTGACGCGCGCGCTCGCGCAACTGGACCGGCTCGGCATCATCGAACTGCGGCCGCTGAACCGCTACCGGCTGCAGGTCGCCAAGACCTTCCGCTGGCGGCCGCAGGGGCCGGTGATGGCCTTCTTCCGCGACAAGGTCATGCAGGACTTCTTCGCCGGCGGCTTCGACAACGACGCGGAGCTGCTGATGCTGGTGCACGGCCAGCTCAGTCCGGGCATGGCGCGCGAGCTGCGCGACCGGCTGCAGCGCGTCGCCGAGGACTTCGCGCGCCAGCACCTGCTGGACCAGAAGCTGCCCGACGAGGAGAAGCGCCAGTTCACGCTGGTGATGGGCATGCGCTGCTGGCTGTTCGAGCGCTTCAAGCACCTGCAGCGGCCGCCGGCCGTCGCGAAGGCGCTCAAGCGCTGACAGGCGCGGGCGCGGCGAAGCAGCCCCGCGTCACCAGAACTCCCAACGCCCGCTGTACACGACCCAGATCCCGAGCACCCCGTTCGTCACCGCATGGGCGATGACGGCGCACCACAGCTTGCCGGTGCGGATGTAGAGCCAGGCGTACGCGGCGCCGGCCACGATCGCCGCGAGCCACAGCGTGTGCGCGAGCATGAACGCGAAGGTCGACAGCACCAGCGCGCGCAGCCCCGCCGCGCGCGGATCGACGGTCTCGAACTGCGGGCTCGAGATCCAGCGCATCAGGAAGCTGCGCCAGAACAGCTCTTCCATCACCGGGACCAGCAGCGCGGCGCCGATCCAGCGCACGGCGATCAGCGGCCAGTCGAGCCCGCCGTCCGGCGTCCTCGGGACGAAGGCGGCGGTGGCCTCGCCGAGCTGCATCCACGGCGCGTCGAGATGGATCCACAGGCCGAAGACGGCCAGCCCGACCGCGACGCTCAATCCGGCCTGGCGCAGGCTCGGGCGGTTCTGCCGCGCGAACTCGCCGTAGCCGCGCCAGAACCACGCCAGCGCGCCGCCGACCACCACCAGGTTCAACGCGTAGATCCAGCGCGGATCGAGGCCCAGCGCGTTCTGCTCCGGCAGGGCGCCCCGCAGCGCCAACAGCAGCATGAAGAGGGCGAACGGGACGATGCGGGCCCAGGCGGCTTGACTCAGTTGCATGCGCCGAATGTACCGGCGGACCGAGACCCCGCCATGCGGACATCCGAGGAGGACTCAGCGGTGCAGCGAGAGGCCCTTCACCGCCTTGTCCACGGCCTTCTTCGGGCCTCGCAGCGCCAGCCCGACCAGGTCGGGCCGCTCCGCGTCCCCGGCCAGGAAGACGGCGCGGTTGGCCTCGTCGTGGCCGGTCGAGAACATCGCGTGGATATAGGGCGCCAGGGTCAGTCCGTGCTCGAGGCCCTGGCGGTGCGCCGCCTGGAGGCCGGCGAGATCGGCTTCAAAGACCAGCATCGGCTGGCCCAGCATGGCGGCGTAGCGGCGACCCAGCGCGTCGACGTAGGGTTCGCCGATGGCCTCGGGGGCGGCGGAGGCGATGCCCGTCGCGAGGAAGGCGATCACGTTCAGGCGTTGCCAGGTCGCCAGGTCGTTGCGGACGATGAGGGCCACTTTCGTATCGAACATGGAAGTTGCACGGCGTGCTTCGACTGCGGAGCCCGCATCCTCACGTCGGCCCCGGCTCCCGGTCTAGAACGTTTGTGCAGCGGCGCCGGTAGTCCGCCGGCGTGAGGCGGTAGGCGCGCTGGAACCAGCGGCCCAGGTGGCTCTGGTCCGAGAAGCCGACCGCCGTCGCGACCTCGGAGGGGCGGTGCCCCCGCGCCAGCAGCGCGCGCGCCTCGCGCAGGCGCAGGTGGACCAGGTAGGCATGCGGCGACAGGCCGAAGGACTTCTTGAACTGCCGTGTCAGCCGGAAGCGGTCCATGCCGGTGTGCGCGACCAGGTCGTCGAGACCGACGTCCCAGGCCATCCGGTCGTGAAGGAGCGCGCGGGCGCGTTCGGCCAGCCGGGACGAATCGCCGCGGTCCGTGGCCGTCGTGGCGCCCGCGAGGTCGACCTGCCGGGCGAGCAGGGCCATCAGGCGATCGAGCCGCTGGTCGCAGGCCAGCCTCGCTTCGCCGGCGTGCAGGGCCGCGAAGGCCGATTCGATCGCGTGGAAGAGGCGCCGGTCCTCCGCCAACGTGTCGCGGAAGGCGGGCTGGAGCGCAGACAGGCCGCCCAGCCCATGCTGCTCAAGCAGGCGGGAGGTCCAGTCCTGCGGCAGGTAGAGCATCGCGTAGGTGAAGCCGCCGGCTTCCGGCGCGTGGCCGTCGTGGACCGCGCCCGGTTCGATCAGGATCGCGCGGCCCGGCGTGCTCGTGTGCGTGGCGCGGTGGCAGCGGAAGCGCTGGACGCCTTGCTGCGTGATGCCGATCAGCAGCTCGTCGTGGCCGTGCGGGTCGTAGGCGTGGCCTTCGAAGTGCGCCCGTACCGTCTCGATGCCGGTGCGGGCGTCGTGGCGCAGTTCGATCCAGTGGTCATCGGCCATGCGGGTCGCTCCCGACGAACGCCTGGCTCAGCGCCTCGATGGCATGCCTCACCTTCGCCGGCTGCGCATCGCGCTGCGGCGTCATCACGTAGACCGGCAGCGTCGGGAGCTTCCAGCCCGGCAGCAGTGGCAGCAGGCGACCCTGCGCCTGGGACTCGTCGACATCCTCGGCGCTGAGCAGCGCCAGGCCGATGCCCGCCTCGCAGAACTGCTGCAGGCTGAGCTGGTTGTTGCTGCTTGCGCGCGGGCTCACGCGCAGCACCTCCTCGCGTCCCTCGGGACCGACCAGCGAAAGGCTGCGGATGGCGCCGCTGTCCGAGCGCAGGAACACCCAGTCGTGCATCGTCAGGTCCGTCATCGAGGTGGGCACGCCGCGTCGCGCCAGATAGGCCGGCGCCGCATAGAGGCCGACCGTCCGCTGGCCGATGCGCTGGGCGACCCAGTTGCTGTCCGGCAGCCGGCCGAAGCGCACGGCGAGGTCGATGCGCTTGGCCACGAGGTCGGTGAAGCCATCGTCGACTTCCAGGTGCAGGCTCATGCCCGGATGAGCGGCGAGCAGCGGTCCCAGCGCGGGACCGATCTGGCGTGCGGCGCCCACCGGCGCGCTGATGCGTAGCTCGCCTTCCGGCGCGTCGCGCAGGTGGTGCAGCTGGGTCTGCGCGTCCCGCGCCGCGGCCAGCATCGCCTGGCATCCCTGCACGAAGCGCTCGCCTGCGGGCGTCAGGCTGATGCGGCGCGTGGAGCGGTGCAGCAGCGTCACGCCCATGTCGCGCTCCAGCGCCCGCAACTGCTGGCTGACCGCGGAGGTCGTCGTCTGCAGCTGCCTGGCCGCGGCGACCAGGCTGCCCTGTTCGACGACGGTCGCCAGCACGGCCATGCGGCGGAGTTGGTCCAGCATGGGGAGATTGTGTAGATCGTCTAAAGAATGGAGTCGGATTCTGAGGACTTCTGCGGCGATTGTGAAGTTTATACAGTTCACTCCAACCCGAATCCCTCGGTTCTACTCGAAAGGAAATCCCATGAAAGTCGCCCTGATCGGCCCGACCGGCTTCGTCGGCAAGGAAGTGCTCAAGGAACTGCTGTCGCGCGGCCACGAGGTCATCGCGCTGGCGCGCGATCCCGCCAAGCTGGAGGCCCGCGCCGGGCTGAGCGTGGTGAAGGCCGACGCGAAGCAGGCGGAGCAGGTCGCCGCCGCGGTCGAAAGCGCCGACGCCGTCGTCAGCGCCTACAACCCGGGCTGGTCGGTGCCCGACATCCACACCGAGTTCCTGGAAGGCACCCGCGCGATCTACGACGGCGTGAAGCGCGCCGGCGTGAAGCGCCTGCTGGTGGTCGGCGGCGCGGGCAGCCTGTACGCGGCGCCGGGCGTGCAGATCGTCGACCTGCCGGAGTTCCCGGACCAGTGGAAGCAGGGCGCGCTGGCCGCGCGCGAGGCGCTGAACCTGATCCGCCTGGAGTCCTCGCTGGACTGGACCTTCCTGTCGCCCGCGCCGCACCTGGAGCCGGGCGAGCGCCGCGGCAGCTACCGCGTCAGCCTGGACACGCCGGTGATGGGCGCCGACGGCCCGGCCCATGTGTCGACGGCCGACCTGGCGGTCGCCATCGTCGACGAGCTGGAGCGCCCGCAGCACATCCGCCGGCGCTTCACCGTCGGATACTGAACGAGGAGGGCGATCAGGCGCTCTGCTGTTCCAGCAGGTAGTTGGCGTCGTCGTACTGGCCGAGCGTGTCCACCAGCGTGGGCAGGCATTCGGCCAGCTTGTCGTGCAGCACGAACGGCGGGTTCACGACGAACATGCCGCTGCCCATCATGCCGAAG
The DNA here is from genome assembly GCA_039593255.1 of Roseateles sp. GTDB lineage: Bacteria > Pseudomonadota > Gammaproteobacteria > Burkholderiales > Burkholderiaceae_C > Roseateles. Next base: position 238,874 of record JBCNPQ010000001.1, read on the forward strand.
CCGCGTTCGTCGGCCTGGGTGACGGTGAGCCGCACGTGCAGCCAGCCCTTCTTCGCGACGGGCTCGCAGGCGGATTTCAGGCGCTGCACGAGCTGCGCCGATTCGACCGTCTGCAGCTGCGGATACCAGATCGCGACCGTGCCGTCGGCGAAGCGCTGCATCGCCTCGCGCAGCGCGGCCACGACCTTGCCGTAGTCGGCCTTGAGCTCGTAGGACGGGTCCATCAGCACCACGCCGCGCCGCGAAGGCGGCGGCAGTTCGGCCTTCAGCGACGCGAAGCCGTCCTGCTGCAGCACCTGCGTGTTGGCGCGGTCCTCGAGGTAGCTGGCGAGGATGCGGTGGTCGGTGCCGTGCAGCTCGTAGCAGCGCAGCCGGTCGTCGAAGCGCATCAGCATGCGCGCGATGGCCGGCGAGCCGGGGTACTGCTCCAGCTTCTTGCCGGGGTTGAAGTCGTGCACCAGTTGCACGTACTGCTGCAGCGGCTCGGGCAGGTCCTTGCGCGAATACAGCGCGGCGATGCCGCCGGCGTGTTCGGCGTTCTTCTGGGCGTAGCGGCCGTCGAGCGCATACCCGCCAGCGCCGGCGTGGGTGTCCACGACGGTGTAGGGCTTGTCCTTTTCCCCCATGTAGCGGAGGACCTCGGAAAGCACCAGGTGTTTGAGCACGTCGGCATGGTTGCCAGCGTGGAAGGCGTGTCGGTAGGCGAGCATGCCCGGCACTGTACCCGCTGCGCGCCCGCGAGCCGTCCGCCGCTCGGCCTCAGACCTGAAACGCCCCGGGCGAGTACGCCGTCCCGGCCGGCACTTCCTTGAGCCCGCACGGATGCTGGTACTGCATCGCCGGCTTGAGCACCTGCCCGTCGACCGTGCCCGCGTCCACCGCGCGCCCGATCAGCGGCGACTCCGGCCGCAGCCGGAAGTCGTACCGGTCCGGATCGACGAAGCTGTCCAGCTCGACGAAGTAGTTGTGATGCTGCTCGCGATCCGGCCCTGCCGGCAGCTCGTGCTTGCCGCACAGCAGGTTGTTGATGAGCCGCAGCTTCTGCGCCTGCTGCGCCATGCGCAGGTAGACGCCGCCGGCCTGGCGCCGGTCGACCAGCGTGTTGTTGATCAGGTGCAGCTCGTTGCGCCGGTTCGAGAGCCCCTCGCTGCCGTAGGCGATCAGGTGGTAGTTCTCGCTCGACGGGCTCTGCTGGATCACGTTGCCCATCACCAGCGCCACGCCGCCGTTGGGGAACTCGAGCTCGAAACTCGCGCGACCAGTCTCGTCGGTGAGGCGGTTGTAGAAGACGTGATTCACCGCCGCGCGGGTCTTCAGCAGGTGGCCGGACGCGCCGTGGTGAAAGTAGCTCGCGACCACCGACAGCTTGCCGATCGCGCCGACGTAGCAGTTGTGCGTTCGCCCTTCGCCGGGCGCGATCGGACCGAAGTCGCAGGACTCGATGCGCAGCTCGATGCTGCCGTCGTTGCCGGCCAGCAGGCCGTTCTCGTTGTCCTGGAAGCGGCAGTCGCGCAGCGTCAGCGATCCGCGCTCCAGGCGGATGCCCGCGCCGTTGCGATCCGGCACGCGCGCGCCGACGAAGTCGAAGCCTTCGATCGTCATCCGCCGGCCGGTCGTGACAAAGATGCCCTTGCCCTGCGCATGCGCGCCGTTGGCCAGTATCCGCACGCGGCCGCCCACCGCGCGCAGCGTCAGGTCGTCCTGCGGCCAGACGGCGACATCGCCCGCATAGTCGCCAGCCTGCACCTCGATGGTCATGCCGGCCTTGGCTTGCGACGCGGCGGCCGCCAGCGTCTTCACCGGGTGGTCCGGGCCCACATGCATCACCGCGCCGGACGGGCCGCCGCGTTGGGCGAGCGCCGTCGTCAGCCAGGCTGGAAGCGCGAGCGCGGTTCCCGTCTGCAGCAGCCGGCGGCGGCCGGGCTCGGCGAGGGGGGCGTGCGATCGGAGATCGGGCGAGGAACCGGAGGACATCGACGGGCTCCCGAGTCGTGGCGGTGGCAGGGCGCCGCGCGACGAGGGGACGGCGTCCCCAGGCGGCCGGCCGAGTGTAGCCATGCGGTCCGGTGCGCCGGTGAAGCCGGTGCAAGGCCCCAGCCGGCGTCCGGGCTGTCGCCTAGGCGCTGCGAGGCGGCGAATCGCTCGCTAAGCTGCGCTCCATCCTGGTCCGGGCGGCGCCCCAGGCGCCTCCACGCCGGACCTCACACCACCTTCACTCAGCCTCTTCGATATCGTCATGCCCAGTCTCTTCGATCCCTTGCAAGTCGGCGCCGTCTCCCTGGCCAACCGCATCGTCATGGCGCCGCTGACGCGCAACCGCTCCGTCGGCCTGGTGCCTGGCCCGCTCGCGGTCGAGTACTACCGCCAGCGCGCCAGCGCCGGCCTGATCATCAGCGAAGGCGCCCAGGTCGCCCAGGAAGGGCAGGGCTACCTCGACACTCCCGGGATCCACACGCCCGAGCAGATCGCCGCCTGGAAGCAGGTGACGGACGCCGTCCATCAGGCCGGCGGCAAGATCGCCGTCCAGCTGTGGCACGTGGGTCGCATCTCGCATGCCGACTTCCAGCCCGGCGGTGCCAAGCCGCTGTCGGCGACGGACCGCCAGGCCAACAGCAAGACCTTCACCAAGGACGGCTTCGTCGATGTCGCCGCGCCGCGCGCGCTGAAGACGGAGGAACTGCCCGGCATCGTGCAGGCGTTCGCCCATGCGGCCAAGGCGGCGATGGCGGCGGGATTCGACGCGGTCGAGGTGCATGGCGCCAACGGCTACCTGCTCGACCAGTTCCTGCGCGACAGCATCAACGACCGCACCGACGCCTACGGCGGCTCGATCGAGAACCGCGCGCGACTGCTGATCGAGGTGATGACGGCCATCGCCGGCGCGATCGGTGCCGACCGCACCGGGCTGCGTCTGTCGCCGGTCACGCCGGTGAACGACGCGGGCCAGGACAGCGATGCGCAGTCGCTCTTCAACTACGTGGCCGAGCAACTGGCACCGCTGAAGCTGGCCTTCCTGCATGTCATCGAGGGCCACACCGGCGGTCCGCGCGACGTCGCGCCCTTCGACTACGACGCGCTGCGTCAGCGGTTCAAGGGTGTCTACATCGCCAACAACGGCTACACGCGCGAGATGGCGATCAATGCCGTGTCGAGTGGCCATGCGGACGCGGTCGCGTTCGGTCGCAGCTTCATCTCCAACCCGGACCTGGTGCGCCGCCTGAAGCTCAATGCGCCGCTGCAGAAGGCGCATTCGGCCACGATGTACGGTGGTGGCGCCGAGGGCTACACCGACTACCCCGCACTGGCGGACTGAGGCCTGCCTCCGCCGCTGGCCCTCACCCCCGCCCTCTCCCGCAAGCGGGAGAGGGAGTGAGAATGCACCGAGCTGACCGTCTTGCCCCCTCTCCCGCTTGCGGGAGAGGCTAGAGGCTAGAGGCTAGAAGCGAGGGGCGAGGGGCGAGGGGCGAGGGGCGAGGGGCGAGGGGCGAGGGGCGAGGGGCGAGGGGCGAGGGGCTCGCGAAGCGCGCGGGGTCTGGGACGTCAGACGCTCTTCTTACTCCCTCTCCCGCTTGCGGGAGAGGGCAGGGGTGAGGGCCAGCGTCCTCGGCAGTCAACGAGCGCGTATCTCGATCAGCGCTTGCTCTTCGCCCGGAAGATCTCCGCGACGGAGACTTCCCGCGGCCCGGCTCGCACGGTGAAGGACTGGCCCGCCGCGATCGTGCCGGGCTGTCGCACCGCCAGATAGAACCCGCACCACCCGCTCTGGGTCATCATCTTCGCGGCCTTGTTGAAGCCCATCACCGCGTTGAACTTGAAGCAGGGGTAGCGCGGCTCGCTGATGGCGAGTTCGCAGTCGGGGAAGACCAGCACATCGCCGATCCAGGCGTCGTTTTCGGCCAGGCCGGTGATCGACAGGTTCTCTCCCATCGCTCCCCAGGGCAGCGCGTCGTCCCAGCCCGCGACCTGCGCCTGCGCGCGCACCGTGCGCCAGAACTCGTAGTGTTCGGACGGGTAGGCGTAGACGGCCTTCGACAGGCCGCCGTGGACGCTGGGATCCGCCTGCTCGTCGCCGGCCAGGCCCAGGGGGCGCACCTCCAGCGCGCCGTCCACCGGCCGTTTGCGGATGCCGGTCATGACCTGCTGCCCGTTGATGAGCAGCGGTTCAGCGCGGGCCGTGTTCAGACTGATCAGTTGCATCAGGCGATTCTGCCGCAGGCCTCGGCGGCACCGGGCCGCGGGAGGTCGCGGGCGGCATCGGTGGGCGGAATGCGGCGGGCGTGGTCTCGACCAGGCCTGACTCGTGGCGGCGCAGCGCATCGCGCAGGCCGTCGAGTTCGCGCGCCTGATCGCGTTCGCGCCGCAGGTGGTCGAGCGCGAAGGACAGGTCGCCGGCCATCTCATCGAGCAGGCCCAGCACCTGCGGGTCGAAGTAGCCGCGCTCGCCGGCCAGCAGGCTGATCGCGCCGACGATGTCGCCGCCGCGGCGCAAGGGGAACGCGGCCATCGCCTCGACCCCGGGAGGAATCAGCGGCGCGCCCGGCAGGGCCAGGCTCGGATCTTCGAGCGCACGATTGCTGACCTGGTGCCGGCCTTCCAGGATCGCGCGGGTCGCCATCGAGCTGCGGGCGAAGGGCGTGTCGCGCGACCAGCGTCGCGGCGCGCCGGGCATGAGCCGGTCGGCGGGGCCGTGCTCGGCGACGCGCTCGAACTGGTCGTCGTCGACCAGCACCACGGCCGCGAAGCGCGCGTGACCCGTCTCGACGCAGATGCGGCAGATCCCTTCGAAGAGATGCTGCTCCGCCCGTGGATCGTCGAAGGCCTCGGCCTCGCGGCGCACGATGAGCTGGTTGGTCTGCGACAGCGCGACGTAGAGCCGTTGCAGCCGTTCGCGCGCCTCCTGGCCTTGGCGGCGCTCGTCGTCGTAGCGCGTCCAGACGGTGCAGACGACGATGCTGCACAGGCCGCCGGTCAACAGCACGAGGAGCAGGCCGACGTGCGCGGCGTCGGTGGCGGTCTGCCGGGCGCGCTCGGTGTCGACGCGGGCCTGGCTCAACTGGAAGGCGATCAGCTCGTCGAGCAGTCGCATCGTCGCCAGGCGCCGCTGGTTGAGCTCGCGCAGCGTGTCGGGCGTGGGCGGCTGGTTGTCGGTGAGCGAGCGCCACAGCTGGTCAAGCAGCGGCTGGGTGCGGGCGACGAGGGCCTGCTCGGTCGGCGCGATGCGGGTGGCCAGGTAGCGGGTCCAGAGCTGCCGCGTCGCATCGGTGAGCCGGCGTCCGGCGCTGTCGAGCCTGGCGGCGTCGGGCTGTTGCGCCTGCGTGATCAGCAGGGCACCCAGCTGATGTGGGCCGAGCGAGTGCTCGAGTTCGCGCAACAGATCGACCGGGACGAGCCGGTCGTCATAGAGCGATTGCGCGATCCCCGCGAGCCGTTGCGACTGCCACCAGCCCAGCAACGCGGAGGCGCCGACCAGCGCGAGCGCCAGGCCCAGGACCAGGTACAGGCGGGCACGAAGCGACAGGCCGGTGGGAGCGGACATGGACGTCGGGGACCTCGCGGGGGAGGCGCCGAGCATAGGGCGTTTCGGCGTGCGGGCCGATCCCCGAAGCGTTGGGGATCGGCCGGATCCGGGGACGCTGCCCGGATGCGTCCATGCCGCGGCGTGGGCCTAGTGCACGAACACCTGCCGCTTTTCGCCACGGTATCGCAGTCCCATCACGAAGTCCGCATCGTTCAGGGCCCAGTCGCGGCACCGGTCCATGAGCGGCTGGTTGCGCATCAGCCGCTTTTCCCGCACCGGCTCGTCGAGTGCCGCGATCTGTGTTGCCGCCAATGGTTTGTCGGACATTTCGCAGGCATTGAAGAAGTAGCGCTGCCGGTTGCGCGCGTCCGGCCACTCCCGCACCAGGGAATCGAACGAGGCACGCCAGAGTTCCTTTTTGAATCGGGGGTCGAGGAAGAGCAACTGATCCTCGTCCTCCGCCGCCCAGACGACCCGGGCATAAAGACCTTCCTTCACCGCCGGCTCGGGCATCGCGGCGACCGCGTCGAGCAAGTCCATCAGCGCGTCCTCGCTGCCACCCCACTTCGGCGTAAGCGACCGCACGCGCGTCCAGTAGAGCGGGTGGAAGTGCGGGAAGCGGCGGAGGCCCTCCTGGAAGATCGTCTGCAGCCGCTCCGGACCCTCGCCGAGCTCGTTGGCCACCGTCGTGCGTTGCGCCCACCACATCGGGGATGTCGCGAGGGAGCGCCGGTTCCTGTCCAGCGCGTCGCGCGCCAGTTCCATGAACCCTCGGAAGGACTGGCGCTTCTCGTGCGCCACCGTGCCGATGACGCCACCGCCGCGCACCTTCCAGGCACGTGCGTGCAGCGCCTGGACATAGAGAAAAACGTCGCCCGGCCGGGCTTGCGCACGGTCGCGCAAGGTGTTCAGCAGGGGCTCCCAGCCCGGGTCGTCCGCCTGGCGCGTGTTGAGCGACTCCTCGAACGCCATGTATGTCTCGTAGCCGCGCCAGACCCCGTCGGGCAGGCGCGTCCCTTCGCCCAGATCGGCCTCGGCGCGCGCCACGATCTCGGCGAAACGGCCAGCGCCGATCAGGTGCGTCATCTGTTCCCGCAGATCGACGCGTGCCTGGTCGCCGTTGCCCGCCCGTGCAGTGGCCGGGCACAGGGCCGCGGCGCAAAGGAACAGCGCGACAACGCCACGGACGAGCTCGTTCTTCATTGGAATTCCTCCCTATCGGGTCTCGCGCCGGCGCTTCGGTGGTGCGCTCCGATTGCGTCGATCCCGGTGTTCATGGCTCCTCCAAGGTTGGAGCGAGGCACATCCTAGCTCTGCGAAATGGCCGTCATGTTTCAGCGCGTGAATAGGAGCCTCGTCAATCAATCCCGTATTCCGAAATTCCGGCATCAATCCATTCCCAAAACGCATAACCCCGGCAAGCGCTGGAGTTACGGCGTGATTACATTGGAACCAGTGTTCGGCGAAGCACCACGCTGAGGCGCGGCATTGGGTCAGCTCCGCGGTCTCCTCCTCTGTCAGACAGGGCCGGAGCCACCGGAACGGAGCTGACCCAATTCCGCTTTTCATATCCTCAAATTGGAAACCGCCATGAACCAACCCGTGATGGAAGGCCTGCGCCTGAACGTACCGGCCTACGTGAAACACCAGCGCCTGATCGCCTGGGTCGCGGAGATCGCCGCGCTCACCGAAGCGAAGGACGTCTACTGGTGCGACGGCAGCCAGGCCGAGTACGACCGCCTGTGCCAGCAACTCGTCGACGCCGGCACCTTCCAGAAGCTGAACCCGGCCAAGCGCCCGGGCAGCTTCCTCGCATGGAGCGATCCGAGCGACGTCGCCCGCGTCGAGGACCGCACCTTCATCTGCACGAAGGACAAGGCTGACGCGGGCCCCACCAACAACTGGATGGCACCCGCCGAGATGCGCGCCCTGCTGCAGACCGGCGACCAGGCGCTGTTCCGCGGCGCCATGCGCGGCCGCACGCTGTACGTCGTGCCGTTCTCGATGGGCCCGATCGGCTCCCCGATCGCCCACATCGGCGTCGAGCTGTCCGACAGCCCCTACGTCGCCGTGAACATGCGCATCATGACCCGCATGGGTCGCGCGGTCCTCGACGTCCTGGGCGACAACGGCGAATTCGTGCCCTGCGTCCACACCGTCGGCGCGCCGCTGGCGGCCGGCCAGGCCGACGTCAAGTGGCCCTGCAACAAGACCAAGTACATCGTCCACTACCCCGAGACCCGCGAGATCTGGTCCTACGGCTCCGGCTACGGCGGCAACGCGCTGCTGGGCAAGAAGTGCTTCGCGCTGCGCATCGCGTCGACCATGGGCCGCGACCAGGGTTGGCTGGCCGAACACATGCTGGTGCTGGGCGTGACCTCGCCTGAAGGCAAGAAGCATCACGTCGCCGCCGCCTTCCCCAGCGCCTGCGGCAAGACCAACTTCGCCATGCTGATCCCGCCCGCCGGCTTCGAAGGCTGGAAGGTCACCACCATCGGCGACGACATCGCCTGGATCAAGCCCGGCAAGGACGGCCGCCTCTACGCGATCAACCCGGAAGCCGGCTACTTCGGCGTCGCCCCGGGCACGAACGTCAAGACCAACCCGAACTGCATGGCCAGCCTGGACAAGGACGTCATCTTCACCAACGTCGCGCTGACCGACGACGGCGACGTCTGGTGGGAAGGCATGACCGACACCGCCCCGGCCCACCTGATCGACTGGCAGGGCAAGGACTGGACCCCGGCGATCGCCAAGGAAACTGGCGCGAAGGCCGCGCATCCGAACGCCCGTTTCACCGTCGCCGCGACCAACAACCCGGCGCTGGACGCCGAGTGGGACAACCCGGCCGGCGTGCCCATCGACGCGTTCATCTTCGGCGGCCGCCGCTCGACGACCGTGCCGCTGGTGACCGAGGCCCGCGACTGGACCGAAGGCGTCTACATGGCCGCGACCATGGGCTCGGAAACCACCGCCGCGGCCGCCGGCCAGCAGGGCGTGGTGCGCCGCGACCCGTTCGCGATGCTGCCCTTCATGGGCTACAACATGGCGGACTACTTCCAGCATTGGCTGACGCTGGGCGCCAAGCTCGCACAGTCCGGCGCCGCGCTGCCGAAGATCTTCTGCGTCAACTGGTTCCGCAAAGGCGCCGACGGCAAGTTCGTCTGGCCCGGCTACGGCGAGAACATGCGCGTGCTGAAGTGGATGCTCGAGCGCGTCGACGGCCAAGGCCAGGGCACGGAACACGCCTTCGGCACCAGCCCGCGGTATGAGGACCTGAACTGGCAGGGCCTGGCCTTCACGCCCGAGCAGTTCAAGACCGTCACCCACATCTCGAACGAGGACTGGGCAACCGAACTGAAGCTGCACGACGAACTGTTCGTCCAGCTCGCGCAGGGTCTGCCGGCGGAACTGCCCGCCACCAAGGCCAAGATCGAACAGCGCCTGGACCAGGCCTGATCGGTCCGTCGCTCCCCCGAACTCCCGCCCGGAAGCCGCCTCGAAAGAGGCGGGTCCGGGCGGACCTCATTCCGGGGCTCCAGAAAAGGCAAAGCCCGCTCGAAACTTCGAAGCGGGCTTTTGTCTTGCTCAGCTTTGTGCGGTTCTTGATGAGAGCCTGCGCTCACATCCTTTCGCTTCCGGGCTGGGCGACCGGGCCTGTACAGCACCCGGTGGGGTCGGCGTTTCAGCCGTGGCGACGGGCGTTGGCGGCGCGCAGCTCAGCGGCGAAGGAGGGCATGCTCTCTTCGTACTGGGCGGCCAGCAGCAGCAGTTCGCGCTCGGCGCGGGCCAGCTTGGCGGCTTCGATGCGGGCCTTCACGTTGGTGATCGTACGGGCCCAGACGCGGGCACCGATGGTGGCGAACGTGCCGCCGCGACGCACCGTGCGGCTCAGCGGCAGACCGAAGGTTTGGGTAGCGACGCTCATGGCGATTTCCTTTGATTGGCGTTTGTTGGCGGCTCTGTAGAACCGACGGAACGAACTATAGGGTTTCCCCTAGGCATGTCGCCAATGAAAGATGGGCATCGAATGTATAAACGCTGTGCATATCATTGGGCGGAGCGCGGCCGGGCCGTGATCCGCGTCACGCCGCCCCCCGGGAAATGCCAAGGAATGCGCACTCCGAGGCCCCGGGCACCGGTGTTTGCGACGTTTCCATGACGTGGCGCGGATGCCGAATCCGCGCCGATTCCGAGGAAAAGTGCCTGCCATGAGCTTCCGCAACCTCGATCTGAACCTGCTGAAGGTGTTCGACGCCGTCATGGCGGAGCGCTCCATGACCCGCGCCGCCGAGCGGCTGTCGATGACGCAGCCGGCCGTCAGCCATGCGCTGAAGCGGCTGCGCGAGGCGCTCGGCGAGGACCTGTTCGTGCGGCAGGCCTTCGGCATGAAGCCGACCTCGCGGGCCGAGGGCCTGTGGCCTGAAGTGCGCTCAGCCCTGACGCGCCTGCGGGTGGCGCTCGATCCCGGCGACTACCAGCCGGCGTCCGAGGAATACACCTTCCGCCTGGCGATGGCGGACGCAACGGCCGCGCTGATCCTGCCGCCGCTGATGCAGCAGCTGGAGCGCATGCGGGCGCTGGCCAACGTCCACGTGCTGCCGTTGACGACACGGGATCCGCGCTCGCTGCTGGAGCAGGGCGAGGCGGACTTCGCGCTCGGCTACTTTCCGACCGCCGTCGCGGCGCTGAAGGGGCAGGGCGACATGGCGGCGATCCGGCAACAGCGCCTGTACGACTCGTACTATGTCTGCGTGATGCGCCGCGGCCATCCGCTGGCCGACCAGGAGCTGACGCTGGACGCCTTCTGCCAGGCGCATCACCTGCTGGTGAGTTTCTCGGGCCGGCCCTACGGCTTCGTCGACGAGGCGCTGGCCGCCCTCAAGCGCAGCCGCCGGATCGCGCTGACCGTCAACCAGTTCTTCACCGCGGGCCGCGTCGTGGCCCACTCCGACCTGCTGACGGTGCTGCCGCAGTCCTTCATCACCGCCACCGGCTACCAGGAGGCGCTGATCTACCGCCCGCTGCCGATGTCGCTGTCGCCGGTGCATGTCGACGTCCTCTGGCACCTGCGCAACGAGGACCGCAGCGCCCAGCGCTGGATGCGGGAACGGCTGATCGATTCGGTCGCACTGCCGGCGAGCGGCGACAATCGCGCCCCATGAGCATTGCCCACGACCTTTCCGACGCCGAGTTCGACGAACTCGACGATCTTCTCGACGCGACCCCTGAACCTCTCGAGCCGCTGGACGCCTCGATGCTGGACGGCTACCTGGCCGGCGTGCTGGTGCAGCCTCGCCTGATCCCGATCGAGGAATGGCTGCCTCCGATCTTCGACTACGAAGGCCGTCCGCTGCCCGACGACGTCGATCCCGCCTGGCTGGCCCGCATCCGCGCGCTGGTGGAGCGCCGTTTCGCCTCGCTGAACCACAGCATGCTGGAGCAGGGCTGGTTCTATCCGGTGGTGCTGGACCTGGACGCTGAAGACGTGGAGGCGGACCTGGAGGAGGGTGCCGAGGCCGCGCAAGAACAAGCGCAGGAGCAAGCGCAGGAGCGGGCGGAGGATGCTGTCGAGGCTGCCGCGGACGTCGCCGCCGCTGAAGGCGTGGATCCCGACGCCGTCCCACTGCCGGACGACCCGATCACCCAGGCGCTGCTGCCCTGGGTCGGCGGTTTCGAATACGCCGCAGTGACCTTCCCCGACCTGCACGAGCAGGCGGACGACAACGTCAACGCGCTGCTCGCGCGCCTGTACCGCCACCTGCCGGCCGAGACGCCCGAGGAGCAGGAGATCGTCGAGTTGCTGGATCGGGAGCATCCGCTGAAGAACATCGACGAGGCGATCGAGGACCTGATCCTGACGGTCGTGGATCTGCAGGAGGCGACGGAGCAGCAGCGCTACCACGTGGAGCAGGTGCGTCGCGACGCGCCCAAGCTGGGCCGCAACGATCCGTGCCATTGCGGATCGGGCAAGAAGTTCAAGAACTGCCACGGCGCGGCCTGACCGGCGCCCGTTGTCACGCCGCGCCCGGGCCGCGGCGAAGACGCAGCACGCCGGCCTTTGCGCCGGCGTTTTTCATCGTCAGGCCGTGGTCGCGAAATCGGCGGCCGACACCGTCCGCAGCGCCGCATCGAGCAGCGTGACATCGCCGCCGAGCAGACGACTCGCCTCGCGGGCGGCATCGAGCACCGCGCGGCAGGCGCTCAGCATCGTCTCGGGCGGAGCGAGCCGCACCCGCGGGCCCGAGATCGCCATCGCGCCCTGCATGCGCCCGTCGACCGCGAACACCGCCGCCGCGACCGAGGCCGTGTCCGGCTCCCGCTCGCCATAGGAGGCGGCCCAGCCGCGCTGGGCGATCCCCGCGAAGGCCGCGCGCCTCTCGGCCGAGAACGCGCTCAGCACCTTGCCCGACGCGCCCTGGTGCAGCGCGTACTGCTGCCCCACCGCCACCGCTGCCCGCACCGAACGAGCCGGTTCCCACCGGTACAGCGCGATGCGGGCATCGCCGTGCCGGACGTAGAAGGAGGCGGTTTCGCCGGTGTCGGCGCTGAGCTGCTTGAGCAGCGGCTCCACGATCGGCCCGACATGGAACGAGCGTTGATAGATCGTCGCCAGCCGCAGTGGCGCCGGCCCGATGGCGTACTGGCCGTCCGGCAGACGGCGCACGAAGCCGCCGTGCTCCAACGCCGCGAGCAGCCGCAGCACGGTGCTCTTGTAGAGCCCGGTGCGGCGCGAGAGCTCGGCCAGCGAGAGGCCGTCGTCGTCCTGGCCGAAAGCGCCGAGCAGCGCGAAGGCGCGGTCGAGGACCGCCACGCCGCTGGAATCGGACGTCTCGGAGCGAGGACTTTCAGGATCGGCCACGGGTATTCCCTCGTCTCGGCAATGGAAGAGTCGTCCTACAGTTCTATCAGACAAATCAGCGTTCTGCTAGATAGAACAAACACGGAGACAAGCCATGACCCTGATCCGCACCACCGCTGTCGTCCTGCTGGCGGCTGCCGGCGCGACCGCTGCCGTGGCGGCCGATGCCGCCTACCCGACGCAGCCGATCAAGCTCATCGTCCCGTTCCCGCCGGGCGGCGGCACGGACATCGTGTCGCGACTGATCCTGGACAAGGTGCGCGAGGACACCGGCTGGACCTTCGTCGCCGACAACAAGGCCGGCGCCGGCGGCAACATCGGGCTGGATGCCGTCGCCAAGAGCAAGGCCGACGGCTACACGATGGGCATGGGCCAGACCGCCAACCTGGCGATCAATCCGACGCTCTATCCCAGGATGCCCTACGACGCGGCCAAGGCCTTCACGCCGGTCGCGCTGGTCGCGGGGCAGCCGGTGGTGCTGGTGGTGTCCTCGTCGTCGAGCTTCAGGACCGTGGCCGACCTGGTCGCCGCCGCCAAGGCAAAACCCGGCACCTTGACCATGGCCTCCGCCGGCAACGGCACGGTGGGCCACCTGACGGGCGAACTCTTCTCGAAGGCGGCCGCCATCAAGGTCACGCACATCCCCTACAAGGGGGCCGGACCGGCGGCCACGGACCTGCTCGGCGGGCAGGTCGACTACTACTTCGCGACGCCGCAGACGGTCGTGCCCTTCATCAAGGCCGGCAAGCTGCGCGCGCTGGCGATCAGTTCCGCCACGCGGCTGCCGGTGCTGCCCGACGTGCCCACCGTGGCCGAGAGCGGCTACAAGGGCTTCGACACCTCGGACTGGAAGATGATCGTCGCCCCTGCCGGCACGCCGGCGGCGGTCGTGAACCGGATGAACGCGCAGGTGCAGAAGGCGCTCTCCAAGGCGGCCATGATCGGGCAGCTGCAGTCCGAAGGCAGCGTGCCGATGGCCGGGACGCCGCAGCAGGCCGCGCAGTTCCTGCTGCGCGAACAGAAGCGTTGGGGCGACGTGGTCCGCGGCGGCAACGTCAAGGTCGATTGAGCGCGCGACGGAGCCCCGCATGAGTCAATCCCCCCTGCGCGGCGTCCGCGTCCTGGACCTGACCAACGTGCTGGCCGGTCCGTTCGCCTGCCATCAGCTGGCGCACCTGGGCGCCGACGTCATCAAGGTCGAGGCGCGCGACAGCGGCGACCTCGCCCGCCAACTCGGCGCCGACACCGCGCTGAACCAGGCGCACATGGGCGTGTCGTTCCTGGCGCAGAACCCCGGCAAGCGCTCCATCACCATCGACCTCAAGCGACCCGCCGGCAAAGCCGTGTTCCGCAAGCTGGTGGCGACGGCGGACGTGGTCGTCGAGAACTTCCGGCCCGGCGTGATGCAGCGGCTGGGCGTGGGTTTCGACGAGCTGCGCCAGGTCAACCCCCGGCTGATCTATTGCGCGATCTCGGGCTTCGGGCAGGACGGGCCGCTGCGCGACCTGCCGGCCTACGACCAGATCATCCAGGGCATGTCCGGCATGATGAGCATCACCGGCGACGCGGACACCGCGCCGTATCGCGTCGGCCATCCGGTGGCGGACACCATCGGCGGCCTGACGGCGGCGATGGCCATCGCCGCCGCGTTGGCGGACAAGTCGCGCACCGAGGCCACCTTCATCGACGTGTCGATGCTCGAGGCCGCGATGGCGACGATGGGGTGGGCGGTCTCGAACCTGCTCGTCGCTGGCCGCGAGCCCCGGCCGATGGGCAACGACAACGTGACGGCCAGTCCCTCGGGGACCTTCCGCACGGGACAGGGCCTGCTCAACATCGCGGCCAACAAGCAGGAGCAGTTCGAGGCCGTCTGCGAGACGGTCGGCCATCCCGAATGGAGGATCGATCCGCGCTTCGTCGACCGCCACGCGCGGCTGAAGCACCGCGCCGAACTCAAGCACCTGCTGGAGGCGGCCATGAGCGCCGACTCCGCCGACGCCTGGTGGCAGCGCTTCACGGCGGCCGGGGTGCCGGCGGGACCGGTGTACTCGGTGAAGGAGGCGCTCGCGCATCCGCAGATCGCCGATCGCGGGATGGTCGCGCGCTTCGAGGACGTGCCCGGCGTCGGGCGCGACGTCCGCGTGCTGCGCACCGGCTTCAAGCTGAACGGCCAGGCGCCGTCGGTGTCGACGCCGCCGCCGCGGCTCGGGCAGGACACCGAGGCCATCCTGGAAGAACTGGGTTACGGCGCCGCCGAGCGCGCCGCATTGAAAGAGGAGAAGGCGGTATGAGCGAGCACCATCGCGACGGCGGGCGCGCCACGCCGGTCGACGAGGCCGCGCCAGTGACGGACCCGGCGGGACAGGGACCTGTCCACGATCCTCGCGTGCCCGACTGGTGGCGCACCTCGATCATCGAGATGTCGCCCGGCGTGATCCGCTACCGCGGTCATGCGATCCAGGACCTGATCGGGCAGGTCAGCTTCGCGCAGATGATCTGGCTGATGACGCGCGGCGAACTGCCCGGCGCGGAGCAGGCCAAGCTGCTGGACGTGGCCCTGATGGCGGCCGTCGACCACGGTCCGCAGGCGCCGAGCATCGCCATCGCGCGCATGGCCGCGACCTGCGGCGTCGGTCTCAACAACGCGATGGCGTCGGCGATGAACGTGCTGGGGGACGTGCATGGCGGCGCGGGCGAGCAGTGCGTGGAGATGCTGCAGGCGATCGCCGCGCGCATGGACGCGGGCGCGTCGCTCGAGGACGCTACCGCCGCGGGCCTGGACGAGGCGATCGCGCAGCGCGGCAAGTTCGTCTCGGGGTTCGGGCACCGCTTCCACCCGGTGGATCCGCGTGCGCCGCGGCTGCTGGAACTCGTCGACGAGGCCGCGCAGTTCGGTGTCGTGTCGGGGCGCTTCGCGGCGATCGGCCGCGCGGTGGAGGCGGAGCTGCAGCGCCGCAAGGGCGGCCGCCGCATCCCGATGAACATCGACGGCGCGACGGCCGTGATCTACGCGGAGCTCGGATTCCCGGCGCCGCTGGCGCGGGGGTTGTTCTGCATCTCGCGCTCGGTGGGCATCCTGGCTCATGCCTGGGAGCAGACGCAGCAGGGCGGGCGCAACAAGGGGCCGATGCCGCGCGAGTACCTGTGGACCTACGACGGCCCGCCGGCTGCTCAGACCTCGATGACGAGATCCGGCCGGTAGTCCTCCTGCTCACCCTTGTTCGCGTAGCCCAGCGGATTCGCGACGACGCGGCAGCGGTGCGGCACCTCGCCGCGCGGGCCGGACGGCGACTCGACGACGTAGTCGTGCGCGCAGTGCAGGTGGCCGTGCAGCCACAGGTCGGCGAAGGGCAGCAGCTCGTCGAGCGAATTGCAGAAGCCCGCCGTGCCCGGCGTCAGGCCGTAGCGCGGATCGGCGCTGCGCAGGCTGGGCGCATAGTGGGTGACGGCGACGGTGCGGCCCTCGAAGGGCTTGGCGAGCGCCTCGCGCAACCAGGCCTGGCAATCCAGCGCCAGCTCGCGCTGCTGTTCGGCCAGCATGTGCTGCCCGTCGACCAGCGTCGAGAAGCGGCGCAGATAGTGGTTCGCCGCGCGGAAGGCCTTCTCGCGCGCCGCCAGCTGCCTGGTCACGGTGGACTCGCGCGCGGCCAGCGCCTCGAAGTCCGCCCACAGCGTCGTCCCGACGAAGCGCACGTCGCCGATGACGATCTCCTCGCGGTCCAGCCAGTCGATGCCGAGTTCGGCGCAGACCTGGCGCAGCCGCGCCTGGGCGGTCGCGAAATCGAGGCCGTCGTACTCGTGGTTGCCGGGCACGTAGAGCACGCGGGACCACGGCGCGCCGTCGCGCTTCGGCGAGAAGCGGCCGAGTCCGAAATCGTCCGTCACCAGCCGCGAGCCGGTCTGGTACGAGCCGACGTCGCCGGCCAGCACCAGCAGGTCGACGCCGGGCGCGGCGACGGTCTGGAAATCGGTCTGGCGCTCGAGGTGGAGGTCGGAGATCAGTTGCAGGCGCACGGCGGAACAACGCGCAGGGCGAAGGACGGAAAGCGCGATTGTCCAACGTCAAGGCAGGCGCAGGCTGCGGCCCGGGTGCGGCTTTTTCGAGCCGGCCCTGTGCCACACTGGTCCGGGGCCGGATGTCGGCCTGCAGAGAGGGACACGCTGATGAAGATCCTCGTCGCCGTCGACGGCAGCACCTACTCCAAGCGCATGCTGGCCTATCTCTCCGCCCACGACGAGTGGTTGGGCGGCTCCCATGACTACACCGTGGTGCATGTCGTTCCCGGCGTGCCGCCGCGCGCGGCGGCCGTGCTCGACAAGGCCGTGCTCGCCGACTACTACCAGGAAGAGGCCGAGAAGGTGCTCAAGCCGATCCGCACCTTCATGGACAAGCGCGGCATCAAGGCCCAGTACGTCGTCAAGACCGGCCATGCGTCGGACGCGATCACGGCCGTGGCCGAGAAGGGCCGGTTCGACCTGCTGATGATGGGCTCGCACGGCCACACGGCCTTGGGCAAGCTGGTGCTGGGTTCGGTCGCCACCAAGGTGATGGCCCACAGCGACGTGCCGGTGCTGCTGATCCGCTGATCCGCTGATCTGTTGAACCGCAGGACGCGGCCGTCCAGGCGAAGGTTCGCACCATGCAAAAGGCGCCCCACGGGGCGCCTCGTTGCGTCAGCCGCGGCGTGCGGCCATCCAGGACAGTGGCGATTCGACCGTCGCCGGCGGCGCCGTCTCGGACTCCAGGCCGTAGTCGCTGCGACGGAAGTCGTCGTACTCGCTGTCGTCGCCGAAGCTCGCCTCCATGCCGAACGCGGTGCCCATGTCGGCCGGTTCCGGCTCATGATGGCCGGGGCTGTTGCGACGGAAAAGGCGCAGGGCGGAGGCGATTCGCATGATGGACCTCGTCGAAAAGCACGGGGTGGGACCGCCGCGCGGTGCCGATGCTGCGCCGCGCGTTGAAGCACAGTTTGCGCGCCTTCGTCTTCAGGCAAATCCCCAGATCGCGGGTCCGTCGGAATCGCGTTCACAAATACACACAGATTGGGGTGTGCCCGCCACAGGTGCGGCGAAATAACCACGCGCCCCACTTAGGTGTGATGCCCCCCTCATTCAGGGGTGACTATGCTCCGGGCCTTCCCTAGTTCGTGGAAGCCATTGCTTTCTCATGTCTCCATTGATTCACAAGTCGATGACCTGGGCGATCGTGAGCACCGTGGTGCTGACCTCCGCCTGGCTGGCCAACTCCGTGCAGGACAAGCACGAACGGGGCGGCTTCCGGATGCGCCTGGTCGAGCAGCGCGTCGCGCCGGCGTCGGCCGCGCCGACGGCCGTGACCGCGGCCGCCCAGCAGAAGGACAAGGTCCAGGTCCAGGTCGCGGCGCTCAAGCGCTGACCAGGGCGTCCCGGGCGCCCCGGGCCAACGCTTCCCCGATCTGATCCAGCAAGGCCGGCGGCGCGCCGCCCTCCGGAGCGACTGGTTTCCCGAAGCCGGCGGCCGTCTCGCCGCCCAGCTTCCATTGGTGCCAATACAGGGCGACCTCCACCCGGACGTCCGGCCTCAGCGCCACCAACTCGCCGCTCGCGACCAGGGGCCGGACCTGCAGTTCCGGCGCCACGCCGATTCCCCACCCCATCCGCACCGCGTTCACGTAGCCCTCGCTGGACGGCACGTAGCGCGCGTTCAGCCGCGCGGAGCGCAGCCCCATCGCCTGCCGGACCCACTGCTGCTGGGCGTCGTCCTTGCGGTTGAAGACCAGGAAGGGCAGCTGCGCGAAGTTGGCTGCGCCCAGCCCGTTGGGCAGCGCGCGAGCGACGAATCCCGGGCTGGCCACCGCGATGTAGGGCATCACGCCCAGCGGTTGCGCGATGCAGCCCCGCAGCGCTTGCGGCACGGTCGTGACGCAACCCAGCACCTCGCCCTGGCGCAGCCAGTCGTGGGTGAAATCCTGGTCGTCGACGACCAGTTCCAGCCCGAACCCTTCCCTCAACCCGCGTTGGACCAGCGGATCGAGCGCCGGCAGCACCCAGGTCGCCAAGCTGTCCGCGTTGACGGCGATCGGGAGCCGCTCGGCCTGCGCCGCCTGCACGCCGAGCTCCCGCACCACGTCCGACCGCAAGGCGGCCAGTTGCCGGGCATAGCGGAGCAGCCGCTTGCCCGGTTCGGTGAGCCTCAGCGGCCGGGAGCGCACCACCAGCAGCTGTCCGACCTGCGCCTCCAGACTGCGCAGCCGTTGCGACACGGCGCTCTGTGTGATGGCCAGCGTCTCGGCGGCGCGTTCGAAGCTGCGTTCGTCGGCCAATGCGGCCAGGCAATCGAGACCGGCGGCGTCCAGATCCTTCATAAGCCTTCCTAATGTAGTCGCTGAGATATTAATCCGGCTTCATCAAATCGACCGTGCTCCAGACAATCCGCCCACCCGCTCCCTCGGGCGGGTGGAAAAACTCGTCCCGAAGCGGCCCCCAACCGGCCTCGCCCCGTCCCCGGAGTTCCCACCGATGTCGTCCCCCAGCGCAGCCCTCCTGCAAGGCTGGCTCACCGGAGCCGGGTTGATCGTCGCCATCGGCGCGCAGAACGCGCTGGTGCTGCGCCAGGGGCTGATGCGCCAGCACGTGGCGCCGGTGGTGGTGGTGTGCGCGCTCTCGGACATGCTGCTGATCTGGCTGGGCGTGTTCGGCCTGGGCCGGCTGATCGCCGCGAGCCCGCTGCTGATGGAACTCTTCCGCTGGGGCGGCGCGGCCTTCCTGCTGGCCTACGGCGCGAAGGCGGCCCTGCGCGCGATGTCGCCCAAGGCCGGGCTGCAGGCGCAGGCCGGCAGTGCGTCGTTGACCGCGGTGCTCGGCAGCACCCTGGCGATGACCTATCTCAACCCCCATGTCTACCTGGACACGGTGGTCCTGCTGGGCACGGTCGGCGCACAGCAGCCGGCGGGCCTGCAATTGCCGTTCGCGGTGGGCGCCTCGGTGGCGTCCTGGATGTGGTTCTCGCTGCTGGGCTTCGGCGCGGCGGCGGTCGCGCCGGCGTTGCGCCGGCCCGCGGTCTGGCGCAGCATCGATGCCTTGATCGCCCTCGTGATGGCCGTGCTGGGACTGCAGCTGATCCTGCGCCCGCTGGCCTGAAGCACGTCCAACGCTGAACCGCAGCGGAACCACAAGTTCACCTGGAGCTCCTCCCATGAAGGTCATCGTCCTCGGCGCCGGCATCATCGGCATCCACACCGCCTGGTACCTGCTGGACCAGGGGCATGAGGTCGCCGTCGTCGACCGCCAGCCCGACGCGGCGCTGGAAACCAGCTTCGCCAACGGCGCGCAGATCTCGGTCTGCTTCTGCGAGCCCTGGGCCAATGCCGGCGCGCCGTTCAAGGTCGCCAAGTGGCTGCTGAAGGACGACGCGCCGCTGCTGTTCCGCCCACGGCTGGATCCGGCGCAGTGGCGCTGGGGCCTGTCCTTCCTCGGCCAGTGCACGACGGCCGCCTTCGAGCGCAACGTCGAGCAGCTGGTCCGCCTGGGCCGCTACAGCCACGAGTCGCTGCAGTCGCTGGTCGCGACCACCGGCATCGAGTACAACCGCCTGCAGAAGGGCATCCTGCACTTCTTCGGCAGCGAGGCCGACTTCGAGGCCGGCGCGCAGGGCGCCGAGATCATGCGCCGCCACGGCGTGGACCGCCGCGTGCTGAGCCGCGACGAGGTCCTGGCGATCGAACCGGCGCTGCGCTCGGCGCAGCATGCGGTGTTCGGCGGCACCTACACGCCGAGCGACGAATCCGGCGACGCGCGCGTCTTCACCCAGAAGCTGGCGAAGCTGGCCGAGCAGCGCGGCGCGCAGTTCCTGTGGAACCACGACATCGTGGCGCTGCAGCCCCGGGGGGGCGCACAAGGGTCGGAGATCGCCGGCGTGCAGATCCGCTCGCGCGAGACGGGCCAGACGCAGCAGCTCAAGGGCGATGCCTACGTCGTGGCGATGGCCTCGTACGCCCCGGCGCTGACCAAGCCGCTGGGCGAGCACCTCAACATCTACCCGGCCAAGGGCTACTCGGCGACGCTGCGGCTGAAGAAGCCGGAGCTGGCCAGCTCCGTCAGCCTGCTGGACGACGCGCGCAAGATCGCGATCTCGCGCCTGGGCGATTTCGTCCGCATCGCCGGCACCGCCGAGCTGGTGGGCCTGGACACCAGCCTTGACAGCCCGACCTCCAAGGTCCGCTGCGAGTCGCTGGTGCGCCGCTACGAGGAACTGTTCCCCGGTGTCGCCGACCTGTCCGAGCCGAACTTCTGGACCGGCCTGCGCCCCAGCACGCCGACCAACGTGCCCTACATCGGCCGCAGCCAGAAGGCGGCCAACCTGTGGATCAACGCCGGCCACGGCACGCTGGGCTGGACGCATGGCGCGGGCTCGGGCCGCGCACTGGCGGAGCTGATGAGCGGCAAGCGTCCCGAACTGGCGTTCGGCTTCTACGGCGACGCGCTGCCCGCCAAGGCGATCCGCAGCCTGCAGCCGGCCTGATCCGACGGAGCCCCTGACGGCGTCACCGGGACACCGGAGCCCCGGAAACAAGGGCGCGGCTAGAATCCGCGCCCTTTTCGCATTTCCGCCGCGCCGCCATGTCCTCCCCGTCTCCCGACCTGTCGCGCGATTTCTGCGCCATCGACTTCGGCACCTCCAACTCGGCGGTCGCCGTGCCCGACGCCGCGCGTCCCGGCGCCATGCGCCTGGTGCCGCTGGAAGGCGCCAACGTGACCATGCCGACGGCGGTCTTCTACTTCGCCGAGGGCCGCCACGACGCCGACGGTCCGCCGCGGGCCTTCGGCCGCGCGGCCATGGCCGCCTACGTCGAGGGCACCGACGGCCGCCTGATGCGCTCGATGAAGAGCATCCTCGGCTCCAGCCTGATCGACCAGGTCACCGACGTCGGCGGCGGCCGCGGCGTGAAGTACATCGACATGCTCAGCGGCTACCTGAAGCGCCTGCGCAAACAGGCCGGCGCGGCCGATGCCCAGGGCCATGAGCCGCGCCGGGTGGTGCTCGGACGTCCGGTCTACTTCGTCGACGGCGAGCCCGAACGCGACGCCGCGGCGCAGGCCTCGCTGGCGGCGGCGGCGCGCGCGGTCGGATTCGACGACGTGCATTTCCAGTTCGAGCCGATCGCCGCGGCCTTCGACTTCGAGCAGCAGGCCGAGCGCGAACAGCTCGTGCTCGTGGCCGACATCGGCGGCGGCACCTCGGACTTCTCGCTGGTGCGGGTCGGTCCGGAGCGGCTGAAGCGCCTCGACCGGCGCGACGACATCCTCGCCAACCACGGCGTGCACATCGCGGGCACCGACTTCGACCGCCACATCGAGCTGACCGGCATCCTGCGCGAATTCGGCTACCGCGCGCTGGGCCCGGCCAAGCCGGGCCAGACGCCGCGCGAAGTGCCCAGCGGCGTCTACTTCGACCTCGCCACCTGGCATCTGATCAACACGTGCTACAGCCCGCAGCGGGTGCTGGAGCTGCGCAACATGAAGGGCTTCTACGGCGACCCGCGCCATCACCAGCGCCTGATGACGGTGCTGGACGAGCGCCTGGGCCACGAGCTCGCGAACCGCGCGGAGGACGCCAAGATCGAGGTCGCCGGCGGCGGCGACTGCACGATCGACCTGCAGCTGATCGAGTCCGGCCTGACGGTGCCGTTGTCCGAAGCCGCCGCGATGGACGCGCTGCGTGGCGACATCGAACGCATCGCGCAGGCGGGCCGCGAGACGGTCGAGCGCGCGGGGTTGAAGCCGTCGGACGTCGACGCGCTGTACTTCACCGGCGGCTCGACCGGCCTGACCGTGCTGGCCGACCGCATCGCGTCGGACTATCCCGACGCCAAGACGGTGCGCGGCGACCGTTTCGCGTCGGTCGCGACCGGATTGGGCCTCCATGCGGCGCGTCTGTTCGCTGCGTGATCCGGGCGTGACGGCGAGGCCCTGAAACCTCGGGATCACCCGGAGGGCTGACGTCGGACATCGGGGGAGGGCGCTGCTAGATTGCCGCCTTTCTCCGCTTCACGGTACCGCCACATGCCCAAGCCCCGCGCCTCGTCGTTGATCCCGCTGACCCTGTCCCTGTCCGCCGCGTTCGGCGGGTTCTCCGCGACGGCGGCGCCGATGGACGAGGCGGCGGTCCCCGCGGCGCTGACTTCGGCCGCGAGCCTCGCGCAGATCTACCAGCAACCGTCGGAGGCGATCCGCGCGGTGCTCGACGCCCCGGCGCTGCCCGTCTACCAGGTGTCGCCGGACCAGCGCACGCTGGCGATCGTCGTCAATCGCAAGTCGCGCGCGATCGCGGAGCTGGCCCGGCCGGTGCTGCGTCAGGCGGGACTGCGCTACGACCCGGCCACCGACAGCCCGCAGCTGATCACCACGATCGAATCGCTGTCGCTGCGTCCGCTGCACAACGGCGCCGAGGGCAGCGCTCGAGCCGTCGCGCTGCCGGCGGGCGGCGCCTTCCACCACCTGCGTTTCTCGCCGGACGGCAAGCGCTTCCTGCTGAACCGGCGCACCGACACGGCCGTCGAACTGTGGGTCGGCGATGTCGCGACGGGCAAGCTCAAGGCGGTGCCCAAACTCAAGCTGCACACGATGCTGGAGAACGACGTCGTGTGGCTCAACGACCATGAACTGGTCACGCTGACGGTGCCCGCCAGGCGCGGCCCGGCGCCGACCTTCGCCGCGCCGTCGGGACCGTCCATCCAGGAATCGATCGCCCGCAACTCGCCGGAGCGCACGCAGCAGGACCTGCTGACCAACGCGCAGGAGGCGGCGGTCTTCGCGCATCACGCGACCTCGCAGCTGGCGCGCGTCGACCTGAAAACCGGCGCGGTGCGTCCGCTCGCCGAGCCCGGTCTCTTCAGCCATCTCGAGGCGCTGGGCACCGGGGGTCAGGTGTTGACGATGCGCCTGCTGCCGCCGTTCAGCTACCAGGTCGGCTGGGACGACTTCGCGGCGCAGGCGGAGGTGCGCGGCGCCGACGGCAAGGTCGTGTCCGTCGGCCAGGTCAAGCTCAAGGAAGGCGTGCCGGTCGAAGGCGTGATCACCGGGCCGCGCCACTTCTTCGCCTCGCCGGGCGCGGACGGTGCGGTGTACTGGGTCGAGGCGCTGGACGGCGGCGACAACCGGGTGCAGGTGCCGCACCGCGATCGGCTGATGCGCCTGGACGCGCCTTACACCGGCGAGGCCCGCGAAGTGCATCGCGTGCCGCAGCGCCTGTCGCGCCTCGAGTTCCTCGAGGGCGGCCGGCAGGCGCTGGTGCAGGACTTCGACCTGTCGAAGATGCGGACCTCGACCGAACTCGTCGCGATGGATGGCGCGACGCCGGCGCAGCGGCTGATCGAGCGCTCGGTGCGCGACCGCTACCGCGATCCGGGGACGCCGGTGCATCGCATGCAGCCGACCGGGCGATCGGTGGTGCGCCTGGACGGCGGCGCGATCTGGTACTTCGGCACCGGCGCCAGCCCGGAAGGCGACAAGCCCTTCATCGACCGCCTGGTGCTGGCCGACAACAGGAAGTCGCGCGTGTTCCAGTCGGGCTCCGAGGCCAACGGCGGCGACAGCGCGCACTACGAGCGCCCGCTGGCCGTGCTCGATGCCGAGGGCGCCCGCGTCCTGACCGTGCGAGAGAGCGTCAGCGAGCCCGGCAACGTGATGCTGCGCGGCGGCGCGGCGCTGGCGACCGCGCAGGCGCTCACCGACGCCAAGGATCCGTCGCCGCAGCTGCGCGACATCCAGCGCGAGTTCGTCCGTTTCAAGCGCGCCGACGGCGTGGAGCTGTCGTTCTGGCTCTACAAGCCGCCGGGCTACAAGGCCGGCGAACGTCGACCGACGTTTGTCTGGGCCTACCCGCTGGAATTCACCGATGCCTCGACTGCGGGCCAAGTGAGCGGCTCCGGCAACCGCTTCAAAAGCTTCCCGAGCACGAGCCCGCTGATGCTGCTGCTGGACGGCTACGTGGTGCTGATGGACGCGACGATGCCGGTGGTCGGCGACCCGAAGACGGTCAACGACAGTTTCATCGCGCAGATCACGGCCAACGCGCAGGCGATCATCGACAAGGCGGTGGACCTCGGGGTCAGCGAGCGCGAGCACATGGTCGTCGGCGGCCACAGCTACGGCGCGTTCATGACGGCCAACCTGCTGGCGCACACCCACCTGTTCAAGGCGGGCATCGCACGCAGCGGCGCCTACAACCGCAGCCTCACGCCCTTCGGCTTCCAGAGCGAGCGCCGCACCTACTGGGAGGCGCAGGACGTCTACCAGAAGCTCTCGCCGTTCAACTACGCCGACAAGCTCAAGGAGCCGCTGCTGCTGATCCACGGCGAGGCGGACAACAACTCGGGCACATTCCCGATCCAGAGCGCGCGCTTCTACCAGGCGCTGGCGGGGACGGGCGGCACGGTGCGCTACGTCACGCTGCCGTTCGAGTCACACGGCTATTCGGCGCGCGAGTCGGTGGGGCACACGCTCTGGGAGATGAGCGAGTGGATGAAGCGCCAGGTCGGACCCGGCGCGCCGATTCCCCAGCGGTGACGCCGGTGCGCCGCGTGCTGGCGCCGGCGCTCAGGGCGCCGGACCCGGAGCTGGCGTTCTGCTCGTGAGCGCTGGAATTCAGCGCGGACGGCGGGGCGGCGGTCCGCCGCGGCGCTGGCCGCCGGGACCGCCGGGACCGCCCCGATGGCCACCCGGCCGCTGCGGCCTGGCCGCGGGGATCGGGCGCGACACATCGGCCAGCAGCAGGCTGGCGCGGACCAGACTCTCGACCGCGTCGTCGAGTTCCTCGGGCGGCTCCAGGCTCTCGATTTCCTCGAGCAGCGCGTCGGCGTCCTCGAGGTCCTCGGGATCCAGGTGCATGTAGAGCTGGGCGAGCGGCTCGGTGAGGTCGGTCGCGTCGAGGTTCATCAGCGCGGGGAACAGGTCCGCGGCGAGCGCGAAGCCGGCGACCCAGGGGAGGACGGTCTCGGACGGCGAGGCGTCCTCGTCGAGCTCGAAGACCCAGGGATCGAACCACTGGCGATCGTTGATGGCCAGCCGGAGGTCGTGCTCGCGGCGCTGGACGAGCTGCAGCAGCGGTTGCGAGTCGTAGCGCGCGGGGGCGGGGCGGCCCTCCTCGGAGTCGAGCACCCAGCGCCACCAGTCGGACAGCGGCACCGGCTTGGGCTGCAGGATCAGCGCGACCAGGAAGCCGTCGAGCATCGAGACATCGAGCGGTTCCAGCGGCGCGGGGACCTCGTCGAGCAGCGATTGCAGCTCGTCGAGGTCGTCGTCGCTCCAGGCCTCGGGCGGGGCGGCAGGCGCCGCGGACGGTGCCGAGGGTGCGAATCCCTGCTGAGGCCGCGGACCGCGCGTCGGCGCTCCGGACTTCGCGGACCCCTCCGCCGTCTGGGGAGCGGGCCTGCGCGGCGCGGACTTGTTGGGGTGTTTGGGCGCGGTCATGGCGGGATTATCCGGGTGGTGCGGACGGGGCTGATCTATGTTCGTCAGCGCACGCAAGCCAGGGACCGAAGGAGGGGGCAGCGAGCAGTTTTCCGTAATGTGGAGTGGCTCTTACACCTGCTGACCATTTTTCGCATGTATCCCACCTTGAGGGGATGCCGCAGGCTCAGGGTTCGCCCTAGAGTCCATCTCACGCCCCCAACGGCGCGGCCGCAAGGCCCCGAAGGTGGGCACCGATCCCAACGACGTCCTTTCTAGGACTTGCAACGCCCGGTCAGCTCCGCTGGTCGGGCGTCCTTTTTTGTGCGTTGAGGTGAAGGAGAGGTGCTCAGACCTGCTCACGCCTCCCCGGCTCGTCCTGATGCAGGAACACCGCGAAGGTGTCCCAGGGCTTGGGGGAGGAGATCCGCTTCAGGATGCTTCCGACTTCGCCACGGTGGTACGCGCCGTGGGTCACGAGGTGGAACAGCATTTCCTCGCGCGTCATCGCGCCGCGGTCGCCGTCGGTGAAGGTGAACGCGATGCGCTCGGCGAGTTGCTCCGGCGTGACCGACGCGAGGTAGTCCAGCAACCATCGATCGGATTCGGCATGCGCCGCGCGCAGCGCCTCCGGCGTCGGCGTCTCGACGGTGTTGTTCGCCGCGTAGCCATGCGGCCGGCCCGTCAGGTGCCCTTTGAAGATCTGGTTGACCACGTAGCAATGGTTGAGGATCCGCAGCGCCGCGTGGCGCTCTTCGGCATGTCGCTCGGCATCGAGCGCGCCGATCGCCTCCAGGAATCCGTCGTGGGCCCAGGCCTGTTGACGGAACAGGCTCGACAGGATCGATACGGTGCTCATGATCGGACTCTCTCTGGCATCCGGCCCGGCGCGGGCCTCGGCTGGAGTCCATCATGACAGGACGGCCCGGTGGCCGCGTGATCAGTCCGTTGGGGCGGGCGAATCGCGTTGCACGCCGATGACCTGGCAGGTCGCCAGCACCGTCCGCAGCTGCGCGACATCGACCTCCATCACCAGCCAGGGACCGTTGCCGACAGGGTCGGCGCGAAGGTTCATCGCGTCGAGCGCGCGGCGCAACTCGGCGAACGCCTCCGGACCGGGCCTGGACTTGAGCAGCACGCGCACCGCTCGCGCGGGCTCGCGCTCCATCGATGCGAGCAGCGCCTCGGCGCCTTCGACTCGTTCCATGGCGGAACACTCCGTGGGGGATGAAGCCGCGGGAGCGGCCGGCATCGCCGACGCTCCCGCCGGGCCGGCCACCGCGCCGTCCTCGCCCACCGCCGCCGCGGCCATGATCGCCAACGCGGCGATCCATCCGACCGGCATAGGGGAGCGGGACGCGCGCGATGACCGGGACTTCATGGCTGGGCCGTGACGATGGTGCTCGTGGCCGGATTGTTGTCCAGCATCACCCAGCCCGGGCAACTGTTGCCCGAGCAGGCCGCACCGGTGGAACGCCAGATCCGCCCGTTGCTGTGCCGCTGGAACAGCCCGCTCGTCGACGCCTCGATCTGCACCGTGGCGCCGTTGTTGTCGAGCATCGTCCAGCCGGGGCAGCTGTTGCCCGAGCAGGCCGCGCCCGTCGAGCGCCAGATCTTGCCGTCCGCATGGCGCTGGAACAGTCCGCCGACATTGGCCGCGATCTCGCGCGCCGCCGGGTTGTTGTCGAACATGGTCCATCCGGGGCAGCTGTTGCCGGAGCAGGCCACGCCGGTCGAACGCCAGATCGCGCCGGTGTCATGCAGCTGGTACAGCTGGCCGCCGGCGGCCGCGAGCGACTTCGTGTGCGGATTGGCGTCGAGCTTGGTCCAGCCGGGGCAGCTGTTGCCCGAGCAGGCCGCGCCCGTCGAACGCCAGATCGCGCCGGTGTTGTGCAGCTGGTAGAGCCGGGTGCCGTCCGCGACGATGTCGATGGTGGCGGGGTTGTTGTCCAGCATCGTCCAGCCGGGGCAGCTGTTGCCCGAGCAGGCCGCGCCGGTGGAGCGCCAGATCTTCCCGTCCGCATGACGCTGGTACAGCGAGGTGCCGCCGGCCGCGATCTGCTTCGTGGCCGGGTTGTTGTCCAGCATCTGCCAGCCCGGGCACGAGGCGCCGCCGCAGCGCACGCCGGTGTAGCGCCAGACCTTGCCGTCCGCGTGGAGCTGGTACAGCGCATTGCCGCCGGCCGCGATCGCACGTGTGGCGGGATTCGCGTCGAGCAGCACCCAGCCCGGGCACGACGTGCCGGAGCAGGCCACGCCGGTGTGCGCCCAGATGCGGCCGTCGGCGTGCATCTGGAACAGCATGCCGGCCGACAGCGCGAACGGCTGCGGCGCGAGCTGGTTGACGGCCGCCTCGAGGTTGATCCGCCGGCGCGTGACGCCGTTGCGGCTGTCCGTGATCGCGACGCCGGTCGCCTGCAGCGCGCCGAGGATGTCGTTCACGTTGGCGCCCGGCACCATCGAGCGGATTGCCGCGAAGGCGCCCACCACGTGCGGCGTGGCCATCGAGGTGCCGCTCTTCACACCGAAGCCGCTGCCGGTGATCGACGAATTGATGCTCGATCCCGGGGCCAGGATGTCCACCAGCGTCGAGCTGTTGGAGAAGCTCGAGACGGCGTCCGCCTTCGTCGTCGATCCCACGGTCACCGCCGTCGAGATGCAGCCCGGCGCGCTGACGCCGGTCGACGAGCCGTTGTTGCCCGAGGCGATCACCGTGGCGACGCGCACGGCCAGCAGGTCGTCGATGACGTCCTTGCGCGCGTCGGCGTCGCAGGCCGCGGCGTTGACGCCGCCGCCCAGGCTCATGTTGGCCGCGACGATGTTGCGCGCCGCGCGCCGCTCCAGCACCCGCTGCAGGCCGCGGATCTGGTCCGAGGTGAAGCTCAGGATGCAGGGCGAGGCCCGGCCCTGGCTCGCGCAGGGCGTGTTCCCCGGCGAGTCGGTGAAGCGCGAGAACACCTGGACGGCCATGATGTTGGCGTCGGGCGCCATGCCGTTGAAGGTGGTGGCGCCGGTCGCCCGGCCCGCCGCGATGCCGGCCACATGCGTGCCATGGTCGCAGCCGCTGATGCCGCAGGCCGCGCCGGAGCCGGCGGCGGTGCTGCTCGACGCGCCGCCGGGGCAGAACGAGGTCGAGTTGTTGGCCGCCGAGGTCGTCGAGAAGCAGGCCTCCTCCACCACGCGGCCGGTGAGGAACGGATGGTTGGACTGCACGCCGGTGTCGAGGATCGCGACCGTCGTGCCGGCGCCGCGCGCACCGAGCGCGTGGGCCTGCGGCGCCCGCACCAGCGGGCCGGACTCGGCCAGCGTCGGCGGTACCGGGACGTCCTCGGTGAGCTCGGCCACTTCGCCGTTGGCGACCAGCGCGTCGAGCTGGGCGGCGTCGACTTCCATCACCACCAGCGAGGTGTCGGCGAGGCCTTCGACGGCCTCGGCCCCGCGTGCGCGCAGGCGCATCACGAGCTGGTCCCTGGCGCCGCGGATCGCGGGCGTCTCGCCGATCGCGCGCAGCGGCTCGCCGGACGGCCCGTCGCCGGTCGCGAACGCCGACATCCGGGCGATCACGCGGACCTTGCGCGGCGACTGCGCCGCCTTCGCGCGCAGCGCCGAGTAGCCGGTCACGCGCAGCGTCTCGCCGGTGCGCAGCTGCACGCCGGGCACCACGTCGACTGCGTCGGTCTGGCCCTTGAGGGTTTGTGCCACGGCCGGGGTCATGCCCAGCAGCGCGGCGGTCGCGCCGCACAGGACCGCCCAGGCGGCCATGCGACGACGCATCACTGACAACGAATTCATACCTGTCTCCTGACGGCCAACATCGACCGCCCGGGGCGACTTTCGGCGCCAGCGACCCGCGAAAAAACTGATGGACTAGGGAGGAGTGCCCCCATGGGAGGGAGGCCGAGGCCCCGCGACTCAGGGGTGGTTCCCCACTCTGGGGGAGGCCGGATTAAAGAATCGCGCCGGTCGGGTCGCCTACCTCATCCAGACGCGCCCGGCCTGCATCGGTCGCTGCCATGAGCCCTTCGGCTCATGGAGACCTTGGGAACCGACATGGACACGACATTCGAGGACGCGGCCGTGGCCGCAACGTCGCTCGCTGGTGGCAGCCCGCCCGTGACGAGCGGCACCTTCCGCGACGCCCGTCACCTGATGGAGGACGTCGCCGCCCGCCTGCGCGACAGCCTCGCCAGGACGGAGACCGACCTGGCCGCGCTGCTGCACCTGAACGAGCGCGCGGAGTCCGAGCGCGACGAGCTGCAGGCCGAGCTCGACCGGCTCGTCGCCGAGCGCGACGAGGCGCTGTCGCGCGTCGCCGAACGCGACGCCAGCATCGAGCGATTGACGATCGAGCTGCGCCATGCGCGCGACATCGCGTCGGATGCGCTGGTCGGCAAGGCCAAGGACCAGCTCGCGATCGCCGGCAAGGACGCGCAGCTCGTCGACCTGCGCCAGCAGCTGGAGCGGCAGGTCGCGACCTCCGCGGCCGAGTCCGATGCGCGCCTCGCCGCCGAGATGGAACTCGTCGGCGCCACGACCGCGCGGGACAACTTCGCCGCCGAGGTCGCGGCGCTGCGTGTCCAGCTCGATACGCGCTCCGGCATCGCGCGCGGCTGATCCAGCGCGGCTGATCTCGCGCGGCGGACGAGGCCCGGACGGCGGCGCGTGCTCAGTACCCGCCGCCCATCGCCGCCCGGAGGTGATCCACCAGTAGTCGCACGCCCTGCGGCGTGTGGCTGCTCCACGGGTGGATCGCGTAGATCGCATCGCCGAAGAAACCGACCGCGCGCCAGTCGGGCAGCACCTCGACCAGAAGGCCCTGCCGCAGCGCGTCCCGGGCGCTGAAGTCCGGCAGCAGCGCGATGCCGAGCCCCGACAGCGCGCCATCCCGCAGCACCTCGCTGTTGCTCGCGCGGAAGTGGCCCTGCACCGGCACGCGGATGCGCTCGGGCTCGCTGCCGTCCGCGGCGCGTTCGAAGAACCACTGCGCCGGCCCCGGTCGCAGGTACGGCAGGCAGCGGTGTTGCGCCAGCTCAGCCGGATGCTGGGGAACTCCGGCCCGCGCCAGATAGGCCGGACTGGCCGTCAGCAGCGCCCGCGATGCGCAGAGCTTGAACGCGACGTGCGTGTCCGGCGGCGCGCTCGTGTGCCGGATCGCCAGGTCGAATCCCTCCTGCGCCAGCGGCACCAGCCGGTCCGACAGGTCGAGCTCGATGCGCAGTTCCGGGTAGCGCTCGAAGAAGGCGGTCAAGGCCGGGGCCACGTGTTGCCTCCCCAGCGCCACGGGCGCCGTCACGCGCAGCAGGCCTCGCGGCGCGCCAGCCGCCTCGCGGGCCTCGCTGAGGCTGCGGTTCAACAGCGCGAGTCCCGGCTCCGCCTGCTCGACCAGTCGCGAGCCCGCTTCGCTCAGGCGCACCGACCGGGTGGTCCGCTGCACCAGCTGCTGGCCGAGGTGACGCTCCAGGTCGGCGATCCGCTGGCTGACCGCCGCCTTCGACAATCCCAGGCGTTGCGCCGCCTGGGTGAAGCTGCCCAGGCGCGCCACGGCGACCAGCGCCTGCAGTTGCGACCACAGCAATTCGTCGCGCACGTCCACCTTTGGGGGCGACGCTGCGGGCGACGACGAGGAGGGAAAAACGGGGGAAGAAGAGGGACTGGCAGCCATGATTGTTCAGTCTATCGAACAATGTGGTTGATGATCTGGACTAGGCAGGCAGGGAGGGCGTGCCTAGACTCGATCGCATCCCCAGAAAGCAGGAGACCGCCATGACCACGTCCGCCCCCGCCGCGTTCACCGACAGCGACGACATCCCCCATTTCATCGCCGGCGAGCGGGTGCCGGCCACGTCGGGGCGCAGCCAGGCGGTCTTCAATCCCGCCACCGGCCAGGTCGCGC
Organism: Roseateles sp.; assembly: GCA_039593255.1. Lineage (GTDB taxonomy): Bacteria > Pseudomonadota > Gammaproteobacteria > Burkholderiales > Burkholderiaceae_C > Roseateles. The sequence continues at coordinate 270,575 of JBCNPQ010000001.1, forward strand.
GCCAGCTGCAGCTGGGCAATGTCGAGGACGTGAACACCGCCGTCGCCGCGGCGCAGGCGGCCTTCCCGGCCTGGGCCGACGCGCCGCCGCTGCGCCGCGCGCGGGTGATGTTCAAGTTCCTCGAGCTGCTGAACCAGCACCGCGACCGCCTCGCCGCGATGATCACCGCCGAGCACGGCAAGGTCTTCACCGACGCCCAGGGCGAGGTCAGCCGCGGCATCGACATCGTCGAGTTCGCCTGCGGCGTGCCGCAGCTGCTCAAGGGCGACTACACCGAGCAGGTCTCCACCGGCATCGACAACTGGACCACGCGCCATGCGCTGGGCGTCGTCGCCGGCATCACGCCGTTCAACTTCCCCTTCATGGTGCCGATGTGGATGGCGCCGCTGGCCATCGCCACCGGCAACGCCTTCATCCTCAAGCCCAGCGAGCGCGACCCGTCGCCCAGCCTCGCCGTCGCCGAACTCTTCAAGCAGGCCGGCCTGCCCGACGGCATCTTCCAGGTCGTGCAGGGCGACAAGCAGGTCGTCGACGCGCTGCTCCATCACCCCGACGTGCGCGCGTTGAGCTTCGTCGGCTCGACGCCGATCGCGCAGTACATCTACGAGACCGGCGCCCGCAACGGCAAGCGCGTGCAGGCGCTCGGCGGCGCGAAGAACCACATGGTCGTCATGCCCGACGCCGACATCGACCAGGCCGTCGACGCGCTGATCGGCGCGGCCTACGGCTCGGCGGGCGAGCGCTGCATGGCGATCTCGGTGGCCGTGCTCGTCGGCGACGTGGCCGACAGGATCGTGCCCAAGCTCGCCGAGCGCGCGAAGACGCTCAAGATCAAGAACGGCATGGCGCTGGACGCCGAGATGGGACCCATCGTCACCCGCGAGGCGCGCGATCGCATCGAGGGCTACATCGCCCACGGCGTCGAGGAAGGCGCGACGCTGGTGGTCGACGGACGCGGTCATCGCGTCGACGGGTTGCCCGACGGCTTCTTCACCGGTGGGACGCTGTTCGATCACGTGCGGCCGTCGATGCGCATCTACAAGGAAGAGATCTTCGGCCCGGTACTGGCCTGCGTGCGGGTCAGGGACTTCGGCGAGGCGCTGGACCTGGTCAACGCGCACGAGTTCGGCAACGGCGTCGCCTGCTTCACCAGCGACGGCAACGTCGCCCGCGAATTCGCGCGCCGGGTGCAGGTCGGCATGGTCGGCATCAACGTGCCCATCCCGGTGCCGATGGCCTGGCACGGCTTCGGCGGCTGGAAGAAGAGCCTCTTCGGCGACATGCACGCCTATGGCGAGGAGGGCGTGCGCTTCTATACGAAGCAGAAGAGCATCATGCAGCGCTGGCCCGCCAGCATCGCCAAGGGCGCCGAGTTCGTGATGCCGACGAGCAAGTGAGCTGGCACGGCCGCTGGCCCTCACCCCCACCCTCTCCCGCAAGCGGGAGAGGGAGTTCGACCGGCTCACTTCGTACGCCACTTCCGCTCGTGCGAGGCTCACTTCGTACGCCACTTCCGCTCGCGCGAGGCACCCTTCGTACGCTACTTCCGCTCGCGCGAGGCACCCTTCGTACGCTACTTCCGCTCGGGCGAGGCACCCTTCTTACTCCCTCTCCCGCTTGCGGGAGAGGGCAGGGGTGAGGGCCAGCGGCCGTCGCACGCCGCCGATCGGCTAACCTTGCCGGATGTTCCCGACCGGCGACTCCTTCTCCGACCCGACCCAGCCCACGGCACTCGACGGCGTGCCGTTGAGCGAGCTGTTGGCGCGCGCGCGTCTGGCGCAGCAGCAGGCGCGGCTCGACGACGGCGTCGCGCTGGCCGATGCGGTCTGGGCGCGCGCCGATGCCGAGGGCTTCATCAACGAGCAGGCCGAAGCCGGCAAGCTGCGCAGCTTCTTCCGGCTGCGCATGGGCGACCTGTCCGGCATGCTCGACACCGGCGAGCAGGCGCTGCGCCTGATGCGCCCGCTCGGCGCCAGCCCGGCGACCTGCGAGCTGCTGCGCTGGATGAGCCTGGCCGCCTGCGAGCTCGGCGCCTACGAGCAAGGCCTGGCCTGCGCGCACGAGGCGCTGAAGCTCGCCGGCGAGCTCGGCGACCCGCGGCTGCATGCCGTCGCGCTGAACGGCCTCGGCGCCTGCTTCGAGCGCATGGGCGACCCCTGGCAGGCCGAGCGCCTGATGAGCGAGGCCGCAGGCCTGCTCCGCACCAATCCGACGCCTTTCGAGCGCGTGGTCACGCTGACCAACCTCTGCACGGTCGCGCTCGGTGCCTATCACCTGCAGCGTGACGGTGCCACGCCCGAGCAGGCCATGCGCACGCTGGAGCGCGCGCTGGAGCTGGCCCGGGAAGCGCGTCCGCATTCGCTGCAGCTCGGCGACCGCTACGGCATCGCGCTCACCGCGTCGAACTTCGGCGAAGTGCTGCTGCAGATGGGGCGCCTCGACGAGGCGGAGCCCCTGCTGATCGAAGCCCGCGAAGAATGCGAACGCGCCGGTTTCCGCCTGCTGGACTGGCGCCTGCGCTGCATGCTCGCGGAGCTGCAGCTGGCGCGCGGCCACTCCCGGGCGGCCTGGCAGCAGTTGCAGGCCCTGCTGGCGGAGACCGAGCCCGGCGCGTCCGCGCCCGTGACCGCCGTCCCGCTGTTCCTGAGCCTGCGCCTGCAACAGGCCAGTTACCGCGCGGGGAAGGCGCTCGCGCTGCTCGGGCCCGCGCTCTTCCATCTCGAACAGGCGCGGACGCTGGAGCGCCGCCGCGCGGTGTCGCAGCTGATGGCGCAATCGCAGTACTTCGTCTCCCGCATGGAGGCGGAATTCGCCGCAGATCCGGCGGGTGCCGCCGCGCGCGATGCGGCCGAGTTCAAGGATCCGCTGACCGGCCTGGGCAACCGCCGCTGCCTGGAGGCGCGCCTGCCGCCGCTGCTGCGCGCGGCGGAACAGGAGGATCGTCCGCTGACCGTCGCCCTGATCGATGCCGACGGCCTGCGCAACATCAATGAGCGTCACGGTCACGAGATCGGCGACCGCGTGCTGCAGGAACTCGCGCAGTTGCTGCGCGAGAACACGCGCGGTTCCGACCTGCTGCTGCGCTGGAGCGGCGAGGAGTTCCTCGTCGTCTTCCCTGACACCGTGGCGGATCGCGGCTTCGAGGTCTGCGAACGCATCCGCGCCAGCGTCTCGGTGCACCCTTGGCACGAGCTTGCCGCGGGCCTGGACGTGACGCTCAGCATGGGCCTGGCCAGTGCCCCGCCCTACGCCACCGACCTGCTCATCGCCCGGGCCAACGCTGCCGTCGAACGCGCCAAGCATCTCGGCCGCAACCGCGTCGCCCTCGCATGACTCGCGGGCAGCGAGTGCTGCCGCCGCGCCCGAAGACCGCACAAGGTGACAGGTCTTGCCCATCCGCGCCCTGTGACTGTTTCTACAATGAGAACAGTTCTCATCTGGCCCGTAAACGGCCGCCGATGAGACCCTCGCCAGCCTGATCCTCACGCTCCTCCGCGCCTGCAAGGTCCATTGCACGCCGCGCGACGTCGGAGCCGATCCCGCAAGCCTCCATCGTCCACCTCCCTCCCCGGGGCCGGTGCGCTTGCGCTCGCCGGTACGCGGGCTCACGCCCGCCAGCTGCTGCTCTCCACATGTCACGCTCCTCTCGAACTCCTGTCGCGGCCGCGGTCGCCTTGCTCCTGTCCGCTGGTGCAACCTGGGCCCAGTCGACGCCGCCGTCGGTGCCGGGCGCCGATGCCGAGGCTTCCCGGGAGGCGTCCGCCGACGCCGTCACGCCGGATGGTGCCGAAGGCGCCACCTCCTCCGAGCGCCGCCGTGCGCTTGACCGCGTGACCATCAGCGCCGCGCGCAAGAAGCTCGAAGGCGCGAGCACGCGCCTGCCGCTGACCGGCCGCGAGACGCCGCAGTCGATGAGCAGCCTCGACGCGAGCCGCCTCGAGAACGAGACCCTGATCAGCATCAACGACGTGATGCAGAACATCACCGGCGTGAACGTGTCGTTCTACGACACGCAGCGTCCGCTGTACTTCGCGCGCGGTTTCCAGATCACCGACTTCCAGATTGACGGCGTGCCCACCTACAGCGGCGGCACGCAGCAGGAGTTCGACACGGTCTTCTATTCGCGCATCGACGTCGTGCGCGGCGCCAACGGCCTGACCACCGGCGCGGGCATTCCGTCGGCGACGGTCAACATGATCCGCAAGCGGCCGGAGAAGGCCTTCTCGGCCTACGGCGGGCTGGTGATCGGCTCGGAGGACTTCCATCGCCTCGAGGCCGACGTGAACACGCCCATCACGGCGGACGGCCGCGTGCGCGCGCGCTTCATCGCCGCCGCCCAGGAGAAGGACGGCTACCGCGACCGGCACAGCGAGGGCAAGACCGCCTTCATGGCCACCGTCGAGGCCGACCTGACGGCCAGCACCACGCTGACCCTTGGCTACCAGGACCAGAACAACGTGCCCAAGGGCCCGATCTGGGGCACGATCCCGCGCTTCGCCTCGGACGGCTCGCTGGCCGGGCTGCCGCGCGAGACCAGCTTTTCGCCGCCGTGGACGCGCTGGTCGCGCCACTACGGTACCTACTACGCGCAGCTCGAGCAGAAGCTCTTCGGCGACTGGACGCTGAAGGCCATCGCCAACCACAGCGAGGGCAACACCTTCAGCCTGCGCACCTATGCGAGCGGTTATCCGGATCCGAGGACCGGCGCTGGCCTGAAGCTGCTCGCCGCCGTCGGCAAGAGCTGGGAGCGGCGCGACAGCCTCGATCTCTATGCTTCGGGCACGCTGGACCTGTTCGGCCGCAAGCATGACCTGGTCATCGGCGCCAACGGCGTGAAGACGACGACGACCACGCCGACCCTCACCTCGATCGCCAACTGGAGCTACGCCATCCCGGACATCCGGACCTGGGACGGCAACGCGCCGGCGCCGACCTTCAGCGCCACCGGCGCGAAGCGCGTCGCGGAGACCGAGCAGAGCGGCGTCTTCGCGATGGGCCGCTGGAAGCTGCTGGAGCCGCTGTCGCTGATCACCGGCGCGCGGCTGAGCACCTGGAAGACCGGCACGGATGCCTTCAACGCGGCAGGCAACTTCACCGGCCGCGCCGGCGCCTACAAGGTCACCGACGAGGTGTCGCCGTACTTCGGCGTCGTCTACGACGTCACCGAGGCGATCTCGCTCTACGCGAGCTACACCGATCTCTTCAAGCCGCAGAACTACAAGGACAAGAACGACAGCCTGCTGGCGCCGGTCCGCGGCAGCAACACCGAGTTTGGCGTCAAGGGCGAGTTCCTGGACAAGCGCCTGGCCGTGTCGGCCGCGGTTTTCGAGGCGAAGCAGGACAACTACGCGGTGCGGGACTCCTCGGTGCCGGAGGGCACGCTGCCGGACGGCGGGTCCGCGTACATCGGCGTCGACGGCACCAGGACCCAGGGCTTCGAGCTCGACATCGCCGGCCAGCTCGCGCCGGGCTGGACGCTGAACGCGGGGTACGCCAACACCCGGATCACGCGCAACGCGCTCGACCTCATCTACGCGAACCTGCCGCGCCACACGGTGCAGCTCAGCACCAGCTACCGGCTGCGCGGCGCCTGGGAGCGGCTCACCGTCGGCGCCGGCGTGAATGCGCAGAGTTCGGTGGCGGGCTACGGCATCCCCCATCCGACGCTGGGCACGGTGGTCGTCACGCAGGGCAGCGTCGTGCTGCTGAACTTGCATGCCAACTACCAGCTGAACGACCGCTTCAGCCTCGGCCTGTCGGTGCGCAACGCGCTGGACAAGACCTACTGGGCCAACCTCGACTATCCCAACTACGGCGATCCGCGCAGCGTGATGCTGAGCGTGCGCGGAAGGTTCTGAGGACATCCGCGTCGCGTCAAGAGGGCCTGCTGTTGCGCTGCCGCCTCGACACCTGGAGTTCGGTGCAAAGAAGCGCCGAGGCTCGACGCCACTGTTAATATTTCCAGCTTTCCGGGGGCGTCCGTGTAGGCACGAGGCGGACTCGGCGCAAGTTGAGGGATGGCGGCGTGGCACAGCAATTGGATCTGGTTGGAATTGAGGACAGGAAGGCGCGCGGCGCCTTCTTCACTCCGCCCGAGATCGCTCGATTCATGGTCGATTGGGCCGTGCGATCAAAAGACGACACTGTGCTTGAGCCGTCCTGCGGAGAGGCAGCCTTCTTGCTGCCAGCGGCGCAGCGCCTTCATGAACTTGGGGCGACCAAACGCGCCGTTGGAAAGCGCCTGCACGCCGGAGACATCCACAGCGACTCGGTAGATCAGGCGCACAAGGTGCTCGCCCGCGAGGGCTTCTCTGCTCAGATCGAAGTCGGTGATTTCTTCTTGAAGGACAGCGTGGCGGAGTTCGACGCCGTAGTCGGCAATCCACCCTATGTCCGTTATCAAGAGTTTGGCGGTGCTTCCCGGGCGGCTTCATTGCAAGCTGCCTTGCGTCAGGGAGTTCGCCTGACGCAGCTGGCCAGTTCCTGGGCTGCGTTCACGGTGCACGCATCGGCCTTCCTTCGCCCTGAAGGACGGCTGGCGTTGGTGATCCCGGCGGAACTGCTGTCGGTCAAGTACGCGGCGCAGATCCGCCGCTTTCTGCTGGATCGCTTTGCAAGCGTTCGGCTCGTGTTATTCGAGACCCTGGTGTTCCCGGGCGTTCTTGAGGACGTCGTGTTGCTGCTTGCCGAGGGGAGCGGCGGAGCCCAATCCTTCGAGGTCTTCCAGGCCCGCACGATTCAGGACTTGGCGACAACGCTTCCAAAGCAGTGGTTGAAGTTCGAACCCGCGAAAGATGAAAAGTGGACGGGAGCCTTGCTGTCGTCCGATGCCTATCGCCTGTACGACGAGGCGGTTGGGGGTGAACATGTTGAGTCAATGTCCGAGTGGGGGACAACTTACCTTGGAGCCGTCACAGGCCACAACGATTTCTTTGCGTTGACACACGCTGACATTGAACGTTGGAAACTGGCGCCAGCGGAAGTGATCAAGATCTCGCCACCGGGCGCTCGGCATCTACGCGGACTAGCCTACACGGCCCAAGAGTGGCGTGCGATGGCGGATGCTGGTGAACGTTGTTATCTCTTTTCTCCCGGCCATGATCTCTCAAAGGCCGCGCGCAAGTACATCGCGCATGGCGAGGAACTCGGTGTCCATACCGGCTACAAGTGCAGGGTTCGTGATCCCTGGTGGACTGTGCCTATGGTGGCGAGGCCCGACTTGCTGATGCCCTACATGAACCATGATCGTCCGCGGCTGGTGCGGAACGGCGCGAGCGTTCAAGTGCTCAATTCGATCTACGGCGTGAAGCTGAAGACCGCCAGGAAGAAACTGGGACAGGAGTTGCTGCCCTTGGCAATGTTGAACAGCCTCACGTTGTTGGGTTCAGAAATCGTTGGCCGAGCATATGGCGGTGGCTTGCTCAAGCATGAACCGAAGGAAGCGAGCCGTCTTCCGCTGCCATCGGAGGCAGTGATGGAACAGGTGGCAGCGCCGCTGAGGGAAGCGCAGGAAGCCGTTGGGGCGCTCCTTGCGCGCAATGAAGTGGCGGCTTGTATTGCGATCGTAGACAAGATCGTGCTGCGCCAGCACCTCGGTTGGTCCGATGCTCGACTGAGCGCAATCCGTGAGGCGCGAGTGGCGTTGATGCAGCGTCGACTGACGAGGGGGAAGGGGAAGAATGGCTCGGATTGACGATGTGTTGTCGGCTGCTTTGCGGACGCTGCCTGAGAAACCGGCCGACGACGCAAAGCAGGATGCAAAGAAGCGCTATAGCGAGTTGGTGTCCCAACATGTGGCGTTGGCTATCGCTGAGGAGCTCCGACACCGTGGCTTGAAGGAAGCAAGACCGGGATCGCCCAGCGACGCGGGCGACTCCGGGGCTGAGCGTCGCATGGCTGGCGGACTCGGTGCCAAGAAGGTAGACGTGACATGGGCGACGGAGGAGTCCGGACTCCTATGCGCCGTCTCTGTCAAGACAATCAACTTCCGCGACAGCAAGACCAAGAACTTTCAGAAGAACTTGATCAACAGACGCGGCGACATGTTGATGGAAGCCGTTACGCTGCACCGTCGTTTTCCCTACGCCGTGCTTGCGGGCTTCTTCTTCCTGGATCATGGGGCGGAACATGACGGTACTCAGCAACGTCGATCGACCTTTCTGAATGCGCATGCGCGGTTGCAACTCTTCTCTGGGCGGAACGACCCAGCGGGACGAGAAGAGCAATTCGAGCGCTTCTACTTGATGTTGCTCGACGCTTCGCCGATGAATGTGGGGATTCGCGCGTTCGCCGTCGGAGATCCAGAGCATGAGATTCCGCTCGGCGATGTGCTGGACGATCTCCTGAAGCTCGTCGCGCAACGCAATCCCGACTTCTACGAGTTCGACGAAGGCAGGCTCAAGCGCGCCTCCTGAACTGTCACCGCGCCGGCTCGATCTCCACCGCCTGCACGACGTTGCGGCCCTGGCCCTTCGCGCCGTAGAGCGCCTGGTCGGCGCGCTTGAGCACCTCGGCGGCGCTGACGTCCTCGCGCGAGGACTCGGCGATGCCGAAGCTCGCCGTCAGGGGCCAGGCCCGGCCCTCCCAGGTGAACGGGTGTTCCGCCAGCAGCGTCCGCATCCGTTCCGCCACCAGCGCCGCGCCGGCGATGCCGGTGTCCGGCAGCAGCGCGCAGAACTCCTCGCCGCCCAGGCGGGCGAAGCGGTCCACCTCGCGCAGGCAGGGACGCAGCAACGCGACGAGCGACTTCAGCGCCGCGTCGCCGGCCGCGTGGCCGAGCGTGTCGTTCAAATGCTTGAAGCGGTCCATGTCCAGCAGCACCAGCGCGTAGCCGTTGCCGCGCATCTGCCGGGAGTGCTCGAGGTCCACCGCCTCCGACAGCGCCCGCCGGTTCAGCGCGTCGGTCAGCGGGTCGCGCTCGGTCAGCCGGCGGATCTCCAGCACCAGCTTCATCAGCAGCAGGAAGGCGATCCAGCCGTTGATCAGCAGCGCCAGCACCAGCGAGGCCCAGAGCCACGCGAGGTTGAAGGCGCTGGCCACGTCGAGGTCTTCCGTGCGGCCGGGCGCCAGCGCCGCCTCCAGCGGCCGGGCGAGCAGCAGGATCCCGACGATCACCAGCGGCGACGCGAGCATCAGCGCCGCGCGCGCATGCAGCCCGCGCGCGCGCATCAGCCGCCAGGCGTCGACCGCCGCCAGCAGCCCGAGCACGGACATCGTGCCGAAGAGGGTCGCCTGGTGCGACAGCGCCTGCGGCCCGGCCGTGAAGCGGGCGGTCAGCAGGCTGACCGCGACGACCGCCAGCAGGGTCGCGCGCCACGGGGCAGGCCGGTCGCCGACCTGGGGGACCGTGATCCGGATGAGGCCGAAAGCCGCCACGGACAGGAAGTCGGGCCAGCCGTAGTCCAGCCGCGGCGCGAGCCCGAGGGCCTCCTGCAGCAGGAAGGAGGCGCCCAGCGCCGCGTTCGCGCCCGCAACGCTCACACAGGCCCAGGGCGATTCGCGCAGGCCGACGGCCATCATCAGCCACACGACGGCCGCGACGCCGAACAGCACCACCAGCGCCGCGACCAGCGAGACCGGATCGGCGACGGGAAGCATCAGGCGAACTCCGCTTCGCCCGCGGCGCGCAGCACGCGGTTGCGTCCGCGCGTCTTGGCCGCGTACATCGCCGCGTCGGCCCGCGACAGCGCGCCCTGGCCGTTGACGTCGCCGGGCTGCATCGTGGCCACGCCGAAGCTCGCGCTGATCGGCCAGAGCTTGTCACCCCAGGCCAGCGGCTGCTTCTGCAGCAGCTCGCGCAGCCGCTCCGCGACCAGCATCGCGCCGTCGAGGTCGGTGTCGGGCAGCAGGATCGCGAACTCCTCGCCCCCGAGGCGGCCGAAGCAGTCCGCGTCCCTCAGCGTCGCGCCGAGCACGCTCGACAGGTGCTTCAGCGCGGCGTCGCCGCCGGCATGGCCCAGCTCGTCGTTGATGCGCTTGAAGTGGTCGACGTCCAGCATCAGCACGGCGTTGCGCCGGCCCCGCTCGGTCCGTGCCTGCATGCGGGCCAGGTGTTCCTCCAGCGCGCGGCGGTTGAGCAGGCCGGTCAACGCGTCGCGACGCATCAGGTGGCGCACCCGCGCGATCAGGCGTTGGATGACGAGCGCGATGAGGCCGGTGGCCATGGTCACGTCCACGATCAGGATCAGCAGTACCAGCGGTACGTTGGTGCCCGGGCTTGCCAGGACATACGCCGCCGGCAACCAGCCCAGCAGGGTGGCCGTGCGCCAGAAGCAGACGACGGCAAATGCGACGAAGGGCAGGATCAGGACACCGGTGAACGCGAGGCGGAAGCCCGTGCCGACGACCACGTCGCGGGCCGCCATCAGCGCCAGCACGCCGACGATGGCGTTGGAGAAGGCGCGCGCCCGGTCGGGGTCCGGATCACCCGCCGTGCAGGCGACGGCGACGAAGCCGAGCAGGACGATGGCGACGATGTCGCGGGCGTTGGCGCGATTCCGCGTGAGGGCGCGGGCTCCTGCGGTCAGGAAGCCCGCGGCGACAAGGTCCAGCGGCAGACCGACCAGCCGCTCCATCGAGGCCGGGAGCGCCGGCCACCAGCTCAGCGCGAGCAGGCCGTGATGCGCGGAGATCCGGCGCGACGCGCGCGGCGCGATGCGCAGCACGTCGCCGAGCGCGAGCCAGACGACACACGCGACGGCGTCGATCACGGCGATCACCATCAGCAGCGTGGCGGCGTCGAGCGGCGGCATGCGGACCATCATCGCAAAGCGATGCCGTGCGCACAATCTCGCCCACGACGGATGATGTCCAGGAGATCCATGCCGGCAACCTTGCCGAGGAAGAAGTCCTCGTGCTGCTGGCGCAGGCGGCAAAGGGCATTCCCATCGGCCGGTTCGGCCACGCGATGGCGATCGCCGAAACGTCAGCGGCGCTCGACCAGGATAGGCGTCAGCGCCATCGACGTGCGGACGCGGTCGGCGGGGGCGCGGGCGTCCTCGCGGCTCGCGAAGGGCCCGGCCTGCAGGCGGTGCAGGTTCTTGTCCTTGAAGATCGTCAGCATGGGCGCGAGTTCTTCCATGCCGCGGGTGAAGCGCTCGCGCAGCTGTTCGGCGCCCTCCATGCGCGAGAACGCGCCGAACTGCAGCCAGAAGCCCTGCGCGGCGGCGGCGATCTTCAGCGCGGGCACCGGTGCCTGCGGATCGGCCGCGGCGATGGCGCCGGCGGTGGCGGCCGCCATCGCGTCGGCCTTGGACTGGCCGGCCGGCGGCAGGTCGCTGCCGGGGGGCAGGGCGGTGATGGGGATGGGCGTCATGCCCGAGTCCGGCAGCGCCGACGCGGCGGTCGACGTCGGACCCGCGCGGTCGTCCCTGGCGACCTGCGGGATCACCGGCGCGGGCAACGGGACCTGCGCCGGCACCGGCACGGCCGGCGGCCGCATGTCGGCGGTGCTCGTCAGGCCGGGGCCGCCGCTGGGCGTGGCGGCCGCATACACCGGGGTGTCCGGGGCGACCTTCGGATCGGGCGACAGCGTGTCGCGGTCGCGGGTCCAGGCGCCGGTGCGGATGTCCTCGTAGGTGATGCGCTCGACCTCCACCGGCGCCACGCCGTTGAGCACGTCCAGCTTCAGCGCGGCGGTGTAGCTCAGGTCGATGATGCGGCCCTTGTGGAACGGGCCCCGGTCGTTGATGCGGACGATGATCTCGCGGCCGTTCTTCGGATTGCGCACGCGCGCGTAGCTCGGGATCGGGATGGTCGCGTGGGCGGCGGTCATCGCGTACATGTTGTAGATCTCGCCGCTGGACGTCGGCTTGCCGTGGAACTTGCGGCCGTACCAGGACGCCAGGCCCTTCTGCACCAGCGGCTTGTCCTCGGCGATCGGCTCGTAGCGCTCGCCGAGCACCTCATACGGCTTGTTGGGACCGCCCTTGCGGATGGACTCCATCTTCGGCGTGGCGTCGGGGACCTTCTGGAGGTCGGACGGCACGACGGACTCGGGACCGTCCCGGTCGGGCCAGGAAGAGACCTTGGGACCTCCGGGGGAGGGACGGCTGGGGGCGGGACCGCGGCTGGCACAGGCGGCCAGGATCAGGGCACACGTCAGGACGGCCAGGCGCTGGCCGGCGGGGCGGGCTTCAAACATGGCCGCAACCCTAGCAATGCGGCGCGGATTTGCCAAGGTTATGCTCCGCGCTCACTCCTTCGCTTTCACGATCGTTGCGATCGTTACGTCCGCACCGCCATGAGCACCTACATCTTCCCCCCAGCGCCGCAGGCCGCCGTGGCCGTGCGAGGCAGCGACGCGCGCTACGCCGTCAGCCGCATCTTCTGCGTCGGCCGCAACTACGCCGCCCACGCCCGCGAGATGGGCAGCGACCCGGACCGCGAGCCGCCGTTCTACTTCACCAAGCCGGCCAGCGCGCTGGCGCCGTCGGGCGGCACCATCCCCTACGCGCCGGGCACGAAGAACCTGCACTATGAGATGGAGCTGGTCGTGGCGATCGGCAAGCCGGTGTTCAAGGCCACGCCCGAGCAGGCCGCCGACGCGGTCTGGGGCTACGCCGCCGGCCTGGACATGACCCGGCGCGACCTGCAGAACGAGGCCAAGGCCATCGGCCGGCCGTGGGACCTGGGCAAGGGCTTCGAGCACTCGGCGGTCATCACGCCGTTGGTGCCGCGTTCGGAACAGGGCGACCTGAGCAAGGGCGCGATCACGCTGGCGGTGAACGGCGTGGAGAAGCAGCGCGGCGACCTGTCGGACATGATCTGGAGCATTCCGGAGCTGGTCGCGAACCTGTCGCAGTTCTACCACCTGGAGCCGGGCGACCTGATCTACACCGGCACGCCCGAAGGCGTCGGTCCGGTGAAGCCGGGCGACCAGATCACCGGCGTGATCGAGGGCTTCGGCGAGCTGTCGATCACCATCGGCGACGCCCAGTAATCGACACGGTCCACGACGATGTTCGACCACAACGAGACCCTGGACGAGGCCCGTGCGCGCAACATCCGCGATGCGCTGTTCGAGGACATCGGCGTCAGCGACTGGACCGCGCGGCTGGTGCCGGCGGACCGGCGCGTGAAGGCGCACGTCCGCGTGCGCGAGGCGGCGGTGCTGTGTGGCCGCGACTGGTTCGAGGGCGTGTTCCTGGCGCTGGACGGCTCGTCGCGGATCGAGTGGCTGTACGAGGAAGGCGCCGACATGACGCCCGACACGGTGGTCTGCCGCATCGAGGCGGACGGGCGTTCGCTGCTGTCGGCGGAGCGTCCGGCGCTGAACTTCCTGCAGCTGCTGTCGGGCACGGCGACGACGACGCGCGCGCATGCGCGGGCGATCGAAGGCGCCAGCCCGAACCCGCGCGGCTGCGCGGTGCTGGACACGCGCAAGACGCTGCCGGGGCTGCGGCTGGCGCAGAAGTACGCGGTGCGTGTCGGCGGCGGGGCCAATCAGCGTCTGGCGCTGTACGACGGGATCCTGATCAAGGAGAACCACATCGCCGCGGCCGGCGGGGTGACGCAGGCGCTGAAGCAGGCGCAGGCCCTGAACGCGGGCGTCACGATCCAGGTCGAGGTCGAGACCCTGGAGCAGTTGCGCGAGGCGCTGGCCGCCGGCGCGGTCAGCGTGCTGCTGGACAACTTCAGCGAGCCGATGATGCGCGAGGCGGTGGCGATCGGCGGGGGCCAGGCCTTGCTGGAGGTCTCCGGCGGCGTGGCCATCGACCAGCTGCGCTGGATCGCGGCGACGGGCGTCGACCGCATCTCGGTCGGGCGCCTGACCAAGGACGCCAAGGCGGTTGACTACTCGATGCGGGTCGACGGCTGACGCTGACTCAAACCTCAGCGATCTCTGCAATTCGGCGCCATATTCGGCGCCGAACTTCTTTCTGACACTGACTGCCTTCTCAACTGAAGGAAACAGCCAGTATGGAAGCAAGCAATGATGATCGCGTCCCCGACGCGAACGGAGGCGCCCTCCGCGAGATCCTTGGCCGCTGGTCGGCCAGCATGGCGACCTTGGTACTCAACGAAGTTGAGTGCCGGCTTCGACTGATGACCGAGCTGCGCGGCAAGCTCGACGTCGTCGGCGTCGATGAAGTTCACGATCTTCAACCCGTCTTCGAACGCGGTCTGTGGATGTTCGGACCGCAGTTCGAGTCTGCGGAATTCACCGCCAATCTTGGCATGACCAAGGTGATTCAAAAGCTCTTCAAGAATCAGGCGGGTGCTGGGTCCCGCAGTCGGCCGGACTTCGTCGTCCTCCCCGAAAGCAGCATCGGCCTCTACGCCAGTCCCTCCTATGACGACGCTCATGAGGTGGATGGCATCGATCACCTGGCAGTCATCGAACTGAAGACCACCGGACGGACGATCACGGGCAAGGATCGCGAGCAGGTGTGGGAGTACATCCGAGAGCTGGACGAGCGTGGATATCTGAAGCCTCACACGCGCGTCGATGGATACGTCCTGGGAGATTGCATCGCTCGCGGCGAGAACCGGGTGACTGTCTACAGCGACACGGTGCGGATCCGCCCGATGCTCTACGAGACGATTCTGGAACGAGCGGAGAAGCGACTGCTCAATCTCTATGACCGGATCAAGGGCGTTCCATTTCTGAAGGGGGATGAGGAGCGGTCGAAGCCGGTGCTGCTCACGGCTTCGGCGGCGTGATCATCGAAGCAAGGCACCTTGCCAGTGCCCACCACACCAAGCTTGTGCGCAACGGCGGTGCGCGAGTGTCGTTCTGACTTGCATACAAGACAGATGAGTCTGTGAAGGCGGTTGGCGCCCGCGCTGGCACGGAAGCTGCAAAGCCCCGTGCATGGGCATCACCGCCACCGACATCAGCCAGCGCGTCATCGAGGCCGTGCTGGCGCAGAAGCTGGCCCCGGGCACCCGGCTCGGCGAGCAGCAGCTCGCGCTGCTCTTCGACTGCAGCCGCACCATCGTCCGCGAGGCGCTGACGCGGCTCGCCGCCCGCGGCATCGTCACCGTCAGCGCGCGCCGCGGCTGGTACCTGATCGCCCCGTCGCGCGACGAGGCCCGTGAAGCCTTCGAGGCCCGCCGCGTCATCGAGCTCGGCCTGCTTCGCGGCCGCCGTCCGCTCGACAAGCCCGCGCTGACACGCCTGAAGAAACACCTCGCGCAGGAGAAGGCCGCGCTGCGCGGCGACGACGTCGGCGCGCGCAGCTTCCTGCTCGGCGACTTCCATGTCTGCCTCGCCGAATGCCTCGGCAACAGCCTGCTCGCCGACACGCTGCGCGACTACACCGCGCGCACCACGCTGATCGCGATGCTCTACCAGTCGTCCCACGACGCCGCGCAGTCCTGCCAGGAGCACGTCGCCATCGTGGCCGCGCTCGAACGCGGCGACGCCGAAGGCGCCGAGGCGCTGATGGCCGAGCACCTCGCCAGCGTCCAGTCCGGCCTGCAGCTCGAGACGCAGACCGACGACCCGCTGCATCAGCTGCGACAGGCGCTCACGCCGCTGGCGTCGGGCAACGCCTCCGCCAGTGCTTCCCCGTCCTCGACCCGCCGCACGCGCGCCGCGCGCCGCGGCGAGTCCGACGCCTCCGACCCCGATCCCGCCCCCGCCTATCTAGGAGCCTTGATATGAGCCACGCCGCCCGTCCTTCCGTCCGTTCGTCGATGCCGCGCCGCCTGCTGCTGGCCGCCGGCCTGGGACTGCTCGCGCTGGGTGCGCAGGCGCAGACCGCGCTGGACACGATCACCAAGTCCAAGACCATCAAGATCGCCATCCCGACCGACTACCCGCCCTACGGCTTCGTCGGTCCCGACATGAAGCCGCAGGGCCTGGACGTCGCCATGGCCGAGTTGATCGCCGCCAAGCTGGGCGTGAAGGTCGAGCTGGTGCCGGTCACCAGCGCCAACCGCATTCCGTACCTGCAGACGAAGAAGGCCGACCTGGTCATCTCCACCCTGGGGAAGAATCCGGAGCGCGAGAAGGTCATCGCCTTCAGCGCGGCCTACGCGCCGTTCTACCAAGCTGTCTTCGCGCCCAAGAGCCTGGCGATCAAGAGCTTCGCCGACCTCGCCGGCAAGACCGTCGCCGTGACCCGCGGCGCGATGGAGGACCAGGAGCTGGCCAAGGTCGCGCCGGCTACGCTGGAGTTCAAGCGCTTCGAGGACAACAACGCGACCATCGCCGCGTTCGCCGCCGGCCAGACGCAGGTGGTCGCCACCAGCGCCGCGGTGGCCGGCAACCTGATGCAGCGCCAGCCCGGCCTGAACATCGAATACAAGCTGCTGCTGAAGGACAGCCCCTGCTTCATCGGCGTCGCCAAGGGCGAGGACGCGCTGCTGGCCAAGGTCAACGCGATCGTCGCGGCGGCCAAGCAGGGCGGCGAACTCGAGGCGCTGTCGAAGAAGTGGCTCGGCCGCGGCGCCGGCGAGCTGCCGCTCTGAGCGGCATCGTCGCGCCTCGATGCGGATCTTCGATTGAACGACCGAACGGTTGGACGATGGCTCCCCGTTCCCAGCCGTCGGCCCGCCAGGAGCCCTGAATGATCGAGTTCGACTTCGGTGCCGTCCTCGCCGAATGGCCGCTGCTGCTGCGCGGCCTGGCGTGGACGGTGGGGCTGACCGCGGTCGCCGTGCCGCTCGGCCTGCTGATCGCGACGCTGGGCGCGTGGGCGCGCGCCTGCGGCTCGGCGACACTGCGCCGCGCGGTGGGCGTCTACGTCGAGCTGCTGCGCAACACGCCCTTCATCGTGCAGCTGTTCTTCGTGTTCTTCGGCCTGCCGGCGATGGGCGTGAAGCTGTCGCCCGAGGCGGCCTCGCTGATCGCGATGACGCTGAACCTCGGCGCCTACGGCACCGAGATCCTGCGCGCTGGCATTCAGGCCGCGCCCCGGGGCCAGTGGGAGGCCGCACAAAGCCTGGCGCTAGGCCCGACGCAGGTCTTCACGCGCGTGATCCTGCCCCCGGCGTTCAAGCGGGTCTGGCCGGCGATGACCAGCCAGATCGTGATCGTGATGCTGGGCTCCGCGGTCTGCGGGCAGATCTCCACCGAGGAGCTCAGCTACGCCACCAACCTGATCCACAGCCGCAACTTCCGCGCCTTCGAGGCGACCTTCGTCGCGCTGGCGATCTACCTCGCGCTGACGCTGATGCTGCGGCGCTTCCTGTTGTGGGCGGGACCGAGATGGTTCTTCGGCGGCGCGTCGCTGCCGATGCGGCCGTCGTTGTGGCGGCGTCTCGGCCGGGCGGCAGGTGCCGGTGCGGGAGCCGCGAATGATTGAGTTCACCCTCTGGGACATCCTGCGCAACCTCGCGCTGGCACTGCGCTGGACGGTGGCGCTGTCGCTGATCGCGTTCATCGGCGGCGGTCTCGTCGGCGGCCTGCTGCTGTGCCTGCGCATCGGGCTCGGACGCAAGACGCAGCGCCTGATCGGCGCCTACGTCGCGCTGTTCCAGGGCTCGCCCCTGCTGATCCAGCTGTTCCTCGCCTACTTCGGACTCTCGCTGCTGGGCGTGGAGGTCTCGGCATGGACGGCGGCTTCGCTGGCGCTGACGCTCTACACCAGCGCCTACCTGGTCGAGATCTGGCGCGGCTGCGTCGAGGCCGTGCCCAAGGGCCAATGGGAAGCCGCGCGCAGCCTGGCCATGAGCTTCGGCGAGCAGTTGCGCCACGTGATCCTGCCGCAGGCCGCGCGCCTGGCGATCGCGCCGACGGTGGGTTTCCTGGTGCAGGTCATCAAGGGCACCGCGCTGGCCTCGGTGATCGGCTTCGTGGAGCTGACCAAGGCCGGCGGCATGATCGCCAACGCGAGCTTCAAGCCCTTCCTGGTCTTCGGCTGCGTGGCGCTGTTCTATTTCGCGCTGTGCTTCCCCGTGAGCCTGGCCGCCCAACATCTGGAGAGGAAGCAGCATGGCCGCACCACCTGACGACGCCGTCGACCACGTGATCGAGCCCGTGGCCGCGCCGGCGCTGCCGGTGCCCGGCGTGCCCATCGTGCGCATCACGGCGCTGCGCAAGTCCTACGGGACGAACGAGGTGCTCAAGGGCATCGACCTGGACGTGATGCGCGGCGAGGTGATCGCGCTGATCGGCAAGAGCGGCTCGGGCAAGAGCACGCTGCTGCGTTGCATCAACGGTCTGGAGCAGTTCCAGGACGGCTCGCTGCGGGTGGCCGACAAGCCCTTGCTGCATGACAGCGCGATGGCGATGCGGGCGCTGCGACAGCAGGTCGGGATGATCTTCCAGAGCTTCAACCTGTTCCCGCACCTGAGCGTGGGGCGCAACGTGATGCTGGCGCCGACGCTGGTGAAGAAGCGTTCCGACAGGGATGCCGCCGAGCAGGCGCGCGCGCTGCTGGCGCGGGTGGGCCTGGCGGAGAAGTTCGGCGCGATGCCGGACCAGCTGTCCGGCGGCCAGCAGCAGCGCGTGGCGATCGCGCGGGCCCTGGCGATGGAGCCGCAGGTATTGCTGTGCGACGAGATCACCTCGGCGCTGGACCCGGAGCTGGTGGGCGAGGTGCTGCGCGTCGTCGAGTCGCTGGCCGAGGAGGGCATGACGCTGCTGATGGTCACGCACGAGATGAACTTCGCGCGCAAGGTCGCGGACCGGGTGATCTTCATGCACCAGGGCCGCGTGCATGAGATCGGCCCGCCGGCCGAGGTCTTCGGCGCGCCGAAGACGCCGGAGCTGAGGCAGTTCCTGAAGTCGCTGGATGACTGACCCCACCTGAAGAGCGCCCCCAACGGGGCGTGTCGAGACGGCAACATCCCCCCGCAGACTCGACGGCGATCGCGCGAAGCGTTTCTAGACTGCTTCGTCATGAGTCAACGTCATTCGCTGGTTGGTACCGGCCTCTACTCCACCTACGAAGCCGCTCGGCTCGCACGTGTGGATCTGCGCAGTGTCCGCCGATGGCTGCATGGCGGCTCACGCAAGACGAAGAACGGTCTCTGCATGACGCCGCCCTTGTGGTCGCTGCAATACGCGGATGACGAGGAGGTCGATGTCCGGCGGGTGCTCGGGTTCAAGGATCTCATGGAACTGCGCGTCGTCGCTCGGCTGGTCCAGCAGGGTGTGGCGCTGCGGACGGTTCGGGCGGCCATCGAGATGGCCCGGGAGCAGATCGGACCTTACCCGCTTCAGTCGCGACGCTTCCTGTCGGACGGTAAACGCATCTTCATGGATACCGTCGGCATCGGT
Source organism: Roseateles sp. (assembly GCA_039593255.1). Lineage (GTDB taxonomy): Bacteria > Pseudomonadota > Gammaproteobacteria > Burkholderiales > Burkholderiaceae_C > Roseateles. Next base: position 289,749 of record JBCNPQ010000001.1, read on the forward strand.
GGGCAGCCGTCACGTCTGCTCGATGTGCAGGCGCGTCAACTGGTGCTGGACAGCGTCATTCGGCCGTCGCTGTTCGACGGCGTCGAGTTCGATGCGGGGGGCAACTCGCTTCGATGGTTTCCGGTGCCGAATGCGCGCGTGATCGTGCTTGATCCGGCCAGGTGTTTTGGAAAACCCATTCTTGCGCGGACCAATGTCGAGACGGACACTCTGTTCCTTTCACATCGCGCGGAGGGCGGTGATACGGATTTCGTCTCGCGCATCTGGCGAGTGACACGCGAGGAGGTCATGGCGGCGGTTGCCTTTGAAGAAGGGCTGGCGGCAGCATGAAGTTCATCTTCGACAACAACCTGTCGATCGATCTTGCCAAGGCGATTGGTGCGCTATCACGCCAGGAACGCATCGTGGAACGAGTTCACCACCTCAAGGATCTGTTCCCGCAAAGCGCCGATGACGTGGTGTGGCTCAGTCGGCTTCAGGACCATGGCCCCCGTTGGGTTGTCGTGACCAATGACAAGCTCAAGAAGCAAGGCGGTGACGAGAGGACGACTTTTCGACGCAACGAACTGATCGGCTATGTGTTGGATCCGCAGTGGAGCGGACAGGGCTTCTGGGCCATCGCGGAGCGGCTTGTCGAATGGTGGCCGGTCATTCTTGAGCATGTGAAGACGGCTCGGAATGGCCTCTATCGGGTGCCCTGGAAAACAGGGTCGGCCCGCAAGCTGACTTCCTTCTAGTCGAGCGCGGCTCAATAGACTCCAAGGTGTTCGATCAGGAGCCCCGCCATGCCCGACCGCCGCTCGATTCTCCGATCCACGTTCGCGCTGAGTTCCGCAGCGCTGGGCGTGACCGCCGCGACGTCGTCGAGCGCGGCGACGGCCACGGACGTCAGCACTGGCAACCCAGTTCACGACGCTGAAATCGCCTTCGCCGCGACGATGGCCAGGCGGGACTTCAAGGCCTTCGCCGAATTCGTCGCGGAGGACGCCATCTTCATCGACGGCAAGCAGCCGCTGCGTGGCCGCGCCGCCGTGCTGGCGCACTGGAAACGCTTCTTCGAAGGCGTCGAGGCGCCGTTCTCCTGGGCGCCCGATCTCGTCGAGGTGCTGCCCGACGGCAAGCTGGGCTACTCCACCGGGCCGGTGCAGGTGAAGGACAAGCTGGTCGCACGCTTCGCATCGACCTGGCGGCTTGATCCCGACGGCCGCTGGCGCGTCGTTTTCGACAACGGCAGCGAGGTCTGCGACTGCAAGGACGCGGGCAAGCCGTGATCGTCCGTCTGATCGCCGCCTCGCTGGTGCTCGCGCATCTGCCGTCGACCGCGCTGGCCGCCGAGAGCCGCTGCTTCGGCTCCGTCGCCCAAGGTCGTATCGAAGACAGCGTCCGCCTGCCGATGAGCGGTCCCAACTTCTCCGCCTACAGCCGGATCGCCGCGGCGGCCGGTCGCACGCATGTGCACTCGACGGTCGCGCGCATCGTTGCGACCAGCTACCGCTCGCTGGAGACCGCGCTACCCGGCACTGTGTTCGTGTACGGAGAGACCGGCCTCGCCGAGGGCGGCCGCTTCAGGCCGCACCGCACGCATCAGAACGGCAGTTCGGTCGACTTCTTCGTGCCGGTGCGCGACGGCCAGGGACGTTCGGTGCCGCTGCCGACGCCGGCATCGCAGCGTTTCGGCTACGACATCGAGTTCGACAAACAGGCCCGCCACGATGAGTTCCGCATCGACTTCGAGGCGATGGCGGAGCACCTCCATCAACTCGACGCCGCCGCGAAGGCGGAAGGCAGCGGCATCGTCCAGGTGATCTTCGATCGTGACTACCTGCCACGGCTTCTGGCGACCCGGCGCGGACCGTGGGTCCGCGACCACCTGAACTTCATGCGCGGCAAACCCTGGGTGCGGCACGACGAGCACTACCACGTGGACTTCGCGATCCGCTGCGCGGCGGACCGTCCGAAGCCGCGTTGATCAGGTCAGGGATCTCGGCTTCATGCGGCTTCGCGCGGCCTCCCGGCCGCGCCGCCGCCTCAGGCGAACCAGTCCTCGTCCGGCAGCTGCTCGAACACGCGCTTCAACCCGCCGCCCCAGCCCTGGCTCACCTTCTGGAAGTACGGATCGTCCCGCGTGATCCGGTGCGGCTGCGCCGGCGCGAAGCTGTCGGTCTTGTAGAGCAGCATGTCGATCGGCAGGCCCACCGACAGGTTGCTGCGGATCGTCGAGTCGAACGAGATCAGCGCGCACTTGGTGGCCTCGGCCAGCGAGCTGTCGAAGTCGATCACGCGGTCGATGATGGGCTTGCCGTACTTGGACTCGCCGATCTGCACATACGGGGTGTCTTCCGTGGCCTCGATGAAGTTGCCCTGCGGATAGACGTGGAAGACACGCGGCACTTCGCCGCGGATCTGGCCGCCGACGATGAAGTTGGCGCCGAAGTCCACGCCCTGGTTCAACTGCCCGACGCCGTCGCTGTCGCGCGCGACCACTTCCTTCAAGGTCCTGCCCACCAGCTCCGCCACGTCGTACATCGACGTCAGGTTCATCAGGTGCCGGCCTTCGCCGACCGAACGCTGGCGCAGCAGGCTCACGACGCTCTGCGTCGTGGCCAGGTTGCCCGCGTTGAGCAGCGTGACGATGCGCTCGCCGGGCTGCTCGAAGACATTCATCTTGCGGAAGGTCGCGATGTGGTCCACGCCCGCGTTGGTGCGGGAATCCGAGGCGAACAGCAGGCCGGCACGCAGCCGCATGGCAACACAGTAGGTCATGAGGCGAAAGGTTAGCGCATCAGGCTGGCGGCGCGCCGTCGTGGTGCACGCTCATTGCTGGTCGGACGTGCCAGGCTTCACGAGCACCTCGGCACGCATCGTCTCCAATCCGCCGCCGGTGCGGACACCGCGCACCGGACAGGCGTCGAGGTAGTCGGCGCCGGTCGCCAGCTTCACGTAACGCCCGTCCGCCAGGCACTGGTTGCTGATGTCGTATCCCAGCCAGCCGCCGCCCATGAACGGCGCGGCTTCGGTCGCCGCGTCCGGATCGACGGCCGCGTCGGGCAGCCGCACCTCGGCCCACGCATGGCTCGCCACATGCTCGAAGTCCGTGGCCAGGTAGCCCGACACGTACCGTGCGGGCAGTCCCAGCAGCCGTGCGCAGCAGACGAAGACCTGCGCATGGTCCTGGCAGACGCCGTGGCCCGTCTGGAAGGCCTCGGCCGCCGGCGTCGCGGCGTCGGTGTAGCCCCGCACGTAGGGCATGCGCTCGCCGATGGCCGCCATCAGCGCCAGCAGCGCGCCGTGCGCGTCGACCTTCGCCGCCGCCTCGAAGCCGGCGGCGAAGTGCCGCAGCCGCTCGTCCGCGCGCGTCAGCGGGCTGTCGCGCAGGAAAAGCGGCGCGGGCAATTCGTCCTCGGGGTCGGGCGTCGGCGGCGCGTCGTCGGTGTCGACCTCGCCGACCGCCCGCAGCACGATGTCCCGTCGCGGGCCGTCCAGGCTCAGCACGTGCATCGTGTTGCCGAAGGCGTCCTTGCAGACGCTCGCGGGCGCCGGCAGTTCCAGGTGCCAGTGCAGCACGCGCAAGCCGCGGGCCGCGCGAGGCGTCAGCCGCAGGTACTGCGTGCTGCGCGCGACCGGGGAGTCGTAGCCGTAGATGGTTTCGTGCGAGATGTGCAGGTGCATGGGGACGTCGCGATCATTGCGCCTCGAAGTAGGCCTGCTGGATGTCCCGGCCCAGCCGCGCCGAGTCCTCGAGGAACCCCGTCAGCCACGGATGCAGGCCCTGGTCGAGGATCTCGTCCACCGCACCATACTCCAGTCGCAGCGCCAGCCGGCCCGCGCTCTGCTTGACCTTGCGTCCCGCGTCCTCGGACCCGTCGCGCGCCTCGATCTGCGGCAGCACGGCGCGGATCTCGTCGCAGCAGGCGCGCAGCGAGCGCGGCACGTCCGGGCGCAGGATCAGCAGCTCCGTCACCCGGCGGCCGTTCAGGCTGTCGCGATAGGCCGCGTGATAGGCCTCGAAGGCGGACAGCGACCGCAGCAGCGCGTTCCACGCATAGAAGTCGGGCGCGCTCTCGCTCGGCGCGTCGACCGGCGCCAGCGTGTCCACCGCCGGCGCGATCAGCTGCGACTTCACGTCGAGCAGCCGCGCCGTGTTGTCCGCCCGCTCGACGAAGGTGCCCAGCCGGATGAAGCAGTACGCGTCGTTGCGCTGCAGCGTGCCGTAGGTCGCGCCGCGGAACAGGTGGGAGCGCTCCTTGACCCAGTCGAAGAAGGACGAGGGCTCGGCCACGCCCTTGCGGGCGAGCTCGCGGGCCTCCAGCCAGCTGGTGTTGATGGCTTCCCACATCTCGGCGGTGATCTGTCCGCGGACCGCGTGGGCGTTCTCGCGCGCCTGCCGGATGCAGGACAGCACCGAGGCGGAGTTCTCCAGGTCCATGCCCATGAAGCGGAACAGCTGCTCGGCGCTCAGGCGCGGATGGCGTGCCTGGTAGGCCTCGAGCGTGCCGGTCACGGCCAGCGGCGCGGCGAGCTCCGTGGCCGCGCCGCGCGACTGCGGCAGCAGCGACAGCGAGTGGGTGACGTCGAGCATGCGCACGAGGTTCTCGGCGCGCTCCATGTAGCGGCTCATCCAGTAGAGCTGGGCGGCGGTACGGCTGAGCATGATCAGTTCTCCAGGATCCAGGTGTCCTTGGTGCCGCCGCCCTGCGACGAATTCACCACGAGCGAGCCTGCCTTCAGCGCCACGCGCGTCAGGCCGCCGGCGACCATGTTGACCTCGCGCCCCGAGAGCACGAAGGGCCGCAGGTCGATGTGACGCGGCGCGATGCCGCGCTCGACGAAGGTCGGGCAACTCGACAGGCACAGCGTCGGCTGCGCGATGTAGTTGGCGGGATTGGCCTTGACGCGTGCCTTGAAGTCCTCGACCTCGGCCGCCGTCGCGGCCGGCCCCACCAGCATCCCGTAGCCGCCGGCGCCGTGCACCTCCTTCACCACCAGCTCGGCCATGTGGTTGAGCACATGGTCCAGGTCCTGCGGCTTGCGGCACTGCCAGGTCGGCACGTTGTGCAGGATGGGTTCCTCGCCCAGGTAGAAGCGGATCATGTCCGGGACGTAGGGATAGATGGACTTGTCGTCGGCGACGCCGGTGCCCACCGCGTTGGCCAGCACGACCTGGCCCTGCTTGTAGACCGACAGCAGCCCCGGCACGCCCAGCATCGAATCGGACCGGAAGGCCAGTGGGTCGAGGAAGGCGTCGTCGATGCGGCGGTAGATGACGTCCACGCGCTTGGGCCCCACCGTCGTGCGCATGAACACGAAGCCGTCCTTGACGAACAGGTCCTGCCCCTCGACCAGCTCCACGCCCATCTGCTGGGCGAGGAAGGCGTGCTCGAAGTAGGCCGAGTTGAACGGTCCCGGCGTCAGCACGACCACGGTCGGGTTGTCCGCCGGGCTGGCTTGGCGCAAGGTGTTCAGCAGCAGCGCCGGGTAGTGCGCGACCGGCGCGATCGGATATTTCGCGAACAGCTCCGGGAAGAGCCGCATCATCATCTTGCGGTTCTCCAGCATGTAGCTGACGCCGGAAGGCACGCGCAGGTTGTCCTCGAGGACGTAATAGCCGCCGTCGGAATGACGGATCAGGTCGACCCCGGTGATGTGCGCGTAGATGCCCAGCGGCAGGTCCAGCCCCTGCATCGCCGGCTGGTACTGGGCGTTGGCGAAGACCTGCTCGGCGGGGATCAGGCCGGCCTTCACGATCTCGTGGTCGTGGTAGATGTCCCACAGGAAGCGGTTGAGGGCGGTGACGCGCTGGCGCAGGCCGCGCTCCAGCATCCGCCAGTCGTCGGCGGGGACGATGCGGGGCACGGTGTCGAAGGGGATCAGGCGTTCGGCGCCGGCCTCGTCGCCGTAGACGGCGAAGGTGATGCCGACCTTGTGGAAGAGCAGGTCCGCCTCGGACCGCTTCTTGGCCAGGGCGTCGGGGGTCTGGGCGTGCAGCCAGTCCGCGAAGGCCTGGTAACTGGGCCGGATCGCGCCGCTTTGCAGCAGCATCTCGTCATAGTGGCCGGGGGCCGGAAGGGTCAGCGCATGCATGGGGTCTCCAGGAACGGACCGCCTCCGGGTGAGCGGTCGGGAGGGGCCGGTTGCAAGCCTCGTGCCCACCCCCGTCCGGCGGCCGGGCCGGCAGGCCCTCCAGCATGATCGCTTTTGATCGCTTTTGGTGCGGCTGCACGGACGGCTTTGCGACGGTGCCCGCCCAGGGTCGGTCATTGCCCGCCTCTGGTGCAGTGGCACTATCCCGTGTTGCCGAGATTCCGGTCTCTCGATGAAACTCCCACGATGCACGACCACTCGCACGCCCTCCCGATTCCGCCCGCCGCGCCGGACCCTGGCGGATCCCGGGGCCCCGCCGAGGGATTCGTCCCGGCGCGGGGATCGCGGGCGTCGCTGGGCCGCTGGCTCACCGCGATGGTGCTGGCGGCGGTGGCGGTGGCGCTGCTGAGTTCCGCGCTGCTGATCGAGAACTTCGCCCGCGCCCACGCCGAACGCCGCGCGGTCGAGTCGCTGCGCCAGGTGGCCGTCGATTTCCGCGACGCGCTGGACCGCGGCATGGCGCAGCAGTTCAAGGAAGTCCGGGTGCTGGCGCAGCTGGAGCCCTTCCGCCGCTTCGACGATCCGGAGTCGATGCGCCGCGCGCTGGACCAGGTGCAGGTGGGCTTCGACCACTTCGCCTGGCTGGGCGTGACCGACGCGCAGGGCAAGGTGCTCGCCGCCGCGGGCGGGCTGCTGGACGGGGTCGACGTGTCCAAGCGTCCCTGGTGGCAGGGCGCGAAGGGCGGCCAGCCCTTCGTCGGCGACGTGCACGCGGCCTTGCTGCTGGAGAAGCTGCTGCCGCGCCAGAACGAGCCCTGGCGCTTCGTCGACTTCGCGATCCCGCTGCTCGACGGCCGCGGGCAGCTGCAGGGCGTGTTCGGCGTGCACCTGAGCTGGGGCTGGGCGCGCCAGATCAAGAGCGAGCTGATCGACGCGACGATGGCCTCCCACCAGGCCGACGCGCTGGTGCTGGGCAAGGACGGCGTGGTGATCCTGGGACCGTCCGACCGGGAGGGCAAGACGATGCCCATCGGCGTGGAGAACGGCCAGGGCCTGCGGCATCACGAGATGGACGGCGTCGACTATTTCGCCGTCAGCGTGCCGAGCCAGGGCTACGGCCCGTACCCGGGGCTGGGCTGGACGGTGCTGGTGCGCCAGCCGGTGGCGGTGGCGCTGTCGGACTATTACGGGCTGCGCCGCCAGATCATGTGGAGCGCGATGCTGTTGCTGGCGGCGGCGGTCCCGCTGAGCTGGTGGCTGGCGCGCCGCATGAGCCGGCCGCTGAAAGAACTCGCCAATGCGATCGGACAGCGTCGGCACCTGAGCGAGGATGCGCTGCCCGCCGTCGGCGGCTATCGGGAGGCGGCCATGCTGTCGCGCGCGCTGAACGACCTGGCGCATCGACAGGCGGAGCAGGATCGCTCGCTGGCGGACCTGAACGCGTCGCTGGAACTGCGCGTCCAGGCGCGCACGCTGGAGCTGCACGAGGCGATGCTGCAGCAGGAAGCCAGCGAGCGCCGGTTGCGCACGATCGCGGACAACCTGCCGGTGCTGATCTCCTACATCGATTCGGAGGAGCGGCTGCGCTTCCTCAACGCGACCTTCCGGACCTGGATGGGCATGGAGCCGGATGCGGCACTGGGCCGACCGTTGGGCGAGGTCATCGGACCGGTCCTGCTGGCGCAGCGCCAGCCTTTCCTCAAGGCGGCGCTGGCGGGCGTGCGCCAGCGCTTCGAGACGCGATCGGAGAGCAACGGCGTGGTGCGTGACATGCTCGCCGAGTACGTCCCCGACCTGCGGCCCGACGGCAGCGTCGCCGGCGTGTATACGCTGGCGACCGACATCACCGCGTTCAAGCAGGTCGAGCGGGAGCTGGACCAGCTCAGCCGCGTCGATCCGCTGACGGGCCTGCCCAACCGGCGGCAGTTCGAGTCCCGCCTGTCCGAGTCCATCGCCCGCGCGCGCCGCAACCAGCGGACGATGGCACTGATGTTCCTGGACCTGGACCACTTCAAGCAGGTCAACGACACCCTGGGCCATGCGGCTGGGGACGTGGTGCTCAGGACCTTCTCCGACCGCGTGCGCGGCGCGATCCGCGAAACCGACCAGCTCTGCCGCCTGGCCGGCGACGAGTTCGTGCTGATTCTCGAGAATCTCCATGAGCCGAACCAGGCAACGCTCGTCGCGGAAAAGGTGCTGGAACTGGTGAAGTCACCGCTGACGCTGCAGGGCCAGTCCCTGCAGCTGTCGACCAGCATCGGCATCGCGTGCCACGACGGTGGCGCGGAAGGCGACGTCGCGCTGCTGGGACGTGCGGACGACGCGCTCTACGCGGCCAAGGCCGCGGGGCGCGGCTGCTGGCGGATGGCGGACGCCTGACGGAGTTCCGGACGGGGACTGACCGATGTCAGTCGGTCTGACGCAAGACCGAGGGTTGTCGGTCGCGCCCTGACGATTGGGTGTGTCATCGACGCCGTGCGCCGGGGGCGGGAGCATGGACCTCTCCTCATTGACTTCCGGAGATGAACCGATGAATCCGTCCAGACAACACCTGACCCCATGCGCCCGAGGCCTCGGGCGTGCGCGATTCCGCCGTTTCGCGCGGGCGGTCGTCGCCAGCTTGGTGTGGACCGCCTCCGGCGCCTGGGCGCAGCCCCCCGACAGCCAATTCAGCGTGGCGATCATGTCGGATCTGGCCTATCCGGCCCCTGCGCCGGGCGCTTGGTCTAGGGTGGGCGACGACCCGAAGGCCGACGCGGAGAACTTCATCAAGCAACGCGTCGGCGCCATCAACCGTCGGCATCAGGAACAGCCCTTGCTGGCGACGTTCTTGAACGGCAACCTCACCGCATCCGGTCGGGATGACCAGTGGGCCTTCATGCATGACCAGCTGAAGCGCCTGAAGGTGCCGGCGTTGCTGGCGCAAGGCGATAGGGACTACCAGAACGAGCTCGACGGTTGTGGTCCGTACCAGTGTCTGCATCGCAACGTCGATGTGCTGCGACGCTATCTGCCGACCGATGCGAGTCTGGACCTCGACGAGCGGGAGTACCTCTACGGCACCAACGTGCGCGAACAGCGAGGCAGTCTGGCCTGGTCCGTTCGACTCGGGGGCGTGCATTTCGTGATGGTGAATCTCGCGTCCCGGCATGCGGTGAGGAACAGCAGCAGGTATGTCTGGCAGAAGGCGCGGACGGAGATCGTCGAACTGACATCGCCGTTGCCCTGGTTGGCTGAGGACCTCCGCAAGGCCCGAGCCTCGGGCCTGCCGATCGTGGTGTTCTACCAGGGGGAAAGGGGCGGTGTCTCGAACCATTGGTTCAGCGACTTCATGAGCCTGCTTGAAAAATACAAGGTCGGGGTCCTCTTCCAGGGCGGACTTGAGCCAGGAGGTGGCAACGCGACGGCGGCGCCGAAGCTCCGGACCTTCTTCACCAGCCCCAACAGTCCGCAGACCCACCTTTACGCTGATTTCGCCATCAAGGCTGGCGCCGCCACGATGAAGCTTCATCGGGTGCTGTGGAACGACCAGGTCGTCAACGAGCTGGGTGAGGAGACCGTCGTGCTGCCGATGACCAAGGAGGACATTCCTCCGGACCTGGCTGAAGGGATGCAGGAGATCCGGTTTGTCAACAACGGCGGGTATGTGGCGCGCTTCTTTGCGACCCACCTCGACAGCAACGGGCAGGAACAACGGTTCTCGTCGGGCTCGCTGTCGCTGGGGCAGACCTGGATCGTCCCTGTCCCTCGCAGTCACGGCTCGAAGATCATCGCCTCGGCCGAAGTCATGACCGGCTTGGTTTGGTCGCCGTGGCACGAAATCTTCCGGCAGGAGATCAGCGGCGACGCCTGCTTCAAGGTCTGGGGCACCACCTTGTCGCCATCCCACGGCCGTTGCTGACGACCCGCGGTGACGATGCGGTCGGGGGGCGGATCGGCTCTAATCGCGGCATGGCCCGTTCGACCGATCCCCAGGCTCCCCTCCTCAAGCTCCGCATGCGCGTCACCGTCGGCGACGTCATCGCCATCGGCCCAGGCAAGATCGCCCTGCTCGAGGCCCTCGACGAAACCGGCTCCATCACCGCAGCCGCCAAGTCGCTCGGCATGTCCTACCGCCGCGCCTGGCTCCTCATCGACGAGACCAACAAGGCGCTCAAGGCGCCCGCCATTGCCACCGCGGCCGGCGGCGCCAAGGGCGGCGGCAGTGCGCTCACCGAGTCCGGGCGCGCGCTCATCTCGCTCTATCGGCAGATCGAGGACACCGCGCTCCAAGTCTGCAAGCCGGAAATCAAGCAACTGTTGAAGCTGCTGGCCTCCTGAGGCAAGGAGACCGAGCGCACGCCGGCAGCACCGGTGCCCCTCTCCGCTCACAGTCTTCCCTTCGGTCAGGGTTCGCTCCAAGGGGCACCGGCGCCGCCGGCGTCGAGAGACCGGGTGTCAATGTCGAGAGACCAGCTCGGCGTCGGGACTGGGTCCCGGGCGAGCAGAGACCAGACGTGGCGGTGGACGCAATATCCTCGGATATATTGCGATCCTTCGTTCCGCCGTCCGGTCCATGAGAAGGAATCGCCATGCGTCCGAAACCGCTCACCGTCACCCGCCGCGCCGCAGTGGTGTCCCTCGCACTGTTGGCGGCGGGCTTCGCGCATGCCGCGGACGTCACCGTCTCCGCCGCCGCCAGCCTGACCAACGCGTTCAAGGAATTGGCCCCGGCCTTCGAGACCGCCCACCCCGGCACGAAGATCCTCTTCAACTTCGCCGCCTCCGATGCGCTGCTCGCCCAGATCGCCAAGGGTGCGCCCGTCGACGTCTTCGCCTCCGCCGACCAGGAGACGATGGACAAGGCCCAGCAGCAGAAACTGCTCGTCGAGGGCTCGCGTCGCAACTTCGTCGCCAACGCGCTCGTCGTGATCACGCCCGTCGAGAACGGCGTCACGCTGAAGTCGCTGTCCGACCTGCAGCACCCCGCCGTCAAGCGCATCGCCATCGGCAAGCCCGAAGGCGTCCCCGCCGGCCGCTATGCCAAGGGCGCCCTGGAGAAGGCCAGCCTGTGGGCCGCCGTCCAGCCCAAGGCCGTCTTCGCCCAGAACGTGCGCCAGGCGCTGGACTACGTCTCGCGCGGCGAGACCGAAGCCGGCTTCGTCTACGCCACCGACGCCTTCGTGCTGAGGGACAAGGTCCGCATCCTGTTCAGCGTGCCGACCGAGACGCCGATCTCCTACCCCATCGCCGTGACCAACGGCGGCACGAACGCGGTGGGCGGCAAGCAGTTCCTGGACTTCGTCGCCTCGCCCGCGGGCCAGGCGGTGCTGGCCAAGTACGGCTTCCAGAAGCCCTGAGGCGCCAGGACACCCGTGCCCGCCCTCCGCCCGATCTCCAACCGTTCGCCGATCAACCGCTGACTGAGAGGCATCACCCGTCGTGGACGCCGCCTGGATCGCGCTCGCGCTGTCGCTGAAGGTCGCCGGCTGGGCGACCGCGCTCAACCTGGTGCTGGGCGTGGCCGCGGGCTTCGCGCTCGCGCGCTTCCGCTTTCCGGGACGCGAGCTGCTGGACGCCGTGCTGACGCTCCCGATGGTGCTGCCGCCGACGGTGCTCGGCTACTACTTGCTGGTGGTGATCGGCAAGCGCGGCTGGCTGGGCGCGTGGCTGTGGGAGACCTTCGGCATCCACCTGATCTTCACCTGGCAGGGCGCGGTGGTCGCCGCGACCATCGTGGCCTTCCCGCTGGTCATAAAATCCGCGCGGGCGGCGTTCGAGGGCGTCGATCCGCAGCTGGAGCGCGCCGGGCGCGTGCTCGGTCTCAACGAATGGGCGCTGTTCTTCCGCGTGACGCTGCCGATGGCGTGGCGCGGCGTGCTGGCCGGCGTGCTGCTGGCCTTCGCCCGCGCGCTGGGCGAGTTCGGCGCGACGCTGATGGTCGCGGGGAGCATCCCGGGCAAGACCCAGACGCTGTCGGTGGCCGTCTATGAGGCGGTGCAGGCCGGCCAGGACGATACCGCCAACCTGCTGGTGCTGATCGTGTCGCTGACCTGCATCGTGGTGCTGCTGACCGCCGGCCGGCTGGCCGGGACCAGGAGCGTCGCATGAGTTTCGAGGTCCGCATCCGCAAGCGGGTGGAGGGCGGCGGCCGCCGCTTCGAGCTGGACGTCGCCTTCGGCACGGACGCGCGACGCACCGTGATCTACGGCCCGTCGGGCGCAGGCAAGAGCCTGACGCTGCAGGCCGTGGCCGGACTGCTGAAGCCGGACGAGGGCACGATCTACATCGACGGCCATCCGGTCTTCGACAGCGCCTCGCGCATCGACATGCCCGCGCGCGACCGCCGACTGGGCTACCTGTTCCAGGACTACGCGCTGTTCCCGCACCTGACGGTGCGGCAGAACATCGCGTTCGCGCTGAAGCGGGGCCTGCTGAATCCGTCGCGGCACGAGGGCGGCGAGGCGGTCGACCGCTGGATCCAGGCCTTCGAGCTGGAACGCGTGGCGCAGCAGCGGCCGCACCAGCTGTCCGGCGGCCAGCGCCAGCGCACCGCGCTGGCCCGCGCGCTGGTCAACGAGCCGCGCGCGCTGCTGCTGGACGAGCCCTTCTCCGCGCTCGACCCCGAGCTGCGCGGCCGCATGCGGGCGGAGCTGGACACGCTGCTGGAACGCATCGGGATGCCGATGCTGATGATCACGCACGACCCGGAGGATGTCGCCCGTTTCGGCGACCGTCGCGTGATGCTCAAGGACGGCGTGGTGCGCGAGGTGGAATCCGAAGATCGCCCACCGTTGCGCGAAGCATTCCACAGGGCCGGACCGACTTAACGGCAGCTTGAGATCGGTGTACGGTAGCGGTGCCAACATCGCGCCGCGCCGGGTCCGATCTCCCTTCGGGCCGGCGTCCGAGGAGAACCACATGAAGTCGAACGCGAACGTCCGCGGGTCCATCGGCCGGCGGTTGGGGCTGGTGCAGGCCCTGGTGCTGGTGATTGCGCTGATCGGATCGGCGATGGGGTACTGGGGCTTGAGCCGGGTGGCGGCGCAGACCGAGTCCATGTACCAGGAGACCATCGTCACCGAGCGGGTGGCCTCCGACTGGTACCGCAACGTCTTCAACGGCGGCACGCGCACGACGGCCATCGCCGTGAGCGCGGACCCGAACCTGGCGACCTTCTTCGCCGAGCAGGCGGCGGAGTCCACGAAGTCGTCCACCGAACTGCAGAACCGGATGGACAAGCTGCTGAACTCGCCGGAGGAGCGCGCGGCCTTCGACCGCGTGATCGAGCTGCGCAAGACCTACATCAAGGTGCGCGACACCATCACCGAGGCGAAGAAGCAGGGTGATCCGGAACGCGCCAAGAAGCTCTTCGACGAGCAGTTCAAGCCGGCCGCCGCGGCCTATCTGGAGAGCATCCGCGTGATCGCCCAGCAGCAGCGCGACCAGCTCGACCTGGCGTTGAAGGCGCTGGCGGAGACCAATGCCCGCGCCCGCACGGCGCTGATCGTGTTCGGCCTGGTGGCGCTGGCGGCGGGCGGCGCGTTGGCGGTGTGGCTGACGCGCTCGATCACGCGCCCGCTGGCGCAGGCGGCGGAGGTGGCCGACGCGATCGCCCGCTTCGACCTGACGGGCCGCATCGAGACGACGAGCGGCGACGAGACCGGGCAGCTGCTGAAGTCGCTGAGCGAGATGCAGCGCGCGCTGGTACGCCTGATCGGCGAGGTGCGCGGCTCGACGGACAACATCGGCACCGCGAGCGCGGAGATCGCCACGGGCAACATGGACCTGTCGGCGCGCACGGAGCAGACGGCCTCCAACCTGCAACAGGCGGCGGCGTCGCTGACGCAGCTGACGGGCACGGTGCGGCAGACCGCCGACGCGGCGACGACGGCCAACCAGCTCGCCGGTTCCGCGGCGGAGACGGCGCAACGCGGCGGCGCGGTGATGGGCCAGGTGGTCGCGACGATGGGCGAGATCAGCGACAGCTCGCGCCGCATCGCCGACATCATCGGCACCATCGACGGCATCGCGTTCCAGACCAACATCCTGGCGCTGAACGCGGCGGTCGAGGCGGCCCGCGCGGGCGAGCAGGGTCGCGGCTTCGCGGTGGTGGCCAGCGAGGTGCGCTCGCTGGCGCAGCGCAGCGCGCAGGCAGCCAAGGAGATCAAGACGCTGATCGCCACCAGCGTGGAGCGGGTGGAATCGGGATCGCGGCTGGTCAGCGACGCCGGGTCGACGATGACCGACATCGTGCACAGCGTGCAGCGGGTGTCGGACATCATCGGCGAGATCCGCGCGGCCTCGCAGGAGCAGAGCGACGGCATCAACCAGGTGAATGCGGCGGTGGGTCATCTGGACCAGATGACGCAGCAGAACGCGGCGCTGGTCGAGGAAGCCGCGTCGGCGGCGGAGAGCCTGAAGGACCAGTCGCAGCGCCTGTCGACCGCGATCGCGGTGTTCAGGTTGGCGTGATCGGCGGACCGCCCGCGAGGATCTCCGCCTCGCGGGTCGCGGGGAGGGTGGCGACGAGCTTGCTGTCGTCCCAGCCCGGCTCGCGCGGAGCGCGCGCCCAGGCCAGCGTGTCGGCCGCCGTCTGCAGGATCGGCCGGGTCGTGAGACCTGCGACCACGGCGCGCGAAGCATCTCCGAGCAGCATGCCGCCGTAGGTAGGGTCGTCTTCCGGCAGCCACAGCGGCAGCCCGGTCCAGGGCGCCACGCCGAGCACCTGCAGCATCGCGTCGGGCTTCCAGGTGAAGCGGGCGTCGCTGTCGGGCGCCGCTTCGAGACAGGCGTCGAGCAGGGCCTGCATCGGCATTCCTGGACCGACGGCATTGAAGGCGCCCGTCGTGCGAGATTCCGCGAGCGACACACAGAACGCCGCGAGATCACGGACGTCGATGACCTGCACCGGACGTTCGGGGCGTCCAGGCGCCAGGACCTCGCCGCCGCGCGCGACGCGTGTCGGCCAGTAGGTGAATCGACCGGTCGGATCGTGCGGGCCGACGATCAGACCCGGGCGGACGATCGCGTGCCGGTCGGGCAGGGCGCGTACGAGCGCTTCCTCGGCGCGGGCCTTGAGCGGTCCGTAGCCTTCGTTACCCTCGGCCAGTGGCGTGGATTCGTCGAAGACGCGATGCGGTGGGAACACGCCGTAGGCCGAGATCGAGGACACGAACACCACGTGCGGCGAGCCCGTGTCGAGCGCGGCGACGGTGCGCTCGATCTGAGCCGGATTGAACGCGGAACAGTCGATGACCGCATCGAACTCGCGGCCGCGCAGCGCGCTCATGTCTCCGTCGCGATCGCCGACGAGGCGTTCGACGTCGAGGAACAGCTCGCGGCCGTGCCGGCCGCGATTCAGCATCGAGACCGTGTGACCGCGCGCCAGCGCGGCGTCGATGACATGGCGACCGAGGAAGACGGTGCCGCCGAGGATGAGGAGGCGCATGGACGCCGATTCTGCGCTGTGCGGCCTGAGTTGCAGGATCTCATGGGCGAGCCATTGCAATTTCATGCGATCGCCCCCAAGATGATCGGATATGCAATTCCTGAACTATTCAGCGAACTATTCATGGAGCAGTCTCCGCGGCCCTTGCAGGAGGGCGCATGGCCGCTGATTTGCATCAGGCGCTGGAGCGTGTTTTACGAGAGGGACCGCGGACATCCGCGGAGCTCTCCGTGGCCTTGGGTGTCAGCCAACCGACGCTTTCACGAACTATTCAGCGCAACCCGCAATCGATCACCAGTTTCCGGGTTCGAGGAGACAGGACGCCGCGTTATGCACTGCTTCGCGCGCTTCCGGCCGGACTGGAATCCCGGCAGAAGGTCTACCGGGTCACGAGGTCGGGCACGTTCACGCCGTTTGCCGATCTCGAGTTCCTGAGCAATGGATCGACCCTGGAGCGCCTGGCGGGCCCGAACGGGCGCGCGACGCTTTATGACGGACTTCCGCCGTACATGAACTTCGCGGCCCCGTCAGGTTTCCTGGGTCGCCAACTGGCCCGAGAGCTGGCCCTCGCGCAAGGGTTCCCCCAGAGCCTGTCAGACTGGCGGGACGAGCATCGCATCGCCTATCTGTTCACCCGGGGGCTCAATCTGCCGGGGAACCTGGTGTTCGGGAACATCTCCCTGCAGCTGGAGATGGACCTGCTTCAGGCCAGGTCCGTTCCTGACGCGGAGAAGCTGGCGGCGTACGTCGAGATGGCGTCCGCGTTGAAGTCGGCGGTCTACGGCTCCAGCGCGGGGGGGGAGCAGCCCAAGTTCCTCTGGCTGACGGAGACCGGGCATGTCATCGTGAAGTTCGCAAAGCTGGGGAGCCGGATGGCGGAACTGCTGCCGCTCGAGCACCTGGCGCTACGCGCGCTGGCCGAGGTCGGCGTTCCAGCGTCGCGAACGCAACTTCTGACCGCCGACGACTACGTGTTTCTCGAAGTGGAGCGATTCGATCGGGTGGGCCTGAACGGCCGCGTCGGCTTGTTGTCGGCCGGCGCCATCGACGATGAGGTCTTCGGCCGGCGCGACAGCTGGCCGGAGTTCGCGGCGCGGTGCGAGACGGCCAGGATGCTGTCGTCGCAAGACGCCCGGCATGTCGACACGATGGCCGCCTTCAGCGAACTGATCGGGAACGGAGACCGTCACTTCGAGAACATCTCCTTGCTGATCGACGAGGAGGGGGACTATCAGGGAATCGCGCCCGCCTATGACATCTTGCCGATGCGCTATGCCTCCATCGGCGGGGGCGTGGATCCGGACCTGACGCCGATCCAGCCCAAGGTCGGACCGATCGGCGCCAACCCGGAGGTGTGGGGGCGCGCGGCTCGGGCGGCCAACAGCTTCTGGCTCGCGGCCCAGACGGAGAAGCTGGCGGCACCGATCTCCGATGCGATGCGGCGCCTGGCCGCGGAGAACCAGATCGCAGTCGGGCGCTTTGTCGCGCCGCTCGTGCCCGGCGACTGAAGTACCCCTGCAAGCACCACCAAGAGAAAAGCCGGTTGCCACATCACGTGACAACCGGCTTCTCGATGTTCTGGTGCGACCGGCAAGAATCGAACTTGCGACTAAGCCTTCGGAGGGCCCAATGATATCCACTTCACCACGGTCGCCGCGGGAAGCGCGCATTCTAGCCTCCTTCTGAGCCGACTCGGACCGAGCGCTCGTCTTCGGGCGAAACAACCTCTTCTCGAACACCCGCGCGACCCTCGCGCAACACCTGCCCCACCCCTGTGCCGACCTTGACGAAAGCCCCAGGGTGGGGCGGCGGGGGGCTGGCTATACTGCGCCGATTTGCTGTTCCCCGGTCCGGTCTTCCCAGGGCTCTCCCGCCTCGCGGCGCCCTTCGAACGGCGGACCCCGTTTCTGCCGTAGTCGATTCGATCCACGAGGAATTCATGAGCGGAACCCAGGACCACGCCAACGCCCAGGACACGCACGCAGCCGGTCACGACGCCCACGAGGGCCCGATCAAGACACCCAAGCAACTGATCGTCGCGGTCTTCTTCGCCTTCGTCATTCCGATCGTGATCATCGTGATGCTCGCGAACTACGTGTCCAGCGAGATCAAGCCCGGCGCCGGCGGCTCCGGCCTCGAGGCCGAGGCCGTCGCCGCCCGCATCCAGCCCGTGGGCGCGATCGAGCTCAAGGACCTCTCCAATCCCGCCGCCATGAAGTCCGGCGAACAGGTCTTCCAGGCCCAGTGCTCGGCCTGCCACGCCACCGGCGCGGCCGGCGCCCCCAAGCTCGGCGACCACGACGCGTGGGGCCCGCGCGTGAAGACCGGCTTCGACACCCTGGTGCACTCCGCCCTCAAGGGCAAGGGCAACATGGGCCCGCAGGGCGGCGGCGACTTCAGCGACTTCGAGATCTCCCGCGCCGTCGTCTACATGGCCAACCAGGGCGGCGCCAAGTTCGACGAGCCCAAGCTGCCCGCCGCGGCCGCCTCCGGTGCCGATGCCGGCGCTTCGGCGCCCGCCGCGCCGGCTTCCGCCGCGTCGCAGTAAGCCGTCCCCCCAGGGACACGAAAGCCGACCCAAGGGTCGGCTTTTTCATGGGCTCATGGGCGGACGGCGAGGGTCAGGCCTTGCCCGGCTCGCCCTTCGGGTCGACGGGGACCAACACCACCCCATGGCGGGCGAGTAGCTCGGCATGCGTCGCGTTCGACATCGTCCAGCGACCCGACTCGATCGCATCCGCCGCCGGTCCCATGTCCTGCGTGTGGACCAGGCCGACGCCCAAGTCGGTCTCGAGGAACAGCCGGTCGTGCTCGTCCAGCACCGCCGCGGCGACATCGGCCTCCCGGCCGGTGTGGCTGAGCACCCGGCCGTCGGGCTGCAGGCGCCAGATCCACGGCGCGGCCTCCAGCTGCAGGTAGACCCGCTGCGGGCCGTTCTGGAAGAACCAGGCGCCCTGGTCGTCAGACGCGTAATTGCGGGCGATGAAGCCGATCAGCTTGTCGTGCACGATACGGCTGCCCTTGACCGCCGGGAACGGGCCCGCGGCCTGGGTGCGCTCGTCGCGCATGTACCAGTCGCCGCGCGCGTCCAGCGCCAGCCAGCCGTAGCAGTGCGGCACGTTGGGCCACTTCTTCAGTGCGGCTTCGACGATTGCGTCCATGAGCGTTCCTTCGCGGTCCGGGGTCGACGGACTCAGAGCCGCATCGCCAGCCAGTCGGTCACCCGCTCGGGCATCGTGCGCACGTGCCCGGGCGGGCGGCCCGACGGGAATCCGACATGCCCACCTTCGCGCGGCTGCCACAGCGTCACGTGGGCGCCGACATGGCCCTGCTCCGGCAGGCTGTGTGCCGGCACGAACGGGTCGTTGCGCGCGTTCAGCACCAGCGCCGGCACGCGGATGCGCGCCAGGTGCGGCTTGGCCGAGGCGCGCAGCCAGTAGTCGTCCACGTCCCGGAAGCCGTGCAGCGGCCCGGTGAAGAGGTTGTCGAACTCGTAGAGGTCGCGCACCCGCCGCATCCGCTCGGCGTCGAACAGGCCCGGGTACTGCTTCAGCTTGTTCATCGCCTTGGGCATCATCGTCCGCAGGAACATGCGGGTGTAGACCAGCCGGTTGAAGCCCTTGCCGATGGCATGGCCGGCCGCCGTCAGGTCCAGCGGCGAGCAGATCGAGCACACCGCCTTCACCGTGTCGGCGGCAGTCTCGCCGGCCTCCTGCGCCCAGCGCATCAGCGCGTTGCCGCCCAGCGAGACACCCGCCGCCACGATCGGGCCGCGATGCGCGGCACGCAGCCGCTCCAGGATCCAGCCGATCTCGACGTAGTCGCCCGAGTGGTACGCGCGCGGCGCGAGGTTGATCTCGCCCGAGCAGCCCCGGAAGTAAGGCATCGCGAAAGCCCAGCCGCGACGCCGCGCGACGGCGGCGAAGGCTTGCACGTACTGGCTCTGCACCGAGCCTTCCAGGCCGTGGAACAGCACGAGAAGCGGGCGTTCGGGACCGGCATCGGCGGAGGCGCCGGTCGCGGGGCCGCGCGTCCTCTCGATGGACGGATCCGTCGGGGGATCCATCGACGGATCGACCAGATGCTCGACGTCGATGAAGTCGCCGTCCGGCGTGTTCCAGCGCTCACGGCGGAACCGCGGCGGGTCTCCGTCGTAGCGCCGCGAAAAGAGTACTGGCCAGATGGTCTGTGCATGGCCGCCAGGCAACCAGGGAGACGCCTGGTACTGCATCGCCGGTCCTCTCAATGCAAGGTCGTCGGCGCGCCCGCGGACACGATAGCCATCTCCTGCTTCACGTCCTGCGAGGTGCCAGGGCTCGCGTGGTGCGCGACCATGCGCCAGCCCAGCGCCGTCTTCAGGTAGACATTCGTGGCCACGACCCAGGCGCTCTGCGTGCCGTCCTCGTCGGTGATCTCGACGCGTTCCAGCACCTGGTGGATCGCCGTCTCGCCGTTGACGAGCCGGCGCTGGCACTCCGGGTGAACGGGAATCGACCCTCTGGCGAAGATCTGCTCGAAGCTCGCCCGGATCGCCGCCGCGCCGACGACGCGCGGTCCGCCCGGATGCACGCAGCAGACTTCGTCCTCGTCGCCCCAGACGGCCATCAGGCGCTCCAGGTCGCCGGCCTGCAGGGCCTCGTAGAACTGCGCTTCGGTGTCCTCGGGAGAGGCCAGCAGCAGGGCGGTCTGAGGCTTGCGCACCATGGGTCTCGTTCCTTGTTCAAGGGAGCGGGCGGCGTCGGCCGCCGGGGATCAGTGGCCGGAGGGCAGCTGCTCGCCGGCCTTCAGCTTGTACAGCGTGCCGCAGTACGGGCAGGCGCCTTCGCCGGCGTGGCTCAGGTCGATGAAGACGCGCGGGTGGTTGCTCCACAGCGGCATCTTGGGATTCGGGCAGAAGACGACGCCCGGACCTTGCAGGTCCTTGGCGGTGACTTCGACGGTGGCCTTGGGCGTGGTGGTGTTGGCGCTCATGATCTTGTTCTTGAAGGCTGGCGACGGCTGGCGGTCTGGCGGGGTGAGGAAGCGACGGGGGCGACGGGACCCGCTCAGACCAGGCTCAGCCAGTGGGCGTACTTGGGGTTGCGGCCGTTGACGATGTCGAAGAAGGCCGATTGGATCTTCTCGGTGATCGGGCCGCGGCTGCCGATGCCGATCTCGATGCGGTCGAGCTCGCGGATCGGCGTGACTTCCGCGGCGGTGCCGGTGAAGAAGGCCTCGTCGCAGATGTAGACCTCGTCGCGGGTGATGCGCTTCTCCACGAGCTTCAGGCCCAGGTCCTGGCAGATCGCGAAGATGGTGTTGCGGGTGATGCCGTTGAGCGCGCCCGCCGACAGGTCCGGCGTGTACACGACGCCGTTCTTGATGATGAAGAGGTTCTCGCCCGCGCCCTCGGACACGAAGCCCGAGGCGTCCAGCAGCATCGCCTCGTCGTAGCCGTCCTCGGTCGCTTCCATGTTGGCCAGGATCGAGTTGGTGTAGTTCGACACCGTCTTGGCCTGCGTCATCGTGATGTTGACGTGGTGGCGGGTGTAGCTGCTGGTCTTGACGCGGATGCCGCGCTTGAGGCCTTCCTCGCCCAGGTAGGCGCCCCAGGCCCAGGCGGCGACCATCAGGTGGATCTTGTTGCCCTTGGGGCTGACGCCCAGCTTCTCGCTGCCGATCCAGGTGAGCGGGCGCAGGTAGCAGCTGGCCAGCTGGTTCTCGCGCACGACCGCCTTCTGCGCCTCTTCGACCTGCTCGATCGAGAACGGGATCTTCATCCGCAGGATCTTGGCGCTGTTGAACAGGCGCTCGGTGTGCTCGCGCAGCCGGAAGATCGCCGTGCCCTTGTCGGTCTGGTACGCGCGCACGCCCTCGAAGGCGCCGCAGCCGTAGTGCAGCGTGTGGGTCAGCACATGGATCTTGGCGTCGCGCCAGTCCACCAGCTCGCCGTCCATCCAGATCTTGCCGTCGCGATCGTCCAGAGACATGGGTCTTCCTTTTCGGCCGCGCTGGGGGCCGGGTGCTGCAAAGTCGGGGATTTTATGCGGCCGGTGTGTCGGCGGGGGCGTCCGCGGCGGGCGCCTGGGCGCGGATCAGCGTCCATCGCGCGACCACGCCACGTTCCATGACGACGTCCACCGCGTCGCCGCCGGTGTCGGTCCAGCGGTAGGTCTGCTTGTCGACCTTGACGCCCAGCGACTTGCACATCCGGATCAGGTCGATCAGCTTCATGCCGGCGTGCAGCTTCGCGTTCAGCATGATCGCGCTGGAGACGTGCCCCAGCGGCGAGTTCTGGGCGGTGCGCATGACGCGCATCAGCTGGGAGAACTGCAGCAGCAGGTAGAAGATGACGGCGGAGGTGCCCAGGATCGCGCCCTTCCAGCCGAAGAAGGCGGTGCCGGCGACGATGGCGGCGATGGCGAGAAGGATGCCGACGAGGCGGTTCATGCGGGAGAACTCCGGAAAGATGGGGCGGAACCCGGGATTGTCGTCGGCCCGCCGCGCCGGCGGCTGCGGCGATTGCGGATGGCGCCGGCGGCCGGGCTCACATGCCGCGCAGGATCTCGATGGCGTCCTCGATGCGGGCGACCGGGTGCACGGTCAGGCCGTCGATGGGCTTCTTGGGCGCGTTGGCCTGCGGCACGACGGCGATCGAGAAGCCCAGCTTGGCGGCCTCCTTCAGCCGCTCCTGGCCGCGGGGCGCGGGGCGGACCTCGCCCGCGAGGCCGACTTCGCCGAAGGCGATGAAGCCCTTGGGCAGCGGCTTGCCGCGCAGCGAGCTCTGGATCGCGAGCAGCACGGCCAGGTCGGCCGCCGGTTCGCTGATGCGCACGCCGCCGACGGCGTTGACGAACACGTCCTGGTCCATCGTCGCGACGCCCGCATGCCGGTGCAGCACCGCCAGCAGCATCGCCAGGCGGTCGCGCTCCAGGCCCACCGACAGCCGCCGCGGGCTGGGGCCGCCGCCGTCGACCAGCGCCTGCAGCTCGACCAGCAGCGGCCGGGTGCCTTCGAGCGTCACCAGCACGCAGGAGCCGGGCACCGGCTCGCCGTGCGTGGACAGGAAGATGGCGCTCGGATTGGTGACGCCTTTCAGGCCCTTCTCGGTCATCGCGAAGACGCCGATCTCGTTGACCGCGCCGAAGCGGTTCTTGATCGCGCGCACCAGCCGGTAGCTGCTGTGGGTGTCGCCCTCGAAGTAGAGGACGGTGTCGACGATGTGCTCCAGCACGCGCGGCCCGGCCAGCGCGCCTTCCTTGGTCACGTGGCCGACCAGCACCATCGCGCACCCGCCGGACTTGGCGGTGCGGGTCAGCTGCGCGGCGCATTCCCGCACCTGCGCGACCGAACCCGGTGCGGAGGACAGCTGCTCGGAATACAGCGTCTGGATGGAGTCGATGACGCAGAAGTCGGGCCGCTCGACCTCGATGGTGGCGAGGATCTTCTCCAGGCCGATCTCAGCCAGCACCCGCACCTGCGAGCCGTCCAGGCCCAGCCGACGGGCGCGCATCGCGACCTGCGCGCCGGACTCCTCGCCGGTCACGTACAGGACCTTCATCCGCTTGGAGAGCGCCTCGACGGCCTGCAGCAGCAGTGTCGACTTGCCGATGCCGGGGTCGCCGCCGATCAGCACGACGCCGCCGGTGACGATGCCGCCACCCAGCACACGGTCGAGTTCCTCCAGCGAGGTGGGCGTGCGGTCGAAGTCGCGGGCCTCGATCTCGGACAGCGTCGCCACCGGCTGGCTGCGCGCCAGCGCCTGGAAGCGGTTCTTGCCGGCGGCCGGTTCGGCGGCGGTCTCGACGAGGGTGTTCCAGGCGCTGCAGGACGGGCAGCGGCCTAACCACTTGGCGCTGGTGGCGCCGCATTCGGAGCAGACGTAGTGGGATTTCTGGGTGGCCATGGGCCGGGATTGTCGCCGCCGTCCCGGCCCGCTTCCGGCAGGAGGCCGCCCGCTCGGGCGGCTACTTCACCCGGATCAGATGCCACGCGTGCGGCAGCGAGTCGGCGGCCGGGATCCAGCGGTCGACGGCCGCACCGAGCAGCACGCCCACCAGCACCAGCGACAGGGCCGGCAGCCAGGTGTGACGAACGGCGCAGCGCCAGAAGCCCCCCTCCTGCAGGCGCCGCCACGCCATGCCGCCGGCGACGCTCGCCAGGGCCAGCTCGACGGACGCCGCCAGCAGGACCTCCACCCCGAACAGCCCGAAGACGCAGAAGCCCAGGGCCGCAGCGACGGCGAGGATCAGCGCGATCGGCACGGCGACGATCGCGCCCTCATCCAGGCCGCCGATCGCGTCGCCGGCCGAGCCGAGTGCGTCGCCGGCTGTGGACAAGCTCGATGGACAAGCTGTGGAAAAGGGTGTTGGCAAGTCGGTGGGCAAGGATGTGGATGCGCTTGTGGAGAAGTCTCCGGAAGCCCCGCCACCACCGAAATCGCCGCCGCCGCCGCTGCGGAACGGCACAGGGGGACGTCCGCGTCCCAGGTTGCCGGCGATTTGGGTGCCGAAATCCAGCAGGTCCGGCATGTCGTCCAGCGGCGACCCTTCGCGGCGCAGCAGCGCCCGCGCCCATACGCGCAACAGGCCCAGGTAGATCAGATAGCTGGCCGGCAGCAGCAGGGCGTAGCGCCAGGCCAGCGCTTCCATGCCCATCGCCCGCAAACCCGCGCCGCCCAGCATCAGCGCGCCGAGCATCAGCATCGCGATGACGAAGACGTGCAGCCGGAGCAGGAACCTGCCGCGCAGCTGGCGCCGCAGGTCCTCGATCCAGCGCAGCCGCGCATGGTGGCGCTGGGCGGACGAGGGGGGCTTCGAGGCGCGACGGGCGTGGTGGGCGCGATGAGCGTGCGACATGGGAGGCGGCGGAGCGTGCGTCGTGGCACATCGCCGCAGGATACCGGGCGAGGATCAGTCCGCCGCTGCGGAACGCTCGCTCCTGGCCATCGGAGAACGCGAACCCGCCCATAACCCTGCGAAGGTCAGCGCGGCGTTCACCAGCAGCAGCTCCAGCCCCATCCGGTAGTCCCCGAACAGCGTGGCCTGATGCGCGTCGACGGCCCAGCACAAGGCCGGCGCGGCCAGCGAGATCCAGGGCAGGACGCCGGCGCGCAGGGTCCGCGTGGTGAGGATGCCGAAGGCGAACAGGCCCAGCAGCGGCCCGTAGGTGTAGCCCGCGAGCTTGAGGATCAGGTTGACCATGCTCGGGTCGTCGAGCCAGCGGAAACCCAGCGTCAGCAGCAGGAAGACCAGCGCGTATCCGAGGTGCACCGCCTTGCGCACGCGGCGCTTGCGGGCCTCGTCCCAGTCGCGGCGTTCCTGCAGCCCGAGCAGGTCGATGCAGGTGCTGGAGGTCAGCGCGGTGATGGCGCCGTCGGCGCTGGGGAACAGCGCCGAGATCAGCGCCACCACGAAGATCAGCTGCACCCAGGCCGGCAGGTGGCCCATCACGACGGCCGGGAACAGCCGGTCGCCGTGGGCGGCGATGTCCTGCTGCCGCGCATACATCGTGAGCAGGCCGCCGAGGAAGAGGAACAGCAGCACGACGACGGTCATGATGGCCGCCATCACCATCATGTTCTTCTGGGCGTCGGCCAGCCGCTTCACCGAGATGTTCTTCTGCATCATCTCCTGGTCGAGGCCGGTCATGGCGACGGCGATCGCCGCACCGGCCAGCAGTTGCTTGGCCCAGTGGGACGCGCTCATCGGGTCGGTGACGAAGACGTCGGCGAGGCCGGCCGCCCGCATGGCCTGCCAGCCCGTGGTCAGGTCCAGGCCCAGCGCATGGAGCAGGAACACCACGCAGATCACCAGGCCGCCCAGCATGCCGGTGGTCTGGAGCGTGTCGGTCCAGACGATGGTCTTCACGCCGCCCTCGACCGTGTAGAGCAGGATCATCACGAGCACCAGCAGCGCGCTGAGCCAGAACGGCATGCCGAACTGGGCCAGCACCAGGTCCTGCAGGATGCGCACGACCAGGTAGAGGCGGGCGGTGGCGCCGAGCGTGCGCGACAGGATGAAGAAGCCGGCGCCGGTGCGATGGGCGGCCACCCCCAGGCGGGCGCCCAGGTAGCGGTAGATGGAACTCAGGTTGAGCCGGTAGTACAGCGGCAGCAGCACGAAGGCGACGACCGCGTAGCCGGCGAACTGGCCCAGCATGATCTGGAAATAGCCGAACCCGCCGGTGCCGACCGAGCCCGGCACGCTGATGAAGGTCACGCCGGACAGCGAGGTGCCGATCATCCCGAAGGCGACCAGTCCCCAGTGGCTGTTGCGGTTGCCGATGAAGAAGCTGTCGTTGTCCGCGCGGCGGGACGTCCACCAAGCCACCGTCAGCAGCAGCAGGAAATAGGCGGCGACGACGGCGAGCAGGACGGAAGCGGACATGGCGCGCGATTATTGAAGCGCGGCCGCGGGGGTGGCATTCCGAATGTGGGAGGAGGCATAACCGGCTCACCGCCCGTCAATGCCCTGACCTTCGTCGGCGCGTGGGGCGGCGTGCTACAACCTCGGCTCGTTCGAAGGAGTCGATCATGGAGTTGTCAGTCTGGCTGGGGTTTTTCGCGGCCTCCTGGGCCATCAGCCTGTCCCCGGGCGCCGGTGCCATCGCGGCGATGAGCGCGGGACTGAATCACGGCTTCCAGCGCGGCTACTTCATGACGATCGGCCTGATCCTGGGCATCCTGACCCAGATCGTGGTGGTGGGTGCCGGCCTGGGCGCGCTGATCGCGGCCTCCGAGCAGGCCTTCGCGGTGGTCAAGTGGGCCGGCGTGGCCTACCTCGTGTATCTGGGCATCCAGCAATGGCGCTCGCCGGCCAAGCCGCTGGTGGCGGAGCAGGCCGAGTCGAAGCAGGTCTCGCGCCGCGACCTGATCCTGCGCGGCTGGGGCATCAACGCGGTCAACCCCAAGGGCACCGTGTTCCTGCTGGCCGTGGTGCCGCAGTTCCTGAACCTGCACCACAGCCTGCCGCAGCAGTACGCGGTGATCGGCGCGACGCTGGCCTTCACCGACGCCGTCGTGATGGCCGGCTACACGCTGCTGGCGGCGCGCGTCCTGCGCGCGCTGCGCTCGGAGTCGCACCTCAAGGCGATGAACCGGATCTTCGGCTCGCTGTTCGTCGGCGCGGGCGCTCTGCTGGCGACCTTCAAGAAGGCGGCGGACTGAAGCGTCCGGACTGTCCGGACCACTAGGGGGTCAAGGCCCGTCCCGATCGCTCGCTCCCGGCGAGCGGGGAGGGCCGGGGACGGCCTCGTCCGGCCGTCGACCTTCCACCGCCTACACAGTCTCGCCATGCCCTTTGTCGACATCGACGGCCAGTCGCTTCATTTCCTCGACCGCGGGACCGGCTTTCCGGTCCTGCTCGGTCACAGCTACCTCTGGAACTCCGCCATGTGGGCGCCGCAGATCGAGGCGCTCTCGCGGACCTTCCGCGTCATCGTGCCCGACCTGTGGGGGCACGGCAGGTCCGGGGCGCTCCCCGAGGGAACGCGCACCCCGGGCGACCTGGCCGGCCAGATGAGCCGCCTGCTGGATGCGCTCGACGTGTCCGCCTGCGCGGTGGTCGGGCTGTCGGTCGGCGGCATGTGGGGGGCGGAGCTCGCGCTGCGTGAGCCGGAACGCATCCGCGCGCTGGTCATGATGGACAGCTTCCTCGGCGAGGAGCCGGCGCCGACGCGCGCACGCTACTTCCAGATGCTCGATGCGGTCGAGGCGAAGGGCGGCTTCCCGACCCCGGTGCTCGACGCCGTCGTCCCGCTGTTCTTCCGTGCCGGCGCTGATCCGGGCGAACCGCTGCCGGCCGCGTTCAGGCGGGCGCTGGAGGCGTTCCCGTCGGATCGCCTGCGGGATTCCATCGCGCCCCTGGGGCGGCTCATCTTCGGGCGACCGGACGCGCTGTCGCGCATCTCGGCGCTCGACCCCGACCGCGTCCTGGTGATGAGCGGGGCCTTCGATATCCCTCGTCCGCCGGCCGAATCCGCGCGGATGGCCGAAGTCATCGGCTGCCGCCACGTGATCGTTCCCGACGCCGGACACATCTCCAATCTCGAGAATGCGCCCTTCGTGACCGAGGCGCTGTCGGCGTTGCTGACGCGGCTGGCGCCCTCCCATCCTTCGACCTGCTGAGGCGCATGTCCACTGTTTCCGATCGCTGGCTGTTCTGGGGTCCGACGCTGATCTGGGCCAGCACCTGGCACGTGATCCTGTACCAGCTCGCGTCGGGGGTGCCGATCCTGAACTCGGTCGGCTGGCGCTTCGGGCTGGCGGCGCTGATGCTGGCGGGATTCGCGCGCTGGCAGAAGTTGTCGCTGAAGCTGCCGGTGTCGGCGCACGGGCTGATGCTGGCGACCGGCATCGTCCAGTACAGCGGCAACTACTTCTCCGTGTACGAGGCCGAGCGCCACATCCCCAGCGGGCTGGTGGCGGTGCTGTTCTGCCTGATGGTGTTCGGCAACGCGCTGTCGGGGCGGATCTTCTTCGCGCAGCGGGTGACGGCGCGTTTCCTGGCGGCGTCAGCCGGTGCGGTGGTGGGCGTGGTGATGATCTTCTGGCCGGAAATCGCCTCGACCGGCGCGCGTCCGACGGCCGCCTACGGCCTGGCGATGGGCCTGGCGGCGGTGCTGGCCGCGTGCATCGGCAACGTGCTCACGCTGACGCTGACTCGTCGCGGCCTGGCGCTGGTGCCGGTGCTGGCGTGGAGCATGGGCTACGGGGCGGTGTTCCTGCTGACGACCTCGGTGGTGTCGGGGCAGGGCCTGAACTTCGCGTGGACGGCCGAATACGTGTCCAGCCTGCTCTACCTGGCGGTGTTCGGCTCGGTGGTGGCCTTCGTTCTGTACTTCAAGCTGGCGCAGCGGCAAGGCACGGCGCGCGCGGCGCTGACCGGCGTGGTGATCCCGGTCATCGCGCTGGGCATCTCGGCGATCTTCGAAGGCTGGCGGCCGACGCTGCTGGCGCTCGCCGGCATGGCGCTGTGCCTGGGCAGCATCTACGTCGCGACGCGGCCGCAGCGGTGAGCGCGTTGTCACTTTCGGTTCGATGTGCTGTTTGAAGCCTCGCTGACAGCCTCCCGCTGAAGCGGGAACCGGGGCCAGGTCTTGCGATATCGCAAGGTCGCCGGCGTCGTTCGATCAGACGCTTCGTCCCTCGATGACGGAGCGCTGCTTTGCGTCTTTCCGTCGATAACCAACTAGGTTAATATCCGATGGAAAAGCACAAAGCACATTTCCCGCTGGGCACGGTCAAGCAACTGGTGTCCCAAGGTCGAATCCGGGCGACGCTCTCGGCGTCCCTTGGCGCCGAAGCCCTGGGCTTCAGCGAACAAGAAATGGCGGGGGTGGTCCTGGCGTTGAGCCAGGGGGACTTCTACAAGAGCATGACCACGTATCACGACCATCGCGAGTGGCAAGACGTCTACCGGCCGACAACGTCCCGAGGGCGGCTCTATCTCAAGTTGAGCGTGTACGAAGAGGTGGTGCTCGTCTCGTTCAAGGAGCTGTGAAATGAAATGTCCGGCATGCGGATTTGCAAAGACGGTGCGTGACACCCGCGACATCGAGCATGTCTACAAGGGCATGACCACGACCATTCCGGCTGTCACCGGAGACTTCTGCCCTTCGTGCGACGAGGTCACGATGGACATGGATGAGTCCGGTCGCGTCATGCGCGCGGTACGCGCGTTCACGAGGCAGGTGAACGCTTCGCAGTTCGACCCTTCCTTCATTTCGCAGGTCCGCAAGCGCCTCGCGCTGGATCAGCGCGAGGCTGGCGAGATCTTCGGCGGCGGCGTCAATGCCTTCTCCCGCTATGAGACCGGCAAGACGCAGCCGCCGCTCGCGTTGATCAAGCTGCTGCGGCTGCTCGACCGCCATCCGGATCTGCTGGAAGAGATCAGGGCTTGATCGCTTCTGCCGCGCGGCGACGCCGTGCAGCGAACCCGATCGCCGCCACGCCGGCCAGCATCAGCGCGTAGGTCGACGGCTCCGGCACCACGGCCGCGCTCAGGTCGCGCACGCTCAACGTGCTGACCGTGCCCCAGTACTCGACGTTCCGGCCGTCCTGGTCGTTGCTGCCCAGACCCATGTAGACCGAGTTCCCGCAACCCGCGCAGCCGATGCTCCGGCGCAGCAGATCCATGTACTGGCCCGTCGTGAAGCTCTCGCCGATGTTGTCCGGCGTCACGTTGAACGGCTGCCAGCCAAAGAATCCCAGGTGTTCGGAAAATTCCGTACCGGTCGCGTCCGTCCAGGTCTGGCGCTGGCTCAGAGTCCAGGTTTCCTGGCGCCGTTCATTGCCGGTCTCTCCCGGATAGCTGTCGATCATCCGGTATCGCGAGGCCACCTGGAGGCTGGCGACGCTGTCCTGGGCCCTGCCGATTCGCGCCCAGTCGTACAGCGCTTGCGGCGCCAGGGCTGCAGGCGGCGCAGCTGTCTGATACGTCACCCCCATGTCCTGCGAGCCGAGTTCCGTCCAGATCGGGCGCCCTTGGAAGTCCGTCGACGGGTAGCCGATCACCCAGGCCTCGTTCATGCCGGCATCCTTGCCGATCTCGAACACCAGCGTGCGGGTAAAGCTCAGCGGCGCGATCGCCGACTCGGTGAACTCGCCCGGATGGGCGCATTCCGAGTTGCAGTATTCATAGGCCCGGTTCAGCGTGCCGCTGAACGTGACCTCCAGACGCTCGGCCCTCGCCGAGGTCGCGGCCACGCCGGCGACGGCCGCCAGGGCGAGCGTCAGCCCGCCGATCTTCTTGTTCATGGAGTTCCTTCCCTCTTGGGTCGGATTCTCTCCATGTCAGATTTGCAAAGCGCTTGCGATCCCCCATGAATAGGGGGAGGGGAACAATCGCTTACTTCACCCAGCCGATCTCGATCGCGGTGGCCGGACCGACGACGGTTTCGCCCAGGCTCGAGGGGATCCGCAGCTCGCCCTCGCGGATCGGGATGCGGCCGGCCATGAGTTCGGCGGCGGTCTGCGGATACCGGGGCTCCTGGCGAGGCGCCGCATACCCCTCGGGGAACACCGGCGCCAGCGTCGACGGGTCGTACTTGTCGCTCGCGCCGAAGGTGTGCAGCGCCTCGTGCGCGATGACGACCTGGTTCTGCGCCTGCTGCGACTTCGTCGCGAAGAGATGCACCAGCCCGAGCCGCCCCTTCTCCAGCCCGGTCGAATGGGGCAGCGCTCCGGCGTGGTCCGCCGGGTGATACATGAGGAAGAGCTTCACGTCCGGCACCGGCGAGCTCGGCGGGGTCTGGCGCCACGCCCACCAGCGCATGCGCAGGCTCCAGGAGATCGCGGACAGCGGTCCGCCGTCGCGCGGCGTCGTCGGCGGCACCGTGCGGGGGCGACCGCCCAGCACGATCTTCACCGGCTGCGACAGCGACACGCCGTGGCGCGCCGCCTCCTGCTGGAAGTAGGGCTCCAGGTCCGCGAACGCGCCGACGTCCAGCTTCTCGAGGAAGGCCTGCGTCGCCGCGTCGCCCGACGCGTTGATCGGATACAGCGTCACGACCTGCGGCCGCTTCCAGGACTGCGCCTGCCAGCGGCCGAGCAGCGTGGTGCCCGCCACCGTGACCAGGATCCCCAGCAGGATCAGGATCCGCACTGCCTTGAACATGAACGCTCCCTCGTGGCTCTTCTTCGTGGATGGCCGGACGGCGTGCTCAGTCCAGGCGGACCTTGCCGCGCCCGGCCTTGATGTCGCCGCGCTGGCTCTTGGATTCCAGCCGGCGCTTCTGCGATCCGTAGGTCGGTTTCGTCGCCCTTCGCGCCTTCGGCGTGTGGGCGACGCTCTGCGCCAGCGCGATCAGGCGCGCGATCGCGTCGAGCCGGTTCTGTTCCTGGCTGCGCGATTCCTGCGCCTTGATCACCACGACGCCCTCGGCGGTGATCCGCTGGTCGCTGAGCGCCAGCAGCCGCTCCTTGATCAGCGCCGGCAGCGTCGAGCGCCGGATGTCGAAACGCAGGTGCACCGCGCTGCTGACCTTGTTGACGTTCTGGCCGCCCGGGCCGCTGGCGCGGATCGCGGAGATCTCGAGCTCCCAGTCCGCCGGCGTCCAGTCCAGGTGCATGAGGCCAGCGAGGCGGGCGGGTGCGCGGGCTCAGCCCAGCGACTCGACGTGGATGGGCACGCGCTTGGCCACGGCGCACATCAGCTCGTAGCCGATCGTGCCGGCGTTGCGGGCCACCTCGTCGATCGGCAGCACGGCGCCGCCCGGGCCCTGGCCCCACAGCGTGACCTCGCTGCCGATGCCTTCGTCCGGCAGGTCGGTGAGGTCGACCGCCAGCATGTCCATCGAGACGCGGCCGATCGTCGCGCTGCGCCGGCCGCCGACCAGCACCGGCGTGCCGTGCGCCGCGTGGCGCGGGTAGCCGTCGGCGTAACCGCAGGCCACCGTGCCGATGCGCATCGTGCGCTGCGCCACGAAGCTGCTGCCGTAACCGACGCTGTCGCCTTCGCGCAGGTGCTGCACCGCCAGCACCTTGGCCCGCAGCGTCATCGTCGGCTTCAGGTCCCAGTGCGTGATGTCATGCTCCGGGAAATCGGGCGCGCTGCCGTAGGTCATGATGCCCGAGCGCACCCAGTCGGCCCGCACGACGGGGTCCTGGCTGTGGCGCAGGATGGCCGCGCTGTTGCTCAGCGAGCGCGCGCCGGGCAGGTCGGCGGTGGCCTCCTTGAAGACGGCGATCTGGTGCGCGATGCCGCGCGGACCGTCGGCGTCCGAGAAGTGCGTCATCAGCGAGATCTCGTCCACCTGTGGCAACGCGTTCAGCCGGTTCCAGGCGCCACGGAAGGCGCTCGGCGTGAAGCCCAGGCGGTTCATGCCGCTGTTGAGCTTCAGGAACACCCGATGGGGCTCGTGGGTCTTGTGCATGGCCAGCCAGTCGACCTGCTGCTCGTGATGCACCGCGTGCCAGAGCTTCAGGCGTGAGCAGAGCTCCAGGTCGCGGGCCTCGAAGCAGCCTTCCAGCAGCAGGATCGGTCCGCGCCAGCCCAGGTCGCGCAGGCGCTGGGCCTCGTCCAGGTCCAGCAGCGCGAAGCCGTCGGCGCCGCGCAGCGCGTCGAACACCCGCTCGATGCCGTGACCGTAGGCATTGGCTTTCACGACCGCGAACACCTGGGCGTCCGGCGCGCAGGCGCGGGCGCGGGCGATGTTGTGGGCCAGGGCGGGCTGATGGACGAGGGCTTCGATCGGGCGCGGCATGGGCCGCATTGTGCCGCGCCATGAACGGGTTCACGCCCCGGCGGGGGCTGGGCCGGATGTCGCCGGGGCCCGAGAAATTGGTGCGGAGTAGCACAGAGACACTGTCCCGTGAAGCGCTGTTACGAAAACGAGCGCGTGCTATAAACCCGCCGCAGCGCTGCCTTTCCCCACCCCGTGGACCCAGCGTGATCACCGCAGTTCCAGGTATGCCGGGTCGATGAAAAAAGGCTTCTACACCATCATGTCAGCGCAGTTCTTCAGCTCGCTGGCTGATAACGCGCTGTTCGTCGCCGCCGTGGAACTGCTCCGCACCAGCGGCGCCCCCGAATGGCAGCGCGCGGCCCTGGTGCCGATGTTCGCGCTGTTCTACGTGGTGCTGGCGCCCTTCGTCGGCGCCTTCGCGGACGCGGTGCCCAAGGGCAAGGTCATGTTCATCTCCAACACCATCAAGGTATTGGGCTGCCTGAGCATGCTGGTGGGGGTGCATCCGCTGATCGCCTATGCGATCGTCGGCCTCGGCGCCGCCGCCTACTCCCCGGCCAAGTACGGCATCCTGACCGAACTGCTGCCGCCGTCGCAGCTGGTCAAGGCCAACGGCTGGATCGAGGGCCTGACCATCGCTTCGATCATCCTGGGCGCCGTCTTCGGTGGGCAGCTGATCGGGGACAAGGCCTCGGCCATGCTGCTGGCCATCGACGTGCCCTTCATCGACACCGGCATCGACACCGCGCCCGAGGCGGCCATCGCCTTCATGGTGGTGCTCTATTTCATCGCGGCGCTCTTCAACCTGCGCATCCCGCGCACGGACTCGCCGCTGCAGCCGCTGGCGCACAGCGCGACCGACCTGGTGCGCGAGTTCGCGGCCTGCAACTCGCGGCTGTGGCAGGACAAGCTGGGCCAGATCTCGCTGGGCATGACGACGCTGTTCTGGGGCGTGTCGGGCAACATGCGCTACATCGTGTTCGCCTGGGCCGCCGCGGCGCTGGGCTACGGCACGACGCAAGCGTCGGCGCTGGCCGGCGTGGTGGCGATCGGCACGGCGGTCGGCGCCGTTGTGGCCTCGATGGCCGTGCGTCTGGACAAGGCCACCAGCGTCATCCCGCTGGGCATCGGCATGGGCCTGCTGATGCTGGTGCTGAACTTCATTGGCAACCTCTGGGTGGCGATCCCCTTCCTGATCATGCTGGGCGGCATCGGCGGCTACCTGGTCGTGCCGATGAACGCGCTGCTGCAGCATCGCGGACACAACCTGATGGGCGCGGGCCGTTCGATCGCCGTGCAGAACTTCAACGAGCAGGCCTGCATCCTGGGCCTGGGGGCGCTGTACACGATGCTGACCCGCTTCGGTACCTCGGCCTTCGGCTCGATCACCATCTTCGGCCTGCTGGTGGCGGGCACGATGTGGGTGGTGGGCCGCTGGCACGCGCACAACAAGCGCGAGCACGCCGAGGAACTCGAGCGGCTGCTGGCCATTGCGCGCAGCGACAAGCACTGAGCGGGTCTGCGAGTCTGCGGCCCTCGCTCGAGCGCCAGTACTTCCGAGGCCTCTGGCCCTCACCCCCACCCTCTCCCGCAAGCGGGAGAGGGAGTGAGAATGCGCCGAGCTGACCGACTTGCTCCCTCTCCCGCTTGCGGGAGAGGGCAGGGGTGAGGGCCAGCGGCGGGGGCGGTCCTCAGTTCTTCAGCGACGTGCGCGGCCGCGCCCGCCGGGCGGCGTCGCGACGATGACGCCGCCGGTGGTCAGCACCTGGTCGATGTGCTCGGACCAGGCGCGGCCGATCTTCAGGCAGCCGCTGTGGTTGAGGTGGATCTCGTTGTGCCAGTCGCCGCTGATGCCACTGGCGCCGGGCGCGGCCGCGGCCAGCGGCACGGCGGTCGAGTCGAACACGAACAGCCCGGGGAACTGTTCCTTGTCCGCCATCAGCGTCTTCAGCAGCTGCGCCAGGTGCATCACCATCAGGCGGCTGACGGCGGCCCAGTCGGCGGCCGGGATCGCATAGGCCTTGAGCGCCGGGTACAGCCACGGACCGTGACCGGCGTCCTCCGCGCCGGCCGGGCGCGGCATCGGCACGGCATAGCAGTGCATGAAGACCGGCTTGCCGGCCGAAGGCCCCTGGTCGCGCAGCGTCAGCAGGTGACGCAGGTTGGCCTTCAGGTACTCGGCGTAAGTCGCCCAGCCCGGCTCGGAGAAATAGCGCCCGACGCCGGCGGACGGCGGGCCCCACTCGGTCTGGTTGCGCAGCAGGCGCAGGTGCAGCGGCACTTCGGCGCCGTCGATCTGCGTCGGCGTCTGTGCCGCCTTGATCAGGTCGTTGCCGCCCACGGACAGCAGGATGCCGTCCCAGACCGGCGCATCCGGCGCGGTGAGCAGCCGCACGAACTCCGGCGCGGATTCCAGCTCGACCACCTTGGACAGGCTCTCGCGCTGCCCGGCGCAGTTGATCGCGACGGCGGGCTTGGTCAGGACCAGTTCCTGGAGCAGGTTCGCATGGGCGCTGAGCTTGGCCTGGGCGGTCGAGAACCAGGAGTCCCCTTGAGCCAGCAGGCGCCAGTGGTAGCCCTGCAGGTCGGGCCCGGGCTGGGACTGCAGATCCTCGGGGGCGAAACAGGCCAGGTGATCCAAGAGAAGCTCTCCCTAGTTTGGTGGACGGGTCACACGCGACAGGGTAGGCCGCGTGCATGACAGGCGCACGGCGCCCCGATTGGAGGTCAGGGTCAGTCCTTGCGCCATGCTACAAACCCTGGGCATTGTTGGCCGGTCCGCGAGCCGGATCCAAGCCCCGTCGGGGGGGACTGTTGCGCAGGCCCCACCTCTGTGGCGAGCGCCTCCGGCCGCCTGCCCCTCTCCGTGCTCGTTCCCTGTCCCCTCCCGTGTCCCTTCCGCCGTCCCGCCATGCCCATCCTCGCCCTGATGCTCAACGCCACCATCTGGGGGCTGTCCTGGTGGCCGTTCCGCCAGTTCGAGGGGGCCGGCATGCACCCCTTGTGGACGACGGTGATCCTGTACGTCCTGTCCCTGGCCGTCGTGCTGGCCAGCCAGCGCGGCGCGACTGCGGAATGGCTGCGTTCCCCCGGCCTCTGGGTGGTGACGCTGGCGGCCGGACTGACCAACACCGCCTTCAACTGGGGGGTGTCGACCGGCGACGTGGTCCGGGTGGTGCTGCTGTTCTATCTCATGCCGCTGTGGGCGGTGCTGCTGGCGCGGCTGGTGCTGGGCGAGCCGTTGACGGCCTCGGCCGGTCTGCGGATCGCCCTGGCGTTGGGCGGCGCGCTGGCGGTCCTGGCGCCGGCGGACGGCGGCTGGCCGGTGCCGTCCAGCCTGGCGGACGTGCTCGGGCTGATCGGCGGCATGACCTTCGCGTTCAACAACGTGATGCTGCGCCGCGAAGCCGCCCGCAGCCCCGGTGCGCGGGCGCTGGCGATGTTCGCGGGCGGCGTGCTGGTGGCCAGCCTGTCCGCCACGGTCATGGCCGGCCACGGCCTGGCGCCCTGGCCCTCGCTGCCCGGCGCGGTCTGGCTGCTGCCGCTGGCGGGCATGGCGCTGTTGTTCTTCGTCTCCAACCTGTCGCTGCAATACGGGGCGGCGCGGCTGCCGGCCAACGTCACGGCGGTGGTCATGCTGACCGAGGTGCCGGTGGCGGCGATCTCGGCGCTGCTGCTGGGCGGCGGCATGCTGGACGGCAAGACCGCTGCGGGCGGCGCCGCGATCCTGGCCGCGGCGATGCTGGCGGCACTCGAACGGCGCCGCGCCTGAACCCTGGCGCCGCGCTAGGATGCAGCTCGGCCCAACCGGACCATCACGAGGAGTTCCCCCATGAGCGCCAATGGCAAGACTGCCTTCGACTTCGATGCCGTCAGCATCGCCGGCGAGCCGGTTTCGCTGTCGCAGTACCGCGGACGCGTGCTGCTGGTCGTCAACACCGCCAGCGAGTGCGGTTTCACGCCGCAGTTCAAGGGCCTGGAGGATCTGTGGCGCGACTTCCAGGCGCGCGGGCTGGTGGTCGTCGGTTTCCCCAGCAATGAATTTGGCGGCCAGGACCCGGGCAGCAACGAGGAGATCGCGTCCTTCTGCCAGCTGAACTACGGCGTCAGCTTCCCGATGATGGCCAAGGTCAAGGTCAACGGCGGGGAAGCGCATCCGCTGTGGCAGTGGCTCAAGGGCGAGAAGCCCGGCATCCTGGGCACGCAGGCGATCAAGTGGAACTTCACCAAGTTCCTGATCGGACGCGACGGACAGGTGCTCAAGCGCTTCGCGCCGAACGACGCGCCGGCGGCCATCCGCGGCGAGATCGAGGCGGCGCTGGCCGAGTGATCGATCCGACCCGCGGCGGCCTTAGAGTCGCGGGTCATGGAAGACGACCTGGGGCGCATCGCCCACCACTTCAGCCGGTTTGCCGAGACCGACGGCGCGGACGACGCGCTCTATCAGGCGATCGCCGCGGTGATCGCCGGCGACCCGGACCTCCTCGCCCTGCTGCTCGAGGCACCGGCGACGCAACGCAAGCCCGTGCTGCTGCTGGCCGCGTTGCACGACCGCATCCTCTCCGGCGCCCAGCACCCGCTCGCCGCGTACTACGCGAGCGTCGGCGGGACACGAGCGCCGGACGGCGAGCTGGCCGCGCAGCTCCGGGACTTCGTCCGTCGCGAGGACGCGGCGCTGCGCGCCTTGCTCCGCTCGCGCACCACGCAGACCAACGAGACCGGCCGCTGTGCCGTGCTGCGGCCTGCGCTGCAAGCGTTGGCTATGCGGCTCGGCGGGACGAGGCAGGCGCCGACGGAGTTGGCGCTGTTCGAGTTCGGCTGCAGCGCGGGGCTGATCCTGGGCGTGGACCGGTATGCCTACGAGGATGGCGTCGAGGCCGTGCCGGGCGAGTCCGCGCAGGCGCCGCTCATCCGCACGGCTTGGCGCGGCGAGCGGCCTGCCGCGCTGCTCGACGAGCCGCGTTGGCGAGCGCCGCATCGCATGGGCGTCGATCTCCAGCCGATCGATCCGGCGGATGCCGATGCGGCCCGCTGGTTGCGCGCCTGCCTCTGGCCCGGCGATGCGGACCGGCGCGAGCGGCTGGACCGCGCGCTGGCGGACGCCCGACGGCATCCCGTGACGCTGCGGCGGTCCGAGGACGGACTCTCCGTCCTGGAACGCTGGATCGACGAATTGCCGCCCGGCGTCACGCCGGTGATCGTCAACGTCTGGGTGCTGGCCTACCTCGACGCCGCGTCGCTGAAGACGCATGTCGCGCGCATCGGGCAACTGGTACGCGATCGCGGGCTGGCCTGGATCAGCGGCGAGGTCGGCCAGCTCGCCCCGCTGCCGTCGCCGCCCGACTGTCCGGCCGGCGAGTCGCCCGGCAGCGGCACGCTGTGGACGCTGCAATGGCGGGACGGCGGGGAGGTCCGCACCGAGGCGCTGGCCTGGTCGCATCCGCACGGCCGGTGGATCGAGTGGCTGGCGCCGCAGCCCGTCCGCTCAGCGTGACGCGCCGGACGCTGGCGCGTCGGGCACGACCTTCAGCTCGTTGACGACCATTTCCACGTCGTCGAGTTGCTTGACGACGGTCTCGAGCGCGGCGGCCTGGTCGGCGCTGCGCACGCAGCCCTGCAGCCAGAGCCAGCGCCGCTGGCCGAGCGCCCACACGCTGGTCGTCGCGTCGAATCGGCCATCGGCGGCAATGGCCTTCTGGACGCGGGGCATGATCTCCTTGTCGTAGAGATAGGCGTTGGGCAGCCGGCAGCGACCGCTCTGGAAGCAGCTGGTGCCGCGCTCGACGCGGCCGTGCGCCTGTGCCTTCGCTTCGGCCTCGGTCATCAGCGGCCCGGGCGGCGCCGGGCATTCGGACGGCGGGATCGCCGACGTCAGCTGGACGAAGGGATCGTCGAAGACATTGCGCCGCGGCTCCTCGGCGATCGACGCCGCGGGCAGCGCCAGGAGCAGGATCGACGCGCTCCGTGCGCAGGCGTACAGGCCGTGGGCGATTGGCGGCGGTCGTCGCATGGGCGCGAGCTTGCCCCATCGCTTTCGAGCCTTCAAGCGGCGCGCGTTGATGGCTAGGATGGTCCGTCGCTCCCTCCCACAAGAACGCCTGGAGACTCAGAAGATGCCTGTGCCGACGACCGCTTCCTTCCCCCGCCTGCGCCAAGCCGCGCTGGCCCTGGCCGCGATGGCCGCCTTCGGCGTCCAGGCGCAGACGGTGCCCGAGCTCAACGCCCTCGCGGCCAAGGAACAGCCGGCATTGATGAAGACCTTGCAGCAGCTGGTCGAGATCGAGTCCGGCAGTTCCGACCGCCAGGGCCTGGACCGCATCGCCGGCGTCATCGCGCAGCGCCTGCGCGAGCTCGGCGGCGAGGTCCAGCTGATCGATCCGGACAAGGTCATCGCCTCGCCGACTTCGGATGCGGGCGACGGTCCGGCCAAGGTCGGCCAGATCGTGCGGGCCTCGTTCAAGGGCGGCAACGCCACCGGCAAGCGCCTGATGCTGATCGCGCACATGGACACCGTCTACCAGCGCGGCGGCCTGAAGCAGCAGCCCTTCCGCATCGACGGCAACCACGCCTACGGTCTGGGCATCGCCGACGACAAGCAGGGCGTCGCGACCATCCTGCACGCGCTGGCGATGCTGAAGGCGGTCGGCTTCAAGGACTACGCCGAGATCACCGTGCTGATCAACGGCGACGAGGAGATCGGTTCGCCGGGCTCGAACGCGCTGATCACCAAGCTCGGTGGCGAGCATGACGCGGTGCTGTCCTTCGAGGGCGGCGGCGGACCGACGACGCCGGACACGGTGCGGCTGGCCACCAGCGGCATCGCCTCGGTGGACCTGAAGGTCAAGGGGCGCTCGTCGCATGCGGGCGCCGCGCCGGAGAAGGGCATCAACGCGCTGACGGAGCTGTCCCACCAGATCCTGCAGACGCGCGACCTGTCCGATCCGAAGCGGGGCCTGCACCTGAACTGGACGATGTCCAAGGCGGGTTCGGTCCGCAACGCGATTCCGGAGCGCGCCGAGGCGCAGGGGGATGCGCGCGCGGACCGCTTTGCCGACTTCGACGCGCTGGAAGCCGAGCTGCGCAAGCGCATCCAGAACAAGCTGGTCCCGGACGCGGAAGTGACCTTGAGCTTCAACCGTGGCCGCCCGCCGCTGGCGGCGACGGATGCGTCGCGCGCGCTGGCCGCGAAGGCCAAGGCGCTGGCGGACGAGCAGAAGCTGGAGCTGGTGGTGCGCGATCGGCCGACTGGCGGTGGCACCGATGCGGCCTATGCCGCGCTGGCGACCAAGGCGCCGGTGATCGAGGGCCTGGGCGTGCGCGGCTACGGCGCGCACAGCAGCGACAGCGAATTCGTCGTCGTCGATGCCATCGCGCCGAAGCTGGTGCTGGTCACCCGCCTCGTGATGGCGATCGGCAGCGGCAAGGCGCTCTGACGACGGTCTCCGGCCGCGATGCAGTCCCCGGTGGATCGGGGACGGCATGGCTTCGGGTTTGGCCGCTTGCCGGCCGGGCCCCATGCATGGCGGCCAAGCGCGCCGGTCGTGGCAGTCGCCGACCGGCGATCAGCCCTTCGGATAAAGGATCATCTGCGTGCAGCGGAACAGCGCGATGGTCTTCCCGTTGTGGGTGACGGTCGCATCCCAGACCTGCGTGGTGCGGCCCATGTGGACGGCCACGGCGGTGCATTCGATGGTGCCGTCGCGGGCGGTGCCGAGGTGGTTGGACTTGAGCTCCACGGTGGTGAAGTTCTGCGCGCCGTCGGGCAGCGAGGCGATGCAGCCGTAGCCGCAGCAGGTATCGGCCAGCGTCACGACGCTGCCGGCGTGCAGGAAGCCGTTGGGGGCCATCACCTGCTGGCGCACCGGCAGGCGGGCGAAGACGCGGCCCTTCTCGACCTCGACGATCTCGATGCCCATGTGGCCGGGCAGGCAGGCGGCGCCGCGCGTGTTGAAGTCCGTGATCATGTGATTCTGTGATGCGGGTAATGCGAAGCCGGCATTGTCGTCGGGCCTGTACCGGTGCCGGCGCGGGGGCGCTGTTGCGGTGCGGGCGGGCGTGGCTGGGGATAATGACGCGAGCCGTTAGTCCAACGTGGAGTTTCCAGCATGTTCCAGCACGTCGACGCCTACGCGGGCGATCCCATCCTCAGCCTGAACGAAGCGTTCCAGAAGGATCCGCGCACGCAGAAGATCAACCTGTCCATCGGCATCTACTTCGATGACGACGGTCGCATCCCGATGCTGGACTCGGTGCGCCGGGCCGAGCTGGCGGTGGTGGAGCAGGCGGGCGCGCGGCCTTACCTGCCGATGGAGGGCGCGGCGAACTTCCGCACCGAGGTGCAGAAGCTGCTGTTCGGTGCCGACAGCGAGGCGCTGGCCAGCAAGCGGGTCGCGACCATCCAGGGCGTGGGCTCGTCGGGCGGCCTGAAGGTCGGGGCGGACTTCATCAAGCGCTATTTCCCCGACAGCGCGATCTACCTGAGCGATCCCACCTGGGACAACCACCGCGCGGTGTTCGAGGGCTCGTTCATCGAGTGCCGCAGCTATCCGTACTACGACGCCCGGACCGGTGGCCTGCGCTTCGATGCCATGCTGGACGCCTTGTCGGAGGCGCCGGCCCGCAGCGTCGTGCTGCTGCACGCGTGCTGCCACAACCCGACGGGCGTGGACCTGTCGCAATCGCAGTGGGATGCGTTGATCCCGGTGCTGAAGGAGCGCGAGCTGATCGCCTTCCTGGACCTGGCGTACCAGGGCTACGGCGACGGTCTGGAGCAGGACACCTTCGCGATCCGCGCGTTGACCGCGGCGGGATTGAGCTTCTTCGTCGCCAACAGCTTCTCGAAGAACATGAGCCTGTACGGCGAGCGCTGCGGCGCGCTGTCGGTCGTGTGCCCGGACGCGGCCCAGGCGGCCAACGTGCTGGGGCAGCTGAAGTTCACGATCCGTCGCAACTACTCCAACCCGCCGATGCACGGCGGCCAGGTCGTGGCCAAGGTGCTGGGCGACCCGGCGCTGCGCGCGCTGTGGGAAGGCGAGGTCGAGGAGATGCGCGAGCGCATCCTGGCCATGCGCAATGCCTTGTTCGAGGTCGTCACGGCCAAGGTGCCGGGTCGCAACTTCGACTACTTCCTGAAGCAGCGCGGCATGTTCAGCTACACCGGCCTGACGCCGGAGCAGGTGGACCGGCTGCGCGAGGAATTCGGCGTCTACGTCCTGCGCTCGGGCCGCATGTGCGTCGCGGGCCTGAACACGCGCAACGTCGAAGCCACGGCGAACGCGATGGCGGCAGTGCTCGCCTGAGGAGGCGAGAGCAAGCGCTTCTTGCTCCCTCTCCCGCTTGCGAATCGGCCGGTGATCCCGCTTGCTCCCTCTCCCGCTTGCGGGAGAGGGCAGGGGTGAGGGCCAGCAGCGGTGGAAGTGCAGAGGCCCCGCATTGGTGGACTGCCCAGGCCGCTGGCCCTCACCCCCACCCTCTCCCGCAAGCGGGAGAGGGGGTAAGAAGGAGGCCAGGCACCGACCTTGCGCGCATTCGACAAGGTTATGGGTAGGGGCACCGCTTTCATTGGCTGAGGGCGGGTCGAATCCGTACCCTTCCGGACCATTCAAGAATGAATTCGTCCGGATGAAGCAGCTAGTCGTGATCGGTGGGGGCGTCGTGGGCGTCACCACCGCCTGGGCCCTGGCGGAGGCGGGGCATCGGGTGACGCTCGTGGAGCGCGAGGCCGCGCTGGCCACCGGCGCCAGCCGCGCGAACGGCGGACAGCTCAGCTATCGCTATGTCTCGCCGCTGGCCGATGCCGGCGTGCCGCTGAAGGCCGTGCGCTGGCTGCTGGATCCGGACGGTCCGTTGCGGTTCAAGCCCGATGGCACGGCGGCGCAATGGCGCTGGCTGGCGTCCTTCCTCGCGCATTGCCGCGGGCCGGTGAACCGGCGCACCACCGAGCGTCTGCTTGAGCTGGGCGCGTTCAGCCAGCGCTGCTTCGGCGAGCTGCAGCGTCATGCGGCGCTCGATGCCATCGCGCTGCGGACCCCCGGCAAGCTGGTCGTCTATCGGAAGGCGGAGGAGTTCGCCCGTGTCGCGGCGCGCACGTCCGCCGGCGGACCGGAGCGGGCCCTGACCCGCGACGAGTGTCTCGCGATCGAGCCCTCGCTCGGCGACGGCGGCGCGCAGTGGCTGGCCGGCGGCATCTTCACGTCCGGCGAGGCGGTCGCCGATTGCCATGCGCTCAGCGTGCAACTGGGCGAGCGGCTCACCCGCCATCCCAATTTCCAGGGCCGGGTGACGGCCAACGCCACCGATTTCGTCGTCGAGGGCGAACGTGTCGTCGCACTGAAGACGGACCAGGGCGAGCTGGGCGCCGCCGGCGTCGTGCTGGCTGCCGGCCTGCAGAGCGCGACGCTGGCGGAACGGGTCGGACTGCGCCTGCCGCTGTATCCGCTCAAGGGCTACAGCCTGTCCGCGCCGATCAACGGCGTGCATCGTCCGCCCACGGTCAGCGTCACCGACTTCGAGCGCAAGACGCTGTATGCCCGCATCGGCGACCAGCTCCGCGTGGCGGCGATGGTCGACCTGGTCGGCGAGGACACGAGCATCGATCCGAAGCGCCTGGCGGCGCTGCAGCGCAACGTGCGCCAGACTTTCCCGAGGGCGGCCGACTACGACCGCGCCGTGCCGTGGGCGGGGCTGCGACCGGCGACGCCCAGCGGCGCGCCCATGCTCGGAGAGACGCCCCTGCGCGGACTGTGGCTGAATGTCGGCCATGGCGCCCTGGGATTCACCTTCTCGTTCGGCTCGGCCCGCATCGTGGCCGACCTCGTCTCCGGCAAGCCCAGTCCGATCGCGCTGGACGGGCTGCAGCTCCGCGCCGCTTGAGGGGTCGCGATGACGGACGATCCGGCCGCATCGCCCGTGGCCAAGCCGCCTGAAACGGAGCCGTCGACCACGACCCGCGCGCAGGGGGCGTTGAATGCCGCATCGCTGGCCGGCATGCTGCGCGCCGCGGTGCTCGCCCAGGACTTCGGCGCCACGCGCGATCCACAGGACGAGGGCCGGCCGATGCGCCATTTCCCGAGCCTGGATCTCGCGGTCGTCGCCTTCCCCGAGCGCGGCGCGCCGGTCGCGGCGAACGT
This sequence comes from Roseateles sp., assembly GCA_039593255.1. Classification (GTDB taxonomy): domain Bacteria; phylum Pseudomonadota; class Gammaproteobacteria; order Burkholderiales; family Burkholderiaceae_C; genus Roseateles. The sequence goes on from JBCNPQ010000001.1 coordinate 333,555, forward strand.
GCTGTTCTCGCGGGAGTTTCCCGAGGGCCTTGTCGCCGAACTGCCGGCGGACTTCGGCGCGGTCCGCAACATCGCCTACCTCGCCGACCAGCGCGACAAGGACGGCAATTCCATCGCCTGGCGGCCGGCGTCCGACTGGTCCGCGATGGACTGGACGCCGCTGGCCGGCGCGGCGGGCGAGGACGGCGGCCGCATGGTCGCGCCCTATCCGGCCTCGCTGCTGAAGCTGATGCTGATGGCGGGCGTGGGCCGGCTGGTCGACCAGGAACGCGCCGGCTGGTGGCAGCCGCTGCGATACGCCGGCCGCGAACGCGCCGTGGCGGACTGGGCCTACGACATGGTCACCTGGAGCAGCAACGAGGCGACTTCGGCGCTGGTGACGCTGATGCATGCCGCCGGCGCGATCCGCCGCGACGGCGGCCGCGAGGTGCGCAACGAGTTGCATGCGCTGTTCGCTTCGCTCGGCTTGACCACGCTGCGCTTGGCCAACACCACGGCGGAGGGCGGCTGGGGCAACGGCTCGGGATCGGGCGTGGGCCAGATCCAGATGACGGCCTGGGACACGGTGCGGCTGTTATGGTGGCTGGACCCGGTCGCGCCGCGCGCCCCGTGGCTGCGCGCGGACGCGCCGCGGCTCTCGCCGGAGAGCCGCAACCAGGCCATGCATGCGCTGCAGGACCAGGCGCTGCACCAGGTGCTGTCGAGCGGCGCGCTCGGCGGCGTGCCGGGCTGGGTGCCGGGGTTGCCGGCGCGATTGCCGGGCCGGTGGCTGCAGCCGGACGGCGGCCTGCACGCCGGCGAGGTCACGTTGCCCGGCGACCTGCGCCGCTTCGCCAGCGGCGGCGAGGTGTGGTTCGCGCACAAGACCGGCAACACCGAGAACTACACGTCCGACGCAGGTATCGTGCGAGGCATCCTGCCCCGGCGCCGGCACTACCTCATCGCGTTGCTGAGCAACCTGGGCTCTCGCTACGCACCGCACCCCGACTGCTCGACGACCTGGCGCATCCCGGCGCTCGGCGCCGCGATCGACGCGCGGATGGCGACTTGGCTGGAGTACTGATCCATGGCTGACGAAGCCTTCCTGATGCCTCCGCTGCCCGAGCGCGCCTGCCTCGGCGTGATCGCGCCCGCAGGACCGCCGAGAGAAGGCACGCTTGAGCTCGTGGTGCCGCTGATCGAGCGGCTCGGCTTCCGCGCGAAGCTCTTCCCGAGCTGCCATGGGCCAGCGCACCTTGGCCACCTCGCGGCGGACGACGGCCGTCGGCTCGCCGACCTGCACGAGGCGCTGGGCGATCCTCTGGTCGATGCCGTGATCGGCCTGCGCGGCGGCTACGGCTGTCTGCGGCTGCTCGACCGCATCGACCGTGCGCTGCTGCGCCGATCGACCAAGCCCTTGATCGGCTACAGCGACCTGACGGCGCTGCATGCGCTGCGTCAGCAGCTCGGCGTGGCGGGGTGGCATGCGCCGATGCCGGCGTCGGATTGGCACAAGGGCGAGACCGGCTGGGCCGACGCTGTCGCGCTGTCCGAGCGACTGCGCCGCGGCCTGCGTGCCGGCGATGCGCTCGGACCGGCGCTCGCGCCGCATCCCTTGAATCGCGGCTCGACGCCGGTGCGCGGCGTGTTGAGCGGCGGCAACCTCGCGGTGCTCGTCGCGCTGCTGGGCACGCCGTTCATGCCGGACCTGCGTGGCGCGGTGCTGTTCCTCGAGGACATCGGCGAGGACCCCTACAAGATCGACCGGTTGCTCTGCCAGTTGCGCCTCAGCGGCGCGCTCGACGACATCGCCGGCGTGTTGCTCGGCAGCTTCACCGACGCCGACGCGCCGGACGAGGTGCTCGCCGATTACTTCGGCGATCTCGGTGTTCCGGTCCTCGCTGGCTGGCCGAGCGGCCATGCGACGCCCAACCTGCCGCTGCCGATCGGCGTGGCGGCGACCCTGGATCCGGCCGAACGCACGCTCAGGGTCTGATCGCCCGCGCCTCCCCCATCGGAGGGCCGACTTCAGGGTGAAACCTCCAACAGCAAGACCTGTCACTCACCGCTTTCGTTGTGAAAGAGGTGATCTGTGATGCGTAAGCGCAAGGCAGCATCACGAAAAAGCCCGCCGGTCTCCCGGCGGGCTTGGTGTCTGATGGCTCGCCGCGCGAGGCGGCAGGTGGCGCTTGATCAGAAGAACTTGTAGTCCACACCCAGCGTGAACGAGCGTCCACGCGGGTCGGCCACACGCGGCTCCCACGAACTGCCCGAACCGGTGTTGGTGTCGTAGCTGTTCGCGAACGGCGGGTCCTGGTCGAAGAGGTTCTTCACACCCACGGTGACCGTCAGGTTCTTGATGCCGCTGTAGGCCACGCTCGCGTGGTGCAGGTAGTACGGCTTGACCCACGGATCGAAGGCCGGCGCCGACGCGTTGCCGTTGGCCACGCCCGGCGGGACATAGCCGTAGTAGCCGGTGCTGTACTGCTGGCGCAGCGACCAGGCCCAGTCGCCATAGGTGTAGGTGATGTACGCGCTGTGCTTCCAGCGGATGCCCAGCTCGCTCGACCGCGTGAACTGGCCGATCTCGCTCGGGCCGAAGGCCACGTTGTCCAGCAGCTTGGAGCGCTTCTTCAGCAGGTAGGTGCCGTCCAGGCCCGCGCTCAGCCGGCCGCCGTTCATCGGCGTGCTGCCGCGCATTGACAGCTCCAGCCCGCGCGTCTGCGTTTCGCCGGTGTTCACCCAGCGGGTGTCGACCGTCTGCAGCACGCCGTTGGCGTCGCGGAGGAAGGCCTGCGGGAACAGCTGGTAGTTGTTCAGGATCTGCGTCAGCGTCAGGCTTTGGATCTGTCCGTCACGACGGATGTCCCACAGGTCGATCGAGCCGCTGAAGTCCTTCGTCGGCTGCCACACGAAGCCGATGTTGGACATCTTGGACTCTTCCGGCTTCAGGTCGCTGCGACCGCCGAACAGCGTGTTGAAGGTCACCGCCTGGCAGCCCGCCGTGTTGCTGACCACGTTGGCCGGGCAGGTCGCCGGGTCCGGCACGCCCGCGCCGGTGTACGGCGATTCGGTCACGCCGTTGAACAGCTGGTTGAAGGTCGGCACCCGGAAGCCGGTGCTGTACGACGCGCGGAACACCAGGCTGTCGATCGGCTGGTAGCGGATGGAGGCCTTGGGGTTGGTCGTGCTGCCGAAGCCGGTGTACTTGTCGTAGCGCACCGACAGGTTCAGGTCGAGGTTCTTGACGATCGGGATGATGGTCTCGCCGAAGATCGCGCCCACCTTGCGCTTCACGCCGCTCAGCGCGTTCACGTTGTCGAACGGCGCGTTGAAGATCCAGGTGTTGATGTCGTTGGTGTTGACCGTCTGGTTGCCGTCGAAGCGGTACTTCTCGATGCGGTAGTCCACGCCCACCGCGCCCATCACGTCACCGGCGGGCAGCTTGAACAGCGGGCCGGAGGCGGTCGCGTCGTACTCGTCGGTCGTGTACTTGCCGCCGTAGAGCTTGGTGCCCTCGGCCGAGATCGCGTCCAGCGCCGCCAGCGCGGCCGGGGTCTGCGACTGGCCGGCCAGCAGGAACGGGTTGAGCACGCCGGTGTTGATCAGGTTGGCCAGGCCGACCCAGTTCTGGTAGCCGGTGCCCAGCACCGAGTTGCTCTTGCTGAAGGCCTGCGACGCGCCGACCTTGTAGTCCCAGTCCTTCAGGAAGGGCAGGGGACCGTCCATGCTCACCAGGTAGCGGCCGGTGTCGGTGGTGGTCTCGAACTCGCGCTGGCCGCACTCCATGCAGCGCCAGCGGAAGGCCAGCGGCTTGCCGGCCTGCGAGGCCAGCGACGGGAAGGCGCCGACCAGCGCGTTCCACACGGTCTGGTAGCTGGCGCCGCTGGACGGGTAGGCCAGGCTGCGGAAGGGGCTGGGCACCGCCGTGCCGTTGGGCAGGGTGATGGTGGCCGTGGCGCTGCCGCTGCTGATCTGGTTGGCGGAGAAGATCTTCTGCGACTCCGACTTGCCCAGCAGCACCTCGCCGGTCAGCGTGTGCTCGCCCAGCTTGAGCATGCCGCGCGTCACCAGGTTGGTGTTCTTCACCGGCTGCTGGATCACGGCGGCCTTGCCCGAGTCCCAGGCGCAGCCGAACTGGTTGGCCGGCGACGCGGCGGCGGAGTTCCACAGCTTCTCCGCGTACGGGGCCATGCCCGGTTGCGAGGCGCAGCCAGCGCCGCCCGGCAGGTCCAGGATGTTGGCGTTGGTGATCGTCGTGCCGTTGTAGACCGGCGCCGTGATCGTCGGGGAGAAGAAGACGGTCGCGAACGGCGTGCCGCGGGTGTCCGGCGACAGGCCGCGCTCGGGCTGGAAGCTGTTGACGAAATCGCGCTGGGAGCCGTCCAGCCGTTTGTTGTCCGTCATGGACAGCACGGCCATGACGTTGAAGCCGTCCTTGTCGATGTTGCCCAGGCCGCCGGTGACCGAGCCGCGGTAGATGTTGCCGCCGCTGTGCTGGGTGACGTCGGTGAAGCCGCTGACGGTCAGCCCGGTGTAGTCCTTGCGCAGGATGAAGTTGATGACGCCGCCGACGGCGTCGGTGCCGTAGGTCGACGAGGCGCCGTCCTTCAGCACCTCGACGCGCTCGATCGCGGCCATCGGGATCTGGTTCAGGTCGACGACGCCGCCGTTGAGGCCGTGCGCGGCGATGCGGCGGCCGTTCAGCAGGATCAGCGTCGCGTTGGCGCCCTGCAGGCGCAGGTTGGCGGAGGTCGCGCCGTTGTTGCCGCGCGCCTGGCCCGACACCACGTCGGCGTTGGAGGCCAGGTTGTCCAGGCCGTTGCCGTTGGAGGAGAGGGTGGCGATCAGCTGCTCGGCCGACACGATGCCCTGGCGGTCCAGGTCGCGGCGCGAGATGGTTTGGACGGGCAGGGCGCCTTCGTCCTGGATGCGCTTGATGCTCGAGCCGGTGATCTCCACCCGCTCGATCTTCTGGACTTCCTGCGACCAGGCCGCCGCGTGGGCGCCCAGTCCCACCACGACGAGGCAGCGGGCGAGTTGATTCAGTTTCACGACCTTCTCCTTGTTGACCGATCCGGCGTCCTGGAAACGCCTCCAACGACTGCGGCCGTCCGATGCGGGGGCGACCTGGGGATGTTGCTGTGTTGCGAGCTGCGGACGATCTTCAAGCACGACACGATTTCGCCGTCATAGGAACGTCACCCATTTGTTGCGTCCGTCCCGATGAATGCTTGTCTCGCGCGTATAACCTGTGGGAATGCAGCGGGGCCGGGAATATACAGTCGCTGCTCATGCGAGCCCTTCCCGCCCTCGCGCTCCTCGTCGCCGCGCTGGCGACCAGCGGTTGCGCCACCCTCGTCGACACCCCGCCCGCGCCGGTCGATGCCGCGTTGCGGCAGGCCGGCGTGCCGCTGTCCTCGCTGGCCGTCGTCGCCTATCCGATGGACGCGCCCGGTACCGGCCTGCGCCTGAACGCGGACCGGCCGATGGCGCCGGCCTCGACGATGAAGACGATCACCGCGGTGGTCGCGCTGGACCGGCTCGGCCCCAACAGCCGCGGACAGACCCAGCTGCTGGGCGCCGGCGAGATCCGGGACGGTCGGCTCGACGGGCCGCTGGTCCTCAAGGGCGGCGCCGACGCGGACCTCGACTGGTCGGCCCTGTGGGCGATGCTGCGCGAACTGCGCGAGCGCCAGGGTCTGCGCGACCTGGCCGGCGGCATCGTCGTGGATCGCGGCCTGTTCAATCCGGCGCGGCCGGATATCGGCGCGCCGCGCTTCGACGAGCAGGCCGAGTTCCCGTACAACGTGATCCCGGATGCGCTGCACCTCAACGGCAACCTGTTGCAGTACGACCTCTGGTCCGACGACCGCGGCCTGACCGTGCGGCCCTTCCCGCAGTTCGGCGCGCTGGTCGTGGACACAAGCGCGGTGACGCTGAACGACAAGCCCTGCAAGGACTGGGACGACGGCTGGCTGCCCTCGCGCTTCGAGGCGCTGCCCGACGGCGGCGGCCGGCTGAGCCTGGCCGGCGAGTTCCCGCGCGGTTGCCAGGTCTCGCAATCGCTGAACGTGCTGGACCGGCAGTGGGAGACGGCGCAGGCGCTGCGGCAGCTGTGGGGCTCGCTCGGCGGGACGCTGGGCGGCGACATCCGCGAGGGCGCGACGCCCGACGGCGCGCGGGTGCTGGCGCAGCACCGCGACCGGCCGCTGGCCGAGCTGCTGCGGCCGATCATGAAGGCGTCGGACAACGCGCTGGCGCGGATGCTCTACCTGAGGTTGGGCGCCTCGGCGGCGCAGCCGGGCGAGGACACGCGCCAGGCCGCGGAGCGGGTCGTGCGCGAGTGGTTCGCCGCGCAGAAGATCGACAGCACCGGCCTGACGCTGGAGAACGGCTCCGGCCTGTCGCGCAACGAGCGCGCCTCGGCCGCGCAGATGGCGGCGATGCTGCAGGCCTCGGCCCGCGGCGCGCACGGTCCCGAGCTGCTGGCGACGCTGCCGGTGGCGGGCGTCGACGGCACGCTGGCCCGTCGCATGAAGGGCACCGCGGCGGAGGGCCGCGCGCGGATGAAGACCGGCACGCTGCGCGACGTCGTGGCGCTGGCCGGGTTCGTGCCGGACTCCACCGGCAAGACCTGGATCGTGGTCGCGATCGTCAACGACGATCAGGCGGCCAAGGCGCGTCCGGCGATCGATGCGCTGGTGGACTGGGTGGCTCGGCGCTGACGGCCGTACTGCCGCGGCCGCTGGCCCTCACCCCCGCCCTCTCCCGCAAGCGGGAGAGGGAGTGAGAATGCACCGAGCTGACCGTATTGCCCCCTCCCGCAAGCGGGAGAGGGAGTGAGAATGCACCGAGCTGACCGTATTGCCCCCTCCCGCAAGCGGGAGAGGGAGTGAGAATGCACCGAGCTGACCGTATTGCCCCCTCCCGCAAGCGGGAGAGGGA
>JBCNPQ010000010.1:0-121044 GCA_039593255.1 Roseateles sp.
TGGACGAGTTGAGCCGCTTCGCCTCGGCGCAATGCGGCCGCCAGGGTCCGATCGTCACGGGGGCGCTGGAGACCTTCAAGCGCAAGCTGCAGGAGCGTCCCGACCCGCATTTCGGCGACGCCCTCCCGGTGATCCACGGCGCGGGCAAGCGCGGACTGGATGAGTTCTGCGCAATGATGCGCCAACCGGGGATCGACGCTGCCGCGCGCCGGGTCACGCTCGAGGAGTTCGCCAGCAAGCTGGACCGTTGCGACGCCTACATCGGCGAGTCCATGGTGCGACTGCCCTTGACGCTCCGGCTGGCGCAGGGCGGACTGCACGCCCGCCATGGCCAGCTCATGGAGCACGTCACCGAACAGACCCTCTTGTCGCTGGTCCGGCAGCCGCGCCTCGACGGCCGCCCCCTCGCCCCGGGCATGGAACCGCACATCGTCCAGCAATTGCGCCGCGAACTGGGACTCCCGGGCGGCGCGAACGAAGACCACTTCGCCAATTCGCAACTCGTCTCCTCCCGGCTGATCGGCCACGCGCTTGAGGCCCTGAAATTCGAGTTTCATCCCGGCAAGATGGCCTGCCGTCTGGCAGTCGATGCCATGGAGGAACTGAAGGCCGGGTTGCGCAAGGAACTGGGCGACGACTTGTCGACGGTCGACCCGATGGATGCACACGCCCTGCCCTTCCAGCGCGCGCTGGACGCCCTGAACGAACGCTACGGGGGCATCCGGGCGGGCAGTCTGGTGGAGGCCGCCAACGAAGACTTCACCGCGGGCCGGCTCAGGACCGATCCCTCGCTGCTCGCCCTGGACCTGCGCGACGAGATGGCCCGCCTGAAACTGGCTCCACCGGCGCGTCGTGAAGCGATCGCGTCGTGGACGGAGGCGGACGGCCAGACCACCCTGTGCCATGTCGACGACCGGATCTTCTTCCTCAGCCATCACGCCAGAGGCAGTCCGGATCCGGAACTGTCCTCGGTCACGCTGGACAGCCTGGCCCGGGTTCCCGATCGCCGCCCTCCAGATCCTGAGCTCTGGCGTCACGTGCTGGCGAGAACGATGGTGGAGCTGACGCCGGCACAGGACCTGATCCGGCTGCCGCCCAAATGGCTGCTCAACGGGCCACTCGTCCTCCGCTTCCTCGAACGGTTGCCGCCCGCAGAGCGCGAGCGGTGGCTGGCCCGCCCGGACTTGCCCGCCGGGACCCGCGCCGCTGTCATGCAATGGTGGCGCCTGCTGGAAGCTCGGCGGCAGCAAGAGGCGCGGATCACGGCGTTCAGGGCCGCGCTGCGCGCCAACGACCCGGTGCGTCTGAGAGAAATGACGCAATCCCTGTTGCGAGACAGCCCGCGGGACTTGGCCGCGGGCTTGGGGAGCGGACTGCTGGAACAGTGTCTGTCCGCCGGCCAGTCGGTCAGCGCGGAGGTGCTGGTTGGCGCGCTGCACGCGCTCACCCTCGGCGGCGTCCTCAGCTTTCGCGACCACTGGCGCCTCCTTCGTCAAGCGCTCACCAAGGCGACGTTGACACACGCGCAAGCCCGCACCTGCTGGCTCAGCGCCGTCGAGGCCGCCTTGAAGGACCAGTTGCTGTCACCAGGGGTTGTCAAGAGCTTCATCCTCAGTGGCGACAGCTTCGATGCGTTCCCACATGCATGGGTAAGGTCGCAGCATCCTCCCGGCGCGATCAAGGGCTGGGCGTCGCTGGCGCTCGATGCGGCCCGCCTCGGAATCATTGACCAACGCGATGTTGGCAAGGCGCTTGCGAGCACGGTGGGTCGGTTGACGCCGGACGACACCCTGGTGCAGGAGCCCGAACGCCTGGCCGAGCTGCTGTTCGGATATGTCGATGCGGCGCGCGACGGCACCGAGATCACGAGGCTGATGCAGGCCAGTGTCGACGTGCGCGAGCTGATCCGATCGGACCCGGTGGGCAGGTCGCTCGGCGCGTACATGGACGCCGCGATCCAGGCATGCATGAACAAGCGGATCACGACAGCGCAGTTCATCGAGCTGGTCGCCCCTGGCACACCCGCCCAGCTCCCCCTGTTCGCCGAACAAGGCCGCGAGGAAGCTCGCCAGGAGATCCTCGCGCTCTATCTTCGCAAGCTGGTCTTCGCCGCCGTGGCTGGCGTGCTGCCGGTGCCGACCTTGACGGACATGCTGTTGTGCAAGGACAGTGACAAGCGTCCGGTCATCGCCGGGGCCAGCAAGGCCGCGAGCGAACTGCTCGTGAAGACCATCGACGACCTGGAGTTCAACGAGCTCGTCACGCCCAAGGACGCGCATCGGCTGCAGGCGCGGATCGTGAAGGCGGTCCGGGCGAAGCACTGAACGGTCCGCGATCCGCGGATCCGCGGCCCTCGCCCGTGTCCGGCGGGGCCCGTCAGCGGCCTTCAGCGCTTGTCCAACGCATACGCCAGCACATGGTCGCCGGGCCGGGTGCCGGTGGAGCCATGCCCGCCGGCGATCACCAGCAGGTACTGCCGCCCGTCGGCACCCAGGTAGGTCATCGGCGTGGCCTGGCCGCCGGCCGGGAGCCGCTGCTCCCACAGCACCCGCCCATCGTTGACGTCGTAGGCGCGGACATAGTCGTCCATGCTGCCCGACAGGAAGGCCACGCCGCCCGCCGTCATCAGCGGTCCGCCCAGGCTGGGCACGCCCAGCTTCAAGGGCAGCGGCAACGGGGACAGGTCGCGTACCGTGCCGTTGCGATGGCGCCAGACGACCTTGCCCTCGTTCAGGTCCACCCCGGCCACCGTGCCCCACGGCGGCGCCTGGCACGGGATGCCCAGCGGCGAGGTGAAGGGCTTCATCTTCGCGGCGAAGGGCGCGCCGAAGTTCTCGTTGAGCGCCGGCAGCGAACCCTTGGGCGGACCGCCCTCCTGCACCAGCAGCGAGGTGTCGTCGCGCCTGGGCACCAGCGTCGAGGTGAACCCCAGGATCGCCGGCGTCGTGAACGCGATGCCGCGCACCGGATCGACCGCGATGCTGCCCCAGTTGAAGACGCCGAAGTTGCCGGGATTGATCAGCGAGCCCTGCTCCGAGGGCGGCGTGAAACGTCCTTCATATCGAAGCCGGTGGAAGGCGATGCGACACCACAGCTGGTCGAACATCGACACGCCCCACATGTCGCGCTCGCGCAGCGTCGGCGGATTGAACGAGATGGCCGACACCGGCTGCGTCGGCGCGCTGAAATCGCCGGCGGGCGCGCCCTGCGGCGCGGCCGTCTCGGTCACCGGGAACACCGGCCGGCCGTCGCGACGGTCCAGCACGAACAGCTCGCCCTGCTTGGTCGGCTGCACCAGGGCCGGCACGCGACGGCCCTTCACCGTCAGGTCCACCAGCACCGGCTGGGCGGGCACGTCGTAGTCCCACAGGTCGTGATGCACGGTCTGGAAAACCCAGCGCGGGCGCCCTGTCTCCAGCTCGAGCGCGACCACCGACGACGAATGCTTCTCCACCGCCGCCGATCGCCTGCCGCCCCATTGGTCGGGCGGTTGGTTGCCCATCGGCAGATAGACCAGGCCGAGGCCCTCGTCGACGCTGGCCACCGACCAGCTGTTGGGCGAATTCGCCGTGTAGGTCTGCCCCGCGGCGATCGGCGCGGTGGCCCCGGGGTTCGCGGCGTCCCAGTTCCACACCAGCGCGCCGGTCTCGATGTCGTACGCGCGGATCACGCCGGACTGCTCCTTCGTCGACGCGTTGTCGAGCACCGTCCCGCCGACGATCACCAGCCGGCTCGTCACCACCGCCGGCGAGGTCGAGTAGTAGGCGCCGGGCTTGGCATTGGGCATGCCGGCCATCAGGTTCACCTCGCCCTGCTGCCCGAACGAGGGACAGGTCTTGCCCGACGCCGGATCGAGCGCGATCAGGCGCGCATCGGCGGTGGGCATGAACAGCTTGGCGTCGCAGGGCGCGGCACGGGCGCCGGCCGCGGCCATCGGGTCCGGCGGCGGCTGGTAGGACAGGCCGCGGCAGGTCAGGTGCTGCAACGCCAGTTGCCCGCGCACTTTCGGATCGAAACGCCACAGCTCGCGTCCGGTGGTCGCGTCGAGTGCCAGCACGGTCTGGTGCGGCGTGCAGAGGAACAGGCGTTCGCCGACCTTCAAGGGCGTGACTTCGAAGGTGGTCTCCTCGGGATCGCCGGGCCGGCCGCGGATGTCGCCGGTGCGGAAGTCCCAGGCCAGTTTCAGGTCTCCGACATTGGCCGGCGTGATCTGCGCCAGCGGCGACCAGCGCTGGCCGTGACCGGTACGTCCATAGGCGTGCCATTCCCCGTCGGGCACGGCGCTCGCATTCGACGCGGGCTGCCCCGGCGGGCGGGCCGCGCCGTTGGCCGGCATCGTGCCCTCGACGGCGTGAAGGTCGCGTGACCAGGACGTCAACGCGACCACGACGAAGGCGCCCAGCGCCGCCGCGAGCACCAGCGCCGGCAGGCTGCGCCAGCCCACGCGGCGCGGATCGTCGAGCGGCAGGTGCCGGCGCATCGTCGGCACCAGGGCCAGCAGCACCGCGCCGATGACGAAGGGCACGCCCAGGCGGGCCCCCAGCGGCCACCAGTCCAGGCCCACTTCCCACAGGCTCCACGCGAGCGTGGCGAGGAAGTACAGCGCGTAGCCGAGCACCGCCTCGCGCAGCCGCCCCCACATCAACGCGCCGACGACGGCCCAGGCCAGGCCAGACAAGGCGTAGAACCAGCTGCCGCCCAGCGAGGCCAGCAGCCCGCCCGCGGCCAGCATGACGAACCCGAGGATCAGCAGTGCCGCGCCGACCACGCGGGCGAGCCAGGGGACGGGAGCGAGGGAGGGGGCCAGGATCTTGGACATCGAGTCGCCTGAAGCGCCGCAGGCGGCGATGTACCGGCGTGGCAAGTGGCGTTCCGGCGAACTTGGCGAACGCGGCGAACCGTCGCCGCGCCGCGTCCACCCAGAAGCCCATGACCCATCCCTTGTTGCCTGCACGGACGGCCGACTTCCGGACCTCCTACGGTTTCGAACCGTCGTTCTTCGATCGCACGCAGGCCGATGAAGCCCGGTGCCACGGCGCCCCGCGGCACGGTCCGACGGATCCCGCGCCGACGAACGCCCCGGACCGGCCGTCAGGCTATGACGTGCCCATGCTCGCGAACGTCTTCCGCCAACTCAACGAGGAGTTCCTGAAGAGCGCCGCTGGCGAGCGAGCCCGCCGGGAGTGGACCGCCGCCTTCGAGGTGATCCTCGACTTCGCGCGCGTGAACGGCCTGGGCCGGGCCGAAGCAGAGCTGCTGAAGCTGCGGAGCTTCCGACAGGCCCACCAGGGAGCGGCGGTCGGCGGGGAAATCGAACTCTATCGTCCGGACTACAAGCCCCAGCTGGAGGCGCTGGCCCGGCATCTGCACGACAGTCGCATCCGCCTGGAAGACCGCTGCGATGCGCTCGAACGGCTGGACGGGCTGGACCTCTGCGCGGCGCGTCACCGCTCGGAGATCAGGCGGGAGGTGCTGCGGCTCCAGGGCATGGGCGGCGGCCTCGGGGAGGCGGTGTGGTCCGCATTCTCCGAACTGACCCTGGGACACCTCGCGGAACTGCTGCGTGCCGAGCCTCAACTCGCGCACCTCGACTTCAGCACGCCGCACGCGTTGAACCCTTTCGCCGCCGCCATGCGTCTCCCGGGACACTCGCTGGGGTCGGAGCAGAACGACGCCTATGTGGTCGATGTCCGCCTTCACGCCGACATCGTCAAGCGCTGCAGCGATGCGATGGAACAACGCCTGGGCATGACGGTGATCGCGCAACACCTGGCCGATGAAGCCCTGCTGGCGGTACGCACGACGCTGGACAGGGAGATCGACGGCGCGCTCGACCTGAACCATGGACCGGGACACTGGGCGAAGCTCGAGAAGACCGTGCAGACGCTGGCGGCTCGTTTCGGTGCCCTGCACGCACGCGACTTCATCGAACTGGGCGAGGACGATCTGCCGCGGGGCCTGACCGACGACACGCGTCTTCTGACCATCCGGATCCGGCACGCCATGGCGCAGCAGAAGATCGCCCCGGCGCCGATGGAACAGTGGCTCGAGCGACGGGGCGTCGGCGACGGACATCAGCGCTTCATGCTGTTCGAGGGCAGGTGGCCCTATGTCGTCGTCGACGCGGCCGGCAAGCGTGAGACGCCCATGCTGCGCCTTCCGACGCTGGCAGAGGTCGACGACCTGCTTCGCCCCCCGTCAGGATCGCAGGGACCATCGGCACACCGGTGCGACGAGACGACCCGGCGGGTGCTGACGACCTTCGCCGATGCGCTGCGGACGGCGGGCCCGGATCCTGCGGCCGCCGTGCGCCAGCAGGTCGCGGCCGATCCGACCGCCGAGGGACTCCAGACCGTCATTGAACGACAGGGGCTGGACGACCAGGCCTTGGCGGCGTGGCTGGACGAAGCGGCGCCACGGTGGAGCGCCGCCGCCCTGGACGAGGCACTGCAACTGCTGATCGGCGGTCGCCGCGCCGCGCCGCTGGCTGCGCTCCTGGCGGCCTGGCGGGCCGAGGGCTTTGCGGACAGCTGGCAGCGATGCGTCAGGGGACAGGCGGCACGCGACCGCGCGCTCAATACCGACGCGCGGATCCAGGGCCCGCATGCGGACGGAGACCTGCCGGGCCAGGACAGGGCGCCGCCCCAGCAGCAGATGCTCGCCCGCGTCGAGCGGCAACTCGGCGCGATCACCCCCCTGGCCGCCGCGCGCGCGCGTCTGCAGGCGTTCCGGGCGTGCCACCCGGCGGGCGGTGATCGCCAGGCCGCAGTCGCGGGATCCGCCCTGCGCGAGGCGCTCGACGCCCTGCGCGACCTGCGTGCCGGCCCTGCGCGACTGCTGACCGTGCCCCTGCTGGCTGAGGACGGCGGCTTGTCCGAGGCGCTGGAATCGACGTTCTACGCGGGCAGCCCCGCGCGCCTGCAGCACGAGCTCGACCTGATCTTCAATGTCGCGACCGGGCTCGACCTGAGCCCCGAGGAAACCGCCTCCCTGCTGCAGGTCACGAGCCGCGACCGCATTCCGGTGCCCTCGCCGTTCGCGAGCGCCGCATTGCTTTCTGGACGCTTCTTCGTCGTGGATTGCCTCTTCGACTGGGCGAGCGACATGTTCCGGCAGGGATGGCTGGACACCTCGGCGGCGAAGCGCCTCCTCCTGCCCGACGCCCTGGAAGCCGGTCAGGCCGTGGCCTACGTGAAGGACGGACCGGTGTTCCAGGCCTTGCAGCGCTACCTGACGCGTCTGGACACCGCCCGCGACCTCGGCATGCTGAAGTCCTCCGACCTGGCGGCGGCGGCCTCGTACGCGGGCACGCCCGCCTTGCTGCACTTGGCGGCGGAACGCGGCGGCAAGAAGGCCGCGGCGCGGCTCGAGGCATGGCGCTCGCAGTTCGGCTGACGGCAGCCGGTCAAGCGGGCTCGGGCTCAAGCCGGCCCTCGACCCGCAGCAGCGTCTCCAGCGCCTGGCTGCGCAGGCCGTAGAAGCGCTTGATCTCGTCGAGTTGCGCGAGCAGCTCCGCGCGTCGCGCTGGCGTCGGCCCCTGCGGCCGCTTCACGGCCAGCACCATCTTGTTCTTGCTGGTGTGCTCCAGCGCGATGAACTCGATGACCTGCGTGTCGTAGCCCATCAGCTCCAGCAGCAGCGCGCGCAGCGAGTCGGTGACCATCTCCGCCTCCTGGCCCAGGTGGATGCCATGCTGCAGCAGCGGACGCAAGGCGGCGGGCGTCGTCATCTGCGGCCGGATCTCCTTGTGGCAGCACGGCGCGCACATGATCACGCGCGCCCCGCTGCGCAGGCCGAAGTGCATCGCGTGATCGGTGGCGATGTCGCAGGCATGCAGGGCCACCATGACGTCCAGCGGCTGGTCGCCGCGCTCGCGCACGTCGCCGTGTTCGAAGCGCAGGCCGTGCAGACCGTGCCGCGCCGCCGCTGCGTTGCCCAGCGCGACCATGTCCTGCTTGAGCTCGACGCCCTGCACCGCCGGGGCCAGGCCTTGCGCGCGCAACCAGTCGTGCATCGCAAAGGTCAGGTAGCCCTTGCCCGAGCCGAAGTCGGCCAGGCGCACCGGCGTGCCCGACGCGTCCAGGCCCGCCTTGCGGATGGCGGCGCCGAAGATCTCGATGAACTTGTTGATCTGCTTCCACTTGCGCGCCATCGCGGGCACCAGCACCGCCTGGCCCTTGAGCTCATGCGTCACGCCCAGGTCGCGCCAGAACGGGCTGTCGATCGACAGCTCCCGGGGTTTGGCGCGGTCATGGCCGGCCGGCGCCGCGGCGCCGCCGGCGCCTGGGCCGTGGCCCGGGGCCGTCCCCGCATCGACGCCCTCAGCCGTGGCGGCCGAGCCGGCAGCGGCCTTCTTCCCGACCTGCAGCAGCGGCTTGCCCTTGCGGCTGAAGCGCAGCTGGACCTCCTCGCCGAGCGTGTCCAGGTGCGCCTGCTGGAAGTCCCGCCCGAGCAGCGACTCGATCAGGCCCAGGCCCTCTTCCAGCGGATGGTTCTTCGTGACGTCCTTGGTCTTGTGCCGCCAAAGGAAGCTGAGCGCGCGTTCGCCGCGCAGCTCGATGTCGCGCACCGTGAGGCGCTCGATGGAGGCGTCCTCGCCTTCGTGACGGCCCAGCAGCAGGCGTTGGAAACGGCGCTCGGCCAGCGCGGTGCGCAGCAGGCGCAGGAAGCGCTGGCGTTCGTCGGGCGTGGGTGCGGACGGGGAGGCGGCGGGCGTGAACAGGGGACTTCCGGATGACATGGAGACGGATTGTCCCGCCTTTCCATCGGCAATCGGCCGGATCGGATCACTCCGGCCGGTCGAGCACCAGCAGCCAGTGGCCTTCGCCGACGACCTCGTCATCCCCGGTCGTCAAGGTGAAGCTCAGGCGCTCGCGTGTCTCGCCCGTGCGTGGCGCCACCGTCAGGGACGACGGCGGCGCCCCCGCGCGGCGTCGCAGCGCCTCGCGATGCAGCCAGGCCAGCACTTCGGGCGGCAGCCGGGCGTGCTCCGCCCAGGGCGGCGGGAAGTAGCTCGCCATGAGCGCACGCGCCTGCGGCGTCTGCCAAGTGCACTGCCCGTCACGCTCGCGCACCGCCATGCGGGCCGTCGGCCGGCGCGGCTCGACCGGCGCGGCCGTTGGCGCGGGCGCCATCAGCCCCTCGATCCGCCGCAGCAGGTCGCTCATCCGGACCGGCTTGAGCAGACATTCCGTGGCGCCCGCGTCGCGCAGCGTCTGCACGCCATGCGGCGCGGAGGGCCGGCTGAGCGTGAGCACCGGGACACCGCCCGCGGCCAAGCGCCGCAGCAGCACCAGCGGGCCGTCGGCGGGCAGTTCGGGCAGTTCCATGTCCATGATGACGAGGGCCGGGCCGGCGCCCAGTCCGTCGATCGCCGCCAGTGCATCCGCGGCCCGGAGCAGCTCGTAGCCGCTCTCTTCCAGCACGGCGGCCAGCGGCTGCACGGCCAGCGCCTGCACGACCAGCAGGCGGGGACGTGGCGCGGCGGGCGGGCGGGACGACAGGGACGGTGGACGGGCGGACATGCCTTCCACCATACAAGTCCCGTGCCTGCCTCTCAAGCGCGCGAGGCGGCCAAGCCTTGAACTCCCGGGCGTTCACCCCGGTTCCGCGACGATCGGCGCCGCGGGCGCTGACGCACAATGGCCGGCGCCATGGACGATACCGCCGCCTCGCCCGACGTCGACCCGACCGCCCCGCCGCCCGCTGGCGGGCCGGTCGCGCCTGTTGCCGCGCCGCCGGCCGCCGCCGCGCCGTCCGCGCCGTGGGAAGGCCCGTCGCCGGACGTCGTCGCCTGGCTGCTGGTGAACTGGCACAACAAACATCCGCTGGCCCGCCGGCTGGGCATCGCCGACATCCATACCGTCGGCGCAGTGGCCCTGCCCTTCATGGCCCAGGCCCTGCCCAAGGAACCGAGCCTGGAGGGCGGCGCACCCGTCGAGGCGCCCCCAGCGGCGCCCGGACGGCGCTGGCCGTGGCAACGCCGGCCGGCGGCCTCCGGGCCGCGTCCTGCGTGGATCGAGGAATTCATCCCCGGGCTGAAGACGAGTGCCGTCGCATCGATGGCGCTGGACAACGGCTTCACCAGCGCGCCGGACGAACTGCCGCTGCGCCGCGTCGACATCGACGAACGGGCGCTGGCCGCCGGCGCGAACCAGGCTGGTGCATGGCCGATGGAATTGGTGCTGCTGAGCGCCGCATTCGATGCGGGCCCGGCCCGCCGCCGCGTGCTCGTGGGGCGTCGCGACCAGGTGCTGGGACAACGCGCGCTGGATCCGGCGCGGCTCGGCGCGGCCGGCTGCGTCGCCGCGCTCCTGCTGATCGTCGCGGCCTGGGCCTTGTGGCCGTCGTCCACCCCCTCCAAGGAAGCGCTCGCCGCGCAGGCCGCGGCGGAGGCGGCATCGGCCGCGTCCGCGGCAGCAGCGGCGTCTGCGGCCCAGGCCGCCTCGGCGGCGCTGGCGGCATCGGCGGCTGAAGCGGCTCGCGCCGCGGAAGCAGCCTCCGCAGCGTCGGCCGCCATGGCGGCAACTGCGGCGTCGGAGGCGACCTCGGCGCCCCTGAAGACCCCGCCGGCCCCGGCTGCCACGGCCGGCGCCTCGGGACCGGGAACCGGCGCCATCCCGTCGATCCGGCCCACGCTGCAAAGCGGCGTCGAACGCGCCCGTCAGGAACAGGCGGACAAGGCCGCGGGAACGGCGGCCGGGAAGTCGGGCGACAAGCCGGACGAGAAGGTCGGCGGAAAGGTCGGCGAGAAGCCGGGCGACAAGCCCACCGACAAGCCCGGCACGGACAGCCGCGTGAGCGTCGACGACAGCGGCTTGGCCAGCCTGATGAAACGCGACGCGGCACCGGGCGCCAAGGTCGTGGCGCTGGTCGGCGCGCCCTACAAGACCAAGGCGGAGGCCGAGGCGGTGCTCGTCCGCATGCGCGAGATGGTCGGCCAGACCACCGGCGGCTCGCCGCCCAGCGGCGAGGTCTTCCAGACGAAGGAGGGCTGGCGCGCCGCCGTGTGGCCCTTCGGCAGCCGCGAGGAAGCGCAGCTGATCAACGCGACCTTGCTGGCGCGCGGCATCCGGGGCACGCGCGCGGTCGATTTCTGATCAGGAGCGGTAGTCCGCGTTGATGGTCACGTACTCGTGGCTGAAGTCGCAGGTCCAGACGGTGGTGCTGGCCGGACCGCGGTTCAGGCCCACGCGCACGGTGATCTCGCTCTGCTTCATGACGCGCTGGCCGTCCTCCTCCTTGTACTCGGGACGGCGGCCGCCCTTCGTCACGACGTGGACGTCGTCCAGGTGCAGGTCGATCAGGCTCTGGTCGAGGTCGTCGATGCCGGCGTAACCGACCGCCGCCAGGATGCGGCCCAGGTTCGGGTCGCTGGCGAAGAACGCGGTCTTGACCAGCGGCGAGTGCGCGATCGCATAAGCGGCCTTGCGACATTCGGCCTCGTCCTTGCCGCCCTCGACCACGACCGAGATGAACTTGGTCGCCCCCTCGCCGTCGCGCACGATCGCCTGCGCCAGTTGCTGCGACACCGCCACCACCGCGTCGCGCAGCGCGCGGCCCTCGGCGCTGGTCAGCGAGGTGATGCGCTCGTGGCCGGCCTGGTGCGTCGCGATCAGCACGAAGGAGTCGTTGGTCGAGGTATCGCCGTCGATCGTGATGCGGTTGAAGGACAGGTCCGCCGCTTCCTTGACCAGCGGCTGCAGCAGCTCCGGCGCGAGCACTGCGTCGGTGGCGACGAAGCCCAGCATCGTCGCCATGTTCGGGCGGATCATGCCGGCGCCCTTGGAGATGCCGGAGATCGTCACCGTCCGGCCGCCGATCACGACCTGCTTCGAGCAGGCCTTGGGCAGCGTGTCCGTGGTCATGATGCCGGCGGCGGCCTCGGCCCAGTTGTCGGCCTTCAGCGCGGCGATCGCGGCCGGCAGGCCCGCCACGATGCGGTCGACCGGCAAGGTCTCCATGATCACGCCGGTGGAGAACGGCAGCACCTGGGTCGCGTCGATCTTCAGCTCGGCGGCCAGGGCGTCGCAGGTCTGGCGCGCCCGCGCCAGACCGTCCGCGCCGGTGCCGGCGTTGGCATTGCCCGTGTTGATCACGATCGCGCGGATGGCCGCGCCCGCGGCCAGGTGCTCGCGGCAGACCTGCACCGGCGCGGCACAGAAGCGGTTGGCGGTGAAGACACCGGCGACGCTCGCGCCTTCATCGAGCGCGATCACGCTCAGGTCGCGGCGGTTGGCCTTGCGGACGCCGGCCATCGTGACGCCCAGGCGCACGCCGGGCACGGGCAGCAGGGATTGCGGATCGGGAGCGGTCAGGTTGACAGGCATGGCGGTCAGTGGCGATGAGGGTAGGCCACCGGGCAGCCGACGCGCCCGGGACGAATGGGCGCGATTGTAGGAGTCGGGAACGACAACGGCGCCCGCATGGGGCGCCGTTGTCAGTCGGAAGCCAGGAGCCGGAGGATCAGGCCAGCTTGCCGTGGCAGCTCTTGAACTTCTTGCCGCTGCCGCACGGGCAGGGATCGTTGCGGCCGACGTGGCCCCACTCGCTGGGCACGGCCTGCGTGCCGCCGGCCACCGGCGCCGCGTCCCGCGACACCGAGCCGTCCTCGTTCGGATGCGTGTAGGTCACGTTGCTGACGTTCTCGGCGCGCTGCTCGATCGCTTCGGCGGCGGCGTTGGCCTCCTCCTGCGACTGGATGCGCACGTTCAGCAGCACGCGGGTCACCTCCAGCTTCACCGCGTCCAGCAGTTGCGAGAACAGCTCGAAGGCTTCGCGCTTGTATTCCTGCTTCGGGTTCTTCTGGGCGTAGCCGCGCAGGTGGATGCCCTGGCGCAGGTAGTCCAGCGAGGCCAGGTGCTCGCGCCAGTGCTGGTCGATGCTCTGCAGCAGCACCATGCGCATGAACGGCGTGAACTGCTCCAGGCCCACGCGGTCCAGCTTGTCCTGGAAGGACGCGTCGCCGGCCTTCAGCACGGCGTCGAGGACGTCCTCGTCGGTCAGCGTCTCGCTCTTCTTGAGCATGTCGCCCAGCGGCACGTCGAGCTTCCACTCGTCGCGCAGCACGCGCTCCAGCGCGGCCAGGTCCCACTGTTCCTCCAGCGACTCCTCGGGCACGAACCCGCGGACCACGTCCGTCAGCGTGCCCTTGCGCAGGTGGGTGATCTGGTCGAGCACCGCCTCGGCCTCGAGGATCTCGTTGCGCTGCTGGTAGATGACCTTGCGCTGGTCGTTCGACACGTCGTCGTATTCGAGCAGCTGCTTGCGGATGTCGAAATTGCGGGCCTCGACCTTGCGCTGTGCGCTCTCGATCGAGCGCGTGACGATGCCCGCCTCGATGGCCTCGCCCTCGGGCATCTTCAGCCGGTCCATGATGGCCCGCACGCGGTCGCCCGCGAAGATGCGCATCAGCTGGTCGTCCAGCGACAGGTAGAAGCGCGACGAGCCCGGGTCGCCCTGGCGGCCCGACCGGCCGCGCAGCTGGTTGTCGATGCGGCGGCTCTCGTGACGCTCGGTCGAGATCACGCGCAGGCCGCCGGCGGCCTTCACCTGCTCGTGCAGCTTCTGCCAGTCCGCCTTGAGCGCCGCGACCTTCGCGTGCTTCTCGGCGTCGGACAGCGACTCGTCGGCCTCGATGGCGACGACCTCCTTCTCGATGCTGCCGCCCAGCACGATGTCGGTGCCGCGGCCGGCCATGTTGGTCGCGATCGTGATCACGCCCGGACGGCCCGCCTGGGTGATGATGTCCGCCTCGCGGGCGTGCTGCTTGGCGTTCAGCACCTGGTGCGGCAGACCGGCCTTGGTCAGCAGCTCGGAGACCTTCTCGGAGTTCTCGATCGAGGTCGTGCCCACCAGCACCGGCTGGCCGCGCTCGTGGCAGTCGCGGATGTCCTGCGTGACGGCGTCGTACTTCTCCTTGGTCGTCTTGTAGACCAGGTCCAGCTCGTCGCGGCGCACCGTCGGGCGGTTCGGCGGGATCACCACGGTCTCCAGGCCGTAGATCTCCTGGAACTCGTAGGCCTCGGTGTCGGCCGTGCCGGTCATGCCCGACAGCTTGCCGTACATGCGGAAGTAGTTCTGGAAGGTCACCGACGCCAGCGTCTGGTTCTCGGCCTGGATCTGCACGCCTTCCTTGGCCTCGACGGCCTGGTGCAGGCCGTCGCTCCAGCGGCGACCGGTCATCAGGCGGCCGGTGAACTCGTCGACGATGACGACCTCGCCGTTCTGCACGACGTAGTGCGTGTCGCGGTGATACACGTGGTGCGCGCGCAGCGACGCGTACAGGTGGTGCATCAGCGTGATGTTGGCGGCGTCGTACAGCGACGCGCCCTCGGCCAGCAGGCCGGCCTGGCCCAGCAGGCGCTCGGCGTTCTCGTGACCGTCCTCGGTCAGGTAGATCTGGTGCGACTTCTCGTCGACGGTGAAGTCGCCCGGCTCGGTCACGCCCTCGCCGGTGCGGGGATCGAGTTCGCCGATCTGCCGCTTGAGCCGCGGCGCGACCGCGTTGATCGCCACGTACATCTGCGTGTGATCCTCGGCCTGGCCGGAGATGATCAGCGGGGTGCGGGCCTCGTCGATCAGGATCGAGTCCACCTCGTCGACGATCGCGTAGGCCAGGCCGCGCTGCACGCGGTCGCGGACCTCGTAGACCATGTTGTCGCGCAGGTGGTCGAAGCCGTATTCGTTGTTGGTGCCGTAGGTGACGTCGGCGCCGTAGGCCGCCTGCTTCTCGTCGCGCGGCAGGCCCGAGTAGTTGATGCCCACGGTCAGGCCGAGGAAGCGGTACAGCCGGCCCATCCACTCGGCGTCGCGTCGCGCGAGGTAGTCGTTGACCGTCACGACGTGCACGCCCTTGCCGGTCAGCGCGTTCAGGTAGACCGGCAGCGTCGCCATCAGCGTCTTGCCCTCGCCGGTGCGCATTTCCGCGATCTTGCCGGCGTTGAGGACCATGCCGCCGATCAGCTGCACGTCGAAGTGGCGCATCTTCAGCACGCGCTTGCTGCCCTCGCGGCAGATCGCGAAGGCCTCGGGCAGGATGTCGTCGACGGTCTCGCCCTTGGCGATGCGCTGCTTGAACTCCTCGGTCTTCGCGCGCAACTGGTCGTCGCTCAGGCCTTCGAACTGCGGCTCCAGCGCGTTGATCTGCTGGACGGTCTTGCGATAGGTCTTGAGCAGGCGCTCGTTGCGACTGCCGAAAATCTGGGTCAAAAGCTTGGGCAACATGCGGCTTTTTGAAGTTCTGTTTGGGGCCCGGTCGACCGGGCCTGGACGCCCGGCGGACCGCCTCGTGGGCGGCCTGATGAGGGCAGCGCCGCGCGACCGGTGCAGATGAGGACAGAGGCCTCGGGTTGCAAGCGCCAGCGCGGAAAAAAACCGGCGGAGTTTAGCACCCGCCCCCCGTCGGCCCGGGGCCGGCGCCACGGCGCCGGACCGGCGGCGGCCTCCGGGTTTCCGAGCGGGCGGACTACACTGGCCGCCCATGCCGCCCCGTTACCTGCCCCCTCGCGTCAAGCCCGAAGCGCCCGATCCACTGGACTTCGGCCGGGCCATGTCGCAGCACGGCGTGCTGGCACGCCTCGGACAGCAGCTGGCGCTCTCGCAGCGGCATCTGGCGGCGGTCAGCGTCGCGCTGCCGGGCGCGATGAAGCGCTTTGTCCAGGCGGGCACGCTCGACGAGCAAGGCTGGACGCTGGTGGCCGACAACGCCGCCATCGCGGCCAAGCTGCGGCATCTGCAGCCGACCCTGCTGCGGCTGCTGCGCGAGGAAGGCCTGCTGCTCGAGGGCGAACTGCGGATCCGCGTGCGCCAGTCCTGACGCGCCCCGGAAACAAAAAGCCCCGACGCGTCGCTGGACGGATCGGGGCTTCACGCGGGCTTGATGGTGCCGGCTATCGGATTCGAACTGATGACCTACCGCTTACAAGGCGGTTGCTCTACCAACTGAGCTAAGCCGGCACACGGAAACTGGAGCGCCGCAGGGGCTGCGGCGCGGACTGCATTCTAGACGCAGCGGCGAGGGGCTCGGAGCGAAATCCCGTGCTTTCTCCCCCGCACCTGAACGAGGCTCAGTCGATCACTTGATGCGCTTGAGCGCCGGGCGGCCGCCCGACGGACCCGCGCCCGGATCGTCGTCCTCGGGCGGCGCCGTGGCCGCCGCCGGCTCGACCGGCTCCGGCTTGGACTCGGCCTGAGGCGCGCCGGCGCCGGTCCCGCTGCCGCCATGGCCGTCGGACGCCAGACGCAGCCCTCGCGGCGCGCTCGGCGCCGGATGGCGCGTCGAGGCCTCCTCCGGATTCGGCGGCGGGAAGGCCATGCCCTGGCCGTTCTCGCGCGCATAGATCGCGACCACGTGATCGACCGGCACGATGATCTCGCGCGCCACGCCGCCGAACCGGGCCTTGAACTGGATCAGTTCATTGCCCAGGTCCAGGTTGCTGGTGGCGTCGAAACCGACGTTCAGCACGATCTCGTTGTTGCTGACGTACTCCAGCGGCACCTGGACCGAACGATCCACGTGAACCGCGACATAGGGCGTGAACCCGTTGTCGGTGCACCATTCATGCAGGGCGCGGATCAGGTACGGCCGCGTCGAGCTGGCGGCGAGACCGCCGCCGTCCTTGCTGTCATCCATGGGAAGGCAGTGTATTACTTGCGCATCACCTTCTCGGACGGGGTCAGCGCCTCGATGTAGGCCGGACGCGAGAAGATCCGCTCCGCGTACTTCAGCAGCGGCACGGCGTTCTTGGACATGTCGATGCCGTAGTAGTCCAGGCGCCACAGCAGCGGCGCGATCGCGACGTCCAGCATCGAGAAGTCGTCGCCCAGCATGTACTTGTTCTTCAGGAAGATCGGCGCCAGCTGCGTCAGGCGGTCGCGGATCTGCGAACGGGCCTTCTCCAGCTGCTTCTCGGTCGGCTTGACCGCCTGGCCGCGGTTCTCCAGCACGTTGACGTGGGCGAACAGTTCCTTCTCGAAATTGAACAGGAACAGGCGCACGCGCGCACGCGCCACCGGGTCGCCGGGCATCAGCTGCGGATGCGGGAAGCGCTCGTCGATGTACTCGTTGATGATGTGCGACTCGTACAGGATCAGGTCGCGTTCAACGAGGATGGGCACCTCGTTGTAGGGGTTCATCAGCGCGATGTCCTCGGGCTTGGCGAACAGGTCGACATCACGGATCTCGAAGTCCATGCCCTTCTCGAACAGCACGAACCGGCAACGGTGCGAGTAGGGGCAAGTGGTTCCGGAATAAAGCACCATCATGGCAGTGGACTCCTGATCGACGCCTCTCGGCGTCCTCGTTTCTAACAACAACACCAGCAAAACGCCGGCGCGGTCAAAGACCAAACAAACAAACGACAACGCAGTGGGAGCCTTTCGGCGCCCCACTGCGCTTGAGGGCCCGGCCTGCGGCCGAGCCATCGGTTCTTACTTGATGTCCTTCCAGAAGGAGGCATTCAAGCGCCAGGCGAACACGGTGAAGCCCAGCAGGAACAGCACCACGACGATCCCCAGCCGGAAGCGTTCCCCCTGCGCCGGCTCGCCCATCCACTGAAGGTAGGCGACCAGGTCGGCGACGGAATCGTCGTACTGCTGCGGCGTCATCGTGCCGGGCGTCACCTGGACGAAGTCCTTGAAGACATGCGTGACCTTGTTCGGGTCATGCGGGTCCTTTTGTTCCTCGAACCTGGCGGTGCGGACGCCCTGGAGTTCCCACAGCACGTGCGGCATCGCCACGCTGGGGAAAGCGAGATTATTCCATCCCGTGGCCTTGGTTTCGTCCCGGTAGTAGTTTCTGAGGTAGGTATAGAGGTAATCCGCCCCTGTTCCCTTGGCGCCATCGGCCCGCGATCGGGCGATCACGGTCAGGTCCGGCGGGGTCGCGCCGAACCAGTCCTTGGCCTGTTTCGGGTCCAGCGAGACCTTCATCGTCTCGCCCACCTTCTCCCCGGCGAACAGCAGGTTGCCCTTGATCTGCTCATCGGTCAGGCCGATGTCCTTCAGCCGGTTGTAGCGCATGAAGTTCGCGCTGTGGCAGTTCAGGCAGTAGTTGACGAAGATCTTGGCCCCGTGCTGCAGCGCGGCCAGGTCGTTCATCTTCTGCGTCGGGAAGCGGTTCCACTCGATGCCGCCCTCCGACGCGAGCGCCGTCGACGTCAGGCCGGCGCCCAGGCACAGCGACGTCAGCAGCGTGGCGATGATTTTCTTCATTCGTTCGACTCCGTGACGTTGGCGGTTCAGTGCGGGTGGTACGTGACGCGATCGGGCACCGGCTTGAACTGGCCGGCCTTGCTCCACCACGGCATCAGCAGGAAGAAGCCGAAGTAGTACAGCGTGCCGATCTGCGACACGATCGTTCCCGCATCCGACGGCGGCTTGACGCCCAGGTAGCCCAGCACGAGGAAGAGCAGCACGAAGATGCCGTAGAGATACTTGTGCCAGTCGGGCCGGTAGCGGATCGACTTGACCGGGCTGTGGTCCAGCCAGGGCAGGAAGAACAGGATGATGACCGCGCCGCCCATCACGACCACGCCCCAGAACTTCGCGTCGAAGGTCAGCAGCAGCGCAATGCCGACGACGGCGCCGGCCAGCACGAGGCCCTTGCCCATCGCCGACAGCCCGCCGCGCAGCAGCGTGATGACCGCCGAGATCCCGATCACGCCGCACAGCACCTGGACCATCACGTCGGTGGTGGCGCGCAGCATCGAATAGAACGGCGTGAAGTACCAGACCGGCGCGATGTGCGGCGGCGTCTTCAGCGGGTCGGCCGGGATGAAGTTGTTGTACTCCAGGAAGTAGCCGCCCAGTTCCGGCGCGAAGAAGATCACCGCCGAGAAGGCCATCAGGAACAGGCCGACGCCGAAGATGTCGTGCACCGTGTAGTACGGATGGAACGGGATGCCGTCGAGCGGGTGGCCGTCGGGCCCCTTCTTCGCCTTGATCTCCACGCCGTCCGGGTTGTTCGATCCCACCTCGTGCAGCGCGATGATGTGCGCGACGACCAGGCCGAGCAGCACCAGCGGCACCGCGATGACGTGGAAGCTGAAGAAGCGGTTCAGCGTCGCGTCGCCGACGACGTAGTCGCCGCGGATCAGCAGCGCCAGGTCCGGCCCGACGAAGGGTACGGCGGCGAACAGGTTCACGATCACCTGCGCGCCCCAGTAGGACATCTGGCCCCAGGGCAGCAGGTAGCCCATGAAGGCCTCGGCCATCAGGCACAGGAAGATCGCGCAGCCGAAGATCCACACCAGTTCGCGCGGCTTTCGGTACGAGCCGTACAGCAGCCCGCGGAACATGTGCAGGTAGACGACGACGAAGAACGCCGAGGCGCCCGTCGAGTGCATGTAGCGGATCAGCCAGCCCCAGGGGACGTCCCGCATGATGTACTCGACCGACGCGAACGCGAGCGCCGAGTCCGGCTTGTAGTGCATCACCAGGAAGATCCCGGTGACGATCTGGATCACCAGCACCAGCAGCGCCAGCGAGCCGAAGATGTACCACCAGTTGAAGTTCTTCGGAGCGTAGTACTCCGACATGTGCTCCTTGTAGAGCTTGGACGCGGGGAACCGGTTGTCCACCCAGGTCATCAGCTTGACGCCCAAGGGGGCTCCGGCGGGTGCTTCCTTGAATTCAGCCATGTGTAGTCTGCCTCGGTCCTGTTCCTGGGGGGTTAGGCCTTCTTGTCTTCACCGATCAACAGCCGGGTGTCCGACAGGAACGCGTAGGGCGGCACCTCGAGGTTGTCGGGCGCGGGCTTGTTCTTGAAGACGCGGCCGGCCATGTCGAAGGTCGAGCCGTGACAGGGGCACAGGAAGCCGCCGTGCCAGTTGTCCGGCAGCGAAGGCTGCGGGCCCGCCTGGAACTTGTCGCTGGGCGAGCAGCCCAGGTGGGAGCAGATGCCCACGACGACGAGGTACTCGGGCTTGAGCGAACGCCATTCGTTCTTGGCGTACTCGGGGATGGGGAAGGCCTTGCGGTCGGAGTTCGGATCGGCGAGCTCGGGGTCGTTGCCCTTGAGCGCGTCCAGCTGCTCCTTGGTCCGGCGCACGATCCAGACGGGCTTGCCGCGCCATTCGACGGTCAGTTTCTGACCGGGGGCGAGTCCGCCGATGTCCACCTCGACGGCGGCACCGGCCGCCTTGGCGCGCTCGCTCGGAGCGAAGGTACTGACGAACGGGACGGCGGTGGCCACGCCGCCTACTGCTCCCGCGCAACCGGTGGCGATCAGCCAGGTGCGCTTGCCTTGGTCCACTTGTGGGTCACTCATGAGGGTCCTTACAGGGAACTTCTGATCAGGGGCAACCAACGATTCTAGGTAAGAAACTTCCGGCCCGCCCCTAGGCGCTCTACCGATGTGCATCGGTGCACCACGTTGACATCGGTCATGGTGCAAACGCCGTTAGGATGCTTGCCCGGAGGCGGAGGGCTACCCGGGAAAGCGCTTGGTAGTAGGCGCCTTCGCACACGCGCAGCACAAGGAGCAAGCGATGGGTTTCTTGACCGAATTCCGTGAGTTCGCCGTCAAAGGCAACGTGATGGACCTCGCCGTGGGCGTGATCATCGGCGCCGCCTTCGGCAAGATCGTCGACTCGGTGGTCAAGGACCTGATCATGCCGATCGTGGGCAAGGCGGTCGGGGGGCTGGACTTCAGCAGCTACTTCATCATGCTGTCGGACCCGCCGGCCAACTACGCCGGGCCGATGACCTACGAGGCCCTCAACAAGGCGGGCGTGCCGCTGTTCGCCTACGGCAACTTCCTGACGGTGCTGCTGAACTTCATCATCCTGGCCTTCATCATCTTCGTGATGGTGAAGCAGGTGAACCGCCTCAAGCGCGACACCCCCGCCGCACCCGCCGAACCCGCCGCCACGCCGGAAGACATCCAGCTGCTGCGCGAGATCCGCGATTCGCTGAGGCGTGACAAATAGTAAATCTGCGCTCAAAGCTCACCTTTTGCGCACAAGCCGGGTGAGTCCCACCCGGACGAGGGATGGCCATCGCCGATACTTGGCGTGTGGTGCGGTCACCACAATGTGCCTGATGCCTTGATGAACCGTCTGAACCCCCACGTCGACGCGGCGCTCCAGCGCGTGCGCCTGGCGGCGGAACAAGCCGCGGAACGCGGCGCTGAAGGTCTGGGTCTCGCCGCCCTGTCCTCTGGACAGGCCAAGCGGCGGGACGCCTTGCTGTCCGCCCAATTCATCTTCCGCAAGCACCAGGCGCTGTTCTCGCAGCGCTTCGACCAGTCCATGCGCCAGCAGGCGGCCGAAGCGCCGGCGTCCGGCGCCTCTGCGGGCCATTCGCGCGCCGCGCCAAAAGCCACCCAGTGGGACGAGCTCTCGCTGATGGACGACGATCAGGTCAACACGCTGGTCGCGACCGACCGGATCGGTCTGGCGCTGGGCCATCAGAGCGAGTGGGAACTGCGCGAAGTCAATTCCTACATGGGCGACATCCCGGGCATCGCCGAGGACCGGCATCCGCTGCGCCCGCAGGCGATCGCCCAGGCGCTGATCGAAGGCGTCAACGCCGTGACCGACGACGCGGACACGCGTCAGGTGCTGACCGACGAGCTCACCCGGGCCTTGGCGCTGGAGATGCGCGCCTGCTACGCCGATATCGCCGGACTCTTCCGCAGCCGCGGACTCCGCCCCCAGGATCTGCGCGTGCGCGCGGTGGCGGGCGCCACGCGGGGTCAGTCCTTGCACGGCGGCACCACCTCGGGCGTGCCCCTGCACGACAGCCGCTATGCCACGCTGCCCGGCGCGCTGCATCCCGCCGTCCATGGCAGCCGCGCAGGCGGCCTGCACAGCGTGGCCGGCGGATTCCCCGGCGGTCACGGCGCCCAGGGCGCAAGCCCTGACGGTTATGCGACAACCGGCGGCGGTCATGGCGGCGGCTGGTCGGTCGACCCGCAATTGATGGACCTGATGCGCCGGCTGGCGATGAGTCCGACGGTCGGCATGCCGTCGACCGGCAGCGGCGGCCTGCCTGTCAACAGCCAATGGCAGGGCTGGGACGGCGATGCCGGCAGCTATGTCGAAGGCGGTCCGATCGTCCTGCCGCCCAACCTGATCCACCTGCATCGCGACGAATTGCGGCAGGCGGCCAGCGGCTCGCTCGACCACATGGTGATCGACGTGGTCGCCGGCCTGTTCGACCAGATCCTGTCCGACGCCAAGCTGCCGCCGTTGATGGCGCAGCAGATCGCGCGGCTGCAGCTTCCCGTGCTGCGCGCGGCGCTGGGCGATCGTTCCTTCTTCTCGTCGCGCCGGCATCCGGTCAGAAGACTGGTCAATCGCATCGCGACGCTGGCCGCGGCCTACGACGATTTCACCGAAGAGCCCGGCAAGTCCTACCTCGCCCTGGTGCGCGAACTGATCCAGGACGTCGTCACCGGCGACTTCGACCGGATGGAGCTGTACGAGTCCAAGCTGGGCCAGCTCGAGCAGTTCATCCAGGACCAGACGGCCGAGACGCTGAAATCCCAAGGCGACGCCGCCGCGCTGCTGGAGCGCAAGGAGACGGAACTGCGCCTGCAGCGCCGCTACATGCAGCAGTTGCAGCAGGCGATGGCCAACGTGGACATGCGCGACTTCCTGCGCGAGTTCCTCACCAAGACCTGGAGCGAGGTCCTGGTGCACGCGTCGCGTCATCCGGACCTGGATGCGGCGCTGGTCGACCGGCTGCGCAACATGGGCCGCGACCTGGTGCTGTCGGTCCAGCCCAAGACGACGCCGCAGCAGCGCCAGGGGTTCCTGGCCTCGCTGCCGGTGCTGATGCGCACGCTCAACGAAGGCCTGGACCTGATCCGCTGGCCAGAGCCGGACCGCAAGAAGTTCTTCGCCGAGCTGCTGCCGGCGCATGCCGATTCGCTCAAGGGACAGGCGCTCAGCCCGCTCGAGTACAACCTGCTGGCCAAGCAGCTGGAAACGGTGTTCGGCCTCGCGCCCCCGCGCGAACAGGACCTGCCCGCGGCCGCCGCGACGCCCCTGGATCTTGACCTGACCGAGAAGCTCTCGGACGAGGAGGCCAAGCGCTTCGGCCTGATCGAGGAGGCGCATGTCGACTGGGATGGTCATGTCGACATCGACCTCGACCTCGGCGCCGACGAGCACCAGCCCCTGCAGGCGGTCGACATCAGCATCGACGGACTGCCCGCCGCCGAGGAAGCGCCGTCGCCCCCGAGCGGCGAGTTGCTGATCGAGCATCTCCAGATCGGCACGGCGTACCGGATGCACCGGGATGGCGACTGGATCAAGGTGCGGCTGGCCCATATCAGCGCCACGCGCAGCTTCTTCATCTTCACCCACGGGACGAAGCACCAGGAGACGCTGACGATGACCTCGCGCATGCTGCACAAGCTGTGCGAGGCGGGCCGGCTGCGGGCGTTCGAGCACGCCCACCTGCTGGAGCGCGCCACGGCCCGGGCCCGGCAGCAACTGGCCGCGCTCGGCGCCAGGCACTGAACGGACCGCCGGGCTCCTCGGGCCCGGGTCCGAGGGGCCAGGACCTTGCAGCTTGCGCGGCTCGCGGAAATCGACCGGCATGTCGTCGGCGGTCTTCAGGCGCATCTGTGATGCCGACGATTATCGGCAACGACCCGGACGGAATCCACCTTGCGAGTTCCCCATCACAGGGGGTGCATGGACTCCCTTCCCGGTGATCAGGTCGACAGCGTCCGCGCCATGCGGATCGCCGCCGACATGCTCGACGGATCCGCGCGCCCCGTTCCCGCGATGTCGAAGGCCGTGCCGTGATCGGGGCTCGTCCGTACCAGCGGCAAGCCCAGCGTCACGTTGACGCCCTCTTCCACGCCCAGGTACTTGACCGGGATCAGCCCCTGGTCGTGCGTCATCGCGACGACGGCGTCGAACTCCCCCGGATGCCTCGGCGGTGCATGACGCGCCCGCATGAACACCGTGTCCGGCGCGAAGGGGCCGCTGGCGTCAATGCCCAACTGGCGCGCCTGCCCGATCGCCGGCGCGATGTGTTCGATCTCCTCGTTGCCGAACAGACCGCCTTCGCCCGCATGCGGATTCAGGCCCGCCACCGCGATGCGCGGCGCGGCGATGCCTGCGCGGCGAAGCGCGGCGTCCGCGATCCGGATCGTCTGCAGCACCCGTCCCGTGGTGATCTGGTCGACCGCCTGACGAAGCGCGACATGGATCGTCACCAGCACCACGCGCAGTTCCTCGTTGGCGAGCATCATCCGCACCGGCGGCAACCGGCCCTGCGCGTCCGCGCACAGCGACTGGAGCAGCTCGGTGTGGCCGGGGTGGTCGATGCCGGCCGCGTGCAGCGCTTCCTTGTGGATCGGCGCCGTCACCAGCGCCCGCGAGCGCCCCGCCAGCTGTTCCTGCGTCGCGGCGACGATGCAGCGCGCCGCCGCCGCGCCCGCCTGCGCGCTCACCTGACCCAGGGCTTGCGAGAGCAGGTCCTGCGGCAAGCCTAGCGGCTGCCACACCGGCAGGCAGTCGGGCGGCGCCGCATCCTCGGCGCGATCCAGCACCGCGACCGGCAGGCGAAGGCCCATGAATGCCGCCGCGCGCCGGAACACGCCCGCGTCGCCGACCAGCCGCAGGTCCGCGCCGCGATCGCGGGCCCAGGCGGCGACGGCGATCTCGGGACCGATGCCGCAGGCATCGCCCATCGTCAGCAACAGCGGACGCGCAGTCCCGGATGCGGTGCTCATGCGGGATTGGGGATGTCGATGAACCGCATCTGCAGCCCGAGCTGGTCCGACACCTGGCGGCCCAGCGCCTGCACGCCGTAGCGCTCGGTGGCATGGTGGCCGGCGGCGATGAAGGCGACGCCGGTCTCGGCCGCGTAGTGCGCCTGCGGTTCGGAGATCTCGCCGGTGATGAACACGTCGGCGCCGGCGGCGATGGCCGACTCGAAGTAGCCTTGCGCCCCGCCGGTGCACCAGGCGACGCGCCGGAGCGGCCGGCCGTCCCCGGCGGCGTGGACCGTCGCCCGGCCCAGCCGCTGTCCGACATGGGCGCACAGCGCATCGAGCGATCCCAGCGCCGCCGGCAGCGTGCCGATGCTGCCCAGGTCCTGTTCGCCGAAACGCCCGTCGCCGGCCCAGCCCAGGTGTTTCGCGAGTTGCGCGTTGTTGCCGAGTTCCGGATGCGCATCCAGCGGCAGGTGGTAGGCGAACAGGTTGACCTCGTTCGTCAGCAGCCGCGACAGGCGCTGCTTCATCCAGCCGGTCACGCGGCCGTCCTGGCCGCGCCAGAACAGGCCGTGGTGGACCAGGATCGCATCGGCGCCGGAGTCGATGGCCGCGTCGATCAACGCCAGGCTGGCGGTGACCCCGCACACCAGATGCCGGATCTGGTCGCGGCCCTCGACCTGCAGACCGTTCGGCCCATAATCCTTGAAGCGCATGGGCTCCAGCGTGGCGGCGAGCAGCCGCTCCAGCTCCGTGCGATGTGCCATGACAGGATCTCCCTTGCGTCAAATCTGGCTGATTTTCTCCCAGGCCACCACGGTGGCGCTGGCCGGCTACTTCGTCGTGTCGACGCTCAAGCCCGAGTGGCTGCACGAGGCGCCCAAGGTCGTTCCCACGCTGCCCGCCGCCGCGGGCGCCCCGCCCCGCGCCGCGGTCCAGTTCAGCTTCGCGGCGGCCGCGCAGGCGGCGTCGCCGGCCGTGGTCGCTGTGCTGGCCAACAAGCCGGCGCCCAGCCAGCGTGAGATCGACGCCGATCCCTGGCTGCGCTTCCACTTCGGCAAGCGCCCGCAGCAGCAGCGGCCGCAGACCGGCCTGGGCTCCGGCGTGATCGTCTCGCCCGAAGGCTACGTCCTGACCAACAACCATGTGGTCGCCGGTGCCACCGAGATCCGCGTGCAGCTGGCCGACGGCCGCGACACGCCGGCGCGGCTGGTCGGCACCGACCCGGAGACCGACCTGGCCGTGCTGCGGATCACGCTGCCGCCGCCGCTGCCGGTGATCCATCCGGGCAAGGCGGGCGACCTGCAGGTGGGCGACGTGGTGCTGGCGATCGGCAATCCCTTCAACGTCGGCCAGACGGTGACCTCCGGCATCGTCAGCGCGCTGGGCCGCACGCAGCTCGGCCTGAGCACCTTCGAGAACTTCATCCAGACCGACGCCGCCATCAATCCCGGCAACTCCGGCGGCGCGCTCGTCGACGTGCAGGGCCGGCTGGTCGGCATCAACACGGCGATCTACTCGCGCACCGGCGGCGGCAGCCTGGGCATCGGCTTCGCGATCCCGGCGGACTCGGCCTACCAGGTCCTCGAGGCGCTGGTGAAGGACGGCAAGGTCTCGCGCGGCTGGCTGGGCGTGATCACCGGCGACGTCAATCCGGAAGTCGTCGACACGCTGAAGCTGGCCGTCGACCACGGCGTGCTGGTCAAGGAGGTCTTCAAGGCCAGTCCGGCCGCGAAGGCGGGGCTGGAGGCCGGCGACGTCGTCACCGAGGTGGCCGGCCAGCCGGTGCGCTCGCCGCGCGAGCTGGTCAACGTCGTCGCGGCGCTCAAGCCAGAGAGCCAGACGGTGATCGCCGTGCAGCGCGGCAAGGAAGCGCTGAAGCTGCCGCTGCAGGTCGGCCTGCGCCAGCCTCAGGGCAACGACGAGACCGTGCCCGAATGAGCGCGACCCGACCGCGACATGGGCGCGACATGAACGTGGATTGAACTCGAAAGGCCGCCGGACGAAGCCGCGGAAGCCTCCATGGACGACGACCAACTGCTGCGCTACTCGCGCCATATCCTGCTGGACGACATCGGCGTCGAAGGCCAGCAGCGCCTGCTGGACGCGCATGCGCTGGTGATCGGCGCGGGCGGGCTGGGTTCGCCGGCGGCGCTGTTCCTGGGCACGGCCGGCGTCGGCCGCATCACGCTGGTCGACCACGATCGCGTCGACGTCACCAATCTCCAGCGGCAGATCGCCCACAGCCTGGCGCGCGTGGATCAACCCAAGGCCGAGTCGGCGGCCGCCGGCATCGCAGCGATCAATCCGGAGCCGCGCGTGCGCGCCGTCACCGAACGGGCGGACGCGACGCTGCTCGACGCGCTCGTGCCCGAGGCCGACGTCGTGCTGGACTGCACCGACAACTTCCCGACCCGCCATCTCGTCAACGCCGCCTGCGTCCGGCACGGCAAGCCGCTGGTCTCCGGCGCGGCGCTGGGCTTCGACGCGCAACTGGGCGTCTACGACAGCCGCGGCCGGACCCTCCCCTGCTACGCCTGCCTGTTCCCCGCGGACCAGCCGCCGGAGGAGCAGCGCTGCGCGGTGATGGGCGTGTTCGCGCCGCTGGTCGGCATCATCGGCAGCATGCAGGCCGCCGAGGCGTTGAAGCTGCTGTCCGGCATGGGCTCGACCTTGCCGGGCCGGCTCCTGATGCTGGACGCCCGGCGCATGGAGTGGACCGACCTGAAGGTCGCCCGCGACCCGCGCTGCCCGTGCTGCGGCACGCACTGACCCCCGCGCGCGGAGCGACCGGGATCCCGCGCAACAAACCACCGCCCCGGGCCGCGTCCGGCACGGGGGAACGAACAGAAATTATGTGGCAACGCCCGTAAGCTGCCGGGCCATCGAATCATGATCAGAAGCGACAAACTCACCGCCCGCAACTTCCCCTCCGCGCAGGAGGAGGCAGAGCAACAAGCCGCCTTCGACGCGGCCTTCGACGCCAATCCGCCGCCCGCCTACCGGCTCGCGTTCACCGACACCGATTTCCTGGTGCGGCCCGAACTGCGCCCGGTGCGCATGCAGCTCGAGCTGCTGAAACCCGAGCTCATCCAGCAGGAGCTCAACATCCAGTCGACGGTGGTGATCTTCGGCAGCGCGCGCATCGCCGACCGTGAAGCGGCGCAGGCGGCGGTCGACGCGGCGCGGGCCGCCAAGGACGACGCCGCGCTGCAGCGCGCCGAGCGCCGCCTGGTGATGAGCGGCTACTACGAGGAAGCGCGCAAGTTCGCGCGGCTGGTGACCGAGACGACCAAGGACTTCGCCCATCCGCTGTACGTCGTCACCGGCGGCGGCCCCGGCATCATGGAGGCGGGCAACCGCGGCGCGCACGAGGCCGGCGGCCGCAGCATCGGCCTGAACATCGTGCTGCCGCACGAGCAACGGCCGAACCAGTACATCACGCCGGAGCTCTGCTTCCGCTTCCACTACTTCGGCCTGCGCAAGATGCACTTCCTGATGCGCTCGGTGGCGCTGGCGGCCTTCCCCGGCGGCTACGGGACGCTGGACGAGCTCTTCGAGACGCTGACGCTGATCCAGACCGGCAAGTGCCGGCGCCGTCCGATCCTGCTGTTCGGGCGCGACTTCTGGTCGCGGCTGATCGACTTCGAGCTGCTGATCGACACCGGCATGATCAGCCCGGGCGACGAGCAGCTCTTCCACTACGTCGAGACCGCCGACGAGGCCTGGGCCCTGCTCAAGAAGGAATACGACATCGGCGGCACGGCCAACGGCGCGAACGGGGCCCACGGGGTTCCGGCCGACGGCACCTGATCCGGCCCTCCGGGGCCTTCCAGCAAGCAAGAGAGGTTGAACCATGACCGCAGCACGACATGTGAGCCTGATCGGCGCCCCCACCGACGTGGGCGCCGGCGCCCGCGGCGCCAGCATGGGGCCGGAGGCCCTGCGGGTGGCGGGCCTGGCCGAGGCGCTGCAGGCGCACGGCGTCGAGGTGAAGGACTGCGGCAACCTCGCGGGGCCCTCCAATCCCTGGCTGCCGCCCACCGAGGGCTACCGCCACCTGGACGAGGTGACGGCCTGGAACCAGGCGGTGCATGACGCGGTCTATTCGGAACTCAACGGCGGGCGCATGCCCATCCTGCTGGGCGGCGACCACTGCCTGGGGCTGGGATCGATCGCCGCGGTGGCGCACCACTGCCGCGACACCGGCAAGAAGCTGCGCATCCTGTGGCTGGACGCGCACGCCGACTTCAACACCAGCCAGCTCACGCCCAGCGGCAACATCCACGGCATGCCGGTGGCCTGCCTGTGCGGCTACGGCCCGCAGGCACTGATCGAGATCGGCGGCAAGGTGCCCGCGATCGATCCGAAGTGGATCCGCCAGATCGGCATCCGCAGCGTCGACCCGGGCGAGAAGCGCTTCGTCCACGAGGTCGGGCTCGAGGTCTTCGACATGCGCTACATCGACGAGATGGGCATGCGCCACACGATGGAGCTGGCGCTGGCGACGATGGACGCCAACACCCACCTGCACGTCAGCTTCGACGTCGACTTCCTCGACCCGGACGTCGCGCCCGGGGTCGGCACCACCATCCCCGGCGGCCCGACCTACCGCGAGGCCCAGCTGTGCATGGAGATGATCGCGGACACCGGCCGGCTGGGCTCGCTGGACATCATGGAACTGAATCCGGCGCTGGACGTGCGGAACAAGACGGCGCTGGTGGCGGTGGATCTGGTGGAGTCGCTGTTCGGCAAGTCCACGCTGATGCGCAAGTGAGCGCGTTGGCAGCGCTTTGCAAGCGCTTTCTGTCACGGCCGTGACAGCCGCCGGCATCCCGACAGCGATGGTGGCCATGCCAGTGCGAATCGGGTGAACTTCTCCCCGGATCGGGGCAGTCTGTCGGGCGAAGTCCCCGATCCGTGAAGTGGTCCCGGGGTCAAAGTGACAAAATCGTGTCCAATTGATACCCAGGGACGGTTCAGAGGCCGACATCGGAGCGCGTCGCGCCGAAGTCACACACAGCCCGCCGACACCTGCGATGTCCGAAATCGACCCCCAACCATGTTGTCTCGACCGTTGTCTTCAGTTCTCGCCCGAACGCTGGCCATCGCCGCGGGCCTCGTTGGCGGCATCGGCCCGAGTCACGCGGCCACGCCGACCAGCGGCTCGGGCACCTTCCAGGTCGGCGCCACCATCCTGGTCGCCTGCAACGTCACCGGCAGCACGCTGACCTTCGGCGGTTCGATCGACCCGCTGCTGACGCCCGGCCCGGTGGATGCGTCGACCTCGCTCAACGTCACCTGCACCAAGACCACGCCGTACAGCGTCGCGCTGAGCGCCGGCGCCAACGCGGGCAATGCCTCGGCCTTCGGTTCGCGCGTGATGAAGAGCGGCAGCAACAACCTGCCCTACCAGCTCTACCTCGACGCAGGCCGCACCCAGGTCTGGGGCGACGGCAACAGCAGCGGCGTCTACACCGGCACCGGCACCGGCAGCCAGCAGCAGCTGACCGTCTACGGCCGCCTGCCGTCCCTCAACGGCGTCGTGCCGGGCAACTATTCCGACACGGTCACGCTGACCATCACCTACTGAGCGCCCCACGGCGTCCCCGGCCGAGCCTCAGTCCCGGCTGAGCTCGGCCAGCCGCACCAGCGTGTGCAGCACGCGGTTGGCGGGCGTGGGGACGCCCAGGGCCTCGCCCCGGCGCACCAGGAAGCCGTTGAGGTGGTCGATCTCCGTCGGCTTCCCACGGCTCATGTCCTGCGCGGTCGACGAGAACTGACCCGGCATCGTCTCCGCGATCCTGCGCACCGCCTGCCGGACGTCTCCCGCCAGCGTGACGCCGTCGGCGGCCGCCACGGCGAGTCCTTCGTCGACCAGCTGGTCCATCACCGTCCAGACGCCCTCGCCCTTCACCAGCTCGCCATAGGGCTGCTGCGACAGCGCCGACAGCGCGTTGTAGGCGCAGTTGATCAGCAGCTTGGACCAGAGCGCGCCACGCACGTTGTCGGAGACCTCCGTCGGGACGCCCGCGGCGATCAGTGTCTGGGCGATGCGCTCGGCGCCCGCGGCGGGTTCGATGACCAGCTCGCCGCGGCCGTGGTGCTTCACGTGACCGTCGCCGGCCATCTCCGTCGCGACGTAGACCACCGCCGCCGATACCGGCTGCGTCACCACCTCCCGCAGGCGCTCGGCGTTGTCGACGCCGTTCTGCATGGACAGCAGCAGCGTGTCCGTGCCGATGTAGGGCGACAGGGCCTGCGCGGCCGTGACGGTGTCCGTCGATTTGACGCAGAACAGCACCACCTGTGCGCCGCGCGCGGCGGCGGGCTCGGTGTCGGCGCGCAGACGGACCTGCTCGTCGAACATCCGCGTCTCCATGCGCAGGCCGCGCTCGCGGATCGCCGCCACATGATTGGGCCGGCCGATCAGGGTCACGTCGTGACCGGCGCGGGCCAGCATGCCGCCGAAGAAGCAGCCCACCGCGCCGGCGCCCATCACGGCGACCTGGAGCGGCACCGGCGACTGCGGAGCCGGGGTGTCATCGATGCGGGTCATGGCGTCGTCCTCTGTGTTGAAAGTGGAAAGGGAAGAAGGCAACGGAGTTTCAGGGCCCCGATCTCAGGCGCCGACGATCCAGCCTTCGAGCGGATCCATGTCCGCGGGCAGGCCGTGGTCGGGCCGCATGTCCGCCCAGCCGGCCAGCATCAGGCACAGCACCGCATCGAGCTTGTCGCCGCTGCCGTCGTCGGCCAGCTCATCGCGCTGCGCATGGGTGAGCTTCAGCCGTAAGCCGAGCCGGCTGCGCCCCTGCTCCAGCGCCTCGATCAGGTCCTTGCGCGCGATCAGGCGCTCGGGCGTCTGCTTCGCGCGGTCGTCGCTCTTGTAGCTGCGCGTGCCGATCAGCTCCCGGGCCAGCAGGCCGGGATAGGCCTCCAGCGCCACGCGCGCGCGATCGCCGTCGTGCAGTCCTGGCAGATGCACGCCGGCCTGGACGAGGCGCGGCACGCCGGCGTGGAGCATGTAGGCGACCGGCGGATTGACCCACTTCATGCTCGGCGAAGACCCTGCCGGTCCGTCGCAGACGCGGTGAGCGAACTTGCCACCGACCGGGCGGGCCGCGCAGAACGCGGCGAAGGTGTCGCGGATCTCCGCGCGCGACAGCGCCGCGTAGTGCGCCATCAAGGGCGCCCACGAGGTCGGCCAGCCCAGCGTCTCCACGAGCTCACGCGGCAGCCCGAACGGCAGGTCGAAGCCGCCCAGCCACGGTCCGGGTTCCGCCAGCCAGGCCTCGAAGCCCGGCAGCGAATCGATCGCCGCCTGCCTTTCAAGCTTCAGGACAGCCGCTTGCCGACGGCCGAAAGCCAGGCGGATCGGCTTGCGGGCGGTCGGCGCGCTGGTGAAGTCGACGCCGACCAGCAGGCGATCCGAGGCGGCTGCCGGCACGACGGGCGGTTCCGATACCGGCACGATGGCCCTTCCGGCAGAACGTCCTGCAGGGCGCCCGGCCGGGGCAGGCGCTTTCGAGACTTTTGGCATGCCCGCGACTTTATCCATCGTCCACTGGGGCCTGCCGCCATTGACGTGCGATGTGCGGCGGCGAATGCTGCGGCATCAAGGTCGACGACATCGTCGGAGGAGAGTCCGCCTTGTTCCAACGCGAGCTGGCACGAGCCCTGCACCTGAGCCGCCGCGGCGCCTACCGCGACGCGACCGATGCGCTGGAGCTGTCCCTGGTGGCGGCGGACACGGTGCGGGATCGCGCGCGGGCGCTGATCCTCATCGCCCACAACCTGCCGCGCCAGGGCGATCTCCCGGGCGCGCTGCGACGCGCCAGCGAGGCTGCGGCGGTGGTCCGCCTGATCGACGGCGAAGACCAGGACGGTTGGACCGCCGAGGCGCTCACCGAGCTCTGCTACGTCTACGCGCAGTTCCAGATGGGGCGCGACGCGATGCAGGCCGGCTGGCAGGCGCTCGCGGCGGCACGTCGCGCCGCAGACCCCGCGCGCGAGGCCTGGGCGCTGAACCGCCTCGCGGTCGCCTTCGCGGTCACCGACCAGGTCGAGCAGGCCTGCCAGCACACGCTGCAGGCGCTGGAGATCGCCCAGCAACAGGCGCCGGGCGAGCGCGAGCTGCTGCTGTCCTGCCTGAACAACCTGGCGCACTTCTGGCTGCAGGCGCATGCGGAGGCGATCCGTGACGAGGACCGGATCGCCGCCGCCGAAGCCCTCGCCCAGGCCGAGCCCTACGCGGTGCGGGCGGCGACGTTGGTTCGGGAGGAAGGCAATCCCTTCCTGGTCGTCGTGTCGCTGTCCAACCTGGTCGAGCTCCAGCTCGGTACCGGCGCGATCGACGAGGCGCTCCAGATCGCCGATGAATACGAGCGTCTGGCGCAGCGCCACGGTTATGCCGGCATGGTGCTGCAGGCGCGCGCGCAGCGGGCGCTGCTCCAGCTCAAGCGCGACGACGCGGCCGGCGCGCGCGACGCGCTGCCGGCGCTGGAGACGCTCCAGGACCTGGTGGGCCTGCAGACGCCGCCGTCGCTGCCCGCGCGTTTGCGCCGGCAGCTGACGCTGGCGATCTACCGCGGCTACAAGCTGCGCGGCGACGCGGTGCGCGCGTTGGCGGCGCACGAGCAGCTCACCGCACTCGAGCGCCAGTCCGCGCGCAGCGCGATGGCGTTGCAGACCGAGGCAATGCTGATCCGCCAGGAGTTCCAGCAGGCGCAGGCGCGCGCCGAGCATGCGATGCAGGACGCGCGGCGCGAGCGCGAGCGCGCGGACCTCGCGGAACAGGAACAGCAGCGCCTGCGCCGTCAGGCCGCCGAGCTCGGACGCATGGCGCATGAGGATGCGCTGACGGGGCTCAACAACCGCCGCCATGCGGAGTTCGCCCTGCCGCTGCTGCTGGAGCGCTCGCGCCAGGAGAACAAGCCGATCGCCCTCGGGCTGCTGGACATCGACCACTTCAAGCAGGTCAACGATGCCCATGGCCACGGCGTCGGCGACCAGGCGCTGCAGAAGGTCGCCCAGCTGCTGCGGCGCCAGCTGCGCAGCGCTGACCTGCTGGCGCGGGTGGGCGGCGAGGAGTTCATGCTGGTCTTCGTCGGCGTCACGCCCGAGCGGGCGCAGGAGATCTGCGAGCGGCTGCGCGCCGCGATCGCCAGCCACGCCTGGGGCGAGCTGGTCGAGGGCCTGCGCGTGACCGTGTCCATCGGGCTTGCCGCGGGCGAACCGCCCGCGAAACCGGCCGTGCTCGTCGAGACGGCCGACCAGGCGCTGTATGCCGCCAAGCACGCAGGACGCAACCGCGTGCAGTGCATGAGCTGCTGAGCCGGCGTGCGCCGATCGGCGCGAGCGCTCAGTTCAACTTGAAGACCGCGACCGACTGGGCCAGCGCATCGGCCTGATGCTGCAGGCTCTGCGCGGCGGCGGCGGATTCCTCGACAAGCGCCGCGTTCTGCTGCGTCATCTGGTCGAGCTGGGAAATCGCCGAACCGATCTGGTTGATGCCGCTGCTCTGCTCGGCGGTCGCGTGGCTGATCTCGGCCACGATGCGCGACACGCGCGAGATCGACTCGGAGATCTCGTTGATCGTCTCCCCGGCGCGCCCGACGAGCGCCGCGCCGCTGGACACGCTCTCACCGCTGGCGGTGATCAGCTGCTTGATCTCCTTGGCGGCTTCCGCGCTGCGCTGCGCCAGCGATCGCACCTCGCTGGCGACCACCGCGAAGCCGCGGCCCTGCTCGCCGGCGCGGGCCGCTTCCACGGCCGCGTTCAGCGCCAGGATGTTGGTCTGGAAGGCGATCCCGTCGATGGTGCCGATGATGTCGCCGATGCGCGACGAGGACGCACTGATGCGGCCCATGGTCTGCACCACTTCGCCGACCACGCTGACGCCGCGGACCGCGACATCGGCGGCCTGCTCGGCCAGCGCCTTGGCTTCGCCGGCGGACGCCGCGTTGTGCTGCACGCTCGAGGTCAGTTGCGCCATCGACGACGCGGTCGCCTGCAGGTTGGACGCGGCCTGCTCGGTCCGCTGGCTCAGGTCGTGCGCGCCGGCGGCGACCTCGCGCGACGCGGTCGCGATGCTGTCGGTGGCGCTGCGCACGCCGCTGACGACCTCGCGGATCGAGTCCTGCATGCCCTGCACGCCGCGCGCCATCGCGGCGGTCTCGTCGGCGCCTTGCGTGTCGACGGGTTCGCTCAGGTCCTTGCGGGCGATGCGTTCGGTGGTGCGCACCGCCTGGGCGAGCGGCGCGAGGATGGAGCGGATGTTCAGCACGGTCAGCAGCCCGATCAGGGCCACGCCGATCGTCAGCACCACGCCGAGCGCGCCGCGCACGCCCAGTTCGCGGCTGGCCAGGCGCTGCAGTTCGTCCTGGCCGTGCTGCAGGATCGCCTGCGTCATCTCACCCACGCCGCTGTCCATCGCCTGCACCGGCGCCTTGATCGCGTCGGTGGAGCGGTTGGCCTCGGCGGCGTCGACGAAGTCGGCGTTCAGGATGCGCTTGGCGATGTCGTCGACACCGGCCTTGTAGGCCTCCAGGGACTGCTTGAGCCGCGGCGGCATCGCGCGGATCTCGGGGCTGGCGTCGAGCGTGGCCAGCGTGTCGAGCGAGCGGATCACGCCGGCATAGGTCTTCTGCCAATCGGCCTGGGCCTGCTTGACGGTGCCGTCGTCGCCGATGTTGATGAGCATGTCCTTCTCGAAGCGGCGCAGGTTGCCGATGCCGGCGCGGACCTCGGACAGCTGCGTCAGCGCGCCCACGTCCTGCGCGACGTACTGCTGGAAGTCGGCGCGCGAGCTGCCCAGGGCCCAGAGGCCGGTGCCGCCGATGAGAAGAAGCGCGAGGACGGACAGGAGGCCCAAGCCGAGCAGGCGGGTCCGGATCGTGTAGTGGCGCAGAGACTGCATGTTTTCCCGACGAGATGGATCGATGGGAAGAGACTAGCAGCCGGCATGCCAGCGTCCGTCGACGCGGCACTCCAAACGCCGCTGTCCGTGGAGTCCTGCCGGTCGGATTGCACGGACGGCGAAACGGCCCGCACGGGCGGGCCATCAGCCCAGCTTGAACACCGCCACCGACTGGGACAGCGCGTCGGCCTGATGCTGCAGGCTCTGCGCGGCGGCGGCGGACTCCTCGACGAGCGCCGCGTTCTGCTGCGTCATCTGGTCGAGCTGCGAGATCGCCGAGCCGATCTGGTTGATGCCGCCGCTCTGCTCGGTGGTGGCATGGCTGATCTCGGCCACGATGCGCGACACGCGCGAGATGGCGTCGGAGATCTCGTTCATCGTCTGCCCGGCCCGCTCGACGAGCGCGGCGCCGCTGGACACGCTCTCGCCGCTGGTGGTGATCAGCTGCTTGATCTCCTTGGCCGCCTCCGCGCTGCGCTGCGCCAGCGTGCGGACTTCTCCGGCGACGACGGCAAAACCGCGTCCCTGCTCGCCGGCGCGGGCGGCCTCCACCGCCGCATTCAGCGCCAGGATGTTGGTCTGGAACGCGATCCCGTCGATGGTGCCGATGATGTCGCCGATGCGGTCCGAGGACGCGCTGATCCGGCCCATCGTCTGCACCACCTCGCCCACCACGCTGACGCCGCGCCCGGCGGCGCCGGCGGCTTCCTCGGCAAGCGCGTTGGCCTGCCGCGCCGAATCCGCGTTGTGCTGCACGCTGGCGGTGAGCTGTTCCATCGCCGACGCGGTTTCCTCCAGGTTGGAGGCCGCCTGCTCGGTGCGGTAGCTGAGGTCGTGGGCGCCGGCCGCGACCTCGCGCGACGCGGTGGCGATGCTGTCGGTGGCGCTGCGCACGCCGCTGACCACCTCGCGGATCGAGCTCTGCATGCCCTGCACGCCGCGCATCATCGCGGCGGTCTCGTCGGTGCCGTGCACGTCGACGCGCTCGCTCAGGTCCTGGCGCGCGATGCGCTCGGTCGTGCTCACCGCCTGCGCCAGCGGCGTCAGGATCGAGCCGATGTTGAAGAAGGTGAAGGTGCCGATCACCAGCGCGCCGACGAGCATCACGCCGCCCAGCGCCATCCGGATGCGGGTCTCTTCGGCGTCGATGCGCCGAACCTCCTGGTTGCCGCGCTCCATGATCGCCTTCGTCATCTCGCCGAGCTGCTTGTCCATCTCGCGGACCGGGCCCTTGATCGGCTCGGTCTGGCGGTTGGCCTCGGCGGAATCGACGAACTCCTG
Source organism: Roseateles sp. (assembly GCA_039593255.1). Taxonomy (GTDB): domain Bacteria; phylum Pseudomonadota; class Gammaproteobacteria; order Burkholderiales; family Burkholderiaceae_C; genus Roseateles. The sequence continues at coordinate 36,879 of JBCNPQ010000010.1, forward strand.
CTTCAGGATCCGCTCGACGATGCCGTCCAGCCCGCTGCGATAGCTGCCGAGCGAGGCCTTCATCGCCGGTGGCATCGACTTGATCTCGGGCAGGATGTCGAGCGCCGCGATCGCGTCCAGGCTCTTGTTGACGCCTTCGAAGGTCTTGCGCCACTCGCCCTGGTAGCGCCTCACGGCGGCGTCATCGCCGATGTTGATCAGCATGTCCTTTTCGTAGCGCCGCAGGTTGCCCACGCCGGCGCGGACCTCGGACAGCTGCACCAGCGACTCCACGTCCTGTTGCACGTAGTGCTGGAAGTCCTGCTTGGTCCTGGCCATCGCCCAGAGCCCGTCGCCACCGATCAGCAGCAGCGCGAACACCGACAACAGGCCGAGCGCCATGAGGCGCGTCCGGATCGTGAAGTGACGCATGGACCACATGGCATTCCCCACTGTCTGGAAGGAGTGGGGAAAGCCTAGCAGCCGGCGTGCCAGCCGGACACCCTGCGGAAACGGGGGATGTCGACGCCGGCCGCGAGCGATGGCCTGACCGGCCCCGCGCTCAGCCCCAGAGCGCGTTCATCGTCTCGACGAAGCGCTCGCGGCGCCCGGCGTCGTCGATGACGCGACGTTGCCCGGCGACGTAGACCTCGTGCCAGGCGGTCCCCTGGCTGGCGAACACCAGCCCGTCCAGCAGCGCCGCGTCCGGCAGCCCGGCCAGTCCGCTCGTCGCCGGGTCGAGCACCAGGAAGTCCGCCCGCGCACCGACCTGCAGCCCCCAGGCACCCAGTCCGCCTGCTCGAGCACTGCCCGCGACACAGGCCTCGAACAGGCGCGCGGCGGTCGACGGCTGCCGCCCCGGGCGCGCCGCCACGTTGCGGCGACGCTGGCCCAGGCGCTGGCCGTACTCCAGCCAGCGCAGCTCCTCGACCCAGCCCCGCGTGACCTGGCTGTCCGAACCCACCGTCATCGGCACCTCCGCCGCCAGCCAGCCGTCCAGGTCGGCCAGACCGTCGCCGAGATTGCCCTCGGTCCCCGGGCAGATCACCACGGCCGCGCCGCTGGCGGCCACGCGCGCGATCTCGTCGCGCGTGCTGTGCGTCGCATGCACGAGGTGCCAGCGCGGGTCGAGGCCGTAGTCGGCCAGCAGATCGATCGGCCGCTGCCCGGTGGCCGCGAGGCAGTCGTCCACCTCCTGCGTCTGCTCCGCGACATGCACATGGATGGGGATGTCCGCATCGCCGACCAGCGCCTGCAGCGCCCGCACATCCTCGGCATGGGCCGCGCGCAGCGAATGGACGGCCACCCCCGCCCGCACCAGCGGCAGCCCCGCCGCATTGATGCGCTCGCAGGCGCGCCAGACCCATCCGGCGTCCGTGCGGAAGCGCCGCTGCGTCTCCCGCAGGCCCTGCTGGGCGAAGCCCGCATGCGCGTACAGCACCGGCAACAGCGTCAGGCCAATACCCGTCTCCTGGGCGGCCTCGGCCAGCGCCATCGCCATCGCGAGCTCGTCCTCGTAGGGCGTCCCGTCCTCGCGGTGATGCAGGTAGTGGAACTCGCACACCTGCGTGTAGCCGCCGGCCAGCAGCTCGGTGTAGAGCTGCGACGCGATCGTCTTCAACTGCGCCGGCGTCACCCGCAGCGCGACGCCGTACATGCGGTCGCGCCAGGACCAGAAGTCGTCGCTGTCGCTGTCGCGCTGCTCGGCCAGCCCGGCGAAGGCGCGCTGGAAGGCGTGGCTGTGCGCGTCGACCAGCGTCGGCAGCACCGGCCCAGGCAGGCGCACCGCGTCGGCCGGCGCCGGCTGACCGGCGCTCAACTCGCGCCAATGCCCCGTGGCGTCGACGCGCATGAACACGTCCCGCTGCCAGCGGCCGTCCACCCAGGCCAAGGGCGCGTGGAAGGTCCGGGCGCTCATGCCGGCTTGCGCGCCGGATTGGCGAGCAGGTAAGCCTCCAGCAGGCTCTTCAGGACCGGCCGCACGCCGTCGACGCAGGCCGCATCGAGCTCGTATCCGGTGAAGCCCATGTCGTTCTCCACCATGTAGCAGCGGTAGCACATCTCCAGCTGCACGGCCTGCTGGCCGAGCTCCGGCCGCCCGTACTGGCGCGTGATGTAGCCGCCCTTGAAGCGCCCGTCGACGACCCAGCTGAAGCGGTCCTGCGCCTGCAGCGCGATCTCCATCGCCTGGCGCGTGACCTGCTTGCAGGACCTGCCCTCGACGGTGCCGACGTTCAGGTCGGGCAACCGGCCCTCGAAGAGCCAGGGCAGCTCCGACCGGATGCTGTGCGCCTCGAACAGCAGCGCGAAGCCGTGTTCCTGCCTCAGCCGCTGCAGCTCGCCCTGCAGCGCCTGGTGGTACGGCGCCCAGTAGGTCTCGATGCGGCGCTGCTTCTCGGCCGCGTCCGGCGCGAGGCCGTCCCTGTACAGCGGCTCGCCGGTGAAGAAGCGCGTCGGGCAGAGCTCGGTGTTGGACGCGCCGGGATACATCGGCGTGTCCTCCGGCGGACGGTTCAGGTCGATCAGGTAACGCGAGAAGCGCGGCACCAGCAGCCCGGCGCCGAGCGCTTCCGCGATCGGCGCGTACAGCGGTTCCAGGTGCCAGTCGGTGTCTTCGCTGCCCAGCGCGCGCTCCACGTAGCGGTGATGCTGGTCGGCGGGGATCTCTCGGCCCACGTGCGGCATGCTGATCAGCAGCGGAGTGCGGCCGCTCCGCAGTTCAAAGACATCGTGCTTCATCGCTCGTTCCTCTTGTCTCAGGCGCGCGGGCGTCCGCCCACCACCGTCTGCCGCAGCGGATTGCGGCCGAACCAGTAGGCCAGTTCGCGCGGATGCGCGGCTTCCCAGACGCAGAAGTCGGCGCGCTGGCCTTCGACCAGCCGCCCGCGGTCGGGCAAGCCGAGCGCCCGCGCCGCGTTCGTCGTCAGGCCGCGCAACGCCTCCTCCGGCGTCATCCGGAAGAAGGTGCAGGCCATGTTGAGCATCAGCAGCAGCGACAGCCCTGGCGAACTGCCCGGGTTGTGATCGGTCGCCAGCGCGATCGGCACGCCGGCGTCCCGCAGCGCCTGGATCGGCGGCAGCTTCGTCTCGCGCAGGAAGTAGAAGGCGCCGGGCAGCAGCACCGCCACCGTGCCGGCGCGGGCCATCGCCGCGATGCCGGCGTCGCTCAGGTATTCGAGGTGGTCGCAGGACAGCGCGCCGAACTCCGCGGCGAGCGCCGCGCCACCCTGGTCGCTCAGTTGCTCCGCGTGCAGCTTGACGGGCAGGCCGAGCGCCTTCGCCGCCTCGAACACCCGGCGCGTCTGCGCCGACGTGAAGCCGATGCGCTCGCAGAAGGCGTCCACCGCGTCGACCAGGCCCTGCCGCTTCAGTTCGGGCAGCCAGTCGCACACGGCGTCGACGTATTCGTCCTGCCGGCCGTCGAATTCCGGCGGCAGCGCATGCGCGCCCAGATAGGTCGTCTTCACCGTCAGCCCGAGCTCGGCCAGCTTGCGCGCCACCCGCAGGCACTTGGCCTCGGCGGCCAGCGACAGGCCGTAGCCGGACTTGACCTCCAGCGTCGTCAGCCCCTCGGCCATCAGCGCGCGGGCGCGATGCACCGCCAGCACATGCAACTCGTGCTCGCCGGCCGTGCGCGTCGCGGCGACGGTCGAACGGATGCCGCCGCCGGCGCGGGCGATCTCCTCGTAGGTCGCGCCCTGCAGGCGCAGCTCGAATTCCGCCGAGCGCTCGCCGCCGTAGACCAGGTGCGTGTGGCAGTCGATCAGGCCCGGCGTGACCAGCAGGCCGCCGAGGTCGCGCAGTTCGACGGCGCTGTCGCGCAGGTCCGCCGGCATCGCCGCCATCGGTCCCGCCCAGCGCAGCTGCTCGCCCTCGACCAGCAGGGCGCCATCCTCGACGAGGCCCCAATCGCGCTCGCCGGCCAGCGTGGCCAGCGTCGCGTTGGCGTACAGGGTGCGCCGCGGCGCACGCGCCGTCGCGGCCAAGGCACCCGTCGTCGTCGAGGACCCGTTCGTCATGACTCGCTCCAGATCAGCCACCAGGCGGGGCCGTGTTGATCGCCGTCGTCGAAGACGCAGCTCTGCGACGCCGGGTTCTCGCACCAGGCCAGCGTGTGCGGCGCCACCGGCACCGAGCGATGGCCGTGGACGATCATCCCGCCCTCCTGCGTGAACAGGCCCAGCCACTGCGCGCCGTGCGGGATCACCGGCCGGTCCGCCGGCTGCACCCGGAACACGCCCGCGTCGCGGCGGTGCATCGCGTTGAAGTCCTGCGTGGGGCCGTCGATGAGCACGCAGTTCGGCGCGTCCTCGCCCGCGAAGTGCACGATGCCCTCGTTGGGCTTGAGCGCCCGGCCGCGCAGGATCACGCCGCCGCCCGACAGCACGCCGAACCAGCGGTCCACGCCCGGGAAGGCCGAGAACGGGCCGTCGCGGTCGATGTCCGCGACGCTGATCCGGACTTTCCAGTCCTGCACATGCGGCCACGCGAGCAGCTCGCGCGTCCTTCCTCCACCATTGCGCCACGGGGTCGGGACGACCTCGTCGGCGGTGATCCTCATCCAGCTCATGTCCGACTGATTGTTGGTTTTGTTGAAGCCCGGGATTCTCGAAGACTCGTCCATCGCCACACGTCACCAAACGTCACGCCTGGAAGGCGCCTTCCAGGAAATAGCGGCTGGCCGGATGCACCAGCCGCACGGCGGTCACGGTGCGGCCCTGGCTCGAGGTCGCGCGCCTCACGACCAGGCAGGGTTCGCCGCGCGGCATGCCCAGCAGACGCGCCTCCAGCGCGCTGGGCATGGCCGCCTCGATCGTATAGCGGGCCTCCGACAGCGGGGCCACCTCCAGCAGGTAATGCGTCGGCGTGACCTGCGCGAAGTCCTGCGCCATGTAGTCCGGTGCGCAGGCCGGATTGACGAGGCGGTCCTCGCACTGGATCGCCACGCCGTTCTCGCGATGCACGATCACGCTGTGAAACAAGCTGGTCCCGGCGCGCAGTCCCAGCATCGCGGCCTGCTCGGCCGTGGCCTTCAGCGTCTCCAGCACGTGGACCTCGGCTTCGTGCCGGTGGCCGCGTTCGGCGATCTCCTCATGCACGTCCCGCACCGTCAGCGTCGAGGCGATGCGGTGCAGTTGCGCGACGAAGGTGCCCACGCCCTGCACCCGATCGATCATGCCTTCCTGGTGCAGCTCGCGCAGCGCGCGGTTGACCGTCATGCGGCTCACGCCGAAGGCGTCGGTCAGTTCGGCCTCGGACGGCAGGCGCTCGCCGGGGCGCCAGCGGCCGCCGGCGATGCCTTCGCGCAGATGCGTCTTCACCTTCAGGTATTGCGGCGCGGGACCGCCGCCGCCAGGGCTCAAGGACTGGGTCGCCATGGGGCGGCATCCTACTTGACTGTACTTGTATAGACAACCACGGCCGGCGCTCCTATGATCGCGCCCCATCGGACCGCAGACCAGGAGACCTCGATGACCGCGACGACCACGACGAACGCTTCCTCGGCCCAGCCGCGCCCGGTGCGCGCGCCCACCGGCACGCAGCTGAGCTGCAGGAACTGGCTGATCGAGGCCGCCTACCGGATGATCCAGAACAACCTGGACCCGGCCGTGGCCGAGAACCCCGACGCGCTCGTGGTCTACGGCGGCATCGGCAAGGCGGCGCGCAACTGGGACTGCTTCGAGCAGATCCTGACTTCGTTGAAGCACCTCAACGAGGACGAGACCCTGCTGATCCAGTCGGGCAAGCCGGTCGGCGTCTTCCCGTCGCATGTGGACGCGCCGCGCGTGCTGCTGGCCAACTCCAACCTGGTGCCGGCCTGGGCCCACTGGGAGCACTTCAACGAGCTGGACCGCAAGGGCCTGATGATGTACGGCCAGATGACGGCCGGCTCGTGGATCTACATCGGCTCGCAGGGCATCGTGCAGGGCACCTACGAGACCTTCGCCGAGGCCGGCCGCCAGCACTTCGGCGGCGACCTGGCCGGGCGCTGGGTGCTGACCGCGGGCCTGGGCGGCATGGGCGGCGCGCAGCCGCTGGCGGCGACCTTCGCCGGCGCCTGCTCGCTGACGGTCGAGTGCCAGCAGTCGCGCATCGACTTCCGCCTGAAGACGCGCTACGTGGATGAACAGGCGACCGACCTGGACGACGCGCTGGCGCGCATCGCGAAGTACACGGCCGACAAGAAGGCCGTGTCCATCGCGCTGCTGGGCAACGCGGCAGAGGTGCTGCCGGCGCTGGCGGCGCGGGTGAAGGCCGGCAGCGCGATCAAGCCGGACCTGGTCACCGACCAGACCTCGGCGCACGACCTGATCAACGGCTACCTGCCGGTGGGCTGGACCGTGGAGCAATGGAAGGCCGCCTCGGCCGATCCCGCGAGGCACGCCGACCTGAAGGCCGCCGCCGCGCGCGGCTGCGCGGTGCACGTGCAGGCCATGCTGGACTTCCAGGCGATGGGCATCCCCACCGTCGACTACGGCAACAACATCCGCCAGGTCGCCTTCGACCAGGGCGTGAAGAACGCCTTCGACTTCCCCGGTTTCGTGCCCGCCTACGTGCGCCCGCAGTTCTGCGAGGGCCGCGGCCCGTTCCGCTGGGTCGCGCTCTCCGGCGATCCGGAGGACATCTACAAGACCGACGCCAAGATCAAGGAGCTCTTCCCGCACCATGCCGGCGTGCACCGCTGGCTGGACATGGCGCGCGAACGCATCGCCTTCCAGGGCCTGCCCGCGCGCATCTGCTGGCTGGGCCTGGGCGAGCGCCACCAGGCCGGCCTGGCCTTCAACGAGATGGTCCGCACCGGCGAGCTGAAGGCCCCCATCGTCATCGGCCGCGACCACCTGGATTCGGGCTCGGTGTCCAGTCCCAACCGCGAGACCGAATCGATGAAGGACGGCTCCGACGCCGTCTCCGACTGGCCGCTGCTCAACGCGATGCTCAACGCCGCCGGTGGCGCGACCTGGGTCTCGCTGCACCACGGCGGCGGCGTGGGCATGGGCTATTCGCAGCACAGCGGCGTGGTCATCGTCTGCGACGGCAGCGAAGCGGCCGACAAGCGCCTGTCGCGCGTGCTCTGGAACGACCCCGGCACCGGCGTCATGCGCCACGCCGACGCGGGCTATGAACTGGCGCAGCAGACCGCGCAGGAGCGCGGCCTGAAGCTGCCGATGCTGGGCCGCTGAGCCCGGGTCACGGCGCCCGCCCTTTCCCAGACCTCCGAATCAGACCTCCCTCCGAGTTCCCATGACGACTTCCCTCGAACTCATTCCCGGCCAGCTCACGCTGGACCAACTGCGCCGCATCCGCGCCGGCGCCGTGACGCTCGCGCTGCATGCCGACGCCTGGCCCGCGATCCGCCGCGGCGCCGCCGTCGTGCAGGCGGCCGCGGCCGGCGACGACCCGGTCTACGGCGTCAACACCGGCTTCGGCAAGCTCGCCTCCAAGCGCATCGGCAAGGACGAGCTGGCCGCCCTGCAACGCAACCTGATCCGCTCGCACTGCGTCGGCGTCGGCGCGCCGCTGGCACCGCCGGTCGTGCGGCTGATGCTGGCGACGAAGGCCGCTTCGCTGGCGCGCGGCTTCTCCGGCGTGCGTGAGTCGGTGGTGCAAAGCATCCTCGACGCCTTCAACGCGGGCCTCGTGCCCTACGTGCCGGCGCAGGGCTCCGTGGGCGCCTCGGGCGACCTGGCGCCGCTGTCGCACATGACGCTGGCGCTGATGGGCGAAGGCGAGATGCTGGTCGACGGCCAGCGCAGGCCCGCGCTGGCGGAGCTGGAGAAGGCCGGCCTCCAGCCGCTGGTGCTCGAGGCCAAGGAAGGCCTGGCGCTGATCAACGGCACGCAGACCTCGACGGCGCTGGCGCTCGAGGGCCTGCTGCGTTTCGAGACCGTCTACGCCGCCGCCGTCGTCAGCGGCGCGCTGAGCCTGGACGCCGCGCGCGGCAGCGACGGCCCCTTCGATCCCCGCATCCATGAGGTGCGCGGCCAGCCCGGCCAGATCGAGGCCGCCGCGGCTTACCGCGCGCTGCTCGCCGGCAGCGCCATCCGCCAGTCGCATCGCGACGGCGACGACCGCGTCCAGGATCCCTACTGCCTGCGCTGCCAGCCGCAGGTGATGGGCGCCTGCCTGGACCAGTCGCGCTACGTCCGCGACGTGCTGCTGCGCGAAGCCAACGCGGTCACCGACAACCCGCTGGTGTTCGCGCCGGAGGACGGTCCCGCGGCCATGGTCAGCGGCGGCAACTTCCACGCCGAGCCGGTCGCCCTGGCCGCCGACGCGCTGGCCTGCGCGATCGCGGAAGTCGGCGCGATCGCCGAGCGCCGCATCGCGATGCTGATCGACACCGGCGTCTCGCGCCTGCCCGCCTTCCTGACGGAGAACGCCGGGCTGAACTCGGGCTTCATGATCGCGCACGTCACCGCCGCGGCGCTGGCCAGCGAGAACAAGTCGCTCGCCCATCCGGCCAGCGTCGACAGCCTGCCGACCTCGGCCAACCAGGAGGACCACGTCTCGATGGCCACCTTCGGCGCGCGCCGCCTCGGCCCGATGCTGGACAACACCGCGCACATCGTCGCGATCGAGCTGCTGGCGGCCGCGCAGGGCATCGAGTTCCTTCGGCCGCTGCGCAGCTCGACGCCGCTGGAGGACGTGCACGCGCTGCTGCGCGAGCGCTGCCCCGCGATGCCCAGCGACCACTACCTGGCGCCGGACATCGAGCGCGCCTTCGCGCTGGTCAACGACGACGGCCCGCGCGGTCCGGCCGCGCTGCTGCGCGCGCGCACGGCGATGGTCGTGCTGGACTAATATCCGGGGCCTCATGCCTCACACCGCGCCGTCCCCGCAGGTCCGCTTCGTTGCGACGCTGTTGCTGCTGATCGCAGCGATGCTGGTCGCGCCGCGCGCCTTCGCCGCCACCAAGGTGGTCTTCGACATCGACATGCGGGAGGAGATCGCCGGCGGCCGCTTCGATCCGGCCAAGGACATCGTGGGCGTGCGCGGCGGCGCGGCACCGCTGACCTGGGGTCGCTCGGCGCTCGCGCCGGCCGCGGGCCTGGGGCGAGACGGCTGGTACAGCGTCACCGTCGTCTTCGAGCGCATTCCGCCCGGCGGCAACGTGCCCTACAAGTTCCACGTCGAGCATCCGGGCCAGAACGATCCGGAAGGCGACTGGGAAACCGGCTCCAACCGGTCGCTCGAACTGGTCGCTGACGAGGTGCGCGTCTCGCGCGCCTTCAACGCACCGGGCGCGCCGATCTCGCTGAGCCGCGCCGGCACCATCGAGCGGCTGGCCCCGCTGCCCGGCAACTTCGTCGCCCAGCGTCCGGTGCAGGTCTGGCTGCCGCCGAACTACGAGCGCGACACGGAACGCCGTTATCCGGTGCTTTACCTGCACGACGGCCAGAACGTCTTCGATGCAGCCGCCGCGGGCGCCGAATGGCAGGTCGACGAAACCGCGCAGCGCCTGGTCGTCGACGGCCAGATCCAGCCGCTGATCATCGTGGCGGTGAACAACAGCTCGCGCCGCATCGACGAGTACACCGCGACCGCGAGGACCTTCGAAGGCCAGACGCGCGGTGGCCTCGCGCCGGCCTACGCGCGCTACCTGATCGAGCAGCTCAAGCCCTCGATCGATGCGCGTTACCGCACCTTGCCGGATGCGGCGCACACGGCGGTGGGCGGATCCTCGCTGGGCGGCATCATGAGCCTGTGGCTGGCGGTGCACCATGGCGACGTGTTCGGCACGGCGCTGGTGGTGTCGCCGTCGCTCTGGTGGGACGACGAGTTCCCCATCCGCGATGCGCAGAAGACACCGCTGCCGATGTCGCAGCCGCGGCCCAAGCTGTGGCTGGACATGGGCACGAACGAAGGCGCGGACTCGATCAAGCAGCTGCGCAAGTTGCGGGCGGTACTGGTCGCGCGAGGTTGGGCGGCGGCCGACATCGGCTACCTCGAGGCCGAAGGGGCCGGACACGACGAAGGCAGTTGGGCAGCGCGCGTCGAGCCGATGCTGCGTTTCGTCGACAGGCAGTTCAACGCCAAGCCCGGCACGGGCAACGGCACACAGCAGGACCCCTTCCCGACGACCGTGCGGCCGTCGATGCCGCCGGGGCCTGGCAGCTACGCGAAGTAAGGCTGGGTGGCCTGCACAGGCCCTCGGCCCTCACCCCCGCCCTCTCCCGCAAGCGGGAGAGGGAGTGAGAATGCACCGAGCTGCCCGTCTTGCCCCCTCTCCCGCTTGCGGGAGAGGGAGTGAGAATGCACCGAGCTGCCCGTCTTGCCCCCTCTCCCGCTTGCGGGAGAGGGTAGGGGTGAGGGCCAGGGGCCTCCGCAGGAAGTCAGTAGCGGCCGGTCGCTCCGGCCACCCGCAGGTAGACATAGGCGACCCACGCCACCAGCGCGCGCCCGAGGAAGCCGCGCACCCCTCGCCCGGCCGTCTGCTCGACGCGCCGCGACTTCGCCACCGCCGCGTCGAACTCCCGCGCCACGTCGCCCGCAAACGCCGCGTCGCGCACGACGACGTTGGCTTCCAGGTTGAGCAGCAGCGACAGCGGATCGATGTTGGAGCTGCCGATGGTGGCCCAGTCGTTGTCGACGACGCAGATCTTCGCGTGGAGGAAGGCCGGGGTGTATTCGTAGATCTGGACCCCGTGGCCGAGCAGCTCGTCGTAAAGCGCATGAGCGGCCAACGCGGCGATCTTGTAGTCGACCTTGCCCTGGAGCAGCAGCCGCACCTGGACCCCGCGTTTCGCCGCGTCCTTCAGCGCACGCCGGAAGCGCTGCCCCGGATAGAAGTAGGGCGTGATCAGATCGACCCGCGCGGTCGCCGCGCGGATCGCATCGACATAGGCGCGCTCGATGGTGCGGCGCTGGCGCAGGTTGTCGCGCAGCACGAAGGCCGCCCGGACCGGCGGCAGCCGGCCTGGATCGCGCCGGCGATGCTCGCCGCGCGGCATCCGGATGCGGCGCATCAGGCGCTTCGCGCGGCGCGCCGGCGAGGCGCTGCGGAGCATCGCCCGCATCTCGTCGCCGAAGTCGTGTCCGAGCCAGGCCCGCGTCCACACCGCGCGCGCCGCCTGCTCGATGGCGCGCACCGCCGGGCCGCCGACGCTGACGGCGAAGTCCAGGCGCGGCATCTCGGTCCGGCCGTGATGCAGGTCCACGCGGTCGTCGATCACGTTGATGCCGCCGACGAAGCCGATGCGGCCGTCCACCACGCACAGCTTCTGATGCAGCCGCCGCAACTGGCCGGGATGCAGCCAGTTCCACCACCGGTCGATCGGCCGGAACACCGCCAACGCGACCGGCGCGCCCTCGAGCTGCGCGCGCAGCCAGGCCAGGCTGCCCTTGGTGCCGAAGCCGTCGACGACCACCCTCACCCGCACGCCCCGCAGCGCCGCGCGGCGCAGCGCGGCCACCGTCGCCGCGCCGGCCTCGTCGTCGTGGAAGATGTAGGTCGCCAGCCAGACCTCGTGCTCGGCGCGGTCGATGGCCTCGATCTGCGCCGGGAACAGCGCGTCGCCGCCGCACAGCAGGCCCACGGCGTTGCCGCCCGTGAAGCTGGGCTGGGACCCGAGGGTCCAGGGGAAGAGGGGTTCCTGCGTCCGCTTCAAGTCAGCACGAGCTCGGCGAGCAGCGGCAGGTGATCCGACATGCGCGCCCAGGACGGGCCGCGCGGCACCTTCATGTCGACGCAGCGCAGGCCGCGCATGTAGATGCGGTCCAGCGAGAACACCGGCACCCGCGACGGGAAGGTCGGCAGCGAGCGCTTCGCGCCGGGCAGCATCGCGCGGGCCAGGCCGGTCGTGCGCATGGGCTCGTCCAGGCGCTCGCCCCAGTCGTTGAAGTCACCGGCCACGACCAGCGGCGCGTCGTGCGGCACATGGTCCTCGATGAAGGCCGCGAGTTTCTGGATCTGCCGCACCCGGCTGCCGTGGATCAGTCCCAGGTGCGCGACGACCGCATGCACCTCGATGCCCTGCCAGCGCACCGGGACATGCAGCAGGCCGCGTTGCTCGAAGCGGTGGTCCGAGACGTCGTGATGGCCGACATCCCCGATCGGGTACCGCGACAGCAGCGCGTTGCCGTGCTCGCCATGGCGCGTGACCGCATTGGTGCGATAGGCCACCTCGTAACCATCGGGCGCGAGGAACTCCGCCTGCCCCTGCTCCGGCCAGCCGAACCAGGTGCGCTCGAACTGGCGCGCCTCGCGGTGATGGAACAGCCGGACCTCCTGCAGGAACACCAGGTCCGCGTCCAGCGCCTGCACGCCCATGCCGAGGTTGTGGATCTCCAGCCGCTTGCCCGGCCCCATGCCGCGCACGCCCTTGTGGATGTTGTAGGTCGCCACGCGCAGCCGTCCGACGCTGTCGGCGGGCGAGGTGTCGGTGGTCGAGGAGTTGGCCGCGGCCGCGTGACGGGGCGTGCGGCGGATCATCGGGCGGGCCCTCCCCGGCGTTGGCGCTGCGCGGGCAGTTGCAGGATCGCCTCGGCATTGGACGGCGAGAAGCAGAGGTCCGCCGCCTCTCGCCACGGCAGCCAGCGCCAGTGCAGGTGTTCGCGTGGCGCGAGCGTCACCGCGGTGCCCGCCGGCACCGTCAGGCCGAAGACGTGCTCGGTGTTGCGCGTCACGCCCGGCGCATAGCGGTGGCGCCAGACCGGGTAGATGTCGTAGACGTTGGCCAGTTCCCAGTCGACGAGCGCACCGGGGGCCAGGTCTTGCACGCGGATACCGGTCTCCTCGAGCACCTCGCGCCGGGCGGTGTCGGCCAGCGGCTCGTCGAGCGCGTCCTTGGAGCCGGTCACGCACTGCCAGAAGCCGGGCCGGTCGGCGCGCTCCAGCATCAGCACGTCCAGCGCATCGGTGTGGATCACGACCAGCACCGATTCGGGGATCTTGTAGGCGCGCGCGGCCTGCTCGGCGGCGGCCGAGGGCGGGGTCGCGGCGGGGGCGAGAGGCACTTCGCTCATGGCGGACAGCATATCCCAGGGTCGGTACCGGCCAGGGGTGTGCCCGGCCCGGCACAACGCCGACATGGACACCCACGCGCCCGACAAGCACCGGACAAGAACGGGCGCATCGCGGCGCCCGACACGTGGCGTGCGGGGACCCGCAACGCTTGTTCACAGACGACGAACGACGGCGTCGGCAGATGTGCGACAGGAAATATAGAAAGTTTATAGAGCCGCCGCGTGCCGCCGGTCATGAGGGCATCCGACGTGCCGGCTCTCGGAAGAATCCCCCCATCGCAACCACCACCCTGGAGGGGTCATGACCACCATCAACACCACGACCGGCAACGGCGCACCGCTGGTCGCGTCCCGGCAGCTGGTCAGCAAGCCCAGCGGCAGCTTCGAGATCAACGCCCGCGAATACGGCACCGTCGCCGCCGGCGCGATCGGCCTGGCCCAGGCGGCCTATCAGGGCGGCGAGAACGCCGTCAGCACCGTCGTGCACTGGAGCGAGGAAGGCCTGCAGGCGCTGGAGGACGGTGCGAGGGAAGTCGGCCATGCACTCTCGACCGGCCTGTCCGAAGTGAAGGAATTCGCCGGCGAGGTGAAGGACGCCGTCGCCAGCGGCACCAGCACGTTCATGAAGGAGGCCGGCGACCTGGGCAGCACCGTCGGCGGCTACCTGGCCGCAGGCGCCGTGGCCGGCAAGGCGCTGATCGACGAGATCCTCTGATCATGCGCGCCGCCGTCGCCCTCACCCTCGCGCTCGGGCTCGTCGTGTCTCCGCTGGCCGGCTGCTCACTGCTGAGCCCGATGCCCAGCATCGAGCTGGCCAAGGCCACGGCCGGCATGGCGACGGTCGCGATCGGCCAGGGGCCGGCGCGCGCGACGCAGACGGTGTTCCATGACGCGGCGCTGCCGGATCGCGTCTGCATCGAATACAACCGATCGCTCGCGCTGCCCGAATTCGTGCCGGCGCTGATCGCGGAACTGCGCGACCACGAAGTCCAGGCCCGCGTCTTCGAACCGGGCGTGCGCCCCGGCGACGAGGCCTGTCCCGCCTGGGTGCACTACCAGGGCCTGCAGCAGTGGGACAAGCCGCCGCTGTCGGACCGGATGCGCCCCTTCCTCTCGCAGGCGACGCTGAGCCTGCACGACGCGGGCGGCCGGCTGATGGCCGCCAGCAGCTACCGCAGCGACGACGCGACGCTCGGCCTGGGCAAGTGAGCCAGCACGCGCAACAAACTGGCGCCGGTGGTGCGGGCGCTGCTCACCGGCGTCCAGGGATGAAGGCGGCGCCTCGCGCGCGCCGGGGCGATGAGCGCCTCAGGTGAGCCGCGCGGCGAGCCGACGCGCCAGCTCCAGCGCCTCGGACAGGCCGGAATGCTTCGCGGTCTCGGCGTCTGCGCCCGTCTCGTCGGCGAGTCGCTCCAGCACCGCGACCAGCGCCCGGGCCTGCAGGACCGGCTCGGCGGCCTCGGGCGCGCCGGGCTCCGCCGTCCGTGTGGCGGGCAACTGCGCGATCAGACGCTGCAGCCAGCCGGCGAGCCGCTCGGCCCGGCTGCGGTCGGCACGCGACCACACGGCGCCTTCGGCGCGTTCCAGCACCAGTTCACCGACGGCCGTCCCCGTCCCGTTCCGGAGCGAGAGCGTCTGCGACGAGCGTCCGGGCCTCGGCGCGACGCCGACCATCGCGGCCGCGCCGCCGGCGTTCCAGCGGAGTTCCAGCCCCGTCAGCGCCAGCGCCTCCATCAGGCGCGGACGCGCCTGCTGCCATTGCGCGTCCACGTCGGCGACCGAGGCCGCCACCGTGCCGGAACGGCCCAGCGTGAGCAGCAGACCCTCGGCGCCGTGCGGATCGGTGTCGAAGCGCGCCAGCTGTTCCAGCCGGGCCGGCAGTTCGGTCTGGCCGAGCGTCGCCTCCAGCCGCTGGCGCTGCTGCTGGTGATACCAGCTCGGACCGAGCTGTTCCTGCTCCGCCATCAATTGGCCCAGCCGTCCGTGCGCGGCCGCCTGCAGCGAGCGCGACTGGATCGCCTCGCCCAGCGCCAGCGCCTCCTGCGCGGGCGGTACCGCTTCCGCGCCGCGGCGCAGTTCGCTGATCAGCAGGAGCGTCTGCGCCTGCAGCCAGCGGTAGCGGCAGCGCCGCGAGAGGTCCTCCGCCTCGCCCGCCAGGGTCAGGGCGTGCTCCAGCGCGCCGCTGTCGCGGGCGCAGCGCGCGTGGTGCCACATCGCCTCGGCCTCGTAGTCGCGGTGGCCGACGGCGCGCGCATCGGCGCGGGCCTCGTCCAGGCGCGGCAGCGCCGCCTGCGGGCCTTGCGTCGCGCGCAGCGACACCGCGCGGTTCAGCGCGATCTTGGATCGCATGTAGGGGTCGTCGCCGAGCTGCGGATAGTGCAGCTCGGCCTGGTCCAGCACGCGGCCGCCGCGCGCCCAGTCGCCCAGCGCGAAGCACAGGTGCGCCAGGCCGATCCGCGCCAGGCAGGCCCAGCGGGTCTCGTCGTCGGCCAGCTCCAGCGTCTGGCTCCACGCATTGCAGGCCTGCACGTAGTCGCCGCGCTGGTAGTGCATGCGCCCCAGCGCCTCGCTGAGCTCCGCCGCCTCCTCCAGCAGCCGGTGCTGCAGCGCGCGGGCGATCGCCCGTTCGAGTTCGGCCTGGAGCTCCGGCCCGCGGCCCCAGCGTTCGAGGATGAAGAAGGCGCCGAGCAAGGCCTGGAACGGCGGCTCGCCCTCGCGCGCGATCAGGCGCTGCAGCCGCGGCAGCGCCAGGCCCGGACGACGCATCACGAGGCGCTCCCAGCGCACCTGCGGCGTCGGCGGCACGCGCCGTTCAGCGCCCGCGCCGCGCCGCGCGTTGGCGGATCGCGTCCGGTGGTCGCCCCCCTTGCCGGCGCGTTCAGCGCGTTCAGCGCGTTCAGCGCGTTCAGCGCGTTCAGCCCGTTCTGCGCGTCCTGCACGCTCTGCCCGTTCCGCCCGTTCGCCCGTTGCCATGTCCGTTCCGTCCGATCCCACCCCATGCGGGGAACGGCGGAAGCATAAACGCCTGGGCCGACCTCATCCCTCCGCGGCGTCCGGCCAGCGGACCCACAAGAAAGTTGGTGCCGATGGCATCGACAAGCCAGCCACCGACTGAACACCCACTGATGCCGGCCATGGAACAAACACCGGCGACGGTCGAGGATTCCGGGATTCGCTTCACGACTTCAACCCCCATGACGACACGACCGCTACACCCGCTCCGACACTCCCTGGCCCTCGTGCTGGCCCTCATGGTCACCGCTGGGATCTTCAGCGTCGTGCTCGTGCTGCCGGCGCACGCCCACACCGCCGGGACGTCCCATGCGCGTGCCACGGATCAAGGCGCGCCCGCGCGCAAGCCGCTCGACATCCGCCTTCCCGTGAACATTGCTTCGCGCGTCTCCGACGGGATGACCGAGCGGGAGGTGACCCCGCAGGGCGAGGTCCTCGAGCACCGAACGTTCTCCCGGCCGCTGGGTGACGGCACCGTGGAACTGCGGACCGTGACGCGCCAGCGCAACGCGCCGCCGACCGCCGGACTGGGCCTGGGCTCCGGCATCAACCATGGCATCGCTCGCGATCGCACCGCCCCGGGCCGCGCCAACAGCAACGTCGGCAGACCCGGCAGCAACGCCAACAACGTCGACTCCTTCGGCATTTCCTATCGCTGGCAGAGCGATTGAGCAGCCCAGGCACGGATCACGGATCACGGATCACGAGGCCCAAGACACAACGCCCCGACGGCCTGAGCCTCGGGGCGTTGTTCATGGGGAGGCGGCGTCTTCAGGACCGCCGCCGGTCGACCCGCCTCAGGCCGTGGCGGCGCCGGGGTTGCGCAGGCGGATGTGCAGCTCGCGCAGCTGCTTCTCGTCGACGAAGGACGGCGCGCCGGTCAGCAGGCACTGCGCGCGCTGCGTCTTCGGGAACGCGATCACGTCGCGGATCGACTCGGCCTTGGTCATCAGCGTCACCAGGCGGTCCAGGCCGAAGGCCAGGCCGCCGTGCGGGGGCGCGCCGTACTGCAGCGCGTCCAGCAGGAAGCCGAACTTCACGCGCTGTTCCTCGGGGCTGATGTTCAGCGCCTCGAAGACCTTGGCCTGCACGTCGGCGCGGTGGATACGCACCGAACCGCCGCCCAGCTCCCAGCCGTTGAGCACCATGTCGTAGGCCTTGGCCACGCACTTGCCCGGGTCGGTGACCATCAGGTCCTCATGGCCGTCCTTCGGCGCGGTGAACGGGTGGTGCACCGCGGCCCAACGCTTGTTCTCCTCGTCTTCCTCGAACATCGGGAAGTCGACGACCCACAGCGGCGCCCACTTGTCCTCGAACAGGCCCGAGGTCTTGCCGAACTCGCTGTGACCGATCTTCAGGCGCAGCCCGCCGATCGCGTCGTTGACGATCTTGGCCTTGTCCGCGCCGAAGAAGATCAGGTCGCCGTCCTGCGCGCCGGTGCGCGCCAGGATGTCCGCGACCGCCTTGTCGTGCAGGTTCTTCACGATCGGCGACTGCAGGCCCTCGCGGCCCTTGGCCACTTCATTGACCTTGATCCAGGCCAGGCCCTTGGCGCCGTAGATCTTGACGAACTCGGTGTAGCTGTCGATCTCGCCGCGGCTCATCGTCGCGCCGCCCGGCACGCGCAGCGCGACCACGCGACCGCCCGGCGTCGTCGCCGGGCCGGAGAAGACCTTGAAGTCGACGTCGCCCATCACGTCGGTCAGCTCGGTGAACTCGAGCTTGACGCGCAGGTCGGGCTTGTCCGAGCCGAAACGGTGCATCGCCTCGGCGTACTTCATCACCGGGTAGTCGCCCAGCTCGACATTCAGCGCCTTGCGGAAGACGTGGCGGATCATGCCCTCGAACATCGCGCGGATCTCTTCCTCGTTCAGGAACGAGGTCTCGATGTCGATCTGCGTGAATTCGGGCTGGCGATCGGCGCGCAGGTCTTCGTCCCGGAAGCACTTGGTGATCTGGTAGTAGCGGTCGAAGCCCGCCACCATCAGCAGCTGCTTGAACAGCTGCGGCGACTGCGGCAGCGCGAAGAACATGCCGTCATGCACGCGCGACGGGACCAGGTAGTCTCGCGCGCCTTCCGGCGTGCTCTTGGTCAGCATCGGCGTCTCGATGTCGACGAAGCCGTGCTCGTCCAGGAATTTGCGCGCTTCCATCGCCACGCGGTAGCGCAGCATCAGGTTGTTCTGCATGTACGGACGGCGCAGGTCCAGCACGCGATGCGTCAGGCGCGTGGTCTCGGAGATGTTCTCGTCGTCCAGCGGGAAGGCCGGCGTCACCGAGGGGTTCAGCACTTCCAGCTCATGGCACAGCACTTCCACCTTGCCGCTGGCGACGTTGGCGTTCTGCTTGTCGGCCGGACGCGCGCGCACCTTGCCGACCACCTTGATGCAGAACTCGCTGCGCACGCTCTCGGCCACCTTGAACATCTCGGGGCGGTCGGGGTCGCAGACGACCTGCACCAGACCTTCGCGGTCGCGCAGCTCGATGAAGATGACGCCGCCGTGGTCGCGGCTGCGATGGGCCCAGCCCATCAGGGTCACGGTCTGGTCCAGCAGCTCCTCGCTGACTTGGCCGGCATAGCAGGTACGCATGGGGTTCTCCGGAAATGCTTCAGTGTTCGGGACTTGGCTGGCGGCGCGATCCGGTGATCGCCGCGCTGTCGGCGCGGGCTCGGCGGACGACGGGCGGCCAGCGTGGGGAATCGTTTCGAAAGGCGCTGGCGGGGTCCTCGGACCCTCAGGACTGAGCGCTTGCCGGGGCGCTCAGCCCGGTCAATTTCGGGTGGTTTCGACCGGCAGGACGATCGCGGGCTCCCCCTGGGGCGCGACCACGCCCATCGAGATGATGTATTTGAGCGCCTCGTCGACGCTCATCGCCAAAGGCCGCAACTGCGCCCGGGGCATCATCAGGAAGAAGCCCGAGGTCGGGTTGGGGGTCGTGGGCACGTACAGCGCGACATGCTCGTCGGCCTCCGCGCCGCTGAGCGTGCCCAGTTGCTGGGCCACCTCGCCGCGCGGCGTGCCGGTGACGAAGGCAATGGTCCAGGAGCCCTGGTGCGGATACGGCACCAGCACGGCCTCGCGGAAGGCGTTGCCGCTGGACGAGAACAGCGTGTCCGAGACCTGCTTGACCGAGCTGTAGATGCTCTTGACGATGGGGATCTTGTAGAGCAGCCGGTCCCACTGGCGCAGCCACCACTGGCCGAAGATGTTCGCCACGAACATGCCGGTCAGCATCAGCAGCGCGACCATGACGACCACGCCCAGGCCGGGGATGTCGTGCAGCTGCTTGAGCGATTCCTGCGCCGCCAGCGGCAGCAGCGCGCCCACGGCCGACAGCAGCCAGACGAACACGCCGTCGATCATGCCGAGCACCCACAGCAGCACCCAGACGGTGATCGCGAGCGGGAGCCAGACCAGCAGGCCGGTGATGATGTACTTGCGCATGCCCGGGTCCGGCCTCGGCGTCAGTGGCAGGCGCAGGAGCCGCCGCAGGGCGTGCCCGAGGACGCCGACGCGCTGCTGGACTCGGAGGAGGAAGAGGAGGCCGGGGCCGCGCCCGACGCTCCGGCGTCGCCGGAAGCCGCCGGCGCAGCGGCGGCGGTGCCGCTGGCGGCCGCCGCGGCCGTGCCGCCCGAACCGCCGCGGAAGTCCGTCACGTACCAGCCCGAGCCCTTGAGCTGGAAGCCGGCGGCGGTGACCTGCTTCGAGAAGCTCTCGGCGCCGCAGGCGGGGCACACGGTCAGCGGGGCGTCGGACAGCTTCTGCAGCACGTCTTTGGCGTGGCCGCAGGCGCCGCAGCGGTAGGCGTAGATCGGCATGGTGAGGGACGACCGGGTCAAAAACCCGAAATTATATAGAGAGCGCCGACTGCGCCCCGGGGACGCCCGGCGGCGCGTGACCGTCAGGCGGCGCCTGCCAGCCGGTGGTGCGTCCCATGGGCATTGCGGATCGCCTGCGGCCCCAACGAACCGATCAGCATGCCGACGATGCCGGCCAGCAGGCCCGCGAGTTGCGCGGGGAACTGCTCCCCGGCCGGCGTCACGAGGAACAGCAGCCAGGTGATCACCCCCAGCGTGATCGCGAAGATCGCGCCCTGGGTGGTCGCGCGCTTCCAGTACAGGCCGAAGACCAGCGGCACGAAGGCGCCCACCAGGGTCACCTGGTAGGCGCTGGAGACCATCTCGTAGATCGAGGTGCCCTGCAGCGCGATCGCGTAGCCGCAGACGCAGACCGAGAACAGCAGCACCGCGATGCGCATCGTGCGCAGTTCCTGCTTGTCCGAGACGCGCGGGAAGAACTGGCGCCAGATGTTCTCGACGAAGGTCACCGAGGGCGCCAGCAGCGTGGCCGAGGCGGTCGACTTCAGCGCCGACAGCAGCGCGCCGAAGAAGATCACCTGCATGATGAACGGCATCCTGTCGATGACCAGCGTCGGGATGACCTGCTGGGGATCCTCGGCGATCAGTTGCTTCGCCTCCTCGGGCATGATGATCAGCGCGCTGACGACGATGAACATCGGCACGAAGGCGAACAGGATGTAGCACAGGCCGCCGATGACCGGGCCGCGCGTCGCGGCCTTCACGTCCTTGGCCGACATCACCCGCTGGAACACGTCCTGCTGCGGGATCGAGCCCAGCATCATCGTCACCGCCGCGCCGAGGAAGAACACGATGTCGTGGAAGCTCGGCTCGGGCAGGAAGCGGAACATGTCCTGGCTGCTGGCCAGCGAGATCACCTTGTCGGCGCCGCCGGCCATGTCCGCCGCGAACCACGCAATGATGGACAGTCCGATGACAAGGATGATCATCTGGATGAAGTCCGTCACGGCCACCGACCACATCCCGCCGAACAAGGTGTAGGCCAGGATGGACGCGGTGCCGATCATCATGCCCACGGGGATGCTGATCGCTCCGCCCGACAGCAGCTTGAACACCAGGCCCAGCGCCGTGACCTGCGCCGCGACCCAGCCCAGGTAGGACAGGATGATGATGAAGCTGCACACCACTTCCACGACGCGGCCGTAGCGCTCGCGGTAGTAGTCGCTGATCGTCAGCAGCGTCATCCGGTAGAGGCGCGCCGCGAAGAACAGGCCCACCAGGATCAGGCACGACCCGGCCCCGAAGGGGTCCTCCACCACGCCGTTCAGGCCCGTCTGCACGAACTTGGCCGGGATGCCCAGCACGGTCTCGGAGCCGAACCAGGTCGCGAAGGTCGTGGTCACGATCATCACCAGCGGCAGGTGCCGGCCGGCGATGGCGAAGTCCGCGGTGTTCTTCACGCGCCTGGCGGCCCACAGGCCGATCGCGATGGTGACGAGCAGGTAGAGGATGACCAGGGTCAGGAGCATGGCGGCGGGCCTTGGGGATGCTGGGGTCGCAAAAGCGCGGGGATGCGCACACAAAAAAACGCGTGAATTATCCCCGGAACCTCAGGCCTTGCTGCCCCGGGACCTCCCGCCCCCGAGAACCCCGCGATGCGGCCTGGCTACTGATCGTTCCAGCGCCCTCGCGCGCTTTTGAAAGGAGTTCCCCATGTTCAACATGCTCAATAGCTTGTCGAGCGAGACGAGCCAGTGGCAAAGCCAGGCGCTGCAACAGCAGACCAGCCAGATGCAAATGGAAAAGCAGCTGCAGCAGTTCGAGAACGCCAAGACCAACCTCGGCATCGATCGCCAGAACGCCCAGATCGACCTCCTCAAGTCGGTCCGACTGTGAGGCCCCGGGGCCGTCGTGGCCCCTGTGACTCGCCCCGGGCATGTCGCCGGGGCACATCCCCCACCATTTGAAAGGAGCTTCCCATGGGAGCCACCAGCGCAGAAGTCAAAGTCGCCAACCTCCAAGGCCAGATCGACGGCATGCAAATCGGCCGTGCACAGTCGATGCAGAGCAATTTCTTCAACCAGTCCAGCAACTTCATGTCGAACTTCTGCGGTTCGTTCATGGGGGGCTGCGCCGCCAACATGATGAACCTGTTCAGCTTCGGCGGATTCGGCGGCTACGGCGGTTTCAGTCCGTACGGCGGTTTCAGTCCGTACGGCCGATTCGGCTGGTAATGCCGGCCTGTTGACCGGTCCCTTGGGGGCGCCGGCCGGCGCCCCCGGGATTCCGGGGCACCCGCCCCTCTCAACCCCTCCCGCACCATGACCGAAATCACCTCCGTGCCGAATCATGTCCTGCAGAAGCGCGCGTGCATCGCCGCCTTCATGGATCGGCAAACGAACACCCATGCGGCGCCGACCCACGCCGCCAACTGGATCGAATTCGTCGAGCTGGGCGCCGAGCCCGACGAACGCGAGGCACGCATCCTCGATCAAGTCACCGGCCTGCTCGTGCAGACCATCCGCGCCGCGCAGGAGCGCATGCCCTCCGACCTCGACATGACCGCCGTGCTGGGCATGGCCAGGGACGAAGGCATGGGCGAGCTGGAACCGGATCCCGCCATGCTCGCGATCTCGGGCACCGATCCCGATGGCGAGGACGAGGAGGCCATCACGATGGCCCGCGCCCTGACGCTGTACAAGAAGTCCTGCGAGATGGGGCTCGCCACCGGCGCGGAGCTGTACGAGACCATCGAGGCGGCCTTTTCCGCCCTGCCGGCGGAGACGCCGTACATGCGCGATGCGCACGAGACCGCCAAGCGCACCGTGCTGTTCGACCTCGAACAGGCGATGCAGCCGAGCTGACGAGGAGACCGCCATGTCCGCCCCGATCGACACTCTCCGCACCGTCGACACCGCCCAGATCCGGACACGCTCTGAAGCCGTCACGCGGTTCGAGCAAGCCGTGGCCCAGGTGTCCCGCATCGACCTGGTCTCGCCCGCGCTCGCCCAAAGCCGGGAATCCAGCGCCGCCGCCAGCCTGATGGCACCCACCAACCAGACCCAGGCGAAACTGGAGCGCCTGCAATCGCAGATGCGTCGCACCGGCGACGCCCGGCTCGCGCCGCTGATCGCCGAGCAGATGCAGGAGTACGACTATCGCTCGACCCTCGCCGCCAAGGCACTGGGCAAGGTCGGGGCCTCGATCAAAGAAGTCGCGACGGCGGCGTGATGGCACGCGCGGGACGACAGCTGCTCGCGTCGCTGGCCCTGACGGCGTTGCTCGCCGGATGTGCGGGCTCGATCGATCTCTACACGGGGTTGAGCGAGAAGGACGCCAACGAGGTGACCGCCGAGCTGGACCGGCACGGACTGGGCGCCTCCAAGGTCGGTGCCGGCAAGCAACTCTTCGCGGTGCGCGTGCCGCAGGACCGCTTCTCAGCCGCCGTGGCCATCCTGCAGGCGGCCGGGCTGCCGCGCAGTCCGTTCACGCGCATGGGCGACGTGTTCAAGAAGGACGGCATGATCTCGACTCCCATCGAGGAACGCGCCCGTTTCCTGGCCGCCCTGTCGCAGGAACTGGAAAGCACGCTGTCGCAGATCGACGGCGTGGTCCTGGCCCGCGTGCATCCGGTGCTGCCGGAACGCGTCGTTCCCGGGGAACCGGTGCTGCCCTCGTCCTGCTCCATCCTCATCAAGCATGTGGCGGGCTGGAACACGTCCGCCTACGAATCGCGCATCCGCAAGCTGGTGGTCGCCAGCATCCCCGGCCTGGCCGACGCGCCGGACAAGGTGGCCGTCGTCTTCGTGCCCGCGGACGCGATCTCCGTCACGCCGGCCGCGACGGCACGCGCATCGGCCGGCAGCGCCTTGAACGGCTTGGCGGGTTGGATCATCGGCGGGCTCGCCGTGACGCTGGGCGTCGGTGCGCCGCTGGGTTGGCTGCTGTGGCAGCGTCGCAAGGGTGCTGCCGCACACGATGTCGACGCGGACGCCTCCGGCACACCCGAGGCCGGGACGTCGCCGAGGCCCTTTTCAGCATGAGCGACGCCGGAACGCCTCGCGAGGATGACGCGTCCGCGCTCGCGACCGAGGTCGTCCGCGCGGACTGGGTGGCGCTCTGGTACGAACCGTGGCGCCGCATGCATCCGGCCTGGCTGGACGAGGCGGCCACCAGCGGTCGGGTCCCGGCCGATCAGGCGCACTGGCTCGACCGGGTCCGCTCGCCAGGTCCGGCGCCGAGGCTCGCCTATCGCTGGTTCTGCGCGCACTTCGACATCGACGCGGACCGGCCGCTGCCGCTGGACCGGCTGCAACTCCTGCCCGCCCACCTGCCCCTGGACGGCGCCGCGCTCGATCGCGCGGCGCTGGCGCTAGGGCGGGTCGCCTACGCGAGTCGCTGCCTTTCCGGCGCGCACCGCGATCTGGCCGCCCTGTTCTCGCCGCAGCGCGGCGACGCGCCGCTGTGGCGTGACGCGCTGCGCCTGGCCAAGGCCCGGCCGCTGCGCACCGAGGGCGCACAACCGCCGCCGGGCGCCTCCGACCTCGACCTGCGACGCTGGTCCCTGCCGCTCATGGCGCGCCTGATCGACGACGCACTGCCGGGCGCCTGGTCCCGGCTGCGGCTGCGCTGCGACCCCGCACTCCTGCAGGACGGACAGGCGCCTGCCCGGTTGCCCGATTCCGCCGTCGCCCTGCGCAGGCAGGCCTGGCGCATCTGGCGCAACGGCGCCGTCACCCCCCTCCACCTCCCCGCCTCACCATGAGCACCCACCTCGCCCCGAATCCGCCACGCGCATCGCGACTGCCCGACGGGCAAGTCTGGCGCCTGGCCGTGCCCGCCGACGCCCCGCACCTGATCCGCATCTACAACGAATCCGTGGCCGGCGGCGGACATTCACCGACGCAGTTCAATGGCACCGAGCAGGAAATGCGGGCCATCATCGCCCAGGGGCGTCGCAAGGGCTGGCCCGTCTGGGTGCTGACGGCACCGGCACCGGCGCAAGCCGGTCCGGACGACACGGCCGCCGCCCCACCCCCTCTACCGATTGCCTGGGCCCACATGCGCGCCATTTCCTGGGCACCGGACGCCTGCCGCAGCGTCGGGGACCTGTGGCTCTACGTCGCCCAGGCCTGGCACGGCAGCGGGGTGGCCATGCGCATGATCCGCGGCGTCTTCAAGGACTGCCGGCGGTATGGCTTCGACACGGTCACCTGCTGGATCCTGGCCAGCAACCGCCGCAGCCTCTCGCTGGTCCGCGCCTGCCGCCTCGACCGCTGGGCGCTGATGCCCGCCGTCGTCAACTACGGCGGGCTGCGCTTCGACCTCGAGGTCTGGGGTTGCCGCCTCGATGATCCGCACTGGCTCGCACACATGGACCGCCTGGAACGTCGCCGCGCTGGCCTGGAACTCCTGCGCGACCGGCGCCGGACCGCGACGGCCGAAGCCGGGACCGGGACGGCCGCCGTCGCCACGCCCGCGCTCGCCTGAACGCTTCGCGCCATGATGCCCACCGCCTCGCCGCTCTCGCTGTTCCTGGTCTCGCAGGTCATGGCGCTGTCCATGGCCCGGGCGGCGGGCATGATGACCTTCATCCCGTTCCTGACGCGCCAGCAGGCCTCCGCCTCGGTCCGCGGCGCGATCTGCCTGGCCCTCTCGCTCCCGGCGGCGATCCAGGTCTGGCCCCCCTTCGTCGCCAGTCCCCCGCCGCCCGAGGCGGTACTGCTGCTGACGCTCAAGGAAGGCCTGATCGGCAGCCTGCTCGGCATGCTGGCGGCGATCCCGTTCTGGGCGGTCCGCGGCATGGGCACGCTGATCGACAACCAGCGCGGCGCCAACGCGGCCCAGCAGGTCAACCCGGCGCTGCAGGCCGACGCGACACTGCTGGGCGAGCTGGCGGAACGCGCCCTCGTGGCGCTGCTGGTGGACCTGGGACTCCTGCAGGCGACCTTCACCGTCCTTGCCGTCAGTCATGCGCACTGGCCGATGCTGGACATGTTCCCCGCCCTGGACGCGGCGCATCAGCGCGGCCTGCTGCAGGCACTCGCGGGCACGCTGACGCAGGCGCTGCTGCTGGCCGGACCAGCGCTGCTGCTGCTCCTGATGATCGAGCTCGCGCTGGCCATCGCCAGCACCGCGGTCCAGGGCTTCGACGTCTATGCATCCGCCATGGCGGTGAAGACCGTGTCGGCCCTGCTCATCGTCGCCATGATCGCGGTGCCGCTGTTCGACAAGATCGTCGACGACGCGTTGCGCTGGTGGCAGGAAGGCCTGCTGACGGCCCTCGGGCTGCCGATGCTGTCGTCGCGTTGATCGGCGGGAGGATCGGGCCATGTCCGAGAAGAACCTTCCCCCCACCGAATCCCGCGTGCGCCAGGCGCGGGAAGAGGGGCAGGTCGGCGTCAGTCAGGATGCCCTCAAGATCCTGCGTCTGCTGATGATGGCGGAACTCGCCTTCGCGACGGAGCCTCTGTGGCGCGGCCTCTTCGACGTCTTGCTGGCGACGGCCCTGCACCAGACGGCCCGTCCGATGGACCGGAGCCTGGCGATGAGCTGGAACTCGTTCATCCCGGTGCTGATCGCGCTGGGCGTCCTGGCGGTGCTGCCGGCACTCGCCGCTGCGCTCGGCACGGTGGCGCAGACACGCTTCAACATCGCCGGCAAGGCGCTCGGCAAGGGTGTCGACAAGCTCAATCCCGGCAACAACCTGAAGAATCTGGTCTCCGGGCAGAAGCTCCTGATGGCAGTGATCGGTCCGGTGCGGAGCCTGCTGCTGCTGACCGTAGCCGGGCTGGAGATCCGCGACCGCCTGCCCGATCTCGCCCTCGCCTTCCGAGTCGACGCCGCCCAGGGCTGGGCCCTGTCGCTGCACGTGCTCCAGGCCCTGGAGCGCCAGTGCATCGTCGTGCTGGTGCTCCTGATCGTCACCGACATCCTGCTGCAGCGCTACCTCACCTACCGCCAATTGCGCATGGACATCAACGAGGTCCGCCGCGACCACAAGCAGAACGAAGGCGATCCCATGCTCAAGGGCACGCGCAAGCAGATCGCCAAGGAGCTCGTGATGTCCGACGGCCCGATGCAGCAGCGTCCGAGCGCCGTCGTCGTCAATCCGGAGCACGTGGCGGTCTCGCTGTACTACGACCCCGAGGTCACCGAACTGCCGGTGATCCTGGACAAGCGCAGTGACGATGAAGCCCTTGAATTGCGCCGGCGCGCCCGCGAGGACGGCATCCCCATCGTACGTTACGTGGGCCTGGCGCGGCATCTGCTCGCCGCCGGCGAAGTCGGCCGGCCGGTGCCCGATCACACCTTCCGGGCGGTGGCGCTGCTGCTGCGCGTCATCGAGGAATACGAGAAGCAGGCGCCTGAGCTGCTGCATCCCACGCCGCGGCCGGGCGAGGACGAATCGCGCGTCGACCTGGCCTCGGTGGACGACGAGATCGGACGGGAAATGCTCGACCTCGCCTGAGAGCGGCCGCGCCGGTTCACGCGCCGTCGCGCAACTGCTCCTCGAGCAGCGAGAACTTCTCCCTCCGGGAGGCCAGCCGTCGATGGCGGGCGGCGGCTTCGGCCAGGGCGAGTTGCGCCGCGTCGCACGCGCTCCGGCAATCGGCGACCCCCTGGCGCGCCGGAGGGATCCTGTCGATCTCGCGCTGATCCTTCTGGCGCCAGCGCCGCAGCGCCAACTCGCCGCCGGACTCCGCCTGGCAGGCTTCCCGCAAGGCGGTACGCCTCGCGGCCACGTCGGCGACGCAGTCGATCAAGGCCCGCTCCGCGTCCGCCAAGGCGCGCTCCGCTTCGTCGCTGGCCCGCTTGGCCCGCGAGAGCGCCGCCTCGGCCAGCATGGCGCGCCGGCCCGCGAGCGCGCCCAGGCGACGCACGCCCGGCAGCAGCGGATCCGGTGTCGGGGGCGACTCGACCTCATGCGGGCCACGGCGTGGCCCAGGTCGCGCGGTGACGGCATCGGTCATGTCGGCGTCACTTCCAAGGCCGCTGCAGGTCGCTTACACGGCCCCCCCGGCGATCGCATTCAGCCGCGCCAGGCTGTCCTCCCAGGGCGCGGGTCGACGCGTGTCCTGGCGAAGGAAATCGATCACCTTGGGATAGTCGGCGACGATGCGATCGGTCTCGGGGTCCAGGCCCGGCCGGTACTCGCCCAGGCGGACCATCAACTCCATGTCGCGGTAGCCGGACAACACCTGACGGATCCGGTTGGCGGCCCGGCCCTGCTCGCGAGGCACGATGTTCGACATCACGCGGCTCAGGCTGGCCAGCACGTCGACCGCCGGATACTGGCCTTGCTCGGCCAGCTTGCGGGACAGCACGATGTGACCGTCCAGCAGGGACACCGCCTCCTCGCTGATCGGATCCGAGCGCAGCTCCCCTTCCAGCAGCACCGTGTAGAGCGCGGTGATGGAGCCGCCGGCGGCGTTGCCCGCGCGCTCGATCAGCCGCGGCAGCAGCGCGTAGACGGACGGCGGGAAACCCGCGCGCGCCGGCGCCTCGCCGGCGGCCAGGCCGATCTCGCGCTGTGCGCGCGCCAGGCGCGTCAGTGAGTCCACCATCAGCAGCACATTCAACCCCTGGTCGCGCAGCCCCTCGGCAATGGCCGTGGCGGTGAACGCGGCGCGCACCCGTTCGATCGACGTGCGGTCGGAGGTCGCGCAGACGATCACGGTGCGCGACATCAGCTCGGGATCGAATTCGTGTTCGGTGAACTCCCTCACCTCGCGGCCGCGCTCGCCGATCAGCGCCACGACGATCGCGTCGGCCGGACTGCCGCGGCCGACAGCCGCCATCAGCGTCGTCTTGCCGCAGCCCGGCCCGGCGAACAGGCCGACCCGTTGCCCTTGACCGAGGGTCAGGAGCGCGTCGACGCTGCGCACGCCGGTGGGAAAACGGTCCTTGATGCGCCAGCGCTCGACCGGCGGCGGCGCATCGGCGATCACTCGGCGCATGGTCAGGTCGCCTTCCCCGGCGCGCAGCGGCGGGCCGTCGTCGAGCGGGTCGCCGAAACCGTCGAGGATGCGCCCCAGCAGCGGCCGCCCCACGGCGACATGATGGACCGTGCGCAGCGGACGGATCACACAACCGCCCGAGATGCCCTCGAGCGCCATCAGCGACGAGAGCAGCACGTCGGGTCCGGTGAAACCGACGACCTCGCAACGCCAGATCCGATCCGGCTCCGCGGGGTGATACACCTCGCAGAGCTCGCCCACGCTGGCGCCGGGCACGGTGCCCTCGATGAGCATGCCCAGCACGCGGCGGACCTGCCCGAGCGGCCGGGTCAGCGGTACGGCCGCCATCGCGGCGTCCAGCCGGGCCGCTTCGCGGGCGGAAAAATCACGCAGGGTCACTGTCACCATCCGATCTGCACCTTCCGAGGGCCGTCGAAGACCAACGCCCCGGGCCGGATCTCGGCCAGGCGCCATTCCCCGACAGGATCGCCGGGTTCCAGGCGGCGACCGTCCGTCAGGATCACATGGCTGCGCGATCCCAGCAGCACCTCCTGAATGTCGAACGGCAGGATCACGCTGTCGTCGCCGGGGATGTTCACCCGCAGACGCCCTCGTCCGCCGTTGCGATCGACGGTGGTTTGAGCCATTCCCTCGAGATCCAGCGGGGACGTGACCGACGGGGCGGACGTCGCGACGCCGGGCGTCGTGAAGCCCGCCGCCGAGGACGCCGCGGGACTCGACGCCGTGGCGGCCGCATCGCCCGGAGTGTGCGCATCCGGCGATGCGGCGGAGGATGACGGGCCTGGACGGCGAGACGGGCCATCCGCGGCGGACGCCGCGCCGGCCACCTGCGCCGGCTTGGGCGTCGACTCGCTGTCGCTGGCCTGGCGAACCAGCGCGGCCACGCCCAGCATGGTCGACAACAGGCCCGCCGCGACGATCACACTGCCCAGTGTCCGCACGGGTCTGGCCTTCGACGCCCGGATCGCGGCCGCCCGTGTCCTGGGACGGACATCGGCAACCAGTTCGGGCAGGTCGCCCGCCGACGGCGCAGGCGCGGGTCCGGCCGCCGCGTCGACGACTGCGTGCAACGGCGCGGGCGGCGGCGCCGTCGGCATCTCCGGCGGCGTCCAGGTGCCCCACGGTTCCGCCGATTGCCGCACCGCCAGCCAGACATCGCCAGACCGGAACGCGTCGCCCGGCATCAGCGGCACACGATCCCCGGCCTGCAGGACTTCCCCGCCCGACAGGGCGATACCGTCTTCCTCGGCCTCCAGCATCAGGTCACCGTCCTGCGTCACGCCGACGCACAGTCGCGCCGGAGCCTGCTCGCCGTCGTCCAGCAAGAGCAGGTCGGCCTCCTCGTCGGAGCCCACCACCAGCCGGTCGTCCAAAGGCAATGCGGCACCGGACTGCAGTCCGGTCAGGACCCGCAGCTCCAGCGGCGCCAGTTGCTCCTCGTCCAGGACGGTCTGCGTCATGTCAGTACATCTCCGGCGGCGCGCGTCCTTCCAGCGGAACACTGATCACCGATCGAACGTTCACGCGGAAGTCGGGCGGAAGCTCGGACATGCCGATGACCCCGAGCGGCGGAATGCGATCCGCCACCAGCTTGCGGATGTGCGGTCTCACATCCTGGGCACAGATCAGCACCAGCCGTCCCCCGTCGCAGGCCGCCAGGTAGGCCGCGGCGGTTTCGTCGAGGATGAGGTCGGTGAGGTCGGCATCCAGCGCCAGGAAGTCTCCATAGGCGGTCTGGCGGATGGCCGCGCGGACCTGCGACTCGAGTTCGCTGTCGAACATCAGCGCACGCAACTCCTTGCGCGAGGCATAGGCGTCGCAGATCTCGCGCTGCAGCGCGGCGCGGATGCACTCGGTCAGCACCGACGGGTCGCGCTCACGCGGCCCCCAGTCGATCAATGCGTTCAGGATCATGGGCAAGTTGCGGATGCTGACGTTCTCCGCGAGCAGCCGCCGCAACACGTCGGCCATGCGGCTCAACGGCACGGCACGTTCCAGCTCCTTGGCCACCTCCGGCGTCTTGCGCGCGCACCACGCGGCGATCTTCTGGGCCTCCTCCATGCCGAAGTACATCGAACCGATGCGAAGCAGCGTGTCTTCGCACAGTTCGTCCAGCCGCTGCCAGCAGTCCGCGAGGTCCGACGGTGGCGGGGTCAGCGCCTGCGCCTGGTCCATCGGCAACCACACGCGCGGCAGGCAGGCGGCGCCGCCGCGGGACTCGACCTGCTCTGGCGGCAGTCCCAACTCGACGGGATCCCCCTGTGTCCAGGTGCAGGTCCGGAGATCCTCGCGAAGCCACATCGAGAACACGCGGACCTCGCCATGGCAGAACTCCAGGTCGGCGTCCTCCAGCTCGACGTCGGCATCGAATTCGATCGCCGGCGTCACCAGCGCGAGCCGTCGCACCAGCCGGTTGCGCACCTGGCGGCACAGGTTGATCGCCCGCCTGGCCCGCTCGGCATCCACCCGGGCGCTGACCCGCAACACGAAGGGCCGGACCAGATCGAAGTCCCTCAGCGCTTCGACGGCGGTGTCGCGCTGGCGTTCTTCCTCCCGGTCGTCCTTGACCTTGCGATGCATCGCCCTCAGGCCCACGGCCGCCGAGGCCGCTGCGATGCAGGCGAACACAGGCAGCGGCATCCCGGGCAGCAGTCCGAACGCCAGCATCGCGCCGCTCGCCGTGACCCAGGCCTTGGGTTGATGCAGCAGCTGCGCCGTCAGCTCCTTGCCGATCGCCCGGCCGCCGCCCGGCTTGGAGACCCGCGTCACCAGCAGGCCGGCGGTCATCGACATCAGCAGCGCCGGGATCTGCGCCACCAGTCCGTCGCCGATGGTCAGGATGGCATAGACATGCAGCGCCTCCGAGGCCGGCAAGCCGCGCTGCAGCACGCCCACGGAAAGGCCGCCCAGCAGGTTGACCAGAACGATCACGATACCGACGATGGAGTCGCCCTTGGCGAACTTCATCGTGCCGTCCATCGCGCCGAAGAACTGGCTCTCCTCGGTCAGCATGTCGCGTTGCGCCTTCGCCTCATCCTGCGTGATGCCTCCCGCCTTGCGCTCCATGTCGATCGCCATCTGCCGGCCCGGCATCGCGTCCAGCGAGAAACGGGCGCCGACCTCCGCGACCCGTTCGGACCCCTTGGTGATCACGATGAACTGCACCACCGTCAGCACGAGGAACACCACCAGGCCGACCACCAGGTTGCCGCCGACGACGATCTCGCCGAAGGCCTCGATGATGTGGCCGGCCTCGCCGTTGAGCAGGATCTGACGAGTGCTCGCCACGCTGAGCGCGACGCGGAACAGCGTGGTGACGAGGAACAGCGACGGGAAGGCGGACAGCCCCGTGGTGTGCTTCACCTGCATCACCAGCACGATCAGGAAGGCCGAAACGCACAGGTTGATCGCGATCAGCAGGTCCAGCAGCCAGGTGGGCACCGGCAGCAGCATCGCGAAGACGATCGCCACGACCAGGGTGGTCACGACGATCTCCGCCCGTTCGCCGCTCGGGGCGATCTGCTGGGCCAGCGCCTTCGCCGACGACGTGCGCGCGCTCATGGCGGCCGGACGGGCGGCGCCATGCGCCGCGGGAGAGGAGGTGATGGAGGGCGGTGGCATGGTGCCTGATCAGTCATCGACCTCCGCCCAGGGTTCGTCACCTGAATCTGCAGGGACCTCCTCAACCGGCAGGATGTCTCACGCGCACGGTGCAGCGTCGGGAAACGACGGCGTCACGGCTGTCGCCTGGCCGTCCGCGCCCGAGCGCAGTCGGGCGGTATTGATGATCCTCCCCGCCCGGTTGAGGAATCCCTTGTCTTCGAGATACAGCGTGATGGCGCGGGCCAATCCCTCTTGCACCAGCCCCCGCGTCTGCTCGTTGATCCACACACCGTGAGGCAACTCGTGATCGACGTCCCGCCGCAGCTGTAGTTGCGCGCTCAGCAGCGCGTCCGCCTTGACCTTCAGCACGACGCTCATCCGCTCCAAGGCGGCCTGCGGTGCGACCGCGCAGGTCACATCCAGCAGCCATCGTGCCGTCTTGCGGATCTCCTCCGCGCTGTCCGCGCCGGCGCAAGCGCCGGCCCGCATCACGCGCGTGCTGACCTGCTCCACCTGACGGACCTGCTGAATCATGCGGATCAGCGTCAAGGACAGATAGACCTCTGCGCCGCGGGAGCATCGCGAATCCACGCGGCGATGGGGAGTCGCGGCACTCTGCAGCTTGTCGAGGCCGCGCGGCCCCACGGTGTCGGCGGCATCGAGCACCCTCTTGACCGACGGGGGCGCCTGCGTCAGCACCTGCAGGGCCGTTCTGGTGGCCTGGGCCTCCGGCGGGGACCCGGATGTCCTGTCGTCCGGGCGTTGCATCAGGCGCCGGATCAGCGTCTGCGAAACCTGCGAGAGATCGCCCATCGTGTCGACCAGCTGATCGGCTTGCGGTCCGGTCGGCAAGCGGTGCAAGGCCAGGCGCAGCAGCAGCTCCCGCTCCGGCCCGGGCCCGCCCGCCTCCAGTTCGGCCATGGCCTGGCCGGTCGCGCCCTTCATCCACAAGTCGGCGAAGCGTTCAGCCCGCCACTTGATGGAGGCATAGGCCTGCTCGCCGGCGATCTGCCGCATCATCTCCTGGATGGCTCCGACGCGCATCAATGCTTCGACGCGATCCTCCTGACGTTCGCGCGCGTCGCGCGTCTCGTCATGCGCCTCCAGTTCGGCGCGCTCGCCGATGCCGAAGGTGATTTCCTCGGCGCTGTCGCCCAGGCCGCCGCTGTTGGCCATCGCCTCGGCGAACGCTCGCTCCTGGAGTGCCAGGGACCGCGGTGCTGTGAGCGGCGCCGGCTCGGGCCGGCGACGGTCGCTGCCGGTGGAGAATGTCCAGCGGGCGTCTTCCTGTCCCGAGGAAGGCGG
Organism: Roseateles sp.; assembly: GCA_039593255.1. Taxonomy (GTDB): domain Bacteria; phylum Pseudomonadota; class Gammaproteobacteria; order Burkholderiales; family Burkholderiaceae_C; genus Roseateles. Next base: position 70,545 of record JBCNPQ010000010.1, read on the forward strand.
GAGGACATCGGAGCGTGGGGAAACAATGGACATGGCGGCGAAAGGCAATAGAGAGGGAAAGAGAGCGTCGGCGGCGGCGATCAGAGCGCGCGGGCGGTCAGGATGAACAGCCGCTCGCGCTCGGCGTTGGCGCTGCTGTCGCTTCGGAACAGGGCGCCTATCACGGGAACGGCACCCAGCACGGGCACGCGGCTGTTCTTGACCTGACGCTGCTGGCGACGATAGCCGCCGATGACCAGCGATTCGCCCGGCCGCACCAAGGCTTCGGTGCTGACGGCACTGTTGTCCACGCTCGGCGTGCCCGAATCGGACGGCGACGCGGACAACTGGCCGTCCTCGATGTCGAGGGTCACCCGGATGCCCTGCGCGTCAGCGGCGCCGCCGCTGTCGCCGACGATGCTCGGCGTCACCTTGAGCAGCGTGCCGGCAGTGACGGTGCGCAGGTCCGTGGTCCGTTCGCCGATGAGCTTGACGTAAGCGGACTGATTCATGTCCAGCAGGGCGCCGACGTTGTTCATGGTGAGGACCGAGGGGCGCGACAGCACCTGCGCCTGGCCGCGCGACTCCAGTGCGCGCAAGCGCAGCGCCAGGCGGTCCGAGGCCCAGAGGGTCATCGTGGAGCCGTTCGCGCCGTTGGTGCCGACGCCGTTGGCACCGATCTGCAGACCGGTGCTGCCGGCGCCGCCCCCAACGCGCGCATCGATGTCGATCGACCAGTCGCGCAGCGCATCCGCGCTGACATCCAGGATCGTCACGTTGATCTCGACCAGACGATTCGGCAGGTCCAGTTCGTCGATCAGGGCGCGATAGGTCTCCCGCCGCGATGGCAGGTCCCACACGAGCACCGCATTGAGCGGCGTATAGGCGGTGATGGCTGGCGTGAAGTCCACCTCCTCGTCGACGGACCGTGCCCGCGAGGAACGTCCGGACGCGGTCGGCGGCGGCGCGGACGGGGTGGGGAGCCCGAGGGCCCCGCTGGCCGTCGCGGCGCCGCCCATGCCGGTCGCGGCAGCGAGCGGCAGGTGCGCCGCCGGTAACGCGGCCAGCGCCGCATCCAGCGGCGAGGCAACACCGTCGACGTCCTTCGGCCGCTGCGCCCAGGGATCGTCGGCTCCGGTCGAGATCGACGCGGCGCGGCGCCGTGTCGAAAGCCCCTGCACGGCGCGCGCGTGCGGCAATACCTGGTTCAGCGTCGCCACCAGCCCGGGCAGGACCACGGTGCGATCACGCGTGCGCATCTCGCGATCGGCCGCGGACGCGTGCTTCAGCCGGAACACCATCAGGCGGGGCTCCTCGCGACGCGGTCCCGTGTCCACGGGCACCTGCAGCACGCGCCGCACGAGCGCCACGTAGGCGGGCGGTCCGGAGACCAGCACGGTCGGCGGGTCGGAATCGAATTCGCCCCACCCAAACCGGGATTCGAACAGTCCGATGCCGATCAACGCGTCCTTGGCGTCCGACGGACTCTGCGGCCCGAGGGCAATGCGCTCGCTGACGGCGGAGGACCGCGCGGAGATGTGCAGCACGCCCTGATGCACGAACCAGTCCAGGCCCTGCGCGTCGCCGAGGCGATCCAGGAAGACCGCCGGGGAAGCGCCCTTGCCGCCCAGGTGGACCCTGCGCCGCCCTAGCGCAGGATCGGCGAGCTTCACTTCGAGCCCCAAGGTCGATGAGAAGCGGTCCAGGACCTGCGTCAGCGAGAGGTCCTCGTCGGCGCGGTAGCTGTAGAGCGTTTCCCGCCACGCGGCGGGCGCGGTCGCCCCGGCCTCCTGAAGGGCCGGACCGAACAGGCCGACCGACGCCACGACGCACATTGCGGCACGGCGCACGGATCCACGAAGCGCGGCGGAGCGAATCATGGCGTCACCGCTGTTCGTTGAGGATCTTGCGCTCGGCGCTTCGATGCAGCTGGACCGAGGTCTTGATCGTCGCGATATCAACCTGCAGCTGACGCTGGATGGCGATCGCCCGCTCGATGTCCAGAGGGCCGATGCGTTGCATTTCGTCGGCGAGACGATTGACGTTGGCGGTGGCGGTCCTGAGCAGTCGGCTGGTGGAAGAGATCGAGGTCATTCGATGGGCTCCTGGGGGGATGGGGTTGAGGCAGGGGTGGTGGCGACGGGCGTCGGCTCCGGCATGGCGACCGGCGGCGTGCGGCCGCGGGTCAAGGCATCGAGCAGCGCCTGGACGTTCTCGGCATAGCTGGCGTGGAGACTGCCCGCCGGATGCGTCAGCACGCAGCGCCCTCGCTCCAGCGTGCCGTCAGGCAGCAGGCGCCAGTCCGCCTGGGCCGCGACGTCGCGCAGGCAGTCGAGGTCATCGGGATGAACGAGGAGCTGTGCCACGCCGTCACCGCGCATCGCGCGCCAGGCCTCGAGCAGCAGCCGGGCGCTGGACAGCGCGCGCTGTTCGGCCGGGACATCGAGCAACAAGCGGCGCACCGCGCGATCCGCGATCTCAAGCAAAAGAATCTCCGATGCGGCGAGCAGTTCCTCACGGGTTTGGTTGAGCGCCGACGAGATCCGGGCGGCGTCGGCAAGCCCCTGGTCGCGGGCTTCGGCCGCCTCGCGGGCGGCCTGTTCGGCCGATCGCGCGCGCGCGCGCTGCCGCCAGCGGCACTCCCGCTCGCGCGCAGCCCGCAGGCGCCGTGCGCAGGCGCGGCGCGCCTTGACGACGAGCTCCGCCGCGGTGCGCACCACGTCCAGCGACTCGCGCCGCAGCACGACGGCGGTCCCGGTCGTCTCATCGTCGATGAGGACATCCAGACCGCTCAGCGGCAGGCGACGGGAGATCCAGGCGGCATTCATGCGGGTCTAGTGCGCCGAACAGCCGGACGGGTTCGCCAGGGGAAAGCAGGGCACGAGAACGGCTTCCTTTTGACATCGCACTGACCGGCTCCCTCATCGCACGCCGACGGTTCGCGCCATCGGCCCCACCCCGATGCTTGCCGACCCCATCCTCACCGACGCGCCCACCGGCCGTGCCGCGGTGGCTCCCGATACCCGAACGTCGACGGCTCCGACGCCCGCGCCAGCTCCCCATGCATTGCCGACGCGTGACGCGGACGAGATGGCATTGAGACGTCGACTCCAGCCCGGGCTACGGTGGTGTGTCGACGACGCTCGCTCGCCATGGTGCGAATTCGAGCTCGTGCTGCTTCCTTCACACCCCGACAGTGCCCGCCCCCTCGATCCCGAGGCACTCGTACTGGAGACGGCACACGGTGCGCTGCTGCTCGACGACGACCGCCTGGTGGCACTCGCGACCGGCGTGCATCTGCCGCGAATCACGGAACGCGACATGGCCGACGCCGTGGGCGCGCTGCGACACCTGGTGTGCGCCAGCTGGCCGGCACCGCTGGCGCAGGCGCTCGGCGGGCCGCCGATACGCCTGACTTCCGCCAATGCGACGCAGGCCGCTTGCGGATCGGGTGCCGGGCGGGCAGGCGCCGCAGCGAGCGCGGCCGACACCCGTCACGCCGCGCTCTTGACGCTCGTCAGTCACGACGGTGACCGACAGGCCGTGCCGATCCGCTCGTCGGCGCGCACCTGGCTGGCCAGCGTCGCCACCTCCGGCTGGCAACTCCTGGCGCCGCGAGGACCGATGCCCGCGGGGATCGCGTCGCTCCCGGCGACGGGCGGACTGTGGGGGGGTCGCGTTTCGCTGCCGGCGTCGAGCCTGTCCGCCATCCGCTCGGGCGACGCCTTCTGGCTCCCCCCCCGTGGCCACGCGTCCAGCAGCCCTCTCTGCGTATTTTCTGGGAGCCGGCTACTTCATTTAGGTCAGGTCGATCACCTCACACGCCAGTTCCAGGGATGGGGTCCAAAGGGGGGTGAGCCGTCCAATTCCCTTCATCCCATTTCACCTTCAACGGAGCCCCGCAACGTGGATGCCCTGACCGTAGACCTGGACTTCATCGTCGGCCGTGTCGCCATGACCGTCGGCGAGCTGAGCGCCCTCGCGGCGGGCCAGATCGTGCCGCTGGAAGCACTGACCCCCGCCACCGTGCGCATCGTCGCGCACGGCACCGAGCTGGGCGCGGGACAACTGGTGGAGGTCGAAGGCCGCCTGGCCGTCGAGGTCCTGCAATGGGGGAACGCGCGGTGACCTCCGGCGGCTTCGACCCGATCTCGCTGGCATTCGTGCTGGCGGGCCTGACGCTGCTACCGCTGCTGCTGGTCTGCACGACGAGTTATCTGAAGATTTCCGTGGTGCTGATGATCGTGCGCAACGCGCTGGGCGTCCAACAGGTCCCGCCGACGATGGCCCTGAACGGCATGGCGCTCGCCGCCACGCTGTTCGTGATGGCCCCGGTGCTCAACGAGGTCGTGTCGCGGCTGCCTGTCGACCCGTCCGGCCTGACCGATCATGCCCCGTCCGACGCGCCCGCGCGATCGAAGTCGGCCCGGCTCGGTCTGGCGGACCTGGCCCACGCCTTCGAACCGATGCGGGGCTTCATGTTGTCCAACACGCTGCCCGAGAAGCGGCAGAAGTTCGTCGACCTGGCCCGTCAGCAATGGGGCGAGGGGCGCATCGCGCCGCCGCGGGACAGCGACTACGTCGTACTGATCCCCTGCTTCGTCGTCAGCGAACTGGAGCTGGCCTTGAAGGCGGGCTTCGTCCTCTACGTCCCCTTCGTCGTCATCGACCTGCTGCTGTCCAACCTGCTGCTGGCCCTGGGCATGCAGATGGTGTCGCCAATGGTGGTGTCGCTGCCGCTCAAGATCCTGCTGTTCGTCCTGCTCGACGGCTGGACGCGGCTCTTCGACGGCCTGGTCCGTTCCTACGCCTGAGGAGGCCGTCATGGTCGAGACCATCGCGTTCTTCCAGAAGGGCCTCCTGATGGTGATCTGGCTGTCGTTGCCGCCGCTGATCGTCGCGGTGGTCGCGGGCGTGATCGTGTCGCTGGTGCAGACGGTGCTGTCGATGCAGGACCAGAGCATTCCCTTCGCCGTGAAGCTGTTTGCCGTCGGTCTGGTACTGGCGATGTGCGGCCGCTGGATGGCGCTGCAGCTGCTGGCCCTGGGCGACCAGGCGCTCGCCGCCCTGTCCTCCTTCGGGGGCCGGCCATGACCGCCCCCTTGCCCGAGTTCTCCGTCACGCGCCTGGCGCGGCGCGACCTGTCCGCTTCTGTCCCAGGGAGCCCCTGGCTCCGGAAGATCCCCGTCGGGCGCGCGCCCGAAACCGAGCCGAACGGGGACCCGGGCCTTCTTCGAGTCTGTCTATGAACCACACCACCGAAGCAACGGACCGTACGGACGACGACGTCCATCCGCAGGCATCCGCTGGCGCCGCAGCCGGCCGGCCGCAGGTCGAGCTCTCCGCGGAGGAGGTCGTCGATGCCGCGATCGACGACGAAGCTTCCGGCGACGGGAACCCGTCCGGAGAAGATCCCGATGCCCGCGACGTCGACGGCGCCGAGGCCGCGTCCGAATCACCCGTCGAGCCGCTGGAACCGATCGACCCGGAGTTGGTCCGGCAGCGACAGCAGCTGGTGCTGACCCACATCGTCAAGATCGCGCGGGAATCCCGCAGCGACTCCAGCAAGCTTAAGCGCTTCCTGAGGCGCTACGAACGCTCGCCCGGCGAGCTCGACGACATCATCCAGGATGCCATGCTCGAGGCCACGCGTTGCGCTGATCGATTCCAGGCGCGCTCGTCGGTGGAGACCTGGTTCTTCGGCATCGCCGCCAACGTCGCGCGCAACCATGTCGCGCGCTGTTCCAAGCGCAGCGGCCAGATCGAAAGCCTGGACGAGTCGCCCCACATGATGGACGCCGAATCGGCACATCGCCCCCGCGATTCGTCGATGGACGTGAGCCAGCAGGTCGCCTACCGGCAACTCGCGGGCATCGTCGACGTGACCTTGTCGGGCCTGTCTCCCGACCTGCGCGGCACCTTCGACCTGGCCTGCCTGCAGGAGGAGTCGTATCGCGACGTCGCCGAGATCCAGGCCATTCCGATCGGCACCGTCCGCTCGCGCGTGAATCGCGTGAGGACCTTGCTGCGCTCGCGGCTGAAACAAGGCTTCGCCGACTACGCGACCTGAAGGCCGGCTCCGGACGGAGCGTCGGCACCCGGTCCCTGGGACGAGTTCGGCCCTCCTGTCAGACGAGCCAGCGCATCGTCAGCTGCGTCAACACCAGCGCCAACGTGAAGCCGCCGACGCCCCAGAGCAGTGCCTGCAGCAGGTGGTTGGTGCGGCGCTGCTCCGCCAGCAGCTGGCGCGTCAGGTCGGCGTGTCCGTCCTCGGCGCGTTGCCGCAGCACCTCGTGCATCAGGCGAGGGAATTCCGGCACCATTTGCGCGAAGCGTGGCGCCTCCTTCTTCAACTGGCGCAGGAACGCGCGCCAGCCGATCTGTTCGTCCATCCAACGCTCGAGGAAGGGCTTCGCCGTGGCCCACAGGTCCAGTTCCGGATCGAGCTGCCTGCCCAATCCTTCAATGTTGAGCAGCGTTTTTTGCAGCAAAACCAGCTGCGGTTGAATCTCCACGTTAAATCTGCGGGAGATCTGAAACAGGCGCATCAGCACCTGACCCAGCGAAATGTCCTTGAGCGGCTTGTCGAAGTGCGGCTCGCACACCGTGCGGACCGCGCCCTCGAGCTCGTCGACCCGTGTTTCCGAGGGGACCCAGCCCGACTCGATGTGCAGTTCCGCGACCCGCTTGTAGTCGCGGCGGAAGAAGGCGATGAAGTTCTGCGCGAGGTAGTCCTTGTCGACCTCGGTCAGCGTGCCGATGATCCCGAAATCCAGCGCGATGTAGTTGCCGAAGGTGTGCGGCTCCAGGCTCACCTGAATGTTTCCGGGGTGCATGTCGGCGTGGAAGAACCCGTCCCGGAAGACCTGCGTGAAGAAGATCGTCACGCCGTCGCGGGCCAGCTTCCGGATGTCGACGCCGGCCTCGCGCAAGCGCTCCAGCTGCGAGATCGGCACGCCGCGCATGCGCTCCATGACGATGACCTCGCTGCGGCACAGCTCCCAGATCATTTCCGGCACCAGCACCAGCTGCAGGTCCTGCATGTTGCGGCGCAGTTGGGCCGCGTTGGCGGCCTCGCGCACCAGATCCAGTTCGTCGTGCAGGTAGGTGTTGAACTCCGCGACGACCTCTCGCGGCTTCAGGCGGCGGCCGTCGGCGGAGAAGCGTTCCACCCAGCCCGCCAGCGTGCGCATCAGCGCCAGGTCGTCCTCGATGACGTCCAGCATGCCGGGCCGCAACACCTTGACGGCGACCTCACGCCCGTCGTGCAGCGTCGCGAAGTGGACCTGCGCGATCGACGCGCTGGCCACCGGCTCGGCATCGAAGGTGGCGAAAAGGTCCTCGATGCGCCGACCGAAGGCGCGCTCGATGAGCTCGCGCGACAACTCGGCCGGGAACGGCGGCACGTTGTCCTGGAGCCGCGACAGCTCCTCGATCATGTCGGGCGGTACCAGGTCGCGACGCGTGGACAGCAACTGGCCGAACTTGACGAAGATCGGTCCCAACCGTTCCAGCGCCAGCCGCAGTCGCACGCCTCGCGGCTGGTCCCAGGCCCGGCCGACCGAGATCAGCCGGCGCAGGAAGCGGAACCGCCGCCGCTTGAGCGTGGACAGCGCCAGCTCGTCCAGCCCGTGCCGATACAGGGTCCAGACGATGACCAGGAGGCGGGACAGATACCTCATGCCCGGAGCTCGATCCGGGCGCTCATGCCCGGCCTTGGCCGTCGGGCATGAAGCGGCCCGCCTGGCGGGCCAGCGTCGCGAGCGCCGCGGCGGCCGCCCGGCCGAAGCGGCCGAGCTGGTGCGCCACGGCCGGACCGGTGATGGCGGCCAGGTCGTCCTCGACGTCCCAGCGCACGTGGTCGATCAGCCAGTTGAAGTCGCCCGCGAGCTGCGCATCGCCTTGCACCCGCACGTCCGGGCGCGCGCCCGACAGGGCGGCGAAGGCGGCGGCGGCGGGGTTGGACGCGTCCAGCTCGATGAGCAGGTCCGGTTCTTGCCTAGGGGCATCCTCGTCGCCCAGCCGTTCCAGCAGACCGGCCGGGGTGACGCGCAGCCGCAGGTCGGGCGCGGCCGGCAGCATGGCGGGCCAGCCCGATAGCCGCAGCCGCAAGGTCTTGCCCGTGTGCGGCGCCAGGCGCGCGGTGGCGACGGGCTCGCGGGACATGACATGGTTGAGCAACAGCGTGATGCGATCCTGGACCGCGGGGGCCAGGAGCTTGGACCAATCTTGAAGCATGGGGCGGATTGTAGGCAGGCCGCGAAGGCGGTCCGGCCACGGAGGAACCGGTGACAAGCTAGGGGGGCCGGTTACGAGTCCGCGTGAGGAATTGAGCGAAAATTTCCGGCTCTTGGCCGGGGAAGGACCACTGGGTGATGTTTGAGGACCGAAATTACAAAAGAACCTTCTACAGCGCGCCGCAGTCGGTCCAGTCCTTCATCGCGGCCTTCCTGGAACCGACCCTGATCGTCCTGGTCTATCTGGTGTTGCTGGCCTGGTTCGGCGAGCCGGTCATGCGTTCCACCTACACGCTGTGCATGCTGGTGTTCGCGCTGACCTTCCCGGGACGCAACCGCTTCACCGACCATCCGGCCAGCGCGGTGACCGACATCCTCGGCTCCTGGCTGATGCTGCTGCTGATCCTGGGCATGTTCGCGTACGCGACCAGCAGCTTCCATTACTTCGAACGCCCGGTGCTGCTGTGGTGGGCGGTGCTGACGCCGCTGGCCCAGATCGTCGCGGTCGAGATCGGCCGCCGCGTGCTGCGCTGGCGCTCGCGCCAGCCCTGGATCCGGCGCTCGGCGGTCATCGTCGGCGCGGGACCGCTGGGCGCCAAGGTGGCGCGCGCGCTGCAGTTCGGCTCGATCGGCGGCGCCGACTGCCTGGGCTTCTTCGAGGACCGCACCGACGACCGGCTCCACCCTGACTGCCTGGGCAAGGTGCTGGGCACGCTGCCTCAACTCAGCGACTACGTCCGGGCGCACGGCGTGCGCGAGGTCTACATCACGCTGCCGCTGGGTTCCCAGCCGCGCATCCTGAGCCTGCTCGAGCAGTTGCAGGGCACGACCGCGTCGCTGTTCTTCGTCCCCGACGTCTTCGGCATCAGCATCATCCAGGGGCGGCTGCAGGACGTGAACGGCGTGCCGGTCGTCGGCATCCTGGAGACGCCGTTCACCGGCGTGAACGAGGTCGTCAAGCGCATCAGCGACATCATCCTGGCCTCGCTGATCCTGGTGCTGATCTCGCCCATCCTGCTGATCCTGGCCATCGGCGTGAAGATGAGCTCGCCCGGGCCGGTGATCTTCAAGCAGCGGCGCAACGGCCTGGACGGCGACGAGATCATCGTCTACAAGTTCCGCTCGATGCGCTCGATGGACAACGGCGCGGTCGTCAAGCAGGCGACCAAGGGCGACCCCCGCATCACGCCGTTCGGCGCCTTCATCCGCAAGACCTCGCTGGACGAGCTGCCACAGTTCATCAACGTGCTGCAGGGGCGCATGAGCATCGTCGGCCCGCGCCCGCACGCGGTCGCGCACAACGAGGAATACCGCCAGATCATCAAGGCCTACATGGTCCGCCACAAGGTCAAGCCCGGCATCACCGGCTGGGCGCAGGTCAACGGCCTGCGCGGCGAGACCGACACCGTGGACAAGATGAAGGCCCGGGTCGAATACGATCTGGAGTACCTGCGCAACTGGTCGCTGGGACTGGATCTCCAGATCATCGTCCGGACCGTCAGGCTGATGCTGTTCGATCGCCACGCGTATTGATGACGACCACCAAGGAGACTCCCCCGATGAAGCGACGCCATCGCCTGGCCCTGCCCTTCGCGCTGCTGGCCTCCACGTCCGCCTGGGCGCAGAGCGACGCCGGCAGCCCCTGGTACCTGGGGGCCTCGCTGGGTCATTACTACACGGACAACGTGTTCCGCACCAACGGCGCGTCCAACAGCGACCGGCTGACTTCGCTGAGCCTGCTGGCCGGCGCCGACACGCGGCTGGGCCGCCAGCGCGTGCACGCGGACGCGCGCTTCAACGACACCCGCTACCAGGACAACAGCAGGCTGGACAACCGCGGCTACAACATCGACGCCGGCCTGGACTGGGAGACCGCGGGCAACCTGTCGGGCACGGTGGACTACACCACCGCCCGCACGCTGGCCGACTTCAACAGCAACACCGGCATCGGCCCGACCACCGAGCGCAACCTGCAGACCGACCGCAGCCTGGGCGGCAGCATCCGGCTGGGCCTGCCCAACCTGTCGCCGTTCACGATCGAGGGCACCTTCACGCGGCGCGAGCGCGACTACTCGCTGGCGCTGTGGGACTCGCAGGAGTACCGCCAGAACATGTCCTCGCTGGGCCTGCTCTACAACGCCAGCAGCGCCTGGCGCTTCGGCGTCGCCGGCCGCTACACCAAGGGCCGGGTGCCGACCAACGGCTTCGAGTGGGACCGCAAGGACATCGACCTCACCGCGCTGTGGCGCGCCACGGGTTCCAGCAGCCTGAACGCACGGCTGAGCCGCAGCACCTCGGACTCCTTCACCGGCGTCACCGGCGCGCTCAGCTGGACCTGGGCCCCGGGCGGGCGCTGGTCGCTGAACACCAAGCTCTCGCGCGACACCGGCGTCGAGGCCTACTACCTGGGCATCAACAACGGCCTGGCCGACTTCAACCGCGTGCAGACGGCGCTGCAGTCGCAGCTCAGCTACCGGCTCACCGGCAAGGTCACCGCGACGGCCGGCCTGGGCGTCACGCGCCTGAGCCGCAACGGCGACATCGCCCTGCCCGGCGCCGGCGCGAAGGACAATTCCAAGCAGTACAGCCTGGGCCTGGCCTGGGAGGCGCTGCGCAACGTCACCGTGGGCTGTTCGTACACGCGCCTGGACCGCGACACGTCCAACGTCCTGTACTCCTACAACGCCTACACCGCCGGCTGCTACGTGCAAGGCATGATCCGCTGAGACCCGAGACCCTTCCATGGCCAACGACACCATCCTGCTGACCGGCGCGACCGGCTACATCGCCTCCCACACCTGGCTCGCGCTGCAGGCGGCGGGTTATCGCGTGGTCGGCGTGGACAACTTCAGCAACAGCTCGCCCAAGGTGCTGGAGCGCCTGACCGAGCTCAGCGGCCAGACGCCGCTGTTCGAGAAGCTGGACGTCTGCGACGGCGCGGCACTGGACGCGGTCTTCGCCGAGTACAAGCCCGCGGCGGTGGTGCACTTCGCGGCGTTCAAGGCGGTCGGCGAGTCCACGACCAAGCCGCTGAGCTACTACCGCAACAACCTGGACGGCTTGCTGACGGTCTGCGAGACGATGCGCCGCCATGAGTGCAAGCGCATCGTCTTCTCGTCGAGCGCGACCGTGTACGGCCAGCCGAAATCGCTGCCGCTGCGCGAGGACGCGGACCTGATGGCCGTCAACCCCTACGGCGCGACCAAGCTGATCGGCGAAGGCATCCTGCGCGACCTGGGCGCGTCGGACCCGCGCTGGCAGACCGCCTGCCTGCGCTACTTCAATCCGGTCGGGGCGCACGAGAGCGGCCGCATCGGCGAGGATCCGCGCGGCATCCCCAACAACCTGATGCCCTACGTGACGCAGGTGGCGGTGGGCCGCCGCGCCAAGTTGTCGATCTTCGGCGACGACTACGACACGCCGGACGGTACCGGCGTGCGCGACTACATCCACGTCGTCGACCTGGCCGAGGGCCATGTCGCGGCGCTGGACTTCCTGCTGCGCGGCGACGAGTCGATCTGGGTCAACCTGGGCACCGGCCGCGGTTACAGTGTGCTGGAGCTGGTGAAGGCCTTCGCCGCCGCCAGCGGGCGCGAGATCCCGCACGAGATCGTCGCCCGCCGGCCGGGCGACGTCGCCGCCTGCTACGCCGATCCGGCACTGGCGCGCGACAAGCTCGGCTGGACCGCCAAGTACGATCTGCAGCGCATGTGCGAGGACAGCTGGCGCTGGCAGTCCGCGAATCCGAATGGTTTTGAAGGTTGAGAGAGGGAGCAGTAACTTGAGCAAGATCGACGTGCAACCGGTGATCATGGCGGGCGGCAGCGGCACACGGCTGTGGCCGCTGTCGCGGGCCGGCTACCCGAAGCAGTTCCTCGTGCTGAGCGGCAACAGCAGCCTGTTCCAGCAGGCCGCGGAACGCCTGGCGGCGCTGTCCGCCGAGGACATGTCGATCCAGGCGCCGATCGTCGTGGGCAACGAGGAGCACCGCTTCATGGTGCTGGACCAGTTGCGCGAGCAGAAGCTCGCGCCCTCCGCGGTCCTGCTGGAGCCGGTCGGCCGCAACACCGCGCCGGCGATCACGCTGGCGGCGCTGCAGGCGCTCGAAGGCGGCCAGGACCCGGTGCTGGTCGTGACGCCGGCGGACCAGACGGTCACCGACGGCCCGGCCTTCACCGCCGCGCTGCAGGACGCCGTGCGCCAGGCCCGCGACGGCGCCATCGTCATCCTGGGCATCACGCCCGACCGTCCGGAGACCGGCTACGGCTACATCCGCGCCGGTGCCGAGGGCGCCGGCCTGCGCGTCGAGGCCTTCGTCGAGAAACCCGACGCGGCGACCGCGCAGAAGTACGTCGACCAGGGCGGCTACTACTGGAACAGCGGCATGTTCGTGCTGCGCGCCAGCGTCTGGCTGACGGCACTGCAGCAGTTCCGCCCCGACATCGACCAGGCCACGCGCGCTGCCTTCTCCGGCAAGGCGGTGGACGGCGCCTTCGTGCGTCCGGCCAAGGACGCCTTCGCGGCCGTGCCGTCCGAATCCATCGACTACGCCGTCATGGAGCGCTGCCCCGGCAGCGCGATCTCGCTGCGCATGGTGCCGCTGGACGCCGGCTGGAACGACCTCGGCGCCTGGGAGGCGGTCTGGCAGGTCGCCGACAAGGACGAGGCCGGCAACGCCAGCCGCGGCGACGCGATCATCGCGGACAGCCGCAACACGCTGGTCCACGCGACCAGCCGGCTCGTGTCCGCGGTGGGACTGGACAACGTCGTCGTCGTCGAGACGCCCGACGCGGTGCTGGTGGCCGACCGCAGCAAGAGCCAGGACGTCAAGAAGATCGTCAACCAGCTGACGGCCGCCCAGCGCGACGAGCAGAACCTGCACCGCAAGGTGCACCGTCCCTGGGGCTGGTACGACAGCATCGACATGGGCGAGCGCTTCCAGGTCAAGCGCATCATGGTCAAGCCCGGCGCCTCGCTGAGCCTGCAGATGCACCACCATCGCGCCGAGCACTGGATCGTCGTGCAGGGCACCGCCGAGATCGTCAATGGCGACAAGACCCTGCTGCTGACCGAGAACCAGTCGACCTACATCCCCCTGGGCCAGGTGCACCGGCTGTCCAACCCGGGCAAGCTGCCGCTGGAGATCATCGAGGTCCAGTCCGGCTCCTACCTGGGCGAGGACGACATCGTCCGCTACCAGGACACCTACGGCCGGAACTGAAGACCGCGCCCCGCCCGGGGCCCCCACCTGGGGGTGCGGGCTCGGCGTCGACACGAAAGTCGGATACAAAGCCGTCCTCGGAAAGAACAGGAGAAGGCCGTGTCCGTCATTGCCGTCGTCGGATTGGGATATGTGGGATTGCCGCTGGTGGTCGAGTTCGGCAAGCACGGCCGCACGATCGGCTTCGACATCGCGGTCGACAAGGTCGCGAAGTGCCGTGCCGGCACCGACCCCTCGCGCGAGCTGACCGACGAGGAAGTCCAGGCCGCCGTGCACGCGGAGTACCATAGCGACCCGGCCTGCCTGGCCGAGGCCGACGTCATCATCGTCGCCGTGCCCACGCCGGTGGACCAGGCCCACATCCCCGACTTCAAGCCGCTGATCGGGTCCTCGACCAGCGTCGGGCGGCACATGAAGCGCGGTGCGGTGGTGGTCTACGAATCGACCGTCTATCCGGGCGCGACCGAGGAGGTCTGCATCCCGGTGCTGGAGCGCGAGTCGGGCCTGACCTGGAAGCAGGATTTCTTCGTCGGCTACAGCCCCGAGCGGATCAATCCGGGCGACAAGGAACACACGCTGACGAAGATCCTGAAGATCGTCTCCGGGGACACGCCCGAGACGCTGGACATCGTGGCGAAGACCTACGAGAAGATCATCGTCCCCGGCGTGCACCGCGCGTCCAGCATCAAGACGGCCGAGGCCGCCAAGGTCATCGAGAACACGCAGCGCGACCTGAACATCGCGCTGATGAACGAGCTGGCCATCATCTTCGAGCGCATCGGCCTGGACACCTCCGAGGTGCTGGAAGCCGCGGGCACCAAGTGGAACTTCCTGAAGTTCAAGCCGGGCTTGGTCGGCGGCCACTGCATCGGCGTGGACCCCTACTACCTGACCCACAAGGCCGACATGCTGGGCTACCACCCGCAGGTCATCCTGGCGGGCCGGCGCATCAACGACGGCATGGGCAAGTTCATCGCCGAGCAGACCATCAAGCAGATGATCGCGGCGGGGTCGCACGTCAAGGGCGCCAAGGTCAACGTGCTCGGCCTGACCTTCAAGGAGGACTGCGGCGACCTGCGCAACTCCAAGGTCATCGACATCATCCACGAGCTGCAGAGCTACGGCGTGGAGGTCTTCGTCACCGATCCGGCCGCCGAGTCCGACGAGGCGATGCATGAATACGGCGTGCGCCTGCACGCCTTCGCCGAGCTGCCGCGCGCCGACGCGATCGTGGCCGCGGTGGCCCACCGCGAATACAAGGCGCTCGGCGCCGACGCGCTCGCCGCCAAGCTGGTCGACGGCGGCGCCTTCATCGACGTGAAGGCGGCGTTTAATGGCGACAATCTGCGCGCGGCCGGCCTGCGGGTCTGGCGGCTGTGACGGCGGACGGTGCTCCGGCGCCGTCGACGCCTCTCGCTTCATCTCAGACGATCCGCGCGGATCACAGACATTTCAGGGAAGTTCCATGACGATCCTCGTCACCGGCGGCGCCGGCTTCATCGGCAGCAACTTCGTGCTCGACTGGTTCAAGACCTCGGACGAGCCCGTGGTCAACCTCGACGCGCTGACCTACGCCGGCAACCTCGAGAACCTCGCCGCGCTGAAGGACGATCCGCGCCACGTCTTCGTGCAGGGCGACATCTGCGACCGCGCGCTGGTCGACCAGCTGCTGGCCACGCACCGGCCCCGCGCGATCGTTCACTTCGCCGCCGAGTCGCACGTCGACCGCTCCATCCACGGTCCGGGCGCCTTCATGCGCACCAACGTCGAAGGCACCTTCACGCTGCTGGAGGCGGCGCGCGGCTACTGGAGCGCGCTCGACGGCGACGCCAAGGCGGCCTTCCGCTTCCACCATGTCTCCACCGACGAGGTCTACGGCTCGCTCAAGCCGCAGGACCCGCCCTTCGCCGAGACCAACGCCTACGAGCCCAACAGCCCGTACTCGGCGTCCAAGGCGGCCAGCGACCACCTGGTGCGCGCCTGGTTCCACACCTATGGCCTGCCGGTGGTCACGACCAACTGCAGCAACAACTACGGCCCGTATCACTTCCCCGAGAAGCTGATCCCGCTGATGATCGTCAACGCGCTGGCCGGCAAGCCGCTGCCCGTGTACGGCGACGGCCAGCAGATCCGCGACTGGCTCTACGTCACCGACCACTGCTCGGGCATCCGCGCGGTGCTGGCCCGCGGCACGCTGGGCGAGACCTACAACATCGGCGGCTGGAACGAGAAGGCCAACATCGACATCGTGAAGACGGTGTGCGCGCTGCTCGACGAGCTCCGCCCCGACCCCGCCGGCAAGCACGAGCGCCTGATCACCTACGTCAAGGACCGGCCGGGCCATGACCGCCGTTATGCGATCGACGCGCGCAAGATCGAGCGCGACCTCGGCTGGCGCCCTGCCGAGACCTTCGAGACCGGCATCCGCAAGACGGTGCAGTGGTACCTGGCCAACGAGGACTGGTCCGCGCGCGTGCTCTCGGGCGCCTACCGCGAGTGGGTCTCCAAGCAGTACGGCGCTTGAGTGCGCGAACGGGTTGACATGAAAGTCCTGCTGCTTGGAAAGAACGGCCAGCTCGGCTGGGAGCTGCAACGCGCGCTGGCACCGCTGGGCGAGCTCGTCGCGCTGGATCGCCGAGAAGGCGGCGACCTGGGCGATAGCGAAACGCTGCGCGCCACGGTGCGCCGCGTCGCGCCGGCCGTGATCGTCAATGCCGCGGCCTACACCGCCGTCGACAAGGCCGAGAGCGAGCCCGACGCGGCCCGCCAGATCAACGCGCTGGCGACCGGCGTGCTCGCCGAGGAGGCGAAGGCGCTCGGCGCGCTGCTGGTGCACTACTCCACCGATTACGTCTTCGACGGCGCCGGCGACGACTGGCGTTTCGAGGATGCGCCGACCGGACCGCTGAGCGTCTACGGCAAGACCAAGCTCGAGGGCGAGCAGTTGATCGCCGCGGCTGGCGCCGACGCGCTGGTGCTGCGCACCAGCTGGGTCTACGCGGCGCGCGGCGGCAACTTCGCCAAGACCATGCTGCGGCTGGCTGCCGAGCGCGAGCAGTTGAAGGTGGTCGCTGACCAGATCGGCGCGCCCACCGGCGCGGACCTGCTGGCCGACGTGACCGCGCACCTGATCCGCGCGACGCTGCAGGACCGCACGCTGTGCGGGACCTATCACGCCGTGGCGAGCGGAGAAACCAGCTGGCACGCCTATGCGAAGCACGTCCTGACGCGTGCGCGGGACAAGGGTGTGGCGCTGAAGGTCCAGCCCGAGCAGGTCGAGGCGCTGGCCAGCAGCGCCTATCCGACGCCCGCGCCGCGTCCGCTGAACTCGCGCCTGGACAACCACAAGCTGCAGGACCGCTTCGGCCTGGTGCTGCCGCACTGGCAGGCCGGCGTGGACCGGCTGCTCGACGAGATCCTCTGAGGGGACACCACACGATGGGCAACGACACCCGCAAGGGCATCATCCTGGCCGGCGGCTCCGGCACCCGGCTGCATCCGGCCACGCTGGCGATCAGCAAGCAGCTGCTGCCGGTCTACGACAAGCCGATGGTCTACTACCCGCTCAGCACGCTGATGCTGGCGGGCATGCGCGACATCCTGCTGATCAGCACGCCGCAGGACCTGCCGCGCTTCGAGGCGCTGCTGGGCGACGGCGCGCGCTGGGGCATCAACCTCCAGTACTGCGTGCAGCCCAGCCCGGACGGGCTGGCGCAGGCCTTCATCCTGGGCAAGGACTTCATCGGCGGCGCGCCGAGCGCGCTGGTGCTGGGCGACAACATCTTCTACGGCCACGACTTCGCCGGCCTGCTCGACAGCGCCGATGCGCAGACCGACGGCGCGACGGTCTTCGCGTATCACGTGCACGATCCGGAGCGCTACGGCGTGGTCGAGTTCGACGGCGCCAAGCGCGCCGTCAGCATCGAGGAAAAGCCCAAGGCGCCCAAGAGCAACTATGCGGTGACCGGGCTGTACTTCTACGACCGGCAGGTCTGCGACATCGCCGCCGACATCGAGCCCAGCCCGCGCGGCGAGCTCGAGATCACGGACGTCAACGCGCGTTACCTCGCGCTGCAGCAGCTCAACGTCGAGATCATGGGCAGAGGCTATGCGTGGCTGGACACCGGCACGCACGACAGCCTGATGGAAGCCGGCCAGTTCATCGCGACGCTGGAGAAGCGCCAGGGCCTGAAGGTCGCCTGCCCGGAGGAGATCGCCTTCCGCAAGGGCTGGATCAGCGCCGAGCAGCTGGAGCAGCTCGCGCAGCCGATGCTCAAGAACGGATACGGCCAGTACCTGAAGCAGGTGCTCAACGAGAAGGTGTTCTGATGCAGGTGATTCCGACCGCGCTGCCCGAGGTGCTGATCGTCGAACCGAAGGTGTTCGGCGACGCGCGCGGCTTCTTCATGGAAAGCTGGACCGAGCCGAAGTTCAACGCCGCCTGCGGGTACGACGTGCGCTTCGTGCAGGACAACCATTCGCGCTCCGGCAAGGGCGTGCTGCGCGGCCTGCACTTCCAGCTGCCGCCGCATGCGCAGGGCAAGCTCGTGCGTTGCACGGCCGGCGCGGTGTTCGACGTCGCCGTCGACATGCGCCGCTCCAGCGCGAACTTCGGCAAGTGGGTCGGCGTCGAGCTGACCGGCGAGAACCATCGCCAGCTGTGGATCCCGCCGGGTTTCGCGCACGGCTTCCTGGTGCTGAGCGAGACGGCCGACTTCCTCTATAAGACCACCGACCTTTACGCGCCGCAGGCCGAGGGGTCGGTGCGCTGGGACGATCCGGCCGTCGGCATCGAGTGGCCCAGGCTCGACGTCGACTTCAAGCTCGCCGAGAAGGACGCGAAGGCGCCACTGCTGGCGGACGCGAAGTTCTTCGACTGACGCGGGCCGAGGCGCCGGGACGTTGACGATGGCTCCCTTGATCCACCTGATCGCCGGCGCGAGGCCGAACTTCATGAAGCTCGCACCGCTGGTGCGCGCGCTGGAGGCCGACGGGCGGCTGGCGTGGCGGCTGATCCACACCGGGCAGCACCACGACGCCGCGATGAGCGGTGTGTTCTTCGACGAACTCGGCCTGCCGCCGCCGGACGTCTCGCTGGACTGCCACGGCGGCGGCCATGCGCAGTTGACCGCGCGGATCATGCAGGCCTACGAGCCGCACGTGATCGCGGACCGGCCGGCGGCTTGCGTGGTCGTCGGCGACGTCGACTCGACGCTGGCCTGCGCGCTGACGGCGCGCAAGCTCGGCGTGCCGGTGGCGCATGTCGAGGCCGGGCTGCGCAGCGGCGACATGACGATGCCCGAGGAGATCAACCGCCGCGCCACCGACGCGATCGCGGATTGGCTGTTCACGACCGAGCCCAGCGCCGCCGCGCACCTGCGCCGCGAAGGGCATCCGGACGCGCGCATCGCCGAAGTCGGCCATGTGATGGTCGACAACCTGCTGTTCCAGCTGCGGCGGCTCGATGCGGGCGGCGACGACGCGCTGGCCGCGGACGCGGCTGCGCGGACCGCCCTCGATGCGGCCGGCGCCGGCAACGCGACCGCGGGCCGCTTCGGCGTGGTCACGCTGCATCGGCCCGCGAATGTGGACGACCCGGCGCAGCTCGCGGCGCTGATGCAGGCGCTGGGCACGCTCGCGGCCCGGCTGCCGCTGCTGTTCCCGGTACACCCGCGCACCCGCGCCCGCATCGAGGCGCTGGGCCTGGTCGCGGCGCCGGGCCTGCATCTGCTGCCGCCGTTGCCTTATCGCCCGTTCCTGGCGCTGTGGCGCCGCGCGGCGCTGGTCCTCACCGACAGCGGCGGACTCCAGGAGGAGACCACCGCGCTGGGCATTCCCTGCCTCACGCTGCGCGACAACACGGAACGGCCGGTGACGGTCGATCTTGGCACCAACGAGATTGCCGGCACCGATCCGGCACGCATCCTGGCGCTGGCGCTGAGACGGCTCGACATCATCGACGGACGCGGGCCCTCTCGCGGGAGCGGGAGCCTGGAGGCTGATGGCCTGCCGACGCCGCTGGCCCTCACCCCTGCCCTCTCCCGCAAGCGGGAGAGGGAGCAAGAGGCGCCTGCGCCGCGAACGGAGCCGATCGGACTCCCTCCCCCGCTTGCGGGAAAGGCGCCTGCGCCGCGAACGGAGCCGGTCGGACTCCCTCTCCCGCTTGCGGGAGAGGGCGGGGGTGAGGGCCAACCCCTCGCCGGAGTACGCCCCCCGCTCTGGGACGGCCATGCGGCGGCGCGCATCGTCGCCCGGCTTGCGGACGACCTGCTCCGCTGACGCCTGGCCCGGGTCTCGTCCGGCTTTCAAGGCGCGCCCCCTCGTTCCGGGGGTTCTGAAAACTCTGCTTACAGATGGATGCATATGAGGGGTGCGCCCCTCGTACAGTGCTTCGCTCAGGCGCACGGAGAGGCGCCGGCTGGTGCAGAGGAGGCAAGCCATGCACGTTTCCATCGCCCCGCACGGGGAGGTGGCCGGATCCGCCGTCGGTGGTCCGCCCACGACCGGCATGGCCGGCCAATCCGACAGCCCTTTCGAGGTCGACCGCGTCCGCGCGACGCTGATGCTGCTGGGCATCGCGCTGCACGCCGCGGATGTCTTCGTCAGCAGCGGCGACTGGCTGGTCGCCGACCCCCGCCGCGGCGTCGCCTTCGACGCGCTGGTCGTATTGATCCACAGCTTCCGCATTCCCGGCTTCTTCCTGCTGTCGGGACTGCTCTTCGCCGGCAGCCTGTCCCGCCATGCCGGACCGGACCTGCTGGTGCGCCAGCTGCTGCGCCTGGGTCTGCCGCTCCTGACCGGCTGGACCTTGCTCAACGGCGCGCAGGCCGCCTTGCTGGCCTGGCACCGGCAGGAGGATCCTTGGGCCGCGATGATGTCGATGTCCACACCGGTGGCGCATCTCTGGTTCCTGCGCGATCTGCTGGTGCTGAACCTGGCGGTGCTGGCGGGTCACATGCTCGCCGCTCCGCTCCGGCGCGCGACCCCGACGCGGCGGATGGCCGGCGGGGCTGATGCCGCGTTCGCTGGCTGGTCGGGCGGCCTCGCCGGGCTCGCCGGTTCTCCCGGAACGACGGGACCCACGGCATCCGCCCCGCCCCACTGGCTGACCGTGGCCCTGACGGGCGCGCTGCTGGGGCTGGGCTTGTCGCTCGTGACGCGGTTGAGCGGCCTGGCGCATGCATCGCTCCCGGGCGGCATGACGCTCTTCAACCTGTCGTTCTATGCACCGATGTTCCTGGCGGGGCTGGCGATGTCGCATCGGCCGGTCTGGCGCGACGCGTGGCTGCGCACGCCCCTGTGGCTGCTGCCGATCGGCGCCTTCGCCGCCAGCTGGGGCGATGCCGCGAGCCGGACCCTGCCGAACCCGGTGGCGCGCGAGGCGGCGCTGGCGGTGCAACTGCTGGGCATCTGGATCGCCACCGGCGCCGCCGTCGGCGCGCTCGGCCGCTGGCGTTTCCCGAGCGGACCGGGCCGTCGGATCGGCCGCGCGCTGGCCGACGCGAGCTACACGATCTTCCTGGTCCACCACCTGCTGGTGGTGGCGTTCGCGCTGCTGCTGCTGCCGCTGGACTGGCCGGCGGCGCTGAAGTTCACGCTGATCGCGGCCGGCACGCTGGTCTTCAGCCTGGCCTTCCACCGCTGGGTGGTGCGGCCCTTCGCCGCGATGCGGCTGCTCTTCAACGGCCGTCTGCCGGCGGCGTCCCCCGAACCGCCGGCTCACGCGGCGCCGCGGCGCGCCTGAACGGGCCGGAGCAGCGCTTCAGACCCGACGGTCCGCGCGCCCCGTCCGCGGCTTCACTGCGTGTCGAGCGCGGGGAAGCGCTTCACCAGGTCGTCGACCGCCTTGACCTGCTCCAGGAAAGGCTTGAGCTGCGACAGCCGCAGCGCGCTGGGGCCGTCGCAGAGCGCCTTCTCGGGGTCGGGGTGCGATTCCAGGAAGAGGCCCGCCAGGCCGATCGCCATGCCGGCGCGCGCCAGCTCGGTGACCTGGCCGCGGCGCCCGCCGGAGGCGGCGGCGCCGGACTCGCGCTGCTGCAGGGCATGCGTCACATCGAAGATCACCGGCTTGTTGCCGCTGACCTGCTTCATCACGCCGAAGCCCAGCATGTCGACCACCAGGTTGTCGTAGCCGAACTGCGCGCCGCGGTCGCACAGCATGACGTTCGGGTTGCCGCCTTCCTGGAACTTCTCGACGATGTTCTTCATCTGCGGCGGGCTGACGAACTGCGGCTTCTTGATGTTGATGACCCGGCCGGTCTTCGCCAGCGCGATCACCAGGTCGGTCTGGCGGGCCAGGAAGGCCGGCAGCTGCAGCACGTCGCAGACGGCGGCCACGGGCTCGCACTGGTGGGGTTCGTGCACGTCGGTCAGCACCGGCACGCCGTGGGCCTTCTTGACCGCCTCGAAGATCTTCAGGCCGGCATCCAGGCCCGGACCGCGATAGCTCTTGATCGACGAGCGGTTGGCCTTGTCGAACGAGGCCTTGAACACGTAGGGAATGCCCAGTTCCTTCGTGACGCGGACGTACTCGCCGCAGACGTCGACGGCGAACTGTTCCGATTCCAGCACGTTGACCCCGCCGAACAGCACGAAGGGCTTGGCGTTGTCGACCACGATGTCGTTGATCTTGACCATCTCGATTCCTCAGACGAAGGCGGCAGTATCCCACGCGGCCCCTCCCCGTCCGGGCGCGCGCCCCCCTCGAACGCCGGTCGCGCCGGCCCTTGCCGCCGTCGTGCCGGCCCCTCGCCGGCCTTCTCCCTACAGTCCTGAACGGCATTTCCCGACGCCATGTCGGGCGCTTGGCGGGTTTTAATTTCGAATATCGAACGAGGTTATGGGACCCGACATCCGAGTATGTAACGGGTCGCAATAACCCCTCACTTCGCGACATCGGTGGGGTTGTCAATCCTCGACCCGGATGTTTCAAACGGTACGCCGCCGGCATTGCCGAATATTCCCGGAATGACACCGTACGGCCCGTCCACCCGATGGAAAACCAGGGCTCCCGATCCCCATACTGACTCATGGCTGCAACACCTGCCCCGGCAGGGAGGAGCACCGCAGTCAGTATCCGGGGCCGCCAACATCCAGTAACAAGAAGCCCGCCCGACGAATGACCCTGTCATCGCCGGCGCGCAGAAGAAGAGATCGAGGCCGATTAATCGTCAACGCGCCCAGGCGCATCAGCAGTATTCAATTCACCATGACGAATATCTCTTCTTCCTTTCGAGTTTCCTTCGGCCTGAGCGTGCTGGCCGCAGCCCTGCTGGCCGCTTGCGGCGGCGGCGGCGGTTCAGACGCCACGGTCGCCATCCAGTCGCTGGAGACACCGCCGATCGCGGCCTCCACGCCCGCCGCCATCGCCGGCACCCCGGTCGGCGCTGCGGCCAGCCAAGCGGTGGCCGGCGTCTCGGCGATGGTCACCGACGTCCGCGCCAAGACCTCGGCCGTCGCGGCCGCCTGCACGGCCGGCAACTTCGGCAGCTTCGCCCGCCCGTTCAGCCCCGACTCGCCGTGGAACAGCCGCCCGGTCGCTCCGGTGCTGGGCACGGCCACCATCCCCACCGCGCTCTACACGCCGACCGTCGCCGCCGGCGCCTGGTCGAGCGCCGCCTTCGAGGCCTCCGCCGCCGATCCGGCGATGGTCGTCACCGGCGCCACCTCGCAGGGCGTCTGGGACCCGGACAGCGAGGTCTACCGCCCGAGCATCACCATCCCGAACTGGCCGGCCGCCACCGCCCCGGCGACCGGCACCGACGGCCATGCGGAGATCGTCGATCCGGCGACAGGCGTGGTGCACTCCTTCTGGGGCCTGAAGCAGGTCAATGGTGCCTGGGTCGCCAAGCAGTACGCCTGGACGCCGCTGGCCGGTCGCGGCATGGGGAATCCGTCGCACTACTACCAGGGCGCGCGGGCGGCCGGCGTGTCGACGCTGGGCGGCCTGATCCGCATCGCCGAGGCCAACGACGGCGCCACGATGTTCCGCCACGCGCTGGCCATGTCGCTGGACGCGACCGGCCTGAGCGCCGCGCCGACCTACCGCTTCCCGGCCACCTCCGCGGACAGCAACGCCGCCACCACCAATACCGGCCTGATCCCGATGGGCGCGCTGATGATGCTGCCGGCCAGCTTCGACGCGCAGGCGCTGGCCACGCCGGAGCTGCGCAAGGTCGCCGAGACGCTGAAGGCCTACGGCGCCTACGTGGTGGACCGCAACACCGGCACGCCCTTCGTCATCTACGTCGAGATCGGTGCCGACTTCAAGCTGCACCGCAACGGCTGGAGCAACGCCACCGCCAACGACCTCAACGTGATCCGCGCGGCGATGCGCCCGGTGGAGGGCGCCTCGGCCTGGAAGGACGGCAACGGCAACACCAGCGCGACGGTGACCAGCACGGCGCTGAACCTGCTGTCGATGCGTGGGGGCTGGTGGCGCACCAAGGGCACGGTCAGCGGCGAGTTCGACACCTGGCGCCAGTCGCTGGTGTTCCCCGCCACGACGACGCAGATCGAGCAGGCCAACGCCACCGGCCGCGCGATGAACCCGGTCACCTGGGCGACGCCGGTGGCCGGCGAGAGCTTCCGCCTGGCCGTCGACGCCGCGGGCGGAGCCAGCTTCCGCATGGTCATCGCCGACAAGGTGACCGGCGCCACGGTCTACGACAGCGGCTACCTGGCCGACGGCGAATCGACCACGCTGGTCTGGCCGAACCCGGCCGGCGGCTTCAAGGTCACGACCTGGGCCCGCAGCGGCGTGGACAACGTCGAATCGACGCTGCGCCCGACGCTGGTCAAGACCGGCGGCCCGGTGGCCAGCGTCTGCGCCGGCTGAGCGCTGGCGTCCCGGCCCTCGCCGCGGTCCGGTCTCCCGACCGGCCGCGGCGGGCGATCACGCCGGCCGCGGCCCCGTGCCTCGGCCGATGGCGTGATGTTCGATGCCCAGCATCGCCATCGTCGCCGGCTCGTACAGGTTGCGGCCGTCGAAGACCACCGGCTGCTTCAGGTCGGCCTTGATGCGGTCGAAGTCCGGCGTCCGGAACTCCTTCCACTCGGTGATCACGATCAGCGCGTCGGAGTCCGCCAGCGCATGTTCGGCGCGCTCGCAGAAGCTCACGCCGGGCACCTGGCTCAGCAGCCTGGCCGCCTCGCTCATCGCCACCGGGTCGTAGGCCGCGACCGCCGCGCCGCGGCGCGCCAGTTCCTCGACCACCACCAGCGACGGCGCCTCGCGCATGTCGTCGGTATTGGGCTTGAAGGCCAGGCCCCACAACGCGAAGCGACGGCCGCTCAGGTCCTCGCCGAAGCGCTCGACCACCTTGTCCACCAGCACCAGCTTCTGCCGGTCGTTGGCGGCCTCGACGGCGTTGAGCACCTTCAGGTCCTGGCCGAACTCGCGGCCGGTGCGCACCAGCGCCTTCACGTCCTTGGGGAAGCAGGAACCGCCGTAGCCGGCGCCCGCGTACAGGAACTGGTAGCCGATGCGCGGATCCGAGCCGATGCCGCGGCGCACCAGCTCGATGTCGGCGCCGACCTTCTCGGCCAGCAGCGCCAGCTCGTTCATGAAGCTGATGCGGGTGGCCAGCATCGCGTTGGCGGCGTACTTGGTGAACTCCGCGCTCTTGACGTCCATCACCATCAGCCGGTCGTGGCTGCGGGTGAAGGGCGCGTACAGCGCGCGCATCATCAGCGTGGCCTGCTCGTCGTCGGAGCCCACGACGATGCGATCGGGCTTCATGAAGTCCTCCAGCGCCGCCCCCTCCTTGAGGAACTCGGGGTTGGAGACGACGGCGAAGCCCACGTCCACGCCGCGCTTCGCGAGCGACTCGGCGACGGCCGCGCGGACCTTGTCGGCCGTGCCCACCGGCACCGTGCTCTTGTCGACGATCACCTTGTAGTCGGTCATGCGCTCGCCGATGGAGCGCGCGGCGGCCAGCACGTACTGCAGGTCGGCCGAGCCGTCCTCGCCCGGGGGCGTGCCCACGGCGATGAACAGCAGCGTGCCGTGCGCGACGGCCGCATCCACGTCGGTGGTGAACTGCAACCGGCCCGCGGCGCGGTTGCGCGCGACGACCGCGTCCAGGCCCGGCTCATGGATGGGGATGCCGCCCTCGTTGAGCACCCGGATCTTGTCGGGATTCACATCGAGGCAGACCACATGGTTGCCCATCTCGGCCAGGCAGGCGCCGGTCACCAGGCCCACGTAGCCGGTGCCGATGGTCGTCACTTTCATTCGTTCTCTCCAGCTGGGATTCGATGGCGGACCGGGTCGCCGCCGCGCGGCGGACGCCCGGCGCGGCGCCTCAGACCTTGTAGTAGTCGCGGTACCAGGCGACGAAGCGGCGGATGCCCTCGGGCACCGGCATCGCGGGACGGAAACCGGTCCAGGCCGCGAGTTCCTCGACGTCCGCATGCGTGGCCGGCACGTCGCCGTCCTGCAGCGGCAGCAACTCCTTGACCGCCTCGCGACCGATGGCCTGCTCGATCGCGCCGATGAAGTCCATCAGCGGGATCGGGTCGTGGTTGCCGATGTTGAACACGCGGTACGGCGCGTTCGAGCGCGCCGGATCCGCCTGCGCCGGGTCGTAGGCCGGGTCCGCGGTCGCGGTCCGGTCCAGCACCCGCACCACGCCTTCGGCGATGTCGTCGATGTAGGTGAAGTCGCGGATCATCTTCCCGTGGTTGAAGACCTTGATCGGCTCGCCCGCCAGGATCGCCTTCGTGAACAGGAACAGCGCCATGTCCGGCCGGCCCCAGGGCCCGTAGACGGTGAAGAAGCGCAGGCCCGTCGTCGGCAGGTTGAACAGGTGGCTGTAGGTGTGGGCCATCAGCTCGTTGGCCTTCTTCGTCGCGGCGTACAGGCTGACCGGATGGTCCACGCCGTGGTGCTCGCTGAAGGGCATGTGCGTGTTGCCGCCATAGACGCTGGAGCTGGACGCATAGGCCAGGTGCTGCACCTGGGTGTGGCGGCAGCCCTCGAGGATGTTGGTGAAGCCGACGATGTTGGCGTCGATGTAGGCATGCGGGTTCACCAGCGAGTAGCGCACGCCGGCCTGCGCGGCCAGGTGCACGACGCGGTCGAAGCGGTGCTTCTCGAAGAGTTCCGCGATGCCGGTCCGGTCGGCGACGTCCATCTGGACGAACTCGAAGCCCGGCTTCCCGCTCAGGCGCGCCAGCCGGGCGTGCTTGAGGGTCGGGTCGTAGTAGTCGTTCAGGTTGTCCAGGCCGACGACCTGATCGCCGCGGGCCAGCAGGATCTGGCTCACGTGCATGCCGATGAAGCCGGCGGCGCCGGTGACGAGAACTTTCAAACCTGCTCCCCGGGGATGAGTCTTGGGCGAAGGCGCCGATTCTCACCCAGCCGGATGACGCCGCCGCGTCCGCGTCCCCGCTCAGTCAGGGGTAAACGCGGGGGACGGGCTCGGCGGCGCCACCGTGGACCGCGGCCGGGGCCGCGCCCAGGGTCGGATCCAAGGTCGAATCGATCAACGAATCCAGCTGGGAGTCCGGGGCCGTCACGCCGGGTGCCGGGCGCAGCGCGCGCTTGAGGCGGGTCAGGCCCTGGTAGAGCGCCTGCGGCATCAGGCTCATGCGCAGCAGGCGGCGGCGCTCGTCGGCGAAGGCGAGCGTCCGCAGGTCCTTGAGCACCGCCCGGCCGGCGGCCTTGTCGCCGTACTTGATCTGGTGGTGCGCGTGCGAGATGCGGAAGAAGTTGTGGAACTCCTCCATGTCGGCGCCGACCTGGCCCGCCTGCGGATGCTGGCGGCGCCAAGCCTCGTCGGTGTCGAAGAAGCGGTAGCGGACCGGCGGCGCATGGCGCTTGAGCGCGCGGTCGTCGCCATCGGCGTGGTAGCAGGCGCCGGGCCGGGGATCGAAGACGATGGCGCCGGTGAACAGCAGCCGGATCCAGGTGTCCAGGTCCTCGCCCAGCCGCACGCCGACCGGGAAGCCGCCGACCCGCGCCAGCGCCGCCTTGTCCACCATCACCGCCGACGAGCACACCGGGGAGCCCTGCAGGGCGATGCGGAAGTAGTTCTCCGGCGTGAGCACGACGCGCGCCGCGGTCTCCGAGCTCACGCCCGGCGTCCGATGGCCGTCGGCGCCGACGACCTCGTAGTTCGCGGCCCAGCCGACCGCCTGCGGGTATTCGAGGCGCAGGCGCCACAGGCGCTCGAGGTGGTCGGGATACCAGGTGTCATCCGCGTCCAGGAAGGCCACCAGCGGGCAGCGCGACAGCTCGACCCCGAGGTTGCGCGCCGAGGACACGCCGCCGTTGGGCTGGCGTACCAGGCGCACGCGGGGATCGCCGAAGGCCTCGACCCGCGCCGCGCCGTCGTCGGTGGAGCCGTCGTCGACGACGATGAGTTCGAAGTCGCGCACCGTCTGCGCGCGCACCGACTCGAGCGTCCGGACGATCTGCCCGGCCTTGTTGTAGAGGGGGATGACGACGGACAGACGCAGGTCGTCGGACGCAGGCGCGGAGGTGGACGTGGAGGCCATGACAGTCCCGGTGGCGATCGGACGCGACCGGGAGCCCGTGTGCCCGGCAAGGACGTCGGCGCTCCACGTTGTTGTCACGGGTGCTTGGATTTGCCCCGGCGTGGTGCCGGGGATTCGCCATACGCACCAATGAGGTTAACGCCGCACCAACACGGCGTCATGCCGGCGCTGTCCCTGAAGGACGGCTCGGCGGCGTCCGGTCCGGGGACGCCGCGAGCGGTGGCGGTCACCAGGGCGTCGCGAGGGGGTCAAGAGGGCCTGGCGACGGCCTCGCGACGGGGTTGTCCCGTTCCGGCGAGCCGGCGGCGCCACGCGACGGGCAGTTCGAACAGCACCATCGCCGGGCGCCCCTGGACGGCGCGCCACAGCCACCAGGGCAGCAGCGTGCCGGCGGCGATGCCCACGATCAGGTGCGGCCAGGGGTTGCTGATGCCGAACACCTTGGCCAGCACGATGCGGACGCCGCTGGCCACGAGGATGTGGGCCAGGAAGATCGCCATCGACGCGCGGCCGAGCGCCGCCAGCCCCTGGCCGAGCGCGGCACCGTTGCCGGCGCCGGCCAGCGCGATGGCCAGCACGCAGGCGGCGGACAGCCCGAGCGTCGCCTCGGCGAGCTTCATCAGCTTGGGGAGGTCGAGCCCGGCGGACTGCAGCGCGATCACCGCGATGCCGCCCAACAGTACGCCGATCACTGCCAGGCGCCGTGCCGTCGCGATGCCGACACGCTGCGCGCCCAGCCAGGCGCCGATGGCGAAGTACAGCAGATGGCTGGAGACCAGCGCCGCGGGCATCGGCCAGTCGCGGTGCTGCAGCGCCATCAGCGCCGCGCCGGTCAGCGTCAGCACGGCGACGCCGGCCTTGGGGCGGCGCCAGCACATCGCCACGCCCATCAGGCTCATCAGGAACAGCGCATAGAGGAACCAGAACTGCGCCCGCGGCGTCCAGCCCAGCGCGAGCACCTCGGCCAGCGTGACCGGCTTGCTGGTCCAGCGCGACATCAGCAGCTCGATGCCGCCCTGCAGCAGCGACCACAGCACGTAGGGCCAGAGCACGGTGGCGATGCGGCCGGCGAGGTAGTCGCGCGGACCGCGCCGCGTCAGCGAGCCGACGAAGAACCAGCCCGACAGCAGGAAGAACA
Source organism: Roseateles sp. (assembly GCA_039593255.1). Taxonomy (GTDB): domain Bacteria; phylum Pseudomonadota; class Gammaproteobacteria; order Burkholderiales; family Burkholderiaceae_C; genus Roseateles. Next base: position 99,622 of record JBCNPQ010000010.1, read on the forward strand.
GCGGCATGTGGAAGGCGTAGATCGCCGAGTCCACGGTCGTGAACCACCACGGGTCCATCGGCACGCCGCCGTTGAACAGCCCGCGCGCGACGTGGCCGTAGACCACCAGCAGGATGCCGAGTCCCTTGGCGATGTCGATCCAGTCGGATCGCGTCGCATCGGGGATGCCGGGGAGTGCCTGTCGAGCCGTCGTCATCGTCGTACTGCCTTCGCCGGTTCGCGCCGGCCTTGTGCGGCGGCATGTCGCCGCTCGTGCATCAGCGCGGGTCCAGGACCTCGCGCTTGCGCAATCCCTGCTCCTGCTTGAGCTTCAAGTAATGGCGGCCGCTGTCGACCATGTCCTGGAAGGCCGCCATGTCGCGGGTGCCGATCTGCACCGCCGGATTACCGCCCAGGATCGCGCCCGGCGGATGGGACTTCGTGACCACCGCGCCCGCGCCGACGATGGTGCCTTCGCGCAAGGTCACGCCCGGCAGGATCATCGCCCGCATGCCGACCCAGACGAAGCGCTCGATGGTGACCGGACGCAACAGGTCGACCTCGTCGTAGGGCACCATCGTGGCGCCCTTGTAGCGATGCATCGAGGTCATCACCGCCACGCCCGGCGCGAAGATGACGTGATCGCCGATGGTCAGTCCACCCTGCCCGTTGAAGTAGCCGCCGCCCTCGATGTGGACGTGGTGGCCGAGCGAGATCCGTTCCGGGAACACGAAGTCGTTGCGGCCGGCGATGCCGCAGCCCTCGCCGCGCGATCTGAACGTCACCGTCGGCGCCGGCCGGCCCAGCAGCCGCCGCAGCACATTCGAAAGCCTTCCCATGCCTGTTTCTCCGTGAGTCCGCCGGCTCAAGCCGCGCGGTTGAGCTTGCGTCGCAGCTTGCCGAGCACCGCCTCGCGGTCGGCGCGCCGCAGGAACACCGTCCACAGCAGCAGCGCGCCGAGCGCGCCCACCGCGCAGGTGCACAGCGCCAGGGCGGGCCAGGAGCCCGGCGCCGCCAGCCGCGACACGGCCAGTGCCGCGGCGAAGACCAGCGCGGCCATGAGCAGGATGGGCAGGGCCTCGCGGGCGAAGGTCCACCATGGCCGCTTCAGGATGTGGGCGGCGTACAGCGGCGTGAAGATCAGGTTGCGCAGCAGCAGCACCAGGCCGCCCGCGACGGCGATGCCATAGAGCCCCCAGACCTTGGCCATCGCGATCGCCAGCACCAGGTTCACCACGCCGGCCACGACCTGCAGGATGCCCGGCACCTTGACATGGTTGGTGGCGAGGCTGACGTTGTGCAGCGGCAGGTAGGCCAGGTTGAGCGCCAGGTGGGCGGTGGCGATGACCATCACACCCCACAGCGGCGCGAACGCGGGTCCGAGCCAGACGTGAAGGATGGACTCCGAGAATCCGCAGACGATGCCGATCGGGATCGCCATCACCAGGCCCAGGTGGCGGACCGAGGCGCGGGCGTAGTCGATCATCTCGTCCAGCTTGCCCTGCGCGTGCAGGGTCAGGATGGTCGGACCGAAGACGCCGGACACCACCAGCGCGAAGTTGCGCAGCAGCATGGACCATTGCAGCACCAGCGCGTACTGGCCGCCGGCCGCGGCGCCGACGACCTTGTTGGCCACCAGCAGGTCGATGTTGATCAGCAGCAGGGTGCCGATCTGGCTGATGAAGACCCAGCCGCCGGTGCCGCCGAGCTCCTTGACCACCGGCCAGGAGAAGCCGTCCAGCCGCGGCCGCAGCGCGGGCGCGAGCCGGCGCGACGCCACCACCACCACCGCGATCGTGGCCAGCGCGGCACACAGCACGCTCGCGCCGACATGCCAGAGCTTGGGCACGGTGAGCTGGAACAGGACCACGACCACGACCACCCGCGCCACCAGGCCGAGGATGTTCCCCAGGTTCTGCAGGTCGAAGCGGTTGCGGCTGTAGACCACCGACTGGAAGGGCGTGCCCAGCGTGGTCACGGCCAGGCCGCCGACGGTCAGGAAGAACAGCCAGCCCGCGTCGCCTTCCCAGCCGGCGGGCACGTCGATCCAATGCGCGATGTGGGTCAGCAGCGGCAGGCCCAGCACGCACATCAGCAGGCCGACCAGCGCCGACGCCCACAGCGACGAGTTGAAGATGCCGTTGGCGCGCGCGTCGTCGCCGCTGCTCATCGCCACCGTGAGATGCCGCCCCACCGCGGCGTTCAGGCCGGCGGTGATCACGTTGAAGTAGCCGGCCACGGTCACCGCCAGCGGCACCAGGCCGTAGGCGGCGACGCCGAGCTGGCGCACCAGGTAGGACACCAGCCACAGCGAAACGACGATGTTCAGCGCGAAGAACGCGACGTTGCTGACCAGGTTGGCCCCGAGCTTGCCCTGCCCCACGTCAGCCCCGCGAGACCTGGGCGCTCGGCGCCGGCGTGGGCGCCTGGGCGCGCCGCCGCAGCGCCGCCTGCAGCCGGCCCAGCGCGCGGTACAGCGGCTGGGGCAGCAGGCTCATGCGCAGCAGCCGGTCGCGCTCCGCCGCGAAGGCGCGCGAGTGGCAGGTCTTGAGCACCGCCCGACCCGCCGCCTTGTCGCCCCACTTGATCTGGTGGTGCGCATGCGCCAGGCGGAAGAAATCGTGGAAGGCCTCGATGTCCTGCGCCACCTGCGTCGCCTCGGGATGCGCGCGCATCCAGGCCTCGTTGGTGTCGAAGAACACGTAGCGCGCCGGCGGCGCGTTGCGCACCAGCGCGCGGTCGTCGCCGTCGGCGTGGTAATAGGCGCCGGCCCGCGCGTCGAAGGCGATCGGCCCCGAGAACAGCAGCCGGATCCAGGTGTCCAGGTCCTCGCCCAGCCGCACGCCGGCCGGGAAGCCGCCGACGCGCTGCAGCGCGGCCTTGTCCACCGCCACCGCCGACGAGAACACCGGCGTGCCGTGCCGCGCGATGCGGAAGTAGTTCTCCGGCGTCAGCACCACGCGCGGCTCGGTCACCACCGACACGCCCGGCGTCAATCGCCCGCCCAGGTCCACCAGGTGGTAGTTCATCGCCCAGGCCACGGTGCCGGGATAGGCCTCGCGCAGCTGCCACAGGCGCTCGAGGTGATCGGGATACCAGGCATCGTCGCCGTCGAGGAAGGCGATCATGTCCGAACGCGCCCGCTCCACGCCACGGTTGCGCGCCACCGACACGCCGGCGTTGGCCTGCCGGTAGAGCCGCACGCGCGGATCGGCGATCGCCGCGACCAGTTCGGCGCCGCGATCCTTGGAGCCGTCGTCGATGACGACGATCTCGAAGTCCTGGAAGCTCTGCGCGAAGACCGAGTCCAGCGCGCGGCCGATCTGGCCTTCCTTGTTGTAGAGCGGAATGACGACGGAGATGCGCGGCGCGCCGGCCGCGAACGATGACGACGACGATGACGACGACGACGACGCGGAGGAAGGGGAAGTCGGACCGGACATCAGCGGCGCCCCTCGCTGTACGGCGCGGCCGTGAAGTTCAGGCGGGCCATCTCGCAGGAGTCCTGGATCGAACGCGTCCACGGCGGCGAGGCACGGCCGCCGACGGCCAGCTTCGCGATGCGTCGCGCGGCCTCGATCGGATCCTCCGTCGCGTCGCCGACGCGGCCCTCGGGCCGGTAGCCGATCTCGTCGAGGAAGTCGCCGCACTTGCGGTGGTACTCGACCAGGATGAAGGGCACGCCCGCCGTGTAGGCCAGGATGCAGGCATGCAGCCGCACGCCGAAGATCGCGTCGCAGCGTTGCAGCTCGGCGTAGACGCGCTTCGGATCGTTGTCGTAGGGCAGCCGCTCCACATGCGGATAACCGTCGAGCGACGCGATCACCTCGTCGGTCACCGCATCGTCGCCCGAGGCCGCATGCCCGTTGAACACGAAGAAGCGCAGCGCGAAGCCCTCTTCCGCCAGCGCCTTCACCGTCGCCTTCACCGAGGCCACGCGGCGCTGCTCGTTCTCCAGGTTGCCCTTGCCGTAGTAGCGCTCGACGTTGCACACGCTGACGCCGATCACCGGCCGGCCCGCCGCGCGCTCCGGCAGCACCGGCGCGGGCGAGTCCGCCATCACGTCCAGCATCAGCAGCGCCGGGTCGAAGGCCTGGATCACCGGCGTGTCGACGTTCATCGCCTTCACGATCTCGAAGGACGCGCGGTCGCGCACCGCGATGTAGCTCATCTCGCCGATCAGCTTGCGGATCTCGCGTTCGCCCTCGGAGGACTTGAACGGACCGACCGACACGCCGGCCGCGGCGATGGACTTGCGGCCGACCTTCTGCACCAGCGACTGGCGCAGCAGGTTGACCCACAGCTCCTGCGGCGAATGCAGCGTCGAGCCGCCGAAATACACCATGTGCCGCGCGCCCAGCCCGGACAGCGTGCGCGACAGCGTCTGCTGGCCCGGATAGCGGCGCTCGGTCGGGATGATGGCCTCGGCGGGGCGGCTCAGCACCGGCAGCTCGGTGGCGACGAAGGCCAGGTCGCGGGCGCCCCAGTACTTGCGGCTGCCCCAGTCGGCGACGACGCAGAACACGTCGTCGCCGGTGTTGCGGTAGCCGTAGTAGCCGTTGAACAGGAAGTCGGTCATGCGGGATCCGGAAATGAAGGGACCAGGTCGAAGGCCGTGGGGGTCGGAACGAAGGGGACGCGGACGCCGCTCAGAGCGCGGGGCCCGCGCCGCGTCCGCGCCGCGTGGCCGATCGCCACAGCAGTCCGGCCGCGAAGGGGATGCCGTCCACCAGGTAGCGCCGCGCCAGCCGGCCGGGTTCCTGCGTCAGGCGGTGCAGCCATTCGAGGCCGCTGCGCTGCATCCAGCCCGGCGCGCGCTTCACGTCGCCGGCCACGAAGCTGAAGCTCACGCCCACGCCCAGGTACCAGGCGCGCGGCGCCAGCGGGCGCAGCCGCGCGATCAGCTTCTCCTGCTTGGGCGAGCCCAGCCCGATGAACACGATCTGCGGCGCCCAGCCGGTCAGCAGCGACTCGAGCCGGGCCATCTCCTGCGGCTGCTGCTCGAAACCGAAGGGCGGGCACAGGCAGCGCACGCAGCCGGCGGCCACGGCCTCGGGGATCAGCCGCGCGGCGGCGGCCTCGGCCGCGCCTTCGTTGCCGCCGATCAGCGCGATGCGCAGGCCGGCCGCGGCGGCCGCGCCCATCAGCTCGATGAAGAGGTCCGAGCCGGTCAGCCGCGTCGGCAGCGGCGTGCCCTGCAGCTGGCTGGCCCAGACGATGGGACGGCCGTCGGCGGTGAAGACGGTGGCGTCGGCCACCAGCGCGCGGAAGGCCGGGTCCAGGCGCCAGCGCCGCAGGATGTCGATGTTGGGCGTCACCACCCAGCCGCCGCGATCGGCGCCGGCCTCGTCGACGATGTGACGGGTCAGCAGCGGCACCGTGGTGGCGGCAAAGGGCAGTCCGTCGACGTGGATGGTCGGCAACGCGACGCGGTCCGGCGCGGCGGAGGCCGCGGGCATGGTGGGCGTGAAACTCATGGCATCAGACATCTCGTTTGGTTCTCACCCAGTCCACCTGGCGCTTGACGATGAAGCGCAGGTACAGCGGAATCTTGGCCAGCAGGATGAAGGGCGCGCGCGCGAGCTCGCCCAGCGTCAGGATGTCGCGGGCCCAGCGGTGCTGCGCCAGGCCGATGGCCAGCACCAGCGCGCCCAGGCCGATCAGCGCGATCACCAGCGGCGCGGTCCAGCCCACCAGCAGCGCCACCAGTCCCTGGACCAGCGTCCAGCCCACCAGCAGCATGCCCAGCAGCGCCAACGGCGGCACCAGCATGTCCAGCACCTGCAGCAGCTGCGCGCCGCGGCCCGGTCGCATCGACTGCCACAGCAGCCGCGGTCCTTCGCCGACCAGCATCGCCAGGTGGCCGTGCTCCCAGCGGGTGCGCTGGCTGGCCTCGCCCTCGGCGCTGTTGGCGAACACGCTGGTCACCAGCGCGTCCTCGCACAGCAGCGGCGGCGCGCCGAGCTGGGCCAGGCGCACGCCCAGCTGCATGTCCTCCGCCAGGTGGCCGCTGGCCAGCGGCGCCTGCACCGCCACCGCCCAGGGGAAGGCCATGCCGGTGCCGTACAGGCCGCAGGGCAGGCCGACCTGGTGCATGCCGCGCGGGCGGACCAGGTTCTTCACCCGCATCGCGAATTCGGCGACGCGCGCCTTCAGGCCGTCGTTGGCCGCCGACATCAGGTAGGTGGCCTGCACCGGCCGACCGGTCGCCTGCGCCACCGCGGCGATGCGCGGCAGCAGGTTCGGTCCCAGCGTGCAGTCGGCGTCCAGGATGATCACGACATCCGGCGCCTCGCCGCTCTCCAGCGCGAGCTTCTCCAGCGTGCGCACGCCGAAGTCCAGGGCGTAGCCCTTGCCGCGCTCGGTCGCATGGGTGCGCTCGACCACGGTGACGTCGAATTCGCGCGCCTGCGCGGCCGTGTCGTCGCTGCAGTTGTCGGCGACCACGACGATGCGGTCGGACGGCCCCAGTTGCGCCAGCGCCTGCATCAGCGTCGGCCGCAGGCCGCGTCCCTCGTTGTGCGCGGGCATGACGACGGCGATGCGCGCCGGCCGCTGCCAGGCGGGCAGCCCGCGGCGGTCCGGCAGCAGCGCCAGGACGACCTGCCACAGCACCAGCGCCGCCGGCGCCAGCACCAGCAGGCTGACCAGCAGCATCGCGCCCCAGGCCAGCCCGGACAGGACAGGCAGCAGCTCAGGCATGCGCGCTCTCCTTGGTGCCCGACGCGGCGCGATGGCTCGAGTAGGTCTTGGACGGCGACGCGTATTCCTCGAACAGCGCGACCAGCTTGGCCGCCTCGCGATCGACGTCGTGGCGCTCCAGCGCCGACGCGCGCGCGCGCTGCCCGACCCGCGCCACCTCGGCGTCGTCCAACCGCAGGCAGTCGATCATCGCGCGCGCCAGCGCATCGGGGTCGCCGGCGGGCAGCAGCCAACCGTTCTCGCCGTCGCGGATCAGCTCCGGGATGCCGGCGATGCAGGTGCTGACGCAGGGACGGCCCAGCGCCATCGCTTCCATGATCACGACCGGCAGGCCTTCGGCAAAGCTGGCCAGCACCAGCGCCCGCGCCGCGAGCAGCTCCTGGCGCACCGTGTCGCTGGAGATCCAGCCGGTGATGCGCACGTTGCGCTGCAGGCCGAGCTGCGCGATGCGCTGCTCGATGGTCTTGCGCAGCTCGCCGTCGCCGGCCAGCACCAGCTCGAAGTCCGGCACCGCGCGCGCGACCTGCGCCGCGGCCTCGATCAGCAGCAGGTGGCCCTTCTGCTCGGTCATGCGGCCGATGCAGACCAGGCGCTTGCCGGCGGGCGGCGGCGCCTCGACGGCATGGAACTCGGGATCCAGTCCGCAGTGGACGATGCGCAGCTTGGGCCACTCGGTGTACGCGACCCAGCGCGACAGCTGGCTGCGGCAGAACGAGGTGATCGCCGCCACGAAACGCGCGCCGCGGATCTTCGCGCCCAGGTGCAGGAAGTCCGGCCGGTCGAACTCCTCCGGACCGTGCACCGTCATGCTGTAGCCGGGGCCGCCGAGCGCCTCGATCAGCATGCCGACTTCCGCCGGGTTGGTGCCGAAGTGGATGTGCAGGTGCTCGATGCGGGCCTCGCGCAGCACCGGCATCGCGGCACAGGCCTCCATCAGGTAGACGAGGTGGAAGGGCCAGGGCTTGTCGGCGCGGCGGCTCATGCGCAGCGCCAGCTTCAGCGCGGAGAAGAAACGGCCCGGCGCGCGCGTGGCCTGCGCCAGCGTGGCCTTCAGCAGGCCGGCCTTGCCGTCCTTGAGCAGGTAATGGGTGCGGGCCTTCTCGGCCTGGTCGACGGGATCGGGCGCGTCGTCGTCCCAGCCGCGGATGGCCAGGCGCAGCACGTCCAGGCCCAGCTGCTCGACCGCCAGGATCTCGCGCCGGATGAAGGTGTGGCTGACCTTGGGGTAATGGTTGACCAGGTAGGCGACACGCGGCCGCGCGCGCGTCGTCGTCGCCGACGCTGTCGTCGTCGACGGCGTCACCGCCTGGCCTTGAGGACCTTGGTCATTCAACTGCTTCGTGATCAATCGTTCCTCCCGTTTGCGGCGCGCACGCCTCAGCCCGACGCCGGCAGCAGGTCGCCGCGCGCCCAGCAGTCGCCGGACGCCGTGGCGCGCACCACCAGGCGCGAGCCCGCGAATTTCTCCGGCCATTCGAAGCTGACGGACTTGCCGTCCGCCAGGTCGCCGCTGTCGAAGGCGACGCCGCCCTTGGCGCTCGGGTCGCCGCTGCGCAGCTGCAGGCGCAGCGTCGCGCCGTTGCCGGTACGCGCGGTCAGGCGCAGCGTCTGGCCCGGTTGCGGCTTCGCCCAGTTCACCGCGGTGATGTGGCGGCCGGAGTTGTTCACCACGGCCAGCCCCGGCTTGGCATCCTTCAGCACGACGGCCTGCTTCCAGGTCTCGAAGCGCGCCTGCGCGTCGTCGCGCTCGGAGCGCCACGCGCCGCGCATCGACAGCAGGTTCATCGGCTGCTTCAGCTCGACCGGCTTGCCCAGCCCGTCCACCCAGCCCTTGGCCGACGTGACACGGCGCAGCGCCAGGCGCATGCGCTCCAGGTCGCTGGCGGCGCGGCTGTTCCAGATCTTGGCGGTATGCAGCTTGGCGTTGCTGCCGATCTCGCAATAGACGACGAAGGGTGTGCCCACGTTGCGATCGACGACGTAGCCGCCGTAGACCTTCAGCGCCTCGGCGATGCGGCGCAGCCGCGGGTCGTCCACCTTCGAGGTGTCGAAGTCCGGCGGCAGCATCAGCAGCGCGCCCTCGGGAATGCGGCCGTTGTTGTTGTTGAGCCCGGCGTCGGCGGAGGTGGCCGGGAAGACATACCCAGGATCGGCGCTCAAGCCGTTGAAGGTCAGCGAGATGGCCAGCGCGTGGCGGATCGGGCCGGCGCCCTCCTCCAGCTCGTGGCGGCGCACCAGCCCGCCCATCGTCGGCACCGCGGCCGCGCGCGCGCCCTGGAAGTAGTGGGCCGGGTCGCCCCAGCCGCGGCCGTCCAGCCGCGTCCAGGCGTACTGCTTGGCGCACCACTGGTCGTCCACGCGGGTGAGCTTGTAGAAGGAATGGATGATGCCGGCCTCGGCGTCGACGATGTCGGCGTGGCCGTCCAGGCCCTCGGCCGGGTTCACGCTCGCGGGCCAGTGCGGCAGCACGACCTCGGGCTGCGTGGTCTCGGCGTCCGGGTCCCACACGCCCTTCTGGCCCGGCAGGCCGACCACGCGCATCGGCGGATCGTCGGGCTGGCAGACGAAGACGCCGGTGGACCACTTGCCCGACTCGAGCGCCGGTGCGTAGGAGGCCTTGGGAATCTCCCAGTCGTCCAGCACCGGATCGACCGGGCGGCTGTTCCACGGCGACTGCGCCGAGAAGGGACGCAGCACGGTGCCGAAGCGCTCGCCCCGGGCGGCGCCCGCGGCATCGGGCACGCGGGCGTCGCGGGCGTCGCGACCCTCGCGGCCATCGCGCGATTCACCGGCGGCCCACAGCACGGACGGCAGCGCGCCCGCCGTCAGGCCCAGGCCCGCGGCGGCGCACCAGCGGCGTCGATCCCAGCTCATCGCGTCATTCCTCCATCGTCATCGGGGACGCCTCGTCCGACGGCACGCGCGCGGCGCCAGCCTCGGACGGCGCCGCCGCCTCGCGCGCGACGAGTCGCGCCGGATTGCCGACCGCGGTCGCGCCCGCGGGCACGTCGCGCAGCACGACCGACATCGCGCCGACCTTGCAGCCCGCGCCCAGCCGCACGCCGCCCAGCACCTGCGCATAGGCGCCGAGCTCGACGCCGTCCTCGAGCACCGGGCAGGGACCGTCCTCGACGCGGTTGCCCAGCGTCACGCCCTGGCGCAGCGTGCAGTTCGCGCCGATCACGGTGCCCGGGTTCACGAACACGCCGCCGAAGTGCCAGATCCGCAGGCCCGGTCCGATGCGGCATTCCTTGGGCAGGCTGATGCCGGTGAAGGTCTCCACCGCGCGGAAGGCCAGCCAGTAGAAGCGCAGGTGCCAGCGCCGCGCGCCGCCATCGGGCATCGCGTTGACGCGCCGGCCGTAGCGGTACACGCGCAGCGCCCACAGCGACTGCTCGCGGCGCAGCGCCGACGGACCGCCGCAGCGGGCCAGGTCGGCCTGCCAGTCGGTGTCCTCGCGGGCATTGCGGGGCGCGCGGGACGCGCGTGGCGCCTGGGACTCATGAGGCGAGCTCGTCATCTCAGACCTCCTTCAGCGTCTGGCGGCGCCCCGAGCCCACGCGCTTGGCGAGGTCGTTGAAGCGGCGCTCGACCTGGAAGGTCGACACATGCGCGACCGCGAAGAGCACGGCCAGCAGCAGCGGCCGCTTCAGGTACTTGGTGAGCACGTCGCCGCTGCCCAGCCAGGTGGCGGCCAGCGGCAGGTGCCAGATGTAGAGCGCGTAGGAGACGGTCGCGATGTAGCTGAACACCGGACGCCCCAGCAGCCGCGACAACCGATGGCCGGGCTGCGCCAGCAGCGACGCGACGAAGGCCGCGGCGACATACGGACGCACGAAGCCCAGCGGGTTGAGCCCGGGATGCGGCAGGAAGCTGCAGGCCAGCAGCGCGACGAGCAACAGCGGAACCATGCCCGCACGCGCAAGCATGTCGCGTGCCACGGCCCAGTGCCGCGAGTGCATCAGCAGCGCCAGGCAGGCGCCGGCGAGCAGGTCGTCGCAGCGGAACCAGGTGATGCTGGAGGCGGTGACTTCCTGGCTGATGCGCAGCGCCGTGGTCGCCAGCAGCAGCGCGGGGAACAGCCACCAGATCGCCTTCACCCGCAGCCACAGCAGCAGCGCGGCCAGCATGTAGAACTGCACCTCCAGGCACAGGCTCCAGAAGTGGTCGGTCGGCGGCACCAGCCGCTGCGGCGGCAGGTTGGCGTAGAAGAACAGGTAGCTGAGCGCCGTCTCCAGGCTCTCGGGCTTGAAGGTCCAGACCACGGCCAGGCAGATCCAGGCGGCCGGCACCACGCGCAGCAGCCGCCGCGCGACGAAGGACGAGACCGTCGGCCGCTTCAGCAGCTGGCCGGTGATCAGGTAGCCGGACAGGATGAAGAACAGCGCCATGCCGAACAGGCCCAGCGACTCGTTCAGCGGCGTGCCGCCGACGCGCAGCGGGAACAGGTGGGTCCACAGCACCGCCAGGATGCTGACCGCGCGCACGCCGTCCAGCGCGGGCTGGCGTTCGGCGGGCTGGTGTCCCGCGGCGGCGGCCAGCGCCGCGCTGCGGTCGCGCTCCTGGTCGAGCTCGAGGTCGCGTCCGCCGCTCATCGTCCCTGCTCCGCGCCGTTCAAGGGCAAGGTGGGCGAGAACTCGCTGACGCGCGGCAGCGTGGCGGGGAACTCGCTCACGCGGTCATGCGGCTGGCGCGGCCGGTACTTGCTCGGCCGGATGCCCCAGGGCATGCGCTTGCGGGCCTCGGCCGCGCCGGCGATGCGGCAGGCCAGCGCGCACACCACGCCCATCGTCAACCAGAAGTACCAGTTGTAGATGAGGTAGGACAGCATGTTGTCCGACAGCGAGACCAGGAAGTTGGACACCAGCAGCGCCAGCGCGATCAGGGCCAGCAGGCCGCGCACCGGCAGCAGCGCGCGCAGCATGCGGGCGGTGGACAGGAACACCCAGCCGTAGGCCGCCACGCCGAGCGCGCCGTATTCGAAGAACACCTGCACCACGGCGCTGTGCGCGCCCCAGCTGCGACCGCCGGCCATCGAGAAGAAGGTCTGCGAGTGGAAGACGAAGGACTCCGCGCCGTAGCCGAAGGCCATGCGCGAGGTGGCCATCCACGACAGCGCGTCCGACCACAGCAGCTTGCGCCAGGCGAAGGAGTTCAGCTTGGCGAACTGGACCACCTGGTTGCCCTCGGCCAGGCCGAGCACGCGTTCGCGCACCTCGGGCACCAGCATGGCCAGCATGCCGCCGATCACCAGGTAGACGAGATAGCGGCGCTCGCGGAACAGGCCGTAGACGACGAAGATGAACAGCACCGAGATCCAGGCGCTGCGGGTCTTGGTCGCGAACAGCAGTCCCACCAGCAGCAGGAGGTAGAGCACGACCGTCGCGGTCGCCAGGACGCCGCGGCCGGCCAGACCGCTCTTCCAGCGATAGAAGATGACGCCCACGGACAACACGAGATAGAACGCCAGGATGTTGGCGTGAGGGAACGGGCCGCCGTACCGGTTGGACGCGACTTCGAAGCCGTCCACGCTACCAGCGGTCCTGCCCAGGCCGATGTAAATCAGCGTGACAACTGCGACAGGCACCGCCGACCAGGTGACCAACTTGAGCATCCTGTTCAGATCCGCTTCATCCTTGACGAGATAGAAGCTGACCAGGAAGAGCGCGACCACCGACAGCTGGCCCAGGTAGAGGCGCAGCGCCTGCACCTTGTCCGGCGAATAGACCAGGCCCAGCGCCTGCACCGCGATGAAGGGCAGCCACACGCCCCAGGCGATGCGCGGCACGCGCTTGGGATCGCGGGCGATGATGATCGCGGCCAGCACGATGATCAGCGCGTTGAGCAGGCCGCCCAGGCCGCCGATGGCGGCCAGGCGCGTCTCCTCGAAGATGGGGTTGGCGCCGGCGCGCACCAGCAGCACCGCCAGCAGGAAGGCTTCGCGGCTGTAGAGGAACAGGAAGGCGGTGGCCAGCATCAGCGGCAGCACCGCCAGCATCGCGGGGCGGTCCGAGGCCATGCCGCCGAGCATCACCGTGATCAGTCCGATGGCCACGGCGCCCGCGAGCAGGCCGCCCAGGCCCACCCAGGACACCCCGTCCAGGCCGTCCCGCCAATGGCGCCATGCGCCCGTGATGCGTCCGACTGCGCCCATCGTTCAGCGCACCAGCAGCGGCCGCGTGCCCGCGGGCACCGCGTTCACCAGCTCGCGCAGGAAACCTTCCATCACCACCTGCGACTGCGCGGCCGCCTCGGGCTGGTTCAGCCGCTGCGACGCGCGCACCAGCATCCCGTCGGGGATGCGGCCGCGGAAGCCTTCGTTGAGGATGTACCAGCGCGCGGCCAGGCCGTCGCCGCCGTACTGCGAGCCGATGCGGATCCAGTAGCGCACCGCCTCGTAACCGCCGCCGCCGCGGGCCTCGGTCAGCAGCTGCGTCGTGGGCACCGGCTCGGTGCGGCCCTGCGTCGGCACCGGGCGGCCCGCGCCGATCGTGCGCACGAAATAGCCCTGCGCCGGATAGCAGACCTCGGGCCGGTGCACCTTGACGTCCTGGCGCTGACGCTCGCCCCAGGCCAGGGCCAGCATCACGGTGTCGCCGCGGCTGTTGACGTAGGTGCGCATCACCGTCTGGTCGTAGGGCTGCTCCTGCACCGTCTCCACGCCCTGCGAGACGTCGATCTGCGGCGCCGAGTCGTTGACCGCCTGCCAGTCGCCGAAGGCCTTGGGCACGGTCGCGTCCAGGCTGGGCGCGCCCTGCACCGCCTGCAGGCGCGGCGTGGCCCACCAGGCACCGCCGGCGGCGACCACCATCAGCGCCACGCCGGCCAGGCAGGCGGCGACGGACAGGCGCGGCAGCCGCGGCGCGGCGCCGCCGGGGCCGCCGGGCTCGCCGCCCGGCGAGGGCGAAGGCCGTGCCGGATGCGGCGCCGGATGGGTCGCGGAGGTGTTCATGCGATCTCCTTGCCGCGCCAGCGGTCCCAGCGCAGCGAGAGCGTGCGCAGCAGGCCGTCGACGACGACGATCAGCATCAGCGCGGTGAGGAACAGCGCCATGCCGGAGAACTCGTGCATGAAGCCCTGTCCGACGTCGTCGCCGAAGTGGTAGGTGAGCAGCGCCAGGATCAGGATGCGGATCACGTTGGAGCAGTACGAGATCGGCACGATCAGGATGGCGAGGGCGATGTTGCGGAACACCGATTCATGGCGCACCACGTTCATGTAGAGCAGGCCCAGCGCCTCGAGCGTGAACAGCGAGTTCAGGCCGGCGCAGGCGTCGGCGACCATCAGCTGGTAGGGGCCGATCTGCAGGATCACGCCGGAGCGCGCGACCGGATAGCCCAGCGCGAACATCAGGTGCTCCGCGCCCCAGGAGGCGGCGAGCTTCATCGGCTGGGTGATGACGTCGACGATGGAGGCCGGCAGCGGCACGGCGAACAGCAGCAGGAAGAAGGCGAACCAGTAGCGGCGAGCGATCGCGGGGCCGGCCAGGATCAGCGCGAAGCCCAGCAGCACCGGCAGCAGCGAGCCCAGCTCCAGCAGCGCGATCGACTGCGAGCGTCCCAGCACATAGGCCGCCAGGCCCAGCACCAGCACCGACCAGCCGGCGACCGGCGCGGGCCGCATCGTGAAGGTCTCGCCCTGCGTGGCCAGACGCTTCGTCTGGAAGTAGAAGTACCAGGCCGACAGCGCCAGCACGATCGGACCGTGGGAATTGCGGTCGCCGCGCCACGGGCCGTGGATGAAGTCGATGAAGGTCGGCACGTACAGCAGCGCCAGGCCGAGGGCCAGCGCGATCAGCGCGAGCCGGTTGGCTGCCCAGAAGCCGGGGCCCGACCCCGGGCCCGCACGGTCGCCCGAGCGGAGGAACAGATTGCTTGCCATGACTTTCACTGCGATCCCTGCAAAGACGGTCGGCGACGGGCAGACGGCGGCGCGGCGATCCGGCAGGGATCACGCGCGTCGCGGCGGAGGCCCGGACGCGCCGGGCCAATGAGGGCTCTTGGCGGCCCTGGACTCAATACTCGTTCATCACGGTGCCCACGAGGGTCGTGGAGACACCATCCAGGCTGTCGGTGAGTTCCTGCAGCGCGGTGACCCGCGACTTGTTCTGGCGCGCCAGCACCAGCGCCGCGCCGCAGCGGGCGGCCACGATGGCGGCGTCCGCGCCGTACTGGCCGGCGGAGGTGTCCACCAGCACATGGTCGAACTTGCCGGCCAGCTCGCGCATCAGCAGGCCGAAGGCAGGACGTTCCAGCAGCTCCACCGGGTTGGGCGGCACCGCGCCTACCGGCAGGATGAACAGGCTGTTCATGCCCTCCACCTGCTGGATCACGCGCGGTTCGCTGCGGCCCGACAGGATGGACGACAGGCCGGCCTGGTTGTTGACGTCGAAGATCTCGTGCTGGCGCGGGCGGCGCAGGTCGGCGTCGACCAGCAGCGTGCGGCCGCCCAGCTGCGCCAGCGTCACCGCCAGGTTGGCGGTGAAGTAGCTCTTGCCGTCCAACGAGTCCGGGCTGATCACGGCCAGCGCGCGGCGCGCCTCGTTCTCGCGATACAGCCGCATCGTGATCTGGCTGCGGATGCCGCGGAAGACCTCGGCCTGCGACGAGAACGGCGTGTTCAGCGCCACCAGCTCGGGGCTGCGGACCTTGCGCTCGTTCGGGGCGTAGGGATAGTGGAACTGCTTGGACAGCGCCTCCAGCACGTCCTCGGCGTTGGCGTAGCCCAGCGCCACGGCGGCCTCGCCGAAGCGGATGCCGCGCTCGCGCTGGTACTGCAGCACGCGCTCGACCTGGTCGGCGCTGAGGTTGCGGGTCTCGGCGATGATCGCGCCGATCGAGCGGTCATGCACGCCGGCGTTGGAAGGCTTGCTGTTGATCGGTGCGTCCACGGATTTCCTCTTGGCCAGGGGAACGGGTTCCTTCACATCGGACATCAGGCGGCCCCCCGCGTGGGTCGGGCCGTGTGTCCCAGCAGTCGGCGCTCGGCCGACGGCAGCGCCGAGGCGCGCTTGCCCGGCGCGGGCAGCACGCCCAGCATCGGCAGCGGCAGCACGGCCATCACGTCGTCGGCGTCGCGCACCTTGCGGTCGCGCATCTCCAGCAGCAGCGCCAGGCCCACCGCCAGGATCACGCTGGCGACGAAGGCCAGCGCGGTGTTCAGCAGGATCTTCGGCGACGAGGGCTTCAGCGGCGCGACCGCTTCGGTCAGCACGTTGACGTTGCTCTGCGTGGTCTGGCTTTCCAGGCTGGTCTGCGTGAGCCGCGTGGTGATGTTCTCGTAGGCGCGCTGCGCGCTCTCGACCTCGCGCATCAGGCCGCTGGCGTCGTCGCGCGCGGCCTTGAGCTTGGCCACCTTCTCGCGCTGCGTCTCCAGCGCCGCGCGGATCTCGGCCTCGCGCTGCTTGTTGATGGTGTTGGTGACGGTGACGCCGCCGCTGACGCGGCCGATCTCGGTGCGCAGCTTGCTGCGCACGTCAGCCACGGTGGCCTTGGCCTCGATCACCTGCGGATGGTTGTCGCCGTAGCGCGTGCCCAGTTCCTGCAGCTTGGACTCGGCGCGGCTCAGGTCGGCCTTGAGCTGCATCACCACCGGGTTGGCCAGCACGTCGGGCAGCTGGTCCGCGCCGCGTGCGGCCTGGCCCTGGCGGCTGCCGGACTCGGCCGACAGCGCCTGCAGCGCCACCAGTTGCGAGGACAGTTCGGAGAGGCGGTTGTTCTCGACGTCCAGGCGTTCGTCGCTGGCGATGATGCCGTGTTCGCGCTCATAGGCGGACAGCTTGGCGCGCGAGGACTCGAGCTTCTCCAGCGCCGCCTTGGCCTGCTGGTCGAAGTAGCCGGCGTACTGGCGCGCGGGTTCGACGCGCAGGTCCAGCGTCGTGGACACGTAGGCCTTGACGAAGGCGTTGGCCAGCGCGGCCGCGAACTGCGGATCGGGGGCGCGGTAGGCCACGGTCAGCACGTTGCTCTCCTTGGAGGGCTTCACGTCCATGTTGGCCTGCAGGAAGGCGATCAGCCACTGCTCGATCGTGCCCTCGCCGCTGGTGGCGGTCTGCCACTGCTCGCGGATCGCGGGGACCTCGGCCAGGCGGAGGTCGCGCACGACGCGCAGCGCGACGCGGTCGCTGCTGATCACGTCGACCTGCGTGTTCATGAAGGCCGGCGAGGCCAGGCCCGGGTAGATCAGCGCGGAGATCGGATCGGGCTTGGCGTCCACCACGACCGAGGCCGTGGCGACGTACTTCTTGGGCAGCACCAGGCTGACGGCGAACGCGGTCAGCGTGGTCAGCACCACCACGAGCAGGACCATGGACCAGCGCGCGCGCAGGATGGATAACAGTTTGCTTGGTGTCACGGGCACTCCTCGGCCGGGCCTGGGCGGCCCGACGTCACACAACTCAGAACAGGCTCTCCCGGACGAAGATCACGTCGCCGTCCTTGAGGGCCTCGTCCATCGCGGGCTTGATCTCCTGCACCTTGCCGGCGGTGTCCTTGCGATGCACGCGGATGCCGCGGTCGGTGCCGCGCAGCGTCAGACCGCCGCCGGCGGCCAGGCCCTGCAGCAGCGTCATGCCGCGCTCCAGGCGGATCTGGCCGGGCTTCTGGACTTCGCCGTAGATGTAGACCATCGGGAAGCGGTCGACCCAGAGCACGTCGCCGTTGAGGACGATCACGTCCTGCTCGCGGCCGTTGGGTCCGAACAGCGTGGGCAGGTCGACTTCGAGGCGGAAGGGCTTGCCGCCGCGCACGCCGCTGAGCACGACGGTGTCGCCGCCGGTCGAGGCCACGCCGCGGGCGTTGGCCAGCAGGTCGGTGAGGCGGGTGTCGGCGACTTCCAGCGGATAGCGGCCGGGCTGGTTCACCTGGCCCAGCACACTGGCCTGGTTGCCGGTGACCTTCAGGACCACGATGGTGACCTGGGGCTGCTTGACGAAGTTGCCCTTCTTCAGGCCGTCGGCGATGCGCTGTTCGGCGTCGCTGATGGACAGGCCGCCGATGCGGATCGAGCCCAGCAGCGGGAAGGTGATGGTGCCGGCCTCGGAGACGCGGGTCTCGAGCAGCATGTCCGGGTTCTGGAACACGCTGATGCGGATGGCGTCGCCCGATCCCAGGCGGTACTCGGCGGCCGCGCCGGAGGCCAGGCCGGTGGGCGCGGGGGCCGTCGCGGCGGCCGGGCGGGCCGGGGTCTGCGCGACGGCGCCACCGACCAGGCTCAGGGTGAGCGCGGCCGTGACGGCGGTGGAGGCCGCGGAGGCGAAGGAGAGGATCGGGAAGCGACGCGTGTTCATCATTTGATGCCGAGGCCCTTGGCGAGGTCGTTGTTGTCCACCGGGCCGCTGGCGCCGGTGGGGCTGTCGGAGGCGGCGGGCGCGATGGCCGGTGCCGCGGGAGTCGGGGTGGCGGCAGGGGTGCCCGCGGGGGCGGAGGCCGCCGCGTCGGCGAACTTGCCGACGTATTCGATCTTGGCGTTGTCACGCATGGACTTGATGTCCTTGGCGACCAGCTCGGCGCGACGCTGGTTCAGCAGGAACATCTCGATGGACGGACGGGCCTGGGCCTCGGAGGCGGGCTGGCGTTGCGAGCCGGCGAGGAAGAGCACGGTGAGGCCGTTGGGATTGCCGTTCATGATGAACTGGCCGTCCTTGAGGCGGGCGATGGCGTCGAGGTTGTTGAGCGGGATCTGCTCGGCCGAGCGCACCATCTGCGAGCCGACGAACTTGAAGTTGTCGGTCTTCAGCGATTCGAGGAATTCGGGGAGGGTCTTGGCACCCTGGAGCTTGGCGCGGATCGCTTCGAACTGATCCGGCTTGGCCTCGATGTTGATTTCCTGCAAGTTGTAGATACGACGGTCGGCAAAAAGTGCCGGCTTGTCGTTGTAGTACTGCTTGATTTCCTGGTCGGTCGGCTTGGTGGCCGTCTCGCCGATGCGTTCAGCATAGGCCCTGGCGATGATCTCGCGCTTGGCGGTTTCGATCTGTTGCACCACGCGCGGATCGCGATCGATCTTGAGGTCCTGGGCCTTCTGGACGGCGAGTTCCTGGTCGATCAGGCGTTCCAGGATCTGGCGCGAGGCGGCGTCGACCTGCTCCGGCTTCACGTTGGGCTGGCGCTGGAGGACGAAGTTGATCTGGTGGACGGTGATCTCTTCCTTGTTCACCTTGGCCGCGGTTTGGGAGGCCTTGGCGCCGCTGCCGCCGCCGCATGCGGCGAGCAACACCGTGGCCAGTACGGCAGCGGAGATGGCGACGGCCGAGGTGGCCTGGCGCGCTTGAATTCCTTGATCCCGAGTCCTCATCAGAAGCATGGTGTCGACCTTGGTTTTGTGTCTGTCCGGCGGCCCCTTTTTGGGGTGCTCTACGCGTACGCGAGCGGCGAGTGTAGCCCTGCACCATGACTGAACTACCCCATTCCGACGGGCCTTGCGGCCGCCATCCCGGGTTCGCAGGGGTCCATAGCAAGAATGGGTCCCGGGCCCGTCGGCAAAGGGTTCCGGGACCCCGCGAACAAGGGGGATGGACGCTGTAAAGAAGGCCTCGAAGAGACCGCGAAAGCCGTCATTGCAACGGCTTGAAAAAGGCGTCAGGAGGAGCGGCGGAAGACGTCGGGCGGGCACGCCGACGTGACCCCGCGGAAGGCCCAGATGGGCGCCCAGATGCACGCCAGCGTGCTGCGTTGACTTGCTGTGACCAGAGCAACTCGGCACGACTCGTCGGAGAGGGTCAGTCGCACCGTCGTGCGCCCTCGGTCCCGGCATCAAAACGCTCGCAACAGTGACAGCGAGGGCACAACGACCAGCTTCGGTCGTTCAATCAATAGAGTTCACTTTGGGGACGAGGAAAGATAAGCCTTTCAAGTGCCATGCCTGTCACCGCACAATTTTCTTGAGGTGCCGCCCGGCTTTGCCTTCGTTGAGAGCAGCGTCTATCTCGGGCAAGAGTTGGACAACCCCGCGAACGATACGCTCAACGTCTGGGCGTGGAAGGGGGCCGCCAAAGAATCTCCTTGCTGAAAATGGAATAAGAAGGGAAGGGCATTTGTAAAGCGTGAACCACGTCGCATTCCAAGTAGCAAGGCAATCTTCGGCGGCATTGTGCCCCAACGGTCCGCTGATGCCGTCCAACGGAATACGAGCAGCATGTAGCACGAACTTGTATCGCCCGAAGAAATATGGCTCTACAACATCGAGTCCGCTTGGATTAGCTCGATGAAAAAACCCTAAGGGGAAGTGCGGCCCAAGATCCTTAATCGTGATCTTAGTACTCCCACAGGCCTTGTGTTGAAAGCCAAGAGCTTCCAGCGCAGGAATGAGCAGCTCGCGCGCGACTTCAATCATCCAGCGCTTTTCCATCGAATGAGGATCTATCGGCATTCGCAATCAGACTCCCCACCCGAGGATATTCCCGGATTTCGCAAAAGAGACGCCACGGCGCCACCAGCGTACCCTCCTACGCGGCCGAAAAAGTCATAGCCCCAGCGTTCCACAACATAATTCGAAACCAGAGCTTTAGCCTGGGTTTGCGCAGGTGTCAAGCCAGAAGTTCCAAACTTTGACTCGACATACCGAAAGCTACCACCCAGGGTTCGCCAAGTACTATCCACCACGGTCCTCATGCCCGGAATAGATTTTGTATCTCTTGCAATCAATCGACGTCCTTTGAGGATATTTTCAATCAAAGAAAGATTCTCCCCGACATTCTTCTTAGTCAACTCCAGCGCACTCTCTCCAACTCTTCCCGGGCGGAGCTTAGACAGGAGTGATGTGAGCCCACGGCCTGCAATGCCGCCACCGACAGCACCCATTGCAGCGGAACCGATCACCTGGGAAATATTGACACAACGAAGATTTCCCCCGTTTGCGAGCAACTGCAGGACGAGGTCATAGCCCCCGCCAATAACGGCACCAACACACCAGGGACATTCACCTCTCGGATCAACTAGGCTGAGTGGATCCGCGTCGACATAGGCAAATGTGTTTAGCCCACCGTCCAGGCCGATCGGATCACTCTGGGCGTAACGCCCCGTCGTCCCGTCATAGTCCCGAAAGTAGTTGTAGTGGAGTCCTGACTCCTTGTCGAAGTACTGCCCCGGGAAGCGCAGGTTGACGACCAGGTTCTCCAGCGAATTGGGGACGGTCTCCGCCGCCGTGGTACCGAAAGGCTCGGCGATCCAGCGCCAACGTGCTTCTCCCGCCGTGTTCACGATCACGCGCGGCGTGTTCAGGTGATCCGAGTAGGCGTAGTAGATCCGCGGCTCCGTCGTGCTCGAGTTGGTCAGGACGGCAATCAGCGTGTTGCCGAGCCAGACGAACTCCTGAAGTGCTCCACCTGAGCTGTTGTACTCGCCGAGCAGTTGACCGCCTTGGTCGTACACGTAGTGAGGGCGTGAGGTCCCTGTCACCTTGCGCACCCGCTGCCCACCGGCGTCGTAGCTGTAGGTGGTCGTGACGCCTGCGGCCGTGAGCGTCGCGAGCCGGTTGTCCGGCCCGTAGGTCGTCGTGTAGCCCAGCCCCGTGTCGCTCAGTGTGTTGCCCGCGGCGTCGTAGCCGAAGCCGCGCGTCGGGTTGTCGATTCCGCTGAGCCGGTTGCTCGTGGTCTCGGTCGTGTAATTGCGAGTTGAGCCGTTGAGCGTCACACCCGTCCGGTTGCCATTCGCGTCGTAGCCGATGGTCCAGGAGTTGGCTGGCGTGGAGATACTGGTCAGGCGCCCCAGTTCGTCGTAGCCGAAGCTCTGGTTCATCGCCTGC
>JBCNPQ010000011.1:0-119799 GCA_039593255.1 Roseateles sp.
ATCCTGGTCAAGGGTTCGCGCTTCATGAAGATGGAACAGATCGTGGCCGCCTTGCAGTCCGGCGGCCCAGGAGACCCCCATGCTGCTTAGTCTGGCCCAATGGCTGCAGGCCACCTACTCTGAACTCGGGTTCCTCCGCGTCTTCAACTACATCACCTTCCGCGCCGTGATGGCGGCGCTGACGGCGCTGCTGATCGGCCTGGCCTTCGGCCCGTGGGTGATCCGCCGCCTGACCGAGCTCAAGATCGGCCAGCCGATCCGCGAGTACGGCGTGCAGCAGCATCTGGCCAAGAGCGGCACGCCGACGATGGGCGGCGTGCTGGTGCTGATCGGCATCGGCGTGTCGACGCTGCTGTGGTTCGACTGGTCCAACCGCTTCGTCTGGGTGGTGATGCTGGTGACCATGGGCTTCGGCCTGATCGGCTGGGTCGACGACTACCGCAAGGTGGTCAACAAGGACCCCGAGGGCATGCGCAGCCGCGAGAAGTTCCTCTGGCAGTCCCTCATCGGCCTGATCGCGGCGATCTACCTCGCCTTCAGCGTGTCGGAGACCAGCTTCCTCGGCGTGGTGCAGCTGTTCTTCCGCTGGGTCACCAGCGGCTTCTCGACCGAGCTGCCGCCCAAGGCCGACCTGATGCTGCCCTTCTTCAAGTCGATCAGCTACCCGCTGGGCGTGTTCGGCTTCATCGGGCTGTCCTACCTGGTCATCGTCGGCACCAGCAACGCGGTGAACTTCACCGACGGCCTGGACGGCCTGGCCATCATGCCGGTGGTGATGGTGGGTTCGGCGCTGGGCGTCTTCGCCTATGTGACGGGCTCGTCGGTCTACAGCCGCTACCTGCTCTTCCCCTACATCCCCGGCGCCGGCGAGCTGCTGATCTTCTGCGCCGCGCTGGCCGGCGCGGGCCTGGCCTTCCTGTGGTTCAACGCGCATCCGGCGCAGGTCTTCATGGGCGACGTCGGCGCGCTGGCGCTGGGCGGCGGCCTGGGCACGCTGGCCGTGATCACGCGCCAGGAGATCGTGCTGGGCATCATGGGCGGCGTCTTCGTCGCCGAGGTGCTGTCGGTGATGCTGCAGGTGACCTGGTTCAAGTACACGAAGAAGAAGTACGGCGAGGGCCGGCGCATCTTCAAGATGGCGCCGCTGCACCACCACTTCGAGAAGTCGGGCTGGAAGGAGACGCAGGTCGTCATCCGGTTCTGGATCATCACCATGCTGCTGTGCCTGGTCGGTCTGGCCAGCCTGAAGCTGCGCTGATCGGGATACCACGACGATGACCCCGATCCAGTTCCCCGCGCTCTACCAGGACCGGCACGCGTTCGTGCTCGGCCTGGGCGACTCCGGGCTCGCGATGGCGGCCTGGGCCGCGCGCCTGGGCGCGCGCGTGACCGTGTGGGACAGCCGCGAGCAGCCGCCGCAACTGGCCGCGCTGCGCGACCGGCTGCCGGAGGCCGTGTTCGTGCATGGCGCGTTCACGCCGGAACTGCTGGCGACGATCGATCACAGCTGGGTGCTGCTGAAGAGCCCCGGCCTGTCGCCGTTGGACGAACGGCTGAAGCCGCTGCTCGAGCGGGCGGAGGAGATCGGCCTGCGCATGCGCGGCGAGCTGGAGCTGTTCGCGCAGGCGCTGGCGGAGCTGAAGACGCTCTACCGCTACGAGCCCGGCGTGCTGGCGATCACCGGCACGAACGGCAAGACGACGACGACCAGCATGACCGCGCTGCTGGTCGAGCGTGCCGGTCGCCGCGTCGCGATGGCCGGCAACATCGGTCCGACGCTGCTGGGCACCTTGAGCGACGCGCTCGACAAGGAGCCGATGCCGCAGCCGAAGGAGGACGAGGTCGCCGATGCCGCGACTGGAGTCGATCCGGCGGAAGAAGCGATCGTCGACCTGGCTGTCGAGGCCGTGGTGCCTGAGGATGACGCGGCCGTCGATGTCGTCGAGGATCCCGCCGATGTGCTGCTGGCTCCGGTCGACGCGCCCGTCGTCGAGACGCCCGCCGACGACCGTACCGCGCTGGAGACCGTCGCCGAGCTGCTCGACGAGCAGCCGCTGCCGATCAAGCCGCCGCCACCCAAGCCCGCGGAGTTCGAGGTGCTGCCGCAGGTCTGGGTGCTGGAGCTGTCCAGCTTCCAGCTGGACGGCGTGAAGGGCTTCGAGCCCAGCGCCGGCGCGGTGCTGAACATCACGCAGGACCACCTGGACTGGCACGGCGACATGCCGGCCTACGCGCGGGCCAAGGGCCGCATCTTCGGCGAGCACGGCGTGCTGGTGATCAACCGCGACGACCCCGAGGTCGAGGCGCTGGTCCCCGCGCCGATCACCGTCAAGCAGGGGCGCGGTCGTCCGGCGAAGGTCGTTGAACGCAACGTCGTCCGCTTCGGGCTGGACGCGCCGCGCCGTCCCGGCGACTTCGGCCTGCTGGTCGAGAACGGCATGGCCTGGCTGGTCCGCGCTCGTGAGCAGGAAGAGGAACTGAAGGGCCTCAAGCGCCGCAAGGACGACGAGGAGGAACTCGTCATCCAGCGCCTGATGCCCGCCGACGCGCTGCGCGTGCGCGGCCGCCACAACGCGGCCAACGCGCTGGCGGCGCTGGCGCTGGCGTCGTCCATCGGCTGCCCGCTGGCGCCGATGCTGCACGGCCTGCGCGAGTACCGCGGCGAGCCGCACCGCGTCGAGTTCGTCACTGCGATCAAGGGCGTCGACTTCTACGACGACTCCAAGGGCACCAACGTCGGCGCGACCGTCGCCGCGGTGATGGGCCTGGGCGCCGACCGCGCGCCGGCCAAGCTGGTGATGATCCTCGGCGGCGACGGCAAGGGGCAGGACTTCTCCCCGCTGGCGACGCCGATCGCGCTGCATGCGCGCGCAGTCGCGCTGATCGGCCGCGACGCGCCGCAGATCGAGGCCGCGCTGCGGGATTGCGGCGTGGTCCTGCATCGCCACGACTCGCTCGAGGCCGCGACGCACTGGTCGCTCGCGCAGGCGCAGTCCGGCGACAGCGTGCTGCTGAGCCCCGCCTGCGCCAGCCTGGACATGTTCCGCAACTACGCCCATCGCGCCGAGGTGTTCATCGCCACCGTGCGCGAGCTGGCCGAAGACGAGGGCCTGATCGGATGAGCGCCGCATCGATGCTCGACGGATTCGGCGAACGCGCCCGCGCGCTGTTCTCGCGCGGCGCGGCGGCAGCCGGCGGCAGGAACACCGGCAAGGGCGGCAAGGGCGGCGCCGTCGACGTGCCGGTGCGCGACTGGGTGTCGACCTCGGCCGGCCAGCCCACGCGCCTGCTGGGCTTCGACCTGACGCTGATCTGGGTCGTGCTGTCGCTGCTGGCGCTGGGCCTGCTGATGGTCTATTCGGCCTCGATCGCGCTGCCGGACAACCCCAAGTTCGCGAAGTACCAGCCGATGCACTTCTTCGTGCGCCAGAGCCTGTTCATCGCGATCGGGCTGCTGGCCGGCTGGATCACCGTGATGGTGCCGGTGAGCTTCTGGGAGCGGCACGCGCCCAAGCTCTTCGTCATCGCGCTGGCGCTGCTGATGATCGTGCTGATCCCGCACGTGGGCAAGGGCGTCAACGGCGCGCGCCGCTGGCTGCCGCTGGGCGTCATGAACTTCCAGCCCTCCGAGCTGGCCAAGCTCGCCATCGCGATGTACGCGGCGAACTACATGGTCCGCAAGATGGAGGTGAAGGAGAACTTCGTGCGCGCCGTCTGGCCCATGGCCGCCGCGCTGGCCTTCACCGGCATGCTGCTGCTGGCCGAGCCCGACATGGGCGCCTTCATGGTGATCGCCGCGATCGCGATGGGCATCCTGTTCCTGGGCGGCGTCAACGGCCGGATGTTCTTCCTCAGCGTGGCGGTGCTGCTGGGCGCCTTCGTGCTGATGATCACCTTCAGCGACTTCCGCCGCGAGCGCATCTTCGCCTACCTCAATCCGTGGGACGAGAAGTACGCGCAGGGCAAGGCCTACCAGCTGACCCACTCGCTGATCGCCTTCGGCCGCGGCGAGTTCTTCGGCCAGGGCCTGGGCTCCAGCCTGGAGAAGCTGCACTACCTGCCCGAGGCCCATACCGACTTCCTGCTCGCCGTCATCGGCGAGGAGCTCGGCTTCATCGGCGTGGCCATCGTGATCTTCGCGTTCTTCTGGCTGTCGCGCCGGTTGTTCCACATCGGCCGCCAGGCGGTGGCGCTGGACCGCGTCTTCGCCGGCCTGTATGCGCAGGGCATCGGCATCTGGATGGGCGGCCAGGCCTTCATCAACATGGGCGTCAACCTCGGCGCGCTGCCGACCAAGGGCCTGACGCTGCCGCTGATGAGCTATGGCGGCTCGGCCACCGTCCTCAACTGCGTGGCGCTGGCGATCTGCCTGCGAATCGACATCGAGAACAGACAACTGATGCGAGGGGGCCGCGCATGAGCACGCGTCACCTCGTCGTGATGGCCGCCGGCACCGGTGGCCACGTCATTCCCGGACTCGCGGTCGCGGCGGAAATGCAGCGCCGCGGTTGGACCGTGTCCTGGCTCGGCACCGAGGCCGGCATGGAGAACCGTCTCGTGCCGCCGTCGGGCCTGCCGCTGGACCGCCTCTCTTTCGCCGGCCTGCGCGGCAAGGGCCTGAAGCATTCGCTGCTGGGCGTCGTCCGCATGGTCCAGGCGCTGGCCCAGAGCGCGCACATCTTCAGCGCGCGCAAGGCCGACGCGGTGCTCGGCATGGGCGGCTACGTCTGCTTCCCGGGCGGCCTGGTCGCCTGGCTGATGCGCCGTCCGCTGATGCTGGTGAATGCCGACGCGGCGCTGCTGCTGTCCAACAAGGCGCTCGCGCCGGTGGCGAAAAAGATCGCCTTCGGCTTCGACGGGGTGGCCGCCGCGCAGCAGAAGAAGAGCGTCGTGACCGGCAACCCGGTCCGCGCCGAGATCGAGGACCTGCCCGCGCCCGAGCTGCGCTTCGCCGACCGCAACGGTCCGTTGAAGGTGCTGATCGTCGGCGGCTCGCTGGGCGCGCGTGCCATCAACGACGTGCTGCCGCAGACGCTCGCGCTGTGGGACGAACACCAGCGCCCGATGGTCACGCACCAGACCGGCGAGGCCAACTTCCCGTTGGTGCAGGCCGCCTATGCGAAGGCCGGCGTGCAGGCCGAGGTCGTGCCCTTCATCACCGACATGGCCGCGCGCCTGGCCGATGCCGACGTGGTGATCTGCCGCGCCGGCGCGGTGACCGTGTCCGAGCTGTGCGCCGCGGGCGTCGCCAGCATCCTCGTGCCGCTGGTCGTCAGCACGACCTCGCACCAGCGCGACAACGCGCAGTACATGGCGCAGCACGGCGCGGGCACGCATCTGCCGCAGGGCGAGCTGAGCGCGCAGGCGCTGTTCGACCTGCTGCAGCAGCCGCGCGAGCACTGGCTGGCGATGGCGTCCAAGGCGCGTTCGCTCGCACGTCCGCGCGCGGCTTCGCGCGTGGCCGACGAACTCGAGGCGCTGGTCGACGCGAAGGCGTCGAAGGCTTCGAAGTCGGCCAAGGGAGAGCGCGCATGAAGCACGCCATCCAGCGCATCCATTTCACCGGCATCGGCGGCGCCGGCATGAGCGGCATCGCCGAGCTGCTGGCGGCGCAGGGTTATCGCGTCAGCGGTTCCGACCAGGGCGAGAGCGACACCACGCGCCGCCTGCGCTCGCTCGGCGTCGACGTCAAGATCGGCCATGCGGCCGAGCATGTGGGCGCGGCCCAGGTCCTGGTCAAGTCCAGCGCGATCAAGGCCGACAACCCCGAGCTGATGGCCGCCCACCAGCACGGCATCCCGGTGCTGCTGCGCGCGCAGATGCTGGCCGAGCTGATGCGGCCGCGGCTGGGCATCGCCGTCGCCGGCACGCACGGCAAGACGACGACCACTTCGCTGCTGACGACGGTGATGCTGCAGGCCGGCCTCGACCCGAGCTACGCGATCGGCGGGCAGCTGCTGGCCGCGGGCGCCAACGCGGCGCTGGGCGGGGGGCTGCACATGGTGGTCGAGGCCGACGAGTCGGACGCGTCCTTCCTGCACCTGCTGCCGCAGTTGGCGATCGTCACCAACATCGACGCCGACCACATGGACACCTACGGGCACGACATGGCCCGTCTGCGTCAGGCCTTCGTCGACTTCCTGCACCTGATGCCGTTCTGGGGCGCCGCCGTGCTGTGCGGCGACGACGCCGGCGTGCGCAGCATCGTGCCGATGGTGTCGCGGCCGGTGATCCTGTACGGCCTGGGCGAGGCCAATGCCGTGCGCGCGACCGGCGTCGCGGCCGAGGCCGGCGGCGGCATGCGCTTCACCGCGCTGCGCCGCGACCGCGAGGGCCGCGAGCGCGCGCCGCTGCAGGTGCTGCTGCGCCTGAACGGCCAGCACAACGTGCTGAACGCGCTGTCGGTGATCGCGATGGCGATGGAGCTCGACATCGCCGACGACGCGCTGCTGCAGGCGCTCGCGAACTTCGGCGGCGTGGGCCGGCGCTTCCAGTCCTACGGCGAACTGCCGGTGAGCGCGGCGGGCGAGGACGCCGGGGCCGCGGCCGGCACCGCGCTGCTGATCGACGACTACGGCCACCACCCGGTCGAGATGCAGGCCGTGCTGAAGGCCGCGCGCGGCGCCTACCCGGGCCGCCGGTTGGTGCTGGCCTTCCAGCCGCACCGCTACACGCGCACCCGCGACTGCTTCGAGGAATTCGCCGACGTCCTGGCGCAGGCCGACGGCGTGCTGCTGACCGAGATCTATGCCGCCAGCGAGTCCCCGCTGCCCGGCATCAGCGGCGAAAGCCTGGCGCGGGCGGTGACCGACCGCGGCACCGCGGCGGGCTTCGTCGGCGACTGGCAGGGACTGCCGCAGGCGATCGCCCACCAGGCGCGCGCCGGCGATGTGGTGATCGTGATGGGGGCGGGCTCGATCGCCGCCGTTCCCGCGCGCACCGTTGAACTCATGACGAAGGGAGGCCGTGCATGACCACCGACCTCAATCCCCCGGCGACGCCTGCGGCGTCCTCATCGGCGCCTTCCGCGCTGTACCGGCAGCTCGGCATCGACCACATCGACGCGAAGGCGCTCGGCAAGGTCGCGGTGCTTTTCGGCGGCGACTCCGCCGAACGCGAGGTCTCGCTGATGTCGGGCAGCGGCGTGCTGGCCGCGCTGCAGGCCGAGGGCGTCGACGCCCATGCCTTCGATCCGGGCGAACGCAACCTGCTCGAGCTGAAGGCCGAAGGGGTCCAGCGCGCCTTCATCGCGCTGCACGGCCGCCACGGCGAGGACGGCACGGTGCAGGGCGCGCTCGAGCTGATGGGCATCCCGTACACCGGATCCGGCGTGATGGCCTCGGCGATCGCGATGGACAAGATCACCACCAAGCGCGTCTGGCTGGCCGACCGGCTGTCGACGCCGCGCTGGGTCAGCCTCAAGCGCGACCAGCTGCAGCGCGAGCGCGTGCGGACCGTGCCCGACGAGCTCGGCCTGCCGATCTTCGTCAAGCCGCCGCATGAAGGCTCGTCCATCGGGGCGAGCAAGGTCATGGGCTATTCGGACATGCAGGCCGCCGTCGAGCTGGCCGCGAAGTACGACGCCGAGGTGCTGTGCGAGGAATTCGTCGACGGCGCCGAGCTGACCTGCCCGGTGCTGGGCGAGGGCGCCGACGCGATCGCGCTGCCGGTCATCGAGATCCGCGCCGAGGGCGGCAACTACGACTACCAGAACAAGTATTTCACCGACACGACGCAGTATCTGGTCGGCCAGTTGCCGCCGGACGAGCAGGCCCGCGTGCAGGACCTGGTGCTGGCGGCCTACCGCTCGCTGGGCGCGCGCGGCTGGGGCCGCGTCGACGTGATGCGCCGCAGGTCCGACGGCCAGCTCTTCCTGCTGGAGATCAACACCTCGCCGGGCATGACCTCCCATTCGCTGGTGCCGAAGGCGGCCGCCGCCGTCGGCATCTCCTACCCGAAGCTGTGCCTGTACCTGCTGTCGCAGGCGCGGCTGGACAGCCAGGCCTGACTCCCCGACCGGACACCGGAGCCACCCCCGAGCCACCGCCATGGGCGCCACCTTCACCCACACCGCCAGCCCGCTGCCGCCGGACATCCGCGTGATGAACGGCGTCGCGGGCCTGCTGCTGCTCGCCGTCGCGCTGGCGGCGGCGGCCGTGGGCATCCATTGGCTGGCGCGCCAGCCGGCGTTCTCGATCAAGTCGATCACGGTCGAGGGCGACGTGAGCCGCAACAGCGGCGCCTCGCTGCGGGCCAACGCGCTGCCGCGGCTGTCGGGCAACTTCCTGACGATGAACCTGCAGCAGGCGCGCGCCGCCTTCGAGGCCGTGCCCTGGGTGCGCCACGCGACGGTGCGCCGGGTCTGGCCGCTGCACCTGGTGGTCGCGCTCGAGGAACACCGGCCCGCCGCCTATTGGGAAACCAAGGCCGACAACGCCGACGCCGACAGCGAGGCGGTCCTCGATACCCGGCTGGTCAACAGTTTCGGCGAGGTCTTCGAGGCCAATCTCGGAGATGTCGAGGACGAGGACCTGCCCACGCTGGCCGGCCCGGCCAAATCCTCGGCCGCGATGCTGGCGATGTGGCGCCAGCTCGATCCGATGACCCACCAGAAACTGGACGAGGGCGTGGCCCGGCTGGATTTGTCGGGGCGCGGTTCCTGGAAGGCCACGCTGGAAAAGGGAGCGGTCGTGGAACTCGGCCGGGGCAGCGAGGCCGAGGTCGTCGCCCGGTATGGCCAGTTCATCGCCAGCATTCCCCGGATCACCGGCCGTTACCGCACCTCGCTGGTATCGGCGGACCTCCGCCATGAGTCCGGATATGCGGTCCGCCTGGCGGGCGTGACGACGGTTACCACTGCGCCCAAGGGCGCCAAGAAGAATTGAGGACAGGCATGGCCAAGGAATACAAGGATCTGGTCGTCGGGTTGGACATCGGCACCGCCAAGATCATGGCGGTGGTGGCCGAGGTGATGGGGGACGGCCAATTGCGCATCGCCGGCCTGGGCGTGGCGCCCAGCCATGGCCTCAAGCGCGGTGTCGTGGTCAATATCGACGCCACGGTGCAGTCCATCCAGCAGGCCCTGAAAGAGGCCGAAATGATGGCCGACTGCCGGATCTCGCGGGTTTATACCGGGATTACCGGCAGCCATATCCGCGGCCAGAACTCGACCGGCATGGTCATCGTGCGGGACAAGGAAGTCACGCCGGTGGATGTCGCCCGGGTCGTGGAAACCGCCAAGGCCATCAATATTCCGAACGACCAGCGCCTGCTTTTGGTCGAACCGCAGGAATTCGTCATCGACGGCCATGAGGTGAAGGAGCCGATCGGGATGAGCGGCGGGCGGCTGGAGGTCAAGGTCCACATCGTGACCGGCGCCCAGAGCGCGGCCGAGAACATCGTCAAGTGCGTGCGCCGCTGCGGGCTGGAAGTCGAGCA
Source organism: Roseateles sp. (assembly GCA_039593255.1). Classification (GTDB taxonomy): domain Bacteria; phylum Pseudomonadota; class Gammaproteobacteria; order Burkholderiales; family Burkholderiaceae_C; genus Roseateles. Next base: position 9,439 of record JBCNPQ010000011.1, read on the forward strand.
GCTCGTGCTGAATCCGAGCGCATCCAGTTTGGCGGCACTCACTTCCGACGAGCGCGACCTGGGCGTGGCGCTGGTCGACATCGGTGCCGGCACGACCGACGTGGCGATCTTTACCGGCGGCTCCATCCGCCATACCGCGGTGATTCCGATCGCCGGCGACCTGATTACCAGCGATATCGCGATGGCGCTGCGCACCCCGACCAAGGATGCGGAGGAAATCAAGGTCGAGCACGGCGTGGCCAAGCAATTGCTGGCCGATCCGGCCGACCAGGTGGAAGTGCCGGGTTTGGGCGACCGGGCACCCCGGATGCTCTCCAAACAGGCCCTGGCGGGGGTGATCGAACCCCGGGTCGAGGAAATCTTCTCGCTCGTCCACCAGGTCATCCGGGAATCCGGCTACGAGGAACTGCTGTCCTCGGGAATCGTCCTGTCGGGCGGGTCGTCGGTGATGCCGGGGATGGTCGAACTGGCCGAGGACATTTTCCTGAAACCGGTGCGCCGTGGGAATCCGACCTACAACGGCGCGCTGTTCGACATGGTGGCCAATCCCCGTTCGGCGACCGTGATGGGATTGTTGGAGGAAGCGCGCCTGGCGCGCACGCGAGGATTCAAGGCGGAGCGGCAGGCGGGTTCGGTCAAGACCCTGTTCGGCCGCGCCAAAGACTGGTTCCTGGGGAATTTCTAAGAAGCTGGCGCTGACCGGCTCACGTTTTCTTTACGACGTTCGAGGGTTTTGCCCCCTAAAAAAGGGCGGATCCCACTTCTATTTTGCTGATGGCAACTGCACAATATGGACAGGAGGTTTGATATGGCGATCGAGATGATCGAAGAGTTTGATCAGGGCACCCAGATCAAGGTGATCGGCGTGGGCGGCGGCGGCGGCAACGCGGTCGAGCACATGATCAGCCAAGGTGTCCAGGGCGTGGAATTCATCGTGGCCAACACGGATGCCCAAGCCCTGAATCGCTCCAAGGCCGATCAACTCCTGCAACTGGGCCATACAGGCCTGGGCGCCGGCGCGAAACCCGAGGTCGGCAAATCGGCCGCCGAGGAAGCGGAAGCCCGCATCCGCGAATCCATCACCGGCGCGCACATGCTGTTCATCACCGCCGGCATGGGCGGCGGCACCGGCACCGGCGCGGCGCCGGTGATCGCGCGCGTGGCCAAGGAGATGGGTATCCTGACCGTCGGCGTGGTCACCAAGCCGTTCGAGTTCGAAGGCAACCGCCGCGGCAAGGCCGCGGACCTGGGCCTGCAGGAACTCGAGGCCAACGTGGACTCGCTGATCGTCGTGCTCAACGACAAGCTGCTGGAAGTGCTGGGCGACGACGTCACGCAGGACCAGGCCTTCGCGCACGCCAACGACGTGCTGAAGAACGCGGTCGGCGGCATCTCCGACATCATCCACATGCCGGGCCTGGTCAACGTCGACTTCGAAGACGTGAAGACCGTGATGAGCGAGCCGGGCAAGGCGATGATGGGCACGGCCGTGGCGGCCGGTCCGGACCGCGCGACCAAGGCGGCCGAGGGTGCCGTGGCCTGCCCGCTGCTGGAAGGCATCGATCTGTCGGGCGCGCGCGGCGTGCTGGTGCTGATCGCGGCCAGCCGCAACAACTTCAAGCTGGCCGAGAGCCGCAACGCGATGACCGCGATCAAGCGCTACGCCGCTGAAGACGCGCACATCATCTACGGCACCGCCTACGACGAGTCGCTGGGCGACCAGCTGCGCGTCACCGTGATCGCGACCGGCCTGAGCCAGCGCGCCGCGGCGCGCCAGCAGCCGCAGCTCGTCGTGCAGCAGCCGCAGCTGCGCACCGGCACCGACAACATGCCGGTGCTGACGCAGCCGGTGGTGATGCCGGGTTCGGCCGCCGCGCAAGGGACGCCGGCCGCCGCGCCGATGAGCGCCTCCGACTTCGGCGGCATGAGCGTGCCCAGCGTCTGGCGCCACGGCCGCACCGCCGCGGCCAAGGTCGAGGCGCTGTCCTCCAACGGCATGGACGAGATCGAGATCCCGGCCTTCCTGCGCAAGCAGGCGGACTGAGACCCGGACTCTTTCGAACGCCATCAGCTTGAAGGCCATGTCCCGCGAGGGACATGGCCTCTTTTCGTTCCGGAATCGCCAGGGCGGCGCTTTGGCGATTCCGGAACCCGCGCCTGCATTCCGGGGGGACTGTTGCAATTGAACCCTCGTGCCGCACTGTGAACTTCGGCACACTGGCGCCCGATCACAAGACAGGGCGTGTGCATGGTCCAGGGTGAGCTCGGAGTGACGGAGTCGGCGCGGCCGGCCGCGACATCGCGGCGGGCCTGGCCTGCGCGTGCGTCGACGCCGCCGCTGCTGGTCCTGCTCGCCGCCCTGGTCCTCGCGGCGCTCCTGCTGATGCCCGACAAGGGCCACGCGCAGGACGGGCCGCCGGCCCACCAGGCCGTGGCCTTGTCGTCCGGCGATCCGGCGCATGCGACCGGCGCGGCGCCGACCGCCCAGGTGTCGCAGGCGTCGCCGCTCGGGCCGGCGCGGCCGGTGCCGGAGAGCGCCCCGGCCGGCGGCGGCGCCCAGCGCGCGATCGAGGCCGAGGTCGCCACGAGCGACTGGACCCAGGAGCAGTTGAAGGCCTGGTGGCGCGCGCTGCGGGTGATGGACGGTTCCGACGGCGCCTTGCCGCAGGCGCTGCTGCCGCCGTCGGATCCGGCCGCGTGGCAACGGACCGAGCTGCCCGAGGTGCGGCAGCGCGAGGCCACCAGCGACACGAGCGATGCGCGCTACCAGATGCGCTGGTATCGCGTCCGTTATGCCGCGCCGAACGGCCGCTGGCCGACCAGCGTCGCGTTGTACATGCCGCGGCTGGTGGCGCTGGCGGCGGCGGTGCTGGTGAAGACCGACGACGGCTGGCGGCCGGTCTTCGACAACCAGTCCGGCGCGCGCGAGCAATGGGTGCGGCCGCTGTGGGTGGTGCTGCCGGCGGCGCTGACCGAGATCCAGCAGGCGCGCGAGATCGAGGTCGTCATCGCGGTGCCGGTGATGCAGTCGGGCTACTACGCGGTGTCCAGCGTCTGGCTCGGCGGGCGCGAGGACCTCGAGCCGCGCCACGACCGCCGCTGGGTGCTGCAGATCGGCGTGCCGCAGGCCACCGGGCTGACGCTGGTGACGCTGGGCCTGTTCGCCCTGGTGCTCTGGATCAAGCGGCGGGAGGACTCGTCCTACCTGCTGTTCTCGTTGGCCACCGTCGCGTGGCTGGTGCGCAACCTGCATTACCACCTCGACCTGCCGCGCACGCGCGACGCGCTCGAATGGTTCTGGTGGGTCACCCATGCGTCGATGTCGTGGGTGATGCTGCTGACCTTCCTCTTCGCGCTGCGTTTCGCGCGCCAGCGCTTCACCCGCTTCGAGCGCGGCATGGCGGCCTTCGTGCTGGTGTCCAGCCTGGCGTCGATGCCGCTGTGGGGCAACGGTTTCGACGCGCTGGTGCTGCTGCACCTGTGCAACGCGGTGGTGGGCCTGGCGGGCACCGCCTTCGTGGCGAGCGTGGCCTGGCGCCAGGGGACCCGAGAGCTGCGGGTGATGGCTGCGGCGCTGGTGATCGGCGTGGTGCTGGGCGTGCACGACCTGGGGCTGCTCGCGGGCTGGTGGTGGCCGGAGCACATCTACATGATGCCCTTCGCGACGCTGGTGATCCTGGCGAGCTTCCTGTACGCGGTGCAGTTCCGCTACATCGAGGCGCTGCGCGGCGTGGAGCGCGCCAACGAGGAGCTGGCGCAGCGTCTGGACGAGCGCAGCGTGCAGTTGCGCGCGCAGCATGACAAGCTGCGCGAGGTCGAGCGCCAGCAGGCGCTGCTGCTGGAGCGCCAGCGGATCATGCAGGACATGCACGACGGGCTGGGCTCGTCGCTGCTGTCGGCGATGGTCGCGGTGGAGCAGGGCACGATGCCGCAGGAGCAGGTCGTGGACGTGCTGCGCGAATGCGTGGACGACCTGCGGCTGGTGATCGATTCGCTGGAGCCGGTCGGCCACGACCTGGTGTCGCTGCTGGCGACGATGCGCTACCGGCTGGGCAAGCGGCTGCAGTTGGGCGGGCTCAAGCTCGAATGGGACGTGCACGACCTGCCGCCGCTGGAGTGGCTGGATCCGCCGGACGCGCTGCATGTGCTGCGGCTGATGCAGGAGGCGCTGACGAATGCGCTCAAGCATGCGCGGGCGTCGCGGGTGCGGGTGGTGACGCGCGACCTGGGCAAGCGGGTGGAGATCCGCGTCGAGGACGACGGCGAGGGATTCGATGTCGGCACGATTGCGCAGGGGCGGGGCCTGCGCGGGCTGCAGCGGCGCGCGAAGGTGCTGGGCGGCTCGCTGCGGGTGGACAGCAGCCCGGGGCACGGCACGGTGGTGACCCTGCGGCTGCCGGTGGCGCGCACCGATCACGAAGCCGTGGTCCAGCAGGGTTGACCCCGATTTGGGACAATGACGGCCATGATCAAGCAACGCACCATCAAATCGCTGACCCGCGCGGTCGGGGTCGGCATCCACAGCGGCCAGAAGGTGGAGATCACGCTGCGTCCGGCCGCGCCGGGCACCGGCATCGTGTTCCGGCGGGTGGACCTGGCACAGCCGGTCGACATCCCGGTGAACACGCACAGCGTCTGCGACACCCGCATGGCCACGACGATCAGCCCCGGCGGCGATCCGGGCCAGCCCAAGGTGCAGACGATCGAGCATCTGCTGTCGGCCTGCGCGGGCCTGGGGCTTGACAACCTGCTGATCGACATCAACGCGGACGAGGTGCCGGTGCTGGACGGCTCGGCGGCGAGCTACGTGTTCCTGCTGCAGAGCGCGGGCATCGAGTTGCAGAACGCGCCCAAGCAGTTCCTGCGTGTGAAGAAGCCGGTGGAGGTGCGCAAGGGCGAGGGCAAGAGCCTGATGTGGGCGAAGCTGACGCCGCATCACGGCTACACGCTGAGCTTCGAGATCGAGTTCGACAACCCGGCGGTGTCGGCGACGGGGCAGCAGTACGTGTTCGACATGGGCAGCGGCCAGTACAAGCGCGAGATCGCGCGGGCGCGGACCTTCGGCATGACCAAGGACATCGAGCTGATGCGCTCGCGCGGGCTGACGCTGGGCGGCAGCATGGACAACGCGATCGTGGTGGACGACTACCGGGTGCTGAATGCCGAGGGCCTGCGCTACGACGACGAGTTCGTGAAGCACAAGATCCTGGACGCGATCGGCGACATGCAGGTGGTGGGCCATCCGCTGCTGGCGGCGTACACCTCGTTCAAGGGCGGGCACGCGTTGAACAACCTGCTGCTGCGGGAGCTGCTGAAGGACGCCGACGCCTACGAGATCGTGACCTTCGAGGACGAGCGCGACGCGCCGGCGGGGTTCGCCGAGCTGGCGCCGGCGTGGTGAGTTCGAGAGACCGCCGCGCGTGCTGATCTTCCGTCTCGTCTTCGCGCTGCTGCTGGCGGCCGGGCTGCTGTGCTTCGCCGTCTACATCGGCACGAAGCAGCCGGTCTGGCGTCGGCGCGGCATCTTGCTGGTCAAGTGGACCGTGATCGCCGGCATCGGCTTCTTCGCGGTGCTGATCCTGGAGCGGTTGATCCTGCTGGTGTGAGCGAGCTGCTCATTGAGGCGGGTCCACTACTTGAATCGACGTCTTGATCGCGTCGAGATCGCCGAGCAGAATTCGTGCTGCCCTTTGTGGCCATCCTGATCTTCCAGCCCCTCGGGGATTCATCTGGGAACCCGCCTTCGTGGCCTTTGGAAGCCCGGTCGAGAGACCGGGCTTCTTTCGTTGATGGCCAGCTCTGAGCGGCCTCACTCCTCCAACGCCTGCAACTGCACCAGCCGCTGGTAGATCCCGCCCTCGATCGCCATCAGCTCCTCGTGCGTGCCGCGCTCGTCGAGGTGGCCGTGGTTCAGCACCACGATCTGGTCGGCCTCGCGGATCGTCGACAGCCGGTGCGCGATCGCGATCACCGTGACCCGGCCGCGCAAGGCACGCAGCGCCTCGCCGACCTGCGCCTCCGTCGCGCTGTCGATGTTGGCCGTCGCCTCGTCCAGCAGCAGGATGCGCGGATCCCCGGCCAGCGCGCGGGCCAGCGCGATCAGCTGCTTCTGGCCCGTCGACACCGCCAGGCCGCCGTCGCCCAGCCGGCTCTCGTAGCCTTGCGGCAGCGCGCTCAGGAACTCATGCGCGCGCGCCGCGCGGGCCGCGGCCTCGATCTTCTCGTCCGGGATCGCCCGCCCCATGCGGATGTTCTCCCGCACCGTCCCGGTCATCAGGTAAGGCTCCTGCGGCACCAGTCCGAGTGCGTCGTGGAAGGTCTCTTCGGGCAACTGATCGAGCGGCTGGCCATCGATCAGGATCCGTCCCTGCTGAGGCCGGTAGAAGCGCAGCAGCAGCGCCAGCAGCGTCGACTTGCCCGACCCCGTATGCCCCGCGATGCCGACGAAGCTGCCGGCCGGGATGTCGAGATCCAGATCCTTCAGCACCGGCTGTTCCGGCTTGTAGGCGAAGCGCAGATGCTCGAAGCGGATCGCGCCCGCGCCGACCACCAGGTCCGGCCGGAAGGCGCGCGGCTCGCAGGGCTCGCGCAGCAGCGCGCGCACGCGCGACGCCGCCACCAGCGCCTGCTGCAGCTGGCTGAACTGCATCGTGATCTGGATCAGCGGCTCGACCACCCGCGCGATGTACGCGAGGAACGCGTACAGCAGCCCGACCTCGACGCCCGACAGCTCGCGCAATCCGAAGCCGTAGATCACCGTCACGATCAGCAGCACGTTCAGCAGGTCCAGCGCCGGACGCAGCAGCCAGGCGTTGGCGCGCAGCTCCTGCACGCGCGCCTCGAGCTGCGCGCGGTTGGCCGTCTCGTAGCGCGCGGCGAAACGCTGCGCGGCCCCGGCCGACTGCAGCATCGCCATGCCGGCCATGCTCTCGGCCATCTGCGCGTTGAGCTCGGCGCGCAGCGCCCGTGCCCGCTGCACCGGGCCGCTGCTGGCGCGCTGGTAGAGCCAGATGATCCCGGAGCTCGCCGGCACCAGCGCCAGCACGATCAGCATCAGCCGCCAGTCCAGCCAGGCCATCGCCACCAGCGCGCCGGCCACGACGATGGTCGAGTCCAGCATCACGAACAGCACCTGCCGGTACAGGTTGTTGACCGCGTCGGTGTCGTTGGTGATGCGGCTCAGCAGCTGCCCGGTGATGCTGCGGTCGAAGAAGGCCATCGGCTGCGCGAGCACGTGGGCGTAGACCTGCTCGCGCAGGCGCAGCACCGACCGACGCGCGACCGAGGCCATGCGGCGCAGCTGCGCATAACGCAGCAGGCTGGCGGTCCAGCCCGCGAGCAGCATCGCCCCCAGCAGCAGCGCCATCGGCCCCAGCTCGAAGCTGCGCGGCAGCACGTGCGCGTCGATGAAGTGCTTGCCCAGGATCGGGCCGATCGCCTCCAGCGACGCGGCAACGACCAGCCAGCCCAGGCCCTTCACCAGGCGGCGACGCTCGGGCGCCGCCGCCTGCGCCAGCAGTGCGAGCGCCTCGCGCGGCGAATGCTCGTTCGGCGCTGGCTTGCCGTCCTTGCCGGACACGGTCTCAGGCGGCGTCAAGGCTGGCCTCCAGTTGTTGATAACGCCATTGGCCGGCATACCAGCCGCCCAGCGCGAGCAGCTCGTCATGACGGCCCCGTTCGACGATGCGGCCCTGCTTGAGCACGACGATCTCGTCCGCCTGCATCACCGCCGACAGCCGGTGGCTGACGACGGCGAGGCTGCGCTCCGGATGCCGCCGCCGGAGTTCGCGCCAGTGGTCGAGGATCTGCGTCTCCGTCCCGCTGTCGACCGCCGACAGCGCGTCGTCCAGCAGCAGCACCGGCGCCTCGGCCAGCAGTGCCCGCGCAATCGCGATGCGCTGGCGCTGGCCGCCGGACAGCGTCACGCCGCGTTCGCCGACCAGCGTGTCGTAGCCCTGCGGCAGGCGCGCGATGTCATCGTGCACGGCGGCGAGGTCCGCTACCGCCAGGATCTGCTCGCGCGTCGCGTCCGGGCGGGCGAGGGCGATGTTGTCCGCGACCGAGGCCGAGAACAGGAAAGGCTCCTGCGGCACCCAGGCCAGCGCGCGCCGCAGCGCGTCCAGCCGGATCTCCGGCGCGGGAAGGCCCCCCAGGCGCACGCTGCCGGCGTCGGGCTCGTACTGGCGCAACAGCAGCCGCAGCAGCGTGGACTTGCCCGATCCCGTCGCGCCGACGATGCCCAGCGTGCGGCCCGGCGGCAGCGTCAGCGCGATGTCCTCCAGCGCCGCCTGCGTCATGCCGGGATAGTGGAAGCTCACGCCGTCCCAGGCGATGTCGGCCTGCGCCGGCATGTCGTGGGTGCCGGTGTCCACCAGGCCCACCGGTGCATCGAGCACCGGCTGCAGCCGCGACCACGCCGCGCGGCCGCGCTCCAGCAGCGACAGCACCCAGCCCGCCGCGAACATCGGCCAGATCAACTGGCCCAGGTACATCGTGAACGCGGTCAACTGCCCGATGCTGATGACGTTCGTACCGACCAGCCAGGCGCCCACGCCCAGCGCGATCACCGTCGCGGCACCGAGCGACAGGCCGACGGCCGGTTCGAACATCGCCTCCCAGCGCTGCGCCTGGTAGGCGGCGTCGCCGGCCTCGCGGGCCAGTTCGCCGAACTGCTCGCGGCTGCGGCGCACAAGGCCGAGCGCCCGCACCGTGCGCACGCCGGCCAGGCTGTCCTGCACCTGCTGGTTCAGCGCCGAGAAACGCTTCAGCGAATCGGAGGACGCGATGTGGATCCGCGTCGAGATCTTCCAGAACGCATAGGCCATGAGCGGGAAAGGGACCAGCGCGGCCAGGCCCAGCCGCCAGTCGACGCCGATCGTCATCATCCCGAGCACCAGGATCAGCGTCAGCGAGCCGTCGAAGGCGGCGAGCTGCGCCTCGCCGGCGGCCATCTCGATCGCGTCGACGTCGTTGGTCGCCAGCGCCATCAGGTCGCCGGTGCGCTGGGCGTGGAAGAACGCCGGCCCCTGATTCGTCAGTTGCGCGTACAGCCGCATGCGCAGCTGGCGGCCGAGCTCGTAGGCGGTGCGGAACAACGCCAGGCGCCACCCCACGCGCAGCAGGTAGATCGCCAGGCCGGCCAGCACCAGCAGGCCGAGCTGCCCGATCAGGTCCCAGCCGGCGATGCGGTGTGATACCAGCGCGTCGACGACATGGCCGACCTGCCGGGGGATCCAGACGGTGAGGACCGCGATGGTGCTGAGCATCAGCGCGCTGGCCGCGTAGGGGCGCCAATGGCCTCGGATGTGGCCGAGGATCAGACGTGAGAGGGACATGGCCGGCGATTGTGCCCGGCGGGGTCCGGCCATCGAAAGGTCAGGGCGATGGGGCGGGCGATGGGGTGGGCGATGGCGTGGCCGACGACGAGGCCCGCGCGATCATGCCGATGCGCGCGTGCACCAGGTCGGCCAGCACGCGCAGGCGTTGCTCGTCGAAACCGCCGCTGAGCGCGTAGGCGAGCTTGCCGTCGATCCAGTACAGGCTGCGCGTGGTCTGGCCCGCCTCGACGCGCCGCATCAGCCGGAAGGCCACCGGGGCCTCGGGCGAGCTCGCGCCGGTGCTGACGTAGAGCGTGAAGCGCTCGCCGGCCTCGTTCTCGTACATGAACTGCGCGCGGGCCAGCGCGGCGCCGACGGTCGCGCCGACAGTCGCGTCATCGCCCGCGGGCAGCAGCCGCCCGCCGACCAGCTTCCAGCCGTAGTCGCGCAGCACCGGCACGTAGAGCGGATGGCCGAGCCGCTTGCTCAGCCACTGGATCAGGTGGTCCGACTGGTCCGCGCCGACCTCGACCGGGTGTCGCTTCTCGGGCTGGTAGACGGCGTGCGCGATGGCCGCGTCGCGGACGTACTCGGGGATCGAGGGGTCGCGGCCGGCGGCGCGCGCGGCGGCCTCGGCGGCGGCGGTCATCGCCGCCTCCTGCTTCGCGTACCACCAGGCGTGCCCGCCCCAGCCGCCGGCGGCACCGGCGCCCAGGCCGACGGCGAGCAGCGCGGCGGCCGCCCAGGCGCGGGGGAAGCGCGGGGCATTGGCTGCTTGCGCCGCTTCATTCGGGGCCGGGCGCAGCGCGGCGGTCAACGAGGGCGGCACCGGTTCGTCGAGCCACTCGCGATGCAGGGCCTTCAGGGACTCGCGCTGCTCGCGCCAGCCCAGCACCTGCTGCGCGGCGCGCGGATGGCGCAGCAGCCAGTCCGCGACCCGCGCGGCGCGTTCGGGGGGAAGTTGTCCGTCCACATAGGCGTGGAGCGTGGACTCGTCGAAATCGATGTCGTCGGGGGTCATGGTGCGGCGCTCATTTCACCACCCGCAGCGGCGCGCGCCCGGGCGCGGCGCCGTCCATGGACAGGCGCAGCCGCTCGCGGGCGCGGGACAGCCGCGACATCACCGTGCCCACGGGCACGTCCAGCACGTGCGCGGCGTCCTGGTAGCTCAGTTCCTCGACGCAGACCAGCAGCAGGATCTCGCGCGCGGCCGGCGGCAGGGCCGCGAGCGCGCGTTCCAGGTCCAGCCGCAGGGCGACCCGCTGCTGCGGTTCCTCGATCAGCGGTTGCGGCGTGTCGTCCTCGTCGAGCGAGTCGTGCAGCGCCTCGCGGGCGTCGCGCCGCTGGTTCAGGTAGAGGCGGTGCATCAGCGTCAGCAGCCAGTTTCGCAGGGCGTCCTGGCGCGTCGGGCCGGGTTCCGCATGGAACAGCGCGCCCTTGCGGGCGGCGCGTTCCAGTGTGTCCTGCAGCAGGTCGTCCGCCCGCGCATGGTCGCCGCATAGCAGCCGGGCGTGCCGGCGCAAACGTGGCAGCAGCGGGAGCGCTTCGTCGAGCACGAGGGGCATGGGCGGAACCGACCGCGCTGGAGGTTTCAGCGACGACGCTTATGGCTTGGCCGTGTGCCAGACTTGGTTGATCCCATCACCGGTCTTGTCTCCGGGCTTGGCATCCTTGGCCCAGAAGTACAGCGGCTTGCCCTTGTAGGCCCATTGCCTGGATCCGTCGTCGCGGGTGATGACGGACCAGTCGCCGGAGGCCTTGTCCTCGGCGCGGGCCATCAGCGGCGGCCAGTTGGTGGCGCAGCCGCCGTTGCAGACGCTCTTGCCGTTGCCGGCGGTGTCCTTGTCGAAGGTGTAGAGCGTCATGTCGTTGGGGCCGACCAGCGCGCCGTCCTTGGCGGTGGCGGGCGCCGACTGCGCGGCGGCCAGGCCGGCGGCGGTCATCAGGACCGCGGCGGCGGCGAGCTTCAAAGTGAACTTCATGCAGGGTCTCCTGGTGGGTGGGTACTGCAGAAACACACGAGCGAAGTGCTTTATTCCGTTGCCGGAAGGAAAGTGTGGTGCCACTGGCTGCGGATCAGAATCGCTTGTCCAGTCCCGCTTGCCGTAGCACGGCATTTGCCATGTGGCGAGACTTGATCTTGTGGTCCACGGGAAAGCGAAGCGTACTCAGTGGGGAGTACCAGATATCGTGATCTCCCTTGCCGCGACGCACGAATCGGCAACCCGCTGCGCTCAGTATCCGCACCAGCTCCGGGCTGAAGCTGGCGACCATGGATTCAGCGCGTATGAATCTGAGCGATGCTCTTCCGGCGAGCGAGCAACTCCATCGAGACCTCGGGGCCTTCCGGTAGCCGGCCATTCGCCTCAAGCAATTCCGGTACAAGCACCTTGAGCTTGGCTTCCAATACTTCAAGCGTTTCCGCCTCGGCGGCAAGACCCGGCACGTCGTCGGATGTCGCCACCCAGACCGAGGCCTCCGGATCCCATTCCGCCTGAATCAGCAGTGGACGGTTCATTCGCGGATCGTACGCCACCATCACCTGGATCGAATGCATGTGGAACTCCTGCGGTCAGTGGATCGAAAGGGGCCGCCGGTGCGTGTGCGGAGGCCGAATGTCTGAATCCTAGGAAGCGAGGTCGCCGATGTCAGTGACCTCGGTTTGCCGAAGGAGGGGGGACAGGCTAGCTTCCGATCCTGAGTTCAAGTGAGATCGCCTCCGTTTACTGAGCAAGGAGACCCCAGCATGACCGACCGAGCCCGGGCGCTTGCCGCCCAACTGATCCGAAACGTCAATGAAGTCGAGTTGCGCACGCGACGGCGGGAGCCGCTGTACGACTCGCGCTACGCGCGTCTCGCGGAGCAGACGGCCGCGCGCAAGCTCGGCGCGTCCTACGACATCGTCGAGCCCGGCAAGACCACGTGTCCCTACCACCTGCATTACGCGCAGGAGGAGATGTTCGTCGTCCTCGAGGGTAGCGGCACCTTGCGCGTCGCTGGCGAGCGCCTGCCGATCAAGGCCGGCGACGTGATCTTCATCCCGGCGGGGCCGGACTACCCGCACCACATCATCAACACCTCGGACGCGCCGCTGAAGTACCTGTCGATCAGCACCATGGAGCAGCCCGAGATCTGCGTCTATCCCGACTCGAACAAGTTCATGGCCGAACATGTCCCGCCCGAGGCGGAGCGTCCCTTCGAGGCCATCCGCAAGGTGGGCGAGGGCGACCTCGACTACTGGCACGACGAGCCCTGAACGGTGGGGCGACCGTCCTCGGTCGCACGGCATCAGGCGGCGGCGCCGGGGCCCCTTGAAGCGAACCCTGACCGAAGGGAAGACTGTGAGCGGAGAGGGGCCCCGGCGCTGACGCCTGATGCGCGCTCGGTCGCTCCGGATTTCAGTAGGTCCGCGAGCCCTTGAACTGCGCGTGCTGCCGGCGTTGCAGCGTCGTCTGCCGTCCCATCGCCTCGAACGACACCCGTGCGTGGGCGTCCATGATCGCGATGCCCAGGGCGTCGGCTGCGTCCTTGCCGGGTTCCCCGGGCAGGTTCAGCAGCCGCGCGACCATTGCCTGCACCTGTGCCTTGGCGGCGCCGCCGTGCCCGGTGATGGCCTTCTTCATCTGGACCGCGGTGTATTCCGACACATCCAGGTCGCAGGACACCAGCGCCGTGAGTGCCGCGCCGCGGGCCTGCCCGAGCAGCAGTGTCGACTGCGGGTTCACGTTCACGAAGATGATTTCCACCGCCGCGCAGGTCGGCTGATATCGCGACACCACCTCGCGGATCCCGTCGTAGAGGATCTTCAGCCGCCCTGGCAGGTCGCCGGTGGGCAGCGCGTTGGTCTTGATCGTTCCGCTGGCCACGTAGGCCAGGCGCGGCCCGTCCGCGTCGATCACGCCGAAGCCGGTGGTCTGCAGGCCGGGGTCGATGCCGAGGATGCGCATGGTGTCGCCCTGCTCAGGTGCCGGCGCGGAAGTACCACCGCACCGAATGGAAGAACACCGGTGCCGCGAAGCACATCACCGCGATGCGGTCCAGCAGCCCGACCGCGCCGGTGATCGCGCTGCGGTTGCCCCAGGCGTTGATGCCGGCGTCGCGCTTGAGCGCCTGCATCACGAACACGCCGAAGCTGCCGCAGCCTGCCGCGATGAAGGCGGCGATCGCGGCCTGGCCGGCCTTGAACGGCGTGATCCAGTACAGCAGCGCGCCGGCGAAGGCGGCCGAGAACGCGCCTATCCACCAGGCCTTCATCGTGAACGAGCGGCTGATGCGGCGCGCCACCGGCTTGGCGCGGAAGCGGCTGGTGGCGATCGCCTGCGCGACCTGTCCGCAGGCCACGACGGCCACCAGGAAGAAGAGCAGGAAGGCGCCGCGGCCCTCGTACTTCGGGAACTCCAGCAGCAGCAGCGCCGGTGCGTGCGACAGGCCGTAGACGCAGACCATGATGCCCCACTGGATCTTCGAGTTGCGTTCCAGGAAGCGTCCCGGGTCGTCCGCCAGCGCGCTGGTCACCGGGATCGCCAGGAAACCATAGACGGGGATCAGCACCGAGAACAGGTCGAAGTGGCGCGTGCCCACCAGCACGTACTGCAGCGGCAGGATCACGAAGAAGGCCATGATCAGCCCGCGGTGGTCGGCGCGGCGCGTGTGCAGCAGCGTGATGAACTCGCGGAAGGCCAGGAACGAGAAGACGGCGAACAGCAGCGTCGCGCCGACCGGCCCCGAGACCCACGCGGCCCAGAACAGGCACGCGCCGACCCAGACCATGTTGAGTTCGTGGCGGAAGCGCGCCCAGCGTGCCTGCCAGGCTTCCTGCTCGTCCTCAGGGCGCTCGCGCAGCGACCACAGCACCGACCCGATGCTCACCACCAGCAGCACGCCGAACAGCACGACGAACAGGAAGGCGACCTGCTCGCCGGGGTTCAATGACTTGAGCCACCTCATTCCTTCCATCCTCCCGGGCGCAGCGCCATCACGGCCGCGCGGGCGCGTTCCAGGAACGCGCGCTTGTCCTCGCCGGGCTCGATGCGGATGGGCGCGCCGAAGGTCACGGTGCACAGGATGGGGACCGGCACGACCTCGCCCTTGGGCATCACGCGCTGCACGTTGTCGATCCAGGTGGGGATGAGCTGCACATCGGGGAACTGTTCGGACAGGTGGTACAGGCCGGCCTTGAAGGCCTGCGGCGCGCCCTTGTTGGAGCGGGTGCCCTCCGGGAAGATCACCAGCGAGTCTCCGCCCTGCAGCGTGTCGACCAGCGGCTCGAGCGGGTCTTCGTCCGGCGTCGCGCGGGTGCGGCTCACGTAGACCGCGTTGAACACGGCGCTGGTGAGCCAGGTCTTGAGGGCGGAGCTCGTCCAGTAGTCGCGCGCGGCGATGGGGCGGGTGCGGCTGCGCAGCTCGCCGGGCAGCGAGGCCCAGATCAGGACCCAGTCGAAGTGGCTCTGATGGTTGGCGAAGTAGATGCGCTGTTCGGACGTCGGGGGGCAGCCTTTCCAGTGTCCCTGCGCGCCGGTGATCAGGCGCGCGAGCCAGGACAGGAACAGGCCGGTGATTTCGGCAAGGACCATGGGCGCGATTATCCCGGACTGGCAAACAAGTCAGACCTTGACCTAAATGAGTCTGTCTGTCAGTCAATGAAGGTGTTGATCGGCTATCGCGTTCGCCCAGGGGAGGCAAGAGACTGCGGGCCCTGACTTCTTCATGCATATGGGCATTCCGATGAGCAAGACCAATCCCGAACAGAACCCGGTATCGCCGGTCCTTGAAAACGTCGACATCCCGGGCGACAGGCCGGCCTCCGCCAAGAAGGTCGTGGCCCGGCGCCGGGAGGCGGATGAACTGCCTGGCACCGCGAACGAACCGGAAGGCGAGCGCGTCGTCGACGCGGACTCGCAGGGCAACGGGACCGTGTCGGAGACGGAGACGGAGACGGAGACGGGGACGGGGACAGAGACGGGGACAGAGACGGGCGGGGGTGACGAGCCGACCTGCCGGCAGATCCATTCGGACGGCACCGAGGAGGACTGCAGTCACACGGTGGTCGCGCCCTGGGTGATGGCCGGCGGCGCCATGCTGCTGGCGGGCGTAGGGGCTGCGGCCTCGAGCGGAGGATCGGGCAGCGACCGAGCGTCGGCAGCCTCTCCACCGCCCGCGCCCACGCCCGCGCCCACGCCTACGCCCGCCCCCCCGCCGCTGGCGCCGGCTCCCCGGCTGTCGACCAGCTCGGGCAAGGACACGATCGACGGCCATGGCCATGTCGACGTCGCTGTCGCTTCACCCGGCGCGCCGTGGGTCTACCGCATCGACGGCGACACGACCTGGCACGCCGGTCAGGGCGACCGCATCGATACCGGTGCGCTGGGACGCGGCGTGCATGCGGTGATGGTCGCGCAGCTCGACGAACAGGGCCGTCGTGGAGAAGTCGCGACGCTGGCGGTGCGGGTGCACGACGACATGATGGCGCCGGCGCTGGCCCTGGCGCATGACAACGGCAGCTCGGCCACCGACGGCCTGACCAACGACGGCACGATCACGGTCTCCGCGCTGGCAGCCGGTGCGACCTGGTTCTACCGGGTGAACGGCGCGACCGAGTGGACAGAAGGCAAGGACGCTCAAGTGCCGGCCGGCGCCCTCGTCGCCGGCCAGAACCGGATCGAGGCCTACCAGGTCGGCGCCGGTGGCGAACACGGTCCGCTGACCAGCCTGACGGTGACGCTGGACCTGTCGCCGCCCGAGGCGCCGATGCTGCAGACCAGCAACGGCGCCGAGCTGTTGAATGCCAGGGACTTCATCAACGTCTCCGGCATCGAAGGCGGCGCTGCCTGGAAGTTCCGCGTCAACGGGCAAGGGGACTGGATCGACGGACACGACGGGCGCATCCCCGCCTCCGCGCTGGTGAGCGGCGAGAACCGCGTCGAGGTCGTGCAGGTCGACGCGGCCGGCAATGCCAGTGTCGCGTCGAACATCACCGTGCGGCAGGACCTGGATGCGCCGGATCTGCTGCGGACGCATCTTGAGGGTGATCGCAACGGTCTGATCTCGACGCAGGGCGGCGTGGTACTCGACAACCTGGAAGTGGGCGCGACCTGGAAGTACCGCATCAACGGCGAGAGCGAGTGGCATGTGGGCAGCGGATCCCTGCTGTCGGCGAATGATCTGGTCGAAGGGCGCAATGACCTGACCCTGGTGCAGACGGACAGTTCCGGTCACGACAGCGCCGTCCTGTCGGTCACGGTCACGCGCGACAGTCAGGCGCCGGATCGGCCCGACCTCGTGACCAGCAACGGCTTGCCGCTGATCAATGCGCAAGGCAGCCTCTTGGTCCACCAGCTGGAGGACCAGGCGACCTGGGAGTACCGAATCGATGGCGGTGAGTGGATCGCGGGACAGGGAGACGCGCTGGCCGCCGGCGCCTTGCACGAGGGAATCCAGACGGTCGATGTGCGCCAGACCGACCTGGCGGGCAATGTGAGCGGGCTCGATTCGTTGACCGTCACCTTGGACTCCGCGCCGCCTGACGCCTTGGTGGCCACCGTCCGCAAGCAAGGCGGCGCCGTGGCAGCGGACCACCTGATCAACGCAGCTGGCTACGTCTCGATCGGCAACCTCGAGGCGGGCGCCACCTGGGAATTCAAAGTCAACGACGACGACCATTGGCGCAGTGGCGGCGGGCAGCAATTGCCGGTGCGTCTACTCGACGAGGGCGCCAATACTATCGAGTTCCGGCAGATCGACGCCGCCGGCAACGTCGGGGCCGCATCGTCGGCACAGGTGACCCTGGATACGATGGCGCCTGATTCACCGACCTTGAGTTCCTCAACCGGGAAATGGCTGATGAATCAAGGAATCGTCTGGATCAACGGCGTCGAACCGGGCGCTCAACTGACGGTGAAAGTGGATGGCCGAACCCCTGAGATGAATGCTATTTCGGAGGGTGTCGTCGGATTCCAGGTCCTGGGGCAAGGATTCGGCCAAGGCAAGCACGCCGTCGAGGCCTACGTCACTGATGCCGCCGGGAACGTCAGTCGTTCCGCCGTGGTGTCTTACACCTTGGATACCGTTTCGCCGGCTGCGCCCCGCCTCGTTCAAAACGATAGCCGGATCGACAGCCTGTCGGATTATCTCAATGTGTTCAACGTTGAATCGGGGGCGACATGGTGGTATCGGGTCGATAGCAAAGGAGACTGGATCCAGGGTAGCGGCGGCCAGATCCCGGGCAGTGCCTTCATCAACACGTCGGCCTCGTCGGAGTATCACTCGGTGGAGGTTCGTCAGGTGGACCAAGCGGGCAATCCGAGCATTGTCGGTCACGATTCCTTCTGGTCTGACATCCCACCGCCGGCTGGCGTCTGACGGCCTTGCTCACTCAGGTCTCGGTCCCACTTACTGAAACGAACAGCCCGCCGAGCGCGGGCGTTTTTCAGCTCGCGCCTGGGGTCTTGCGGATCAAGGTCGCCGCCTTCTCCGCGATCGCCACCACCGGCGCATTCGTGTTGCCGCTGACCACGCTCGGCATGATCGAGGCATCGACCACGCGCAGCGCGTCGATGCCGTGCACGCGCAGGCGGTCGTCAACGACAGCCGGCGCGTCGTGGCCCATGCGGCAGGTGCCGACCGGGTGATAGACCGTGTCGACGCGACGGCGCAGCAGCGCCTCGATGTCGGCGTCTGCGTCGACGCCGGCGCTCCAGAGCTCCTTCTTCCAGAACGCCTTCATCGCCGGCGCGCGCATCAGGTCGCGCGTGAGCTTGTAGCCTTCGATCAGCTCGCGCACGTCTTCGGCGTTCTCGAGGAAGCCGGGATCGATGCGCGGCGGCGCCAGCGGATCAGCGCTGGCGAGCGTCAGCGCGCCGCGGCTGCGCGGTCGCAGCAGGCACACGTGGCAGGACAGGCCATGGCCCAGCCGCAGCTTGCGCGCGTGGTCCTCGACGAGCGCCACCACCAGATGCAACTGCACGTTGGGCGCGGGCAGACCGGGACGCGTCGACAGGAAGCCGCCGCATTCGGCGAAGTTGCTGGTGACGAGCCCGCGACGTTCGCGGCGATAGCGCCCCATCTCTCTGACGAAACGGGCGCTTCCGCGCGCGGAGATCCCCGCGAGGTCAAGGCTGTCCGATTCGTAGCCGAAGACGAAGTCCGGGTGATCGTGGAGGTTGCGGCCGACGCCGGGCAGGTGGTGCCGCACCGCGATGCCGTGCGCCTGCAGCTGTTCACCGTCGCCGACGCCCGACAGCATCAGCAGCTGCGGCGATAGCAGCGCGCCGGCGCAGACGATGACCTCGCGCGCCGCTCGCAGCGTGCGGCGATGACCGCCCTGCAGCACGTCGACACCGATCGCACGTCGACCCTCCAGCACCAGCGACAAGGCCCGTACGCCGGTCTCCACGCGCAGGTTGGAGCGGCGGCCGAGATGCGGTGCCAGGTACCCGCGTGCGACGCTCCAGCGCTCGCCTTGATGCTGCGTGACCTGGTAGACGCCGAGGCCTTCCATCGCCTCACCGTTGAAATCGTCGAGCACCGCATGCCCGCATTGCCGTGCCGCGGCGCACCACGCGTCGTGGATCGGCGAGTCGGTGCGCAGGTCGCCGACGCGCAGCGGGCCGTCCTGTCCATGCCACGGCGCCCCCAGGCGCTCGTTGCCTTCCGCCTTGACGAAGAAGGGCAGCAGGTCGTCGTAGCCCCATCCGGCATTGCCGGCCGCGGCCCAGGCGTCGTAATCGCTGCGGTGTCCGCGCGTGTAGACCATCGCATTGATCGCGGACGATCCACCCAGCGCCTTGCCGCGCGGCTGGTAGCCGCGGCGCCCGTTGAGGCCGGCCTGAGGGACGGTCTCGAAGCCCCAGTTGTTGACCTTGGCCGCCACCTGCAGCACGCCGGCGAAGGGCGTCGTCGTGACCCAGCCGTCGCCGCGTCCACCGGCCTCCAGCAGCAGCACGCGGCAGTCCGGGTCTTCGCTCAGGCGGCTCGCGAGCACCGCGCCTGCGGACCCGCCGCCGACGATCAGGTAGTCGGCATCGAACGCGCTCGCGGCGCTCATGCGATCTTCTTCAGCAGGCCGAGCAGACGGTCGAAGGTCTTGCCATAGGGGGGGTAGAAGAGCCTGGTGCCGGCGAAGCGCGACTGCAGGAACACCGGCTTGAGCTTGCTGAAGGTGTTGAAGCCCCAGACGCCGTGGTACGAGCCCATGCCGCTGGCGCCGACGCCGCCGAAGGGTTGTTCCTCCTGGCCGAGGTGCCAGATGCAGTCGTTGACCGTGACGCCGCCGGCGTGCGTGCGGGCGAGCACGTCGTCGCGCGCCTGGCCGTCCTCGCCGAACCAGTACAGCGCCAGCGGCCGGTCGCCGGCGTTGACGCGGGCAATCGCCTCGGAGGGGTGGCCGTAGGGCACGATGGGCAACAGCGGGCCGAAGATTTCCTCGCGCATCACCGACATCTCGGGCGTCGTGCCGAGCAGCAGCGTCGGCACCAGGCGCCGATCGCCGGGGCGGTCGTCATGCGTCGGACGCAGCGTCGCGCCGCGCGCCTGCGCGTCGTCGAGCAATCCCTTCAGGCGCGCGTGATGGCGCGGGCTGACGATGGCGGAGTAGTCCGGATTGCCGTCGATGCGCGGATACAGCCGGCGCACGGCCGCGACGATCGCGTCGGCCAGCGGCTGCACCAGTTCCTCCGGCACCAGCACGTAATCCGGAGCGACGCAGGTCTGCCCGGCATTGAGCAGCTTGCCGAAGGCGATGCGCTCGGCGGTGCGGGCCAGGTCGGCGCTGCGATCGACGATGGCGGGCGACTTGCCGCCGAGTTCCAGCGTGACCGGGGTCAGGCGTTGCGCCGCGGCCTGCGCGACCAGCCGTCCGACCGGCGTCGAGCCGGTGAAGAACAGGTGGTCGAAGGGCAGTTGGGTGAACGCCTTGCCGACCTCCGCGTCGCCGGTGACGACGGTCATCTCGTCCGGGGCGAAGTGCTGGGAAACCAGGCGGGCCATCAGCTCCGAGGTGGCCGGTGTCAGCTCGGACGGCTTGATCATCACCCGGTTGCCGGCGGCCAGCGCCGCGAGCGCGGGCGCCATCGCGAGGTAGTACGGATAGTTCCAGGGCGCGACGATGCCGACGACGCCCAGCGGCTGCGGCATCAGCCGGTTGCCGGCGGGCAGGAAGTGCAGGGCGGTCGGGGCGCGTTTCACGGCCATCCAGCGCTTCAGGTGGCGCATCGCGTGCCGGGCGCCGGACTGGACGGTGAAGAGATCGGCCAGCAGGCTTTCGTGCCGCGAACGGTGGCCGAAGTCGCGGGACATCGCGTCGGCCAGCGCGTCCGCGTTGTCGTCCGTCATCTTCAGCAACCGTGCCAGGCGATCGCGACGCACCGCGTGCGTCGGCATCCGTTCACGGTCGAACGCCGCGCGCTGCTGCTCCAACACCAGGTGCAGGCGCTCGTGCAGGGCTTGGTCCATGAATGTCTCCGCTGTTGCTCTTGTGGAGACGAAGGCTATGCCGTTTCATGTAGCGGGCCAAGCGAAGCGACCCTGGACTAGAGAGCTCCGACTAGCGGCCGCGACCGTCTCCCCCGAAAGCAAAAGCCCGGCCGGAGCCGGGCTTTGTCTTGCGGGCTTCAGGAGCCCGGCCGGATCGCCGCGAGGATCGCGGCGACGGCGGCGATCAGAAGCGGTAGCCCGCGCCCAGCGTCACGCCGGTGGCCTTCACGCCGTGCTTGTCGTAGTAGTTCGTGTAGTCCACGACGCCGTACCACTGCTTGCTGAACGAGTAGCTCGCGCCGATGCCGTAGGACACGTCGTCGTCGCTGTCCGAGGCGGACAGGTTGCCGAAGCTCGCCTTGACCTTGCTGTGCGCGTAGCCCAGGCGGCCGAACACTTCGAAGCCGTTGCCGAAGTTGTACTTCGGCTTCAGGTACACGCCGTAGGCGTTCGAGACCTTGGTCTTCACGCCGCCCGACTTGTCGTCGTTCACGCCCGTGCCGAGCATGCCTTCGACGGCCAGGTAGGGATGGACGTTCCAGCCCACGATGCCGCGCAGCAGGCCCGGGTTCAGATCGTCGCCGCCGGCGTCGATGCTGATGAAGGTGTAGCCCAGCTCGCCGTAGACCTCGGACTTCGGGGCTTGGGCGTGGGCGGCGCCGGCCAGCAGGAAGGCGGCGGCGATGACGGAAATCTTTTTCATGTTTGCTAGCTCTTGAACAACAGCACCAGAACGGTGCCGGGGCGCGAAGGTAGCACCTCGATCGGGGTAAACCCGCTCGTCAGGCCAACGAACATGTCACTTTTCTTGCTGCCAGTGGCGTCCACGCGACGCGTGCGCCGGTCATCCCGAAGAGTGGGCGAATACCGGTCGGCGCCTCCCCGCGATGGGGGAGGCGCCAGGTCCGTCCAGCCGCGATCAATCCGCAATCAATGGCGGAAGTGGCGCACGCCGGTGAACACCATCGCGATGCCGCGCTCGTTGGCGGCGGCGATGACTTCCTCGTCACGCATCGAGCCGCCCGGCTGGATCACGCAGGACGCGCCCGCGTCGGCCAGCACGTCCAGGCCGTCGCGGAACGGGAAGAAGGCGTCGCTCGCCACCGCCGAGCCGGCCAGCGCCAGGCCGGCGTTCTCCGCCTTGATCGAGGCGATGCGCGCGGAATCGATGCGGCTCATCTGGCCCGCGCCCACGCCCAGCGTCATGCCGTTGCCGCAGAACACGATGGCATTGCTCTTCACGTACTGCGCGACGGTCCACGCGAACATCAGGTCGTCCAGCTGCTGCGCGCTCGGCTGCAGCGTGGTGACGATCTTCAGGTCGGCCTTCGTCAGGAAGTGGTTGTCGGCGGTCTGCACCAGCAGGCCCGAGCCGACGCGCTTGACGTCCTGCAGGTTGCGACCCTGGTCCCAGGGACGCGCGCCGCCTGGCGGCAACGCGATCTCGAGCAGGCGCACGTTGACCTTGCCCTTGAAGATCTCGCGGGCCTCGGCGCTGAACGAGGGCGCCATCAGCACCTCGACGAACTGCTTGGACACCAGCTCCGCCGCGGCCCGGTCCACTTCGCGGTTGAAGGCGATGATGCCGCCGAAGGCGCTGGTCGGGTCCGTCTTGAAGGCCTTGGCATAGGCGTCGGCGGCGGTCGCCGCGACGGCCACGCCGCAGGGATTGGCGTGCTTGATGATCACGCAGGCCGGCGTGTCGAAGCTCTTCACGCACTCCCACGCGGCGTCCGCGTCGGCGATGTTGTTGTAGCTCAGCTCCTTGCCCTGCAACTGCCTGCCGGTCACCAGCGAACCGGGCGCCGGGTTCAGGTCGCGGTACAGCGCGGCGGTCTGGTGCGAGTTCTCGCCGTAGCGCAGGTCCTGCACCTTGATGAAGCTGCTGTTCATCTGGGCCGGGTACTCGGCCAGGGAGCCGTCTTCCAGCCGGGCGCTCAGGTAGTTGCTGATCGCGGCGTCGTACTGGGCGATGCGGTTGAACGCCGCCACCGACGCGGCGAAACGCGTCCGGTCGCTGGTCCTGCCGTGGGCCTTCAGCTCCTCGAGCACCTGCGCGTACTGCGACGCGTCGGTCAGCACCGTCACGTCCTTCCAGTTCTTGGCCGCGCTGCGGACCATCGCCGGGCCGCCGATGTCGATGTTCTCGATCGCGTCCTCCAGCGTGCAGCCGGGCTTGGCGACGGTGGCCTCGAACGGGTAGAGGTTGACCGCCAGGATGTCGATCGTGTCGATGCCGTGCTGCTCGATCGCGGCGACGTGCTCGGGCAGGTCGCGGCGGGCCAGCAGGCCGCCGTGGATCTTCGGATGCAGCGTCTTGACGCGACCGTCCAGCATTTCCGGGAAGCCGGTGTGCTGGGCGACTTCGGTCACCGGCAGGCCGGCGTCGGCCAGCAGCTTGGCGGTGCCGCCGGTGGACAGCAGCTTGACGCCGAGCGCGTGCAGCGCCTGGGCGAAGTCGACGATGCCGGTCTTGTCGGAGACCGAGATCAGGGCGGTGAGTTGAGCCATGAGGAGCTTTCTAAGGGGGATTCGTGGCGGCGGCGCGGGATCAGATCAGCTTGTGCTCGACCAGCTTGCGGCGCAGCGTGTTTCTGTTGATGCCCAGCCATTCGGCGGCCTTGCTCTGGTTGCCGTCGCTGTGCTGCATGACGACTTCCAGCAGCGGTTTCTCGACGAGACGGATCAGCATCTCGTGCATCGAGTGCGGCACCTCGCCGCCGAGGTCGCGGAAATAGACTTCCAGGTTTTCGCGGATGCAGGAATCGATCGGTTTGGGCGTCATGCCGTCAGCCTTCTTTCTTGGTCTTGGTGTTGTTCGTCGTTGGCGGCATCGCCGGTCGCCTCGTCGAGATCCGCCGCCGCCAGGTAGGGCAGGCGCTCGTGCTCGTCGGCCAGTCCGTCCAGCCAGCCGCTGAGCGCCTCGACCTGCGCCTCGCAGCTCTCCAGCGCATTCATGCGCCGGCGGAAATCCTCGCCGCCGGGCAGCGCGCGCACGGCCCAGCCGATGTGCTTGCGGGCGCTGCGCATGCCGGTCAGTTCGCCGTACAGCGCGTAGTGGTCGTGCAGGTGTTCCACCAGCCAGCCCTTGGCGTCGGCGATGCGCGGCGCGGGCAGTTCCTCGCCGGTGGCCAGGAAGTGCGCGATCTCCGCGAAGATCCACGGCCGGCCCTGCGCGGCGCGGCCGATCATGAGGGCGTCGGCGCCGGTGGCGGCCAGCACCTCGCGCGCCTTGAGCGGGGTGTCGATGTCGCCGTTGGCGACGACGGGAATGCGCAGCGCGGCCTTCACCGCGGCGATCGTGTCGTACTCGGCATGGCCACTGTAGCCCTGCTCACGCGTGCGGCCGTGCACGGTAACCATCGCGACGCCGGCCGATTCCGCCGCGCGCGCCAGCGCCACCGCGTTCTTCTCCGCCTGGCACCAGCCGGTGCGCATCTTCAGCGTCACCGGCACGCCGCGCGGCGCGCAGGCGGCGACGACCGCCTCGACGATCTCCAACGCCAGCGCCTCGTCCTGCATCAGCGCCGAACCGGCCCACTTGTTGCAGACCTTCTTGGCCGGGCAGCCCATGTTGATGTCGATGATCTGGGCGCCGCGGTCGACGTTGTAGGCGGCGGCCTCGGCCATCATGGCCGCGTCGGTGCCGGCGATCTGCACGGAGATCGGCGCGGACTCGCCCTCGTGGTTGGCCCGGCGCGAGGTCTTCAGGCTGTTCCACAGCTCCTTGCGCGAGGTCACCATCTCGCTCACCGCATACCCCGCGCCGAGCTTCTTGCACAGCACGCGGAAGGGCCGGTCGGTCACGCCCGCCATGGGGGCGACGAACAGGCGGTTCGGCAGGAGGTAGGGACCCAGCGCGAGGGGGCCGGGCGGCGGCATGGACATCGGGGACGGCGGGCGCGGTTGCACAAAAAAGAGGCAGGAGTATACCCCCGCGCCATCCTTCGGAGGGCCGCCGCGCGCGACCGGTCGCGGAAGGCGTCTACAGCGCGGGCTGCTTGCGCCAGAGCACGAAGCCCTGTTCGACGAAGCGGTTCATCACGCGGTCCTGCGACAGCTTGTAGACCGCGCGGGCGATGCGGCCGCGCAGCTCGGCGCTGTTGCAGCGGGAGCGGTGGGAGAGCGTCAGGTACAGGCCCTCGCGCGCGATCGCCGGCATCAGCGGCTGGATCGCCGGACCGCCGTTGCGCGCGGCATAGGCCTCGGCCGGCGTGTCCTCGTAGATCAGGTAGTCGGCGCGTCCGCGCTGCAGCATCAGGATGGCCTGCTCGATGCTCGCGACCTGGCTGATCTTCAGCGACTGGCGCGCGTAGTTGTCGAACTCCACGCCGAAGCTGTTGTTGATCACCGTCACGCCCTGCCTGGGCGCGAGGTCGCTCCAGCGCTTGTACGGCACCGGTGCCGCCGTCCGCGTCCAGATGACGCTGCGCGTCTCGCGGAAGGCGGGGTGGAAGTAGTCCATGTACTCGGTGCGCGGCAGCGTGAAGAAGGCGCCCGCGATCAGGTCGATGCGACCGGCGCGCATCTCCTCCTGCACGCGGCCCCAGGGACCGACGTAGCGGGTCTCGATCGGGATGCCGATCTCCGCCGCGAGCCACTGCATCAGGTCGGCGTTGGCGCCGACCAGCTTCTGCTCGTCGGCCGGATCGCGCCAGAGGTAGGGCGGGTACTGCGGATTGCCGGAGGCCACCAGCATCGGACAGCCGGCGATCGGGGGCGGAGGCGCCAGGGGAGGCGTCGTCGCGCCGGGCGCCGCGCTTGCCTGTGCGGAGGGCGGCGCGGTCTGCGCCATCGCGACCGCGCGCGATCGCGGCGAGGCGGTGAGGGCCAGGCCGGCGACGGCC
Source organism: Roseateles sp. (assembly GCA_039593255.1). Classification (GTDB taxonomy): domain Bacteria; phylum Pseudomonadota; class Gammaproteobacteria; order Burkholderiales; family Burkholderiaceae_C; genus Roseateles. The sequence goes on from JBCNPQ010000011.1 coordinate 35,072, forward strand.
AGGCCGATCAGCGCGAACGACGAAACGGCAAGGCGGCGCAGGGACATGGTCTTCGGATAATTGCACGCATGGAAGCTTGGCTGCAACAGATGATTCACCTGATGCTGGAGACCCTATCTCTCCCGCGGGTGGGCTTGAGCGCGGTGTTCGTCGTCGCGCTGATCTCGGCGACGCTGCTGCCGATGGGCTCCGAGCCCGTCGTGCTGGTGCTGGTGCATGCGAAGCCGGAGCTGTTCTGGCCGGCCATCCTCGTGGCCACGGCCGGCAACACGATCGGCGGCGCGATCACCTGGTGGATGGGCTACGGCGCGGAGCGCGCCTACGAGGCTGCCGTCCATCACTCGCCGCGCGACCAGCGGGTGCTCGGCTGGCTGCGCCGCTTCGGCGCGAAGACCTGCCTGATGAGCTGGCTGCCCATCGTCGGTGATCCGCTATGCGCCCTGGCCGGCTGGCTGCGTCTGCCGTTCTGGCCCTGCGTGGCCTACATGGCGGTCGGCAAGTTCCTGCGCTACCTGCTGATGACCGCCATCGGTATCGCGCTCTTCGAGTAGCTCGGGGGCGCTCAAGGCACGGCGCGGCGGTCGAGGGTTGCACAATGGCGGGACCCAAAAGGAGACCGCATGAGCACCCCCAGCACCCCGGCGTACGACGCCCTGTGCCAGCGCCACCAGCGCATCCACCGCCTGTCCCACCTGCAGTCGATCGCGTCGTGGGACCAGTCCGCCTTCATGCCGGCGCGCGGCGCGCAGGCCCGCGCCGAAGCGCTCGCCGAGATGGGCGGGCTGCTGCACCAGCTGGGCACCGATCCCGCGCTGAAGCAGCTGCTTGACGAGGCCGCGCTCGAGCCGCTCGACGACTTCCAGCAGGCCTCCCTGCGCGAGATGCGCCGGGTGTGGCGCTCGGCCAATGCGGTGCCGCAGCGGCTCGTGGAAGCGCGCTCGCTGGCCAACTCGCACTGCGAGCATGCGTGGCGCCAGCAGCGCGCCGCCAACGACTGGAGCGGCTATGTGGAGAACCTGCGCCCGGTCGTCCGCTACGCGCGCGAGGAGGCCCAGTGCCTGTCCGAGGCCACCGGCCTGAGCCGCTACGACGCGTTGCTCGACCACTACGAACCCGGCATGCGTTCGGCCGACATCGACCGCGTCTTCGGCGACCTGCGCCAGTGGTTGCCGGGCCTGATCCGCGAGGCCATGGCGCGCCAGGCCGACGACGAGGTGATCCATCCGCAAGGGCCGTTCCCGGCCGCGTCGCAGCGCGCGCTGGGCCTGGACGCGATGAAGCTGCTGGGCTTCGACTTCGAGGCGGGGCGCCTCGACGAGAGCGCCCATCCGTTCTGCGGCGGCGTGCCGGAGGACGTGCGCATGACGACGCGTTACCGCGACGACAGCTTCCTGCAGAGCCTGACCGGCACCATCCACGAGACCGGCCACGGCCGCTACGAGCAGAACCTGCCGCGCGAATGGCTGGGCCTGCCGGTGGCCGGCGCGCGCTCGATGGGACTGCACGAGAGCCAGAGCCTGTCCTTCGAGATGCAGCTCGCTTCGCATCCGGGCTTCGCCGGCCTGCTGCAGCCGCTGGTGGAACGCCACCTCGGGCAGCAGCGCGGATTCGCCGCCGGCAACCTGCACAAGCTGATGACGCGCGTCGCGCCGGGCTTCATCCGCGTGGACGCGGACGAGGTGACCTATCCGGCCCACGTGATCCTGCGCTACGAGATCGAGCGCCCGCTGATCGAGGGCCAGATCGAGGTCGAGGACATCCCCGCGCTGTGGGACGCCAAGATGCAGGAGCTGCTGGGCCTGGACACGCGTGGCAACTACAAGGACGGCTGCATGCAGGACGTGCACTGGGGCTGCGGGCTCTACGGCTACTTCCCCTGCTACACGCTGGGCGCGATGTACGCCGCGCAGTGGTTCGCGACGATGCGCCGCGAGCGGCCGGCGCTGGACGAGGAGATCGCTCGCGGCGAGCTCACGCCGGTGTTCGACTGGCTGAAGTCGCGCGTGTGGTCGCAGGGCAGCCGCTGGGAAACGCCCGAGCTGGTGCGGCGCGCCAGCGGCGAGGCGCTGAACCCGGCGCACTTCCGCCGGCATCTCGAGTCGCGCTACCTCGCCTGACCGGGACGTCCGGGCGCGGCGACCCGATTGCCGCGCCCCGATCGCCGCGCCAAAGAGAAAGGGCACCCCTTGCGGGATGCCCTTTTCTTCTTGCGCGTCCGCGGTCTCTACCCACGGCGCTCCCAACGAGTCGTCGAGGACTCGAATCCTGCGGGGGTCAGGCCTTGCCGGCGCCCTGGCGGCGGCGCACGACCACGCCCATCACGCCCAGGCCGGCCAGCAGCAGGGCCAGGCTCTGGGGTTCGGGCACGGCGCTGACGCTGATGTTGTCCAGCGAGGTGCCGTAGGAGTCGCTGAGGCCCGCCGCGGCGAAGCGCAGCGTCATCGGGCTGCCGGTGCCGGTGAAGGTCGTGGTGTAGGTCTGCCAGGTGGTGGTCGCGTTGTTGCCGACCAGGCCGTTCAGGCTGCCGATGCTCCAGTCGATGCCGTTGCTCGCGACGCTGCGGAAGTCCGGGCGGTTCGCGTAGGAGAAGGACAGCGTGTAGGTCGCGCCCATCACGGTGTTCAGCGTCTGGCTGATCCAGCTGTTGCCGGTGGTGTCGAGCTCGACGTAGTTGCCGCCGCTGAACGCCGAACCCGCGACGTTGTTGCGGATCTCCAGGCCATTGGGGCCGACGGTCCAGCCCGCGACGCTGCTCACGATCGTGTAGCTGCCGTTGCCGACGGCGTTCGCCTCGAAGCTGCCGTTGTTGATCAGGTTCACCGGAGCCGCCAGGGCGTGCAGCGGGGCGGCCAGCAGCGGGGCAGTGAAGAGGGCGGCGGCGATCAGGCGCTTCATGGCGGGACTCGGAAGTTCGACAAGGGGTGCGCAGGGGTGTCTGCGCCTGTGTCGAATTGTTCGAGACCGCCTCTCGGGTGCCATCCCCCTGTGCGCTGGGGATCGGGATACGCTTCGTGACGAAGTGCACGCCGCCCGGCGGCGAGCGGGGGTCAGGTCGTGCGCTTGCCGCCCTTCGAGGTCTTCGCGGCCTTCGCGGCCTTCGCGGCCTTCGCGGTCTTCGCGGCCCTGGCGCCTGCCTTGGCGGTCTTCGCGACGGGGGCGGGGCTCGTCGCCTTCGACGACTGGGCCGCCGCCTTCCCGCTCCGGCTCGCCGGCTTGCGCGCGGAGAGGCCCTGCGCGGCGCGCAGCAGCGCGACTTCCGCCTCCAGCGCCTGGACGCGTGCCTTCAACTGCGCCACCTCGCCCGGCGCGGGCATGCCCAGCCGCTCCAGCGCGCGCGCGACGCGGTCCTCGAAGATCGATTCCAGCTTGTCCCAGTGCTGGCCGGCGCGCGAGCCGACTTCGCCGGCCAGGTCGCTCAGCCGGCGCGCGGCGGCGTCCGGCGCCGGAGCGGCGGTGTCGACGGACGCGCCGCCCCGTTCCTGGGCCTTCGCGAACGCCGCCAGGCCCGCCGACCAGATCTGCTGCGCCGAGGTCCTGACCTGCTCCGCGAACGGCGTGTCCGCCGCCGATGTCGAGGCGGGCGTCGCGGCCTTGCGGCGGCCTTGCGCCTGCTTCGGGGCGGCCGTCTTCTGTTGCTTCTTGACCATGGGCGTTCCTTGTCGTCGCGGGGCGGCGGACCTGACGCCCGCCGCTCGCCGAGAACCGGACTATAGGGGGCGTGCGCCGCGCCGCGCCGACCTCGGCGGGGTCCGTATCCCCCATCGGGGCGAACGGCGCCGGGGTCAGAATGTCGGCATGTCTTTGACGACCTCCACCCCGGGCCGCCGCCCCGGCGACGATTTCGCCGACACCGTTCCCGACGCGCCGGCGGCGCTGCCGCCGCTGGCGATGGGCGGCGAGCTGTCCTGGCGCAAGGGCGAGTTCATCGACTGCCCGCAGTGCCGCGCGCCGATGCGGCACCTGGCCATGCCCGGCCGCCAGACGCCGGCGACGGTGGACATCGATCATTGCGGTCCCTGTGGCCTGGTCTGGTTCGACGCGCGCGAGTCGGTGCAACTGTCGCCGGCCGCCTGGATCGAGCTGTTGCGCGATTTGCACCGGCTGCGGCGCGGCGAGGTGCCGCACCAGCCGGACCGGCGCTGCCCGATCTGCGCGAAGGCGCTCAAGGAAGTCCGCAACCTCACGCGTTACGGCCGCTTCCCGGCGCTGGAGTGCGGCAATTGCGGCGGCCACCTGCACAGCCAGGCCGGCATGCTCGCCGAGCGCGGCCTGGTCCGGCCGCTGCTGCCCGGCGAGCGCTACGCGCTGCAGGCGGAGAAGCGCGAGCTGCTGTGCCTGAACTGCGGCGGTCCGGCGGACGGCCACGGCGAGGACTGCGCATGGTGCAAGAGTCCGCTGCTGATGGTCGACATGCCGCGGCTGACGGCGGCCTTGCGCCAGCGCTCGAGCACCGAGCCGCTGCTGATGCCCAACGGCGGCCAACCGCTGGGCTGGGCCTGCCGGGGCTGCGGCGCGCCGCTGGATCCGACGCGCGAGACCCGCTGCGGCCGCTGCCATCATGCGGTGGTGGTCCCGTCGCTGGCGGACCTGGGGCCCTTGCTCGACGCGCTCGAGCACGACGGCCACGAGGCGGATGCGCAGGCCGAGCGCGAGCGCCGCGAGCGGCTGGCCTCCTACCGCTTCGAGGCGCGCGACGCGGCCGGCGGCAAGCACGGCCTCTTCTGGAAGGGCAAGTACGAGAAGCGCTACGACGCGGAGAACGAGCGCCGCGAAGGGCGCCGCGACGCCGGACGCGACTGGCCGTCTTCCGGCTGGTCCTTGCCGGGCGATGGGTCGCCGCCCACGCTGGTCGAGATCGCCTTGCGCATCCTCCGGTGGTTGTCGCGCTGATCAGAGCTCGAGCATCGCGATCGCTTTCGTGCAGGCCGCCGGCGTGCCGCCGCCGCGCACGACGAAGGGCAGTTCGCCCCAGGGGCCGGAGTCGCGCGGGCAGCCGTTGCGCAGCGTGCCGCCGGGGCAGGCGCAGCCCTTGGTCTTGACCAGCTTGTCCAGCGTCTGCGTCTGCTGCGGATTGAGCCGGGGCAGGTCGTGCCGGAACACCAGCTGCAGCGCCGTCGCCGGCGCGGGCGCGTCGGCGGCCGGCACCGGGCCGAGCAGGGTCGACATCGACTGCGTCTCCTTCAACGCTGCGGCGGGCTTCATGGCCTTGGCGCGGCGCAGGTAGTTCAGTGCCACTTCCATCGCCGCGTAGCCCCGCGCGGCCGAGGCCGTGAACGGCTTGCGGAAGGCCGCGCCGTAGGTGTTGGCCACCTGGTCCCAGCGGGACCGGTCGATCGTCAGCACCGGGCAGAGCACCGCGTCCACGCGCTCGGACAGGGTCGCGTCGAAGTCCATCCAGCACGAGGTGCGCGCGCTGATCCGCAGGCCGGTCTGGCGGCGCAGGTCGGCGGCGATCTTCTCGCCGGCATTGAGCTCGATGCGGCCCAGCTGCAGTTGCAGGTCCTGGTCCTTCATCCGTTCGGCGTTGCTGGAGATGAAGGGGATGCCGGCGATGCGCAACGCCTCCGCGCCGGCGGAGATCTCGCACCAGTTGCCCAGCACGACGTCGACCTTGGCCTTGATGAATTCCTGCGAGATCGCATCGGCCTTGCGGGCGTCGCAGCCGCTGTCCTTGACGACCAGCTTGGGCGCGGCGTCGCCGGGCCAGGTCTTGAGCGCCAGCGTCATGCCGAGCTGGAGTTCCTCGGCCTGCGCGGCGCTCGGATAGCTGCCCGGCAGGATGACGCCGATGGTGGCGGCGGCGGCGGGCGCCGCGGCGCACAGGAAAACCGCCGGCAGGAAAGCCGCCGACGCGACCGAAGCCGCGGCCAGGACCTTGCGGATGTTCATGACGATCCCTCTTGTTCTTCGTGGCCGTGGTCGGCCGTTGTTGACTTTGTCGCCCGAACTGCTTGTTGGCGTCCGAGTGCGAGGTATCGCCTGCGCGGAGGGTGCGCGCACTGGAGGTTTTCCCGGGACCCCCATGAATGAAAACGCCCCGGCGGGCCGGGGCGGTAAGACGTCACAGTGGTGACAGGAAGTGCGGCAAACGCGCAACGCGAGCCGTACAGCGCACGGATTTCAGAGGGCGCTCCCTCGGACGGCCTCAGGCGGGCCAGCCCTGCAGCACGAGCTTGCCGCGCTGGCGCTGGCTCTCCTGCAGCGCGTGGGCGCGCTTCAGGGTGGCGGCCGAGATCGTGCCGACGACGTCGGACAGCGTCGTGCGGATCTGGCCGGCGTCGACCAGCGCCGCGACCTCCGCGAGCAGGCGCCCCTGCTCGGCGATGTCGTGCGTCGCGTGCATGGAGCGCGTGAACATCAGCTCCCAGTGCAGCGACAGCGACTTGCCCTTGAGCGCCATCACGTCCAGGTCCTGCGGGCCGAAGTCGTCGATCATGGCCAGCTGTCCCTGCGGCTCCAGCGCGTCGACGAAACCGCGGAAGTGCTGCGGCGTGTGCGTCAGGCTGGTCACGTGGCGCAGCGGCGGCACGCCGGCCTGTTGCAGCGCGGCGATCTGCGGCGCGATCGGTTCGCGGTGGTTGATCACGTGGTGGGCGCCCAGCGCGCGCAGCCACTGGCCGCCTTCGCCGTCAGGCTCGGAACTGGTGCCGATGACGGTCAGGTGGGACTGGCGGCGCGCCAGCTGGACCAGGATGGAGCCCACGCCGCCGGCCGCGCCGGTGACCAGCAGGCTCACCGGCCGTTCCGGCTGGCGCTGCACCTGCAGGCGGTCGAACAGCAGTTCCCAGGCGGTGATCGCCGTCAGCGGCAGCGCGGCGGCCTCGGCGTCGCTGAGCGAGGCCGGCGCGAGCGCCGCGATGCGGTGGTCGACGCACTGGAACTGCGCGTTGCTGCCGGGGCGGGTGATGTCGCCGGCGTACCAGACGCGGTCGCCGACGGCGAAGCCGGTGACCTCGGGCCCGATCGCGCGGACCGTGCCGACGGCGTCCCAGCCGAGCACGACCGGCGTCGTGCCGTCGGCGCTGGCACGGCGCATGCGGACCTTGGTGTCGACCGGATTGACGGCGATCGCCGCGACCTCCACCAGCAGGTCCTTCGGACCGGGCGTAGGCAGGGGCAGGTCGAGGTCGATCAGCGATTCGCCCTCGGTGATGGGCAGGGACTTGAAGTAGCCGACGGCTTTCATGGCGGACTCCTTGGGAATGCGGAATGGGCGCGGAATGGGTGCGGAATGGATCCGGAATGGATCCGGAAACAGGACGTGGTGAGGCGGCGGGCGGGGGGAGGCCCCTGAGCCTTGGTTCGTATGGTGGCGCTTCGGACGGCATCAATGAAGCCTGCCGAATCGCTATCAGTTTCAAACCATGATTGAAGATCGACGGAAAATCGTCGCCATGGACATCGAGAACACCGCCGAGTTGCGCCTGCTGATCGAATGTGCCCGCGGCGGCAGCCTGACGGCGGCCTCGCGGGAGATGGGCATCACCCCCGCGGCGGCCAGCGCGATGCTGAAGAAGCTGGAGGCGCGGCTGGGCGTGCGGCTGGCCGAGCGCAGCACCCGGGCGTTGCGCCTGACACCCGCCGGCGAGCGGCTGCGCGACTACGCGCAGCGTGCGCTGGAGCTGCTGGACGAAGGCCTCGCCCTGGTGACCGACGGTGGCGACGGCAGCGACGGGCAGGCGGCGCGGCGCGGCGCGACGGTCCTGCGCGGACGCATCCGGGTCAGCGCGTCCAGCGATCTCACGCGCCGGGTGGTGCTGCCGCTGCTGGACAGCTTCCTCGAGCGGCATCCGGGCGTCGAGCTGCAGCTCAACGTCGGCGACGCGCTGCAGGACGTCGTCCGCGACGAGGTCGACCTGGCCCTGCGGTATGGGGAACTGGCCGACTCGCGCCTGGTCGCGCGCAAGCTGCACGACGGACGCCGGCTGCTGGTCGCCTCGCCGGACTTCCTGAAGCGGCACGGCCGGCCCTCGCATCCCGGCGAGCTGGGGCAGCACGAATGCATCCGCTTCAAGATCGGCGACCGGCTGGAGCGCGAATGGCGCTTCTGGCGGCGCGACGCGTTGCAGGCAGCGCCGGTGGACGTGGCGGTCCATGGCCGCCGCACCGCGGACGACGGGGGCATCGCCCACCAGTGGGCCCTCGAAGGGCGGGGCATGACCTACAAGAGCTGCCTGGACATCCGCGACAGCCTCGCGAGCGGGGCGCTGGTCGAGGTGCTGCCGGACTGGGTCGGGCGGCCGATGCCGCTGCATGCGCTGCTGCCGAGCCAGCGCTTCCTGCCGCAACGGCTGAAGGCGCTGGTGGATCACCTGGCCGAAGGGCTCAGGCGCTGATGCGAACTCAGGCTCAGGCTCAGGCTCAGGCTCGGGTTCGGGTTCGGGTTCGGGTTCGGGCGTCCGGGCCCGGGGCGACTGCCGGCGCGCCGCCGATCAATGCTTGTGGTCGCCGTGGCCCGCGTGCGGGTCCTTGGCATCGGGCGAGACGACCGGGCCAGTGCGGGCGGGGGCCTGGACGGTGACGGTGGAGCGCGACTTGTCCGCGCCTTCGAACACCAGCGTCAGCGGCACCGCGTCGCCGGTCTTCAGCGGTGCCTTCAGGTCCATCAGCATCACGTGGTAGCCGCCCGGCTTCAGGTCCACCGGCTTGCCCGCGGGCACCGCCAGTGCCGCCACGGGGCGCATGCGCATCACGGTGCCGTCCATCGCCATCTCGTGCACCTCGGCCACGCCGGCCGCGGGGGTGCTGACCGACACCAGCGTCACCGCGGTCGGCGACTTGATCTGCATGAAGGCGCCGGTGGCCTTCTGCTGCGGCACCGTCGCGCGCACCCAGGCGTCAGCGACGACCACCTGGGCCTGCGCCAGGCCGGCACTCAGCAGCAGAGCGGGAACAAGGGCCAGTCGGGCGAGGGCGCGGAGCTTCATCGGGATGTCCAATCCGGGGGCAATGACGATGCGGGAGTATCGGTCATCGTCTTTCGGTCATCGCTCCTCGGTCATCGCTCATCGAGCACGCCCATGCCGCGCAGCACCCGCTTGACGATTTCCTCGCGCTTCGGGCCGAAGGCGGGGTCCTTCATGTCCATGTTGAGGGCGAAGTAGACGGGGCGCGTGTCGCGGTCCTGCTCGGCCCAGCCGACGAACCAGCCCAGGCCGGGCTGGGTGTTGTCGGCCCAGCCGGTCTTGGCATACAGGCGCCAGCCGGGACCCTGGTCGCGCAGCATGACCTTGCGGGCGATGTCGTAGCTGCGGTCGGACAGCGGCAGCGCGCGGTCGTGCACGCGGCGCAGGAAGTCGATCTGTCCCACGGCCGAGATGCGCAGGTCGCCGTCGAGCCAGAAGCGGTCGCCGACGGGGCCGGCCTTGGCGTTGCCGTAGCGGAAGTCGCGCACGAACTGCTGCACGGTGGGTTGGCCGACCTGGCGCGCCAGCGACTGGAACACCCACACCGCGGAGACCTTGTAGGCCGAGGCCAGCGTCTGGTCGCGGTTCCAGTCCTCGATGCGGCGGTTCGTGCCGTCCCACTTGAAGGCCTGGGTCTCGTCGACGGCGGCGCCGGTTTCCAGCGCGATCAGCGACATCGGGATCTTGAACGTCGACGCGGGCAGGAAACCTTCGAAGGCGCGGACGCTGTCCGAGGCGATCCAGCGATGCGACCGGGTGTCGAGCACGGTCAGCGTGCCCTGGGTGCCGAGTTCCTCGAAGTGGCGTTGCAGTTCGGGCCGGGTCTCCCAGCGCTCGCGTTGATCGACGGGGACCGGGGCAGCGATGGCGGTCTGCGCGATCGAGGCGCGGCAGGCGGTGAGGGCGAGGCAGGCGAGCAGCGTGCTGGCCATCAGGCGGGGCAGGGACATGGGGGCTCCGGACGATGTAGAGAGGAGGTCAGTGTCCGGACTCTCCTTCCGTGCCAGGCATCGAAGTGCCGTTACGTCCGTTGCGCCGAGGCCCGAGGGCAGTGAGTGCGGGTGGGGCCGGAATGATGCGTGGGGTTCCCGGAGGGATGCCCCACGCGTCGTGGAGTGCCCGCGCCTGGCCTCCCGGCGTGATTCCGGACCTCAAGCCTGCCGCGACTGCGGCATCAGCGCCTCGGCCTCGTCGAGGTAGCGCCGCCTGGCGTCTTCATCGCGGAGCTTGCGTGCCTGCAGCCGCGCCTGCCGCACCAGGTCGGTGGCGCTGAACGCATCGCCCTCGTCGAGTGCATGCCGGGCCCACAGCAGCAGGAAGGCGCAGCGTTGGTCCGCGGGGATCTGGGACTGCCGCGCGCGGCAGGAGGCCCAGCGAGACGCGGCGAGGTCGCCGAAGGACGAGGCCGGCAGGGGCAGGCCTTGCGTCGTGGCCAGGCGCTGCAGCGCCGCGAAGTCCAGGCGGCCGAGCGCCGCGAGCCGCAGCAGGAAGATGGTGTTCAGCAGCGAGCTGCGGCCGATCTGCCAGCGCGCGCAGAGCGCGTCGCTGAGCAGCAGCCAGCGCAGCGCGTCCTCGATGCCGGGGCCGTCGGCGGGCAGCAGGTCGGCCTCGACGAGCCGGCCGAGCGCGTTGGACAGGTTCGCGGCGCAGACCTGGAGCGCGTCGGGCAGGCCGGCGAGCGAGGCGCAGCGCAGCGCGTCGCCGAGGCTGGCCAGCGATTGCGCCGCGAGGGCGGCGTCGCCGCGGGCGATGGCGAGGTCGCGCAGCGCGATGCCGCGCAGGTTGCCGTGGTCGCAGCGCAGCGAGGAGTCGGCGGCGAGGGCCTCGGGATCGACCTCGTCGAGTTTCTCCAGGGCTGGCGCCGCCTGGCCGAGGCTGCCGAACCAGTGCCAGGCCGCGAGGATGGCGACGCGGGCGCGGAGCTGGCGGCGTTCCAGGCGCGGCAGGCGGCCGTGGTTGAGCGTCTGGCCGAGCTCGCGGAGTTCGTCCTGCAGCGCGGCCCAGTCGCCCAGGCGGCGGGCGATGCGGGCGCGGCGCAGGCCGAGCGCGGCGGCCGCCGCGGCGTCGTCCGGCGGTACGTGCGGCAGGGCCTGCTGCAGCGCGAGGCGGGCGGGATACAGCTCGCCGCGGTCCAGCAGGTAGTCGGCGCGGGCCAGCGCCTCGGCATAGGCCAGCGGCAGCAGCGGCGCGGCGGCGGGCGCGCGCACCGGGCGCTGCTGGCCGAGCCAGCGCGCCAGCACCTCGCCGGCGGCGGGTTCGCCGTCGATCTCGAAGCGGCAGGCCGGCAGCAGCGCGGCGTTGAGCCAGAACGGACCGCTGCTGCGGGCGCTGGCCTCGATCAGCGCGGCCAGCGGGCCGTCGTCGAGCAGTGCGAGCGCGCGCCAGACCTGCGTGCGGTGGAGTTCGGCCATGCCGGCGATGCGCTCGCGCAATTCGGCGCGGGCGCAGGGGCTGTCGACACGGGCCAGGCCCTGCTCGTGCGCCTGCAGCAGCGCGGCGATCAGGCGAGGCAGCAGGCGGCCGCGCAGTTCGGGCAGGCCGTCGATGCGCAGCCCCTGCGGCAGGAGCTGGATGCGGTGCAGGGGCGCGTCGGCGGCCAGAGCGGTGGAGGCGGTCATCGGAGCCGCATTCTGCGCGGGTCGGATCGTCGGTGTGACGGCATCGCCGTAACGGGCGTTACGCGCGGAGGTTACGCAAGAGGCTGGCGCGGCGGCGCGGCAGGGGCGGGAGCGAGCTGCGTACCGGCGTGGGACTGGGGGCGACGGGGTTACCGGTCACGACATGTCAGGCCCGTCCCTTGCCAGCAGAGTGCATCACAACTCGAGGGGACGGCCATGGTGGCAAATGAGGCTTGGTATCCGGGCGAGGGCGGCAGCGTGCTGCCCGGTCGCGCGTCGACCGCCGCGGTGTCGTGGGGCGCCGTGCTGGCTGGTGCCGCGGCGGCGGCGGCGTTGTCGCTGATCCTGCTGCTGCTCGGCGTGGGGCTGGGTCTGGCCGCCGCGTCGCCCTGGGCCGGCGACGGTGCGAGCGCCGGGACGCTGGGCGTCGCGGGCATCGTGTGGCTGGCCTTCACGCAGCTGGCGGCTTCCGGCGTCGGCGGGTATCTCGCGGGCCGGCTGCGGGTGCGATGGCGGGACACCGACGTCGACGAGGTCCACTTCCGCGACACGGCCCATGGCCTGCTCTCGTGGTCGGTCGCCACCCTGTTCACGGCGGCGGTGCTGACGGCCTCGATCGGCGCGATCGCCGGGATCGGCGTGCGTGGGGCGGCGGCCGCCGCGGGCACGGGTGCCCGGGCCTCCGTGGGCGCCGATGACATGGGCTACTACGTCGACACCCTGCTGCGTCCATCCGCGACCGCGACTACGACCACGACCGCCGCGCCGCCGGCCGGGGCCGATCCCGCGACCTTGCGGGCCTGGCCGGACGCCTCGATGGTCCATGCGGACGAGCGATCGTCCGCTTCGCTGAACCGGCTGCTGATGCGCGCGCTGCGTGACGGCGGCCAGCTGTCGCCGGAAGACGCGCGTGCCGCGTCGCAACTGGTGGCGCAACGCACCGGCCTGACCCAGGCCGACGCCGAGCGCCGCGTCACCGAGACGCTGCAGCGCGCCCGAGAGGCCGCCGACGCCGCGCGCAAGACGGCCCTCACGGCGGCCTTGTGGATGTTCGTCGCGCTGCTGGTGGGCGCGTTCACCGCGAGCCTGATGGCCACCGTCGGCGGCCGGCAACGCGACCGGATCGAGTGAGATACCTGGTCGAGCCAGACAACAGACAAGGAGAACCGAGATGCGATCGATCCTGCTCTACCTGCTGGGCGTGCCCATTCCGATCATCATCCTGATTGCATTGATCCGGTAAATCACCGTGGGGCCGCTTCTTCGATGCGGTCCCACGATGTCGTTGAGCCAGGGCTCAGCAGCTCTCATTCCCAGCCGTTGTCACGAGGCCTGGTGTTATGAAGATTGAAGGAGCACAACATCTTCTCCCGCACCGTATCGAAAGACTGACCGTTCTTTGCGGCCTCGATGAGGTCATCGGGTGTGGGGCCAAACTTTTCGTTCGGACAAGCTTCCTTCTTTTCCTGCAGGGACATATTGAACAGCATGGTGATATTTTGAAGCGCGTCTGGGCTCGTCAGGTCCACGGCGCCAGCCTGTTCCTTGTAGCGACGACTCATGAAATCCATCATCTCTGGGACGTTGCCGGGGGCTTTGCCATACATCTTGATTCCGATGTCACCCGCTGAGCCCATCCTGACGACGAGTGACGCGACCATCGAGCGCGCTTCCTCCGCGGTGCGCAACGCCTGGCGGTCATCTTTCAGTTGGGTCCGCAACTGCTCGAAACGCTTTGCCAACTTCGGCGCGAATTTTGGGCACTTAGCCAAGCGTGTATATTTCTTGACGTACTTGGCGCAATGCTCAAAAAACTCCTTCTTGCCTTGCAAGGAATCTGGAATGGCGCGCTTGAAGAGGTCGGCGGCCTCAGTTTCAGCCGGGGCGTACTTCGGCTTGTTCTGGACAGACACCTCTCCAGTCGACCCGGAGATGAAAAATACTTCGTAGGAGGAATCAGCCTTTCTGCTCGGGCCCGAGGTGGAACCGGCAACATGCCGAGGGGCGACAGACGCCGCCCCAGTCGACCGGGGGACGCGAATTTCTTCGACTTCGACGTGCGGAGGAATCACTCTCTTCGGGCCCGAGGTGGGGCCGGCAACATCCCGAGGGGCGGAATTCCTCGTCGTGACCGATGGGGAGAGAGCAAGATTACCCTGCGGGTCCACGCGGTTGAGCAGGCGCACCAGGTCCCTGCGCATGGCGTTGTAAAGGGTCTCGCAGTTGTATTGGCCCGCCTCGGCGTTCGCCATCCATGCGCTGTGGTAAGGGTTCGATGGCATTTTAGACTGCTCGCCCAGGCTTGTCAGCGACGTATACATTTCCTCCATCTGCTTCACCTGCCCTTTTCTGTCTGCGGGCATCTCCTTGTTCACTTGTTTCCGAGCGGACGCCAGTAATTCTTCGAACGGCAGTTCTGTTTTAGAACTGCCCGGGGAATTTGAGTCGCTCGACTCATGAAAGGCTTGGTTGAAAGATGGCTGAATCGAGCTCACAGGGAACATCACGCACTCCGGAAAAAATGAGAGGTGCTTCAGTTCTCCGCGCAGGAAAAAGGTTCGTGTCTCGGTTCAAACAGGGAAAGAAGGCGGGGGCAGAACAACTGCCCCCGCCTTGCTTCATCGACAGTCCGGCGCGAACGTCACATTCGGTTGACCGTTTCCGCGGCGCGTGCGGCACTCGCGACGTCGAGGTTGTCGCCATATCGACGCCACCTGTCGGGCACGTTTGACAGGCGATCCGCCACGACCTTCAGCACTGCCGGATTCCAGACCAGTCCGCAGTGGCTACCGTCGACCTCGACGTTCTCGATCATGGGGTGGTCCTCGGGCTGTACGCAGGCCTGCCAGGCGACGACGCCGTCGCTGCGGCTGTAGATCGAGGTGGTCGGTACCTGTGGCGCGGCGATGAGGCGTGACTTGAAATCGTCGTCGAGCACCGGCAGCGCGCCGTTGACCCAGCGGTAGAGCAGGCTGACGTTGGTCTGCGTCGCTTCGCCGGTGATCGGCGTGCCGATGGTGATGACCTGTCGCACCGGCAGCGCGACGCGCTTGGCGATCTCGCGCGCGTAGATGCCGCCGAGGCTCCATCCCACCAGTGAGACCGGCGGCGACTGATCGGCGACCAACGCCTCGATGTCGGCGGCGAGGGTGTCCAGCCACAGGTCGATGTCGCCGGTGGGGCCGGTGTTGATGCCGCGGCCCCAGTCGCGCGCGTCGTAGCCCAGGCCGTGGCAGAAGCCCACCAGCGGCGCGATCGACTGCGCGTCCGCCGCGAGACCCGGGAACACGATGACCGGATGCCCGTCGCCGGGCGGATGGCCGCTGCGGTCCATCATGCGGCAACTGGCGTATTCCATCGCCGCGCGCAGCGGCTCGATGCCGAGCAGGGCCCAGGACGGGGAACAGATGGCGGCTGCCGGCTGGGGCATCGCGTCGGGAAGGGCGGCGATCTTCTTCATGTCGTGAGGGCCGCTCCTCCGTGCCATCTGCCCGGGTCAATGGACCGGGGGCAGGCCGCGCGGCGAAGTCCGGCATGAGGATTGTTGACACGATGCTTGCGCAACCCGATCCGATTGCCTATCCCCCGATGGCGCGTGCGGCCGTCGGACGGCACCTACATCCGGGGGATGCGGGGGGATCTCTCCCCCTGTTGACGGAAGTCAGAGGGAGACGCGGTTGTCGATGGGCGTTGAGAGCTAGGCTTTGCGCTCACCAAAAGTTTTCAAAGGAGCGCTGCATGAGTGCCTTGACCATCGACTTGCTGCCGATGACGGTGTCCCAACGGCGGACGATTCAGTTCGACCGCCTCGTGTTGGAACACATGAAAGTGAGGCCAGGGGAGCAAGTCGAGATTGACTTGTTGCTCGATGGCTGCTGCGTGCTGCGTGGCCCACGCTCAGGCGACATCAGCGACCTCTACGGCATTCTGGCCAACGTGCCGCGAGGACGTGAGGGCTTCGTGTCCATCGAAGAGATGAACGAGACCATTGCACGTGGTTGGGCCGAGGAAAAATGAACGTTCGACAAGGGCGCCATGCGTAAGCTTGCCGCATTGGGGAATTCGGTCGACAGTCCTGTCGGCCTGATGGCATTGAGGGAATCGACTCAATGAAAATCCCGGCTCTCCGTCCTCAGCCGCCCCAGCATCGGGGTCAGGTCTTCCATGTGGCCGGCGATGAGGTTGCGCACCTCTCCGCTGCGTTGCCACTTCCCCTTCACCGCCATCAGGCGTGAGTGCAGCATGACGTGGCGCTGCCGCTGCCACAGCGCGCGGTGCACGATCACCTGGATGTCGCCGGTCTCGTCCTCCAGCGAGATGAAGATCGTCCCCTTGGCCGTCGCCGGCTGCTGCTTGACCGTCACGATGCCGCAGCCCCGCGCCGGCCGGCCGTCGGGCAGGTCGCGCAGTTCCTCGGCCGACATCCAGCGCTGCTCGCGCAGCAGCGGCCGCAGCAGCGCCAGCGGATGGCGGCGCAGCGTCAGGCCCAGCGAGGCGTAGTCGAAGACGATTTCCTCGCCCTCCGGCGCCTGCGGCAACGCGAGGAAATCCTCCTGCACCGGCGCCGAGGCCAGCAGCGGCGGCGGCGTATGCTGCGCCGCCGCGTCCCACATCTGCTGGCGGCGATGGCCGCTGATGCTGGCCAGCGCGTCGCCCGACGCCAGCATCGTCATCTGCTGCTGGTTCAGGCCGGTGCGCCGCGCCAGATCCTCCGCGTCGTTGAACGGACCGCCGCGGCGCTCCCGGCAGATCACCGCGGCCGAGGCCCGCTGCAGCCCCTTCACCAGCCGCAATCCGAGCCTCACCTTCACCGGCGCCGCATCCGCCGCCAGGGCCTCCTCCGCGTCCAGGCAGGGATCTCCGTCGTCCTCCACGGCGATGCCGTCGCCATCCAGCGGCGGCGCGTCGAACGCCTCGGCGTCCGCACCGCGCGGGGTCGGCCGGATGACGCGGCCATCGGCCCGCTCCAGCGTGCAGTCCCAGTCGCTGTGCATCACGTCGGGCGGCAGCACCTCGACCCCGTTGCGCCGGGCGTCCTGGATCAGCTGGCTCGGCGAATAGAAACCCAGCGGCTGCGCGTTCAGCAGCCCCGCCAGGAACTCCGCCGTGCGATGCCGCTTGAGCCAGCTGCTCGTGTAGACCAGCAGCGCGAACGAGGCCGCGTGCGACTCCGGGAAACCGTATTCCGAGAAGCCCTTGATCTGCTCGAAGATCTGCTCGGCGAAGGCCACCGGATAGTTCCGCGCCCGCATCCCGTCGACCAGCTTCGCGCGGTATTTCTCCAGGCTGCCCTTGCGTTTCCAGGCCGCCATCGAGCGCCGCAGCTCATCGGCCTCGCCGCCCGAGAAGCCGGCCGCGATCATCGCGATCTGCATCACCTGTTCCTGGAACACCGGCACGCCCAGCGTGCGCTCCAGCACCGTCTCCAGCCCCTGCGGATACACGACCGGCTCGAAGCCCTGGCGCCGCTGCAGGTAGGGATGCACCATGCCGCCCTGGATCGGGCCGGGCCGCACGATCGCGACCTCGATGACCAGGTCGTAGAACTGTCTCGGCTTCAGGCGCGGCAGCATGCTGCGCTGCGCGCGGCTCTCGATCTGGAACACGCCGATGGTCTCGGCGCGCTGGATCATCTGGTAGGTCTCCTCGTCCCCGTCCGGGATGTCCTGCACCTCGAACGGCGCGCGCTGGCGCTTGCCGACGAAGTCCAGCGTCTTGCGGATCGCCGTCAGCATGCCCAGCCCCAGCACGTCGACCTTGAGCAGGCCGACCGCGTCGAGGTCGTCCTTGTCCCACTCGATGACGGTGCGGTCCGGCATCGAGGCGTTCTCCACCGGCACCAGCCGCGTCAGCGGCCCGTGCGTCAGCACGAAGCCGCCCGGGTGCTGCGACAGGTGCCGCGGGAACCCCAGCAGCTCCGAGGTGATCTCGACCAGTTGGCGCACCGCGAGGTCGTCCGCCTCGAGCCCCGATTCGCGCAGCCGCTCCGCATCGATGGTCTGGCCATCCCACCACTGGTGGTTGCTGCACAGCGTGTCCAGCACGTCGGGTTCGAACCCCAGCGCCTTGCCGACGTCGCGCAGCGCGCTCTTCACGCGGTACGAGATCACCACCGCCGCCAGCGCCGCGCGCTCCCGCGTGTACTTGCGGTAGAGGTACTGGATGACCTCCTCGCGGCGTTCGTGCTCGAAGTCGATGTCGATGTCCGGCGGCTCGTTGCGCTCCTTGCTGATGAAGCGCTCGAACAGCACCTGCATGCGCGCGGGGTCGACCTCGGTCACGTGGGTGCAATAGCAGACGATGGAATTCGCCGCGCTGCCCCGGCCCTGGCACAGGATGCCCTGCGAGCGCGCGAACTGCACGATGTCGGCGACCGTCAGGAAGTAATGCTCGTAGCGGAGTTCCTCGATCAGCGCGAGCTCGCGCTCGATCTGCTCGCTGGCGGCGACCGGCACGCCCTCCGGCCAGCGCCGGCCCGCGCCTTCGTAGGTCAGCCGTCGCAGGTGGCTGGCCGGCGTCTGGCCGTCGGGCACGACTTCCGACGGGTAGTGGTAGCGCAGCTCGTCGAGGCTGAAGTCGCAACGCTCGGCCACGCGCAGCGTCTCGGCGAGCAGGTCCGCCGGGAAGCCGAGCGCCAGGCGCCCGCGGTGGCGCAGGTGGCGCTCCGCGTTGCGGTCCAGCGCCTGGCCGCAGTCCGTCAGCGGCTTGCCCAGCCGGGTCGCGGTCAGCACGTCCTGCAGCGGCTTGCGGCTGCGCACATGCATGGTGACATCGCCGACGGCCACCAGCGGGATTTCCGTCAGCGCGCCGGCCTCGCGCAGGCGCAGCAGGCGGATCTCGTCGTCGGCGTGCTGCGGCTGGTCGATGCCCAGCCAGCAACGCCCGGTGAAGCGCGACAGCAGCCAGCGCGACATGGCCAGCAGTTGCGCCGGCGTCGCATGCCGGTCCGGGCAGGCGATCACGACGCAGTCGTCCAGCGTCTGTGGGCCGATGTCGGCCAGCGTGCAGCGGTAGGTGCCTTTCTCGGACGAACGCCGCAGCCGCGAGATGAACTGGCACAGGTTGCCGTAGCCGTTCAGGCTGCAGGCCAGGACGACCAGCGTGAACGGGCCGTCGTCCTGCGCCGCTTCCGGGAGGCGCGCCGTGGCGCCGGCGGGCTCGACGTGGAACTGGCTGCCCACCAGCAGCCGCATGCCGTGCTGCTTCGCGGCCACGTGCGCGCGCACCATGCCCGCCATGCTGCATTCGTCGGTGATCGCCAGCGCGGCGTAGCCCAGCTCCCGGGCGCGCAGGACGAGCTCCTCCGGCCAGCTCGCGCCCTTCAGGAAGCTGAAGTTGCTGAGGCAGCGCAGTTCGGCGTAGTCGGGGAGGGCCGAGGCGTCGGTCGATGCGGCGTCAGGCATACATGCCGTGGAGGTACCACGCCTCGACGGCCACCTTCTCTTCGCCCTCGCTCCCCGCCGCGGTCAACCGTTCCTGATAGACGGCCAGCACGCCCGCGTTCTCGTTGACGGCGATCCAGTAGTCGCGGGTGACCTGGCGGTGATGCTGCGTCCGCTGCTCCGTGGCGGGCACGCGGTCCCACCAGCCGCCCTCGAGGCGGTCCGGTCCGACCAGCAGCGTCAACGCGCCCTGGTAATGCGGCCGGTGGTCGCGCACCGCCAGCCGCAGCGGCGGATCGAGCAGGAAGGCCGGTTCCGGCACCTCCGGCGGACGCACCGCCGCCTGGCGGCCCTGGCGGCGCGACGGCGTGCGGCCGTCGCCGCAGGCGCGCCAGCGCGTCATCCATTCAGGCCGGTGGTCGTCGGCCGGCACCGGCTGCAGCACGCGCTCGGGACCGAGCCGCGCGGCGATGCGCTCCAGCGTCAGGTAGAGCGTCTCGCCGGTGCGGACCACGTCCGGCAGCAGCGAGGCGCTGTCCTCGGTCAAGGCCTGCACGCCGACCGCTTCCAGGCGCAGCTCGCCGACCGGCGCCAGCAGGCGCGTCTTGGCCAGGTGCTCGGCCATCAGCCGGCAGAAATGTTCGAGCTCGCGGATCGGCTCGGCGGTGCGCACCGTCAGGCTCCCGCCGTCGCCGGCGTCCTTGGCGCGCATCGAGTCGTGCACCCAATGCAGCGTGACCCCGGTGGCGCCGGCGTGCCGCGCGGCCAGCCAGCCGCACAGCCGCATCAGCAGCGGACGCACGCCCAGCAGCAGCGCGGGCGCGTGGTCCTCGCGGCAGGGCAGCTCCACGCGGGCGTGGAAGTCCTCGGGCAAGGCCACCCAGGCATGCGCCTCGGGCCGCAGGCCGTAGGCCTGGTCCAGCATCGTCAGCAGCGGCGCGCCGAAGCGACGGCTGATGCCGCCGCGCGGCAGCGCCCGCAACTGGCCCAGCGTGTTGATGCCGGCCCGGCTCAGCGCCTCGGCGTGCTCCGCGCCGGCGCTCAGCGCCTGCAGCGGCAGCGGGTCCAGCACCGCCTGCAGCAGCCGTCCGCCGAGGTCGAGCACGCCGCAGCGCGCCAGCACCAGCGCGGCCGTGGCCGACGGCGCCCAGCCGATGCCGACGGCGCCCAGGTCGGGCGCCTCGTCGCCCAGCCGCGCCTTGAGCGCGGGCAGCCCGCGGAACAGGCGCAGGCTGGCCTCGACCTCCATCACGACGGCGTCCTCCATCAAGGCCACGCGCGGCGTGAACTGCAGGCACCACACCGCGAGCCCGGCCTGCGCCTCCGCGCAGATCCCCCAGGGATGCGGCGGCGGCGCGGTCGCCGGGTCTTCAAACGGCGCCGGCGGACGAGGCGGCAGGATCAGCGCGACCCACAACATGGGAGAACTCCGGGAACAGGGCGAGCGCGGCGGGCTCGTGGACGGCGGCGGACAAGGTCTCGAACCCGGGCCCGCCCACGGCCTGGGGCGAGGCGGACGGTTCGACGGCCGGCGCAATGACCGGCGCAATGACCGGCGTGATGACCGGCGCGACCGGGCGCATCGTGCTCGGCCGCATCACGCGCGGCGTCAGCACCCGCTCGAGTCCGCCGGGGATGGACACCAGCCGCAGCGGGGCCTCATGGGCAGGACCCTTGCGCTTGAGGATGCGGACTTCCAGGGCCCAGTCGACATCGATGGTCGCCAGCAGCCGCAGCGGCGCCGGGGACGGGTCCTGACGCGCCGACAGCGGCCGGAACAGGAACACCGGCCCTTCGAACGACTGCGCCAGCACCTGCAGCCGCCGCAGTTGCTCGGGCGCGGCCTGCGGCATCCAGGCCAGCACCGCGCCGGCGGCGTTGGACTTGATCAGCTGTTCGGCGCACCAGAGCCGTTCCGACGGCGCGCGCGCGTCGATCCAGACGAGGTGGCGTTCATCCAGTCCCAGGTGCTTCAGGCCGGGGAGGTGAGGGCGCTTGGGCGGCCCGATCATCGCGACGGCGGCGCCGTCGGCGACCACGCGCCGCAGCGACGGCCCGGCCAACCGCCATTCGGCCAGCGAGAACTGCGGCAGCAGCACCTCGGTCAGCTGACGACCGGGCCAGCCGCCGCCCGGCAGTTCGGCATCGAGCGCGTCGAAGCCGCTGGGCCAGACGGTGTCGGTGCCGCGGCCCAGCTCGTCGCCGCGCCAGAGCGCCTCGGCCACGGCGGGCGGAAGAGGGGTGGACAGGGAAGGCATGGCGGATCCGGCGTCGGAGACGACAACGCCGGTCGTTGAACCGGCGTTGAAATGACTGTATGGACATACAGTATAGGTTGACGACGGACTCGTCCAGCAGTGTTTCGACGTCGGCAGGGAGAAGTGCCGGTTCTGGCGAACCGGCCCGGGCCACCGGGCGCCGGCGCAGCGTCGACCGGGCGCCTGGGTTCGCTAATCGGCCGGGAAGGTCAGCACGAAACGCGTCCCGCCGTGGACCGGCGCCTCCAGGCTGACGGTCCAGCCCAGGTGCTCGGCCACCCGCTTGACGATGGCCAGGCCCAGCCCGGCGCTGCCGGCGCCGGCCGGGTCGACCTGCATGAAGCGGTCGAAGATCCGGTCGCGCACCGCCGGGGGGATGCCGATGCCGGTGTCCTCGATGACCACGCGGCCCGCCTCCAGCCGGATGTCGACATGGCCCTGGTCGGTGAACTGGCAGGCATTGCGGATCAGGTTGCCCAGCGCGATGGCGGCCAGTTCCGGCCGCGCCGGCACTTCCAGCCCGGCGTCGGCCGGCGCGGCGTGCAGCGTCATCTCGACCTGCTTGCCCTTGAGCAGCGGCCGGCAGCGCTCCATCTCCTGGCGCAGCAGCGGCAGCAGCGCCGTCGGCGGCGCGCCGATGCTGGCCGGGTCGCGCGACAGCAGCAGCATCGCCACCACCCGCTCGCTGGTGTCGGCCGCGGTGCGCCGGATGCGCTCGGCCAGTTCGACCATGTCGTCGCGGCCGTGCAGCCGCGCCTTCAGCACCTCCGCCGCGCCCAGCATCACCGCCAGCGGCGTGCGCAGCTCGTGGCTGACGTCGCCGGTGAACCAGCGCTCGCGATCCAGGTAGCGCTGCTGGGCCTCGGTCTTGGCCGCGAACGCGCGCGAGAGCACGCCCAGTTCGTCGGTCGAGTCCAGCAGCGGATAGTCGCGCGGCGCCGCGCCGGCCTCGACCGCGCCGGCCAGCGCGGTGACCGGCGCGACGATGCGGCTCGCGGTCAGCTGCGCCAGGAACAGCGCCAGCCCCAGGCAGCAGACGAAGGCCAGGCCGAGCAGGCCGTAGACGCCGGCCTCGATCTTGGCGAAGTCCTCGTCGCGGTCGGTCAGCACGAAGACCGGACCGAGGTCGTTGCGCACCAGCGCGGTGAAGGTGGCGTCGTCCTGCGGCAGTGTGTACTTGCCGGGCGGCTTGCCGCGCAGCGCCTGCGGGATCGCGTCGCCGCGGTACAGCGTGACGCTGGGCGGCAGGTCGGGTTCCAGGCCCTGCTTCTCGCGGGCGACCAGTTCGTCGGCGGTGCGGTCCAGGCGCTGGTCGACCAGCCGGTCCTCGATGCCCGAGGCGATCCGCACCGCGGCGACCGCGAAGGCGCCGCAGACCAGCAGCGTCAGCAGCAGGAAGGCGGCCGCCACGCGCGTGCGCAGCGTGGTCGGCGCGGAGGTGCTGCGCGGGCGGCGGCCCTCGGCCGGCCGCGCCTCATCCCGCATCGGGCGACACCAGGCGGTAGCCGATGCCCGGATGGGTCTTCAGCAGCGGAACGGGGAAGGGCTTGTCCAGCGCCGCGCGCAGCGCGTGGATGTGGGTGCGCAGCGCGTCGCTGTCGGGCGGATCGTTGCCCCAGACCTCGCGTTCGAGGTCCTCGCGGCGGACCAGCTTGGGCGCCTCGCGCAGCAGCGCCGACAGCAGCTTGTAGCCGGTCGGCGTGAGCTGCAGCGGCTTGCCGGCGCGGGTGGCCTCCAGCGTGTCGGGGTCGAAGCTGACGTCGGCGTAGCTGACCGCGGAGCTGAGGTTCAGGCCGTGCGAGCGCCGCATCAGCGCCTTGAGCCGGATCTCCAGCTCGACCAGCGAGAAGGGCTTGACCAGGTAGTCGTCGGCGCCGCTCTCGAAGCCGGTGACCTTGTCGGCGATCGTGTCGCGCGCGGTCAGCATCAGGATCGGCGTCGGGCGGCGGAAGTCCTTGCGCAGGCGCCGCGCCACGTCCAGGCCGTCCAGGCCGGGCAGGGTGAGGTCCAGCACGATCGCGTCGTAGGAGCCGGCGGCGGCCTGCGCCAGGCCGCCCAGGCCGTTGCGGGCCACGTCCAGCGAATAGCCCATCGGCTCCAGGTAGGCGAACAGGTTGGCGACGATGTCCGGGTTGTCTTCGATGACCAGCAGCTTCATCACGAGGCTCTCGTTCCTGCGGCGCCGGGCGCCGCGTCGTCCTGTGGGACGGGACCCGGGCGGGGAGCGATCCCCGCGAGTCCCGCGGATGCCGGGCATGCTATGCCAGCGAGCAGCCCCCGACCTGTCCGCGGGCTGTCGGCACCGCCGGGCCGAGGGGCATCCCCCGCCTTCCGGGCGATTGGCGCGCGAACGGACGGCGGCGGGGATCGAGGCGCCGTCAATGACCCGTCGGTGCTGAAAACTTCCAGCATCCCGCTGGCTTCCTCACGTTTCGTGACGCAAGTCCGGCGCCGTCACCGACCGCGCGGTCGACGTTGCACTTGAATTCCGGGTTGGGCGCATAATTTGCGGGTTAACCCTATGCTCGCGCCCCTCATCTCCATCCCCGCCGTCGAGCGGCTCACCGCGACCCGCCGGTTGAGCCTGCGTCCGCCTGCCGCGGCCGACGCGCGCAGCTTCCGCGACCTGCTGACCGATCCCGCGAACCGCCGGTTCGACACGGGCGGTCCGGCCGCGTCCGAGCGCCTGGAGCTGTGGCGCGCGCTGTGGTCCCGCGACGGCCTGGGGCCGTGGGCGGTGGCGCTGAAGGAACAGCCCTCGCTGGGCGCGATCGGCTTCGGCGGCCTGAGCCGGGGCCGCATCTGCGGCGCGCCGGCGCTGCTGCTGGAGTTCCACTTCCTGTCGGACCACTGGGGCCAGGGCTACGCCGCGGAGATGTCGGCGGCCGCGCTGGCGCTGGCGTTCAACAGCCTGCATGCGACCTCGGTGCATGCGTTGCTGGCGCCAGGCAACACGGCGGCGCGCAAGACGCTGGAACGGGTGGGCCTGCGCCTGACCGGCTCGGTCGCCGATCACCCCGGCGAGGCCGCCAGCCTGCTCTACGAGATCAACGCGGGCCAGTACGCGGCCCTGCCGCAGGAGCCGCCGGAAGCGACGCCGTTCGGCGCCTGAGGACCGCGACGCGCTACTGCTGCGGATACACCCGCAATCCCGCCAGGTCGAGCACCCGCAGCCCGCCGTATTCGACGGCGATCAGGCGCTGCTCCTGCAGGTGGCGCAGCGCCTCGTTGACGCGCTGGCGCGAGAGTCCCACCAGATGCCCCAGCTCCTGCTGCGTGATGCGCAGCAGCCCGTTCACGCCGGGGTACAGCTGCGGATGGAACAGCGCCGCCAGGTTGCGCGCCACGCGCAGGTCGGGGTCGCTCTGGCGGTCGATCTCGCGCGCGGCGATGAACTGGCCCAGCCGCTCGTTGAGCTGGTTGAGCACGTAGCGGTTGAAGGCCAGGCTGGTCGCCAGCAGGTCGTGGAAGCTCTCCAGCGGCAGCCCCGCGACCACGCTGCGCCGCAGCGCCTGGATGTTGTAGCGGTAGGCCTCGCGCTTGAGCAGCGTGCCCTCGCCGAACCAGCCGCCCGGCGGCACGCCCGTGAAGGTGACCTGTCGCGCGGCGGCCTCGTCGTTGCTCATCTTGAGCAGCCCGTCGATCACGCCGAACCAGAAGTTGGCCTCTCGCCCGATGCGGCAGATCCGCTCGCCGACCTCGACCTCCGCGACCTGGATGCTGGATGCGACCCGTTCGCGCAGCTCCGGCTCGATCGCCTTCAGCCACGGGATGGCCGCCATCTCCTGCGCGCTGGCGGCCCTCGCGCGCAACCGGATCGGCTGCGCCGGCACGGCCCCCGGAAGGGGCGGCTGCAGGGCCGCGGGCAGGGGAGAACCCGGCGCGGCGTGGACAACGGTGTCGGGGGTCGGTGCCATCCCCCGTTCATCGCGCCCGCGCTTGACAGGAACCTGACGCGACCCCCTGGGGAAAACGCTTCCCCGAACTGTCCCTAGGAATGTCGTCGCAACGACAACACGACGTCAATGGGCGGGCCTACAGTCGGCGCAGCCCCGCGATCAGAGCGCCTCCAGCAGAGACGGCGACGGCGGGAAGCACCAAGGAGACGACGGTGGAACAGACCTTCCCCCGCCTGCTGCTCGATCACGCCCGCCAGCGCCCCCATGCGCCGGCGTTGCGCGAGAAGGAGCTCGGCATCTGGCAGACGCTCGACTGGGCGGCGCTGGCGGCGCTCGTGCGCGATCTCGCGCACGGCTTCGCCGCAGCCGGCCTGGCGCGCGGCCAGCACCTCGTGGTCATCGGCGAGAACCGTCCCCGGCTCTACGCGGCCATGCTCGCCGCGCAGTCGCTGGGCGCGATCCCGGTGCCGCTGTACCAGGACGCCGTCGCCGCGGAATTCGCCTATCCGCTGCAGAACGCGGAGGTCGCCTTCGCCGTCGTCGAGGACCAGGAACAGGTCGACAAGCTGCTCGAGATCCGCGGGCAATGTCCCGCGCTGCGCCGCATCTGGTTCGACGACCCGCGCGGCCTGCGCCACTACGCCGCTGACGGCCTCGCGTCGATCGACGGCCTGTGCGACGACGGCCGCGCGCATGCGATGCGCCATCCGGGCTGGTTCGAGCGCGAGGTCGAGGCCGGACGTCCCGGCGACGTCGCGGCGATGTTCTTCACCTCCGGCACCACCGGCCATCCGAAGGGCGTGGTGCACACGCACACCTCGCTGATCGACCGCGCCCAGGCGGGCGCCCGCTTCGACAGGCTCACGTCGGACGAGGAGGTCCTCGCCTACCTGCCCTGCGCCTGGATCGGCCAGAACGTCTTCAGCTACGCGCAGTGGCTGGCCTGCGGCTACGTCGTCAACTGCCCCGAGTCGGCGAGCACCGTCAGCATCGACCTGAAGGAGATCGGTCCGACCTACTACTTCGCGCCGCCGCGCGTCTTCGAGGGCCTGCTCACCAGCGTCACGATCCGCATGGAGGACGCCGGCGCGCTCAAGCGCTGGCTGTTCGCGAAGGCGATGGCGCTCGCGCACCGCGTCGGCCCCGCGCTGATGGACGGCAAGCCGGTCGACGCGTGGGAGCGCTTCAAGTACCGCCTGGGCGACCTCGCGATCTACGGCCCGCTGCGCAACGCGCTGGGCTTCTCGCGGGTGCGCGTGGCCTACACCGCGGGCGAGGCGATCGGCCCCGACCTCTTCAGCTTCTACCGCTCGATCGGCATCAACCTCAAGCAGCTCTACGGCTCGACCGAGACCGCCGTCTTCGTCTGCCTGCAACCCGACCACGAGGCGAAGTCCGACACCGTCGGCGTGCCGATCGACGGCGTGGAGATCAGGCTGGCGGACAGCGGCGAGATCCTGGTGCGTTCGCCGGGCCTGCTGCAGGGCTACTACAAGAACCCGGCGGCGACGGCCGAGGTGCTCGACGCCGACGGCTGGTACCGCACCGGCGACGCGGGCTTCCTCGACGCGGGCGGCCACCTGAAGATCATCGATCGCGCCAAGGACGTCGGGCGGCTGCGCGGCGGCGCCTTCGACGGCGCGATGTTCGCGCCCAAGTACGTGGAGAACAAGCTGAAGTTCTTCGCCTTCGTGAAGGAGGCGGTGGCCTTCGGCGACGGGCGCGACCGCGTCTGCGCCTTCGTCAACATCGACTTCGAGGCGGTGGGCAACTGGGCCGAGCGCCGCAACCTCGCCTACGCCGGCTACACCGACCTGGCCGGCAAGCCCGAGGTGCTGGCGCTGATCAAGGACTGCGTCGAGAAGGTCAACGCCGACCTCGCGCAGGACGAGCGCCTGGCCGGCAGCCAGGTCACGCGATTCCTGGTGCTGCACAAGGAGCTCGACGCCGACGACGGCGAGCTCACCCGCACCCGCAAGGTCCGCCGCGGCGCGATCGCCGACAAGTACGCCGTGCTGATCGACGCGCTCTACGACGGCAAGGCCTCGCAGTACATCGAGACGGCGGTCCGCTTCGAGGACGGCCGCAGCGGCAGCGTCAGCGCCGAGCTGCGCATCGAGCAGGCCGCCACATTCCCGCCCACCCGGAGGGCCGCCTGATGAGCGCCAGTCTCACCGCGAAGCTCGGCACCGATCTCGGCGCCGACCCGACCGCCGCCGCCTCGCCGGCCTCGATGCCGGCCGCGTCGCCCCGGCCCGCCGGCGATACCGCGCCGGGCCGGCGCATCGGCGGCGTGATCCTGGAGGTCGAGCACATCACGCTGTCCTTCGGCGGCGTGAAGGCGCTCAACGACATCAGCTTCGACGTCCGCGAGCACGAGATCCGCGCCATCATCGGCCCCAACGGCGCGGGCAAGAGCTCGATGCTGAACTGCATCAACGGCGTCTACCAGCCGCAGCAGGGCGACATCCGCTACCGCGGCGAGCAGGTGAGCCAGTGGAGCCCGCGCACGCGGCTGCGCCGCATGGCCGAGCGCGGCGTCGCGCGCACCTTCCAGAACCTGGCGCTGTTCAAGGGCATGAGCGTGCTGGACAACATCATGTCCGGCCGCAACCTGCACATGAAGCGCCACCTGCTGTGGCAGGCGCTGCGGCTCGGCCCGGCGCTGCGCGAGGAGATCGCGCACCGCGAGAAGGTCGAGCGCATCATCGATTTCCTCGAGATCCAGGCGCATCGCAAGACGCCGGTCGGCGGGCTGCCCTACGGGCTGCAGAAGCGCGTCGACCTCGGCCGCGCGCTGGCGATGGAGCCCCGGGTGCTGCTGCTGGACGAGCCGATGGCCGGCATGAACGTCGAGGAGAAGCAGGACATGTGCCGCTTCATCCTGGACGTCAACGACGAGTTCGGCACCACCATCGTGCTCATCGAGCACGACATGGGCGTGGTGATGGACATCAGCGACCGGGTCGTCGTGCTCGACTACGGCAGGAAGATCGGCGACGGCACGCCCGACGAGGTGCGCGCCGATCCGGAAGTGATCCGCGCCTACCTCGGCGCGGGCGAGTGAGGCCCGTCAGGGACGGCAAGGGACAGCAAGGGACCGCAAGGAACGACCATGGGCTTCTTCCTCGAAACCGTCTTCGGCGGCCTGATGGCCGGCATGCTCTACGCGCTGGTGGCGCTGGGCTTCGTGCTGATCTTCAAGGCCTCCGGCGTCTTCAACTTCTCGCAGGGCGCGATGGTGCTGTTCGCGGCGCTCGCGATGGCGCGCTTCGCGGAATGGTTCCCGCGGTGGCTGGGCTTCGAGAGCCTGCTGCTGGCCAACGTGCTGGCGATGGCGGCCGCCGCGGCCTGTCTGGTCGTCGTGGCCTGGCTGGTCGAGCGGCTGGCGCTGCGCGGCCTGGTCAACCAGCCGGCGATCACGCTGCTGATGGCGACGCTGGGCATCAGCTACTTCCTCGACGGGGCCGGCCAGCTGCTCTTCGGCAGCGCGACCTACAAGATCGATGTGGGCCTGCCCAAGGATCCGCTGTTCGTACTCGAGGACACTTTCCCCGGCGGGCTCCTGCTCAACAAGGAGGACCTGTACGCCGCGGTCATCGCCGCGGCGCTGGTCGCGCTGCTGTCGCTGTTCTTCCAGAAGACCCGCACCGGCCGCGCGCTGCGCGCCGTCGCCGACGACCACCAGGCCGCGCAGTCCATCGGCATCCCGCTGTCGCGCATCTGGGTCATCGTCTGGTCCGTCGGCGGCCTGGTCGCGCTGGTGGCCGGCATCGTCTGGGGCAGCAAGCTGGGCGTGCAGTATTCGATCTCGCTGGTGGCGCTGAAGGCCTTCCCGGTGGTGATCCTCGGCGGGCTGACCTCGGTGCCGGGCGCCATCGCCGGCGGACTGATCATCGGCGTGGGCGAGAAGCTGTCGGAGATCTACCTCGGCCCGCGGGTCGGCGGCGGCATCGAGAACTGGTTCGCCTACGTGCTCGCGCTGGGCTTCCTGCTGGTGCGGCCCCAGGGCCTCTTCGGCGACAAGATCATCGACCGCGTGTAAGGGAGCCGACCGTGTTCTATCGTGAAAACGGCCAGTTCAAGGCCTCCTATCGCGCGGACCTGGCGCTGTTCCCGATCGCGCAGGACCGCGTCGCGATCCTGGCGCTGGCGCTGGTGGCCTTCGTCGCCGTGCCCCTGCTGGCCAGCGACTACACCTTCCGCGCGGTGCTCATCCCCTTCCTCGTGCTGTCGCTGGCGGCGCTGGGCCTGAACGTGCTCGTGGGCTACTGCGGGCAGATCTCGCTGGGCACCGGCGCCTTCATGGCCGTGGGCGCCTACGCGGCCTACAACCTGCAGGTGCGTGTCGAGGGCATGCCGCTGCTGCTGTCGCTGATCGGCGGCGGCCTGGCCGCGACGGTCTGCGGCGTGATCTTCGGATTGCCGAGCCTGCGCATCCGCGGGCTCTACCTCGCGGTCGCGACGCTGGCGGCGCAGTTCTTCATCGACTGGTTCACCAACCGCGTGCCGTGGGTGACCAACAACTCCTCGTCGGGCTCGGTCAGCGTCGGCGCGCTGCAGCTCTTCGGCCTGCCGCTGGAGACGCCGGCGCAGCGCTACCTGCTGTGCCTGTCGCTGGTGGTCGTGTGCGGGATCCTCACCAAGAACCTGGTGCGCGGCGCCATCGGGCGAGAGTGGATGGCCATGCGCGACATGGACGTCGCCGCCGCCGTCATCGGCATCCGGCCGGTGCACGCGAAGCTGAGCGCCTTCGCGGTCAGCAGCTTCATCGTCGGCGTGGCCGGCGCGCTGTGGGGCTTCGTGCACCTGGGCGCGTGGGAGCCCGCGGCCTTCGGCATCGACAAGTCCTTCCAGCTGCTGTTCATGATCATCATCGGCGGGCTGGGCTCGATCGCCGGCGCCTTCTTCGGCGCCGCCTTCATCGTGCTGCTGCCGCTGCTGCTCAACCACGTGCCGCACTGGCTGGGCCTGCCGCTGTCCACGGCGGCGGCCTCGCACCTGGAGCACATGATCTTCGGCGCGCTGATCGTGTTCTTCCTGATCGTCGAGCCGCACGGCCTGGCCCGGCTCTGGTCCACGGCGCGCCAGAAGCTGCGCCTGTGGCCCTTCCCCCATTGATCGGACAGCGTCGCGCTTCGATCATCGACCTGTATCGAGTCCACGAGATTTCAAACCGCACCGCAGAGTGCACCACCAGGAGACGACACCATGAGCTTGAAGACCCTCGCGCGCGGCGCGTTGGCAGCGGCGGCCCTGGCAAGCGCGGGCTTGCCCCTCGCCGCGCGGGCGCAGGCCGCCAACGAGCAGTTCATCCCGCTGCTGGTGTACCGCACCGGTCAGTTCGCGCCGCTGGGCATGCCCTGGGCGGACGGCAAGCAGGACTACCTGAAGCTGGTCAACGCGCGCGACGGCGGCGTCAACGGCGTCAAGCTGGCCTTCGAGGAATGCGAGACCGCCTACGACGCCGCCAAGGGTGTCGAGTGCTACGAGCGCTTGAAGGGCAAGGGCGGCGGCGCGTCGGGCTTCGACACGCAGTCGACCGGCATCACCTTCGCGGTGACCGACAAGGCCTTCGTCGACAAGGTCGTCGTCGAGACCCCGGGGTACGGCCTGTCGCAGTCGGCCGACGGCACCGTCTTCGAATGGAATTTCCCGCTGCTGGGCACCTACTGGACCGCCGCCGACGTGATGCTGCAGGACATCGCGAAGAAGGAGAAGGGCTCGCTTAAGGGCAGGAAGATCGCGCTGGTCTATCACGACAGCCCGTACGGCAAGGAGCCGATCCCGCTGCTGCAGAAGCGCGCCGCAGCCGAAGGCTTCGAGGTGGTGCTGTATCCGGTCACGCCGCCCGGCGTGGAGCAGAAGTCGACCTGGCTGCAGATCCGCCAGCAGCGGCCCGACTACGTGCTGTTCTGGTCCGCCGGCGTGATGACGCCCGCCGGCATCCGCGAGGCCCAGGCCAGCGGCTATCCGCGCGAGAAGATCTACGCGATCTGGTGGGCCGGCTCGGACCACGACGTCAAGGACATCGGCGCCGGCGCCAAGGGCTACAACGCGATCACGCTGCACAACAGCTCGGTCAAGGACAAGGTCCACGACGAGCTGAAGAAGTTCGTCTACGACAAGGGCCAGGGCACCGGTCCGGCCACCGGCATCGGCGCGATCGCCCATACGCGCGGGATGATGATCTCGATGCTGCAGGTCGAGGCGATCCGCGCCGCCCAGGAGAAGTTCGGCAAGGGCAAGGTCATGACGCCCGAGCAGGTGCGCTGGGGCTTCGAGAACCTGAACCTGACCGCGGACCGGCTCAAGGCGCTGGGCTTCGGCGAGGTGATGCGGCCGGTGCAGACCAGCTGCGCCAACCACATGGGCACGGACTGGGCGCGCATCGTCCAGTGGGACGGCGCGAAGTGGACCCTCGCGTCCGACTGGTACCAGTCGGACAAGACCCACATCGATCCGTTGGTCAAGGAGTACGCCGCCAAGTACGCCAAGGACAAGAACCTGAAGCCGCGCAGCTGCAGCTGACGCCTGCGCGAACCCTGCCTGAGCACGACCGCCATGCAAGCCACCTCCCTCCCTTCGCCTTCCGCCACGGCCGCCTCGGCTGCCGCCGCGGCGGCGCCTGCGCTGCTCGACGTCAACGGCATCGAGGTCATCTACCACCACGTGATCCTCGTGCTCAAGGGCGTCTCGCTGCGCGTGCCCGAAGGGACGGTGGTGGCCTTGCTCGGCGGCAACGGCGCCGGCAAGACCACGACGCTGCGCGCGGTGTCCAACCTGCTCGCGGGCGAGCGCGGCGAGGTCACCAAGGGCTCGATCGAGTTGCGCGGCGAGCGCATCGAGCGGCTCTCGCCGGCCGACCTCGTGCATCGCGGCGTGGTGCAGGTGATGGAGGGACGGCACTGCTTCGCCCACCTGACCATCGAGGAGAACCTGCTCGCCGGCGCCTACACCCGCACCGACGGGAAGGCGGCGGTGGCGCGGACGCTGGAGAAGGTCTACAGCTACTTCCCGCGCCTGAAGACGCGGCGGAGCTCGCAGGCGGCCTACACCTCGGGCGGCGAGCAGCAGATGTGCGCGATCGGCCGGGCGCTGATGGCCGATCCGACAATGGTGCTCCTGGACGAGCCGTCGATGGGCCTGGCGCCGCAGATCGTCGAGGAGGTCTTCGAGATCGTGCGCGACCTCAACCGCAAGGAGCGCACGACCTTCCTGCTCGCCGAGCAAAACACCAACATGGCGCTGCGCTACGCCGACTACGGCTACATCCTCGAGAACGGCCGCGTCGTCATGGACGGCGAGGCCCACGCGCTGCGCGACAACGAGGACGTGCGGGAGTTCTACCTCGGCATGGGCGGCGGCGACCGCAAGAGCTTCCGCGACGTGAAGAGCTACAAGCGCCGCAAGCGCTGGCTGGCCTGAGCACGGATCGAGACGTGGCAGGGTTGAAGGATTGATGGGAGAGCAGTTCATGGACAACGACTTCTTCGCGCCTCCGCCGTTCAAGGCCGAGGAAGCGCTCGTGCAGCTGAAGCGCGCGCTGCGCGACCTGCGCAGCCTGAGCGAGCGCGGCAACGGCTGGAGCTTCGAGAACCAGGAGGTCCTCCAGCTCACGGCCGGCGAAGGCCAGATCACCGCGAAGCTGGCGAGGAAACCGGCCCGCAGCCCCGACTGGGAGACGCGCGTCTGCCGCAACGCGGCCAATGTGCGCAAGCTGCAGGACGACCTCAAGCGCCGCCTGGCGCAATGGGCGGAGGAGTGATGGGCGCCCGGGTCGAGTTCTACGACGCGCTGGAGACGCGCGACCCGGCCGTGCGGGAGGCGGCCCTGATGGCGGCGCTGCCGCACCAGGTGGCCAACGCGCGGCAGAACACCGAGGCCTTCGGCGCGCTGCTGGCCGAGGTGGAGCCGGACCTGGTCCGCACCCGCGCCGCGCTGGCGCGACTGCCGGTGACGCGCAAGTCGGAGCTGCTGGCCCGCCAGCAGGCGGTGCGCGCGGACGCGGGGCGGGTCCCCTTCGACCCCTTCGGCGGTTTCTCGACGATCGGCTGGCGCGGCCTGAAGCGCGACAGCGGCGCGCGGCGCGTGTTCCAGTCGCCGGGCTCGATCTACGAGCCCGAAGGCCATGGCCGCGACTACTGGCGCGTCGGCCGCGCGCTGCACGCCGCCGGGCTGCGCGCGGGCGACCTGGTCCACAACTCGTTCAGCTACCACCTGACCCCGGCCGGCGCCATGATGGAAGGCGGCGCCGAGGTGCTGGGCTGCACGGTGTTCGCCGGCGGCGTCGGCAACACCGAGCTGCAGCTGCAGGCGATGGCCGAACTCCGGCCGCAGGCGTATGTCGGCACGCCCAGCTTCCTGAAGATCCTGCTCGACAAGGCCGAGGAGCAGGGCCAACCCCTGACGGTGCGCAAGGCGCTGGTCAGCGGCGAAGCCTTCCCGGCCGCGCTGCGCGACTGGTGCGGCGAGCGCGGCGTGGCCGGATTCCAGTGCTACGCGACCGCCGACCTGGGCCTGATCGCCTACGAGACTGCAGCGCGCCAGGGGCTGGTCGTCGACGAAGGCGTGATCCTCGAGATCGTGCGGCCCGGGACCGGAGACCCCGTGCCCGACGGCGAGGTCGGCGAGGTCGTCGTCACCACGCTCAATCCCGATTACCCGCTGATCCGCTTCGGTACCGGCGACCTCTCGGCCGTGCTGCCGGGCGCCTGCCCGACCGGCCGCACCAACCTCCGCATCAAGGGCTGGATGGGCCGCGCCGACCAGAGCGCCAAGGTGCGCGGCATGTTCGTCCACGCCGGCCAGGTCGCCGACGTGCTGCGACGCTTTCCCGACGCCCGCCGCGGGCGCCTCGTCGTCGAAGGCGAGATGGCGCAGGACCGGATGACGCTGCGCGTCGAGATCGACGGCGCCGCCCCCGAAGGACTCGCCGAGGGCCTGGCCGCCGCGCTGCGCGACGTGACCAAGCTGCGGGGCGAGGTCGTCTTCGTTCCCGTCGGGGCTTTGCCCAATGACGGAAAAGTCATCGAGGATCTTCGGAAGTTCGATTGAAATTCCGAAAGCGTGGACTGCCTGCGCCAAGCGCGGGCTCTCCGCGGAGCGAGGGGGCTCCCTCCAGGATCCCCTCGCACCACTCCGGCCCCACAGAGGTTTCGGACCGGGCGATGCGGAAGGGGCGGCGGGTTCGAGGTTTCGGGATGGGCGGGGCGAGGCGGGCGGGGCAGGGGCGGGGTATCCCGTGCTTACGTAGTTTCCGTAAGTTGCAATGTGGGGCGGCGACCTAGCATCCGCGCCATGACCCACACCTCGAATGAGGAAGAGACACCATGAAGAAGATCCTGCTCGCTACTGTCGCGGCGCTGAGCGTTGGCGCCGCCTGGGCCGAATATCCGGACAAGCCGGTGACCATCGTCGTGCCGTTCGCGGCGGGCGGCCCGACCGACAAGGTCGCGCGTGATCTGGCCGAAGCGCTGCGCAAGCCGCTCAACGCCACCATCGTGATCGAGAACGTCGGCGGCGCCGGCGGCACGCTCGGCGCGACCAAGGTGTCCAAGGCCGCCCCGGACGGCTACACGCTGCTGCTGCACCACATCGGCATCTCGACCTCGCCCGCCCTGTACCGCAACCTGCAGTACAAGACCCTGGACGACTTCGAATACCTCGGCCTGATCAACGAAGTGCCGATGACGCTGATCTCGCGTCCCAACCTGCCGGCCAACAACTACGCCGACCTGGTGAAGTGGCTGGGCGCCAACAAGGGCAAGATCAACCTGGCCAATGCCGGCCTGGGTTCGGCCTCGCACCTGTGCGGCCTGCTGTACATGAGCACGGTCAAGGTCGACATGACGACGGTCCCGTACAAGGGCACCGGCCCGGCGATGACCGACCTGATCGGCGGCCAGGTCGACCTGATGTGCGACCAGACCACCAACACGACGACCCAGATCGACGGCGGGAAGGTCAAGGCCTATGCGGTGTCCACGCCCAAGCGGTTGGGCGGCTCGCTGGCGAAGTTGCCGACGCTCGACGAGTCGGGCCTCAAGGGCTTCAACGTGACGATCTGGCACGGCATGTACGCGCCCAAGGGCACGCCCAAGGCGGTGCTGGACAAGATCAACACGGCGCTGAAGACGGCGCTGAAGGATCCGGAATTCCACAAGCGCGAAGAGGCGCTGGGCGCGGTCATCGTGACCGACAACCGCGTGAACCCGGCCGAGCACAAGAAGTTCGTCGCCGACGAAATCAACAAGTGGACGCCGATCATCAAGGCGGCCGGCCAGTACGCGGACTGATCCCCGCCGGCCCGGTGCGGACGCCCCGGCGGCGTCCGACGCAACGCCTCGGAGCCCTCCCTGTGGAGGGCTTCCTGCATTGGGACGTCCGTATTGAGGTGCCAATCTCAAGGCCGCGTTCGCACGGCACTGTTCATGACGCCTGGTGATGGGCCATGAGGTGCCGGATGGCCTCTGAAGGCGGCGCGCGCTGCACGCGCACCGTGGCGAAAGCCTCGGCCTCCAGCGCGAGGGCGCCCGTCAGCGCGGACTGCCAGCGCGGCAGCGCGCCTGCATCCAGCACGTCGCTGGACTGGAGCTCTTCCAGCAACGCCTGCGCCGTGCACAGCGCCTCATGCCCGGGGAGCGTCGGGGACCGGCCCGGGTCGACCTGTCTCAACGCCGTGAGATGCGCGTCGCGATCTCGGGCGGCGGCGGGAAAATCTGCCGGGACCTTCTGGGCAAAGGGAATGATGGGCAGGCAGTCGGGACGCCTCGTGGTCACACCCTCGGCACCGGCTCTCACCGCATGCTCCAGCATGGAACGCATCTCCCCTCGCCAGGACCGCAAGGCGTGCGACGGCGTCGGTCCCTCATGGGGAGCCATTCCCGCGGCGCTCAGCCAGACGGCCCTCATCAGCGCCTCGGCGCGAATGCCCGTGAGATCCCGTCCGGCGAACTGGCAGTCTTCCGAGGCGCGGTCCAGCATCCCATGAAGGTCGCGCAGGTCGGACTGCAACTGCCGGGGATCGTTGCGCAGGTCGGGGTTGCCGTCGATGCGATCGAGATGCGCGGTCAGACGGCGCAGGTCGTCGTCGAGCTGAGCCTGGCGGGCCGGGTCTCGACGGCCCACGATGTCCTCGCGCGGATGCGCCGGGGAACCGGCGACGTCGGTCGCGCCGGATCGCGAGAAATCAGGCAAGGGCTGGGAGGCGGGAAGTCGGTCCATGACGGCATCCAGGAAAGAGGAGCCGCCTCAGTGGGCGCGCGCCTCGGCGCATCCGTCATCCCGCCCTTGGGCTCAGGCCGGCGATCGGCAGATCACGGCCAGCTTGTTGCCGTCCATGTCGCGGAAGTAAGCCGCGTAGAAGTGGGGGCCGTACTGCTCGCGCAGGCCGGGGCGGCCCTCGTCGCGACCGCCGCCAGCCAGCGCCGCCGCATGCACGGCATCGACCTGCGCCCGCGTCGACGCCGCCAATGCCAGCATCACGCCGTTTCCCGCCGTCGCCTCCAGCCCGTTGAAGGGCTCGACCACCCATAGTTGCGTCTCGCCCCCCTCGGGACCGTAGCCGACCATCTCGTCGTCCGAGTAGCCCGGCTTCAGGCCCAGCGGCGCCAGCACGGCGTCATAGAACTCCTTGGCCGCGCGGCGGTCGTTGCTGCCCAGGGTGACGTAGCTGATCATGGTGGATCCTTGCACCGTATCGGTCATGTGGAGTCCGCATTGTCACCAGATTGGTCAGGCGTCATGGCTGCGTTTGCAGGCGAACCCGAACCATCCCCCAGCAACTGAGTTGTCCGCATCAACATCAATTTGGAAGCGAGTCTGAGATGTGGGGAACTACAACGATACACAACGTCGGGAACATCTTCTACGGCGGGCTTACGACGGTCGATGGCGACGGAAAGGTGACGTCGACAGGCCTGACGCCGCAGGCATTGAAAGCACAGGTCAAGGCCCATGTCGAGGCCTTGCTCGACTTGGGATCGAAGCGGCACGAGCGGGCAGCCGAGGTCCTGGCATTGGCGAATGAGGCGCGAGTCCTGGGCGAGGAGGTGGACCGCAAACTCACGGAGCCCATTGATCCGAACTTCGACGCGTGGTCCGCATTGAACCGGATCGCGAATTGGCGCAAGCAGGGCGAGGCGATCTACCGAGGCGAGTCCGCGCCTGCGTCGGACCAGACAGCGCCCTCGTCTTCGGATCGCGGATCGACGGCTTCCCCTTCCCACACGAAGCAGCGCTCGATGAAAAACAACGGCGTACGCACCTCCAGAACGACCTACAGTAGCAGCGCGACCACCACGGTACGTTATGAGTTTCAGGGAGGGGCGTTCACGAAGGTGGAGCAGACGTACACGTTCACCGATTCGACGGGACGGCACGAGTCTGCGAGCCTGATTTGCGCAGCATCATCGGGTGGTTCGACGGACATCGATCCGTTGTCAGAGTCGACAACATCACGCTCCTGTCAGGGCGAACAAGCGATCAGTGCCCCGTTGGAGGTGGACGCTTCCGGACGCGTGGGCTCCCCGGGCGCCCACGACGACGAATGGACGATCGTGGATGTGCCGGCCAATGACGCCGAACCAAGCCGTCGTCGTGGCGTGCGAGTGCTCGATCGCTTGTCTGCCGCTTTACGCGGCCTGTTGGCCCGTGTACATGGCCGGCCCGGAAACGATGTTCAGCTTGGCGACGGGCCACTGCGGCGGGCCTGAAGCGCCTCTCACATCCGCATCGGAATCGTCACCGGCCCGTCGTTGACCAGGCTCACCTGCATGTCCGCGCCGAACTCGCCGGTCTCGACGACCGGGTGCTGCGACCGCGCGAACGCGACCGCATGGTCGTAGAGCCGGCGGCCGAGCTCCGCCGGCGCCGCGCCGGTGAAGCTCGGCCGGTTGCCGCCCGAAACGTCCGCCGCCAGCGTGAACTGCGAGACGATCAGCAGGCCGCCACCGACGTCCTGCACGCTGCGGTTCATCTTGCCGGCCTCGTCGCTGAAGATGCGCAGCTTCAGGATCTTCTGCAGCAGCTTCTCGGCCGCCGCCTCGGTGTCCTGAGGCTCGGCGCAGATCAGCAGCAGCAGGCCCGGGCCGATCCTGCCCGTGCAGCGGTCGCCGACGTCGACGCGCGCTTCCTTCACGCGTTGCAGCAGCGCGATCATGGGGTGTCTTCCTTGGGAGTGTCGGGGGAGCCGATCGTCCCGGCCTGTTCCTGTTGCTGTTCCTCGCGCGCCGCCAGTTCGGCGAAGCGCGTCTCGACGTTCACCGGCAGCAGCTGGATGCTGGCGCGTATGCCGGGCAGGGCACGCATGAGCGCCTGCTCGACCTGACCCCGCAGCGCGGCGGCCTCGCCCAGCGTCCAGCGCGCCGGCACATGCAGATGGAAGTCGACGTAGCGCCGCTGGCCCGCCACGCGGGTGGCCACGTGGTCGAAGCGCAGTTCGGGTGACTCGAAGCCCTTGAGCACCGACGAGATCGCGCGCTGGTCCTCCGGATCGAGCGCCATGTCCATCAAGCCGCCGGTGGAGCGCCACATCAGGTGCATCGCCTCGCGCAGGATGTTCAGCGCCACCAGGATCGCCAGCAGCGGATCCAGCCAGGTCCAGCCGGTCAGCATCACGCCGATCAGCCCGGCGACGACGCCGACCGAGGTCCAGACATCGGTGAACAGGTGGCGCGCGTCGGCCTCGAGCGCGATCGAGCGGTGCTCCCGCGCCGCCCGCAGCATCTTCCAGGCGAGCGCCCCGTTGATCGCCGTGCTCACCAGCGACAGCGCCATGCCGAGGCCGAGCTGTTCCAGCGGTTGCGGCGTGCGGAACCGGTCGATGGCGGCCCAGGCGATGCCCAGCGCCGCGATCAGGATCAGCGCGCCCTCGAAGGCGCTGGAGAAATACTCGGCCTTGTGATGGCCGAAGGGATGGTCGTCGTCGGGCGGCCGCCGCGCGATGGTCACCATCGCCAGGCCGAACAGCGCGCCGGCGAGGTTCACCCCCGATTCGAGCGCGTCCGACAACAGGCCCACCGACCCGGTCCACCACCAGGCGGCCGTCTTCAGGGCGATGGTCAGCACCGCCACGACGACCGACAGCTTCAGGTATTGCTGCACTTGCATGGACCCGATTTTGCCGGTCCTACAATTCGCGCCGTTCGACTTGCGCGCCCTCGATCGAGGGCTCTACCCACCGTCCTCCTTCAGCACCGGACAGCACCATGAGCAACACCCCGCCCGTCCACGACGCCGACCTCAGCCACATCCCGCCGCGCGACAAGGCAGAGCTGCTGTCCCAGGCGCTGCCCTACATCCGCAAGTACCACGGCAAGACCATCGTCATCAAGTACGGCGGCAACGCCATGACCGATCCGGCGCTGCAGCAGGACTTCGCCGAGGACGTGGTGCTGCTCAAGCTCGTCGGCCTGAACCCGGTGGTCGTGCACGGCGGCGGCCCGCAGATCGAGGACGCGCTCAACAAGCTCGGCAAGAAGGGCCACTTCATCCAGGGCATGCGCGTCACCGACGAGGAGACTATGAGCGTCGTCGAATGGGTGCTCGCCGGCGAGGTGCAGCAGGACATCGTGGGTCTGATCAATGCCGCGGGCGGCAAGGCGGTCGGCCTGACCGGCCGCGACGGCGGCATGATCCGCGCCAAGCAGCTGCGCATCGTCGACAAGGACGACCCGGCCAAGGAACACGACATCGGCCAGGTGGGCGACATCGTTAGCATCGATCCCAGCGTCGTGAAGGCGCTGCAGGACGACCAGTTCATCCCGGTGATCAGCCCCATCGGCTTCGGCGAGAGCAACGAGAGCTACAACATCAACGCCGACGTCGTCGCCGCCAAGCTGGCGACTGTGCTACGGGCCGAGAAGCTGCTGATGCTGACCAACATCCGTGGCGTGCTCGACAAGCAGGGCGACCTGATCACCGACCTGACGCCCCGCCGCATCGACGAGCTGGTCGCGGACGGCACCATCAGTGGCGGCATGATCCCCAAGATCGCTGGCGCCATCGACGCGGCCAAGAGCGGTGTCAACGCGGTGCACATCATCGACGGCCGGGTGCCGCACGCGATGCTGCTGGAGCTGCTCTCCGAGAAGGCCTACGGCACGATGATCCGCTCGCATTGAGCGGCCTCCTCGATCCCCCCTGATGGGTGGATCCAATCGCCGAGCCCCCTCCGAACGAGGGGGCTCGGTCGTTTCTACAGGGGGGATCGGGAGCGTCGCTTGCCCCTGGTCGCCCCTTTGGAAGCTGGGCTGGTCGAAGGTCATACCACTGCAAGCTGGGGATTGCCGCTGAAACGCGCGACATCCCAGAATGCGCCCCGGAACGGCTCCACAAGCCGTGAGGGATTGCATGTCACTTTTCAGCGTCTTGATCGTCGAGGATCAGCTTCGTTTCCGCGAAGCGTTCGCCCATGCCCTGGAGAAAGCGCCGGACATCCGTCTGGTGGGCATGGCCACGGATCTCCAGCAGGGCCGGAAGATGTTCGACCAGACGCGTCCCGACGTGCTGCTGGTCGACCTCGACCTGCCCGGCGGCAGCGGCATCGAGCTGATCCGCCACGCGGCCCACGTCGCGCCCGAGTGCGAGGTGATGGTCATCTCGGTCTTCGGCGACGAACAGCATGTGCTGTCGAGCATCGAGGCCGGCGCGACCGGCTACCTGCTCAAGGACTCGCTGGCGCTGGACCTGCCCGGGCAGCTGCGCTCGCTGCGCGCGGGCGGCAGTCCGATCTCGCCGGTGATCGCCCGCCGGCTGCTGCTGCGCCTGGCGCCGCAGGGCGGCGGCGCCCATCCGAGAGGCTTCGGCGATTCGGCGCCGATGCCACTGGTGGACGAACAGGTCGTCGCGCTGTCCGAGCAGGAATCGCGCGTGCTCCACCTCGCCGCCAAGGGCTTCACCTTCGACGAGATCGCGCAGTTCATGAACGTGTCGCCGCACACCATCATGACCTACGTGAAGCGGACCTACCGCAAGTTGCAGGTGCGCTCCAAGGTCGAGGCCATCTACGAGGCGCGTCGTCTCGGCTGGCTGCGCGACTGAGGCCGGCCCGGCGCTGCCGCGGCGCGGCGGGCCGGTCGAACGAGCCGGCAAGCGACACGGGGAGCGGGCGTACGACGTCCGGCACCGACGTCAAGGCGGCGTTCCGGCTGTGCCAGAATCGCCGCACACTCCGGCCCCTCCCATGCACACCAGCCCCACGGACACCTCGGACTCCGCCGCCAAGCCGGCCGAGCTGCCTCGCAAGCGGCTCAAGCCGGGCGAGCGCCGGGTGCAGATCCTGCAGACGCTGGCCAGCATGCTCGAGCAGCCGGGCGCCGAACGCGTCACCACGGCGGCGCTGGCGGCGCGGCTGGAAGTCAGCGAGGCGGCGCTCTACCGCCACTTCGCCAGCAAGGCCCAGATGTTCGAGGGCCTCATCGAATTCATCGAGACCAGCATCTTCTCCCTGCTCAACCAGATCGCCGAGCGCGAGACCGACGGGCTGGCGCAGGCGCAGCGCATCGTCGCGGTGCTGCTGCAGTTCGGCGAACGCAACCCGGGCATGGCGCGGGTCATGGTGGGCGACGCGCTGGTCTACGAGAACGAGCGCCTGGTCGCCCGGATGAACCAGTTCTTCGACAAGGTCGAGTCCTCGCTGCGGCAGGGCCTGAGAACGGCCGCGGAGGCGTCCGGCTCGACCACGCCGACGGTGGAGGCGCAGGCGCAGGCCTCGGTGCTGGTGAGCTTCATCATCGGCCGGCTGCAGCGCTACGCGCGCTCCGGCTTCAAGCGTCTTCCGACCGAA
The DNA here is from genome assembly GCA_039593255.1 of Roseateles sp. Classification (GTDB taxonomy): domain Bacteria; phylum Pseudomonadota; class Gammaproteobacteria; order Burkholderiales; family Burkholderiaceae_C; genus Roseateles. The sequence goes on from JBCNPQ010000011.1 coordinate 76,924, forward strand.
CAGCTGGATGCCGCGATGCGAATGCTCGCTTGAGCCTTCGCGACGCCCCGCGCACTGAACGCCCCGGGCGGCCGCCTACACTCGGTGGCTATGGTCCAAGCTCCTGACGCCCTTGCTGCCCTGCTGCAGCGCGCCGACGCGCTGCTGAATCGCCTGGAGGCCTTCCTGCCCCAGCCGCTGACCGCGCCCGACTGGGACGCCGCCGTGGCCTTCCGCTACCGCAAGCGCGGCGCGGGCGCCCGGCTCGATCCGGTCAAGCACCTCTCCACGATCCGGCTCGGCGACCTCAAGGAGGTCGAGCCGCAGAAGGAGCGCCTGCTGCGCAACACCCGCCAGTTCGTGCTGGGCCTGCCCGCCAACAATGTGCTGCTGACGGGCGCGCGCGGCACCGGCAAGAGCTCGCTGATCAAGGCCTGTCTCAACGAATTCGCCACCCAGGGCCTGCGGCTGATCGAAGTCGACAAGGGCGACCTGGTCGACCTGCCGGACCTCGCGGACCTGGTCGCCGGGCGGCCGGAGCGTTTCGTGATCTTCTGCGACGACCTCAGCTTCGACGAAGGCGAAGCCGGCTACAAGGCATTGAAGTCCATGCTGGACGGGTCGGTCGCCGCGGCCGCCGACAACCTGCTGATCTACGCGACCAGCAACCGCCGTCACCTGCTGCCCGAGCAGATGAAGGACAACCTGGCGACGACGTATTCGGAGCGCGACGGCAACGTCGAGGTCCACCCGGGCGAGGCGGTCGAGGAGAAGATCTCGCTGTCCGAACGCTTCGGCCTGTGGATCAGCTTCTACAGCTTCAGCCAGCAGGAGTACCTGGCCATCGTCGCGCAGTGGCTGTCGCACTTCGGCCTGGACGCCGCGCGCATCGAGGCCGCGCGCCAGCCGGCGCTGGTCTGGGCGCTGGAGCGCGGCTCGCGATCAGGCCGCGTGGCCTACCAGTTCGCCCGCGATCTGGCGGGGCAGGGGAGTGCCTCGGAGGGGGCGCCCGGCGGTGTGATCCCCGCCAGGGACGGCGATGCGCCGGAGGGCCTGGACCATGTCTGACAAGCACGAACGCGCCAACGAACACAGCCCCGTCGCCGCCACCGACCGCGTGCCGGCGGAGGTGGCGGTCGGCGTGCTGATGCGCCGCGAGCCGAATGGCCGGGAGACCGAATTCCTGCTGACCTCCCGACCCGAGGGCAAGGTCTACGCCGGCTACTGGGAGTTCCCCGGCGGCAAGCTCGAGGCCGGCGAGACGGTCGAGCAGGCCCTGCGACGCGAGTTGCACGAGGAACTCGGCATCACCATCGGTGCCGCACATCCTTGGAAGGTCGAGCTGATGGAGTATCCGCATGCCAAGGTGCGCCTGCATTTCTGCAAGGTCTACGACTGGCAGGGCGAGTTCGAGATGCGCGAGGGGCAGGCCATGAGTTGGCAGCACCTGCCGGTGCAGGTGCAGCCGGTGCTGCCGGGCACGATCCCGGTGCTGCAGTGGTTCGCCGCGGAGCGCTTCCATGTCGGCCTGACCCATGTCGTCTGATTCGCCTGAATCGCCCGAATCGCCGGGATCGCCGGCCCGGGCCGACGGCATGACCGGCGCCGGCGGCATGGCCGCGGACTACACTGACGCGATGGATTGGCTGGATCAGATCAAGTGGGACCGCGACGGGCTGGTGCCCGTCATCGCCCAGGAGCAGGGTTCGAACGACATCCTGATGTTCGCGTGGATGAACCGCGAGGCCCTGGCCCGCACCGCCGAGCTCGGCGAGGCGGTGTACTGGAGCCGTTCGCGGCAGAAGCTGTGGCACAAGGGCGAGGAGTCCGGTCACGTGCAGCAGGTGCACGGCATCCGGCTGGACTGTGACAACGACGTGGTGCTGCTCTCCATCACGCAGCACGGTCACGAACCCGGCATCGCCTGCCACACCGGGCGGCACAGCTGCTTCTTCCAGAAGCTGGAGAACGGCCGCTGGAGCCCGGTCGAACCGGTCCTCAAGGACCCGGCCGACATCTACAAGGCATGAACATGAGCGCCATCGACCCGCCGGTGCCCGCCGACACCCTGTCGCCCGACAGCCCGTCGCCCGCGGTGACGGCTCCGCCGCCCGCGCTGGCCGCGATGCTGACCGGCGCGGACGTGCTGGCGCATCTGGGCGACGTCGTCGCGCAGCGCCGCGCCGAGGGCGACCCCGACAAGAGCTACGTCGCCAGGCTGTTCGCCAAGGGCCTGGACCAGATCCTCAAGAAGGTCGGCGAGGAAGCGACCGAGGTCGTGCTCGCGGCCAAGGACGGCGCGCCGGACAAGCTGGTCTACGAGGTCGCCGACCTCTGGTTCCATTCGATCGTCGCGCTGGCCGCGTTTGACCTCCGGCCCGAGCAGGTCCTGGCCGAACTCGCCCGCCGCGAGGGGCTGTCAGGCCTCGAGGAATTCGCCCGAAGAAGCCACCCCCAGGAGACCGCATGACCCAGTCGTTCGACCCGCCGCCGCCCGATGTCGTCCTCGACCCGCAACGCGAGGCCAGCCTGCGCACCGTCGGTGTCATCAGCTACGTGCTGCATGCCATCGTCGCGGTCGGCGCGCTGCTGCCCGGCGTGCAGGCCAGCATCGTGCTGCTGATCGTCGCCGTGATCGTCGACCTGGTGAAGCGCGACGAGGCCGCCGGCACCTGGCAGGCCACGCATTTCTCGTGGCGGCTTCGCAGCGTGCTGTGGTGCGGCGTCCTGTACGTCGTGACCTTGCCGCTCTGGTTCCTGTTCGTGCTGCCGGGCTGGATCGCCTGGTGCGTCATCTCGATCTGGTTCCTCTATCGCATCGTGCGCGGCTGGCTGGCGATGAACGACCGCCGGCCCATGCCGATGTGAGCGCGGCCGGATCGCGTCGCGATTCCCGTCCGATATCCCGTCCGGTTTCCCGCCCGATCCGCCCCGGATTTCCGAAGCTTCCACGCGCCTGCGCGCCGCCCTCGCCATGAGCCACGACCCAAATTGCCTGTTCTGCAAGATCGTCCAGGGCCAGATTCCCTCGAAGAAGGTCTACGAGGATGAGGAGCTGCTCGGCTTCCACGACATCCATCCGTGGGGGCCGGTGCATTTCCTCCTCATTCCCAAGCAGCACATCGCCAGCATGGCCGAGCTGCAGCCCGAGCATGCGCCGCTGCTGGGCAAGATGTCCGTGCTGGTGCCCCGGCTGATGATGGAACTGGGCGTCACCAATGGTTTCCGGACCGTGATCAACACCGGTTCGGATGGCGGCCAGGAGGTGTATCACCTCCACATGCACGCGATCGGCGGCCCGCGGCCTTGGTTGAAGGGCTGAGCCGCCGGCTTATAAGCCGCTGAAGCGGGCAGGGACGGGCGTTGATCGCCGACCTGCCTGTCATGCGCGCGCCGTAGAATTTCGACTTCCGACTCTGGAGATTGTCATGGGTGGTTTGAGCATTTGGCACTGGCTGATCGTGCTGGTCGTCGTCATTGCCGTCTTCGGCACCAAGAAGCTGCGCAACGTGGGCGGCGACCTGGGCGCTGCCGTCAAGGGTTTCAAGGACGGCATGAAGGACGGCACCTCGTCCGACGCGCCGCCGCAGCAGGTGGCCAACGCCAACAAGGCGGCTGATCCGAACACCGTGGACGTCGACGCCAAGACGCGCTCCTGAGCGCGGCCATGGTCGATTTCGGTTTCGACAAGCTGGTCCTGATCGGCGCCGTGGCGCTGGTCGTGCTCGGCCCTGAGCGTCTGCCGCGGGTGGCCCGCACGGTGGGCACGCTGCTGGGCAAGGCGCAGCGTTACGTGTCCGACGTGAAGGCGGAAGTGAACCGGTCCATCGAGCTGGAGGAACTCCAGAAGATGAAGGGACAGTTCCAGACCGCGGTCAACGACGTCCAGGCCAGCGTCCAGGAGCAGGTGGATTCCGCCAACCAGGCGCTGCAGTCCACGTGGTCCGACCTGTCCGTGGACGGGTCCAACGCGGATGGCAGCATCGGCGGCTACGGTGGTCCGGTGCCGGTCTACGCGCATCCCAAGAAGAACTGGCGCCTCAAGCGGGGCGCCACGCCGGTCTGGTACAAGCAGCGGCAGGGCGTGCGTCGTCACGCCCAATCCGGCGCGGCCCGTGTGGCGCGCTTCCGTCCTCCTCGCCGAGCCTCATGAGCAGCCCCCAAGAAGACGAACTGGCCGGCACCGAACAGCCTTTTGTGTCCCACCTGATGGAGCTGCGCGACCGGTTGATCCGGGCGTTGCTGGCGATCGGCGTGGCGTTCGGGCTGCTGTGCATCTGGCCCTCGCCGGGAGGTCTGTTCGACCTGCTGGCCAAGCCGCTGGTGGCGCATCTGCCGCAGGGCAGCTCGATGATCGCGACCAATGTGCTGTCGCCCTTCCTCGTGCCGCTGAAGATCACCTTGCTGGCGGGATTCCTGCTGGCCTTGCCGATCGTGCTGTACCAGGTCTGGGCCTTCGTCGCGCCGGGCCTGTACTCGCACGAGAAGCGGCTGGTCATGCCGCTGGTGGTGTCGAGCACCTTGCTGTTCTTCGCTGGCGTTGCGTTCTGCTACTTCTTCGTGTTCGGCAAGGTCTTCACCTTCATCCAGAGCTTTGCGCCGAAGAGCATCACGGCGGCGCCGGACATCGAGGCCTACCTCGGTTTCGTGATGAACATGTTCATCGCCTTCGGTGCTGCCTTCGAGGTGCCTGTGGTCGTGGTGGTGCTGGCGCGCATGGGCATCGTGACGGTCCAGCAGCTCAAGCAGTTCCGTGGCTACTTCATCGTGCTGGCCTTCGTCATCGCGGCGGTCATCACGCCGCCGGACATCGTCTCGCAGCTCGCGCTCGCGATCCCGATGTGCCTGCTCTACGAAGTGGGTCTCTGGGCCGCCAACGCCTTCGCGAGATACACCAAGGCCCCCGACGCCGAAGCTGAAGAGAGCAACGGCAACGCCACGAACTGAGCTGAGAAGGCAGCGCAAGGCAGAGCTGAGCGACGCACTCCCGCAGGACGTTCTTCGGCAGTCGATGACTGCGGGTGGGGCCGGAATGCTGCTGGGGGTTCCCGGAGGGATGCCCCCTGCTGCGTGGAGTGCCCGCGCTTGGCAGGACGGAGTTGGGCGGTCCCCCGCCGACATCCCCATCCAATGCTGACGTGAGAGACCCACCAAGCAAAACGCCCGATGCGAGCATCGGGCGTTTGTCTTTGGAGCCGGGTGGAGGACTTATTCGGTCTTCGCTTCTGCCTTGCGCTCCTGCGCGACCTTCGAGACCGCGACCGGCTTGCCTTGCAGCTGGTTCAGGGCCTGGCGCAGCGGGAAGTCTTCCGGGCTGCCGAACTCGGGCAGCGGCTTGGGGGCTTCGGCGCGCTTGGCGTAGTCGGCCTCAAGCTTCTGGCGGCGTTCCTCGCGGATCTTCTCCAGCTCCTTCGAGCGAGCCTCTTCGGTCTTCTCGTCCGAGCCGTGGAGGTGCTTCTCCAGGTCGGCTTCGCGCATGCGCAGCTCGGCGAACACGTTGCCTTCGGCGGTTTCGTCCAGCGGGATATCCGGCACGATGCCCTTGGCCTGGATGGAGCGGCCGCTCGGCGTGTAGTAGCGGGCGGTGGTCAGCTTGACCGCGGTATCCGGGCCCAGCTGGCGCACGGTCTGGACCGAGCCCTTGCCGAAGGTCTGCAGGCCCATCACGGTGGCCCGCTTGTGGTCCTGCAGCGCGCCGGCGACGATTTCGCTGGCCGAGGCGGAGCCTTCGTTGACCAGCACGACCATCGGCACGTTCTTGATCGCGTCGGGCAGGCGGCGCAGCGGGTCGCCGGAGCCGCGGCGGGCGTAGAAGTCGGGGTCGGCGCGGTAGCTGGCCTTGGACTCGGCGAGCTGGCCGTTGGTCGACACCACCTCGACGCCCTTGGGCAGGAAGGCGGCGGAGATCGCGACCGCGCCTTCGAGCAGGCCGCCCGGGTCGTTGCGCAGGTCCAGCACGACGCCCTTGATCTTCGGATCCTGCTTGTACAGGTCGGCCAGCTTCTGGGTGAAGTCCTCGACGGTGCGATCCTGGAACTGGCTCACGCGGACCCAGGCGTAGCCTGGTTCGACCAGTTTCGCGCGCACGCTCTGCACGCGGATTTCCTCGCGGCTGATGGTGACGGGGAAGGTGCGGCTTTCCGACTTGCGGTAGATCGACAGCGTGACCTTGGTGGCCGGTTCGCCGCGCATCTTCTTGACTGCCTGGTCGAGGGTCAGGCCGCGGACCGCGGTGTCGTCGATCTTGCTGATCAGGTCGCCGCTCTTGAGGCCGGCGCGGAAGGCGGGGCTGCCTTCGATCGGCGAGACGATCTTGACCAGGCCGTCTTCCATGCCGATCTCGATGCCCACGCCGACGAACTTGCCGGAGGTGCTCTCGCGGAATTCCTTGAAGCTCTTCTTGTCGAAGAACTGGGAGTGGGGGTCCAGGCCGCTGACCATGCCGGAGATGGCATCGTTGATCAGTTTCTTCTCGTCGACGGATTCGACGTAGTCGGACTTCACGATCCCGAAGACGGCGGCGAGCTGCTGCAGTTCCTCGAGTGGAAGGGGGCTGGCGGTGCTGCGGGCATTGGCCTGCAGCTGCATTGTCGTCATGACGCCGGCCATCGCACCCAATGCGACCCAGCCCGCGACTTTCAGTTTGGCGCCCATGATGAAAAACCTTGAATCAGTACAGCCTGGCTGCTTGGCGCCGGATGTTCGTCCCCGTTGCGCGGGACGGAACAAAGGCGTTCCCAGTATATGCGTGAGGCAAAAAACCGGCCCGGCATCAAAAGCCGGTTTACCCCGCATTTACGCGTATCGCGCGCAGTCCTGGCGCGGTGTCGATGGGGTCGGCGAGCGTCGCGATGACTTCCGGCAGGGGAGGGGCCCGACGGGGGTGCGCGCGGGCACGCCCGGTGCCATGATCCGACGACGCAAGCCAGCCGCGGCGCGATCGACGTGCCGCAGTCGTCCGCCCACCAGGAGCAGTTCCATGGCCCTGCCGCATGCCGCCCCCGCCGAGCCGATCGATGTGGCCCCCTTGGGGGCCGCGCTGACCGGGACGCCGTCCTCCGCGCTGTTCAAGTCCGACGGGCTGGAGGTGATGCGCATCGTGCTGCCCAAGGGCAAGGCGCTGCCGTCGCACAAGGTCGACGGCGAGATCACGCTGCATTGTCTCGAGGGCGAACTGGAGCTCAGCGTCCAGCGCGACGGCGCGGAGCAGCGCCAGCGGATCCGCGCGGGGCAGCTGTGCTACCTCGAAGGGGGTGTCGTGCACGCGGTGACCGGCGTGGTGGACGCGTCGGCGCTGGTGACGATCGTGCTGAAGCGCCAGTGACGGCGGCGGCAGCGGTGTCTGGGCAAGCGCGGGAAGGGCGACGGGACCGACGCGGGGCGTTGGTCCCTCCGACAGGAATCGAACCTGTATTTGCCGCTTAGGAGGCGGCCGTTCTATCCATTGAACTACGGAGAGCCAGCGGGAGCCGGCCTCAGTGGGCCGGGCTCCGCGAAAGCGCCGGATTCTCTCATGAAGCCGCGGTGTCGGACGTGGCCGCGCGAGACGGCACTACTCCCACTTCCACTGCCAGATCACGTCCAGGCCCTGCTGGACTTCGTTGACCTGCGCGCGCAGCGTGAAGCGCTGGGCGAGCTTGTAGATCACTTCCCAGGAGCCGGTCGTCGCGTTGAGCCCGCGCGCATACGCGACGAACACGTTGCGGCTGACCTGCTTGCCCAGCCGCACGACGGTGCCGCGCGCGTCGTCGCCTTCGCCGCTGAACGACAGCTCGTCCAGGCCGATGTTGTGGATCAGCTTGTCGCTGGCGCTTTCGCCGTCGCCGCTGATCAGCGCCATCGCGGCACGCTGCATCAGCGCGGTGTCGGTGCGGCCGAGGTTTTCCGGCCCGCGGCCCAGCACCAGCCAGGACAGCTTGTTGGTTTCGCTCATGTCGGGTTCGGAGTACAGCCGGACGCGCGGGCTGGTGGCCGTGCCGGTGACGGTCACGCCGACGCGCACGGTCTCGTTCTCCATGCCCGGCCGGATCGCGAGCACGTCCAGCCGCGGGTTGTCCAGCGGCCCGACGAAGCTGAAGACGCCGCGTTCGACGACCAGCTTCTGGCCGTAGGCGTTGAAGGTGCCGCCTTCGCTGCGGACCTCGCCGGTGAGCTGCGGCCGGGGCTGGCCGTCCTGCGCGAGGTGCAGCAGGCCGCGCAGCTTCGTGTCGATGCCGTAGCCCTTGAGCTGCAGCCGCCGGCCCAGGTCGAGGTCCAGGTCGAGTTTCAGCCGCATCGGCTTGCCGCTGCCGTCCAGGGCCTTGGCCGGCGCGTTCTGGCGCACCACCTGCACGTCGCTGTCGAGCTGCGGCGCGTCGCCGCGCGAGAAGTCGAAAAGGCCTTCCGCGATGACGAACTGGCCCTTGAGGTCGAGCAGCTGTGCGCTGGCCTTGAGCTGCGCGGCGCCGGTGGCGACGATGCGCCGGTCGACCCGCTGCAGCAGCGCGAAGGTGTCGGCCTTCAGCGAGAGCTCCGCGCTGGGCTGCGCGCCGAAGCGCAGTGTGCCGTCCATGTTGACGGTGCCGTTGCCGGCGCGGGCGCTGAACTTCTCGAGCCGGGCCTCGCGGCCGCTCATGGTCAGCGCGAGTTCGCCCTGCTGCATGTCCACGCCCATCAGCGGATTGCGCAGCGACAGCTTCTGCGCGCCGGCCTGGCCGCGGACTTCCGGCGCGCCCAGCGTGCCGCCGAAGTTCAGCGTCGCGGCGAGGCTGCCGCCCAGGCGCCAGCCGGCCGGCAGCCACGGGCCCCAGTTGCCCATGTTGTCGACCTTGGCCTCGATGCCGCCCTCGAGCTTGGCCGACGGCGTCGGCAGCGCGTGGGCATTGGCGGTGCGGAAGGTCAGCGCGCCGCCGACGGCGCCCATGTTCTCGCCGGCCACGCCCTGCACCACGTGCCACACGCCCTGGTCGGCCAGCAGCCCCAGGCGCAGGTCGGTCAACGCGAGCCGCTGCGTGCTGACTTCGTCGGTGACGGTCAGGTCGCCCTTGGTACGCTCGATCATCGCGTCCAGCGTCAGGCCGCGCGCGTCGCGGCGCGACTTGAACCGTCCCTCGATCTGCAGGTCGCCGCCCCAGCCGAAGTCCGGCTGCAGCTTGGCCAGCACCGGCGCGGCGGCCAGCGGCTCCAGCACCGCCTGCACGTCCCATTCGCCGGCGGGCAGGTGCGGCAGGGTCGAGCTCTGCCAGATCATCCGGTCCCAGCGCACACCGGCGCCGAGCACTTCCATCCGGCCCGGCGCCAGCGTGGCCTGTCGCGGATCGAGTCCGGGATCCAGCCGCAGCGCCAGCGCCAGCGGACCGGCCTTGAGCAGCGGCGTCGGTTGCTGGCTCGCCTCCAGCGCGAGCGTGAGGCCCCGCGCCTGCCAGGTGGCGCCGCGGCGCCAGGCCTGCAGCGGATCGACTTCCAGCGCGCCGTCCAGCGCCAGACGGGCCCGCGCGCCCTGCGGGTCCAGCGGCACCGTCTGCGCCAGTGCGCCGCCGTTGGCGCTCGCCGCCTGGGCCCGCGCGACCACCTTGGTCGCCGTCGGCTGGGTGAGCACCGGCGGCAGCGGCACCTGGCCCTGCGTCGTCACCGTGAGGCGATGCTGCGCCCAACTGCCGGCGAGGTCCATCTGCAGTTCGTCCAGCCGCGTGCTGTGCTGCGGCAGCCGCAGGTTGCGCAGCTGCGTGGTCCAGGCCAGCGGGGCGTCCTTGAGGCTGGACAAGCTCCACTGGCCGGTGGCGTTGTCGAGCTGCAGCGCCGGGCGGCTGCCCGAGTTGGCCGGCAGCCCGGGCACGCCGGAGAGGCCGAAGCCCTGCAACTGCCACTTGCCCTCGCTGCCGTACTGCGCCTGGCGCGCGCCGGGCTGGATCAGCACGACGGTGGCCTGCGCCTGCGCGCTGCCGACGATCGTCGCCTGCGGGAACTGGGCGCGCAGCATCGGTTGCAGGCTGGCAAGTTTCGGCGCGTTGGCGGTGATGGACAGGTCCACCTGTTCGCGACGGGCCGCCGCGTTGATCCGGCTGCGCGCCTGCAGCGTCGCGTCGGCCAGGCGCAGGTCGGCCAGCAGGTCCGGCGCCGCGTTGCCGTTGCGGGCGTAGCGGATCTGTCCGGCGAGGGGCAGGCCTTGCCACTGGCTGGGTTGCAGCTCGAACTCCGCCTTGCCCTGGGGCCACAGGCTGCCGCGCGCCGACTGCAGCGCGGCCTGGAGCCGGCCATTGAGCGCTTGCGGCAGCGCGCCTTCGGCCAGCGGCTCGGGGCTCAGTCGGCGCGGATCCAGGCCTTGCACCGACGCCTCCACCCGCGTTTTCCAGCCCCCGGCGAAATTGAGCGCCTCGTTGAGCGTGAACTCCCCTTCGGCGCGCAAAGTGGCCGGCCCGGACTTCGCCTGCAGGCGTTCGAGCCTGATCGACTGCGTGCGCAGTTCCGCGGCGAGCGTCACGGCCAGCGGCGCCTGCAGCCGGCCCTGGCCCAGCAGGCCGGCGAGGTCGCCTTCCACCTGCAGCGCCTGGTCGGTGGACGCCTTGGCGATGCTGGCCTTCGTGCTGAGCTTGAGTTCGCCGCGCGCCTGTACGAGCGGCCAGCGCGCGTCGATCTGGCGGCTGTCGAGACCGGTGAGCCGCAGCGTCAGCACGCTGCCGTCGGCCTGGCTGGTCTGTCCGACCGCCTGCAGGCGGCCGCCGCCGGCCAGTTGCGCGTCCAGGCGCGGGAGCCGCAGCCGGGTCCAGTTCGACGGGTCCAGCAGCAGGTCCAGCTGCAGCTCTCGCAGCGGCAGGCGATCCTGATCGAGCCGGCCGGCGGCCGTGTTGTCCAGGTCCGCCTTGACGCTCAGCGACCGGTCCGCGTTCGGCATCATCGTGACCGTGCCGCTCAGGCCGGTGCGCGGCACGCCCTCGGTACCCGGCAGCAGCGCGGCCAGGTCCAGGTCCTTGGCCTGCGTCGCCAGCTGCGCCACAGGGAAGGGCGCGAAGGGCTGCAGCCGCGCCTGCACCTGCAGCCGCTGCCTGGCCGCTTCCAACGCCCCCTTGAGCGTGAGGTCCGCCAGCGGTCCGTCGAGCTGGAACGGCGCGGTCCACGGCAGCTCGCCGGCGGGCTGGCCCAGGGTCCAGCGGCTGGACAGCTTCAGGTCGTCCTGCGTCGCGATCCGGGCCTCGCCGGCGAGGGTCAGTTGTTGCCAGCCCAGCGACTTGACCGTCACCGCATGATGTTTGCCGCCGTCGGCGCCCAGCGACGCGCTGCCGCGCAGACCGCGCAGCGGCTGCGCCAGGCCCGGCACGTGGAGCTCGCCGATCTCCAGGTCCGCGATCGTGAGCGCCACCGGCGACAGCAGGCTGGGCGGCGGCTTGACCGGCTCGGTCGAGGCGCTCGTGGCCACCTGCACCCGCAGGCGCGCGATGGCGAGCCGGTCGGCCTGGACCTCGCCCCACAGCAGCGGCGAGCGGTTCCAGGCCAGCCGCACGTTCCGCCACTGCAACTGCTCGAGCACGATGCGGTCTTCCGTGCCGGGCAGCACGAGCTCGGCGCGCTCGACGTCGAAGTCGCCCAGCAGGCGGCCGCGCGCGTTCTGCAGCGACAGCCCCGGCACCTTCGCCAGCACGTAGGCGGTACCGCCTTCGGTCTTCAGCGCCCAGGCCAGCGCCAGCAGCACCAGGCCCAGCAGGACCGGCACCGCGAGCAGCACCCAGAGCAGGCCGCGTCCGCGGCGGCGTCGCCGGACCGGGCCGGCGGGCGTCGACCGGTCGGCATTGCCGGAAGCCGGGCCAGGCGTCGCGTCCGGAGCCGCCGCGGGCGCAGGCGCGGGCGCCGCGCCGGGGGACGCGGGGGCGGGGAGGTCGTCGCGCGGGTCGCTCATCGGATTACAGGTTGATCCCCACGCTGAAGTGCAGGCGCCATTTGTCGACGCGGTTGCCCTTGGCGAAGTCGAAGCGCAGCACGCCGATCGGGCTGCGGTAGCGCAGGCCGGTGCCGTAGGCCCAGGCCGGCCGGTAGTCGCCCCAGTTCTGCGCGGCGTTGCCGGCGTCGATGAACAGCGCGCCCATCAGCTGCGGGATGCGCGGCGTGAGCGGATGCGACACCTCGACGCTGCCGTCCAGCAACACGCGGCCGCCGGTCAGGTTGCCGGCGGCGTCGACCGGGGCGAGCGTCTCGAAGGCATAACCGCGGATCGTGTCGTCGCCGCCGGTCTTGAAGCGCAGCGCCTCGGGCAGGCCGAGGTTGGACTTGGCCAGGATCTGGCCGCCCTCGAGCCGCGTCGACAGCAGCCACCTGCCCCCCGGCAGCGGCGAATACCAGTACAGCTTGCCGATGGCGCGCGCGAACGGCCCGTTGGCCTGCGTCGAACTGTCGGCCCAGCCGCCGCCGACGGTCGCCGTGGCGCTCCAGCCCTTGGTCGGCAGCACGCGCGAGTCCAGCCGGCGCCAGGTCATCTGCTGGTTCAGGGACACCGCGCCGGCGACCGTGGTCGCCACCGCCGGCTTGTGTTCCCAGGCGCGCAACACCTCGATGTAGGTCAGCCGGTCCTCGGGTTCGGTCTCGCGGGCGTAGCCGAGCCGGGTGCTGAGGTTGGTGTTCACCTGGTTGTTGTCGTCCAGGCGCTCCAGCGCCACCGAGGCCAGGCTGCGCTGCATGTTGGGCTGCGGATGCGAGCTCACTTCCGTCTCCACCCGCTGGCGCACGCGCGAGAGGTCCAGCTTGGTCCGCTCGCGGATGTTCAGCCCGAAGGGCTTGCGGTGCGTGTACTCGATGCTGGTGTTCGGGCCGTCGATGGTCTTGAAGCCCACGCCCACCGTGACCTGCTGGCGGGCGGCCTCGCGGATCTTGACGGTCACCGGCACTTCGACGGTCTCCGCGCCCGGCGGCGGCGTGACGCTCTCGGGCTGGATCTCGACGCTGGCGCTGTCGAACAGCTGCGTGCCGAGCAGCCGCTCCTGGTAGTCCAGCAGCAGCTTCTCGTTGTAGGGCTGGTGCAGCTGGTAGCCGGCCAGCCGGCGCACGCTTTCCTCGGGCTGGTGTTTCAGGCCCTCGACGGTCAGTTCGCCGAGCGTGAACAGCGGCCCGCTCTCCAGCGTGACGGCGATGTCGACCTGGTTGTCGTCGGCCTGCACGACGGCCTCGCTGTGGGTCATCCGGGCCAGCGGATAACCCTGGGCCCGGGCGCGCGTCAGCAGCGCGTTCTTGGCGGCGGCCCAGTCGCCCTGGCTGAAGCCGGTCTGCGGCGGCAGCAGCCAGCTCTGCGTCAGCGTGCGGTCCAGCGCGGTGGCCAGCTTGTCGCCACGCTCCGCCGCCGTCTTGAGCGGCCCTTCGATGCGCAGGTCCATCTGGCGCACCAGCGCGCGCGGTCCGGTCTCCACGATCAGGCGCAGGTTGCGCACGCCGTCGGACAGGTCGCCCACTTCCTCCGTGCGGACCTTGGCGTTGAAGTAGCCGGCGGTTTCGAGCAGCCGGGTCGCCTGCTCGGGCGCGACGGCGGCCAGGCGGCGGAGCTCGGCGGCGGTCAGCCGCATGTCCTCGGGGGTGTCGCGGAAGCGCGCCAGGTCCAGGTGCTGCATCAGCAGCGCGCGCAGTTCGGGCGGCGCCTCGATCGTCAGCTCGTAGGCCGAGATGCGGCGGGTGCTGATCACGTTCGGGTTGCTGGTGTCGGCCTCCTCGGTCGCGGCGACCGGGAGCTGCGCCTTGCGGTCGTCCGTGGGCAGCAGCGAGCAGCCGCCCAGCATGCACCCCGCCGCGCCGATCGCCAGGACCGGCAGCAGGCGTCGCGCGGCACGGAAGAGAGGAGTCGCCGGGAACGTCGCCGTCATCGGTTGAGTACGCGCATCGCCTGTTCGAGGCCGCTCATCGTCAGCGGCATCATGCGTTGCTGCATCAACTGCTGGATCAGCGAGATGCTCTGGCGATACTGCCAGACCCCGGCCGGCTCGGGGTTGATCCAGACATGCTTGTTGAAATGGGCGGTCAGCCGCTGCAGCCATTCGGCGCCGGCTTCCTCGTTGTTGTACTCGACGCTGCCGCCGGGCTGGAGGATCTCGTAGGGGCTCATCGTGGCGTCGCCGACGAAGATGAGCTTGTAGTCGCGGTTGTACTTGTGGATCAGGTCCCAGGTCGAGGTCTTCTCGCTGAAGCGGCGCCGGTTGTTCTTCCACACGAAGTCATAGACGCAGTTGTGGAAGTAGAAGAACTCCAGGTGCTTGAACTCGCTCTTGACCGCGGAGAACAGCTCCTCGACCCGATGCACGTGTTCGTCCATCGTCCCGCCGACGTCCATCAACAGCAGCAGCTTCACCTTGTTGTGGCGCTCCGGGATCATCCGGATGTCGAGCATGCCGGCGTTGGCGGCGGTCTTGTGGATGGTGTCGTCGAGGTCGAGCTCCAGCTCCGAGCCTTCGCGCGCGAAGCGGCGCAGCCGGCGCAGCGCGACCTTGATGTTGCGGGTGCCCAGCTCGATGCCGTCGTCGTAGTCCTTGTAGGCGCGCTGGTCCCAGACCTTGACCGCGCTGCGCTGGCCGCCGGGGCCGCCGATGCGCACGCCGCGGGGATTGACGCCGCCGTTGCCGAAGGGGCTGGTGCCGCCGGTGCCGATCCAGCGGCTGCCGCCCTCGTGGCGTTCCTGCTGTTCCTCGAGCCGCTGGCGCAGCGTGTCCATCAGCTCGTCCCAGTCCAGGGCCTTGAGCTGGGCGAGCTGCTCGGGCGTCAGCTCGCGCTCGAGCTGCTTCGTCAGCCATTCCTGGGGCAGCGCCTTGAACAGGTCGCCCATCAGCTCGACGCCCTTGAAGTAGGCGGCGAAGGCGCGGTCGAACTTGTCGAACAGCGCCTCGTCCTTGACGAGCGAGGTCCGGGCCAGCGCATAGAACTTGTCGACGGTCGGTCCGTCGCCGCCGACGTCGGTGTCGTCGAGCACGCCGGCCTTCATCGCCTCGAGCAGCGTCAGGTACTCCTTGACCGAGACGGGCAGCTTGGCGGCGCGCAGCGTGTAGAAGAACTGGATCAGCATGGGCCTCCCCCTGGACTCCGGGGCATCAGGGCATTATCCATGCCGACGAACGGGCCGCAGGCGTAGCATCGGCGGCAAACACGGCTCCGCGGTCGCGGGACCGCGAAGCCTCCAACGTTGGGGTCGGGCGAATGGATCATGGGCAAGGCAGCGGCGACGACAACGCCGAGGTCGAAGCGATGCTGCAGGCGCTGTATGGCGCGATCGGCGAGGAACGCGGCCGCTGGGTCGGCCAGTACGAGCAGTACCGGCTGACCAGCGCGTTCCAGCCGGTGTACAGCTATCCGCACCGGCGGCCGGTCGGCTACGAGGGCCTGATCCGCGTCGAGGACGATCGCGGCCGTCCCATCACCCCGGTCACCGCCTTCGAGGGCGTCGGCAGCTTCGACCAGCAGGTCTGGCTGGACCGGTTGTGCCGGCTGCTGCATGTCCACAACTTCGTCGCGCAGCAGCAGCCCGACTGCTGGCTGTTCCTGAACATCCATCCGGCGGTCTTCATGCATGCGGCGCTGCAGGTGCGCATGCTCGCGCGGGCCGTGGAGGTCGTGCACCAGCTCGGCCTGCCCACGCACCGGCTCGTCTTCGAGGTGACCGAGGACGTCATGGCGCGCGACGACAGCTTCGAGGAGGCGGTCGAGGCTGCGCGCGCCACCGGCTGCCTGCTGGCGCTGGACGACTTCGGCGTCGGCCATTCCAACTTCGATCGCATCTGGCGGATCCGGCCCGAGATCGTCAAGCTGGACCGGTCCCTGCTGAGGCGTTCGCGCGGATCGCGGCGCATGGCGCGCGTGCTCTCGCAGATGGTGGCCTTGCTGCACGAGTGCGGCGCGCTGGTCCTGCTGGAGGGCATAGAGACGCACGAGGATGCGCAGCTCGCCATGGATGCGGACGTGGACCTGGTGCAGGGATTCGCGTTCGGGCATCCGGCGCCGTTCCTGCGCGATGGGGAGGGCGTGTCCGCGCTCGAGGATGTCTGGCGCCTGTTCAACGAGCGACAGGCGCAGCTGCGGCGGGACCACCTGGACCGCCTCACGCCGTTCCGCACGGCGCTGGCCCTGTCGCTGCAGGCGGTGCAGCAGGGTCGGCCGCTGGTGCAGGCCTGCGGGACCTTCCTCCAGCTCGAGGGTGCGCAGATGTGCTACCTGCTGGACGAGGACGGCCGCGAGCTGGGTCCGCGCGCGGTGCCCGCCTCGGGCCCGGCGGAGATCGATCCGCGTTTCCTGCCGATGGAGCGGGCGGGCGACGCGCGATGGGCGCGTCGTCCGTACTTCCGTCGTGCCGTCGAGAAGGTCGGCGAGATCCAGACCACGCGTCCCTACCTGAGCCTGCATGGGGCCAGGATGTGCGTGACGGTCTCCGTCGCGTACTGGCAGGACGGTCGTCTTCGCGTGCTGTGCGGCGACCTCGACTGGGACGAGGTGTAGAGCGAACGCCAAGGTCCGCGGACAGCGGGCGTGGGTGGGGCCGGAACGATGCGAGGGGGTCCTGGAGGGAGCCCCCTCGCGTCGTGGAGCGCCCGCGCCTGGCGACCCGCAGTGGGGCGATGCAACGCCTGACCCCAGGCACCCGACTTGCCAAAGTTTCCTTGGTTCCAACTCCACCGAGGTCCTCGGGGCCGCCACCCTGCGATGTCAAGAATGCACTTGTTCGCCATGCTGGCGCTGGGGGCGCTCTGCGCGCAACTGCCGGCGCTGGCCGCCGCCCCGAACGCCTGTTCATGGGACCGACCGGGTCATGACAGCTTCATGGGGGATGTCCCGTCGGCCGTCGATCGATACACCGATCTCGCGCCTGCCGTGCGTGAGCGGCTGAAGGCGCGGATGCGGGCACACGACTACGACGACATCGTCGAGATCTCGCGGGACCGCATCGAGGGGAGTGCCGGCTACGCGCCGCAGATCCGCGACATGCATTTCGGCGAGGGGCGTGTCTGCGCGAGCGTGACGCGGGAGCGCTGGTCGGACGGGCAGCGCGAACGTGCGCTGGTCTACTGCGACGGCGACGCCTGCGTGATGGTGCCGACGGTGTGCCGCAACGTGAGCCGCATCTCGCGGGTGCCGGGCGGAGGCGGGGCGGGCGGTGGCGGGGTGCCGCCGGGCGAGGGCGAACTGCCCTTCGATCCGCCGGGAGCGGGCGCTCCGGCGCCGGTGCCCGAGACGGTCCCGACGCCCTTGTCCACGCTGCCGCCGGCGCCCTTGACCAGCGTGCCGGTGACGCCGCCCGGCTCGTTCGCGGGTCCGCCGGCGGTCGCCATCGGTCCGCCGACCGGCGCACCGCCGCCGGTCATCCCGTCGACGCCGATCTTCGTGCTGCCGCCGCGGGTCGAGGAGATTCCGCCGCCGGCGGTGCCGGAGCCTTCGACCTTCGCGATGGCCGCCGCGGGCCTGGCGATGCTGACGCTGCTCGTCAGGCGCGTTTCTTCTTCGAGGCCGCTGTCGCGCCGGCCGTGTCGTGGCGCTTGAGCCAGTCGAAGAACTCGCCGTACCAGAGCTTCGAGTTGCGCGGCTTCATGACCCAATGGTTCTCGTCCGGGAACCAGACCAGCCGCGCGTCCACGCCCTGCGCCTTCAGCGTGTTGTAGTAGGCCAGGCCCTGCGCGTCGGGCACGCGGTAGTCGAGCTGGCCGTGGATGACCAGCGTCGGCGTGTTGAAGTTCTGCGCGTAGCCGATCGGGCTCTGGGAGGCGACCTTCGCCGGATCCTTCCAGTACGCCGTGCCCAGTTCCTTCGCGTGCCACAGGTAGGCGTCGTTGGCGAACATCGCGGTCCAGTCGAAGCAGCCCGCGTGGCAGACGTAGGCCTGGTAGCGGCCGGCCGGCACGTGGCCGTTCATCCACGCGACCATGTAGCCGCCGTAGCTGCCGCCGGTGGCGAAGACCCGCCGGGGATCCGCCCACGGCTGCTTGAGCAGCACGTCGGTGGCGCGCTCCACGTCCTCCAGTTCCAGCTCGCCCCAGCGCCCGGTGATCGAGTCGGCGAAGCGGTTCCCGAAGCTCGACGAGCCGTGGTAGTTCACGCAGGCGACGACGTAACCCTGGGCCGCCATCGCCTGGTGGTTCCAGCGCCAGTGCCAGCTGTCGCCCATCGCCGTGTGCGGGCCGCCGTGGATCAGCTGCATCAGCGGCGTCTTCGACTTCTTCTTCGGATCGAAGCCCGGCGGGTAGTACAGCCACATCTGCACCTGCTCGCCGAGCGCGCCTTCGTACCAGAGTTCCTCCACCTCGCCGAAGCGGACCGCGGCCAGCGCCGCGTCGTTGAAGGACTCGATGCGGCGCAGCGCCTGCTCCTGGGCGTCGCCCTCGCGCTCGACGACGGACACCCGCGGCGGGAAGGAGGCGCTGTCGTGCAGCACGACCAACGTCCCGGCCTCGAGCGCGAAGGCGCCGATGTGGCCGCCCTCGCACAGCGGGAAGGCGTGCAGGGTCTTCACGTCGAAGCGGTAGAGATGGCGGCGGCCCTGGTCCTCGGCGCAGAAGATCACGCCGAGGTCGTCCTCGTCCCAGCGCAGCGGCGCGGCGACTTCCTGGTCCCATTCCTCGGACAGCACGGCCCAGTTGCCGTGCGTGTCCAGCACCGCCAGCTGCGGCGGCATCGTGTGCTTCAGGCCCTGGTGCGTGGCGATGAAGGCGATGTGATGACCCGCATGGCTGTACGCCGGCGCGACCAGGTCCCAGCCCGGCTCGTGCAGCAGCACCCGCGCGCGGCCGGACCGCACGTCGATCTCGGCCAGCGCGTTGCGGTGCTCCAGCGTCTTCGGCGTATAGGGGTCGTAGCTGAACACGATGCGCCGGCCGTCGGGCGAGATGTCGAAGGTGTCGGCATCGGGTTCGGCGCGGCTGAGTTCGAAGTCGGTGCCCTCGAACAGGTCGCGCACCTCGCCGCCGGCCAGGTCCACGGCCAGATCCACGATGTGCAGATGCGGCACGCGGTTCATCGGCAGCGAATGGTCCCAGAAGCGGTAGAAGCCTTCCTCGGTCACATAGGCCGACTCCTTGCGGTCCTTCTCGGCCTTGCGGCGCTCCGCCTGCGCGGCCTGGCCTTTCAGCGACGGGTCGACCCAGGACACGAAGGCGATGCGCCTGCCGTCGGGGAACCACTTGAAAGATTCGACGCCGAAGGGCAGCTTCGTGACGCGGCGCGCCTCGCCGCCGTCGGGCGGCACGACGTAGAGCTGCGGCGCCTCGTCCTTGTCGCCTTCCTGTTCGCGGCGGGCGACGAAGGCCACCAGCTCGCCCGTGGGGCTCCAGCGCGGCTGGCCGTCCTTCTCGCCGGCGGAGGTCAGCGGGCGGGGCTCGCCGCCCAGCGTCGACAGCAGCCACAGCGCGGTCGTGCCCTTGTTCTTCTCCATGTCGAAGCGCGTGACCGGCACCACCGCCTGCGCGCCGTCCGGCGACAGGGTCGGCGCGCCGACGCGGGCCAGCGTCCACAGCGCATCGACGTCGAAGGCCGTCGGCGCCGGGACCGGGCGCTTCTTCGTGGCGGCGGTGCTTGCGGTTCTCTTCTTCGGATCAGTCGGCTTGGCGGCGGGCATCAGGCGCTCCGGGGTTTGTCGAGTTGCCATTGGAGGTGGTTGCGCACCGTCGGCCATTCGGCCGCGGTGATGCTGTAGACGCAGGTGTCGCGCAGCGTGCCGTCGGGCATGCGCAGGTGCGAGCGCAGGATGCCGTCGAGCTGCGCGCCCAGCCGTTCGATCGCGCGGCGGCTCTGCGAGTTCAGGCGGTGGGTGCGGAACTCCACCGCGATGCAGTCCAGCGTCTCGAACGCATGGGTCAGCAGGAGCAGCTTGCACTGCGTGTTCAGCGCGCTGCGCTGGCAGGACGCGCGCGTCCAGGTCGAGC
Organism: Roseateles sp.; assembly: GCA_039593255.1. GTDB lineage: Bacteria > Pseudomonadota > Gammaproteobacteria > Burkholderiales > Burkholderiaceae_C > Roseateles. The sequence continues at coordinate 96,744 of JBCNPQ010000011.1, forward strand.
CGATCTCCACGCGGCGGTGGGCCGCGTCGATGTTCATGAAGGTCGTCATGCCGGCGGCGCGGCCCGCCGCGTCGAAGACCGCGAACGGATTCATCGAGCCCGCGTCGCGCAGGCCCAGGCGGCGGTCGATCTCGGCGGCCATGCGCTCGGGCGCCGGCACCGTGGTGTACCAGAGCTTCCAGAGCGCGCCGTCGTCGGCGGCCTCGGCGAGCGCCTCGCGATGCGCGGGCGACAGCGGCTCGAGCCGCGCGTGCGGGCCGGTCAGCGTGACCGGCGCGGTGAAGGGGTTGGGTGCGGTCATTCGATCGAGCCGACCCCGCGGCCGGCGGTGAAGGGAAAGGGGAGGGCGCTCGCCAGCGGAAGGACGCTCAGCCCTTGCCGCCGAGCAGCAGCCGGCGCAGCAACCAGCGGCAGCCGCCCATGCCGGCGAGGATGGTCAGCAGGCCCAGGATCTGCGTCGGGCCCCAGCCGGGCTCCCCGATGAATTCCCAGCCCAGCGCGCGGCCGACCAGCAGCCCGATCACGCCGCCGCCGACGAAGCCCAGCGCGTCGGCCAGCGCGGCGCGCCAGGCGGCGTTGAAGTCTTGACTCATGCTTGTCCCGATCCTGTCCTGCTCTTGTGCCGTTCTTGTGCCGTTCTTGTCGCCGAGGCCGGCCCGGCCCGGTCCGGCCGGTCAGCGGTTGCGGCTCTGCATGTAGACCAGCTTCTCGAACAGGGTCAGGTCCTGCTCGTTCTTCAGCAGCGCGCCCACCAGCGGCGGGATGGCGACCTTGTCGTCCTGGGTCTGCAGCGCCTCGAGCGGGATGTCCTCGGCCAGCAGCAGCTTGAGCCAGTCGATCAGTTCCGAGGTGGAGGGCTTCTTCTTCAGCCCCGGCAGCTTGCGCACGTCGTAGAAGGTCTTCAGCGCGGCGGCCAGCAGCTCCTTCTTGAGGCCGGGGAAGTGCACGTCGACGATGGCCTGCATCGTCTCGGCCTCGGGGAACTTGATGTAGTGGAAGAAGCAGCGGCGCAGGAAGGCGTCCGGCAGTTCCTTCTCGTTGTTGGAGGTGATGAAGACCAGCGGCCGGTGCCTGGCCCGGACCCACTCGCGGGTCTCGTAGACGTAGAACTCCATCCGGTCGAGCTCGCGCAGCAGGTCGTTGGGGAACTCGATGTCGGCCTTGTCGATCTCGTCGATCAGCAGCGCCACCGGCGTGTCCGATGCGAAGGCCTCCCACAGCGTGCCCTTGACGATGTAGTTGGCGATGTCCCGGACCTTGTCGTCGCCGAGCTGGCTGTCGCGCAGCCGGCTGACGGCGTCGTACTCGTACAGGCCCTGCTGGGCCTTGGTGGTGCTCTTCACGTGCCACTGCAGCAGCGGCAGGCCCAGCGACTTCGCGACCTCCTCGGCCAGCAGCGTCTTGCCGGTACCCGGTTCGCCCTTGACCAGCAGCGGCCGCTTCAGCGTGATGGCCGCGTTGACCGCCAGCATCAAGTCGGGCGTGGCGACGTAGTCCTGGGAACCTTGGAATTTCATGAGGGGCTTCTCTAGCGCAGCGGTGAAAACCAGTATATAGGGCCCCCCCTATAATCGCGCCGCCCCAAATCCTAGAAGATCGGGACCATGAGAAGACAACTGCAGATCTCCCTCGCGTTGATGCTGGCCGGTAGTGCGTTTGTTGTATCCGCTCAGTCCAACGCTCCTTCGTCGCCTGCGCCGGGACAAGCGCCAGCCACGACCAACCCCGCCGGCGCAAGCGCCGCGGCAACACCTGGCCCCCAGGCCAATGTGCAGGCCAAGGTGGCCATGTGCATCGGCTGCCACGGCATTCCCGGTTACCAGGCGACCTTCCCCGAGGTGCACAAGGTCCCGATGATCGCGGGCCAGAACGCCAAGTACATCGCCTCGGCGCTGACCTCGTACGCCAAGGGCGACCGCAAGCATCCGACGATGCGCGGCATCGCGCTGCCGCTGGCGGACCGGGACATCACCGAGATCTCCGAGTACTACGCCGGCCTGGCCAAGGTCGAGCCGGTGCCCGCGACGGTCGAGGCGCCCGCCGACATCAAGAAGCTGCTCGACAAGGGCGCCTGCGCGAGCTGCCACGGCGCCAACTTCAGCAAGCCGATCGATGGCACCTACCCGAAGATCGCCGGCCAGCACGCCGACTACCTGTACGTGGCGCTGAAGTCCTACCAGATCGAGGGCAAGCCGTATCACGGACGCAGCAACGCGGTGATGGCGGGCCAGGTGAAGCAATTCAGTCACGCGGAACTCAAGCTTCTGTCGCAATATTTGGCAGGCTTGCCGTCCGAACTCCGTACAGTCCCGCAATCGCGGTTCCGCTGATCCGTGGCAGGCTTCAGTCCTGCCCCCGGTCAAGCGAAGAGATGTAGCCAAACCGCCCTCGGGGCGGTTTTTTCATGCTTGAACTGACTGTGCGAGCGCCGGGGAGGGCGCGATACTGTGTTGTCCTGGACGAAAACGCCAGCCATGTTGAAGAAGATCCCCACGGCCCAGGTGAAGCTGGGCATGTATCTCCAAGGCATGGAAGGGTCCTGGTTGTCCCACCCCTTCTGGAAGACCAAGTTCGTCCTGACCGATCCCGAGGATCTGAAGGCGCTGATGGCCAGCGGCGTGCCGTTCTGCTGGATCGATGCGTCCAAGGGCCTGGATATCGAGGCGCCCAAGGCGACGCTGGCGCCGCCGGCCGCGCCGCCCGCGGCAGTCCCTGAAACGTTCGCGCCGCCGGCGGCGCCCGCCGTGGTGGCCGCGTCGCCGAGGCTGGAGCTCGGCACGGCGCCCGCGTCGATGGGTGAGGAGCTCGAGCGGGCGACGCAGGTGATGCAGCGGTCCAAGCGGGCGGTGATGCACCTGTTCGGCGAGGCCCGGCTGGGCAAGGCGATCGACGCGGAGCAGTGCCTGCCGCTGGTCGAGGAGGTGGCGAGCTCGGTGGTGCGCAACCCCTCGGCGCTGATCAGCCTGGCGCGGCTCAAGACCAAGGACGACTACACCTACATGCACTCGGTGGCGGTGTGCGCGCTGATGGTGTCGCTGGCGCGGCAGATGGGCATGGACGAGCCGGCGACCCGCGAGGCGGGGCTGGCCGGGCTGCTGCACGATGTCGGCAAGATGATGATGCCGCTGAACGTGCTGAACAAGCCAGGCGCGCTGACCGATGACGAGTTCGCGATCATGCGCGACCACCCGACGCGCGGCTACGAGATGCTCAAGGAGGGCACGGCGGTGCCCGAGGCGGCGCTGGACGTGGCGCTGCGGCATCACGAGAAGATGGACGGCAGCGGCTACCCGGGCAAGCTGGCGGGCGAGCAGATCAGCCTGCTGTCGCGCATGGGCGCGGTGTGCGACGTGTATGACGCGATCACCTCGAACCGGCCCTACAAGAACGCGTGGGATCCGGCCTCGTCGCTGGCGCGCATGGCGCAGTGGACGGGGCATTTCGATCCACGGGTGTTCCAGGCCTTCGTGAAGTGCGTGGGCATCTACCCGGTGGGGACGTTGGTGAAGCTGCAGTCGGGCCGTCTGGGGGTCGTGCTGGAGCAGAACGCCACGGCGCTGACGGCGCCGCGGGTGCGGGTGTTCTATTCGACGAAGTCGCAGATGCCGATCCCGACGCAGGTGCTGGACCTGTCCTCGGCAAACGCCGGCGATCGCATCGTCGGCCGCGAGGATCCGGCCACCTGGGGCTTCCAGCGGCTCGACGAGCTCTGGCAGGCACCGGCGAAGTGACGGTCATGCATCGCCTCGGGAGAGGCGATGCCCCGGTCAATCGCAGGTCTCGGTAGTCGCCGGTGACTCAGAGCGGTATCCGCACTCAATCTCCGAGGCGAACGTCTCCTAGTTTGGGCAATGGTTCGCTCGGACCCACCGCACGAAGATGCGGACCTGGACCCACGCCGACTCGTCGAGGTGAGTCGTGCGATGGCCATTGCCATCGCCTATGGAGAACGTCTCGCCCAGAAGGGCGGCAACATCGACGTCGACGGCATCCACGAGCTGATGATGGGCTATCCCTCGCATTCATTTGCAATCGATCGGAAGGAGGCGCAGGCGATGTTCCACGATGTTCGCGCCCCGGAAGGAGCGATTGCCGAGGTCGTGAACTGCCTTGGAAGTTGGCCATCCTCGATCGAGGCCATGGCCGGACCCTGTATCCAGCTTTCCCCTTTCCCATTTCTCGACAAGGAGCTTCTCCATGGTCACCAATGAGCCTGTGCATGAGGTGCTCGCCCGTTCCAAGGGTCTGATGATCGAAGTGGCCCGTCATTTGTATCCCGGCCTTTTCGTGCTATCACGCAAGTTGCCACCGCAGTCAGTCTTTCGGGATGTGGCACCCAGGGAGCGCCATCGCCAGACACCACTTGCGGCGCTGCCGGGCATTCCGCTGGATCGGAAGTTGCAGCGCCCTGTCTGACCCGTCCGGAAAGACCCCGACCTCCCGCTGACCCTTCGCTCCCTACACTCCCCGGCATCACACGGACGTCGGGGAGAGCGCGATGACGCGGATGCTCATGCTGCTGGCGCTGTGCGCCGGCGTGGTCGGGGGAGCGATCGGGACGGCGTCGCCGGCCCAGGCGCAGACGCTGCGCTGGGCCAGCCAGGGCGATGCGCAGACCATGGATCCGCACTCCCAGAACGAGAGCCTGACCAACGGGATGAACTCCCAGGTCTACGAGCGCCTCACCGCACGCGACAAGAACCTCAACATCGTGCCGGGTCTTGCCACCGAGTGGACCCAGGCCGGTCCGCTCACGTGGCGCTTCAAGCTGCGCCCCAACGTCAAGTTCCACGACGGCTCGCCGTTCACCGCCGACGACGTCGTCTTCTCGATCCAACGCGCCAAGGCCCCGACCTCGCAGGTCGCCGTCTATGCCAACGCGGTCGGCACCGTGCGCAAGATCGACGACCTCACCGTCGAGATCACCCCGCCGCGCTTCAATCCCATCTTCCTGCAGCACCTGGACCTGCTCTTCATCATGAGCAAGTCCTGGAGCGAACAGCACAAGGTGACGAGACCGCTGAGCTTCAAGGACAACGAGGAGAGCTTCGCCAGCTTCAACATGAACGGCACCGGCCCCTTCATGCTGGTCCGCCGCCAGCCCGGCATCCGCACCGTCTACAAGCGCAACCCCAACTGGTGGGGCCGCTTCGAGGGCAATGTGCAGGAGGTGCAGTTCACGCCGATCTCGAACGACGCGACGCGGCTGGCGGCGCTGGTGTCGGGCGAGGTCGACCTGCTGCTCGACCCCGCGCCGCGCGACGTGCCGCGGCTGCGCGCCACGCCCGGCGTGCAGATCCTCGAGGGCCTGGAGAACCGGCTCATCTTCGTCGGCATGGACCAGGCGCGCGACACGCTGGTCTACGGCAAGGCGCCCAACGGCAAGAACCCGTTCCAGGACCTGCGGGTGCGGCGCGCGATGTACCAGGCGATCGACATCGACGCCATCCACAAGCGGCTGATGAACGGGCTGTCGCAACCCACCGGCGGACTGACGCCGTCGCCGCTGGGGGCCTTCAACGATCCGGCGCTGGAGACGCGGCTGCCGTTCGACCTGGCCGCCGCCCGCAAGGCGATGGCCGATGCCGGCTATGCCGACGGTTTCGAGGTGACGCTGGACTGCCCCAACAACCGCTACGTCAACGACGAGGCGATCTGCCTCGCGCTGGCCTCGATGTGGGCGCAGATCAAGGTGAAGGTGAAGGTCAACGCGATGCCGCGCGTGCTGTACTTCCCGAAGCTGGAGCGCTACGAGACCAGCCTCTACCTGATGGGCTGGGGCGGCGCGATCACCGACGCGGAGACCATCCTGACGCCCGTCTATCGCAGCGATGACAAGCCCTCCGGCGCCGGGTATTACAACTACGGACGGTCGAGGAACCCGAAGTTCGACCAGCTCGCCGGCGCATCGTCGGTCGAGGCCGATCCGGCGAAACGCGAGCAGCTCATCCGCGCCGCGCTGCAGGAGTACCGGGAGCAGATCCATGTCCTGCCGCTGCATCGGCAGGCGGCGCCGTGGGCCGTTCGGCAGGGCGTGAAGGCGGTGCACCGCGCCGACAACTGGCTGGACTACGCCTGGGTGACACTCCCGAAATGATCGGAACCCTTGAGAAGCGCTGGTTGGCGCAACTGCGCGCCGACTATCGCGTCGAGCGCGGACGCTGCGTCGTCAGTCATGAACACGAAGGCCCGCTGCGGCTGTTGAAGAGTCTCTATCCGGAGGGCGACGCGATCTGCCACAGCGTGCTGGTCCATCCGCCCAGCGGCCTGGTCGGCGGCGACACGCTGGACATCGGCGTGACGGTGGGCGAGGGCGCCCACGCGCTGGTCACCACGCCCGGCGCGACGCGCTTCTATCGCAGCCCGACGGGCGCGCTCGCGACCCAGCGCGTGCACGCGGCGCTCGGCGACGGCGCGCGGCTGGAGTGGCTGCCGCTGGAGGCGATCGCCTATCCGGGCTGCGAAGCGCTCAACGAGGCCCGCTTCGCGCTCGCGCCGACGGCGGAACTGCTCGCCTGGGACATCACCGCGCTGGGCCTGCCCGGCGCCGGGCAGCCGTATGCGTCCGGACGCTTCCAGCAGCATCTGGAGATCCCGGATGTCTGGCTGGAACGCGGGCTGCTCGACGCCGCCGATCCGCTGCTGATGGACGGCGAGCTGGGACTGGCGGGGCACCGCTGCCTCGGCACGCTGGTGTTCGCGGCGGGTAGCGCGATCTCGCGCGAGCGGCGCGAGCAGGCGCTCGACGCCGTCCGGGCGCTGATCGAGGCCGACCCGTTGCGGCTCACCGCCGGCGCGACCGCGGCGCAGGACGGCGTACTGGTGATCCGGGCGCTGGGACCGGTGGTGGAGCCGGTCGCGATGCTGCTGCGCCGCTGCTGGGCCGCCTGGCGCCAGGTCCTGTGGGGCCTGGACGGCACCACGCCCCGCCTCTGGGCGATGTGAGCCGCCCCTCGGGGGGGGGGCAATCGACCGGCCCGCTCGCATCCCCCACTCTGGGGACGGCCCGACATGTCAGTGTCGCAACGATGTCTCAGGGATGTAGCCAACGCACCAAGCCAGCGCTTAGCATGGTCTCTCCACAGACGATCTCCAGGGAGGTGATCGCATGGCTTCACGTACCGCTTCGTGCAGTTGCGGCCAATTGAAGATCGTGGTGCAGGGAGAACCGCTGGGAACCGGCCTCTGCCATTGCCTGGCGTGCCAGCGCCGCACGGGCAGTGTCTTCGCGACGCTGGCGGCCTTTGCCGAACCCTACGAGGTCGTCGGCATCGCGACCGAGTACGTCCGCGCCGGCGACCAGGGCGCACGTTTCCGCTTCCACTTCTGCCCGGTTTGCGGGAGCACCGTCTTTCACACGGAAGAGGGCGTTGAAGGCTCGGTTGGCGTCGCCGTTGGGGCGTTCGCGGATCCGACCTTTCCGCCGCCGCAGGATTCGGTCTATACCTGCCGCATGCATGGCTGGGTCCGGCTGCCCGAGGAGGTCAGGACCTATGAGCGGGATCCGATGTAGCGAGCGAGGAAGTCAGGCGATTTGCGCCGCATGACTGCCTGGACCCCGCGCGCTGCGCGCGCCCCTCACCCCTGCCCTCTCCCGCAAGCGGGAGAGGGAGTCCGACTGGCTCCCTTCTTACTCCCTCTCCCGCTTGCGGGAGAGGGCAGGGGTGAGGGCCAGCGGCGGTGGCAGTACGCAACCATCGGTCCCGGGCGCTGCGCCTCCGCCATGACTCGTCGGCGGGCGCCCGGGCCGATGGGGCGTTCCTCGATCAGGCCGCCAGGCGCAGGTCCGGGCGGACCTCGGTGAAGCTCGACGGACGCAGCGGTTGCGCCAGGCGCAGCAGCGGCGCCGGCTCGCTCAGGAAGCGCATGCGGTCGGCGTTGCTCATCGCCTCGACCAGGCTCGGCTGCGTGTTCAGCTCGCGCAGGCGGCGGGCACGGACCGTGGCGCGCACGCCGCGGTCGATGTCGCGACGGCCCATCGCCTCGGCGGCCAGCGCGGTCAGGCGGCGGCTCGCCAGCAGGTCGGCGAAGCCGGGAAGACGCCGCTCCTGCCGACCGTAGGCCCAGGCATTGCGCAGCACCGTCGGCGTGTGGCTCTCTTCCGGGATCACGAGCAGGCCGGCACGGCGCATGCGCTCGCCCAACGCGGCCCGGCTGGAGAACACCGTGATCGGCGCGGCCAGCAGCAGCGGCAGCGCGATCGGCGCGATCCAGACCAGCGTGGACGGGCTCAGCGCGCCGACCAGCGTCGTGATGACCAGCGTCACCGCGCTGATGCGGCCGTAGGCGGCGAAGGCCTCGCGCCAGGACACGTCCTCGGCGGCCCGGGGCGGCGACTTCCAGTCCAGGGAAATGCCGGTCAGCGCGACCACGCAGAAGATCGAGTGCGCGACCATGCGCAGCGGCGCCTGCAGCAGCGACATGCCGGCTTCCGTCGCGCAGGAGGCCACCAGCTTCAGCGAGCCGCCGTACTGCGACTGCTCGCCGCGCAGGATCAGCGCGGCCACCGACAGCAGGCGCGGCAGCACCAGCATGCCGATCGTGCCCAGCCACAGCGCGGCCACGCCCGGGGCCAGCGACCCGTCTTCCATGAAGGGCTGGAAGGCCTCGTTGCCGCCGACGTTCCACAGCAGCACGCCCAGGCCCACGTACAGCAGCCACAGCGGCGCGGCGAGGTAGGACAGCGCGCCGGTGACCAGCATCGCGCGGTGCACGCCGTGCAGGCCGGGTTCGGCGATCAGGCCGGCGTTCTGGATGTTGCCCTGGCACCAGCGGCGGTCGCGCTGCAGCTCGGCCAGCAGGTGCGGTGGCTGTTGTTCATACGAGCCCGGCAGGTCCGCGACCAGCCACACCTGGTAGCCGGCGCGGCGCATCAGCGCGGCCTCGACGAAGTCGTGCGACATGATCTCCTTGCCGCGCAGCGGGGCCAGCGCGCAATGCTTCATGAAGGGCTCGACGCGGATGATCGCGTTGTGGCCCCAGTAGTGGGCCTCGCCCAGTTGCCAGAACTGCATGCCGGCGGCGAAGAGGCGACCCGTCACGCGGCTCGCGAACTGCTGGGCGCGGGCGTGCGGCGTGTCGTGGCCGCACACCTGGTTGGCGGCCTGCAGGATGCCGGCGCGCGGATGCTTCTCCATCAGGCGGACCAGGCCCAGCAGGCAGTCGCCGCTCATGACGCTGTCGGCGTCCAGCACCACCATGTAGCGGTAGTTGCGGCCCCAGCGGCGGCAGAAGTCGGCGACGTTGCCGGCCTTCTTCTTCACGCGGCGCTGGCGCCAGCGGTAGTGGATGCGGCCACGGCCGGCGAACTGCGCGCGCAGCTCGGCCCAGGCGGCCAGCTCCTGCGTGCGGCGCTCGGGGTCGGAGCTGTCGGACAGGATGTAGACGTCGAACAGGCGCAGCGCGCCCGCCGCCGCGAGCGACTCGCAGCTGGCGCGCAGGCCGGCGAAGACGGTGGTGACGTCCTCGTTGCAGATCGGCATGACGAGCGCGGTGCGGGCGTCGGCGCCGAGCGCGTCGTTGCCCGCGTCCTTGATCGAGATCGCGTGGCGGTCGCCGCGCAGCATGACCCAGAAGCCCATGACGGCGGTGACGCAGCCGGCGCTGACCCAGGCGAACAGCAGGGCGAACAGCGCCAGGTGCACGCACTGCAGCGCGAAGGCCCAGGGCTCGGCGGCCCAGCCGTTGTGGGTCTCCCACAGCACCGCGGTGGCCAGGCCGGTGGCGGCGGCGATGGAGAGCTTGAGCGCGTTGCGGCGGTGGCGGGCGGCGGTTTCCCAGGCCTCGGGCGGCTCGGCGGCCGGCAGCGCGTCGACCGGCGGGTTCACCTGCCCCCAGGGGCGCGGCACCATGGCGCCGCGCTTGATGGCCGGGGCGCTCGGTCCGACGGGACCCGGCGCGGAGGCAGCCTGATGAAGCGCGGTGGGCAGCGCGGTGGGCTGCGCGGCGCCGGCGTGGACGAAGGCTTCGGTCATGTCGTGCTCCTTCACTGGGGAGGAAGAATCAGGCTCCAGGTCTCGGTGAGGACCTGCTGCTTCGTCTGGAGGAAGCCGCGCAGTTCGGTCGATTGACCGGGGCGCAGCTGCTTGATGCGGACGGCCATGCGCCAGCCGCCGGTGACCGGGTTGGGATAGGCGTTGACCTCGGTGACCTCGCCGTTGGCGTTGGTGCTGGCCACGGCCTTGACCTCGGCGCCGGCCGGCAGCGCGGCGAGCGACGGACCTTCGAAGTCGACGATGAACTGCTGTTCGTTCTTGTCGAGCTTGGCGTAGCTGTAGCCGGTGCGGGTCTGCACCGCCCAGGCGCCGGGCGGACGCTGCTGCTGCTCGCCCTGCAGGTGCAGGCGGTACGAGTAGTCCAGCGGCTGGCCCGGGGCCGGCTGCTTCGCGGGCACCCAGTAGGCGACGATGTTGTCGTGCGTCTCGTCGGGGGTGTGCAGCGACATCAGCTCGACCCGGCCCGGGCCCCAGTCGCTGGTCGGCTCGACCCAGGCGGAGGGCCGCATCTCGTAGCGCGCCTCGGTGTCCTCGTAGCTGGCGAAGCGGCGGTCGCGCTGCATCAGGCCGAAACCCTTCACGCCGGGCAGGGTGAACGAGGTGGTCAGCGTGCCGTCGGGATTGATCAGCGGACGCCAGATCCACTCGCCGCTCGCGCTGGCGACCATGAGGCCGTCGCTGTCGTGGACCTCGGGCCGGAAGTCGCCCTTCTGCGGCTGGTTCTCGCCGAAGAGGTACATCGAGGTCAGCGGCGCCAGCGCCAGCGTGGCCACCGGCGAGCGCATGAACAGCCGCACGCGCGTCTCGACGACGGTCTCGGCGCCGGGCTTGATCACGAAGCTGTAGACGCCGCTGGCGCGCTGCGAGTCCAGCAGCGCGTGCACGGTCAGCGACTTCGCGTCGGCCGCGGGGCGCTCGATCCAGAACTCGGTGAAGCGCGGGAATTCCTCGCCCTTGCCGCCGACGGTGTCGATGGCCAGGCCGCGCGCCGACAGGCCGTAATGCTGGTTGGCGCCGAGCACGCGGAAGTAGCTCGCGCCCAGGAAGACCGCCAGCTCGTCCTTGTACTTGTCGTTGTTGAGGGGGTAGTGGGCGCGGAAGCCGGCGTAACCGACGTCGCCCCACTTCTGCGGCGACAGCTGGCGGTTCTTGCCGTAATCGAAGTCCTCGCGCTTGAAGGGGACAGGTCTTGCCTGGCCGCCGACGATCTCGTTGATGCGCACAGCCTGGGTCTGGTAGTGGCCCAGGTGGAAGAACATCAGCTCGAAGGGGAGCTTCTCCTGGCGCCACAGCGCGCGGTCCGGCTTGAAGCGGATGTCGCGCATCTGGTCGTAGTTGAGGTTCTTCAGCTCGGCCGGCAGCGTGTCCGGCGGCGCGACGTAGGGCTTGGCCGCGAGCGCCTTGGCGCGCTCGGCCACCTCGTCGAAGCCGAAGGCGTGCGCCGTGGCGCCGGCCGCCAGCAGCGCGGCACCGACGGCAAGCCCGAAGAACGTCCCCATCCACCGACGCTGGCCGGCCTGGAGGCGGGCACTGGCCGCCTGGATGAGGACCCGAGAGGAGGGGGAGTGAATATTTCTCATGTGACACGCCTACTGCAAGGCCTGTGCCACATGGGAATCCCCTTCTAGATCAACAACTTAGCTGGTTTGTGCGCTGCCGCACGCTGGATTTTCTGTCGCCGCGGGGCGACGGGGATGGGCGGCGTATCGACAAGTCCTTGATTTCAAAGGACTTTTCTTGTCGCTATTCGGCGACAGGTCCGTCGGCGCGGAACATCGAGGGCTCCAGCCCGTTGCGCTGCAGCAAGCGGTAGAACTCGGTCCGGTTGCGGTCGGCGAGCCGCGCGGCATCGGCCACGTTGCCGTCGGTGAGCTTGAGCAGGCCCACCAGGTACTCGCGCTCGAAACGCTGTCGCGCCTCCGCGTAAGGAAGTACTTCGACGCTGGGGGAGCGCAAGGCGCGTTGCACCAGCGAGAGCGGGATCAGCGGGGAGGTGGCCAGCGCGCTGACCTGCTCGACGACGTTGTGGAGCTGGCGGACGTTGCCCGGCCAGGCGGCCATCGTGAGCGCCTTGAGCGCGTCGGGCGCGAAGCCGTTGAGGCGCTTGTCGTACTTGGCCGCGAGCTTCTGCAGGAAGTGCTGCGCGAGCAGCGGGATGTCCTCGCGCCGCTCGTCCAGCCGGGGCAGCGTCAGGCTGACGACGTTGAGCCGGTAGTAGAGGTCCTCGCGGAACTGGCCCTCGGCCAGCGCGGCCTCGAGGTCGCGGTGGGTCGCCGACAGGATGCGCACGTCGATGGGCACCGCGGCGCTGGCGCCGACCGGGCGCACCTGGTGCTCCTGCAGCACGCGCAGCAGCTTGACCTGCAGCGGCAGCGGCATGTCGCCGATCTCGTCGAGCAGCAGCGTGCCGCCGTCGGCGGCCTGGAACAGGCCGCGGTGATTGGACAGCGCGCCGGTGAAGGCGCCCTTGACGTGGCCGAAGAGCTCGGACTCCAGCAGCGGCTCCGGGATCGCGCCGCAGTTGACGGCGACGAAGGGCCGCTTCGCGCGCGGGCTCGCGGCGTGGATCGCGCGGGCGAGCAGCTCCTTGCCGGAGCCGCTCTCGCCGCGGATCAGCACCGGCGCCTGCGAGGCCGCCACCAGCCGCGCCTCGGCCAGCACCTCGGCCATCACGTTGGAGCGGCTGACGATGGACTCGCGCCAGGCCGGGTCCGCGCTCTCGTCCTGGTGGACGGCGGTGAGGGTCAGGGCTTGCGCGATGGTGTCGAGCAGCGCGCGGCCGTCGAAGGGCTTGGTCAGGTAGGTGTAGACGCCCTGCGCGGTGGCGGCGACGGCGTCGGGAATCGTGCCGTGCGCGGTCAGCAGGATGACGGGCAGGGCGGGATGGCGTTCGCGGATCGTGTTGAATAGCGCCAGGCCGTCCATGCCGGGCAGTTGCACGTCGCTGAGCACCAGCGCGGGCCGCTGCACGTCGAGTTGCACGAGCGCGGCCTCGGCGCTGCCCACGGCGGTGACGTCGTAGCCGGCGGCCTCGAGCCGCATCGACAGCAGTTTCAGCAGGTCGGCGTCGTCGTCGACGACGAGCAGGCGCGCGCCGCCGCTCATGGCTTGTCGAGCGCCGAGCGCGGGCCGCCCAGGCTGCGTTCGATCGCCTTCAGGGCCTCGAGCTTGCGGTTGGCGTCGTCGAGCCGGCGCTGCAGGTCGTCGCGGGCCTGGCGGGTCTTGTCGAGCTCGCTTTCCATGCGGCGCTGCTCGGCCACGCGGTCGACGAGGAACTGCGCCATCGGGCGCCATTCGTCGGCCTCGGGCCGGGCGTCGCGCAGAACCTGGTCGAGCAGGGTCTGGGCGCGGAAGGTCTCGCCGTTGTTGTGGCTGAACATCAGCGCGAGCGCGAGCTGCACCGCCGCGCCGGGGGCGAGCGCGCCGTCGTCGCGCGGGGCGACCTCCTGGGCGAGCTCCAGCGGGCTCATCTGGCGCAGCCGGTCGTTGAGGTTGAGCACGAGGCGCGCGGCGTTGTCGGTCGGCGCGACGACGGGCACCTGCACCGGCACCTGCACGCGGACTTCCTTGACGATGGTCTTGGGCGGCTGCTGCGCGCAGCCGGCGGCGACCGCGGCGGCAAGGAGCAGCGCGGGCAGCGCGGGCGGCGCCGGCAGGGCGCGGGGCGTCACGCGTTGGCGGACTTCAGGAATCGGGGCGTGTGGGCGCATGGCAGCGTGATTCTGAAATGGGCGCCCCGGTCGGCGGGCAGCAGGTCGATGTGACCGCCGTGGGCGGCGATGTATTCGGTGACGATGGACAGGCCGATGCCGGTGCCCTTGAGGGCGTCCTCGGGCTGGCGCTCGCCGCGGTAGAAGGGCTCGAAGATCCGTGCCTGGTCTGCCGGCGCGACGCCCGGGCCGTCGTCGCGCAGGTCGATGGTGAGGTGGCCGTCCTGGCGCGCCAGGGAAATGTCCACGTGGCCGCCGCGCGGGGCGAAGCGTATCGCATTGGAGAGCAGGTTGCCGACGGCGGCCGCGATCTTGGCCGGGTCGACGTCCGCCTCGAGCGGTCCGCCGGACAGACTGACGTGCAATCCGCGTGCCTGCCATTGCAGCCGCTGGTGATCGATCGTGCCCTGGATCAGGGACATGAGCTCGGTGCGCTGGGGTTTTAGGTCGCGGGCCTCGAAGGCGGCGGCGTTGAAGCGCAGCAGGTCCTCGATCTGGCGCTGCAGCACGGCGGTGTTGTCGCGCAGGATGCGGGCGACTTCCTTCTGCTTGTCGTTGAGCGGGCCGGCGACCTCGTCCTCCAGCAGCGCGGTGCCTTCGCGCAGGGCGGCCAGCGGGGTCTTGAGCTCGTGCGAGACGTGCCGCAGGAAACGCGCCTTGTCGGCATCGAGCTCGGCCAGCCGCAGCCGCAGCCAGTCCAGGCGCTGGCCGATCACGCGCAGGTCGGACGGGCCGGGGATCTCGATGCGGTCGTCCAGGCGGTTCTCGCCCAGGCCCTTGATGGCGCGGGCCAGTCGGCGCAGCGGCCGGGTCAGGAAGATGCCGAAGAGCAGCGACAGCAGCGCCGCCAGCGCGATCGCGCCCAGCACCTGCTGGCCGAGCAGCACGCGGCCGTTCTCGAGCTTGTCCTGCAGCACGCGGTTGCTGGTCTCGGCATGGCGGCGGACGTCCTCGGCCAGGCCGCCGGTGAGGCCGCCGAGTTCGCGGAAGCGCGTCATCAGGTCGGTCTCGCGCTTGCGGGCGGCGACGATGTTGCCGGCGCGCGGCGCCTCCATCAGCGCGCGGATCTCGCCGAGCTTGGCCTTCCATGCCGCCAGCGGCGCCGGGGTCAGGCCTTGCGCGCGCAGCAGCTCGAGCAGGCGCTCGGCGTCGTCGGCGTCGTCCTCGAAGCGCTGGCGCAGCACGTGGTCTTCCAGGACGGCGTATTGCCGCGCGGCGCGCTCCATGTTGACGCCGCGATCGCCGAGCTGCTGGACCTCGCTGGTCATGCGCGCTGCGCGCACGACAGCCTCGCGGCTCTGGACGGTCAGGCGTTCGAGCGTCAGCAGTCCGCCCAGCGACGCGGCGGCGAGCAGGCCGGCGATCGACAGGAAGCCGATCAGGAGCATTTGTCGGAAGGAAATGCGGTTGAGCATCGGGCGGCAGTGTAGTGGCCAGGTTTGCAGGTGAGCCCGGGTTCGCCGGTGTCAATCGCTGGTGAAGCCGACAACCGGGCGGCGGGGGTTGTCACTGACGCAGTGTTTCGATTTCCTGTGACAGCCGCCATGACTCTCCAAGCGCAATCTTCCTCCCTGTCCTCGACGAACACCGATCTCCAGAAAACGGAGACGGAGGCCGACAACCTGAACTCGCCATCCGCGGATTGGAAGCCACCGTTCCAGCGTCGCGCAGAAGGGCGGTACGCGCCGCTCGTCAAGGTCCCGCCGCGGGACCAGCAGGAGCTGGATGCCATGCCGCATCCGGGCCGGTTCCAGCTGGTCGTGGAGGAGCTGCGAAGGTCCCTGTCACCCCAGGGCGATACCGTGCCGTTGGATCGGGTGTCGGTCGACCCGGTGACCGCGGCGATCTGGCATCTGCTGGCACACGATGCGGATGTGGCGGCGGATGCCACCCCAGCCGTCGCGATGCAGTCCGCGATCGACAAGCTCGAGGCGGAGATCGGCAAGGAGCCCACGACGCAGGCGGGCACCTTGGTGCGCGAGGCCGCCAAGTCCATGGTCGACGGCCTTCGCGAGCTGGATCCGGACAAGTTGTACGACGCCTACCGGAAGACATCCGCCGCTTACGAGATCACGCGCGGCAAGAAGGCGGAACGCCTGCAGCTGCAAGACGTCGCCTCGGGCTGGTTCGCCAAGGAGCCGGACCTGGAACTCCGTGGCCGGCCGGAACTGCGGACCTCCCATGTGGTGCGACGCGACGGGCTGGCCTTCATCGTCGCGCTGTCCGATGCGATGCGGATGCTGGAATCGTCCGCGACAGCCGCGGACGGGCCGCGCATCACGATGGCCCGCGTGATGGAGCAGATCGTGCGGGCGACGATCCTCAAGGAGCCCTTCCTCATCGATGCGGAGGCCGTGGCCCACATGGCCAAATCGTCGGCTCCAGCGGATGTCAATCGATTGAATGCGCTGCGCGGTGTCTATCTGATGCTGCAGCGCCTGGCGAAGCGGGGCCTGTCGACGACGCCGAGGTTCGTCTCCCTGCTTCAACGTGAGTCCGGCCATTGGAGCGAGCTGCCGGGCGGAACGCTCCTGTTCAGCGACGCGGACCTGCTCGACAAGCTGTCCGCGCCGTTGTCGCCGCCGTTGCCGTTGAAGAACGTCGACCCGGTGATCGACCAGAAAGCGCCGCTGCAAGGCATGACGGGGGGCAAGCGTCTTCTGCGGCAGACGCTTGATCGCGCGCAGGGGCGCATCGACATCGAGTTCGACCTCGACCTGGACAGCATCTTCTCGGACGACGGCCGGGCGTTCAAGTCCACCGTGTACTTCGACGCGTTGCCGACCGGCGCCACGTCCGACATGCGCCTGCAGCAGGACCGGCAGATCCGCCAGCTCGACGATTTCATCCGGGCTCACTTCCTTCGCGTGATCGACAAGCCGGAGAACAGCCTGCCGCCCGAGATCCGCATGAAGGGCGACGAGATCTTCGTCGGCAAGCTGCGCGTGGCGACGAGGCTGGACGACCGTTGGACCGGCGATGCCGAGGCGATCAAACGCGCGGTCGCGACGCTGTGGGTGCATGACTGGACCCCTGCATCGTTTCCGCAGACCCGGGGACGCCTGGGTGTGGCGCGCCCCTCTTTCGGCAAGGGCGCGAAACGCCTGACGCTGGTTCTCCAGATGGAGAACGACGGGGTCATCACCCGCAACGGCGACATCATGGTGAAGCAACATCCCAACGAAACGGCGTCGGTCCAACTCAACCGGGAGGGTGGATTCCGGATCGTTGCCGGAGAGGACCTGATCCGGGGCCTGGGATCGGGCGGCCTCGTCAAGATCGTGGTGATCGGGCATGGCATCAGACGGGGCAACCTGGATGAGCCGGCGCTCTCCGGCTACTCGCCCGCAGCCTTGTCCTCGCGCGTGGACGCGGCGCTCCGCGAGCTGAGACTGCCGAGACGCGTCGACCGGGTCACGCTCTTCTCCTGCACGCTGGAATCGCCGGTCTATCCCCGCAGTTTCGCCAGCGAGTTCTTGCTGGCCGCCGACAAGGCCGGCTTCCTGAGGCCGCAGGCGAGCGTGACCGCGTATGCCGAAAACGTGGCCCTGTCGCCCTTCGGATCGCGTCGTACACAACCTCATGGCGATGCGCGGATGGAAGTGCATCGTCCGGAGACGACCTTCTCCTTCCATATCGATGCCAAGACGAAGACCGTTGTCCGGACGGACAAGTATCCGGGCACGTCGGAGGATGGAATCACGGGCCCGGTGCAACGCATCGACGCCGATATCCGTCTCGTGGGGGCCTTCGTGGCGCAGGACGATCCGTCGTGGCGGCCCGGCGCGGCGGGCAAGTTGTTCGAGATGTTCTCGACGCTCCACGACACGGCGAAGAAGATGTCGATCGGCAAATCCGGCGGCGGCGATATCGATTTTCCGCAAGAGATGCCGGACGCGATCTCCGATGCCGTGCAACGCCAGCTCTCCGCGCTGGAGGGCGTTGAACCGCAGAAGGTCGTTGATCCGGGCGGCCTGACCCGAGCGGCGAAATTGATTTCGGACGGCGTCTGGCAACGCAATCCGGACCTGATCTACAACGCTTACCAGGAACTGTCGAAGGCGTTCGGTGAGGAATCCGTCCGATGGCAATTGGACGACCTTCCGATGGGCGTTGTCGACCAGGTGCGCATGCCGTCCCAGCTGCTGTCGCAATACCCCAGCAGCCTGATGCTTCCGATTGAGGAATTCGCCTTGATGAAAGGCTTGGAAGCTGGGGTCACAGCAGTGGACGGATTGCCCACCGGACAAGGATCCGATGCCTCGCGCGTCCACTTCAATCGACAGACGCTGGAGCTGCTGAAGGTCACGCTGAGCGGACGTCCGTTCGCCGTCGACAAGGATCTCGTGGACACCTTGCGGGCTTCTGCGGATCCAGCGGATCGCGCGCGTCTTCGGACGCTCGAAGTCGTGCATGGCGCCGCGATGAAGCTGGTCAATCAGGGCGTGGTCCAGTCGCCGATCTACCTGACCGATTTTCCGCAGGGGGGCGAGGCCGGATGGACGCGCCACGACGACGGTAGCAGCATCCATCAAGGTGATCTCCTGCCGGGTCTTCTGCCAGGACGACGCTCGGAGGTGATGCGGGCACGGACGGGGACCAGCATCGAATTCGACGATGCCAAGCCCTTGACCCGGCTCTTCGCCTTCATGCCGGCCGCGAAGCAGACGCTCGACAGGGAGGCCGGCACGATCACGATCGATTGGCCCAACACGACGTCGGGCAAGCAGGCCGCCTCGGTGCTTCGATTCCGGCCGGCCGATGCCACGCCCGGTTCGCACAGCCAGAAGCTGCAGGAAGCCGAGATCCGGATGATCGACGAGTTCCTCGTCGGCGCATTCTTCGATTCGTCCCTGTTGTCGTTCAATGCCTTGCCCGGCGACTTGAGGCTGGAAGGGGATGCCCTGATCGCGGCGCGCGCCATCCTCGCCAGACGCAGGGACGGCCAATGGGTACCGGACAGCGAGGCGCTTCGCAGGCATTGGGTGGTCGTGGGAACGGGCGTCGCCCGGGGAACGCCTGAGAAGCCGGTCTCGTCATGGGATTCCAGTCTCGACGGTCTTGGCGATGGCGCGGGCGATTCGCATCGAGTTCGCAAGGAGCGACTCCTCGTCGTGCTGCAGATGGAAGATGACCTGGTCCTTTCCCGGTACGTGCGGCGGGCCCTGGTGCGCAATGAGAGTGATGTGGTCTGGATCCAGGTGGACGGCCTCGGCCAACATGTGATCCGCGCGGGTGCGCGGTTTCTGCCGACGACCGACAAAGACCGTCCGGTCAAGATCGAGATTCTTGGTCATGGCGGCCATGACCTGACGACACGGTCGCAGACCTTGTCGGGGTATCTCTCGACGCAACTTGTGGATCGCGTGGCCCCGGTGCTCGACGAGCTCAAGCTGAAGTCAAGGGCCGGCCATGTCACGTTGGTCTCCTGCGCACTGGAGACACCGTCGATCGAGCACAGCTTCGGCCAGCAATTCCTGCAATACGCGACCGACCAAGGCGTGATTGCTTTGGACGCCGAGGTGGTCGCCTACCGCGACGTGTTGGGAGTGGACATGAGGCCCGGCCATGAATGGACGTCCCGGTTCACCGAGCCCTATCCGGGTGCTGGCCGGGAGACCCATGCGCCGGGTTCGACATGGCTCTTCAAGAAGAACCCCGGTACGGGGGAGATCGAGAGGAGCGACAAGTATCCGAAGCCGCCTGTCGATGACTCGTCGACAACTGACCTCGCGGACAACGATCTCGACGAGACGCTGACGGACTACGACTTGTCCGATCGAGGCTTGGATCCCTCGACGACGTTCATTCCGGGCCGGCGGGGGCGGGCGGGAACCTTGATGACGGCCTTGGAGACGCTGGAACGAGTCTTGAGGCGGGCGAAGCTCGGCCCGCTGAAAGGCGATCCGCCGGAAGCGTTGCTCCAGGCGATCGAGGACGAACTGCTGAAGGTGCGCCCGGAGCAGAGCGATGTCGACGCAACTCGCGCGCCTGTCGCGGCGAAAGCCATTGCCGAGGGACTCTGGACGATGAGTCCCAAGAAGCTGTACGAGGGCTTCGTGGCGCTGAGCCAGATGTACGGGAGCGGTGCGGGTGCGAAGGTTGCATTCCATTTCGGCGATCTCCCGGCAGGGCTGGTCGCCAACGTGCGTTTCCCGTCAAAGGTGCTGGAAGCGTTCCACAAGTCCATGGCCATACCGGCCGCCGAGGCCGGGCTGCTCCGAGCGATGAGGGTCACGATGACGGACAAGGTGCCGACCCAGGTGTGGCTGACAAACGAAATGGACCCCGACTTGATGAGGATGATGCTGGTTCGGCACACCGCCGATCTTGTCGAGTCGATCCTGAGCGGACGGCCATTCGTCGTCGATGTCGATCAACTGAAAAGCCTGAGTCCTCCCGGGCTGAAGCGAAAATTGGAATCTCCGAAGCTCGACGTCTTGACGGCCGTTCACGGCACAGCCGTGCAATTGGCACGGCGAGGTGCTGTCGCGTCGCCGATCTACATGACGGACGCCAAGACAGATCTGGGTGACGGGTGGGAGAGGTTCGGTGATGGAAGTTCGATCCATCGAGGCGATCTGCTTCCGACGCTGTTGCCTCAGCGCAAGGGTGACATCACGCGCGCACGGGCTTTGCTCAAGACGGCCGTCGATGGTGACAAGCCATTGAAAGATCTGTCGGAGATCGTTCCAGACGCGCGCCAGGTGCTGGACCGTGACAAGGGCACCATCACGATCACCTGGCCTGGGGCGGAGGGAACGCGGCAGGCCAGCACGGTATTGAAGTTCAGGTCGTTGAACGGTGACACCTCCCAAGCGCTTCGCGACCTCCAGGATGCCGACATCGTGGCGCTGGATCGGTTCATCGTCCCCGCCTTCATCCATCAGCCCGCATCCAGGAAGAACAGCATGCCGGCCGAGTTGCGTCTGGCGGATGGCACCTTGACCGCGAGCCGCGCGACGCTCGCCAAGCTCGACGACAAGCGCTGGACTCCCCAAATGGAGACGATCCTGCAAGCCCAATATCTGCTCGGGGTTGACAGTGACGTGAAGCCGGCCACGCCGGTCGAGCAGTGGGAGCACGACTTCGACAGTGAGCGTGCGCCGGCGGGACTCGACCAGGGAAAGACGGGCAAGTTGCGCATCGTCATTCAGCTCGAGGACGACCCGAAGATCCTTCGCGGCGCGCACCGTGCCATCCGTCGACACCCCCTCGAAACGGTGTGGATCCAGGTGGATCGGCTTGGCAAGCACAAGATCCGGCATGGAAGTCACTTGCTGGAGAACCTCGACCCGGCCACTCCGATCAAGCTGACGCTCAAGGGCCACGGGAGGATTGACGGCGTCTCGCGCACCGCGCACATCGGATACTCCAAGCCCGCCGAGCTCGCGGGGCGCGTCGCCCCCGTGCTTGAAGCGCTCAAGCTGACTTCGCGCATCGAGCAAGCCGTGCTGACCGGTTGCGCGATGGTGGCGCCATTCCTGGTCGACGACTACGCCGAGACATTCCTTGAGTTGGCTATCGAGAAAGGCATCCTGAGGCACGATGCCTCGCTGGAGGCCTATGCGGAAAACGTGGTGCTCACCAATGTCGCCGTGCACAAGGGCACGCGAAGATTTGAGGGAGAGAAGAAGCAGGCGCACGCCGTCGGGGCGACCTGGATCTACAAGAAGAGTTCCGAGACGAAGAAGATCCTCAGGACCGACAAGTTTCCTGCGAGCGAGTCGTCCGCATACGGCATGGACAAGCTTGAGGTCATCTACCGGGAGGACTCCCGCAATCTCCAGCCAGGCCGCGCCGGCAAGCTCTTCGAGTCGCTCGAAACGCTGGCGGCGACGCAGGCCCGAGGCGGTATCTCGAAGACCCAGGGTGACGCGCCTGATACCGCGGTCCAGGCCGTGCGCGAGCGCCTGCAATCACTGTACTCGGAGCTGGAAGGCGTTTCGGAGGAAGGCCTGTCCAAAGCCGCGAAGTCGATCGCCGATGGCCTCTGGCAGCGTGATCCCTCGAAGGTCTACGAGGGCTACGGCGAGCTGTCCAGGCTCTGCGCAGCACAGAGCCGACATGCCGTGAAGCTGACCTGGGACGATCTGCCGATGGGCGTGGTCGATCGGGTGCGGCTGCCGTCTCAGGTCTTGTGGAAGTGGAACAACACCGTGTCGATGCCGCTGCCCGATGCAGCGCTTGTGCATGGCATGCAGGCCGCGATGACGATCATGGACGGCCCACCCCTCGACCCGCGGCCGGATGCGACCGGGCGCGCCTTCGCCCGGCAGACGCTGGCGCTCGTGGAGGCCACGTTGAGCGGACGACCGTTCGTCATCGATGCGGATGCCGTCTTCCGGATGTCCACCTCGAAGGAGGCCGACGCCCGCGCGAGGCTGGACGTCCTGGACGTTGCGTACGCCACGTCGATGCAGTTGTCGCGCAGGAACGTGATCGAGGCGCCGATCTACCTGACCGATCAGCAGCGTCTGGACGTCGGATGGGAGCGGCATCGGGACGGCAGCCTGGTCCATCGCGGGGACCTTCTGCCAAGCATCCTGCCGGAGCGCGGCGGCCAGCTGAAGCAGTTGCAGACCCCCGCCCCCGTTGCGGTCGACGAGTCGACTCCGTTATCGACACTGACCCGTTTCATGCCGGGAGCGACGCAGACGCTCGACCGGAAGGCCGGCACCATCAGGATCGCCTGGCCGGACCTGACCGACGGCAAGCAGGCCGATTCAGTGCTGAAGTTCAGCCCCTCCGACGCGGGGCCCGGAACGGAAGACCGGCGCCGGCAGGACGCCGACATCCTGGCGCTCGACGACTTCATCATCGGCGAGTTCTTCGAGTCGGCCGGTCCGGTGCGCAACGGCCTGCCCGAAGAACTGGCCTTCGACGGCATCCGGGTGATCGCGGGGCGCGCTGTCTTGGCCGAGCGCAAGGACGGGAGATGGCTGCGTGACGATGCGGCGCTGCGGCAAGCGAGATCCATCCTGGAGCCGTGGACCTCGACCGCCATCGAGGAGCTCCCGGCGATGAAATGGCTTGTCGGAGACGTTGATGTCGTGACGAACGCGCGGACCTCAGGCAAGGCGGCGCGCTTGCTCATCCATCTGCAGATGGAAGATGACCCCGTCATGCGTCAAGGCGCGCGGGGGACCGTCAAGCATCATCCCGATGAGACCGTGTGGATCCAGGTGGATCGCCAGGGCAACCATGTGATCCGGCATGGGGCGGAGCTGCTGGCCAAGGCGGATGCGACGCTCCCTGTCAAGATCGAGGTCAGCGGCCATGGCACCCACGATCATGCGACGCGGACCCAGCGCCTGGCTGGGTACGGTGCCGAGGAGCTGGCGACGCGTC
>JBCNPQ010000012.1:0-110032 GCA_039593255.1 Roseateles sp.
GCCGCCGTGCCGTCGGGCGCGTCGACCGGTTCGCGCGAAGCCATCGAACTGCGTGACGGCGACAAGTCGCGCTACCTGGGCAAGGGCGTGCTCAAGGCCGTCGAGCACATCAACACCGAGATCTCGGAAGCGGTGCTGGGCCTGGACGCGTCGGAGCAGGCCTTCCTCGACAAGACCCTGATCGACCTGGACGGCACCGAGAACAAGAGCCGCCTGGGCGCCAACGCGATGCTGGCCGTGTCGATGGCCGTGGCGCGCGCCGCCGCGGAAGAGTCGGGCCTGCCGCTGTACCGCTACTTCGGCGGCATGGGCGGCAACCAGCTGCCGGTGCCGATGATGAACGTCATCAACGGCGGCGCCCACGCCAACAACTCGATCGACCTGCAGGAACTGATGATCATCCCCGTGGGCGCGCCGTCGTTCCGCGAGGCGCTGCGCTGGGGCGCGGAAGTCTTCCATGCGCTCAAGAAGATCATCGACGCCAAGGGCATGTCCACGGCCGTCGGCGACGAAGGCGGCTTCGCCCCGAACGTCGAGAACCACGAGGCCGCGATCCAGATGATCCTGGAAGCGATCGACAAGGCCGGCTACACCGCCGGCGAGCAGATCGCGCTGGGCCTGGACTGCGCCGCCAGCGAGTTCTACAAGGACGGCCAGTACGTGCTCGAGGGCGAAGGCGGCATCAAGCTGAGCGCCGAGCAGTGGACCGACATGCTGGCCACCTGGGTCGACAAGTACCCCATCATCTCGATCGAGGACGGCATGGCCGAAGGCGACTGGGACGGCTGGAAGCACATCACCGAGAAGCTCGGCGACAAGGTGCAGCTCGTGGGCGACGACCTGTTCGTCACCAACACCAAGATCCTGAAGGAAGGCATCGACAAGGGCATCGCCAACTCGATCCTGATCAAGATCAACCAGATCGGCACGCTGACCGAGACCTTCGCCGCCATCGAGATGGCCAAGCGGGCCGGCTACACCGCCGTGATCTCGCACCGCTCGGGCGAGACCGAGGACTCGACGATCTCCGACATCGCCGTCGGCCTGAACGCCGGCCAGATCAAGACGGGTTCGCTGTCGCGCTCGGACCGCATGGCCAAGTACAACCAGCTGCTGCGCATCGAGGAAGACCTGGGCGACATCGCGGTGTACCCGGGCCGCGCCGCGTTCTACAACCTGCGCTGATCGGCGCATCGGCGTCGACAGACGCGTGCGGAGCGCGCGCTCCCCGCGTTCAAAGGGCAGGCTCACGGGCCTGCCCTTTTTCGTTGCAGCTAAACTCGCGGCCTGTGAAAGCCCTGGCCATCGTCCTCACCGCCTTCCTTGTCGCCATCCAGGCCCAGCTCTGGTTCGGCAAGGGCGGCCTGGCCCGCGGCGTGCAGCTGCGCGCCGAGCTGCGCGAGCAGGAAGAGGCCAACGAGAAGGCCCGCGCGCGCAATGCGCAGCTGCAGGCTGAACTGCTCGACCTGCGCGAGGGCCTCGAGATGGTCGAGGAAAAGGCCCGCCTGGAACTGGGCATGGTCAAGCCGGACGAGGTCTTCGTCCCGCTGCGTCGCTGAACTTCCACATTGCCCGCATGCGCTCGCCGATGGATGCTCCGACCGGGCCGTTCGGGCCCCTGCTCGCCTTGCTCGACAGCTCGCTGACCTGGGCGCTGTCGCCCGCCTTCCATGCGCTGGGCAGCCCCATCAGCTGGCTGGAACTGGTCGCCTTCGTGCTCGCGATCTGGATGGTCGTCTGCAACATGCGGGTACAGGTGATGGCCTGGCCGCTGGCGCTGACCAGCTCCCTGCTCTACTTCCTGCTGTTCTGGAGCGGCAAGCTCTACGGCGAGGCCTCGCTGCAACTGCTCTTCGCCGCGCTCGCGCTGTGGGGCTGGTGGCAGTGGCTGCGCGGACGCACCGCCGACGGCGACGCGCTGCATGTGCGCACGCTCGGTCCGAAGGGCCGCATCGCCGCGCTGCTCGTCACCTTGGCCGCGTGGCCACTGCTGGGACTGTTCCTGCAGCACCGCACGGATTCCCCCCTCCCCTATTGGGATGCCCTCCCGACGGTGGCCAGCATCACCGGCCAATGGCTGCTCGGTCGCAAGTATCAGGAGAACTGGCCCGTCTGGGTGATGGTCAACCTGGTCAGCATCGGCCTGTTCGCGCTCAAGGGCTACTGGCTGACGGTCGTGCTGTACGCGGTGTTCGTGCCGATGTCGCTGGCGGGATGGCGCGCCTGGCAGCGCCAGCTGCGGCCGGCGGCGATCGCCGCCTGAGGCCGGGCCAGACCGCGCGGGACCGCATGACGCTGCACATCGCCCTGGTCGGGGCCGAGAGCACCGGCAAGAGCCGGCTCGGCGTCGCGCTGCTGGAGCACCTGCGCGCGCAGACGCGGCTGCGCTGCGTGCTGATCGGCGAGTACCTGCGGGAGTGGTGCGAGCGGGAGGGCCGCACGCCCCGTCCCGACGAGCAGCGCGCGATCGCCGAGGAACAGTGGCGCCGCGGCGAGTCCGCCGCCATGGACCACGACCTGGTGCTCCACGATACGACGCCGCTGATGACGGCCGTCTACAGCGAGTTGCTGTTCCAGGACGCCTCGTTGTATCCCTTCGCGCTGCAGGTCCAGGCCCGCATGGATGCCACGCTGCTGATGGCGCTGGACCTGCCCTGGGTCGCCGACGACATGCGCGACGGCCCGCACGCGCAGCAGCCGACCGATCGCCTGCTGCGACGCGCCCTGCGCGACGCCGGCCTCGGCTACAGCCTGGTATCGGGTGCCGGACCCGAGCGCCTGCAGCAGGCACTGAACGCGCTCGGCCCGCTGCTGCGGCCGCATCTGGGTCGCGAGGACGGCTTGTTCGGCCGGCTGCTCCAGCGTGGCGAAAGCCTGGGCGGCGACTGGCGCTGCGAGCTCTGCGACGACCCGGGCTGCGAGCACGCGAGCCGCGTCGCCAGCCGCCTCGCCGATCGCCTGCCGCGCGCCTGAACGCGGGCCTCACGAACTCGCCACGAGCCCGAGGCACAATCCGCCGCTTCGCGCCCGCAAACATTTGCGACGACCGCGATCCCGAGATTCACGGCGTTCCTGGAGCCCTTCCCCGATGAACCGTTTCGATCGTCCGCACCGTCTGGACCGTTCCTCCCTCCGCCGCCCGCTGGGCGCCCTGTCGCTGCTGCTGAGCGCGGCGCTGCTCGCCGCCTGCGGATCGCTGGGATCGGGCCCGCAGGCGCCGCTGCCGCCGTCGCTGGACGCGTCGGCGGCTGACAACGCGCAGGCCAAGGCGGCCAAGCCCGTCACCGGCACGGTCGCCGTCAAGGTGCTGGCGATCAATGACTTCCACGGCAACCTGCTCCCGCCGGCCGGCGGCATCAAGCTGCCCGATCCGCAGAACCCCGACAAGACCATCACGCTGGACGCCGGCGGCGCGGAACGCATGGCCACGGTGGTCGCCCAGCTGAAGGCGAAGAACCCCAACCACGTGTTCGTCGCCGCGGGCGACCTGGTCGGCGCGAGCCCGCTGCTGTCGGCGCTGTTCCACGACGAATCGACGATCGAGTCGCTCGGGATGATGGGTCTGGACATCTCCTCGGTCGGCAACCACGAGTTCGACCAGGGCATCACCGAGCTGCTGCGCAAGCAGCGCGGGGGCTGCCATCCGAAGGACGGCTGCAAGGGCCCGACCGAGTTCAAGGGCGCGAAGTACCAGTACCTGGCCGCCAGCACCATCGACGAGAAGACCGGCCAGTCCGTGCTGCCGGCCTACGCGATCAAGCGTTTCGACGGCGTGCCGGTGGGCTTCATCGGGCTGTCGCTGAAGGGCACGCCGGAGCTGGTCAGCCCGACCGGCATCCAGGGCCTGCGCTTCGACGACGAGGCGGAGACCATCAACCGACTCGTGCCCGAACTCGAGCGCCAGGGCGTGCACGCCTTCGTCGTGCTGATCCACGAAGGCGGCTACCCGACCGGCGGCATCAACGACTGCCCGGAGATCTCCGGGCCCATCGTCGACATCGTGAAGAAGCTCGACAAGCGCGTCGGACTGATCGTGTCCGGCCACACGCACCGCGCCTACAACTGCCGCATCGACGGCCGCCTGGTCACCAGCGGCGACAAGTACGGCACCCTGGTCACCGAGATCGACCTGAGCCTGGACCGCGCCACCGGCACGATGACCGAGGCCCGCGCCAACAACATCGTGGTGCGCCCGGAAACGGCCAAGGATCCGCGCCAGACCCTGCTGATCAACAGCTACCAACGCGTCGCGCAACCGCTGATCGACCGGCCAGTGGGATTCCTGGCCCAGGCGCTGAGCAAGGAAGGCGACGACAGGAGCGAAGGCGGCGGGACGACGATGGGCCAGTTGGTCGCCGACGCGATGCTGGCCGCGACCCGCGCGCCGGAGAACGGCGGATCGCAAGTCGCCTTCCAGAACGTCGGCGGCGTGCGCACCGGACTGATCCACCGCGCCGACGACACCGTCACCTTCGGTGACCTGTTCGCCGCCCTGCCGTTCTCGAACGCGCTGGTGGTGGTGGAGCTGTCAGGCTCGCAGCTGAAAGCGGTGCTCGAGGAACAATGGTGGGCCAACGACGCGAAGTTCCTGCCGCTGCAGACCTCGCAGGGCTTCAGCTACCGCTGGGACAAGCGCCAACCCGTCGGCTCGCGGGTCGTGCCGGGCAGCATGACGCTCAACGGCCGACCGGTGACGCCGGACCAGAAGGTCCGCGTCACCATCAACAACTTCCTGCAGGTCGGGGGCGACAGCTTCAAGACCTTCACGACCGCGCGGCTGGTGCAGACCGGGACTATGGATGTCGACGCGCTGGAAGCCTATTTCAAGGCCAACGGGAACACACGCGTGAAGCCGACCGCGCTGGACCGCGCGGTGCGCGTGGATACGCCCTGACCTCGGAAGTCTGAGCGCGGGCTCTCCACGGCACGAGGGGGCTCCCTCCAGGACCCCCTCGTACCATTCCGGCCCCACCAACACTCGCTGACCCCGGTTCTTGGCGGGGGCAGGTGTTGCGGATGGGCGTCGTGGCCAGTCCGACGGTGGCGGTTACTGGACCTGGCGGGAGCCAGGGGCCTGGTTCTGAGGGTCGGTGAAGAGCTCGCCGACATCCACGGCGTCGAAGACGTAGTGGTTGCCGCAGAACTCGCAGCCGATCTCGACACCACCCAGCTCGGCCAGCACCTCGTCCACTTCCTGTCTGCCCAGGCCGAGCAGCATGCGACCCACGCGCTCGCGCGAGCAGGTGCACTGGAAGCGCGGGTACTGGGGATCGAAACGACGCATCGTCTCTTCCCAGAACAGGCGGCGCAGGATGGTGTCGCTGTCCAGCGTCAACAACTCTTCCGAGGTCAGCGTCGCCGCCAGCATGCTGATGCGGTTGTACGCATCCTCCATCTCCTCGCGCGCGACGCCCGACGTGGCCCCCGCCTCGAGGTTGCCCTCGCCTTCGATCGGCAGGCGCTGGATCAGCAGGCCGGCCGCCAGCTCGCCGTTGGCGGCCAGCACCAGCGTGGTCTCGAGCTGCTCGGACTGCCGCATGTAGTGCTGCAGCACGTCGCTGAGCCTCTCCAGCGGCTGGCCGTCCGGACCGCTCAGCGGCACGACGCCCTGGTAGGGCTGCTGGCCGGGCAGCCGGTCCTTCGGATCGAGCGTGATCGCGCAGCGGCCCTGGCCGTGCACGTTCAGCATCTGCTGCAGCGTCGCGCCCTCGGGCACCGCGTCTCGCGTCTTGGCTGTCGAGCGGAAGCTCATGTCGGGCTGCACCTCGGCCACGGCCAGCTTCAGCGGACCGTCGCCCATCACCTGGAAGACCAGCGCGCCGTTGAACTTGATGTTGGCCTGCATCAGCACGCCCGCCGCCGTCATCTGGCCGAGCAGGTCGCGCACCTCAGGCACCAGCGGCTCCTTGCGGCGGCCCAGCAATTCCTTCCAGCTGCCGTCCAGGCGGACCAGCATGCCGCGCACGGGCAGGCCCTCGAACAGGAATTTGTGGAGCTCGCTCGGAGCCGGCTTGGTCGACGTGGTCATGGAAGTCCTTTGAATTCGAGTTATTTGGGGATGGATTGCGGATCGTCAATGCGCACGAGTTCCTCGGCGAACCGCCGGCCGTTGCGCACGTAATGGGCGGCGCTCATGGCCAGGCCCTGGATCTGCTCGGGCGTGAGCGCGCGCACGACCCGCGCCGGGGAGCCGACGATCAGGCTGCCGTCGGGGAACTCCTTGCCCTCGGTGACCAGCGAGCCGGCGCCGACCAGGCAGTTGGCGCCGATGCGCGCGCCGTTGAGCACGACCGCGCCGATGCCGATCAGCGCGTTGTCGCCGACGGTGCAGCCGTGCAGCATCGCCTGATGCCCGACGGTGACGTTGCGGCCCAGCGTCAGCGGCACGCCGGCGTCGGCATGCAGGACGCTGCCGTCCTGGACGTTGCTGCCGGCGCCGATGGTGAGGTGCTCGCTGTCGCCGCGCAGCACGGCGTTGAACCAGACGCTGACGTCGTCCTCGAGCGTGACGCGGCCGACGACCTGCGCGCTCTCCGCGACCCAGACGCCGGTGCCGAGTTCCGGCGTGTGTTCGCCGAGGCGGTAGACGGCCATGAGATGCTCCCAAAGGGATAATTCTACGAATGGAACTTCGAACCCGCGCCTTGCAGGTCCTTCTGATCGCGGACCCGCAGGAGAAGGCGCAGGCGGCCCGCGAGCTGCATGCCGCATCGAGGGCGGCCGACGCCGTCGACCTCGACCTCGCCGCCGTCCTCACCCCCGCCGTCGAACCGCCCGGCCGCCCGGAGCGGCCGCGCCTGCTCGCCGCGGTGAAGGTGGCGTCGCGCTCGCCGTTCACGCCGGAGGGCCGCGCGGCGCTGATCCATGCGATCGCGCACATCGAGTTCAACGCGATCAACCTGGCGCTGGACGCGGTCTGGCGCTTCCCCGGCATGCCGCGGCAGTATTACCTCGACTGGCTGCAGGTCGCGGGCGAGGAAGCGCTGCACTTCACGCTGCTCGACGGCCACCTGCGCGGCCTGGGCCGGTCCTACGGCGACTTCGACGCGCACGACGGGCTGTGGACGATGGCGATGAAGACGGCGGACGACGTGCTCGCCCGCATGGCACTGGTGCCGCGCACGCTGGAGGCGCGCGGCCTGGACGCGACGCCGCCGCTGCAGGCGAAGTTCGCGAAGGCCGGCGACACCCGCGCGGTGGAGATCCTCGACGTGATCCTGCGCGACGAGGTCGGCCACGTGCGCATCGGCAACCACTGGTACCGGCACCTGTGCCGAGAACGCGGGCTGGATCCGCTGACGCTGTATCCCGAGCTCGTGGAGCGCTACGAGGTACCTCGCCTGCGGCCGCCGTTCAACGTCGACGCCCGCAGCGCCGCGGGCTTCAGCGCCGAAGAAATCGCCTATCTCAGCTCATGAAGGCTGACCCGCCCGTGCCATCCGGCGCGGACGGCGAGATCCCCGACACTCCCACCCCATGACCCGCATCCAAGCCAACCTGCTGCTCACCCTCATCGCGATGATCTGGGGCTCGGCCTTCGTCGCCCAGGCCCACGGGATGGAGAGCATCGGTCCGATGATGTTCACCGGCATCCGCTTCCTGGTCGGCGCGCTGGTGGTGCTGCCGCTCATCGTGCGCGAACGCCGCGCCCCCGGCGCGACGGTGCTGCGCGGGAGCGACGGGCTGAAGATCATGGGCCTGGGCGCGCTGCTGACGACGGGCGCCGCGCTGCAGCAGATCGGCATCCAGTACACCTCGGTGACCAACGCCGGCTTCCTGACCGCGCTGTACGTGCCGCTGGTGCCGCTGCTGGGCTGGCTGCTGCTGCGCCATCTGCCGCACTGGTCGGTATGGCCCGGCGCGCTGGCCTGCCTGGTGGGCGCCTTCCTGCTGTCGGGCGCGCACGAGCTCGACATCGGCGTGGGCGACGCCTGGGTCATCGCCTCCTCGCTGCCCTGGGCCGTGCACGTGCTGCTGGTGGGCAGGGTGGCGGACCGGATGAACTCGCCGTTCACCGTCGCCGGGGGGCAGTTCCTGTTCTGCGGCGTCGTCGCGCTGGCCTGGGCGCTGGCCTTCGAGCCGTGGAGCTGGACCGGCATCCAGGCCGCCGCGGGACCCATCCTCTACACCGGCGTGCTGTCGGTGGGCGTGGCCTTCACCGGCCAGGTGGTCGCGCAGCGCTACGCGCATGCGGCGGACGCGGCGATCATCCTGTCGTCGGAGACCTTGTTCGCCGCGGTGTTCGGCTACCTGATGATGGGCGATCGCCTCAACGCCGCCGGACTCGCCGGCTGCGCGCTGATCCTCGGTGCGATGCTGTTGATCCAGCTGCTGCCGATGCTGCGCGTGCTGCGTCCGCGCACGGCCTGACCCCAGGCTTCCCTACTCCAGCGGGAACGCGCTTGTCTTCTTGACGGTGCGCAGCACCAGCATCGAATTCGCCTTCGCGACGCCCGGGAGCTGCATCAGCACATGGGTGTGCAGGCGCTCGAGGTCCTCGGCATCCTTGTAGGCGAAGCGCAGCAGGTAGTCGTTGCTGCCGGCGACGTAGAAGCAGTCGAGGATGTCGGGCGCGTCCTTCACCGCCTGCTCGAATTCGGCCAGCGCCGCGGGCGTCATGCGCTCGACGTTGACGATGGTCCAGCTCGTGCCCGGCTTGCCGATGGCCTTCGGGTCGAGCAGCGCCACGACGCGATCGATCACGCCCGTGTCCTCGAGCCGCTTCACCCGCCGCAGGCAGGCCGACGGCGACAGGTGGACCCGCGCCGCGAGGTCCTGGTTCGAGATGCGCGCGTCGCGCTGCAAGACCGCGAGGATGGCGCGGTCGATCGCATCCAGTTGCATTTCCTTTGGCATGAGCGGCATTCTGTTCGAAGAATGCGACCCTGAGCCGCATCGGATTGCGCCGACTCGGGTTTTCCCGCCGCCGGAACGCTCACCGATTGCGCGGCGGCTTGCCTAGACTGGCCGGCATTGCAGCAGGAGCTTCTCCCATGACCACGCCGAATCTCGACGCCTACTGGATGCCGTTCACGGCCAACCGCCAGTTCAAGCAGTCGCCGCGCCTGCTGACGCGCGCCGACGGCATGTTCTTCACTGACGACCAGGGCCGGCAGATCCTGGACGGCGTGGCGGGCCTGTGGTGCGTGAACGCGGGCCACAACCGGCCGCGCATCGTGAAGGCGATCCAGGAGCAGGCGGCGGAGCTGGACTTCGCGCCGCCCTTCCAGATGGGGCATCCCAAGGCTTTCGAACTGGCCTCGCGGCTGGCGGAGATCGCTCCCGAGGGCATGAACAAGGTGTTCTTCACCAACTCGGGCTCGGAGTCGGTGGAGACGGCGCTGAAGATGGCGCTGGCGTATCACCGCGTCCGCGGCGAAGGCCAGCGCACGCGGCTGATCGGCCGGGAGCGCGGCTATCACGGCGTGAATTTCGGCGGCATGTCGGTGGGCGGCATGGTGGCCAACCGCAAGATGTTCGGGACGCTGCTGGCCGGCGTCGACCACCTGCGACACACGCACGACATCGCGCGCAACGCCTTCAGCGTCGGCCTGCCAGCCCACGGCGCGGAGCTCGCCGACGACCTCGAGCGGATGGTCGCGCTGCACGATGCGTCGACGATCGCCGCGGTGATCGTGGAGCCGGTCGCCGGATCGGCCGGCGTGCTGATCCCGCCGCAGGGCTACCTGAAGCGCCTGCGAGAGATCTGCGACAAGCACGGCATCCTGCTGATCTTCGACGAGGTCATCACCGGCTTCGGCCGCACCGGCAGTCCGTTCGCGGCGCAGACCTTCGGCGTGACGCCCGACCTGATGACGGTGGCCAAGGGCCTGACCAACGGCTGCGTGCCGATGGGCGCCGTGTTCGCGCAGCAGCGCATCCACGACACCTTCATGACGGGGCCGGACCACCTGATCGAGTTCTTCCACGGCTACACCTACTCGGCGCATCCGCTGGCCTGCGCGGCGGGGCTGGCGACGCTGGACACCTACGCGGAGGAAGGCCTGCTCACGCGGGCCTCGGAACTGGAAGGCTACTTCGCCGAGCAGTTGCACTCGCTGCGCGGCGAGCCCCACGTCATCGACGTGCGCAACCTTGGGATGGTCGGCGGCATCGAACTCTCGCCGCGCGCGGGCGAGCCCACCAAGCGCGCGTTCGAGACCTTCCTCGACTGCTGGCAGCAAGGCGTGCTGATCCGCACGACGGGCGACATCCTGGCGCTGTCGCCGCCGCTGATTGCCGAACGCGAGCACCTGGACCGGATGATCGACGCGATCCGGGTGGCGTTGCGGCGGTTGAAGTGACCCTCGAGGCGTGCGGCCTCGACTCAGCGCCGAGTGCTCGAAGCGGCCGCGGCGGCCGGCGCTTGCGCCCCCGCCGGCCCCAGGGCCTGGCGCCGTCGTTCGTCGCTGATCATCCTCAACTGGCGCAGCAGTTGGTACCCCTGGGCATCGCCCGCGCCGACGACCCAACCGGAACAGTGATCGACCTTGATGCCATCTTCGCCCCAAGGGTCCAGCAGATAGACCTGCCCGACGACCAGGGGCAAGGTGCACATCGAGATCTCCGATTCGGTCCAGACCTTCGTCAGTGGCGGACCGGCCGACGCCTTCAGCGTCTCCAGGACCTGGAGATCGCCCCAGACACGCGCCTCGCCGATCCACGCGCGCTGGTACTGGACACGCGTCACGCGAGCAACCACGAGTCGATCCGCCTCCTTGAACAGACTGGCCGCATCCCGCTTGACGCAGCTGCACGCCTGCGCGACCAGGGGCATTGAAAGCCCGCCTGCGATGATGGGCGCCAGCACGACCGATCGGACCATGTCCGATGAAAACCATCTCATGACAAGTTCCCCTCCCCCGGCATCATCGCCTACGCTGCCCGGCGCCACAACCGAACGGACGCCCGATTCCGCCGGGCGCGGCCACCACGTCCCGTGGCTGTCGTATCTCTGCCTGGCCGGCAGCACCAGCGTGATCGGCAGCTACGTCGGCCTGTCCAAGCTGCTGGTCGTCGTCTTCCCGGTCTTCCTGCTGGCCTTCCTGCGCTTCGGCATGGCCGCCGTGTTCATGCTGCCCTGGCTCAAGCGCGGCCCGACCGAGAAGCCCCTCACCGGGCGGATGCGCTTCCTGCTCTTCCTCGAATCCTTCTTCGGCAACTTCCTGTTCTCGATCTGCCTGCTGTTCGGCATGAAGCACAGCTCGGCTGTCGTGGCTGGCGTGATCATGGCCGGCATCCCGGCCACGGTCGCCTTGATGAGCTGGCTCTTCCTGCGCGAACGCATCGCGCCGCGCACCCTCGCCGGCATCGCCATGGCCGTCGGCGGCATCGCGATGGTGGCGCTCAGCAAGCACGGCGACAACGCCGGCGCCGCGACTTCGGGACTGGGCGCCCTGCTGCTGGTCGGCGCCATGTGCTGCGAGGCCTGCTACGTCGTCATCGGCAAGCGCCTGGCCGCCGACCTGTCGCCGCGCCGCATCAGCGCGCTGATCAACCTCTGGGGCCTGATGCTCGTGACGCCGCTGGGCCTGTGGCAGGCGATGGACTTCGACTTCGGCACCGTCGCGCTGAAGGACTGGAGCCTGCTGCTCTTCTACGCGATCGCCGCCAGCACCGTCACCGTCTGGCTCTGGATGAAGGGCCTGCAGCATGTCAGCGCCGCCAAGGCCGGCGTCTTCATGGTGTTCCTGCCGGTCTCGACCGCCGTGATCGGACTGGTCTTCCTCGGTGAACGGATGAACGGCATCCAGCTGCTGGCCTACGCGCTGGCGCTGGGCGGTGTCGTGCTCGCCACCTGGCCCGGCAGACCGGCGCGCTGAGCAGACCAGTCCCCGTGTCCGGGATTACACCGGTCTTCGTCTAGTTTTACTACCAATGTAATACCATTTGGGGATCCGGCCCGCTAAGATGAGCCGACAGAACCTGCAGGGGAGCCCTGGCTCCCGTGCCGCCACATCCCCGCCGATGAACGCGAACGCCCCTACCCCGGCCCCAACGCCTAGTTTTCCGACAGCCGTCAGCCCCGCCGCCAGCCAGGCCGACTGGGAGTCCTGGATCGCCAGCTGGTATGCCGTGCTGCGGCAACCCGTGCGTACCGGTGTGAGTCCTTTGGCGCCCAAGCAAGCGCCGGATGGTTCCGGTACCACCGGCGGCACCTCGGCCCCGCCGAGCCAGCGCCCACCGCACGTGCTGGTCTTCGCGCCGCATCCGGACGACGAATGCATCGTCGGCGCGCTGCCGCTGCGGCTGCGGCAGGAAGCCGGCTGGCGAGTCACCAACATCGCCGTGACCTTGGGCAGCAAGCAGAACCGGCGCGCCGAGCGCTGGCAGGAGCTCGGCGCCGCCTGCGACGTGCTGGGCTTCGACCTGCGCCTGCTGGCCGCCGACGGCTTCGAGCAGGTGAAGCCGGAAGCCGCCGCCGCGCGCACGCCGCTGTGGCAGCAGCAGGTGCGGCTGGTCGCCGAGCTGCTGGCCGCGGAACGGCCCGCGCTGATCCTCGTGCCTCATGCCGGCGACGGCATCCCGACGCACATCGGCGTGCACCTGCTGGTCACCGAGGCGCTCGCACAGGCCAGGATCCCGACCGTCGTCGCGCACACCGAGTTCTGGGCCACGCAGCCCTCGCCGACGACGCTCGTCGAGACCGGCCAGCGCGACACCGCGCGACTGGTGCGCGCCCTCGCCTGCCATCACGGCGAGATCGCGCGCAACCCGTACCACCTGCGCCTGCCGGCCTGGATGGCGGACAACGTGCGCCGCGGCGGCGAACTGCTCGCCGGACCGGGCGAAGCGCCGCCGGATTTCGCCTTCGGCACGCTGTACCGCCTGACCCGCTGGGTCGACGGCGCGCCGGCGGGCGACCTGCCGAACACGCAGTGGTCCTGCGACGCGCCGATCGACCCGATCGCGCTGCTCGCTGGCTGATCGCCCCCAACCTGGACTCATCCCCACCCGCGCTTTCGGCATACGCGCCGCGCACGCGGAAGCGGTGCGCGGACTCTCGCGGGCCTATGCTTCGGACTCCTCCTTCGAGCCCCTCCGCCACGCCATGAGCGACGCCCGCACCGATCACCCGACCCACCTCCGCGTCCACCAGTTCGCCGGCCTGCAGCCCGGCCCGAAGCTGCTGGTGACGGCCGCCGTCCATGGCAACGAGGTCGCCGGCGCCGGCGCGATCCAACGCGTGATGGCGATGCTGGACGACGGCACGCTGACGTTGCGCAAGGGCTCGCTGACGATGATCCCCATCGTCAATCCGCTGGCCCACCGGCTGCAGCGCCGCGAAGGCGAGCGCAATCTCAACCGCAACCTGCGTGTGAACCCGATCCCGCAGGACTTCGAGGACCGCATCGCCAACCGTCTGTGCCCCTGGATCGCCGCCAGCGACGTGCTGCTGGACCTGCACAGCTTCAACAACCCCGGCCCGGCCTTCGCGATGATCGGCCCGCGCGACAACGACGGCCCGCTGGAGCCCTTCCGGCACCAGGCCGCCGAGAGCGCGCTGGCGATGGCGGTGGGCACCTCGCGCATCGTCGAGGGCTGGCTGTCGACCTACGCGCTGGGACTGAAGCGCCGCGCGGAGAAGGCCGCCGACGGCTCGCGCCGTATGTCGCTGCAGCAGGATCCACATTACGGCGTCGGCACGACCGAGTACATGCGCAGCACCGGCGGCTACTGCATCACCCTCGAGTGCGGCCAGCACGCCGATCCGCAAGGCCCGGAAGTCGCCTTCAAGGCGATCCTGCGCACGCTGGCGCTGCTGGGCATGATCGCGCCGGAGGCGGTCGAACCGGCCGACCCGAAGCGGCCGGTCGAGCTGTTGCAGCTCTACGAGGTGATCGACCGCGAAAGCCCGCAGGACCGCTTCGAACGCGCCTGGGCCAGCTTCGACGCGGTCGCCGAGGGCGAGCGCATCGGCACCCGCGCCGACGGCACGCCGGTGCTGGCGCCCTTCGGCGGACGCATCGTCTTCCCCAACAACAACGCCGAGGCCGGCCACGAGTGGTTCTACCTGGCAAAGCCCAGCGACCGCGTGTTGACTTGAGCTTCTGGCTAGAGTCGGCGGCATGAACGACACCCACGATTCCGCCGCCTCCTCCCGGACATCCGCGACATCCCCGACGTCCACGCCCGCCGCCCCCGCGACCGGCCTGCAGCCGCTGCGCATCGACTTCGTCTCCGACGTCGCCTGCCCCTGGTGCGCGGTCGGGCTGAAGTCGCTGGAGACCGCCCTGGCCCGCGTGCCGGAAGTGCAGGTCGACCTGCACTTCCAGCCCTTCGAGCTGAACCCGCAGATGGTTCCCGAGGGCGAGGACATCGAGGAACACCTGACGCGCAAGTACCGCTCGACGCCGCAGCAGCGCCAGGAGATCCGCGCGCATCTGCGCCAGCGCGGCGCCGACGTCGGCTTCACCTTCACCGAAGGCGCGCGCAGCCGCATCTGGAACACCTTCGACGCGCACCGCCTGCTGCACTGGGCCGGCCTGCAGTCGGCCAAGGCGCAGCGCGACCTGAAGCTCGCGCTGCTGACGGCGTATCACACCAACGGCAGGAACCCGGGCGATCGCGAGACGCTGCTCGCCGCGGTGCGCGAGATCGGCCTGGACGCCGGCGAGGCGGCGCGCGTGTTCGACAGCGGCGAGTTCGCCGAGGACGTGCGCGAGTCCGAGTCGCTCTGGATGGACCGCGGCATCAGTTCCGTGCCGGCGGTCGTCATCAACGAGAAGTACCTGATCCAGGGCGGCCAGCCGCCCGAGGCCTTCGAGCAGGCCCTGCGCCAGATCGCTGCCGGGCAGGCCTGAGGCCGGTCGACGCCGAAGCGACGCGGGCCTCTGTCGAGGCCCGCTTTCATTGGAATCCGGCCAGAAGACGGCCCGGAGCGGGGCGGATCAGCGCAGCGGCGTCACCACGCCGCGGCCCTGCGACCAGATGATGGCCACGACCTGCTGCGCGTCGTAAAGCGCGTTCACGTGGGCGATGCGGTTGGAGTAGTAGTCGCCCTCGGCGGCCATCACGTCG
This sequence comes from Roseateles sp., assembly GCA_039593255.1. GTDB lineage: Bacteria > Pseudomonadota > Gammaproteobacteria > Burkholderiales > Burkholderiaceae_C > Roseateles. The sequence goes on from JBCNPQ010000012.1 coordinate 15,022, forward strand.
AACAGCGAGCGCTTGCCGAGCTGCTGCCACTGCTGCAGCGTGAAGCCGCGGACGCGTTCGCTGCTGCGCAGGATCTCCACCAGCCGGCGCGAGCGGTCCAGCGACGAGGACGCCGCCTCGTACATCTCCTGCACGCGATAACGCTTGGCCTCGATCGTCTCGTCGCGCTGCAGCGACGCCGCCTGCGCGCGTCGCCGCGCCGAGGTCAGCGCCGAATCGGCGCCGGGCTGCACGATCGGGATGTTCACCGTCACGCCGCCGATCCAGTCGGTCTGCTTAGCCTGGCCGATCGTGGAGTTCCCGCTCACCAGCAGGCTCACGCTGGGCTGCTGGCCGGCGCGCACCGACTCCGCATAGCTGCGCTGCGCCTGTGCCTGCGCCGCGGCCGCCGCGACGTCGGGCGAGACCATGACGTCGGCCAGCATCTCGTTGAGGTCGGGCAGGCGCGCCAGCACCGAGCTCATCGCGGCGCCGCGCGGCAGCTCGTCGCCGACGAAACGCTTGAGGCGCACCTCCGTCTGGCGCAGCGCCGACGTGGTCTGTTCATACGACAGGTCGGCCTGCTGCAGGCTCTTCTGCGCCTGCACCAGCTCGCTGGCGCGGCCGCGGTCGGCCCGGGTGATGATTTCCAGTGCCTCGACCAGGCAGGACATCTTGCGCACGTACTGGCTGTAGACCTGCGCCTGCAACTGATAACGGCCGCGATCCAGCGCCAGCGACACGGTCTGCAGCGCGACCTGCTCCTCCGCGCTGGACTGTCCGTAGCGCGCGGCCTCGAGCAGCTGCGAACGCCATTCGGTGAGCTTGGTGATGCGGCCCGAGTCGTAGATCGGCGCGGTCACGCTCAGCGAGCCCCGGCCCTGCAGGCCGCTGGAGTTGTCGATCGAGCCGTTGCCTGGCACGACGGTGCCGGTGTGACCGGCGGTGATGCCCATCGTCACCGTCGGCAGGCGCTGCGACTTGGCCTCCTCGTAGTCGGCCTCGGCCGCCTGGGTGAGCAGGCGCGTCGCACCCAGCGCCTTGCTGCGCGCGAGCGAGCGGTTGACCAGCTCCTGCAACTGCGCCCGCGGATCCGAATCGCCCACGTCCAGCAGCGCGGTGTCCTTGGCGGACAGCTGCGCGGGCGGCAGGGTGCGTTCGTCGGAGCAGCGGCTCTGCGGCGGATCCTGCGCCCAGGCGGGTGCGCCGAAGCGGCACAGCGCAGCCAGGACGACGGCCGCGCCGGCGCTCGGACGGCACGACAGGAAGGCGGAGATGGAGGCGCGCCGCAAGCTCCGGCGCCGGGTGGATTCGGTCATGGTCACGCGTACTGCAAGCAATTTCCCATGGCCTCTACTGGACCAGTTCCGCGGGAAACCGAAGCGCCGATAAGCGGCGCGCGAGCGGCCAGTTCGTGACCTCCAGACGGGGCTTACCAATGAAACCGCCCGCGCGAGGCGGGCGGCGGCTGGGATGCGGCGAGGTTCACCGCTCCCGCAGCGCTTCCTTGGACTTCAGCATGGGCCGCAGCAGGTAGCTGAGCACGGAGCGCTCGCCGGTGCGGATGTCCACCATCGCCGTCATGCCGGGAATGACCGGCAGCGGCTCGCCCTTGGCGCGCAGCGTGTTGCGCTCGGCCGTGATCAGGACGCGGTAGTAGGTGCCCTCGTTGTTCTTCTCGGTCTCGCCGAGCGCGTCGGGGCTGACGTACTCGATCTTGCCGTGCAGGCCGCCGTTGACGTTGAAGTCGTAGCCGTTGAGCTTGACCACCGCCGTCTGCCCGACCTGGATGTAGCCGATGTCCTTGGGCTTGATGCGGGCCTCGATCAGGATGCGGGGGCCGATGGGCACGATCTCCATGATCGGCGAGCCGGAGGTGATCACCCCGCCCACCGTGTTCATCTTGATGTTCTTGACCAGCCCCTTGACCGGCGACTTCAGCACCGAGCGCGTGACCGCGTCGCGGCGCACGACGAGTTGCTCGTCGAGCTGGGCCAGGTCGGTCTGCGCCTTGGACAGCTCGGTGCTCGCGTCCTGGCGGAAGCGGCTGATGCGCTCGTTGCGCTGCTGCTGCAGCTCGTTGACCTGGCGCGTGACGCGCATGACCTCGACGTTGGACATCAGCCCCTTGGAGGCCATGTCCTGCGCCATCTTCTGCTCGGTGGCGAGCAGCCCGATGCTGCGGTTGATGCTGGAGGTGGCCTCGTCGAGCACGCGGCGGCGGGTGTCGAAGACCTCGGACTCGCTGTCGACCAGGCGCTGCACGCTCCGGACCTCGTCCGGGAATTTCAGCGGCACGCCCAGGGCCTCCGCGCGCAGCCGCGCGACCTGCGCCATCAGGCCCAGGCGCTTGGCCTGGCTCTCGTTCTCGGCGGCCTCGGCGCGGGTCGGGTCCAGCTCGGCCAGCGGCTGGCCGGCTTCGACTTCCTCGCCCTCGTGGACCAGCAGCTTGCCCAGCGTGCCGGACTCCAGGCTGGCGATGACCTGCTCCTTGCCGTCGGGCACGATGCGCGCATCGCTGCGGGTGACTTCGTCGACCGTCGCGAGCGAGGACCAGACCAGTCCGGCCACCAGCACCGCCGCCATCAGGTAGAGCGCCCAGACGGCGCGCGGCAGCGGTTCGTCGATCAACGCCGACTGGACGCTGCTGACGAACAGGCCTTCTTCGCGGCTGAGGGTGCGGGACTGCGACATGGGCGGAGGGACTTCGGTTCGGACGATCGGGACGTTCGGGACGGTCGGGGCGTCAGACCGAGGCGGCGCGGTTCATCGCCTGCGCGGCCGGATGGACGTGGACCGGCGCACCCTGCGGCTGCTGGCCCGGTTGCGGCTGCTGTTGCTGCGGCTGGCCCGGCGGACGAGCGCCGGACAAGGCCGCCAGGACCTGGTCGCGCGGACCGTCCATGACGAGGCGTCCGGTGTCGACGACGACGATGCGCGAGACCAGCTCCAGCACCGCCGGACGGTGGGTGACCATGATCAGCGTGCAATCGCCGGCGGCGTCGCGCAGCTGGCGCAGGAAGGCGATCTCGGACTGCGCGTCCATCGAGCTGGTCGGCTCGTCCATCAGCAGGATCTGCGGCTTGGTGACCAGGCTGCGGGCGAGCGCGACCAGTTGGCGCTGGCCGCCGGACAGCAGCGAGCCCATCTCGCCCACCGGCAGGTCCCAGCCCATCGGATGGCCGGCGACGACGCGGTCCAGGCCCGTGAGCTTGGCGACCTCGACCAGGCGCTGCGCGTCGACGTGGCGGCCCATCAGCACGTTGTCGCGCAGCGTGCCGTGGAACAGGCGCGGTTCCTGCGAGACGAAGCCGACCTTGCCGCGGAACTCCGCCGGATCGACCTGGCGCAGGTCGATGCCGTCGATCTCGACGTGGCCCTCGGTCGGTTGGTACAGGCCGGCCAGCATGCGCAGCACGGTGGACTTGCCGCTGCCGATGCGGCCCAGGATCGCCAGGCGCTCGCCCGGCTGCACGCGCATCGTGACGTTGCGCAGCACCTTGGGTGACTGCGCGTCGCCCTGCGGCGGATAGGAGAAGCCGATGTCGTTCAGGCCGATGCGGCCGGTGATCTGGTTCAGCGGCACGTAGTTGCGGGTCGAGTCGCGCTCGACCGGCGCGCTCATCACCGAGTTCAGCGACAGCATCGCGGCCCGGGCGCCCTGGTAGCGCGTGGCCAGGCTGACCAGGCTGTTCAACGGCACCGTGGCGCGGCCGGCGAACATCACGGCGCCGATCAGCGCGCCGGCGCTGATGACGCTCTCCTGGATCAGGTAGACGCCCCAGACCAGCATCACCAGGTTGATCGCCTGCTGCATGGTCATGGAGATGTTCATGCTCCAGCTGGCCATCGTGCGGGCCCGCAGCGCGGACTCGGCGACGATCGCCGTGCTGTGCTCGTAGCGGCGCAGGAAGCGGCCCTCGGCGCCGGTGGTCTTGAGGTCCTCGAGGCCCTCCAGCGCCTCCACCAGCGTGCCGTGCAGGTCGGCCGCCTCGGTCATGTTGGTGCGCATCGCACGGCGCAAATAGCCCTGGATGCCGAAGCTCATCAGCAGCATCAGCGGGATCGCCAGCATCAGCACCCAGCCCAGCGGGCCGCCGATGATGAAGGTCATCGCGACGAACAGGATCACGAACGGCAGGTCGGTCAGCACCGACATCGTGGCCGAGGTGAAGAAATCGCGCACCACTTCCACCTGCGCCAGGTAGTGCGCGTAGGAGCCGGCCGACGCGGGACGATGCTCCATGCGCACGCCCAGCGTCTGGCGGAACAGCTTGGCGCCGACGATCAGGTCGGTCTTGCGGCCGGCCAGGTCGATCAGGTGCGCGCGCAGCTGGCGCGCGAAGAGGTCGAAGATCAGCGCCAGGCCAGCGCCGACGGCCAGCGTCCAGAGCGTGACGAGGGCCTGGTGCGGGATGACCTTGTCGTAGATGACCGAGGTCACCAGGCCCGACACCATCATGAGCAGGTTGCTCAGCAGCGCGGCGAGCATCGCCGAGCGGTAATACGGGATGAAGCGCTTGAGCGTGCCGAACAGCCAGTGCGAGTCCGCCTGCAACAGCGGGACCTCGTCCTTGACCCCGTTGAGCGGCTTGGCCTGCGACACCTCCTGCGGGGTGACCGCGAGGATGAAGCCGCTGTATTCCTGGTCCAGCTCGCTGGCCGGGGCGACGCAGCTGGCCGCCTCCGGTCCGGGGAACACGACCTCGTAGCGGACCGCGCCGGAGCCGTCGTCGTCCAGGCGGCGCACCAGCACGCAGGCGTCGCCGCCGTTGAGCAGCAGCACCGCGGGCAGCAGCAGTTGGTTGATTTCCTCGATGCCCTTGCGCAACAGGCCGGCGTTGTAGCCGGCTTCGCGCATCAGGCGGATGGCCTGGTCGGGGCTGATCGCACCCTCGACCGGCGCGCCGGCGCGCAGCGAATCCGCCGAACGGGCGCGACCATGGTGCTGCGTCAGCCAAGCCAGGCACTGCAGCAGCGGATCGACCGCCGGCTGCTGCGCCAGGTCCGCCAGCGGATCCCTCGGCTCCTCCGGCATGCCAGGCGCGCGCTGGCCATCCTCGGCCGCCAGGCGCAGGCCGGGGCGGCGGGCGCGCTGGTCACCGTCGAAGAAGGGGTCGTGCGGCCGGTTCATTAGTCAAATCTTGTCAATTTCAGCCTCGATGTGCGAGTGCCAATTGCTCGAACTCGCGCTCGATGTCACGGACGATGGCCGGCATGTCGAAAAGTGCGCTGTTGCGCCCCTCGTCGCGGAGGTAGCGCTTGTAGGACTTCGCCCGGCCCGGATTCAGGCCGATCTGGATGGCGCGCTGCACGTATTCCTCGACCGAGAAGGTGATCAGGTCCGGCAGGCCGACGGCGGTCAGCAGGCTGCCGCACATGCGGGAGATGTAGCTGCGGCCGGAGCGGGTCAGGATGGGCGTGCCCATCCACAGGCAGTCGCTGGCGGTCGTGCCGGCGTTGTACGGGAAGGTGTCCAGCACCAGGTCGGGCAGCTGGAAGCGCGCCAGGTAGTCCGGCGGCGCCACGCGGGGCGCGAAGAGCAGCCGCGCCGGGTCGACGCCGGCGGCCTCGGCTTCGCGGCGCAGGTTGGCCTTGGCCCATTCGTTGTCCGCCAGCAACCACAGGACCGAGTTCGGCACCCCATGCAGGATGCGCATCCAGGCGCCGAACATCTCGGCGTTCATCTTGTGGTTGTTGTTGAACGAGCAGAAGACGAAGGCGTCCTCGGGCAGGTCGTACTGGGCGCGGGTGGGATCGGCACCGATCTCGCGCTGGCGATCGCTGACCTGGTAGCAATGCGGCAGGTAGATGGGCTTTTCGGAGCAGTACGGCAGGTATTCGGGCGGCATCACGAAGCGATCCGCGATGATCCAGTCCACGCCGGGCAGCAAGGACGTGGCCGGCAACCCCAGGTAGCTGACCTGCACCGGGGCGGGTCGGTACGCCAGGATGTTGGGCCGGGCGCCGCTGGTCAGGCCCTGCAGGTCGACCAGCACGTCGATGCCGGCCTGGGCGATCAGCTTGGCGGCGGTGGCGTCGTCCATCGCGTTCAGGCGCCAGACCTTGTCCATCGACATCAGGATCCGCTTGCGCAGCGCGGTGCCGTCCTCCCGGCTCCAGTCGAAGGCGTGGATCTCGAACTTCTCGCGGTCGTGCAGCTCGTACAGCTCGGCGGTCAACAGGCCGACGGCATGCATGCACAGGTCGCCGGAGAGATACCCGATCCTGATCTTGCCGCCCTGCTGGCGGGCCGCGACCGACACGGGATGGCGCCAGAGCGCGTCCTTCTGCTTGGTCACCTTCTCGTGGACGAAGCGCTGGGCGGCGCCCATCTGCAGCGCGGGGTCGTCGGTGGCGCTCAGCGTCGCCAGCAACGAGGTTGCAATCAGCAGCTTGTTGTGGGTAACGTCGCCGAACGGCTGGTAAACAGGCCATTTGCACTGTTTCTGGCGGATGTGCACGTAATGCTGCATCACATCCGTCTGCTCGGGATTGAGCGTCAGGCTGCGGACCATGAGCGCTTCGGATTCGTCGTAGCGCCGCTGGAGTTCGAGCAGCCGGGCCGCGTTGTTGAACGCGTGAGTGCGCAGGCCGGTCTGGTCGGCGCCGAGGGCCTCCATCGGCGCGGCGCCGTCGTACACCTCACGCCAGGCGCCGAGCGCATCCTCGACGCGGCCCAGGTGCTCGAGCTGGTGCCCGAGGTTCAGCCGGGCCTGCGCGAAGGTCGGACTGATCGCCAGCGCCTGGCGATAGACCTGTTCGGCGCGTTCATGCTGCTGGATGTTGCCCAGCACGGTGCCCCAGTTGTAGAGCGCCACCAAGCGCGCCGCAGGGGGCTGGCCCTCGTGGGCGAGCCACGTCTCGTACAGGTGGGCGGCGGCGTCGCCGAGGTTCTGGCCCTGGAAGAAGTTGCCGCGATCCATCAGCTCCGGCAAGGGGAGCGAGCCTTCGCGGGCGCGGTTCAGCAGTTGCTCCCATTCCTGGGCCAACGCGGCGGGAACGCTCAAGTTCGGCATGCTGGGGCGGGCGATGTCCATGTGATCGGGCTTTCTGGGCACGGAAGAGCGACCGGCGGACACGGCCGGACGCGCCGGCTCGGGCCCAGGGCCACCTGTACGGGATTGTGTCCGCGCGTTCCCGGAGGAATCCCGGCAAATGGACGGTGCCGACCGCCCATTTCCCTGCCTTGGAGATTCCGCCCTGGGCGCGTCGCGGACACCGGCGACCCGCCCATTCAGCCCGTTATCGGCCGCCGGAGTGAGAACTTGAGCACGATTTGAGGCGGCCGTCACCGCCTTTTCCACGCATCTTGTTACAGGGCGGACTTCCACAATCGTCTCGCGATCCAGGCCCTCGAGAGCCCGGACGCCGCGCGATAGGGCAAGCCCGCCACAGGGACGTCGAGGGACGCGCGTTCGATCAACCACGCCAAGAAGAACGCAGCATATGAAGGCGACACCGGGTCTGTCCCCATGGGATGAGATCGTCGACGCGACGGAAGCGGTGCAAGCCGTGTCGCCGAGCGAACTCGACGAGCTCGAAACGCGCGCGGCGGACACGCAGTCCTGCTGGGTGGAGCCGGCCGGCCGGCTCGGCAGCGCCGGCGGCGCGGCGATGAACGACGCGCCGACGCGGCGGCGCAACGGCGACTCCATCTTCCAGAGCCTGATGCGGCTGTGGCCCGGCGAAGGCCGCCGGCCGCAGGCCAGTGCCCGGGCGATGGCGAAGCTGAGGACGGCGTTCCGGCGCAGCGTCACCGACCTGGCCGACGACACCGACGCGGACACGACGGCACGCGTGAACGCCCTGCTCCGCCACATCGTCCATGCGCGGCATCCGCAGGACCTGTGGCACCTGCGAACGGCGATCTACACGGAAGTGGCCCGGCGTTTCGACCAGGCGCAGGCCGAAGCCCGCCTGATCGCGCTCAACCGGCAGCTCGAGCAGGGCAAGAGCCTGCTGCTGCGACTGCTGGGCTGACCGTACTTCCACCGCCGCTGGCCCTCACCCCTGCCCTCTCCCGCAAGCGGGAGAGGGAGTAAGAATCGCGCTCGGTCGAACACCCTCTCCCGCTTGCGGGAGAGGGAGGGGTGAGGGCCAGCAGCCGTAAAAGTACGGCACTCCTTATTACCCCTCTCCCGCTTGCGGGAGGGCTGGGGCGAGGGCCAGCGGCCTCGGCAGTCCTCTTACTTCGGCTGTCCCAGGAAATCCATCTTGCCCAGCGGCACGCCGGCATGGCGCAGCAGCGCGTACAGCATGCTGGCGTGGAAGAAGAAGTTGGGCATGTTGAAGAAGCGGGTGAAGTCCTGACCCTGGAACTGCAGCGGCTCCTTGTCGCGGCGCGGCACGCTGATCGCACGGGTCTCGGCGCCGTTGATCTGCTCGGCGCTCACCGACTTGATGAAGTCGCGCGTCTTCTGGATGCGCTGGATCAGGTCCTCCAGGGTGGCCTCGTTGTCGGGCCAGCTCGGCACCTCGATGCCGGCCAGGCGCGCGGCGCCGCTCTTGGCGGCATCGCTGGCGATCTGGACCTGGCGCGGCAGCGGCAGCATGTCCGGCGCCAGGCGCATCGTCAGGTAGACCGATTCGTCGAAGCCCTTGGCGATGGCGTGATCGCGCGCGGTGCGGATCCAGGTCTGCATGTTGGTCAGCATGCGATCGAACACCGGCACGGTGGCGGCGTACATGTCCATGGAGATCTCCTCGTCTCTGTAGGGGGGTTGGGATGCGAAGCGGGCGCGATGCTAGTGCCTGTTCCGATCTGTTGCACGACACGCGCCCAATGGCCTTCAGACGGCCGGTCGACGCGAGTAGGATCGGTGCCCGCACGCCTATGAACATCATCATCCTCGACGACTACCAGGACGCCGTGCGCAAGCTGCCTTGCGCCGCCAAGCTGGACGCGCTGAACGCCAAGGTCTTCACCAACACCGTCAAGGGCATCGGGCAGCTGTCGGTCCGGCTGCGCGACGCCGAAGTGCTGGTAACGATCCGCGAACGCACCCACTTCCCGCGCCAACTGCTGGAGAAGCTGCCCAAGCTGAAACTGATCTCGCAGACCGGACGCGTCGGAAAACACATCGACGTGGACGCCTGCACGCGGCTCGGCATCGCGGTGGCCGAAGGCGGCGGATCGCCGATCGCCCCGGCCGAGCTGACCTGGGCCCTGATCATGGCCGCGATGCGCCGGTTGCCGCAGTACATCTCCACGCTCAAGCACGGCGTGTGGCAACAGTCGGGGCTGAAGTCGGGCTCGATGCCGCCCAACTTCGGCCTGGGCATGGTGCTGCGCGGCAAGACGCTGGGCATCTGGGGCTACGGCAAGATCGGCCAGCTGGTCGCGGGCTACGGCAAGGCCTTCGGCATGCAGGTCCTCGTCTGGGGCAGCGAGGCCTCGCGGCTGCGCGCCCAGGCCGACGGTCACCAGGCCGCGGACACGCGCGAAGCCCTCTTCGAACAGGCCGACGTGCTGTCGCTGCACCTGCGCCTGTCCGACGACACCACCGGCATCGTGACCGCCGAGGACCTGGCGCGGATGAAGCCGACCTCGCTGTTCGTCAACACCTCGCGCGCGGAACTGGTGGCGGACGGCGCGCTGGTGTCGGGTCTGAACCGCGGCCGTCCCGGCATGGCGGCAGTCGACGTGTTCGAGTCCGAACCCATCCTGCAAGGCCATCCGCTGCTGCGGCTCGAGAACGCGGTGTGCACGCCGCACATCGGCTACGTCGAGCAGGACAGCTACCAGATGTACTTCGACGCGGCCTTCGACAACGTCCTGAACTTCATGGCCGGCAAGCCGAGCAACATCGTCAATCCGGACGTGCTGAAGGGCCACCGGTGAGCGCGGCGCCGCCTTCCGCACCCGGCCCCTCGCCGGAAGGCGCCGTCGCCGGAACTGCCACCGCTGGAACGGACGGCAACACCGCCACCGACGCCGCGCTCGACCCCGCGGCCTCCCCGGCGCTGGCGCAGCCCGAATCCCTCTCCCAGCTGTTCTGGGCCTTCACCTGGCTGGCGTTGCAGGGCTTCGGCGGCGTGCTGGCGGTGGCGCAGCGGGAGTTGGTCGAGCGGCTGAACTGGATGTCGCGCGAGGAGTTCGTCGAGACGCTGGCGGTGGCGCAGGTGCTGCCGGGACCGAACATCGTGAACATCTCGCTGATGATCGGGGACCGCTTCTTCGGCCTGCGCGGCGCGCTGGTCGCGTTGGCCGGGATGATGCTGTTCCCCGCGGTGATCGTGCTGGTGCTGGCGGCGCTGTCGACGACCTGGCTGGCCTCGCCACGGATGACCGGCGCCTTGCGCGGCATGGGCGCGGTGTCGGCCGGCCTGATCCTGGCGACGGGTTTCAAGCTGCTGCCCTCGCTGAAGAAGAACCCGGTGGGCCTGATGCCCGGCCTGGCGCTGGCGGCGCTGGTCTTCGGCGCGACGGTGTGGCTCAAGCTGCCGCTGTTCTGGATCGTGCTGAGCGTGGGCGGGCTGGGCATGTCGCTGGCGCTGATCGCGCTCAAGCGCAGCCGCGCGGGAGTCCGCTCATGAGCGCCGGCGCGCAGGTCGGCGCTCAAGTCGGCGCGCAACTGGGCGCCCATGCCGGCTGGAGCCAGATGTTGGTGGGCACGCTGAGCTGGCCCGAGCTGGGCGCGCTGATGCTGCATTTCCTGATGCTGTCGCTGCTGTCGATCGGCGGCGCGATCACGACGGCGCCGGACATGCACCGCTACCTGGTCGACGAGCGCCACTGGCTGACGGACCAGAGCTTCACCAGTTCGATCGCGCTGGCGCAGGCGGCGCCGGGTCCGAACATCCTGTTCGTCGCGGTGCTGGGTTTCAATGTATCGGGCCTGCTGGGCGCGATGGCGGCGATGGCCGGCATCCTGCTGCCGTCCACGACGCTGGTCGTCGCGGCGACGCGCTGGGCGCGCAACAATCGCGAGCACCTCGGCGTGCGCGCGTTCACGGTCGGCATGGCGCCGTTGACGCTGGGGCTGATGATCGCGACGGGCTGGCTGCTCGCGGCGCCCTACCTCGTCGATCCCTCCCACCGCTGGGCGACGCTCGCGATGATCGTCGCGACGGTGGTCCTCACGATGCGGACCAAGATCGGGATCGTGTGGCTGGTGCTGGCAGGTGGCGTGCTGGGCGCGCTCGGAGTCGTGTAGAGACCGCGCTGCCGACCTTTCATCATGGACAAATCCTTGCTGCAGCAGCAGGTGCTGGCACGGCTTGCCGATGACCTGCTGCAGGTCGAACAGGCCGCGCGCACGGCGCACGAGACGGCGACCCACGAAGAGAACATCGCCGAGAACAAGTACGACACGCTGGGTCTCGAAGCCGCCTACCTGGCCACGGGTCAGGCCCGCCGCGCCGAGGCCATCCGGCAGGCGATGGCCGAATGGCGCCAGTTCCGCCCGCGCGCCTACGACGCCGGGACGGGGATTCAGCTCGGCGCGCTGGTCTGCCTGGTCGATGCCGACGAGAAGCAGCAACAGCTCTTCCTCGGCCCGGGCGGCGGCAGCATGCAGTTGGTGATCGACGCCCAGCTCGTGCAGGTCATCAGCAGCGAAGCCCCGCTGGGCAGAGCCTTGCTGGGCAAATGCGAGGGTGACGAGGTGTCGGTACAGGTCGCTTCACTCCGGCAGCAATTCGAAGTGCTGTGGGTCCGATGAGCGGGTTGCCGCTGCTCTACACGTTCCGCCGCTGCCCCTACGCGATGCGCGCGCGGATGGCGCTGCTGCAAGCCGGACTCGCGTTCCAAGCCGTGGAGGTCAGCTTGCGCGACAAGCCGGCCGGCTTGCTGGCCTTGTCGCCCAAGGCGACGGTCCCCGTGCTGCGCTTGCCCGACGGCGGCGTGATCGAGGAGAGCTGGGACATCATGCGTTGGGCATTGGCCGAGCCCGATGCACAGGGCTGGTGGAGCCGGGCGCAGTCGCCCGGGAACCTGGACCTGGTGCAGCGCAATGACGGCGACTTCAAGCGCCACCTGGACCGCTGGAAGTACCCCCAGCGCTACGCGAACGAGACCCTCGCGACAGAAGATCACCGCGACAAGGCGGTGGATGTGCTCCTCCTGCCGCTGGAGGCTCGGCTGCTCCGCGCGCCCTACCTGGGCGGCGACACGCCATGCGCCACCGACCTGGCCGTGATGCCCTTCGTGCGCCAGTTCGCCGCGGTGGCGCCCGCATGGTTTGCAACGCTGGACTTGCCATCGGTACGGTCATGGCTGGACGGCTGGCTGGTCCACCCGCTGTTCGTTGCCTGCATGCACAAGCTGCCCGAGGAAGGTGCGCATCGCTTTCCGCCGCTCTAGCCCGACCCGTAGGCAAACTACAACCAAAAACAAGTCTTCCGCCTAATATCTATAGGCAAACGGCGCGACCTGGTAGTTTTCCTACACACCTCGCACCCACACCGGCTTAGAGTCGCCGCACTTCTCCCATTCGGAGAGGCGGCCATGGCATGCAGTCGACTGGCCGACACCAGCCGCCCCGCGACGAGGGCGGCGGTCGATCAACACCGGAGACAACATGCCCCAGCTGCCCTTCTCGAGCCGCCGGCTCGCCCACGCCCTGTCGGCCATCGCCGGCCTCGCCCTTGCCGCCGTCGGCGGTCCCGCGCAGGCCCTCAATCCGAACACCACGTCGGTGCAGATGTTCGAGTGGGCCTGGCTCGACATCGCCACCGAATGCACGCAATGGCTGGGCCCCAAGGGGTTTGGCGGCGTGCAGATCTCGCCGCCCGGCGCGTCCAAGAACGCCAACGGCTGGTGGGGCGTGTACCAGCCCGTCAACTACACCAACCTGACCAGTCGCATGGGCACGCCCGCGCAGCTGCAGAGCATGATCAGCGCGTGCCACGCGGCGGGCGTGCGCGTCTACGCCGACATCGTCGTCAACCAGATGGCCGACGGCAGCGGCACGGCCACCGACGGCTCGACCTGGAACGCCGCGACGCTGAGCTACCCCTTCTTCAGCGCCAGCGACTTCCACGCCAACTGCAACATCAACGACGCCGACTACAACTCGCCGGCGGGCCGCGGCAATGTCCAGAACTGCCGCCTCGGCGGCCTGCCCGACCTGGCCACCGAGAGCAGCTACGTGCAAGGCCAGATCGCCAACTACCTGAAGGCGCTGCTGGCGCTGGGCATCGACGGCTTCCGCATCGACGCGGCCAAGCACATGCCCGCCGGCGCTTGGACGTCCATCATGGGCGCCGTGAAGGCGAGCTATCCCAAGACGCTGCAGGGCGAGGACATCTGGGTCACGCAGGAGATCATCAACGACGGCGAGGTGGACCGGCCCAGCTACCTCCCCATCGGCACGATCAACGAGTTCCAGTTCCCGTACGCGATGCGCGACGTGTTCCGAGGCTATAACGGCAACACCCTGTCCAGCATCCCCGGCATCATGGGCACGTGGGGCAACTGGGGCGGCAGCTGGGGCTTCCTCCAGCCGCAGAACGCCACGGTCTTCGTGACCAACTGGGACACCGAGCGCAACGGGAGCTCGCTGAACATCAACAACGCGGCCGGCAACGACGCCGCCAACCAGCGCTACACGCTGGCCAACATCTTCATGCTGGCCCAGGGCTATGGCGAGGCGCAGCTGTACTCCGGCTTCAAGTTCAGCAACACCGACGCCGACCGGCCCACCGCCAGTCCCTACAGCGGCGGCGTGCCGCAGATCAACGTGACATGGGACTTCGCCCACCGCTGGACGCCGCTGGCCAACATGGTGGGCTTCCGCAACGCCAGCATCGGGCAGGCGCAGCAGAACTGGATCGTCGGCGACAACGGCAACCAGGTCGCCTTCAGCCGTGGCAACGTCGGCTTCGTCGCGCTGAACAACAGCGGCAGCGCCTGGACACGCAGCTTCGCCACCGGTCTGAGCGGCGGCACCTACTGCAACGTCATCAACGGCACCAGGAACGCCGCCGGCACCGGCTGCACGGCCGACACCGTGACCGTCGACGCCGGCGGCAACGCCAGCTTCACGGTGCCCGCCAACACCAGCGGCAGCACGCCGGCGGTGGCGATCTACACAGGTCAGAAGGTCAGCGGAGGCGGCACCGGCAATTGCGCGGTGACCTTCACCATCGCCAATGCCAACACGGTGGTCGGCCAGAACCTGCGCGTGGTGGGCAACGTGACCGGATTGGGCGCCTGGGCGCCGGCTTCCGGCTTCGCGCTGACCATCCAGGGCTCGGGCGCCAACGTCCCGTGGACGGGGACCGTCAACCTGCCCGCCGGCACGGCCATCCAGTACAAGTACGTGAAGTGGAACGGCTCGGCCGCCGTCTGGGAAAGCAACCAGTCCACCGGCAGCGGCAACCGCGAGTTCACGAGCTGCGCGAGCGGCTCGCAGGCGCGGTCCGACGGCAACTTCAAGTTCTGAACCCGGGTGGCTCGCTGCCTGCACTGCAGGCACGCACCCAGGGCCAGGCCTTGCCGTCGAGCTGAAGCGGAGGCGGGCCTCGATCCGCGCCATGACATCTCGATCGTCATGAACGTGGAACATCCAGGACACGCAGCTAGGGATTGCGCCCTTCGCCAGCAGCGACGAAGGTGCGTGACCCCATCGACGAGGCAGTCCCATGAAATCAGCACTGATCGGCCTGCTCCTGGCCGCCCTCCTCCCGGCGTCCTTCGCGCAGCGCGTGACCGGCGACGTGAGTTTCGACCAGGCCACCAAGCTCTACACGTACACCTATCAGGTCGACTTCCGCGGATTTCCGGAGACCGGCACACTGATCTTCGGCCTGTTCTACCACCGCTATCTGCAGGAGACGCCGGTGGCACACACCGAGCCGGACGACTGGAACATGACGCTGGCTTACGGGGGCTGGTTCCCCATCAATCTCTACGGCCAAGTCCTGCAATGGATGCCGAACGACCTTCAGGCACCGCGGAATCCGACGGAACCTACGACCTTCTCGTTCACCACGCCGCGTGGGCCCGGCACCGATCAGGTGTCCAACTTCTACGTCTACACGGGCCTGGTCCCCGGCAACTATCCGAACATCACCGGCTACGTGGTGGGTCCCGACCTGTTCTGGACACCGCCGCCGCCCGCGATCCCCGTGCCGGAACCGTCGTCGGCGCTGTTCCTGCTGCTCGGCGTGGGTGTTCTCGCCGCACGCACCAGCAAGCGCGGCGTCGTCCGGAATGGAACGGGAAGCCCGAGCCTCGCGAGCGTCTGACCGCATCGCCGCGCACGCCGCGATGACCTCCGGCAAACTGGTCAACGTCAACGTCAACGTCGACGACGCGCTCCCGCAGCGCTACGGCAGGGGCGGGATCTCCTGGATGGACGTCCCCTGAGCGGCCAGCACGACACGAAGTCCCGGTTCGGCCCGGCTCGCCGTCAGCGTCCACCCGTGCGCCTGGGCGATCTCCTTGCAGATCGCCATGCCGAGCCCCGCGCCCTTGTCGCGGCGATGGGCGCCGCGCCAGAAACGATCGAAGATCAGGGGGATCTGGTCCTGAGGCACGCCGGGTCCCCAGTCGCGGATGGTCACGGCGCGGGCATCGACTTCCACGCTCACGGCCATGCCCGCCGGCGTGTGCTGGATCGCGTTCTCGAGCAGATTCTTCAACAGCGTGAAAAGCGCTCCACGGTCAGCCAGCCAGGCACTTCCCCCGTGCTTCCAGGGAATCTCCAGACGCACGCCAGCCGCATCGGCCATTCGCCGCAGGTAGTTCACCGCCTCTGCCGCCAGGTCGTCCATGCTGACGGGGATCATCTTGTAGTTCTGCACCTCGCTTGCCTCGGCCAGATGCAGCAACTGCTGCACGTGCCGGCTCATGTGTTCCACGTCCTGGAGCAACATGCCAGATTGCGTGGAACGAGCGATGAGCTCGACCTGTGCCCGGATGAGCGCGAGCGGTGTCTTCAGTTCGTGGGCCGCCGTGGCGAGGAACTCCCGCTGATTCCGGTAACCCTCCTCCAGGCGCTCGAGCACCCGGTTGAAACTGTCCACGAAGGGGGCGATCTCGTGAGGCACCTTGTGCGTGCTGAGCCGCACATGCATGGACGTGGGCGAGATGCCGGCCGCGGCTTCGGAGAGCTCGCGCATCGGCTTGAGCGCATATCTCAGGGTGACATAGACGCAGGGCCCGAAGACCAGGAGCAGGACCAGGGTGAACAGGGTCACGCCGACCGCGGAGAACGGCAGGGCGAACTCCTGGTACATCAGCCTCAGGAACCGTCTGCTGATCGCGAACTGCACGTACCAGACCCTGCCGTCATGCTCGACCGCCTCGGTGGCCCCGCGCATCGCCACGCCGTCATGCTCGAAGTCGAATCGGCCCGGCTTCAGCAGGCGCTCGGCGCCTGACGGCGGCCAGAACGTGACGCCTGGCGCGGACGAGAGCACCTCCTTGCCCGAGGCGTCCACGACGCGATAGGCGGCCTCCCGCTTCAAGCTCTCGAAGAGTTCCTTCGCCTCCTCGTCGAACTTGGCTTCGACGATGTCGCCGCCCGAGGCGTCGTCATCACCGATGGCGATGGGGATGCCCTTCTCGTTGAACCTGAGCTCGCTCGCGAGCTCGCCGGCGGTATCCGCCACGTCGAACCCGTAGACCACGTCGCCCTGGGAAAAGAGGATCGCGACGGCGATGGCCACGATCAGGACGATGCTCAAGACCGCGCCGCCGACATAGGCGAGCAGGATCTTGACGCTGAGCCTATTCATCCGCGGCATCTTCACGAAGCGCATATCCCTGGCTTCTCACATTGACGATCCTCTGATTGGAACCGATGGCGGCCAACTTCCGCCGGATGCGGTGCAGGGCCACGTCGATGGCGTTGGGCGTGACCGCCTCGCTCAATCCCCAGGCCGCCGCTTCCAGCTTCGAGCGGGACACCGTGTCGCCCTGCTTGCGGGCCAGCAACAACATGATCTGCATCTCCGAGGCCGCCAGCGAGACGCACTCGGCGCCACAGTAGACGAGCCCCTGGGCGGGTTGCAACTGCAGGTCGCCGTGTCCCGGCTCCACCGGCAGCGTCTCGGCGGGACGGCGCAGCAGGGCCCGGACACGCGCCACCAGCTCGTCCATGGCAAAGGGTTTTGCCAGATAGTCGTCCGCGCCGGTGTCCAGCCCTTCGACGCGATCGTTGAGTGCATCCCGCGCCGACAGCACCAGGCAGGGAATGCTCAACCGGGAGCCGCGCAGCCGCTTGAGCAGCGTCAACCCCTCGCCGTCCGGAAGACCGCGATCCAGCACGAGCGCCCCATAGGGCAGCTGCTGGAGCGCCACCCAGGCGGCGTCGATGCGCTGCACCGTGTCGACGGCGATGCCCGCTTCCCCCAGGCCGCTGCATACCAGCTGAGCCAATCGCTCATGGTCCTCGACCAGCAGGATCCGGTTCATCACCGATGCGCCGTCAAGTGGGCGGATCCTGCTCGCGCCCTGGACCCCAGGGAGATCGGAAGGAGAAGACGTGCCATGCGTTGCCTTGGAAGCCTGAGAGGACGTGGACAAGGCCGCATCCTCCTCGCGGAAGTCTTACGACGCACTTTCCGATCGACGCGCAGCCCGCATCGAGATATGGGGCACAGACGGAAAGTGCCTTGAAAGAGAGCCGGTCGGACAGTGGCTGTCATGCCCATCTCATTGCGTTCTCGACCGACCCGATCCGCCTGGCTGCCGCCCGATCGGGGTGAAGTGTCAGGCCCGACCGGCAAGAGCGCCGTGGCCGGCGGCGCGGCCGCCAGCGTGCCCCGGTCGATTCTCTTTCTGCTGCTTCTTGCGTTCCTGGGAATCTGGTTCGGCAGTCTCGGCATTCGCTCGCTCATCCATTCCGATGAGGGCCGGTACGCCACGCTGGCCTTGGAGATGGCACGAAGCGGCGATTGGGTCACTCCGCGACTGAATGGCTTCCTTTATTTCGAGAAGCCCGCCTTCCAGTATTGGATGGGCGCGCTGAGCTTCCGGCTCTTCGGCATCAACGAGTTCTCGGCACGGCTGTGGCCCGGCCTGGCAGGCTGCCTCACCGTCGCCGCCGTGGGCTTCACGGCGCGACGCCTGTGGGGCGCGGAGGCAGGCATCCGTGCGTTTGCCATCTGCGCCTCCACCACCTGGATCATCGGCAACAGCCATTTCCTGACCGTGGACGCGGGCCTGATGCTCTTCCTCACGGTGGCGCTGTGCGCGGTGCTGCTGGCGGAGGACGCCCAGGGCGATCCCACGGGCCGTCATCGATGGATCCGGGTCGCCTGGGCCGCCATGGCGGGCGCGGTGCTGGCCAAGGGCCTCGTGGGCCTCGTGATCCCGGGCTGCACGCTGGCGCTGGTCAGTCTCTGGCGTCGGGACCTTGGCCTGTGGCGCCGCATGCAGCCGGGTTCAGGCTCGCTCGTTTTCCTGGCCCTGGCATCACCGTGGTTCGTGCTGGTCGCGCTGCGCAACCCCGGCTTCGCCGAGTTCTTCTTCGTTCATGAGCACTTCGCCCGGTTCCTGACCACGGTCCACCGTCGCGAAGGGGCCTGGTGGTACTACCTGCCCCTGCTGGTCGGAGGATTCCTGCCATGGACGAGCGCCCTGCCGTGGCTCATGCGCGGCGGCAAGCCGGGCGATCAGGCCGGACACGGCATGGCCGGCCAATGGCTGGTGGCGTGGTGCGGATTCATCCTCGTGTTCTTCAGCATGTCCGGCTCCAAGCTGCCGTCCTACATCCTGCCGATGTTCCCGGCGCTGGCGCTGCTGCTGGCGCAGCGACTGCGCGACGCGGACATCGCCTCGCTGCGCTGGCACCTGCTGGTGCCTACCCTTGTGTGGCTGGCCGTCCTGATCGCCTCGACGCAGATCCAGCACTTCCGACCCACGGGCACTCCCGCGGAAGTCATGGGGGCCTTCGGGGTGGGGTTCCGCATCGCCGCACTGCTGTTCCTCGCGAGCGCGGCGATCGCATGGGTCTGCCTCAGGCGCCACCGGGTCACGGCAGCACTGCTGAGCGTCGCCATGGGTCATCTTCTTGCGGCGACGGTCCTGATGCAGTCCCACCAGGCCTACGGCCAGCTCAAGAGCGCGAGCCCCTTTGCGGCGACCGTGCTCCGATCGGTCGGCGAGGACGCCCCGGTGTTTGCGGTGAAGAGCTACGACCAGACGCTGCCCTACTACCTCCGGAAGAACGTGGTGCTGGTGGACTACGTGGACGAGTTCGCGTTCGGCCAGTCGAAGGAGCCCGGCAAGGCGATCGCGACGCTGGAGGAGTTCATGGTGCGCTGGCGGTCGCTGCCGCGGGCAGCGGCCTACATGAATCACCACACCTGGCGCGAGCTGACCCAGGCCGGCCTTCCCATGCGTGTGGTGTTCGAGGACCAGCGCCGACTGGTCGTCACCAAGCCATGAAGGGCGTCGACTTCGTGTGGGTCCTGAGCGGCGTCCTGTTGAACGCCGTGGCGCAGTTGCTCCTGAAGGCGGGGGCGACCAGCACGGGACCGATCTCCGTCACGACGGCCCCGTCGATGCTCCTGCGAGTGGCATCGGCGCTGGCACAGCACCCGGCCATCCTGGCCGGACTGGGCTGTTATGCGATCAGCGTGGTGGCGTGGATCGTCGCCTTGTCGCGCGTCGAGGTGAGCGTCGCCTATCCAATGCTGTCCATCGGTTATGTCGTGAACGCCTTGCTGGCCTGGTGGTGGTTCGGCGAAGCCGTCAACGCGCAACGATGGCTGGGCATCGGGGTCATCGTCATTGGCGTCGTGCTGGTCGCGCGCAGCGGGAGCGTCCGATGAATGCGACGTCCGTCCTGCCCCTGCTCCCCTTCACCCGCCCCGCCATCGACGAGCGCACGATCGACGAGATCGCCGCGGTCCTGCGATCGGGATGGATCTCCACGGGGCCCAAGTGCCAGGAGTTCGAGGCCGCCCTGTCCACGCGCTTCGGTGGCCGTCCCGTGCGGCTCGTCAACTCCGGCACGGCATCGCTGGAACTTGCGCTGCGGCTGTGCGGCATCGGCCCCGGTGACGAGGTCATCACCACGCCGCTCAGCTGGGTGGCCACCGCGAACGTGGTGCTCGCGGTCGGGGCCACGCCCGTGTTCGTCGATGTGGACCGGCACACCCGGAACATCGACCTGGGCCGGGTCGAGGCCGCCATCACGCCGCGCACGAAGGCCGTGATTCCCGTCGATCTGGCCGGGATCCCGGTGGATCGCGACCGCCTCTACGCGATGGCCGGGCTGCACAGGCTCCGGGTCATCGAAGACGCCGCTCAATCCTTCGGGTCGCAATGGCAAGGCCGGGAGATCGGCAGCATCGGCGACCTGGTATCGTTCAGCTTCCACGCCAACAAGAACCTCACGACCGCGGAGGGCGGCTGCCTGGTCCTCAACACCGAGGAGGAGGCGAGCCGCTTCGAGAAACTGCGACTTCAAGGCGTGATCCGCCTTCCCGACGGCGGGATCGAGGTCGAGCAGTGGGGCGCCAAGGCCAACCTCACCGACATCGCGGCCACGATCGGACTGGGGCAGCTGCGACAGATCGATGTCTTCCATGCGCGCCGCCGCGAGCTCGCACGGCGCTACTTCGACTGCTGGGACCCGTCACTGGGATTCGAACTGCCGCCGCCCGATCTCGCGAACCCGGGCAACTGGCACATGTTCCAGCCGCTGCTGCCGCGCGCGCTCGCGCACCGGCGAGGAGCCTTCATCGAGGCCATGAAGGCGCTGGGCATCGGCGTCGGCGTTCATTACCCCGCGATGCACCTGTTCTCGCTGTTCCGCGCGCGTGGCCACGCGCCCGGCGATTTCCCGGTGGCCGAGGACATCGGTGCGCGCACCGTGACCCTGCCCCTGTTTCCCTCGATGACCGATGCCGACGTCGACCGCGTGTGCGCGGCCGTCACCGTCGCGATCGGACGCCTGACCTGAGCCTGAAGAGGACCGACTTGTCGATGCTAGAAGTGATTGTCTCCAACCGGCACCTGGCCGTCCCCCCGGTCGCCACCGACCTCGCCGTCGAGTTGAGCGTGGTGATTCCCGTCTACAACGAGCAGGACGGGCTGGAAGCGCTCTTTGCCCGCCTCTATCCGGCGCTGGACGTGCTCGACATCGCGTACGAAGTCGTCTTCATCGACGATGGCAGCGGCGACCGGTCGAAGGCGCTGCTGGCCGGGCAGTTCGAGCGCAGGCCCGATGTCACGCGGGTGATCCTGTTCAACGGCAACTTCGGACAGCACCACGCCATCCTGGCCGGGTTCGCGCACTGCCGCGGCGAGCGCATCGTGACCTTGGATGCGGATCTGCAGAACCCGCCGGAAGACATCCATCTGCTGCTGGCGGCGATGGACCGGGGGCACGACTGCGTCGGCTCGATCCGGCGCGACCGCCAGGACGCCACCTGGCGTCGCTGGGCGTCGCGCGCGATGAACCGCCTGCGGCACCGGCTCACCGGCATCGAGATGACCGACCAGGGTTGCATGATGCGCGCCTACAGCCGGCGGGTGGTCCAGCTCGTCAACCAGTGCAGGGAGATGAACACCTTCATCCCGGCGTTGGCCTATCACTTCGCGAAGAATCCGGTCGAGGTGACGGTCGGCCATGAAAGGCGGCATGCCGGCCAGTCCAAGTACTCGCTCTACAGCCTGATCCGGCTGAACTTCGACCTGGTGACCGGCTTCTCGGTCATGCCGCTGCAGGCGTTCTCGATGCTGGGCATCGTGGTGTCGCTGTTGTCGGGCGGGTTGTTCCTGCTGCTGGCGGGACGGCGTGTGATCCTGGGCGCGGAAGAAGGCGGCCTGTTCACGCTCTTTGCGCTGCTCTTCCTGCTCATGGGGCTGGCGTTGTTCGGCGTCGGGCTGCTGGGCGAGTACATCGGGCGCATCTATCAGGAAGTCCGGGCGCGACCGCGCTACGTGATCGATGCGATCCTGGAGCAACACCCGTGAACGGCGCGACGGTCATGCCGACGGGCTTGGTCTTCCACGGTCCGAGCGCGGTCGTGTTCGCGTACAGCGAGGTCGGTGTGCGATGCCTGCGCGTCCTGCTCGATGCGGGCGTGCGGGTGCCGCTTGTCATCACCCATCGCGACGATCCGGGCGAGACCCGCTGGTTCGCGAGCGTCGCGGAACTCGCCGACGAGCACGGGTTGACCTGCGTGGCGCCTGACGAGCCGAATTCGCCGGAGTTCCTGGCGTTCGCGCGAGAGGTCGCGGGCCGCCCCACCCTGCTGTTCTCCTTCTACTACCGTCGGATGCTCTGCCGCAGCTGGCTGGAGCTTCCTTCGGCGGGGGCCTACAACATGCACGGCTCGCTGCTGCCGAAGTACAGGGGGCGAGCGCCCGTGAACTGGGCCGTGATCCATGGAGAGCGCGAAACCGGCGCGACCCTGCATGCGATGACCGAGAAGCCCGACCACGGCGCCATCGTCGATCAAACCGCCGTTCCCATCCTCGGCGACGACACGGCGCGCGAGGTCTTCGGCAAGGTGGTGGTGGCGGCAGAGGTGGTCCTCGCGCGCAGCCTCCCGCGACTCATCGAAGGGAGCGCGGCGCTCACACCGCAGGACCTGTCGCGCGGGAGCTATTTCGGCGCGCGGCGCCCGGAGGACGGGCGGATTCCTCCCGATGCGAACGCCCGCCAGATCCACGACCTGGTCCGCGCGCTCGCGCCCCCCTACCCCGGCGCGTTCCTCATGAAGGACGCGCGACGCGTCTTCATCGAGCGCACCCGGCACGCATCACCGCCGCACGGCGCTCCGGGCGGACGACTTCGCCTGTGGAGCGACGGGGCATCGCTCTGGCTCCTGGCAGCGGACGGGGGCGCCTTGGAGGTGCTGTCCGCCCGCATGGAAGGCGAGGCCGCGCCGCTGGCCGCCGCTGAATTCCGACGTCGTTTCGACGCCGACGGCCTCACGGCCGACCTTTGACTCCTTTCCCCTTCTGATTGGTTTCCCTCATGCTCAAAGTTCTGATCCTCGGCGTCAACGGCTTCATCGGACATCACCTGACCCGGCACATCCTGGAGAAGACGGACTGGCAGGTGTACGGCATGGACGTGCAGACCGACCGCGTCCTGCCCTTCCTGGCGCATCCCCGTTTCCACTTCTTCGAAGGCGACATCACGATCAACAAGGAGTGGATCGAGTACCACGTCCGCAAGTGCGACGTCGTCCTGCCGCTGGTGGCCATCGCGACGCCGGCCACCTATGTGCGGGAACCGCTGCGGGTGTTCGAGCTGGACTTCGAGGCCAACCTGCCGGTGGTCCGGCATTGCGTCGCCTACGGCAAGCGGATCATCTTCCCGTCCACCAGCGAGGTGTATGGCATGAGTACCGACGAAGCCTTCGATCCGGAATCGTCCAACCTGATCTACGGTCCGATCAACAAGCCGCGCTGGATCTATGCGTGCGCCAAGCAGTTGATGGACCGGGTGATCCATGCCTACGGCATGCAGGAAGGTCTGCGCTACACGCTGTTCAGGCCCTTCAACTGGATCGGTCCGGGCTTGGACAGCCTGCACACGCCCAAGGAGGGCTCGAGCCGCGTGATCACCCAGTTCCTGGGGCACATCGTGCGCGGCGAGCCGATACGGCTGGTGGACGGCGGGCACCAGAAGCGGAGCTTCACCTACGTCGATGACGGCATCGCCGCGCTGGTCGGCATCATTGCCAACGTCGACGGGATCGCGGACGCCAAGATCTACAACATCGGCAACCCGGGCAACGACTATTCGGTCCGGGCGTTGGCCGAGATGATGGTCGCGCTGGCGAAGGGGATGCCCGAGTACCGCGACAACGCGTCGCGCGTGCGTCTCATCGATGTGGCGTCCGAGGCCTATTACGGATCGGGCTACCAGGACGTGCTGCACCGGGTCCCGGACATCAGCCAGACCAGCGCGGACCTGGGCTGGCGGCCGCTGGTGGGCATGGAGGCGGCGCTCGCTTCTCTGTTCGCCTACTACCGGGATCAGATCGAAGCGCCCGAGCTCGTGCTGTAGGGCCATGGCGCGCATCGCACTCAAGATCGATGTGGACACGTGGCGCGGGACGCGGGAAGGCGTGCCGGGTTTGCTTCAGGCGCTGGAGGCGGCCGGGGCGCAGGCGAGCTTCCTGTTCAGCCTGGGGCCGGACCATACGGGTCGCGCCCTGGCGCGCGTGCTGCGCCCAGGGTTCCTGACCAAGGTGGCGCGGACTTCTGTCCTCGAGCACTACGGCCTGCGCACGCTGCTCCATGGCACCCTGCTGCCCGGCCCCGACATCGGCAAGCGTGAAGGCCGGACCTTGCGGTCGGTGCGGGACGCCGGCTTCGAAGTCGGCGTGCATTGCTGGGATCACGTGCGATGGCAGGACCAGCTGACGAGCCGGGACGCCGACTGGGCGCTGCGGGAGATGACGTTGGCGAAAGAGCGCTTCGTGGAGGTATTCGATGCGGCGCCCCGGGTGCATGGCGCCGCCGGCTGGCAGTTCAACGAAGCGGCGGCCGTCGCGGAACAGGCGCTGGGTTTCGGTTGGGCATCGGACACGCGGGGCAGCCACCCGTTCCTGCCAGTGACCGCCGACGGCGTGACACTCGGGCCGCCGCAATTTCCCACCACCTTGCCCACGCTCGATGAGTTGATCGGCGTCGACGGCGTCACCGTGGACAACGTGCATCTCCGGCTGCTCGCGCTCACGGATCAGGTGGAGCGGGACCAGGTCTACACACTGCACGCGGAACTGGAGGGCATGAAGTGGCGCCCGGTTTTCGAGCGCCTGCTGGAAGGCTGGCGCGCCCAGGGGCACGCGATGGTCTCCCTGGCCGGCCTACAAGAGGCGCACCCGTCGAGTGGTTTGCCCGGGCATCGCATCGCGCTCGGACGTGTTCCAGGTCGGTCGGGATGGGTGGCTGTCCAGGGCGACCGCGTGCGGTGATGCGGCTGATGCCGATTCAGCCCGAGGCGCCGAGACAGGGTCGTGGCGGGACGACGTCCCGCCATTCGCTGGTCCCCCTTCGCTGTCATCGAGCCCGATCTCGCCGAGCTCGGATCGACGATCAGCGTGGTGTGCTCGTCAGGCCTGTCGACGACCGGGACGTGATGTCCCATCGTCCGCCGACCTTGGAGGCGACTGCTGGTGCACCGGCGAGAGTGAGGCCGCGGAAGGCAGGGAGCCATCCTTGGAGAAGGTCCGGGAAGAATTCGCATCCGGTCTCCGGCCAGGCTCGACGGACCCGAGCCGGTGCTGCTGAGGATGAGAGCGGTAATGCAGCGGAAGCGGACGGGAGGACGTCAAAGGTCGTAGAACGACTCCGGATGCACCTCCGCGTCAGCAAGCGCGATGGCCCGCTTGAGTTCTGACAGTGGAAACGCGACGTCGGTCTCGCCGTGGAGCACCACCTGCAGACCTAGGATGTCGTCTGCGCGGAATGTGAGGAGCGGCAGGGATGGGTTGCTGGGGCGGCCCGTCACTTCGACGTGCATCCCATCGCCAACTGCGGAGAAGCACCGAAGGCCAAGGATGGCCACGTACTCAGGGTCAGATGTGTGCATGGCCGGAGGATATCCGTGCCGCCGGTTGGGCCTACCCGCCGAATCGCTCGGGTGCAAGGCCCGATGTCCGCTTCCAGCCTGGTCCTGTCATGGCAAGGCGACCGGCTGGTCCGCAACGGAAGCAGCCATCGAGGGCCTACCATCGGGCTTTCAACGCTCTTCGAGGTTTGAGGTATGAAACTGCCGGCCACGCTTGCGCTGGGCGTTGTCGTAGCGCTGGCAGGATGTGCGCATCCGTCCGACCGCAGATCAATGAATGCGTCACCGGTCTCCGAAGAGGTACTGGTCATCGCTCAGGTCTGTGTGCCCGGAGGGCTGAGCCCCGAGTTTCGTCAGCACATCGGAGTAAGCGTCGTCACGCCTTACTCCGTTCTGAGTGAAGGCAGGAAGGCCACTGGCCAAACGAGTACAGAGCAGCCGGTGTTCGAGTTCTACACTGCGAAGCCAAAGGAGCTTCGCGCTATCTTGGTCTGGTTGATGAAGGTTGACGGCATCCGCACAGACCCTTTTCTGTTCGATCCGCCAAAGCGTGTTGATTCCGACAGTTGGTCGTCATGGAGTGATGCATCGGCTGTGGCCATGGAAAACAACGGTTGGGGCGTTGGTACAGGAATGGTGAATGGCGTGAAGCCAAAACGGATGCCTGTCCCCTCGGGGTCTCCAGTGATCCGCTATCGACTCATGACGTTCACGCGCTACTTGGAACTTGCAACACAACGCCGAGCAGGTGCATTGGACACAGACCTTCCGCGCTGCGACGCCCCAGGCGCCGGGCAGAGTGATCCGCGCGAGCCCACTCCGCCGATGGGTCGTTAGGAGAGGCGCGGAAGGGAAACAGCGTGGGCCGCCAAGCGCTCACGCGCCAAACTGTCGCTAGAGGGCTCGGATCCAGCGCGAGGATCCGACGTCCGCTTCCAGCCTGAAGCCGCCCTACCGTCGCAGCTGCCCCATACGCGCCCGCGTATCTGAATCGAGTCGCCACCCGGCAGGCACCCGCCGATTGCCAACAGCAGCGCGATCGCTGCGCCGCGGGGCATCAACGCGACCGCACTATCAGACGCTCGCAGCGGATTCAGTCGCTACTCTCAGCCGTCCAGTCGCACACTGAGCTTGTTGCTGTCATAGCTGGTCGTGACCTTGCCGAATCCGTCGACCGTCAGCGTGCCGTAGCGCCCCGCCAGTCGGCCCGAGGTCGTGATCAGCTCAATCGTGTCGCCCGCTTTCGGCGTGAAGCCGGCAGCGAACTTGACCGTCAGCGCGGCGCCCGATTCGATGGCCACGTCGCCGGTCACGACCAGCTTGCCGGCGCCATTCGGGCCCACCTGCACCTGCAGACCGGCAGCGCTGCGCTGGCTGAAACGACCCGCGATGCCCAACGGCGCCGCTGCCTTGCTGGCGAGCGTCCCGCCGGCCAGGTAGACATCGCCCTTGCCCAGCGCCGAGGCGCTTTCGGCGGAGAGCGTCCCGGCGTCGACCTGCGTGCCGCCGCTGTAGACGTTGGCGCCCGACAGGCGCAAGGTACCGCTGCCCTGCTTGGTCAGCTTGCCCACGCCGGCGATGTTGTTGCGCCAGGCGTCGCTCACGTGGAACCCGCCCTTGGCCGCATCCATCACGACCACCACGTCGCCGTTGAACGCGCCGAAGCCGTCCGCGGCGGCGAACAGGTTCAGGCGGCCCCATCCCTCCGCGTCATCCACCAGCGGCGAGCCCGAGGGCAGCGCGGTGGTCTTCAGCACGACGCGGCGTTGCGTCGCGTCCAGGTACGGCAGGCGCGTCTCCAGCAGCACCTCCGCGCCCTTGGGCACGACGGCCGCCTTCGTGACGTCGCCGACCGTCGGCAGGCCGAAGGTCAGACGGCGCGTCACATCGGCGCGCACCGCCGTCGCATCGTTGAAGCGATCGTTGGTGCTCGTGCCCGCGTGGGCATAGGCATTGAGCGCCTCGGCGCTGGTCACGCCGGCGGCGGCCTGCATCACCGATTGGGCCTGCTGGTATGCGAGGTTCTTCAGGTCGCCCTTGTTCGCGCCGGTGGCGATGGACGCGGCGACGGCGGCCTGCGCCTGGATGCGTCCACCGATGACGTCCAACGGCGAGTGCATGCCGGCGAGGATGCGGTTCTCGCCCATCTCAAGCGCGCGGGCGACCATCTCCTGGTAGCGCTGCGGCACCAGGTAAGCGATGGCGAGGGCTTTGCGCATGCCCTCGGCGGTGTGTCCGCTGATGAAGCCGCCGTCGGTCGTCGGCGTGCTGCTGCGCGCGGGCATCAGCGCCGGCACCACCACGACGCTGGCGCTCCAGCGCCACGGACGGGCGTACTTGTAGAAGCGCTTGGCGGGCTCGGTGGACGCGTTCTCGCCGACGTTGCCGACGAAGTCCACCGCCTTGCCCAGCGTCGCGTTGGTCGCGCTGCCGGTACCGATGTCGGAGCCGCCGTCGTTGTAGAGCACGGTGGTCGCATCGGCGGGGACGCCTGTGATGGTGGTGCTCATGCCCGAGGACGTGCGCCAGGCCGCGGTCAGCGGACCCAGTCCGTCGCTGATGCTCACGCCCTTGCCGCGACGGTCGTCGAGGTAGGCGGCGAGCGCCTGCGCCTCGGTGCGCCGGGTGGTGGCATCGATCACGTACTGGATGTTGGCGTTGTGCACCGCGGTGTTGAGCACCTTGCCGTCGGTGGCGTCGCCGGGGTTGCCGGTCCAGGTCGACGCGGTCACCGCGGGGAAACTGCCGTTGGCGGGCGCGGTGACGCCCGCGTCGACGATCGCGGTGCTCG
Source organism: Roseateles sp. (assembly GCA_039593255.1). Classification (GTDB taxonomy): domain Bacteria; phylum Pseudomonadota; class Gammaproteobacteria; order Burkholderiales; family Burkholderiaceae_C; genus Roseateles. Next base: position 43,234 of record JBCNPQ010000012.1, read on the forward strand.
GCTGCCAGAGCGACAGCATGCCGCTCACGACGCGCACGCCGGCGTTGGTCTCCAAGGTGGCGTAGCGCGCATCGCCGCGCTGGTTGGTGAAGGCGAAGTCGACAAAGGGCAGCACCTTCGTCTCATCCTGCACCGGGGCCGTCTCCGCGGCGCCCACGCCCTTGGGCGCTTCAGGCAGGACGGCGACGCTCAGATCCTCGCCGTCCGATCCGCCGCCGCCGCAGCCGGCCATGAGGGACACCGTGAGCACGGCGAGAGACCAGGGGCGCAGGACGAAGGGAAGACGCGGGGAAGCAGACATGTCGCGAGTGCCGGAAGAGAAAACGCGGCACTCTAGGGAACGCGTGTGTCGAAGGGATGACGAGCGTTGTCATCGCGCCTCTGCAACGAAAGAAGCAGCACCCGTGCTTCGTTCCGCCGGACCAGGTGCTGAGGGACATGCGCGATCGCGCGTGATTCATGGCTGCCCGTCGGCGGGAACGCGGGCGACCGATGCCTCGGACCCCGCCGTTTCCCGAGCGTTGAGCCTGAACGCCCCGGGCGTGAAGCCCGCGTAGCGGTGGAACACGCCGGTGAAGTGGCCCTGGGTGCGAAAGCCCACGTGGGCCGCGACATCGACCAACGCGGTGTCGGTCTCGGCCAGCAATTCCTTGGCCCGCTCGATCCGTTGCATCAGCACGTAGAGATGGGGCGACTGGCCGGTCGACTGCTTGAACATCCGTGCGAAGTGGAAGGGGCTCAAGTGCACCGCCTCGGCCAGTTGGCCGACCCGGATCGTCTCGCCGAGATGGTCGCAGATGTGGTTGCGGACACAGCGCAGCTTGTGGGGCGAAAGCCCCCCGCAGGACGCGGTATTCGTCGTCTTTGCGATCACGTAGTTCCGCGCGACATGCGCCGCCAGCACCATGGCCAGCGACTCCAAGTAGTGCGCATCCGGCGGACGCTGGACGCGAACATCCCGTTCGGCGGCGTTGCCCATCTCGCGGATCAAGGGGTCGGCGGTCGCATGCGGCTCGACAAGGACCGCAGGGTCGACACCGACGGCGCGTGCCACCCGGTCGAAGAACGGCGCGGCGATGCTCAGGAGCAGGGTGTTCGACCCCGGCCGGTCGGACAGCGAATGCGGCAGCGCCGGCGGGAGGATGGACACGAGCGGCGCGCGCAGCACGGCGATCCGCTCGCGCCCTTGTCCGATGCGGTAGGTCGCGGACAGCTTGGCGGTGTCCGTCGGGATGAGGATGTCGACCGAATTGCGCAGCCGCGCGCCGCCGAGGTCCGCGGCGTCGAGGTAGGCGATGCTCATCGATGGGACTGGTGGATCCGCTGTCGCGGGTGCCATCGAAGAACGGTTGTCTGCGTCGCGAGGGTCTTTGGGCATCAGGATCACCTTGTTGTCCAGAGTCTGCGCCCACATCGAAGCGACAGCGGATCTAAATCAACAAGTGCAAGTGTTGCTGCCTTAATCCGCAGCGCCGTCACTGGGTCACGCAGGTGAACGAGGCGGCCAAGCTGGCGTCGCCGCTTCCGTTGTAGCGTGGCCATTTCGGGTATTCGCACAGCGGCCGGGTGCGGGCCGCCGTGCCGGTGGACGTGTCGGCCATGATCTGCTGCGGCGGCACCGTCTTCTTCTCGACCCAGTTCTCCAACGTCGTCAGCGAGTCCCAGGCGACGTTGAAGATGGAGCTGACGGCATGGCCGTAGCCCGCGGCCTCGTAGTAGCGGACGAACTTGTCCACCTCGCCCGGCGTCATGCGCGCCTGCAGGCGCTGGTAGTACTCCTCGGTGCCACGGGCGCTGACGAGCACGTCGGCCAGGCCATGGCCCAGCAGCAGCTTGCCCCCCTTGGCCGCGAAGGCGTCGAGGTTGACCGGCACGTCCAGCAGCGTGGACAGCTCGCTGATCCGGGCGGCCCAGGCGCCGGGGTTCTCGGGGTCCAGTGACAACGGGTCGTAGTTGACGTCGCGCGTGATCGCGTAGCGGATCAGCGCGTCGGTCTGGCGTGCCACATAGGGCGCGCCGGTGGGCATGGGGTTCGCGGGCTGCTCGGTGCCGAGGTTCAGGAAGGTGATCGTCGGCTGCAGCGCATTGGTGCCGGCGATGCCGAGGTCGGCCCCCCAGACGTTGTAGCCGGGGTACCAGGTCTCGCCACTGGCCATCAGGAAGTTGAAGCGGGTCGCGCTGTTCATGCCCTTGAGCGTGGCGATCTGCACGTCGGACAGGCAACCGTCGCCGGTGTCCGCACCGCCGGGGCAGCGCAGCGGCGTGCCGTTGAGGCTGGCGGTGGCGGGGTCGAAACGGTCGTTGCAGCGGGCCTGATCGCTGATCAGGCCGTCGGCCAGGCCGTCGAGCGCATCGCAGGCCGCGATGGCCGCGTCCAGCAGCAGTTTGCGCTTGGCCTGGCTCGGGTAGGCGCCGGACTGCGACAGCGCGCGGCTGGCGCGGTGCCCCGCCAGCATGGCCGACATCTGCTTCCAGGCCGGGTACCAGGCGATGATGCCGTCCCAGTCCGCGGGCCAGCGGGTCGCGACTTCCAGCGCCTCGCGTCCGCCGGTCGAGCCGCCGGCGAAGTACGACTGCTCGATCTTGTCCACCGCGTAGCGGGCCTTGATCAGGTAGGTGGCCGCGTCGCGCGTCTTCTTCAGCGCTTCTCCGGCCCAGTTGCGCAGCGACTCCTCGTTCTGCAGGAAGGTGCCGTCCAGCGAGCCGAGCGCGCCCGCCGCGTGGCCGCTGTCGCTGCCGAAGACCGCATAGCCGCGCGCGATCGGGCGCGGCTGGTCCACCGGGCCGGCGGGCAGGTTGCCGGTGACGGCGGGCACGCTGCCGTCGAAGCCGCCACCGCCCAGCATCAGCGCCTTCCTGTTCCAGTTCGTCGGCAGCGCCATCTTGAAGGTGATGGCCGACGAGTTCGCGTCCACCGGCGCGATCGTCGCCGTCACCAGGCAGTGCTCGGGCACGAGACTCGCGCCGGTGCCGGCGGCCGGCACGATGACCGCGGTGGCGACGGTGCCGCCCGAGGTGGGCAGGCCCATCACGGTGGCCGGGATGGCCATGCCGGCGAGCTTGTCGCAGGCCAGCGGCTGGGGCGCGGCCGGCGGCGACCCGGGCTCCGTGGTGTCGGAGGAACCGCCGCCGAGGCAGCCCGAAAGAGGCACAAGGGCGGACAGGGTCAGCGCCCAGCGGCGCAGCGGATGGGGGGCTTGCATGGCGTCTCCTGGAGCGCCTTCGGACGAGGCGCCTGGCTGCCAGTGTTCGGAAAGTGCCAGCCTGCCGCTATGTCGCCGCGTCACACCTCGCCGTGCCGCCGCATGTGCGCCGTGGCCATTCAGCCGCGCAGGCTCCACAGCCGCAGCGCGATGTGGATCTCCAGCGCCCGCGTCGCCTGACCCCAGTGGCCGAGCAGGCCTTCGATCGTCGCCAGGCGCTGGCGCACGGTGTTCGCATGGATGCCCAGGCGCTGGGCGGTGGTCTTGGCGTTCTGGTTGCAGTCGAAGTAGCAGAGCAAGGTGTCGGCCAGTTCGCCCTGGCGCTTGCGGTCGTGCGCGAGCAGCGCGCCGATCGTCGCGTCGAGGAACTGGTCGAGGCTGGCCGGGTCGTGGGTCTCGAACAGCGTCGCGTACAACGCCAGCTCGTTCTGCCCCATGACCTGGCCCTGCACGCCGAGCCGCGCCAGCACGTTCAGCGAGCGCTTCAGCGTCGCGTAGACGCCCGGCAACGCGGCCGGATTGCTCATCGGCCGGGACAGCACGCCGCGGTGCCGCGCCCCGGCCTCGCGACGCGCCCAGCCGGCGATCGCCTGGCGCGCGTCCTCGGCCCGCGGCGCGCTGCACAGCACGACCAGCGTGCCGTCGATGTCATCGACCAGGCAACGCTCCAGCGCCGCCATCTGGCGCAGCCGGCGCGCGGCATAGCCGCAACTCGGGCCGTCGAGCTCGGCCAGCAGCAGCGACAGCGGCTGGTCGACATCGAGCCCGAAGCGCTCGGCGCGGTCGGCCAGCTCGCCGGGCTCGTCCTGGCGCGGCGACAGCAGCGTGCGCAGCAGCGCGGCGGCGTCGCGGCTCTGCGCGGCCTCGCGCCGCTCCTGCGACAGCAGCACGATGCCGACGACGCTGGAACTGCGCTCGAGCGTGCGGATCGACAGTTCCGACAGCGCGCCACGGTGAAAGAAGGCCAGCGCCCCCAGCATGCCGTCGCCGCCGATCACCGGCATCACGCGGCAGTGCTCGTCGTCGACCTCGAAGGCCGGCACCGAGCGGCCGACCTGCCGCGCCTGGCGCAGCGCCCGCGCGAACTCGGCGCTGTGCTCGCCGTGCGGTACATAGGCCGCCGCGCCCGGTCCGTCATAGCCGTCGGCACTGCCACGGCTCAGCACCTGGGCGGCTTCGTCCAGCACCAGCACGCTGCCGCCGAGGCGCTGGGCGAAGGACTGGCACAGCGTGGCCAGCGAGGCGCCGCGCGCCAGCAGCGAGGTCATCTCCTCGTGCGCGTCGGCCGCGGCCTGCACGTCGCGCGCATGTCGCTCGAGCGCGGCACGGGCCTCGCCGGCCTGGTCCAGCGCCGCGCTGATGCGGCCGAAGTCGCGCGCGTTCTTCAGCGCGACCGCGCCGTGCGTCGCCAGCGTGCCGAGGATGGCAAGGTTCTGCGCCGTGTGCACGCGCGGATAGCGGTCGGCCACGAAGAGCAGGCCGATCACCTCGTCGGCCCAGACCAGCGGCACGCCGGCCAGCGCGGTGATGGCTTCGTCGCGGAAGGCGCCGTCCAGCCGGGGGTCGTGGTTGAAGCGCTGGTCCTGCAGGTAGTCGGGCGTCGTGAAGGGCTGGCGCGTCGACATCACGATGCTGACGACGCCGCGGTCGCGGTTGGCCACCATCGCCGTCGTGCCTGGCGACTGCGAGCCCTCGGCGACGACGACGCGGAACACCGCCTGCTCGGCGTCGAGGATGGACAGCCAGGCCAGGTCCGCGCCGAGCAGCGCGCGCGCCCGGCGCACGATCGTGCGCAGCAGCTCGGCGTGGTCGAGCCGGCTCGACAGGTCCTGCGCCGACTCGACGACCGCCAGCAGCCCCTGCTCGCGCTGCTGCAGCAGTTCGAGCCGGTTGCGCACCGCCATGGCCATGCGCACATGCTCGACCAGCGTGGCCTTGGCCGGCGATTCGGGCAGGCCGTCGACCGCGCTGAGGCGGGCGGCGAACTCGTCGGCCGAGGCGCCCTGATGCAGCAGGCCGACCAGCTCGCCGGCAATCCGTTCGGCAGTCTCCATCGGAATTCAGCGTTGGGAATGGGGGGTGAGGTTAGCAGAGCGGCCCGTCCGGGCCCTCCCCTTGGCATGTGCGCCGATCACATCGGAACCGGGCGCCCTGTGTGCACCGATCACATGCGGGGCCGCGGGGATGGCGCCGCCGGCGCGGGGCCGTCACCCGATCACAACGGAAGCCGGGCGGCGTGTGTCCGCGCGCCACATTGGGTTCGGCGCCGCGGCTGCGCAGACTGGCGGCATCGCTTCCCGCCCCCCGCCATGGCTCTTCACGACACCCTCTCCCCCCCGCCCGGCCTGCGCGTGCTGATCACGGCCGGCGCCAACGGCATCGGCGCGGCCGTCGCGCGCGCCTTCCATGCCGCCGGCGCGCGCGTCCACGTCTGCGACGTCGACCGCAGCGCGCTCGATCGCCTGGTCTGCGGCACGCCGGGCATCAGCTGCAGCATGGCCGACGCCTCGGTCGCCGCCGATGCCGACACCGTGTTCGACGACGTCGACGGCCACTTCGGCGGCCTGGACGTGCTCATCAACAACGTCGGCATCGCGGGCCCGACCGGCGGCATCGACGAGCTCGACCCGCTTGGCTGGGAACGCACGGTGTCGGTCAACCTCAACAGCCAGTTCTACTTCGCGCGCCGCGCGGTGCCGCTGCTGCGCGCCTCGACCCGCAACCCCTGCCTGATCGCGATGGGCTCGGTGGCCGGGCGCCTGGGCTATGCCTTCCGCACGCCCTATGCCGCCACCAAGTGGGCCGTCGTCGGGCTGACCAAGTCGCTGGCGATCGAGCTGGGTCCGCAGGGTATCCGCGTCAACGCGATCCTGCCCGGCGTCGTCGACGGTGAGCGCATGGAAGGCGTGATCGCCGCGCGCGCCGCGGCGCTGGGCATCGCCCCCGATGCGATGCGCCAGCAGTACCTCGACAAGATCTCGCTGCGCCGCATGGTCAGCGCCGACGACGTGGCCGCGATGGCGTTGTTCCTCTGCTCGCCCGGCGCCCGCAATGTGACCGGCCAGGCGATCAGCGTGGACGGCAACGTCGAATACCTCTGAGCGATGGCATGACGACAAACAGGAGACAACCCGCCATGAACAAGAAGATTCCCGTTCGCCTCGCAGCGCTGCCCGCGGCACTGATGCTGGCCACCGCCGCGCAGGCCGCCCCGGTCAAGATCGCGCTGCTGGAGACGCTGTCGGGCCCGCAGGCGTCGACCGGCCAATCGTTCCGCGCCGGCGTCCGCTATGCGGTCGACAAGCTCAACGCGGCCGGCGGCTGGAACGGCGCCCCGGTGCAGCTGGTCGAGTACGACAACCAGGGCGGGCCGGCGGGTGCGTCCGACAAGCTCAAGGCCGCGATCGCCGACGGCGTGCAGATCGTCGTGCAGGGCGCCTCGTCGGCGATCGCCGGCCAGATCACCGAGGACGTGCGCAAGCACAACCTGCGCAACCCGGGCAAGGAGATCGCGTTCATCAACATCGGCGCCGAGGCGCTGGAGCTGACCGGCGAGAAGTGCAACTTCTACCACTTCCGCCTCACCGGCAACGCGCAGGTGCGCACCAAGGTGCTGGTGCTGGGCATGAAGCAGGCGAAGGCGCTGGGCAGCAAGGTCTACGCGATCAACCAGAACTACTCCTGGGGCCAGGACATGGAGAAGGCGATCGTCGACAACGCGGCCGCAGGCGGCTACGTGGTCGTCGACAAGACGCTGCACGACGTCAACAAGATCCAGGACTTCGCCCCCTACATCGCCAAGATCAGCGCCTCGGGCGCCGACAACGTGCTCACCGGCAACTGGTCCAACGACCTGCTGCTGATGATGAAGGCGGCCAAGGCGGCCGGTCTGAAGGCTGATTTCGGCACCGTCTTCCTGGACCAGCCGGGCAATATCAGCAATGCCGGCGACACGGCACTGGGCCACTTCATCGCCCATGTGTTCAATGGCGAGGCCGGCGGCGCCGAAGGCGCGCGCTTTGTCGCCGACTACGCGGCCAGGACCGGCCATCACCCGGTCTTCGTCGAGCCGCAGGCCGCGTTCGCGATCGACATGGTCGCCGATGCGCTCAGGCGCACCAGGCCCGTGGCCGGCGCGCTCGACGTGAACGCCTTCGCCCGCGCGATGGAGACGGCCCGCATCAGGACGCCCATGGGAGAGATGAGCATGCGCGCGGCCGACCACCAGGTGCTGCTGCCGCTGGTCGTCTCCACCGTCGCCAAGGACGCCAGGTACAAGGTGGACGGCACCGACATGGGCTTCAAGCCGATCAAGGTCTACAGCGCCGAGGAGGCTGCGACGCCGGCCCAGGCCAGCTGCAAGATGCAGCGACCGGCTGCCTGAGCGAACCATGGACACGCTGCTGTTCGGCCTGCTCAACGGCCTGATCTACGGCCTGCTGCTGTTCATGGTGTCGGCCGGGCTGACGCTGATCTTCGGCATGATGGGCGTGCTCAATTTCGCCCACGCCTCGTTCTACATGCTGGGCGCCTATTTCGCCTACACCTTGCAGCACGCGCTGGGCTTTGGCCCGGCCGTCGTCGCCGGGGCGCTCCTGGCGGGCGGCGTCGGCGCCGTCGTCGAGCGCTTCTTCCTGCGGCGTGTCCACCACCACGGCCACGCGCACGAGCTGCTGCTGACCTTCGGCCTGTCCTTCATCGTGGCCGAGACGATCAAGCTGGTGTTCGGCAATTTCCCGGTCGACTACCGCGTGCCGCCGCGGCTCGACGGCCCGGCCTTCGCGATCGGTGCCCAGCAGTACCCGCTGTACCGGCTGCTGATGGGCGGCGTGGCGCTGCTGATGTTCGTGCTGCTGTACCTGCTGCTGACCCGCACCCGCGTCGGCATCATCGTGCGCTCGGCGATCCACAAGCCGCGCATGGTCGAGGCGCTCGGCCACAACGTGCAACTCGTGTTCACGGGCGTGTTCGCCGTCGGCGCGGCGCTCGCGGGCCTGGCCGGCGCGGTCGCCGGCGCCTTCTACACGACGAGCCCGAACATGGCCGTGGAGACCGGCGTGCTGGTCTTCGTCGTCGTGGTCGTCGGCGGCCTGGGCTCGCTGGGCGGCGCGATGCTGGCCTCGCTGCTGATCGGCGTGATGACCTCGCTGGCCGTCAGCGTGGACCGGAGCCTGGCCGACCTGTTCGCGCTTGTCGGCGCCGGCGCCTGGGCCGACAGCGTCGGCGGCCTGCTGACGCTGAAGCTGTCCAGCCTCGCCGCGACGCTGCCCTTCGCCCTGATGCTGATCGTCCTGCTGCTGCGGCCGCAGGGGCTGCTGGGCGAAAAGAACTGATGCCCCCGTCATGATGCGTATCTCCACTTTCCTCCTGCTGGGCGGCTCCGCGCTGCTCGCGGCGATGCCGGCCCTGCTCTCGGCGGGCCTGCTCAATGCCGCCGTGCAGATGCTGATCGCGGCGCTGTTCGCGAGCGCCTACGGCCTGCTGGCCGGCCGCGCCGGCATGCTGTCGTTCGGCCACGCCGCCTACTTCGGCGTCGGCGCCTTCGCCACCGTGCATGCGATGAATGCGCTGAACGGCGCCGGCCTGCTGCCCACGCCGCTGCTGCCGTTGGTCGGCGCCGGCGCGGGCCTGGCCTTCGGCGTCGTGGCCGGCTGGTTCGCGACCCAGCGCAGCGGCACCGCCTTCGCGATGATCACGCTGGCCATCGCCGAGTTGCTGCATGCGCTGGCGCCGCAGCTCAAGAGCCTGTTCGGCGGCGAGTCCGGCATCTCCGCGATGCGCATGCCGGCCTGGGGCCTCAGCTTCGGCTCCACGACACAGGTCTACTACCTGACGCTGGCCTGGGTGCTCGCCTCGTTGGCGCTGCTGCATTTCCACACCCGCACGCCGGCCGGGCGGCTGACGCTGGGCCTGCGCGAGAACGCCCACCGGCTACGCTTCCTCGGCTACGACGTCCATCGGCTTGGCGTGTCGGCCTTCGCGATATCGGGCCTGTTCTCCGGCATTGCCGGCGCGCTGCAAGTGCTGGCCAACGAGGCGGCCAACTACGTCGTCTTCGACGCGCACGTCTCGGCCAGCGTCGTGCTCAACAGCTATATCGGCGGCGTCGGCGTCTTCCTCGGGCCGGCGCTCGGGGCCGCGCTGATGAGCTTCTTCGGCTATGCGGTGTCCGATGCGACGCAGGCCTGGCTGCTGTACCAGGGGGTGCTGTTCGTGATCGTGATGATGTTCATGCCCGAGGGCCTGGTCGGCCTCGGCGCCACAGCCCGCCACCGCGTGCGGGTGCTCGGCCCGGCGCGTGCGCTGCTGCTGCTGGCGGCGGGGATGCTGGCCGTGCTGCTGCTGGCGGGGGGCACGGTCTTCCTCGTCGAGCTGCTGCAGCGGTTGTGCTCGCAGGACTACCGCGCGCTGGCCGCCACCGCCGGAGCCTGGCCTCCGGTGACCATGTTCGGCCGCAGCTGGGCCGCGGCCAGCGCCGCCACCTGGGCCTGGCCGGCCGGCCTGCTGCTGACCGGCGGCGCATTGATGGCCTTCGCCCGCACGCGTCTGCTCGCAAGGGAGGCGCAGCGATGAGCGGCACCATCCTGGGCTTGCACGGCCTGCGCAAGTCCTTCGGCGAGACCGAGATCATCCGCGGCGTCGACCTGGAGCTGGCCGCCGGCGAGCGCCGCGCGCTGATCGGCCCGAACGGCGCCGGCAAGTCCACGCTGTTCCACCTGATCTCCGGCCACCTGGCGCCGAGCGCGGGAACGATCGCCTTCGACGGCCTGGACATCACCGGCCAGGCGCCGCAACGCATCAACCGGCTCGGGCTGGCCCGCTCGTTCCAGATCACCAATGTCTTCCCCGGGCTCACGGTGTTCGAGAACATCCGCCTGGCCGTGCTGCGCCAGCAGCCGCGGCCGACGGCCTTCTGGCAGCGCGTGGACCGGTTGCCAGGCCTGCGCGAGGCGACCGAGCAGCTGCTGGAGCGCGTGCGCCTGCAGGCCCGCGCCGCGGCACTGGCCGGCGAACTGAGCTACTCCGAGCAGCGCTCGCTGGAGATCGCGATGACGCTGGCCTCCGACCCGCGCCTGATCCTGCTGGACGAGCCGATGGCCGGCATGTCCGCCGAGGAGACCGACTACACGCTGGCGCTGATCCGCGAGCTGACGGTGGGCCGCGCGCTGCTGATCGTCGAGCACGACATGGACGTCGTGTTCGCGCTGGCCGATCGCATCAGCGTGCTGGTCTACGGCCAGGTCATCGCCACCGGCACGCCGGACGAGATCCGCCAGCACCAGGGCGTGCGCGAGGCCTACCTCGGCGAAGAGGCGAACGCGCAGGTGCCGGCATGAGCGCGCTGTTGCAGGTCGAGAACCTCCACGCGCACTACGGCAAGAGCCACATCCTGCAGGGCGTCGACCTGACGGTCGGCGCTGGCGAGGTGCTGAGCCTGCTGGGCCGCAACGGCTCGGGCCGCTCGACCACGCTCAAGGCGCTGATGGGCCTGCTGCCGCCGAGCGCGGGCAGCGTGCGCCTGGCCGGCCGCGAGCTGGCCAAGGCCAGGCCCAGCCAGATCTGTCGCGCCGGCCTGGCCTATGTGCCCGAGGAGCGCGAGGTGTTCGCCAACCTCTCCGTCGACGAGAACCTGCGCATGGGTGAACAGCCCGGCGTCGCGGGCGCGGCGCGCTGGACGGTGCAGCAGATGTTCGATTACTTCCCGCGCCTGAAGGAGCGCCGCCACACGCGCGCCGGCAGCCTCTCGGGCGGCGAGCAGCAGATGCTGACCATCTGTCGCTCGCTGCTGGGCAACCCGCGCGTCATCCTGATCGACGAGCCCACCGAGGGCCTGGCGCCCAGGATCGTCGCCCAGGTGGGCGAATGCATTCTCGACATGCGTGCCAAGGGCGTCTCGGTACTGCTGGTCGAACAGAAGCTCGCCATCGCGCTGAAGGTCTCGGACCGCGTGTGCGTGATGGGCCACGGCCGCATCGTGTTCGAGGGCACGCCGCGGCAACTGCAATCCGATCCCGCCCTGCTGGCCCAGTGGCTGGCCGTCTGAAAGGCCCTGAACCCATGTCCGACAAGGTCATCATCTCCTGCGCCGTCACCGGCTCGGTCCACACGCCCAGCATGTCGCCCCACCTGGCGCTGACGCCGGATCAGATCGCCGAGCAGGCGATCGAGGCGGCCGAGGCCGGCGCGGCCATCCTGCACCTGCATGCGCGCGACCCCGCCGATGGCAGGCCCACGCCCGATCCGGCCGTGTTCGAGCAGTTCGTGCCGCGCATCCAGGCCGCCACCGAGGCCATCATCAACATCACGACCGGCGGCAGCACCCGCATGAGCCTGGCCGAGCGCCTGGCCTACCCGCTGCAGGCCGCGCCGGAGATGTGCTCGCTGAACATGGGGTCGATGAACTTCAGCATCCACCCGGTGGCCCGCAAGATCAGCGAGTGGCGCTACGACTGGGAGAAGCCGTACGTGGAAGGCATGGAGGACCTGATCTTCCGCAACACCTTCGCCGACATCAGGCACATCCTGCAGGTGCTGGGCCGCGAGCGCGGCACGCGCTTCGAGTTCGAGTGCTACGACGTCGGCCACCTCTACACGCTGGCCCATTTCCGCGACGAGGGGCTGATCGACGGGCCGATCTTCCTGCAGTGCATCTTCGGCATCCTCGGCGGCCTGGGCCCCGACCCCGAGAACCTGGTGACGATGCGTACGACGGCCGACCGCCTGTTCGGCCGCGACGGCTACCGCTTCTCGGTGCTGGGCGCCGGCCGCCACCAGATGCCGCTGTTGACGATGGCCGCCGTGATGGGTGGCAACGTCCGCGTCGGCCTGGAGGACAGCCTGTATCTCGGCCGCGGCCAGCTGGCGCGCAACTGCGCGGAGCAGGTGCGCAAGATCCGCCGCATCCTCGACGAGCTCTCGCTGGAGATCGCCACACCGGCCGAGGCCCGCGCGATGCTCGCGCTGAAGGGCGCCGAGTCCGTCAACTTCCGAAACCCACCGAACTGATCCCCATGAAGACAAAACTGCTGCAAGACCGCGTGGCCCTCATCACCGGTGCCGGTGGCGGCCTGGGCCGCGCGCACGCCCTCGAGCTCGCGCGCCACGGCGCCCGCGTGCTCGTCAACGACATCGCCGGCGCCGACTTCGGCGCCGCCGCGCGCGCCGTCGTGGCCGAGATCCGCGCGCTCGGCGGCGACGCCCAGCTGCATCTCGGCGACGTGACCCGCTTCGAGGACATGGCGCTGATGGCCGGCCAGGCGCAAGCCGCCTGGGGCCGCATCGATATCCTGGTCAACAACGCCGGCATCCTGCGCGACAAGAGCTTTGCCAAGATGGCGCTGGACGACTTCCGCCGCGTGCTGGAGGTCCACGTGATGGGCGCCGCCAACGCCACCAAGGCGGTCTGGGCGCAGATGCAGGAGCAGCAGTACGGCCGCATCGTGATGACGACCTCGTCCTCGGGCCTCTATGGCAACTTTGGCCAGGCCAATTACGCGGCGGCCAAGATGGCGCTGGTCGGTTTCATGCAGACGCTGGCGCTCGAAGGGGCCAAGCGCAACATCCGCGTCAACTGCCTGGCGCCGACCGCGGCCACCGGCATGACGCAGGGCATCCTGCCGCCCGAGGCGCTGGCGCAGCTGACGCCCGAGCGGGTCAGCCCGGCGTTGATTCCGCTGTGCGTGGAGGATGCGCCGACGCGGATGATCCTGCTGGCTGGCGCCGGCAGCTTCGAGGCCGCCCACATCACGATGACCCAGGGCCTGCACCTGGCCGACACCCACGAGGCGGGTGCGCTGCTGTGCGACCGTCTCGACGAGCTGAGCGACCGCCGCGGCGAGCAGGTGCCTGGCGAGGGCTGGGCGCAGTACCAGCTGGAACTGTCGAAGGCGGCCTTGCCGCCGATCGCGGCATGAGTGCCGGCAGCCTGGCGGGCCAGATCGCCTGGATCACCGGCGCGGCCAGCGGCATCGGCCTGGCGGGCGCGCAGGCGCTGGCGCAGGCGGGCGCGGTCGTGGTGCTGTCCGGCCGCCGGGCCGCGGCGCTGGAGGCGGCCGCGGCCGGCATCCGGGCCGCCGGCGGACAGGCCGAGGTCGAAGCGCTGGACGTGACGGACGCACAGGCCGTGGCCGCCGCCGCCGCGTGCATCCTGGCGCGTCACGAGGGGCGCCTCGACATCCTGCTCAACAGCGCCGGCACGAACGTGCCCGAGCGGTTCTGGCGCAATCTCGGCGTTGACGGCTGGCGCCAGGTGCTGGGCACCAATCTCGACGGCCTCTTCCACACGACGCTCGCCGCGCTGCCGGCGATGCGCGCGCGGGGCGGCGGCCTGGTGATCAACGTCTCGTCCTGGGCCGGCTTCCACGAACCCAAGCTGACCGGCGCTGCCTACAACGCCAGCAAGCATGCGGTGCGGGCGATGACCGAGACGATCAATATGGAAGAAGGCGTGCACGGCATCCGCGCCTGCTGCCTGTGTCCCGCCGAGGTGTCCACGCCGATCCTCGACACGCGGCCCCAGCCGCCGACGGCCGAGGAGCGCGCGCGCATGCTCCAGCCCGAGGACCTGGGCCGGACGATCCGCTTCATCGCCGAGCTGCCGCCGCAGGCCTGCATGAACCTCATCGTGATCAGCCCGACGTGGAACCGGATGTACATCAACGACCTTTGAGCCAGCGTTTTCGATGTGCGGCGGCCGGCTCCGACCCGCCGACGTCAATGCGCCGCGGAGGCGCCGTGCGACATGCCGCCATCAGGCAGCTGGATCACCTGGCCACGTTGCCAGGCGTCGGCGCCCGGATTGATCGGCGGAGCGACGATGTCCGCCCGTTCCTGGCGCTTCTTCCGGCTGTCGATGCCCAGGCGCCGGTCGCGCGTGTCGACCATCTCCGGATCGGCCTGGCCGTCGCCGGTGAAGCCCATCATCAACTGCGGCATTCCCAACGGCAGGGATTTCTCACGATCGGTATGCCAGGTGTGCCAGGTCTTGCCGTAGGTGCCGACCAGTTGCTTCATGAGCTGGTGTTCCGCCGGCGCGGGGATGCCCGGCGCGACGAGCTGCCCGGACTTCACCTCGTGCACGTGGCTGTGCCACAGCGCCTTCTCGCCGTCGGGCAGTGAGGCATGAAGCGAGCCGCTGATGACGTATTCCACGCCCATCAGCTTGGCGTCCTTGCCGTTGCCGTCGTAGATCACGCACTGGATCACGTCCGCGTTGAGCACCGCGCAGAAGTGGTGGGCTTCCATCTGCTCGCGCGGACGGCCGTTGTAGAAGTGGAAGCCGTCGAGGTAGACATTGAGCGCTTCCACCGGCGCCTTGTCCTGCAGCACCGCCGCGCCGGCCTCCAGCGCACGTGTGGAGGCGCTGGCCGGCTGGCCTGGCGCGGCCACCGGCGAGGCGCTCTTGGGATCGCCGCAGGCCGCGAGGAGGAACACGGCAAGCGCGGCTGGCGCCGCGACCACGACGCCCAACAGGACGACGCCGAATTTGCTACGCATGGGAACTCCGTCAGAAGGGAGAGACGGGCGGGCCGGGCCGGTCCGGATGCTGGCCCGGCCCGTCAAGCGCCGCGGGCGAAATCGCCGAGGCCCGGCCTGGCGCGATCGGCATCGTTGCTGGTGTCCGTGGGAAGCCCGAGCTCGGGCCGCTCCTGCCGCTGGAGGGCGTCAAGCTGGCGCGCCCCCTCCAGCGCGGAGGAGTGGGAAGGAACCGTGGCGCGTGCCGAGGCTTCGGACGCTGGATCGTCGCTTTCTCCGCGATAGAGCAAATCGTCGGTGCGTGCATTGGCGCGGGGCGTCGCGGCGCCCGCATCCAAACCATCCGGCTGGTGCAAGCGCATCGACTTGAACAGGTGTGCGGTCAACAGGGCGATACCGCCGGCGACGGCCAGATGACGAAGGGCCATGGGGAGTTCTCCGATGAGCAAAAGGGCCCGCGACGCGAGCCGTCACGGTGGAGCGGCAAGAGCCATTCCAAAGCAGCGAGAAGGGATATCAGCGACCTTCTGCGCGGCCGAAGTCGGCGCCGCGTGTCAGGCCGGCGACCGCGTCACGCGGACGTCGCGAAGCACCAATGTCGTCAGCGACAGGTCGGCGGCAAGGCCGTCATCCACGATGTGTACCCGCAGACGCAGTCGCCCGCTGGCGCTTCCTGCCCGCAGGTCCCGTCCGGCGATCCGCAGCCGGAAGTCCTCCAGGGCGATATCGTCGAGCGACACGGTCAAGCCCTGGCCTACGGCATCGCTGTCGATCATCGCGACGTTCCGGTCATGAGCTCGGCCGACCAGACGAGCCTGCAGCCGGCCCAGGTCGAGCGCGCCGTCGCCTGGACGCAGTTCGCCCCGCAGCGCGGTTCGACCCAACAGCGTCCGTGCCTGTGCGGTGAACCCGCCCGCCGCGCGAGGCCCGTCCCGGGTCATCGCTGCGAGCATGGATTCGAGGAAGGGACGCAGAGACACCTGACCCCGGTCCGCGGTCCAGTAATCCAGCAGACCGGTGAGCTGCTCGTAGCGGACGCCAGCGGTCGGCGGCGTCGCGAACTGCAGCAAGTACATCCGCCCGCCCGGCGCGTCGACGTACACCCCCATGCGGCCGATGCCCAAGCGCGAGTTCGGACCGATGTGCTCGACCACCGCCCGGTTGAAGTCGACCTGGCCGGACGCGATGGGCACCTTCACTCGGGCGTCGAACAGAAGCGCTGCATCGGTGATCGTGGCGTGGAGGCTGCCGGTCAAGCCGTCGAGAGGCTCCAGGCGCCAGGGTTCGACGCTCCCTGACGACCCCGTCGGGCGTTGGACCTCGGCGGGCGAGTCGGGCAGACGTAGATGCAAAGCGAGGTTGAGCGTAGAGAGTTCGAGCTCCTTGGCGGTGCCGCACGGCAGCCCTGACGCCTGGGGAGCGAACGTCGCCTCGCGAAGCCGGATGCGGGCGACGTCGAGGCCGCCGCCGTCCCACTCGAGGCGGACGGGGCCGAGCTCGGCGGAGGGCGCGCGCAACATCGCCGACGTCGCGCGTTCGGCGGACCCGTCGTCGGGGCTTGCCATGCGGCCGTCTGCCGGTGTGTCCGTCTCCAGGGCGTCCCGGGAATCGGGAATCGGCAAGCCGCCGTGTCCGCTCATGGCGCTCGCCATTGCAGCGCCGCGCCAGCTTCTGCGCGCTGGAAGGCGACGCCGTCGAGGGTCACCCGGGAATCGACACCCACGCTCCGGTGGGCGTTCCGGCAGTCGATGAGGGTGACTGCACCTTTCCCGACGACGCGGATCCCGCCGTCGGGCGAGATCACGGCGGCCGTGTCCTCGTCGATGCCCAGGCCCCAGGAACTTTCGCCGTGACTGACCAGGTCCAGGAGGCGGGCGAGTCGGTGGCGCTCGGTGAAGTGCTGGTCGATCACGGCGCCCTTCAGCAGTGCCAGGCCGTGCGGGGCCGGCGGTGCCGTGCCGAACAGCGCGTGGAATTGTTCGTGCGTCTCATCTGTACCGCCCGGCATGCGGGCGCCCAACACCGCGGCCCCCGCGCTGGTGCCTGCGATGGCGAGCCCGTGGTGACGATGGCGGTCGAGGATCGTGCGATGGCAGGCGCTGCCGTCGAGTACGCGCATCAGGCGCGCCTGGTCGCCGCCGGTCATGAACAGCAGTTGCGCTCCGGCGATCATCGCTGCGGCCCGCGGGTCCTGCGCATCGGCGTGCGAGCGCAGATCGAGCCAATCGACACGCAGGCCGAGCGATTCGAATGCGGGGCGGTACTCCCGCCACTGCCGCTCCGGCTCGCCGCTGGCAGCCGTCAGCACGGCCACACGCGGCTGGTCGTCCCCGGTCGGCGGCTCCATGGCACGTATCGCAGCGTTGAGCACGCGCCGCTGTCCGGTCTTTTCTTCGTTGCCTCCGATGGCGACGAGGACGCCACGGTGCTCGAGGGCGGTATCTTGCATGCTTATCAATGAAGGATGTGCGGACACGTCGGCGCATCGCTGGCCGCGCAAGTCGTCGTTGTGCGACCCTGGTCTAGAGCAATGCAGGTGCCCGACTTGGCCATCCCCTCATCGATCACCGCGGCCACCAGCGCCGATGATGGGAGCAACAGGGACTAGAGCGCCCTCGGACTGGTGTCGCAGAAAGCGAACTTCCAGAACATCCAGTTCAAGCCCGTCGCGAAGGCGAGCAGCCACAGCCACATCGTCGACGGCGTGGGCCGGATGACGACAGTGGTATCGGTGACTTCGAGGGAACGCGACATGATCGCAGCGGGACGTCCCGCCGTTCATCCGGCGAGCCGCAGGCTCAGAGATCCTTCGTCCCGAAGATCCGGTCCCGGCGTCGCCCAGGCCCGGGATGATGTAGCCGTTCTCCCTGTCGCTAACATCGGATCAATCAGCGCGGTGCGCTCGTCGAGCTTGTCGACGAACGGGGGATGTATTTGGCCTTGTCGGGATCGCCTTGAGGACGACTGCTTCGCAGCGGGAGCGGTCTTTCGACTTGCCGAACTCAGCGCCTGGAAGCGGTCGTTCAACGTTCGAGCTAACCGGCCTGCGGAGGCGAGCGCCGTAAGCCCGGGCTGGGATGATGCATGAAATGCCTCAGCTCGAGCTTACGGTGCTTGCCGTAGCGGGTCCGGTTGAGCGAGGGCTTAGCCCTTTCTGCGCCTCGCTAAACGGGACTGCGCACGTGCGAGAAATGAAGTCGGTTGCGCGTTGCTCTGATGGGGTCAAGAACGTCGCGTGGACGGGCAGCCCATACGCGGCTGCTAAGTCGTCAACCATTGGGCGGTGATATGTGTACGCAAGCTCCGGTGGACAGAATTCAGGGTCATACACCACCAAGATGTCGAGATCATTCGGCGCCTGAGACTTCAGGATTGATCCAAACAAAAACAGAGTCGACCGCTCAGGGATTCTTATACGCATAGGTTGGATTGCCTTCGTGATCCTTCTTGTAGTACTTCTTGGGTTCCGTCCAATTCAGGGCTCCGAAGAACTCGCCTGTATTGAAGATGCCGATTCCGTTTTTCCTCCCATACTCCTTTGCCTCTGGGGTGTAGCCGTTCCAATTGCCACCTGTGACGATGTACTCAACATCAGGGAACTCTCCCTTGGCCTTAAGAACGGCTGCAAGCCCGAGGCTGTACTCGTCTAGGAGCAGTGTCTTCAGGGTCGTTCCGTTGTGTAGCGCGATACTGAAGACGATGTCCTGAGTCCTGGTCACTCCTTGGACCTTGTCGTGGCCGGCGAGGGCTCCCTCAAAGAACGTGATTATCGAGAAGGACACACCCCAATTATTGAAGCTCGGCATAGCGATTCACAAGTTGTTCAAAGGCAGGTGGGAAGCGAGGAACGCCCTCCGTACGCGTGTAGCAGTTTCGTTCAAAACCCTCGGCATGTTCAATGAAGGCTGCACACACGGGATAGTCTGCGAGATCGACAAAATCTTGGTTCTGCTGAATCAAACCAATGATCTTTCGGTTGTTGGGAACGACTGTGTCGAGCTTTCTTAGTTCCCAGATCTGAGCAGAATTACTTAGCGGATTCCTTTTTGCTTCGTCTGACTCTGGTCCGAACTGGGTCCACGTTGCCTTGTTGCTAATAAGAAGCCGGGCAATCTTTACGCCCAGAGTCTTCTTGTCAGGTTGTCGTGGGCTCTGGAATGACGTTCTGACTCGATCTTCATGCGCAGTTTTCCACTGGTGAATCATTTCAGCAGGGAAAGTGCCTTCTGGTGCCTTGTCGATTTCAGTATGGTGCGTCGGGCAAAGTAGTATTAAATTCTCATAGGAATCAGCGCCACCTTCCGCTTGGCCACGCGGGCCGCCGGGCTGCTTTGCTATGACATGCGCCATCTCTCCTATGACGGTTGGATCGTTGGCGTTTAGAAAGCGGATGCACTCCTGTTCGCAGCCAGGGCGCGAGCACCGTCCAGCGGCGAGCCCCCACAGCTTCTTTATGTCCTTCTCTGGGATAGGCATGTTGGTTCTTTGAGAGGGCTAACGAATGAAAGGGACTTCCGCGTCCCGAACCAGCCGCTCTGCGGCAAACGGAAACCAGGTGCCACGATGGAAAGTGCGGTTTCTCATCAACTCATTCGGAAGGGGAAGTCACGGCCATTCTCTACGCAGGGATCTACCTCGCCAAGAACGTATTTGCCCTGCATGGGGTGAATGAGGCCGGCAAAGCCGAATTGATTTGACCGGCCGTGCCGCGTGAGAAGCTCCATGCGCTGGTTGCCAGCCTACCGCTTTGCGTGATCGGCATGGAGGCCAGCTCCGGGGCTCATCACTGGGCGGGACAGTTCCTGTCCTCGGGTCTCACCGTGCGGCTGATTGCCCCGAAGTTCGTCACGCCGTACCGCATGACGGGCAGGCGCGGCAAGAACGATGCGGCCGACGCACAGGCCATCTGGGAGGCCATTCAGCGCCCGCACATGCGTTTCGTGCCGATCAAGAACCAGGAGCAGCAGTCGCGCCAGATGGCGCACCGCGCTCGCCAGGGATTTGTCGATCAGCGCACCGCCACGCTGAACCGCATTCGTGGACTGCTCAATGAGTTCGGCGTCGTGCTGCCGCTCAAGGCCGCCACCGTGCGCCGCCGCGCCTGCGAGTGCCTGGAGGATCTCCCCGGCTACGCCAACACCGTGATTGGCGACCTGCTCAGCGAAGTCACACGGCTGTATCGAGCGCCCGCGGGTGCGCCGCCGACTGCCCGTTGTGTTGAGCCGCCAGGAGCTTGCTGCGGTGCTGAAGCTGATGACCGGCGAACTCGGCCTTTTGGCTCGGCTGCTCTACGGCACTGGCATGCGCATCAACGAAGCCCTGCAACTGCGCGTCAAGGATGCCACTTCGCACATTAGGCCCTCATCGTGCGGGCAGGCAAGGGCAGCAAGGACCGAGTGCTGACGTTGCCGCAATCGCTTGTCGCCCCGCTACGCGATCAACTCGCCGCAGGACGAATGATCTGGACGGCCGATGCGGCAGCCGGTAAGGCGGGCGTCTAGCTACCTCACGCGCTGGAGCGCAAGCACCCGCGCGCCGGGGCGTCGTGGGCCTGGTTCTGGCTGTACCCGCAGGCCGTGCACTCGACGGACCCGCGAAGCGGCGTGGTACGCCGCCATCACCTTTACGACCAGACTTTCCAGCGCGCATTCAAGCGAGCCGTGCAGGCAGCTGGTATCGCCAAGCCGGCAACGCCACACACGCTTCGGCACTGCTTCGCCACGCATCTGCTTCAGAGCGGCAGTGACATCCGAACGGTGCAGGAACTGCTGGGCCACGCCGATGTGGCCACCACCATGATCTACACCCATGTGCTCAAGGTCTGCGGCGGCGCTGTGCGAAGCCTATTAGCCTCGCTGCCCACTGGTGAAGCGCCGCAAATCAGTCGTTGGTGAATGACTGCACCCAGCCTTCAGCCGACTTTGACGAAAGCCCGCGCGACCCCACGCCGCTCGCCGCTACGAATCAACCGGCTCATACCCATACACGCTCATCCCGAGCGTGCCTCGATAGCCCATGTCCTTGAGTCCGGTGACCTTCGCCACGGCAGCTCGCACGGAAGCGACCTCCTCCGTTTCAGCGGGCACAGGCGCATGCCAGAACGACTTGGCGACGAAGCCGCCGCTGCCGACCAGCAACACCAGCGATCGCAAACCCGTCGTGACCAGGGACACCCGACACACCAGCGAGCGGCCGACAGCGGCCGAATGCGACTCGACAGCGGCAAAGTCGGACAGCGCATATCGCCGTTGCTTCGCGAACAGTCCGAACAAGGGCAGGCGCTCGACCAGCACCAGATCGCGGGCCCGATCGATGGTCGTGACGCTCACGCGCGAATGAACGAGATCGAGGACCGCGCCCATCAGCGCCAATGACGGAAACAACAGGAACCAGAGCGCCCGCGGGCTGGTGTCGTAGAGGGTGAACTTCCAGAACATCCAGCTCAAGCCCGTCGCGAAGACGAGCAGCCACATCCACATCGTCGACCGCTCGGGCCGGATGACGACAGTGGTATCGGTGACTTCGAGGGAACGCGACATGATCGCAGCGGGCCATCCCGCCGTTCATCCGGCGAGCCGCAGGCTCAGAGATCCTTCGTCCCGAAGATCTTGTCCCCGGCGTCACCCAGCCCCGGGATGATGTAGCCGTTCTCGTTCAGGTGCGAGTCGATCGCCGCGGTCCAGCAGCGGATGTCCGGATGCGCCTTGTCCAGCGCCGCCACGCCTTCCGGCGCCGCGACCAGCACCAGCGCGCGGATGTCCTTGCAGCCGCGCTGCTTGAGCAGGTCCACCGTCGCGATCATCGACCCCGCCGTCGCCAGCATCGGATCGACGATCAGCGCGGTGCGCTCATCCAGCTTGCCGACGAATTTCTCGAAGTAGTTCACCGGCTGCAGCGTCTCGTGATCGCGCGCCAGCCCGACCACGCTCACCTTCGCGTTGGGCATCATGTCCAGCACGCCGTCCAGCATGCCCAGCCCCGCGCGCAGGATCGGCACCACCGTGACCTTGCGGCCCGCGATCTGGTCGACCTCGACCTGGCCGCACCAGCCCTCGATGGTCGTCTTCTCCAGCGGGAAATCCGCCGTCGCCTCGTAGGCCAGCAGCCGCGCGACCTCGCCGGTCAGCTCGCGGAACTTCTTGGTGGACATGTCGCCCTCCCGCATCAGGCCGATCTTGTGCTTGACGAGGGGATGCTTGACTTCGATGACTGGCATGGCGCTACCGGATGCGGGTGTTGGGACAGCGCCTCGTGAGCGCCGGAATGGCGGCGATTATCTCGCGCCGGCTCAGGCCTTCTTCCGCCGCTGCCGCAGCGCCTCGTACAGGCACACGCCGGCCGCGACCGAGACGTTCAGGCTCTCCACCGCGCCCTGCATCGGGATGCTCACCAGCTCGTCGCAGGTCTTGCCCGTGAGCTGGCGCATGCCCGCGCCCTCGGCGCCCAGCACCAGCGCCACCGGCCCCGTCAGGTCCAGGTCGTACAGCGTCTTCTCGGCCTGGTCCGAAGTGCCGATCACCCAGATGTCGCGCTCCTTGAGCTCGTTCAGCGTGCGCGCCAGGTTGGTCACCATCAGGTAGGGCACGGTCTCGGCGGCGCCGCTGGCGACTTTGGCCACCGTCGCGTTCAAGCCCACCGCATGGTCCTTGGGCGCCACCACCGCATGCGCGCCCGCCCCGTCCGCCACCCGCAGGCAGGCGCCCAGGTTGTGCGGATCGGTCACCCCGTCCAGCACCAGCACCAGCGGCGGACCTTCCACCTGTTCCAGCACCTCGTCCAGCGAATGCGACTGCGCCACCGCCTTCACCCGTGCCACGACCCCCTGGTGCCGGTGCGTGCCGCACAGCGCCTTCAGGCGGTCGTCGTCGCTCTCGACCAGCCGCGCGCCGGCCGCCTCGGCCTTCTCGAGGAAACCGCGCATGCGCTGGTCCTTGCGGGTGGCGTCGAACAGGATCTCCTGCACCGAGGCAGGCGCCGTCTTCAGGCGCACGGTGACGGCATGGAAGCCGAACAGGATCTGGGTCTTGGAGGGAGAGGAGCTCATGGGGCGCGATTGTCGCAGGCCGCGCCGGTACGTCCTGACGTCCGTCCGCCGGGCGCGACCGCCGCCGGCCCTCAGAGCCAGCCCAGCTGCCGCGCCCCCATCAGCGCGCCGATCAGCACCGGCTGGTGGACCATGTAGTACGACAGCGACCACCGCCCCATCACCGACAGCGGCCGCAGCGCCGGCAGCAGCGGGCGCTGCAGCCAGGCGCGCACCGCCTGCAGGCGCAGCAGCGCGCAGCCGAACAGCATCGGGCCCAGCCAGGGCAGCAGCGGCACGTAGTCCTCGGTCAGCGGCTTGCGGGTGACGAGTCCGACCCAGTTGGTCGTGCGCGTGTCGAAGAACGGATCGGCGACCAGGAACGGCAGGGCGATCGCGAGCGCGCCCAGGCCCCACAGCGCGATCGTCGGCAATCTCGCGAAACCGAAGCGCACCAGGATCAGCATCAGCGCCATGCCGTGCAGCACGCCGAAGCTGATGTACGAGCGTGGGAACATCCACCACGAGCCCAGCGACACCAGCAGCGCGCAGCCCATGATCTGGCCCCAGCGGCGCCAGAAACGCGGCGCGCTCTGTCCCTGCGCCAGCGCCACCGACTGGCCCATGCCGGCGCACAGCAGGAACAGGCTCACGATGGCGCTGCGCTGCCAGGTCCAGAACGGATCCCGGTAGAAGTCCTGCACCACGACCTTGAAGAAGCTCAGGTCGAAGCAGAAGTGGAACGCGGTCATCCACACCATCGCCAGCCCGCGCAACGCGTCGAGGCGGTCGAAGCGCGGCGTCGCCGCCTCCGGCGCGAGCGGCGGGAGGTGAGCCTCGGTGTCCCCGCCGAAACGGGGGTCAGACCTTGCGTTCGAGAGTCGGGCCGGCGAATTCATCGGAGGCACAGTCTACCGAACGCCGGCGGCCCCTCGATGACGCGCGACGGATGAGTAGCGAACGCTTTCACCTGTCTCACCGCACTAGGGCGCTGTTCCCCCTCACCCAACCGTCATGCGTCCGTCTCGCTCCCTCCCCGACCCTTCCTCCATCCGCCCGTCCCTCGCCCGCCTGGCCCTCCCCTTGCTGGTCCTGTCCGCGCTGCTGCCCGCCTGTAGCAAGAGCGACAAGCAGCCGGATGTCGTCGCTCCCGTCTGCGCCGTCCTGCGCGTCACGCCCGAGTCCTCCGTCACCGCGGGTTTCATCGATCCGCTGATGACGGTCGGATACACCGCGGGCGCCGCGGGCGGCTGCGGCGACCTCAAGCTGGTCGACAAGGCCGGCGCGACGGTGCCCACCACCGTCGTCACGGCCAGCGAGTGGGCGTTGCCGCTGGGCGGCGTCACCGGCTCCGTCACGATCGAACCGAGCCAGGCGTTGCAGCCGGGATCCGCCTACACGCTGCAGCTCAACGGCAGGACCGTGTCGACCTTCAGCACCGGCCATCAGCGGCGTGGCGACCTGGACGGCGAGGTGGCCGACCTGCCGGTGCAGTTCGCCGGACTGCCGAACGCGTCGCGTATCGATCGCGGGCAGATCAACAGGCTCGTCGACGTGCTGTCCGAGGACTACGCCAAGGACAACCCGATCGCCGCGGGCGTGCTGAAGCTCCTGCTGGACCATGAGCTGCCGCACCTGGCCGCCCCGAACGCGCAGTTCGATGCCCAGGTCGCGCGAGTGCGCTATCGCGCCGCCGACGCCTCCGGCGCCCCGGTCACGCTCAGCGGCCTGCTGGTCTATCCGGTGCAGTCGCCGGGTGGACCGCCCGTCGACTACAACGGCCGTCCCGTGGTGATCGGCCAGCGCGGCGCCGAGTCCAACGAGTCCGCCGCCCCGTCCTCCGGCAGCAATGCGATGCTGCTGGTCGGCCTGGGCGCGGCCGGCAAGGGCCACGTCTACTTCACGCCCGACCTCATCGGCAAGGGCGACACCGAGAAGTCGCCGCAGGCCTTCCTGATCGCCGCGGACACCGGCGCGCAGACCGTCGACATGCTCACCGCGGTCAACACGTACTTCATGCAGGTCCACCGGGCGCAGCTCGGCAAGGACCTGCGCATGATGGGACCGTCGCAGGGCGGTTTCTCGGCGATGGCCGCGGTGCCGTTCCTGGCGCGCGAGGCCACGCTGCGGCTGGTGTCGACCGGCGACGGGCCCTTCAACATCCAGCGGACCGCCGACGCCGCGCTGCGCGCCGCCGCCGGCCAGCCGCGCGACGAGTACTCCGACAAGGCGGACCTGCGCCGCATCCCCGACTACCTGGGACGCACGCTCGCGGCGCTGAAGGCCTACCAGCATCTGCCCTATGACCCGAAGACGGTGTTCGGCGAGGATGGCCAGGTCCTGCCCTCGTTCCTGGCCGACTACAGCAGCGGCAAGCTGGCAGCGATGACGCCGCATCTGCTGCTGAACAGCCCCGCCTCCGGCTCGCAGCGCTACGACCTGCCACTGACCGAGTTCCGGATGTTCCACTTCAGCGGCGACACGCTGATCGGCGAGCGCAACACCGTGGACATGCTCGCGAGGCTCAAGGCGGACGGCCAGCGCGTCGCCAGCGCCGAACGCGGCGACTGCCGCGAGAACTCGCAGCTGGTGAAGGCGCTGCTGGGATTCAGCCGGAGCAAGTCGCTCCCGCACACGATCTGCCTGCCTTTCCAGATTGACGACTTCGTCGGCCGCCTGCCCTGAGCAGGCTCGGATCGACCGACGGGCGCGGGGACCGCGGGGCCGCCCGCGCCCCGCCGGCTCAGGTCGACAGCAATTGCCGCACGCGCTGCCGGTGCAGGCCCCGCAGCGCGGGCAGCAAGGCACCGACGTCGCTGTACTCCGCGCCGGACAGCGCACCCGCGAGCGAACCGGCGAGGGCTTGCGCCCGCTCCGGCGCCATCGCGGGCGCCGGACGCGCGGCGGCGTCGAGCTGCTCATGCAGGCGCGCCCGCGCCTGCGCGACCTTGGGCTGCGCCTGCAGCAACTGCCCCAGGGCCTGGCGCTGACCGCCGGCCTCCTTGACGTCCCAGCGCTGCGGCTGCAGCGCGTCGGGCGCCGGCTCCAGCAGCGCCCGCACCGGCTGGCCGCTCGGGAAGCGCCGGCCCTCGCCGCGCAGCGTCAGCCCGTCGCGCAGGGCGGGCCACTGCGACTCGGCGACGCTGAACACGATCTCCGTGCCCTGCGCCTGCACCGACAGGCCCGCCGGCGACAAGGCCTTCGTGAGCGCCCGCAACTGACCTTGCGTCCCCTCGCCGTCCAGCGTGACCGCGATCAAGGTCGGCTTGCCCGCCGCGCCGCCATCCTGTGGCTGGCCGGGCAGCTGCAAGCGCAGTGTTTCCTTGCCGCCCTGCTGCAGCACGGCCAGGTCCAGGCCGCGCAGCTTGAAGCGCTGGCGCGCCGCGCCGTCTTCCGGAGCGGCCTGGAGTTCCGCGTCGACACGCCCGCCGGCGTCGCGGCTTCGCTGTGACCACAGCTGGCGCAATTGGTCGAGCTGGCCGTTCAGCGTCGCGGACGGACCGGCCTGCCGCGCCAGCGTGTCGCTGAGGCCGCCCTTGAGCTGCTGCATCGCGGCGGCGAGACGGTCCAGGTAGTCCAGTCCCTGCTGGAGCCTGCCGAGCTGCAACTGGGCGCCCGGCTCCCGCGCCGGGGACAGGTCTTCCCCCATGTGCAACGGCGCGGCTCCGGCGTCCACGACGGCGGCAGGCGAGCCCGCCTGTCCCGTCCCGACGGCGGCGCCCACCAGCGCGCCCGGCGCGCCAGGCGCGCCCAAAACCTGCTGCGCGGCCCTCGCGCCCAGCGGCGACGATCCTGGCAGCGTCGCGGCGGCGCCCGCGCCGATCGGGTCAGATCGCATCGAACAGGCTCAGCTGGCTGACCTTCGCATAGGCCTTCTGCGTCGCCTGCAGCGCCAGCGTGTAGCTGTTCAGCCGCGTGGCGGCCTCGCCGTAGTCGATCTGGCCCAGGTCGATCGCGCTCTGCTGGTTGGCCAGGCTGACCGAGGCATGGTTGGTGTCCATCGTCGACAGGATGTTCTGCCGTCCGCCGAGCTGGCCGATCTTGCCGGCCACATCGCCCAGCGTCAGGTCGAGCGCATCGATCATCGCGGTCACGTCGGCATGCACGCCCTCGGCGGTCACGCCCGGCGTCGCGAGCTGACCCTGCAGCGCGTTGAGCTGGCGCAGGAAGGCGCCCATGCCCTCGAGCGACACGTTGCCGCCCACCGACAGGTTGTCGCCCACCGCCACGTCCTGCGTCTGCGAATTGCCCAGGAAGTTGTAGCCCGCGTCCACCGTCGGCTGGTCGCTGGCGGTGCCGGAGAACAGGTAGCGCCCTTCCGCGTTCTTGCTGTTGGCCAGGAAGAGCAGGCTGTCGTGCAGCGTCTTCATCGAGCCCGACATCGCGTTCAGGTCGTCGCCGGTGTTGCCCGCGTCGGCCGCCCAGACCAGCAGGTCGCGCGTGGCCTGCAGGTCCTCGCGGATGCTGTCCAGCGTGACCTCGCTGGTCTTGAGCCGGCTCTGCAGCGCGCCGATGTTGTCGCGGTACTGGCCCAGCGCGGCCTCCTCGCGCGACAGCCGCGCCAGGCGCAGCGCGGCGATGCTGTCGTCGGACGGCTTGAGCACGCGCTGCCCCGAGGCCATCTGCTGCATGACATGCGTCAGGCCCTCGTTGGCGGCCTGCAGCGCGCTGTTCATCGTCGTGTGGTACTGGTTGCTGGCGATGCGCATGGCGGTTCTCCGGAAGTCGACGAGGCGGTAGGCGGCTAGGCGGCTAGGCGGCGGGTGGCGCGTGGCGGCGGACGGACGGGGCGCCCGCGCCTCAGCCCAGCATCTGCAGCGTGCTGTCGAACAGCTGGTTCGCGACGGCCACGACCTTCATGTTGGCCTGGTACATCTGCTGGTACTGCATCAGGTTGATGGCTTCCTCGTCGGTGTTGACGCCGGCGCTGGACTTCCAGTCCTCCTCGGACTGGTCGCGCACCGTGGTCGCGGTCTTCTGCGAGGCCTGGTTCAGCGAGCTCGCCACGCCCAGCTTGCCCACCAGCTGGGTGAACACGTCGCCGGTGATGATCTGGGTGGAACCGGCGGCGTTGCCGGCCGAGTCGAAGGTGGTGATCGTCATCGGCCGGTTCTTCAGCGCGATCAGCGCGGTCAGGTTGCCGCTGTCGCCGCTGACGGTGGGGCTGCTGGAGAAGGCCAGCTGCGAGGCGGTGATGCCGGTCATCTTGAGCGTGCCGCCGCTGGTGTCGAACAGCGGCGCGCCGGGCGTGCCCGCGGGCGGCGCGAAGCCCAGCGCCAGCTGCGCGTTGAAGGCATTGCCGATGCCCAGCGCGAGCTCGGAGATCGTCGTGCGCATCGGGCCGAGCACCTGCTTCTGCAGGTCGGCCAGGCCGCCGAGCTGGCCGCCCTGGCCGATGTCGGTGATGGTGAAGGTGGTGTTGGCGAACTTCAGGTTCAGCACGCCCGGGCCGGCGGTGGAGAGCGTCGCCGCGTCCGCGCCGACGACCAGCGGCTGGCCGCCCTTGAGCGAGACGCTCTTGGCGCCGTCGGGCGTGTCCACCACCTGCAGGCTGGCCAGCGAGGACAGCGCCTTGATTTTCTCGTCGCGCGCGTCCTGCAGGCCCGCGTCGTTCATGCCGGTGGCCCGGCCCGCGGCGATCTGCTTGTTCAGCAGCGCGATGTCCTGGGTCAGCGCGTTGATCTGGTTGACCACGCCGTCGCGCTGGGTGGCGATGGCGGTCTGCTGGTTGGTGAAGAGCTGCTGCAGGCTGTCGAAGCGCTTGACCAGGCCGTCGGCGGCGGTCAGCACGGCCTCGCGCAGCGGGCCCGATTCCGGCTGCACGCTGGCGGCGTTGAGCGCGGCGAAGAACTGGTCGATGCCGTTGTTGATGTTGGCCGTGTCGTCGGACATGACCTGCTCGAGCTGGGTCAGGTAGGACTGGCCGGCGCTGTACTGGCCGAGCTGGCTGGTGGCCTGCCACAGCTGCACGTTCTTGAAGCTGTCGGCGAAGCGCAGCAGCTTGGAGACCTGCACGCCGGCGCCGCCCTGCGGCGTCTGCATCGACCCCAGCAGCACGCCGGTGCGTGTGAAGCCCGGCGTCATCGCGTTGGCGACGTTCTGGCTGGTGGCGCCCAGGGCGGCCTGGGCGGCCTGCGCCCCGGTGAGGCCGTTGAGGAGGATGCTCATGAGGGTCGGAAAGAGTTGACGGCGGTCTTGTCTTCGGAAGGCGACGCGGCGGCCGGGGAACTTAAGCCCGCCGCCGGCAGGACCTGGCGCAGCATCAGGTCGGCGATGCCGAAGGCGCGCTGCTGGGCCAGCGCGTCCGCGACCAGGCCGTCGGCCAGGTCCAGCATGTCCTGGTTGGCGCGCTTGTTCTCGGCGCCGTCCTCGTCGGCCAGCGCGCGCGTGCCGGCACGCATCTGGCTGATCATCTGCTTGATGAAGAAGGCCTCGAACTTGACGGCAGCGTCGGTGGCCTTGGCTTGCGTGCGGGCATCGACGGCAGGCGCCGGAGCGGCGTCGGCAATGTCGTCGCCTGCGCTGAGCGCTGCCGGCGTCTTCTGAAGGTCGATCACTTCCAGCTTCCTTTCGAGTCTTTTTGTCGCTTCGGGCCTTTGGACTTCCAACGCCGCTGGCCCTCACCCCTGCCCTCTCCCGCAAGCGGGAGAGGGAGTCCGACCGGTTCCCCCCGCAGCGCTGACTCCTCTTGCTCCCTCTCCCGCTTGCGGGAGAGGGAGTCCGGCCGGCTCCCCCCGCAGCGCTGACTCCTCTTGCTCCCTCTCCCGCTTGCGGGAGAGGGAGTCCGACCGGTTCCCCCCGCAGCGCTGGCTCCTCTTGCTCCCTCTCCCGCTTGCGGGAGAGGGGGGCCGACCGGTTCCCCCGCAGCGCTGACTCCTCTTGCTCCCTCTCCCGCTTGCGGGAGAGGGGGTCCGACCGGTTCCCCCCCGCAGCGCTGGCTCCTCTTGCTCCCTCTCCCGCTTGCGGGAGAGGGTGGGGGTGAGGGCCAGAGGCCTCACGAAGTCAGATGACCTGCAGCTCGCCTTCGATCGCGCCGGCCTGGTCCAGCGCCTGGAGGATGGCCATCAGGTCGTCCGGATTGGCGCCGATGCTGTTGACCATGTCGACGATGGCCTGCAGCGAGGTGCCCGCCGGCCAGCGGAACATGCGCCCGTCGCCCTGGTCCACGCGCAGCTGCGACTGCGGCACGGTCTGGGTCCGGCCCTGGCTGAACGCGTTGGGCTGGCTGACCTGCGGGCTCTCGCTGATCACCACCTTGAGCGAGCCGTGCGACACCGCCGCCGGCCGCACCTTGACGCCGTCGGCGATGACCACGGTGCCGGTGCGGGAGTTGAAGATCACCCGCGGCAGCGCCGGCGCCGCCTCGATGGCCAGCCCCTGCAACTGCGCCACGAAGGCCACGCGCTGCGTCGGATCCGTCGGCGCGCGCACCGACACGCTGGAGCCGTCGCGCGTGGCCGCCGAGCCGGCGCCGAAGCGCTGGTTCAACGCGTCGACGATCTGCGTCGCCGTCTGGAACCCCGGCCGCTTGAGATTCAGCACCACATCGGGCCGGGAATCGAAGTCGGTCGGGATCTCGCGCTCGATCGACGCGCCGTTGGGCACGCGACCGGTCGTCGGCGTGTTCACCGTCACGCTGGAGCCGCTTTGCCCCTGCGCATTCAGCCCGGTCACGACCAGGTTGCCCTGCGCCAGCGCATAGACCTCGCCGTCCGCCGCGTGCAGCTCGGTCAGCAGCAGCGTGCCGCCGCGCAGGCTCTTCGCATCCCCCAGCGAAGACACCGTGATGTCGATCGCCTGGCCGCGGCGGTACCCGGCCGGGAAACTCGCGCTCACCATCACCGCGGCGGCGTTGCGCGACTTGGCCTCGGTCTTCTCAGGGAGCTTCACGCCGAACTGCTTCAGCAGGTTGGCCACCGACTGGCCGGCGAACTTCACCTGCGTGCTATCGCCGCTGCCGTTCAGGCCGACGACCAGGCCGTAGCCCAGCAGCTGGTTCTCGCGCACGCCCTCGATGTCGACGAGCTGGCGCAACGACTGCGCCGCGAACGACGACGAGGCGGCGATGCCCAGCGCCAAGGCGATCAGGAGTTTCTTCATGAGGACCTCAGATCGGATTCCAGGGACTGTTGAACCAGCGCGTGAACCAGCCCGGGGTGTTGGCGTCGGCCAGCTGGCCGCGGCCGCTGTAGGCGATCCGGGCGTTGGCCACGCGCTGCGAGGACACGCGGTTCTCGCTGTCGACGTCGGCCGGACGCACATACCCGGCCACGCGCATCAGCTCCTCGCCCTGGTTGAGCGTCAGGCTCTTCTCGCCGTGCACCCGCAGCAGGCCGTTGGACGTCACCTCCTGCACGACGACGGTGATCGCGCCCTGCAAGGTGTTCTGCTGCGTGCTGCTGCCGCTGCCGTTGAAGTCGCGCCCGGCGTTGACGCCGTACGAGCGCTGCTTGCCGTTGAGGTCCAGGCCGAAGTTGCCGCCGCTGGTCTTGCCGCTCTGCGTGTTGGCGCTCTTGCTGGCCTGCGTCGCCTCCTCGAGCACGATGGTGAGCACATCGCCGGCGCGGAAGGCGCGCGTGTCGGCGATCAGGCTCGCGCTGCGCCCGCCCGCATACACGCCGCCGCCCGACGGCCGGGTCGGATCGGCGATCGGCAGCGGCAGGCCGCCCGGATCGGCGGTGGGCAGCTCGGGCGGCGCGATGACTGCGCAGCCGGTCAGGACCGCCGCGATCGCGGCGACGGCGACCGTGGCGACGACGGTCCTGGCGACGGCTCGCGGACGGCGGACGGGGATCAGGCGCGCGGCGGACATCGGTCGCTCCTCAGCGTGCGGCCTGCGCCAGCACCTGCAGCATGTTGTCCGCGGCCGAAAGCACCTTGGTGTTCATCTCGTAGGTGCGCTGCGCCGCGATCATGTCGACCATCTCCTCGACGACCTGCACGTTCGAGCCCTCCAGCGCGCCCTGCTTGAGCTTGCCCAGGCCGTTCTCGCCGGGCACGCCCTCGGTCGGCGCGCCGCTGGCGCCGGTCTCCTGATAGAGGTTGTCGCCCAGCGCCAGCAGGCCGGCCGGGTTGACGAACTGCGTCAGGCGCAACTGGCCGATCTCCTGCGACGCCGCGTTGTCCGCGACGGTGACCGACACCACGCCGTTCTCGCCGATGGTCAGCGACTTGGCGTTGGCGGGAACGGTGATCTCGGGCTGCAGGCGCTGGCCCTGGGCCGTCGTCAGCCGGCCTTCCGGGCTGACGTTGAGCTGGCCGGCGCGCGTGTAGGCCGGACGGCCGTTCGGGCCCTCGACCTGCAGGAAGCCGTTGCCGACGATGGCCACGTCCATGCTCTGGCCGGTGGTCTGCAGGCTGCCGTTGGTGAAGACCTTCTGCGTGCCCACCATGCGCGTGCCGTTGCCCAGCTGCACGCCGGTCGGCGCGGCGCTGCCGTCCTCGGCCTGCGCGCCGGGCTGGCGCTCGACCTGGTAGAACAGGTCCTCGAACATCACCCGGTCGCGCTTGAAGCCGACCGTGTTGACGTTGGCCAGGTTGTTGGCGATCGCTTGCAGCTTGGCGTCCTGCGCCTGCACGCCGGTCTTGCTGATCCACATGGCGGGGTTCATGAGGGACTCCTTCCGAAGATTCCGAAAATTGAATGTCGCGGGCGCGCGGGGCGCCTCACTCGCGCACCAGCCGGTTGCCGGTGTCGGCCATGCCGTCGGCAGCCTTGTAGAGCCGCATCTGCAGCTCGAAGTCGCGGGCCAGGTTCATCGTGGCGACCATCTCCTCGACGGCCGAGACGTTGCTCGCCTCCAGCTTGCCCTTGGCCACCTGCACCGCCGGATCGGCCGCCGGCGTCGCGCCGTCGCGCGTCACCAGCAGCCCGGCCTCGTTCTTGGTCAGCTGCGAGAACGGCGGCTTCACCAGCTTGAGCCGGTCCACCGCCTGCAGCTCGGGCTGGCCGTTGGCCAGCACCGAGATCGTGCCGTCGGGCTGGACCTCGAGCTTGTCGTGCGGCGGCAGCACGATGGGACCGCCCTCGCCCAGCACCGCATGGCGGCCCAGGCGCAGCGTGCCGTCGGCGTCGACGCTGAAGTTGCCGCCGCGGGTGTAGGCCTCGCGGCCCGCCGGACCGTCCTGCGCCACGGCGAACAGCCCCTCGCCCTCGATCGCCAGGTCCAGGTCGCGGCCGGTGTCGCGCTGGCTGCCGGCGCGCGCGCTGATGACGTCCGAGCGCGCCTGCGCCAGGTGCCGCGCGTCGTAGCCGTAGCCCTTCACCTGCGCGGCGCCGGCCTGTTCCAGGTTGGCGCGGAAGCCCGCCGTCTCCAGGTTGGCCAGGTTGTTGGCATGCACGGCCTGCGCGCGCTGGATGCGCTCGGCGCCGCTCATGACGGTGTAGATCAGCGCGTCCATGGCGTCACACCGCCTGCATCAGCGCCTGCATCATGTCGTTCTCGGTCGAGATCAACTTGGTGTTGGCCTGGTAGTTGCGCTGCGCGCTCATCAGGCTGACGAGTTCGCCGGTGACGTCGACGTTGGACTGCTCCAGCGCGCCGGCGCTGAGCTTGGACGCGGTGCCCGCGCCCGGGCGCGAGTACAGCGCCACGCCGCTGTCGATGGTGGAGGTCCAGCTGGTGTCGCTGATGGGCTTGAGCGCGCTCTCGTTGGCGAAGGTCGCCAGCGCGATCGTGCCCACGGTCTGCTTCTCGCCGTTGCTGTAGTTGGCGACCAGCGAGCCGTCCTCCGACAGGCTGGTGCCGGTCAGCGTGCCGGCGGCGTAGCCGTTGGACTCGTTGGTGCGGGTGGTCGTGTCGCCGGCGAACTGCGTGGTGCTCGTGTAGTCGATGCGCATGGCGATGGGCGCGGCGCCGTTGCCGGGCGCGGCGTTCAGCGTCACGGCGGGCACGGCGGTGAGCTGGCCCTGCCCGTCGAAGTTCAACGTCGCGCCGACGCCGGCCGGAGCCGCGCCGTCGAAGCTGTAGTAGGCGTTGACGCTGCCCACGCCGGTCTTCACGAAATACTGCGTCACGCTGTGCTTGGTGCCCAGCGAGTCGTACACCACCGAGGTCACCGAGCTGTTGTAGCTGCGCGAATCGTCCTTGTCGAAGGGCGCGAGCGCCGGCACGGTCCAGTCGGCGCTGAGGTTGCCGTTGTAGGTCAGCACGTCGCTGGCCTGGGCCGGGATGGTGCCGGCGTTGACGCGCAGGTCGCCGAAGGCGCCCAGCCCGGCGCCGGGCACCGGCCGGCCGTTGGCGTCCAGCACCGCGGCATACCCCTGCGCCTTGCGGCCCAGGCTGTCGATGACGTTGCCGTCCTTGTCGACGTCGAACAGGCCCACGCGGGTGAACACGGTCTGGCCGTCGCTGTCCTTGACGGCGAAGAAGCCGCGGCCCTGGATCATCGCGTCCATGCCGCGGCCGGTGTTGAACAGGCCGCCCGCGCTCTGGATGCTCTGCGAGATCGAGCCAACCTCCACGCCGGTCGGGTGGCTGTCCGCGTACATCGACGAGAAGTTGGTGCGGCTGGACTTGAAGCCGTAGGTGCCGGAGTTGGCGATGTTGTTGCTGATGGTCTCCAGGCTGGCGTTGACCGCGTTGATGCCCGAACGTGCGATTTCGAAACTCATGGGGGCCTCCGAAGGCGTTGGATGCTGGGAACTGGAAGGACTCTGGGGGACTCGGGGGACGGCGCGCCCGTCAGGACGCGACGCGGCCCTTGAACTGGGTGATGGCCTGGCTGGTCACCTCGCCGACGCCGGCGAGCTGCAGCATCACGCTGCCGTCGGCGGACAAGCGCACGCCGTCCAGGCGCGCGACGGTCTCCAGGGTCACGGCGCGCTTGTCCTTGGCTTCGACCTTCAGGCTGTACTGGCCGTCGCCCAGGCCGAGCTTGGCCGGGTCCAGCGTGTAGGCCTGCTCGCCCTTGCCCAGCGAGCCCAGGTCGACGCGGGTCTCCTTGCCGTCGCCGGCGGTGATCACCAGCGTGTTGGCCGGGCTGGCCGAGTCCAGCGTGTAGCGCAGCTCGACCGGCTCGCCCTGCAGTTGCACCTGCGACACGGCGGCCTGCAGCGTCGAGCCGACCTGCGCGCCCAGCGTCATCAGCTGCAGGCTGGCCAGCATGCTGGCATTGGTCTGGCCCTGCGAGGCCAGCTTCTGCATCGACTCGACCTGGCTCAGCTGCGTGAGCTGGCTGACGAACTGCGACGGGTCCTGCGGCGACAGCGGATCCTGGTTCTTGATCTGCGCCACCAGCAGCGTGGTGAACAGGCTGCTCAGGCTGTCACCGTTGCCGGCGATGACGTCGGGGGACGGCGCGCCGTTGCTCGCGTTGTTGTTGACGGGGGTGCTCATGTCGGGGTTCCTCGAAGGTCGACGAAGGCGTGGGCGATGGCGATGGCTATGGCGTCGGCGATGACCGGGCGGATCAGGACTCGCCCAGCCGCAGCAGCGACTGCTGCATGGACTTCACCCGCGACAGCACCTCGACGTTGGTCTCGAAGGCGCGCGAGGCGGACAGCATGTCGGTCATCTCGGCCACCGGATTGACGTTGGGGTAGAAGACCTCGCCGTTCTCGTTGGCCAGCGGGTTCTCGGGCTCGTAGGCCTTGCGCAGCGGCTCCTGGCTCTCGACCACGTCCAGCACCTGCACCCGCGTGCCGGCGAGCTGCTGGTCGCCCAGGCCCTCGCGCGCGGCCAGCGCGGCGAAGACCGGCTTGCGGGCGTGGTACGTGGCGGTCTCGCTGCCGGCGGCCGACTGCGCGTTGGCCAGGTTGCTGGCGATGGTGTTCAGGCGCACCGTCTGCGCGGACATCGCCGAACCGGCGATCTGGCTGATCTGCTTGAAGGACATGGCGATGGCTCCCGTCGTGCTCACTGGCCGTTGATGGCCTTGGCCAGGCCCTTGAGCTTCATGTTCACGAAGCTCAGGCTGGTCTGGAAATCGAGCGCGTTCTGCGCGAAGGCGGCCTGCTCCACGCCCAGCTCGACGGTGTTGCCGTCCTGCGCGGGGTGGTACGGCACGCGGTACTTCATGTCCTGGTCGCCGGTGTCCAGCGCGAGCTCGCCGTTGAAACCGTCGCCCGATCCGTCACCGGATCCGAGTGCGCTGCGCAAGGACGCGGCAAAATCGATGTCGCGCGCCTGATACCCCGGCGTGCTGACGTTGGCGATGTTGGACGCGAGGACCTTGGTCCGCTCCGCCCGCAGACGCAGCGCGTCGTCATGCACCCCGGCCGCCTTGCTGAAATCGATGCTCATGCGCGACTCCCTCTCTCCGTTCGTTTCCGTATCCGTTGCCGTGTCCGTTGCCGAGTCCGTTGCCGGTCTTCGTCCGCTGTCGATCGCCCTGGCGATCTCAGCGCTGCTCCTGTCCGGCGGACTGCCGGCCGCCATGGCCGCCGGCACCACGCCCGGCGCGTCCAAGGACGCCACCGCGCCGCTCGATGCCCAGGTGCTGGACGCCGCCCGCGCCGCGCTGCTCGACCAGGCGCAGCAGGCCGGCCTGATCTCGCCCGAGGTGCAGCTGACGCAGCCCGCCGCGCGCGCGCGTCCGGCCTGCCCGGCCGGCTGGGACGTCGCGCTGCAGGACAGCCGCAGCCTGATGCGCCTGCGCCTGGTGGCCCGATGCACCGACGACACCGCTCGCGTGCCGCCTCAGGACTTCCTGCTGCGGGCGACGTTGAGCGCCGAGGTGCTGGTCGTCACGCAGGGCGTGGCCAGCGGCCAGCCGGTGACCGAGGACCAGTTCCAGCTGCAGCGCCGCGACATCAGCCAGACGCCCGACGCGCTGTCCACGCTGGAGCCCGGCTTCGCCGCGCGCACGACGCTGCGTCCCGGCCAACTGCTGCAGAAGCGGCTGCTGGCCGCGGCGATCGTGGTCAAGCGCGGCGACGCCGTGCGCATCCAGGCCAGCCGCGGCGGCGTCAGCGTCGAAGGCGCCGGCGAGGCGCTCGACAGCGGCGCGCGCCAGGGCCTGATCCGCGTGCGCAACAACGTCAGCGGCCGCGTGATCCAGGCGCGCGTGCTGGACGCCGGCCTCGTGGAGCCCGCCGAGCTGCGCTGAACGACGCGCGATCGTTGCGAGGTCGATCCCGACGTTGATGTCGACGCTCATTCCGCCGCTCATTCCGCCGCTCATTTCGCCGCCCCCTTCGTCTGCGAAGCGATCGTCGACGCGACCTTCGCCAGCTTGTCCGCATACGCCGGATCGGTGGCGTATCCGCCGCGCTGCAGCGCCGCGCCGTAGGCCTGCGCGTTCGCGCCGGCGTTGAGCGCGCCCTGGTAGCGCGGGCTCGTGCCGACCAGCCGCGCGAGATCGTCGAAGGACTGGGCCGGCGACGCATAGGCGCGGAAGGCCTCGCTGCGCGCGACGGCCTGGCCGCCTTCGACCTCGGTGGTCATCGCCTGCGCGACGGCGCCCTGCCAGCCGGTCGCCTTGATGCCGAAGTAGTTGTGGCTGCTCGAGCCGTCCGCCGCGCGGATCGGCGAGCGGCCCCAGCCGGTCTCCAGCGCCGCCTGCGCGGTCAGCACCTCGGGCGCGACGCCGAGCTTGGCGCCGGCACCGCGCGCCAGCGGCAGCACCTCGTCGATGAAAGCCTGGCGCTGCGCCTCGCTGACGGCGTCGTCCGCGGAACCGCCGGTGCCGGGCGCGGCATCCATGCCGGCGATCGTGCCGAGCCGCGCGCGGCTCCACGCCCCTTGCGGACTCAGGCCCGCGGCGGCGCCGCCGCTGCCGCCGTCGCCCTGCTCGATGTAGCGGACGACATCGCGGTGCAGTTCGTTGAACAACGCATCGAAGCGGGGGGCGGCAAAGCCCGTCCCCATCCCGTTGGCCGGGCCTGCCGTGCCCATGGCGCCCATCGATCCCATCGTGCCGGCGGCGCTCGCCGGGCGCACCGGCGCGGCGGGGCCTGTCGCCAGCGCCGGGAACTCGCCCGCGCGGAAGTCAACGTTCCGCATAGACATGCTCCTCGCGGCCCAGCAGCCGCTGCATCAGCGCCTGCTGTTCCCCGATCAGCTGCGCATTGCGCAGGTTCATCGCCTTACATTCGGCCAGCGCGCGCTCGATCGAGCGGCGCAGCGCGGCGATCGGCTCGGCCGTCGCGGCGGGCAGGCGCTCCAGCAGCGTGCGCAAGCTGGGCTGTGCGGTACGCCCCAGCAGGCCGACCAGCAGTTCGCGGCGCCGCGTGCGCTGCGCCTCCATCTCGGCGGCCTGCGCGAGGATCTCGGCGGACAGCGCCGCCATCGTCTCGGACTCGTGGCGCAACGCGGCGCGGAACTGGCGATCCAGCAGCGCGCGCAGCGCCTCGTAGCCGCGCAGGTCCTGCGAGAGTCCTTCGCCGAGCTGCTGCAGCATCACGGCGGCGGTGCTGTCGGCGCGTCGCGCCGTGCGGGCCAGGGCGGTGGTCACGCGCGGCCTCCGTGGTAGCGCTGGATCAGCTGCGACAGGCGATTCGCGTCGAACTTGATCTCGCCCTTGGCCAGCGCGTCACGCAAGGCGGCGACCTTGGTCTCGTCGATCTCGGGCATCGCCGCCAGCGCGGCCTGCGCGGGCTTGAGCACCTCGCTGGCGAGCTCGCCAGCGAGCATGGCCGGCCCGCCCGATGCGCCCGGCGCGAGCACGCGGTCGGTCGAGTCGACGGCCGTCGCGGCGGCTGCGGAAGCAGCGCCGGCGGCGGGATTCAGCGGGTTGTTGCCAGTGATCTTCATTCGTTCACCCTTGGATCTGGTTCGCATCGGACCTCCGTCAGCGGGAGGCCGCCACGGCGGCGGGCGGGGCTGGGATTGCGGCCGTCGATGCAGTCGCGTGCGTGGCCGGCGAGGCGGAGGTCGTCTGCAGCTTCGGCAGCGCGCCGCGCAGTTGATCGGCGGCATCGCCCTCGCGCGCCTGGTCGCGCAGCCCCGCCGGACCGTACATCCCGCTGATCGCCTGCGCCTGCGCACTGGTCAGCAGCATCAGCTCGATGCGGCGGTTGACGGCGGCGGTGGGCGCCAGCGGATCCAGCGGCGCCGCGTCGGCCATGCCCGTGACCTGGAGCACGCTGCCCTCGGGCATGCCGCCGGCCAACAGCTCGTGGCGGGCCGCCATCGCCCGGTGGCTGGACAGCGCCCAGTTCGTGAACGCGCCCGGCCCCTTGTCCTGATACGGCGTGGCATCGGTGTGGCCGACGATCAGCAGCTGGTTGCGAATCTCCGCCAGCAGCGGGCCGAGCTTGCGCAGCAGCGCGCGCAGCGGCGCGGCGGGCTGCGCGCTGCCGCGCTCGAACATGCCGCTGGCCTCGGTGTCGTGCAGTTGCAGCCGCAGGCCCTGCGGCGTCACGGCACTGCGCAGGTGACCCTGCAGGCCCTCCTCCGCCGCCAGGGCGGCGATGCGGCGCGCCAGCGCCTGCAGCTGCTCCGGCGATTCGAGGCTCGGGCGGCCCATGCGCGCGTCGTTCGAGCCGCGCTGCGGATCGCCGGGGTTGAGTTCCTCGCTGCGCGCCGGCACCGGATGGCGCTCGATCATGCTGCCGCGCGAGCCCGCGGCCAGCGAGTTGGTCAGGCCCTGGCCGTCCTCGATCAGGTTGGCGCCGGCGTTCTGCAGCACGATCTGCATGCGCTCGGCATTGCGCGAGGCCAGCAGCCACAGCACCAGGAACAGGCACAGCAGCGCCAGGCAGAAGTCGGCGAAGGCGACCTTCCACGCGCCGCCGTGGCCGTCGTCCTCGGCACGGCGCGACACGCGCTTCACTACCGTCTGGTGGTGATCGCGCGCGCCCCGCCCCGCGGCGGCGCCGATGGCAACGACTTCAGGCTGCACGGCGTTCTCCCTCGGCCGGGCGGTCGGTCGACCGGCGACGCGGCGCGGCGGCACCGTCGTCGCCGTTGAGCGCGTCGATCCAGCCCTCCAGCTGCGCGAAGCTGGGCTTGATGTTCAGCTGCACCAGGCGGCGGCCCGCGTCGATCGCCAGCAGCGGCGGCTTGCCCGACACATGGGTCACCAGCACGACTTTGACCGACTCCAGCGAGGCCAGTTCCTCGTGCACCAGCTGCTTCATCATGTTGGACAGCGGGTCCATCACGCCGTAGCAGAAGAAGATGCCGATGAAGGTGCCGACCATCGCGGCGGCGACCATCACCGCGATCTCGCCGGTGCCCGCGCCCTCGGCGACATGGTTCATCGCCATCACGATGCCGAGCACCGCGGCCAGGATGCCGAAGCCGGGCATCGCCTCGGCGATCTTGTGCAGCGACTTGGACGGCTGCATCAGCTCGTCGTGGATGGCCTCGAGCTCCTGCTCCAGCACGCCCTCGAGCTCGTGCGCGCTGATCTTGCCCATGGCCATCAGCCGGAAGTTGTCGACGATGAAATGCAGCAGCTTGGGGTTGTTGAGGATCAGCGGATAACGCTGGAACAGCGGGCTCTCGTGCGGCGCCTCGACGTGCGCGTCCAGCGCCTTCAGGCCGCCGGCGGCCGTCTGCAGCAGCTCGTACATCAGCAGCAGCAGCTGGCGCTGGAACTCCTGGCCGTGGTCGCCGCGGCGCACCAGCTTGCGCAGCTGCAGCAGCATCTCCGACAGCACGTGGCGCGGATTGCCCAGCACGATCGCGCCGACGGCGGCGCCGACGATGATCAGCAGCTCCACCGGCTGCCAGATGACCTTGAACTGGCCGCCGTGCAGCAGGAAGCCGCCGAAGACGCAGCCCAGGACGATCGCGATTCCGACGAGTGCTTGCATGACGGTGTTTCCTGTTCCTCGTCGCCCGGGCTCACGCCCGCTGCAGGAAGGCGCGCATCTTGGCGAGCGCGGCCTTGTTGATCTGGGAGACGCGCGCCTCGGTGAGATCGAGCACGGCGGCGATCTCCTTGAGGCTGGCGTCGAATTCGTAATAGAGCTGGATCACGCGCTGCTCGCGCTCGTTGAGCGCCGTCAGCGCCTGCGCGATCGAGCGGGTGACCATCAGCTGGGCCTCGGGGCTGCGGTGGTCGCTGGGCAGCTGCGCCAGTTCCTCGACCAGCTCGTCGAAGCTGGCCAGCTCCTCGGCCACCTCGGCCTGCAGGAAGTCCTGGTACTGCTGCGGCGTGAGCTTCAGGTGACGCAGCACCTCGGCCTCGACCGGCTCGCGGCCGAGCTGGCGCGTCAGCGCGCGCAGCGCGTCGCGCTGCTTGTGGCTCTCCTGGCGCACCGTGCGTGGCCGCCAGTCCTGGCGGCGCAGTTCGTCCAGGATCGCGCCGCGCACGCGCAGCGCGGCGAAGGCGCCGAATCCCGCATCCGGCGGGCCGTAGCGGCGCAGCGCCTCCAGCAGGCCCATCAGGCCGATCTGCTCCATGTCCTCGCGGTCCATCACCGCGCTGGCCTGCGTGGCCAGCTGCCGCACCACGCGCTTGACCAGCGGCGCGTACTCGCGCAGCGCGCGCTGCTCGAGCGCGGCGCCCTGCTCGGCGCTGTGGCCCGCCGTCGCGACGGCGCCCCATTCGGCGTAGGCGTGCTGCACGGTGTGAGTCCTGGTGGTGGCGATGGTCGCGGAGGTCGAGCAGGCCTGGGCCGTCACTCGATGATCAGCTTGCCGATCAGCGCCTCGGCGAACGGCGCGTCGCGCCGGTCCGCCGCATAGCTGTCGGCATAGGCCTTGTTGAGGAGCTGCGCGAACTGCTCGACGCTCATCGCCTGCGCGCTCTCGACGGTGTGCGAGGACAGCGCCTTGACCGCGACCGTGCGCAGCAGCGGCAGGTGGTCCTTGGTGCGCTTCTCCTGCTCGGGCAGCGTCTTGAAGACGATGTCCACCGCCATGTAGTGCGAGACCGCCGAACCGTTGGGACCGCGCAGCATCACCAGCACCTTGTCCAGCGTCACGTACTTGTAGTCGGGCGCGGGCTTGCCGTCGTCCTTGTCCTGCTCCTTGGCGTCGGCGCCGTGCGCGCCCGCGGCGGCCGTCTTCGCGGACCCGGCCTTCATCCACCACACGGTCGCGCCGGCGCCGCCGGCGGCCAGCAACGCCACGGCGGCGATCGCGCCGATCAGCTTGGTCTTGCTCTTCATCGCGAGGTCCTCGTGTGGCCGCCGGTCACGCCCGCCGCACCGCCGGCCAGCGCGTCGGCGAAGGCGAAGGCCGTGGCTGCGGTGCCGGCAGTGCCCGGCGCGCCGTGGTCGTCGTCCTGCAGCGCGCGGCCGGGTTGACGTTGGTCGTCGCGCTGCTGGCCGTTGGCATGCGCCTGGCCGCCCGCGGCGGCGCCGTCGCGGCCGCGACCGTCGCCGGCCGCCTGCGCGCCCGTGGCCACCTGCACCGACACGTCGCCCGCATGGCGCTGCACCAGCTCGTGGCGCAGCGGCTCGGCGATCTGGCGCAGCTGCTGGCGGACCTCGTCATGGCTGGCGGACAGCTGCACCTGCAGCGCCCCGCCCTGCTGGCGGATATCGATCTCGATGCGGCCGAGCTGTGGCGGCTCGAGGTGCAGCCGCGCGCTGTCGGTCCGCTGCGCGATCTGGAGCTGGAGGCGGTCGCCCAGCGCCTGCATCAGCGGCTGCTGCCAGGCCTCGCGCGAGGCGGGCAGCGTCAGCGTCGCGCCCATCGCGCCGCCGTCGGCGGCAGCGCCGGCCGACAGGCCCGCCGGCGTGGCGGCGGACATCGCGCCGGTGGCGCCCATGGCGGTCATCAGCTCGGCGCTCCAACGCTGCAGGCCTTGCCAGGCCGGCAGGTCGTCGGACGAGGCGCCGGCGCCAACACCTTGCGGCGCGGCGATACGCGCCGCATCGGCCGTCAACGCGGTCCCCGCGGCGGTCAGCGGCAGACCGAGGAGCGACGCCAACGCATCCGGCGCGGCGCCGGCAGACGCCGACGCGGGCCCGGTGGCGGTGGAGGACGCGGTCGACGCCGAAGACGTGCCCGCTCCCACGGGTGCCGGGGGCATCACCCCGGGGATCAGCGCCGGCATGAGCATGGCCAGCGTCGTCGCGGGCACGGTGGGCGGGGTCGCCGGGTCGGACGACGTGGCCTCGTCGGTGGACGCCTTCGCACCCGGAGCGACGAGCGCCGCCGGTCCGCGGTTGAGCATCTCGTCGAGCGCCTGCATCAACATCGCGTCGAGCACATCCACCGGCGTCTCGTCCGCCGACGCCTCGTCCGAGACGGGAGCCGACGTCGCCGCCGATGCCGACGCCGTCTGCGCGCCGCCCGTCGACGCCAGCATCGGCCCGAAGGTCAGGTCGGGCACGGGCTCGCCGGCGGCATGGCCGACCGCGGACGCGGGCTTTGCCGGCACCGAAGGCGCGGCCAGGGGATTCATCGTCATCGTCATGCTGGCACCTCCGGGCCCCAGTCGGCGGACTCCGCATAGGCGGACCACCCCTGGCGCTGCTGGCGCATCTGTTCCAGGGTCTGGCCGAGCCGCTCGAGCTCGCGCTGGCATTCGGCGCCGACCTGCTGGTGGAGCCGGCGCAGCTGCTGCAGCGCGGTCCGCTCGCCGGGCGTCAGCGCGCCGGCGTCCAGGCCGCCCAGCAGCTGGGCCAGTTCCGCGTCGCCGCGCGCGAGCGCGGTCCAGTTGCGCTGCGCGCAGGCGTCGCGCAGCCGCTCGCCCAGCGTCTGCAGCCGGACGGTGATGGGCACGCCGCGACCGGCGGCCGCGGCGGTGCGAAGGGTGTCGGGCATCGTCGTCGCCTCCTCAGCCGTGACGGGCCTGCACGCCCAGCCAGCCGCCGCGGATCTGCGCAAGCAGGCCGCGGACCTCGTCGACCCGCGCGACGTCGAGCTCGACGCCGGCGCGGTACAGCCGCTCCGCGCAGTAGTCGTAGAGGCGGGCGAGGTTGGCCACGACCTCGCCGCCCGCCTCCAGGTCCAGCGCGCTGGACAGGCCGTTGATGATGGCCACGCACTTGTCCAGGCTGGCCGCCTTGAGCTCGAAGCGGCGCGCCTCGATGTGGGCGCGGGCGCGGGCGAGCTCGTCCAGCAGCCCGTCCATCAGCACCAGCACCAGCTGGAGCGGCGAGGCCTGCGCGGTCTGCGCATGCAGGTGGACCGACTGGTAGCTCTGGTAGGCGTCGTGGCTCATCGTGTCGTCACAGGTCTTCCCGGCGCTCAGGCCGAGACGGCGTCGAACAGGCTGCTGGTCCCGCCCAGTTGCGACTGCAGGTTCTGCAGCTGCGTGAACTGTTGGAGGTAGCGGCTGTACGCCTGGTTGTATTGCTGGTCCAGCCGCAGCTGGCGGTCGCTGATGCTCTTCTGCTGCGCCTGGATCGAGGTCTGGCGCTGCTTGATCTGGCCGTTGGAACTGTTCGTCCAGGTGTCGGCCAGCTTGTCCAGCGCGCCGAGCAGGCCCGAGGGGTTGGACAGCGAGGTCGAGCCCAGCGCCTTGTCCAGCGCGTCGGGCGTCGCGGTCAGCGCCTTGGTCAGCTTGGCGCCGTCCAGCGAGGCGTTGCCGTCGCGGCCGATGGACACGCCCAGCGTGCGCAGGTTGGCGCCGGCGTAGTCGTTGCGCATCAGGTTGCCGATGCGGTCGCGCAGCGCGCGCACGCCGGCATCGCTGGCGAAGGCGCCGTTGGCGGTGCCGTCCTTGCCGACGACGGTCAGGTCGTCGAGCGCCTTCTCCAGCACGTTGTACGCGTCGACGAAGCCCTGCAGCTTGGCGCTGGTGGCGGAGTCGTCGCGGGCCACGCTCAGCGTGACCGGCGAATCGCCGGTGGCCTGCGCCTTCTTCAGCGTGATGGACACGCCCTGGATGGCCGTGACCGTGTTGCTGGCCTGCTGCAGCCGCACGCCGGTGCCCTGCGCGCCGAGCCAGACGACGGCGTCCTGCGCGCCGACCAGTTCCTTGCGCTTGCTGGTGTCGTCCAGCGCGGTCTTCAGCGGACCGGACAGGCCGGAGGTGTCGATCGTCAGCTTGCCCCCGGCGCCGCTGACGCCGGAGCTCAGCACCATCTGGGTCGCGCCGCCGACGGTCACCACCATCGCGGTGGCGCTGCCGTTGGC
Organism: Roseateles sp.; assembly: GCA_039593255.1. Lineage (GTDB taxonomy): Bacteria > Pseudomonadota > Gammaproteobacteria > Burkholderiales > Burkholderiaceae_C > Roseateles. The sequence continues at coordinate 87,864 of JBCNPQ010000012.1, forward strand.
CGCGGTGTTGATCGCGCGGGCGATCTCGGTCTGCGACAGCGTGCCGTCGCCGTCGCCGTCGGCGCTGGCCAGGTCGACGTTGAAGCTGGTGCCGTTGGCCAGTTGCACCGACATGCTGCCCGGGCCCGCCGGCACCGCCGGCAGGTCCTGGAAGGCGACCTGGTGGGTGGTGGCGAGCTGCTCGACGAACAGCGGCGTGCTGGTCGGCTGCGCGCCGGCGCTGGCGGTGGCCGTCATGACGGCGCTGTCGCTGGGCGTGGCGCTGTACTGCGTCACCGACTGGCCGGGCTTGGACGACAAGGCGGCGAGCGCCGTCTTGAACGCGCTCAGCGCGCCCTGCAGCTTGGTCAGGCCGCTGGACGCGGTCTGCGCGGCCTTGGTCTGGGCATCCAGCAGCGACTGCGTCGGCTGCGTGTAGGCGGTGGCCAGGCTGGTGGCCGTCGAGGTCGGATCGAAACTAGTCGCCATGGCGGGCTCCTCCACAGGGAACGGGGTTGAGACTTCCCCGGTGGAAGGCGACCGGCCGCGGCCGCGACTTAAACGGCGTGCGCACGAGGGTCCGGTCAGCCATTGCGCCCCCGCGTCGGCAGGCCCAAGGCGCCGAATGAGCCCAGCGCGCCGAACGCGCTCAGGCCGCCGTAGGCGCTGTCGTTCTGGGCGCTCTGCGAGGCGATCTCGTCCTGGCCCTTCTGGTCGCGGCGGCCCTGCTCGATGCGGGCACGCGCGTCGGCCCGGTCGACCAGCTGGCGCAGCGTCTCCTGCTTGCGGGCGGCGGCCAGCGTGTCGGCGCGGGCCAGTTCCAGCTCGGCCTGGCGACGTGCCAGCTCGGCGCGCTGCTGATCGGCCCAGCCGCGCATCGCCTGCTTGTAGGCGGCGCTGTTCTGTGCCAGCCCGGGCAGCGCGACGCCGCTGAGCGTCGCCTGGGCACCGAGCGCCTCCAGGCGGTCCACCGTGCCCTGCACGCGCTGGCACAGCTGCTGCTGCGCGACCAGCTTCGCCTGCTGGCGATCGAGCTGGAGCTGTTGCAGCTCGGCCAGCTTGCCGAGGCTGCGGCGCAGCGAATCCTGGCTGCCGCTCATGCGAGCACCTCCGTCAGTTGGGTTTGCGTGCGGGCCAGCGGCGCGCCTTCATGGGTGCCCTGGTGCAGGAAGGCCTCGATGCGCGGCCACAGCGCCACCGCGCGGTCGGTGGCCGGATCGGCGCCGGGCACGTAGGCGCCCAGCGGCATCAGCTCGCGCACCTGCTCGAAGCGGGCCATCAGTTGCTTCACCTCGCGCGCGGCCTGCTGCTGGCCGCGGTCGGCGACCAGCGACATGCAGCGGCTGATCGACTGCGCCACGTCGATGGCCGGGTAGTGCCCGCGCTCGGCCAGCGCCCGCGTCAGCACGATGTGGCCGTCCAGGATCGCGCGCGCGGTGTCGACGACCGGGTCCTGCTGGTCGTCGCCCTCGGCCAGGACCGTGTAGATCGCGCTCATGCTGCCCTCGCCCTCGCCGTTGCCGGCGCTCTCGACGAGCTCGGGGAGCAGGCTGAAGACCGACGGCGGGTAGCCGCGCGTGGCCGGCGGCTCGCCCAGCGCCAGCGCGACCTCGCGCCGCGCCATCGCGTAACGCGTGAGCGAGTCCACCAGCAGCAGCACGTGCTGTCCCTGGTCGCGGTAGTGGGCAGCGATGCTGTGGCACAGCTCGGTGGCGCGCAGCCGCATCAGCGGCGATTCGTCCGCTGGCGCCACGACGACGACCGCGCGCGCCAGGCCCTCGGCGCCCAGCGACAGGTCGATGAACTCGCGCACCTCGCGGCCGCGCTCGCCGATCAGGCCGACGACGACGACGTCGGCGACCGTGTTGCGGGTGATCAGGCCGAGCAGCACGCTCTTGCCCACGCCCGAGCCGGCCATCAGGCCGACGCGCTGGCCGCGCCCCAGCGTGAGCAGGCCGTTGATGGCGCGCACGCCGACGTCCAGCGGCTCCTGCACCGGCTTCTTGCGCAGCGGGTTCACCTTGGGCGGCACCATCTGCAGCGGCTGGTCGCCGCCGAGACGGCCGCGGCCGTCGATCGGCTCGCCCAGGCCGTTGACGATGCGGCCCAGCCACTGCGGTCCGATCATCAGCGACGAGCGTTCCGGCGCCGGCAGCACCCGCGCGCCGGCGGCCAGGCCGTCGGGTTTCTTGAACGGCATCAGGTAGGCGACGTGGTCGCGGAAACCCACGACCTGCGCGGCCAGCCAGCCGTCGCCGGCCTGCTCGCCGGAGCCCTCCAGGCGCTGCTCGATCAGGCAGCGCTGGCCGGTGCGCAGCGGGCAGCCGCTCGCCTCGAGCAGCAGGCCCGAGGCGCCGACCAGGCGTCCCGTCGGCGTCGAGACCGGCACGTCGCCGAGTTCGACGCGGCGCAGCGCGTTGCTGATCATCGGGCGCCCTCCCCGGCCGCGTCGAGCGCGTCGAAGGCGCCGGCCGCGGTGTTCACGGGCGACGCCGCGCCGTCCGCGCCGCCATCCATCGTGGTCTCGGGCAAGAGCTGACCCCGGACCTGGTCCATGCAGGCCGCCAGGCGCTGGCGGCAGCCGGCGTCCGCCTCGCGGCCGCCCGCGATGACGCGGCATTCGCCCGACTCGAGCGAGGCGTCCGCATGCAGCGTCCACTCGTGGATGCGCTCCGGACCGAGTTCCAGCAGGCGCTGGCGGTCCTCGGGATTCAGGAAGACCTCGACGCCGTCGCGCGCCGGCGGCATCGCCGACAGCGTCTCGTCGACCAGCGCCATCAACTGCGTCGGGCGCAGCGTCAATTCGGCGCGGATGACCTGGCGCGCGACGCGTTCGACCAGCTCGACGACCTCGCGCCGCATCGCGGACTGGTAGTCCTGCTGCAGCTGGCACAGGTGGGTGAGCAGCGTGTCGACCGCGGCCACCGGGCTCGCCAGCAGCGCCTTCGCGTCCTCGCGGCCGGCAGCCAGTCCCTGCGCATGGCCGGCCGCCTCGGCGGCGCCGCGCGCCTCGTCGGTGCCGGTCTGCAGGCCGCTCGCATAGCCTTCCTCGTAGCCCTTGGCCAGGCCTTCCTGGAAGCCCTGCGCCAGGCTGGCCTGCAGCTGCGCGCCCGACTGCCCGTCGAGCAGCGAGGACGCGCGGCCGACCTGCGCCAGCGGCGGGAAACGATGCGGGCGCAGCGTCTTCATTCGACGACGTCCTCGGCGAAGAGCTGGACCTGGATCTCGCCGGCGTCCACCAGCGCCTTGACCTGCACCATGATCTCGGCGCGGGCCTGCTCGACACGGCTCATCGGCATCGGGCCGCCGCGGCGCATCAGGTCCTCGAAGCTCTGCGCCTGGCGGCGCGGCATCGCGGCCAGCAGCGCGTCGCGCACCGGCGGCTCGGCGCCCTTGAGCGCGACGGCCCACAGCTCCAGCGGCACTTCCTCGATCAGGCGGGTCAGGGTGGCCTCGCTCTGGCGCGAGAGCATGAAGAACTCGTACATCGAGGACTCGATCTCGCCGACCACGCCCGGATCGTGCGCGCGCAGCAGCTCCACCATCTGCTGGCGCTGGCCGGGCATGCGGTTGAGGATCTCGGCGACCTGCTTGACGCCCTCGACGGTCGCGCCCTGTTGGCCCAGGCCGGCGAGGCAGCGCTCGACCAGGTCCTCGAGTTCGGCCAGCAGCTCGGCGTCGACCTCCGACAGCCGCGCCATCTGCAGCAGCACGCGATCGCGGCCGCCGGCCGGCCCCTCGGGCAGCGCGGCGACGACGTCGCCGGCCAGCGCGCTGGGCAGGAAGGCCAGGAACACCGCCTGCATGCGCTGGTGCTCATGGCCGATCTGCTCGGCCAGCCATTTCGGCGAGGCCCATTGCAGGCGCTGCATCTTGGGACGGATCGCGTCGCCGTAGATGCTGTTGAGCACGCTGGAGGCGATCTGGCCGCCCAGCGCCAGGTCCAGCGACCGCTTCAGGTAGGTGCGCGACGCGCCGTGCACGCCGCTCTGCTCGCGGTAGTCGTCGAAGAAGGTCTGCAGCGAGGTGCGCACCCAGTCGACCTTGATGCCCGACAGGCGCGACATCACCTGCGTGACGTCCAGCAGTTCCTCGCGCGACAGGCAGCGCAGCACCGCGGCCGCGGGCTCCTCGCCCATGCTCAGCAGCACGATGGCGGCGCGCTCGACCGGGCTCAGCGACGCGGCGCTGCCGGGCGGAATGAAATCACTCGCTTCGGCCATTTTTCTTCTGCACCCATTGCTTGACGACTTCCGCCACCCGCTCCGGCTCCTTGGCCGCGAGCACCTTCAGGTGGTCCACCAGCACGTCCACCGGGGATCCCGGCGGCGGCAGCTCGTAGTTCTCCAGCAGCGGCGTCACCGCCGAGCCGGACTGCGCGGCACCCGCCAGCGCGGCACCCACCGGGCCGCCCAGCGCGGGCGCGCCCTCGCCCGCCGGCGTCAGGACCGGCTGGCCTGCCGCGCTGCCGTTCAGCGGCTCCAGCGGCGTGATCTCGGGGCCGTCGGCGCGGCGGTCGGCGCGACCGTCAGCGCGGCCGCCGTTCGCTTCCTTGGCGCCCTTGCCGCCCTTGCCGCGCGCGCCGCCCATGCCCAGCGCGTGCTGGCCCATGCGCAGCAGCGGACGCGCCAGCAGCAGGTAGCCGAGCAGCGCGGCCAGCGCATAGGCGCCCCAGCCGCCGAACTCGACGATCGTGTCGCGCTGCTGGTACCAGGGCTCGACCGCCGGCGGCGCCGGGAAGGCGAGCGTGGACACGCTGAGCGTGTCGCCGCGCTGCGTGTCGATGCCCAGGCCGCCGCTGAGCAGCCGCTCGACCTTGGTCAGGTCGGCGGGCGTCCAGTCCTTGGCGCCGCCGGGGGCGGCGGCGGTGTTCAGCAGCACGGCCACGCTCAGGCGCTCGATGCGGCCGCGGCTCTTCTTCACCTGCGTGATCGAGCGGTCGTAGGCGTACTGGCGCGTGGAGGCGTTCTTGCGCGCGGTGTTGCTGTTGGCGTTGGCCGCGGCCGGGTCCTCGCCCTGCGCCGCGGACGCCGCCGCCGCCGCCAGCGCGGCCGCCGGACGGTTGCTCAGCGAGCCCGGCACGCCCAGCGCGATGCGCTCGCGGTCCTGCTCCTCGCGCATCGCCTCGTTGGTCAGCTTGGGCGCGTCGCCGTACTGCTCGCGGGTCTCCTGCACGCGGTCGTTGTTGACGTCGGCGGTGACGCTGAGGCGATAGTTCTGTTCGCCCAGCACCGGCGCCAGCAGCTCATGCACGTTGCGGCGGATGTCGTCCTGGATGCGGCGCTGCGCCTCGTTGCCCTGCGCGCCGCCGTCGAAGCCCTCGCTCAGGTCGACGCGCGCCGACAGCAGGTTGCCCGCCTGGTCGACCAGGCTGACCCGCGACGGATCGAGGTTGGCGACCGAGCCTGCGACCAGGTTGATCGCCGCGGCGATCTGCTCGTGGTTGAGCGAACGGCCCGGCTTGAGCGTCAGCACCACCGAGGCCGAGCTCTTCTGCTCGTCGTTGAGCACGAAGGAGCTGCTCTTGGCGATGGACAGGTGCACGCGCGCGGACTCGACCGCGTCGAGCGCCATCATGCTCTGCGCGAGCTCGCCCTCCAGGCCGCGGCGGAAGCGGATGTCCTGCACGAACTGGCTCACGCCCAGCGGATCGTTCTGGTCCATCAGCTCCAGGCCGGACGGCAGCTTCGCCACGACGCCCTTGGCGGCGAGCAGCATGCGCGCGCGGCCCAGGTCCGAATCGGCCACCAGCACCTGGCCGCTCTCGGGATGCAGGCGGTAGGCGATGCGTTCGGCGTCGAGCACCGACAGCACGTCGGCAGTCGGCACATGCTCGCGCTGGCCGAAGACCGGCTTGTAGCCGGCCTGGTCGCGCCACAGCAGCATCAGCACCAGCGCGGTCACGACGGCGGCCAGGATCAGCAGCGGCGCCGCCGAGCGCAGCAGCGACAGGCCGTTGCCGGCGGCCGGCGCGGAGCGGACTAGGCCGAGGCCGCCGATCGCCTGGCCGAGGCGGCGGCGCCAGGCCGGCGCGCCGCGGTCGGCGGCGGCGGCGCCCTGGAGGGTCTGCAGGTCGTTCATCGTGACTGTCCCGCGGGCCTCAGAGCTGCATCTTGATCAGCTCGTCCACCGCGCCGACCACCTTGTTGCGGACCTGCATCAGCATCGAGAACGACAGGCTGGCTTCCTGGCTGGCGAGCATGGCGCCGACCAGGTCGTCGCTCTCGCCGCGCTCGACCGCCTCCATGCGGGCGGCGGCGGCCTGGTCGCGGTCGTCGACACGCCGCAGGACCTGCTCGAAACCAGGGGCGGACGGGTTATCGCCCGCAGCTCCTGAAAGCGCTTGCGCGTCCTGCTGCAGGCGCACGGTTTCCTGTTTCAGCAGGGATTCCATCGCCGACTGGCCGATGGCGGCATTGAGCATCGTGGCCGACATACCTTTGCTCCGGGCAAAAAGGGGCCTCACCGCTCGGGAAGGAGCGGGTTTTCCCGTGATCATGCATCTGCCTTATCCGCCCATTCCATTTGGTTAATCGGGCGGCTCAGGCGGCGAACTCTTCAATCTCCGCGCCGGAGATTTGCGACGGAAGAAAATATCGCTGCTCTTTTTGTCACCGTATCGGTGCTTCGTATTTTTGCGGCGACATTTTCTCGATATTTACAGACAGTTTCATTCGATCGCTTCCAGGCGTAGGAATACCCTCGCGCCACAGGGGCTGCGATATTTTCCAGGTGAGTATTTCGGAATACCCGGAATCCCACGCGACCGGAAGGCCGCGACGAGTTGGCCGACGCCGGCGGACACGCGTCCGAAGGCACCGTCTCGCAACGGGTCAGGGAATGAAGGGATGTCTGTGAATGACCATGTCCGTCCTCTCTCGGCAAGACGGGCGCACCTCGGCGAGGGCAGGCAGGGTCACAACAGGCCCGGGTGGGGCCTGGCAGGCGAGCGCCTTTGAACCACGCGTCACGTGGCTCGCAGACTCAGGTCTGGCAACCCCGCTATCGTGGCCTGGCGTTCTGGCTGAAGAGTTTCAGCAGAGACCCGACGGTAGACCGGAGGCTTTGCGACCCCGGCTTTCGCTCGGGTGTGCCCTGATGTGTCGGGACTGTAGCCACTGTGTGCGTCCGCAACAAGAACCGATTTTGCACCGCACCAAAACAGCGTACGCCAGCGTGACGGATGTCACGAACCGGCACCAATACCGCTCGGGCAATGATCCGCTGTTCGCGCATTTGCCTGGATTTAAGTCGGCATTGTTTCGGGATTGATAAATGTGAAAAATCAATTCACCCGATGCTCGCCGGGTTATTAACGACCGCTCTTCCGGTCGACTTAAACGGGCGGATTCCGGGATGTGCGATTGGTAGCCGATGGTTTGTGATTTATTCCCCGCATGGTTCAACGGAGCAGTTCCAATGCTGGCCGGAATCGACATCGATTCCTAGAATTCGCCGGGTTATGGCCTGAAACATCCATTCCGCTCATCGCCTGGGCATGGCAGTTTCGTTTCAATGGCCGCCCCGCCACTCTGGAACCACCCTTGGAACCACGGATGAACCCGCCACTCCCTGCTCCGCCGCACCAGCCCGCCGCGCTCGACCCGCGCAGCCTGGGCCGCCCGGTGCATCTGCTGCCGCAGGTGGCACAGCGTCTGCGCGAGGCACTCCAGCGCCTGCTGATCCAGCCCTGGAACCGCCGCTATCACAGCCGGCATGAGCTGCATGCGCTGACGCTGCGGCCGCTGGACGCTTCGTCGCGAGACACGGCCGCGGCGGGCCACGCGGAAGGATCGCCGCGCTGGCTGCGCGCCGCCGGCCCGGTCGGTCAACTCGCCTGCCGCATCGACCGTCCGCTGGTGCTGGCCTTGATGGCCCGGCGTCTGGGCCTGGGCGCGGACACCGCGCTGGCCACGGCCGACACGCCGCCGACCGCCACCGAGGATCGCCTGCTGCACCTGCTGGCGGGCCAGTTCGCGGGCCTGTGCGTCCAGTGGCTGGAACACGCGTCGCGCCCCGACGCGGACCTCACGCAAGACCTGCCCCCCGCGCCGGAACTGCCGCCGATGCAGGGCGGCGCCCTGCCCGCCTTCGGCGCCGACGGCTGGGAGCTGGTCGCGTCGCTGCGCGACGGCGAACAGGACGCCTCGATCTCCCTCGCGCTGGCCGGCGCCTATCTGCTGCCGCTGCTGCGCCAGCTCTCCGCGGCGCATCGCACGTCGCGCGCGCCCGTCCAGCAGCAGCCGCTGGACCGCCGCCTCGCGCTGACGCTGCAGGCGCGGCTGCTGGAGCGCGAGCTGGACCTCGGCACGGTGCTGGATCTGCGTCCCGGCGCGCTGATCCCGATCCGGCTGGCCGACGCGACGGTGATGGTCGAGGGCTCGGCGCTGATGAGCGCGGCCGTGGCCGAACACCAGGGCAAGTTGTGCCTGACCTCTTTCCAAGACCTGGAGTGATTGATGATGAGCGATACCGACCTGATCGCCGGCCTGCTGGACGAACCGATGGCGGAAGACGCCCGGATCGTCGACGCGAAGCCGGCCGGCCGCGACCTGCCCGCGCTGATGCGCAAGATCCCGGTGACCCTGACGCTGGAAGTCGGCGAGGCGCGCGTGTCGCTGCACGACCTGGCGCAGCTGCAGGCCGACAGCGTCGTCGAGCTCGACACGCTGGCCGGCGCGCCGCTGGTGATCAAGGTCAACGGCACGCCGATCGGCCATGCCGAGGTCGTCGTCAGCGGCGACAGCCACGCGCTGCGCGTGCTGGACATCGACGGGCTGGACCTGGACCGGCTGGGCTCATGAACGCTGAGGGCGCGATCGATCGCGGCACGCCGATGGGCGGGCCGTCGGCGCCCCGCCCATCGGCGCCCGTCCGGCGTCCCTGGACGCGCGCGGCGGCCCTGGGCGGGCTGGTCCTGCTGGCGGCGCTCGCCGCCGATCCGGCGATGGCGGCGATCCGCATCGCTGGCGCCGGCGCGGGCGGCGGCGACTTCACCTTGAAGACGCAGGTGCTGGTCATCATGACGCTGCTCGGGCTGCTGCCCGTGCTGGTGCTGATGATGACGAGCTTCACCCGCTTCGTGATCGTGCTGTCGCTGCTGCGCCAGGCGCTGGGCCTGCAGCAGGGGCTGCCGAACCGGCTGGTGACGGGCATCGCGCTGATCCTGACCATCCTGGTGATGCGCCCGATCGGCGCGCAGGTCTACGAGCAGGCGATGCTGCCCTACGACAGCGACAAGATCACGCTGATGCAGGCGCTGGCGATCGCGGAGAAGCCGATCTCGCGCTTCATGCTGGCGCAGACCGGCAAGAGCGCGCTGGCGCAGATCGCGCAGCTGTCGGGCGAGACGAACGTCGCGAAGCCGGAGGACCACAGCTTCGCGGTGAAGCTGGCGGCCTTCACGCTGTCGGAGCTGAAGACGGCGTTCCAGATCGGCTGCATGCTGTTCATCCCCTTCCTGGTCATCGACCTGGTGGTGTCCTCGGTGCTGATGGCGATGGGCATGATGATGCTGTCGCCGCTGGTGATCTCGCTGCCGCTCAAGCTGCTGCTGTTCGTGCTGGTGGACGGCTGGACGCTGACGGTGAACACGCTGGTGTCCAGCGTGCGCGGGGTCGCGGGATGACGCCCGAGATCGCCGCCGACCTGATCGGCGAGAGCCTGCACCTGACCATGCTGCTGGTGCTGGTGCTGATCCTGCCGGGGCTGGTGACGGGCCTGGTGGTGGCGCTGTTCCAGGCCGCGACGCAGATCAACGAGCAGACGCTGGCCTTCCTGCCGCGGCTGCTGGTGACGCTGCTGGTGCTGGGCCTGGCGGGCCGCTGGATGGTGGGCCTGCTGATGGACTACTGCGTCTCGATCTTCGAGCGCGCGGCGCAGCTCGCCTCGTAGCGGAGACGCGCCGTGGAGATCGACTTCGGCCAGTTGACCGCCTGGCTCAGCGCCTTGTGGTGGCCGTTCTGCCGCATCCTGGCGATGCTGGCCGCGGCGCCGACGATCGGCGACGCGGGCATGCCGATGTCCGCGCGCGTGCTGCTGGCGCTGGTGCTGGCGGTGGTGATGATGCCGGTCGCGCAGTCGACGGCGGTCGCCATCCCGGTGTTCTCGATGCAGGGCGTGCTGGCCGCGGCGGAGCAGGCGATCCTGGGCCTGGCGATGGGCCTGAGCTTCCACCTGGCGATCGCCGTGATCGGCGTGCTGGGTTTCCTGCTGTCCTCGCAGCTGGGCCTGGCGATGGCGGTGATGAACGATCCGATCAACGGCAGCTCGTCGGACGTCGTCGGCGCGCTGCTGAACATCCTGTGCGTGCTGGCCTTCTTCGGCATGGACGGCCACCTGCTGTTCACCGCGGTGCTGGGCGAGAGCTTCCGCGCCTGGCCGCTGGGCGCGGGCCTGGCGCTGCTGACGCTGCAGAACCTGGCCTACAACCTGGCCTGGGTGTTCTCGGCGGCGTTGCTGCTGGCGATGCCGGTCGTGGCCGCGACGCTGGTCGTGCAACTGGGCATGGGCTTCCTCAATCGCGTCGCGCCGGCGCTCAACCTGTTCTCGCTGGGCTATGCGCTGGTGACCCTGTTCGGCCTGTTCATGCTGACGCAGATGCTGGCCCATGTGCCGGCGCATTACCTGCGCATGACGCAGCAGCTGCTGCGCATGCTGGAGCAGGGCATGCGGGGGGTGCCCGGTGGCTGAGTCCGACACCGCCGACAAGACCGAGAAGCCCTCGGAGCAGAAGCTGCGCAAGGCGCGCGAGCAGGGCCAGGTCGCGCGCAGCAAGGACATCGGCGCGGCGGTCGGCCTGCTGGTCGGGCTGAAGCTGCTGATGATGATCGCGCCGCTGTACCTGGAGGATTTCGCGCGGCTGTTCCGGCTGGCGCTCGCGCCGCTGGACGGCAACGACGCGCTGCAGGGGCTGGACGCGCTCTGGGGCGAGGCGGCGCACGAGTCGCTGTGGCTGCTCGCGAAGATGCTGCTGCCCTTGCTGGCGCTGCCGGCGGCGGTGATCGTGGCGACGCAGCTCGGCGGCGGGATCGTGTTCACGCCGTCGCAGTGGGCGCCGAAGTTCTCCAAGCTCAATCCCTTGGGCAACCTCGGGCGGCTCTTCAGCGCCAAGCACTACACCGAGCTCGCCGCGACGCTGATGAAGACCGGCGGCGTGCTGGCGGTGCTGTACTGGGTCACGACCGCCTATGCCGCGGACTACGTGCAGCTGCAGGCCTTGAGCCTGCCCGCGGCGCTGGCGCGCGGCGCCTCGTTGGTGATGGACGGCCTGCTGACGCTGGCGTCGGTGCTGGCCTTCTACGCGCTGGTCGACGTGCCGCTGCAGCGATTGATCTTCCTGCGCGGCCAGCGCATGAGCAAGCAGGAGGTCAAGGAAGAGTACAAGCAGAACGAAGGCCGGCCCGAGGTGCGCCAGCGCATCCGGCAGCTGCAGCAGCAGCTGGCGCGGCGCGGCGTGCGCAAGGCGGTGCCCGAGGCCGACGTCGTCATCGTCAATCCGTCGCACTACGCGGTCGCGCTGCGCTACGACAGCAGCAAGGCCGAGGCGCCCTACGTCGTCGCCAAGGGCGTCGACGAGATGGCGCTCTACATCCGCTCGCTCGCGCGCGAGCACCGTGTGCAGCTGCTGGAGCTGCCGCCGCTGGCGCGCGCGCTCTACAACAGCTCGCAGGTGCAGCAGCAGATTCCCGCGTCGCTGTACCAGGCGGTCGCGCAGGTGCTCAGCTACGTGATGCAGCTGAAGGCCTTTCACGCGGGCCGCCGCCCGACCGCCCCCGACCTCGCGCCCGAGCTGCCGGTGCCGCGCCACCTCTCCGATCCGGAGTCCGCATGACCTCCTCACCGTCCTCCCCATCGCGATCGTCGGCCTCGTCCCCCGGCGCCTTCGGTCGCGTCGGCCAGCAACTGCGCGACCTGCGCGTGGCCGCGCCGCTGTTCCTGCTGGCCATCCTGGGGATGGTGATCCTGCCGTTGCCGCCGGTGCTGCTGGACGTGCTGTTCACCTTCAACATCGTGCTGTCGCTGGTGGTGATCCTGGTCAGCGTGAACAGCCGGCGGCCGCTGGACTTCTCGATCTTCCCCAGCGTGATCCTGGCGACCACGCTGATGCGGCTGTCGCTGAACGTCGCCTCGACGCGGGTGGTGCTGCTGCACGGGCACGAGGGCACGCACGCCGCGGGCAAGGTGATCGAGGCCTTCGGCAACGTGGTCATCGGCGGCAACTTCATCGTCGGGCTGGTGGTCTTCGTGATCCTGATGGTGGTGAACTTCATCGTCGTCACCAAGGGCGCGGAGCGGATCTCGGAGGTGTCGGCGCGCTTCACGCTGGATGCGCTGCCCGGCAAGCAGATGGCGATCGACGCCGACCTCAACGCCGGCCTGATCAACCAGGAGCAGGCGCAGAAGCGCCGCCAGGAAGTCGGCACCGAGGCGGACTTCTACGGCGCGATGGACGGTGCGAGCAAGTTCGTGCGCGGCGACGCGATCGCGTCGATCCTGATCCTGCTGATCAACCTGGTGGGCGGCGTCGCGATCGGCGCGCTGATGCACGGGCTGTCGCTGGGCGAGGCGATCCGCCAGTACGGCCTGCTGACGATCGGCGACGGCCTGGTGGCGCAGATCCCGGCGCTGCTGCTGTCGGCGGCGGCCGCGATCATCGTGACGCGGGTGAGCGATTCGGGCGAGTTCGAGCAGCAGGTCAGCGAGCAGATGCTCGCCTCGCCGCAGGTGCTCTACAGCGCGGCCGGCGTGATGGGCGTGCTGGCGCTGATCCCGGGCATGCCGTGGATGGCGTTCAGCGCCTTCGCGGTCGCGCTGGCGTATGCGGCGTGGCGCATGGGAGACCGGTCGCGGGACCGCATCCAGCCGGCGGCGCCGCTGGAAAGCGCGCTGGTCGCGGCCGCGCCGCCGGAGATCGACTGGCGCGCGCTGCCGGTGGTGGAAGCGGTGTCGGTGAGCCTGGGCTACAAGCTGGTCGGGCTGATCGATCCGGCGCAGGGCGCGGCGCTGCAGGCGCGGGTGCGCGGCATGCGGCAGGCGCTGAGCGAGTCGCTGGGGGTCCTGCTGCCGACGCTGGCGGTGCGCGACGACCTGTCGCTCAAGCCGAGCCAGTACGCGATCTCGCTGAGCGGGGCGGTGGTGGCGCAGGCGGAGGTCTATCCGGACCGGCTGATGGCGATCGCCTCGGGCCAGGTCTGGGGCGACGTGGACGGCATTCCGGGTTTCGATCCGGCGTATGCGATGCCGGTGACCTGGATCGAGGCCGAGCACAAGGCGCATGCGTTGGGCTTGGGCTACCAGGTGGTGGACGTGGCCAGCGTGGTCGCGACGCATGTGTCCAAGGTACTGCGCGAGCAGTTGCCGGAGCTGCTGAAGTTCGACGACATCGCGGCGCTGATGGAGCGGCTGAACGCGATCGCGCCCAAGCTGGGGGGTGCGCTGGACAAGGCCTACACGCATGCGCAGCTGCTGAAGGTGATGCGGCTGCTGCTGGCCGAGGGCGTGGCGGTGAAGGACATCCAGACCATCGCGTCGACGCTGGTGGAGAACGCGGAGGCGACCAAGGATCCGGTGCTGCTGGCGGCGGAGGTGCGCTGCGCGCTGAAGCGGCAGATCGTGTCGCAGCTGCAGGGGCCGCAGGGGGCGCTGGGCGCGCTGAAGGTGTTCAACCTCGGCAGCGACCTCGAGAACCACCTGCTGAACGCGCTGAACCAGGCGCGGGCGGGCGGCGCGAAGGTGCAGCTGGACAGCTATCCGGTGGATCCGCAGCTGCTGTCGCAGCTGCAGCAGCACATGCCGGGCGCGCGCGACCAGATGAAGTCGCTGGGCGCGCCGCCGGCGCTGCTGGTCATGCCGCAGGTGCGACCGCTGCTGGCGCGCTACGCCCGGCTCTTCGCGCCGGGGCTGTCCGTGCTCTCGTACAACGAGGTGCCGGATCAGAAGGAGATCGCGGTGGTGGGGACGCTGGGGTGAACATCTCGGACCGCCCTCGCCTACGCTGATGCGGGCTGCGCAGTCCGCATGACCCGTGCGGACAGATCTGCGCCCGACATATCCTCGTAGCGGGCCGGAATCCTGTCTTTCATCTGAAGAAGGCGACAGTGCGCGGAGCGCGTGAGCTGCCCATAGGTCACCGCGCGGACACTGCCGCGAAGCAGGCCACCGGCCACGAATGGCAGCTCAAGCTCCGCGTCCTCGCCGATCGTGTGTGCGACCACGAAGGCCGTCAACTGCGACGGCCCGTCCAACGCGCCGCAACGATGAAGGTCGTTCAGATACCCGAGCGCCTGCCAGAGATCCTCGCGCCGCAGCACATGTCCTCCCCGCTTGAGTTCCACGAGAAGCACCTTCTGCTGCCGGATCAAGCGCTCATCGCCAGGCCCGAAGCCTTCCGTCCCGACGACGCAACAGGTGGCGTCCTCCAGCATGAGCAGATCGGGACGCTTTCGGTGATTGGAGAAGTCCATCGGAGACAGGCGTTTCTTGAAGATCTTCTCTACCGCGGTCCGGATCGACACGTTGGACACGTATTCGGCACTGTCGAACTCCGCCCCGAACAGCCATCGGGACTGCGCGATCAACGGATGCAGGACCTGCAACTCGTCGGCTGTCGGATCGCCGCTCAGCTGGTCGAGCGTGGCGAGCACGGCCAAGCGATGGTCGATCTCATCCAGTACCGTGAGCGCGTCCCGGATGGTCCATTGATCCAGAAGGCGCCCCAGCCCTTCGATGTCCGAGTCCCCGAACACCGCCAGCTTGTCGAACAACCCGGAGCCACCGCGCGATTGCTTGAGGCGGATGGCCGCCAGCACTGCAGCCGAGAGGACGTCCTGGGAGACAGCCGGCGTGGCCTTCACCAGCTCGCGCGTGAAGGTCGCCACGCCCGCACGCTGCATCGGCGTGAGCATGCCGAAAGCGGCTCGATGAGACATCAGTGCATCCTCGGAGCATTCCTCGGACACCGTTCCGCCCAGTTGATCGAGCACGACATGAACGTGGTCGCGAACCGCCACGTGCAGCGCATCGACGGACGCACCTCGCTTGAACCCGAGCCAGTCCTTCCCGACTTCGGGCAACCACGCCTCCCCGCCTTGAACGAAGATGGCGTAGCGCCTGGCGAAGTGGCCGTGCGCGTCGATCAGGGATTCCCCATCGATGGCCCAGCTCGGCGTGCCGACGCGTCGGCCGTTCACCCAGAACGAGATGCCGGCATGGCTGGCGCTCCTGCCGGCCCGCTTGGCGTCGATGACGCCGATCACCACCGGCGGACCTCCGTCGACCATCAGTTCGGCGCGATCGATGGCACCGGAGAGATCTGCCGATGCCACGGATTCACCGTTCACACGCACGATGAATCGCGGATCATGGAGGAAGGTCGCCGCGAGCATCGCGCGGATCCGAGCGAGGTCAGGAAGGCGCCGCTGGACGGCGACGGCAATGCGTGTCCCCTGCCCCTCGCGGCGTACGCGGGCCTCGCTCTCAATGCCGAACGGCGCCTGAGCTGAGGACGCCTCGATGTCGACGCGAGTGGCCTGACCGTCGCGCCAGGTCTCGACCGCATACCTGTCGGCGAAGCACAGCAGGCCGTGGCGCCCCATGCCGCTGCGGCCATAGGCGAATCGCCGCCAGCCTTTGCGCGGCGAAGGGAACTCGACCTCGACCCCTTGTCGTTTGAGCCGGTCATAGCCCAGCGTCATCCAACGTTCCCGGAACTGGTCGGCCGTCATGCCGTGCCCATCGTCCTCGACGACCAGCGTTCCACCGGTCATCTCCGGAATCGTCAGGTCGACGAGCGATGCGCCTGCATCCCACGCGTTGGCGACGAGTTCCGTCAACGCCATGCCGGCGTCTTCCGCGATCGGACCGAGCGTGCGGGCCAGGTAGTCCGTTTCGAAAGGCGAGTGCGTCGAATCGTCGTGTTGAGCTTGGGGCGAGGTCATGAGGTGTCTCTTCAGATCAATGCACGAAGACACTCTATGACCGCGCCGCCAGGACGAAACGAAAGGAGCCGGGGCGCCGTTGTTCCGACGTCTCACCCCGCAGTCGGGCGACAACCCACCTTTGGGGGCTTCTCCCGCCTGTCTCACGAGCCGCTCAGAGCATCGGACGCTGCGCGTCGGCGGCCGCCATGGCTTCGGCGCGGGCCCGCAGCCCCGCGGCTTCAACCCGAGCCAGCTGCTCCGGCGTCGCGACCACGGGGCCGTCGCCTTCGTGGCCCAGCAGGCCCAGTCGTCGGGCTTCGGCCGTCTCGGCGTTGACCTGTTGACGGGTCTTGGACACGCCGGTCGACGGCGGCACGTAGTTGTCACGTTGCGAGCGCAGCAGCTCGCCGCTCGCGCGCGCCGCCTCGAGTTCGGCCAGCACCTCCGCACGCGTGCGGGCCGGGCCTTGCGTGTTGCCTTGCGAGAACTGCACGCCGTCGTTCCAGTACACCAGCTCGCCGGCGGCGCGGGCGCGGATCAGCTCGGCGCGGACTTCGGCACGCGTCAGCCCCGTGGACGACTCGTTGGATTGCGCTGCCGCCGGCTGGGCGATCGCGGCCAGGCTGGCAGCCACGATCGTGGCGGTGAACAGGGCGGTGGAGAAGGACTTGGTCATGGTGAGCTCCTGGGTGAGGTGGGTTGCGTTGGTACGGAACGAATTTCATCGCCCCCAGGTATCCGCGGTTTGTCACCGCCCCGCCCTTTCGGCAAGGGCCTGTATGAGCCCGGCGCCGCGACACACGCGCATACAAATGCGCCAGGAACTTTCGGTGCCCCGGACCGCGAAAGACTTTTTCCAGCCACCGCCCTCGAAGCACTCTGTTGCGCCGCGTTGCGATCGGTGCCGCTTCCGCAGAAATACATTGGCAACAAACCCGTCAATGAGCCGCATCCATGCAGAAGCAACGCCCCCTCCGCCGTCCGTTCACGGGCATGAGCCCACTCGTCGCGGCGCTGTCGATGGCGATCCTCACGGCCTGCGGCGGCGGCTCGGCATCGAGTGAAGCCTCGCCGCCGGTGGCGACCAATCCGCCTTCGACCGGCGCCAGCGCGCCCACCACACCGACAACACCGGAAACGCCGTCCACGCCGACATCGCCCACGACGCCGACGACGCCGGGCACGCCGCAGAATCCGGAGACGCCGACCACCCCGCCGACACCGACACCAACGCCCACGCCGGTTCCTCCGGCCGGGACCGACGAGCCCCCGACGGGCGCGACCTTCACCACGAGCGACGCCGACTTCCCTAATCCGGAACGCGGCTTCTACCGTTGGACCTGGTCCAACCTCGACACCTTCAGCCGCGCCGACGCCGATGACGCCTACAAGAACGGCTATCGCCTGCTGTTCTCGAAGCTGGACCTGTCGGCCTACCGCGGTTCAGACCTGGCCCCGGCGCTGCTCGCGCAGATCGAGACCGCGCTCGCCCAGGCCCGCGCCGGCGGCGTGAAGCTGGTCCTGCGCGCCGTCTACAACTATCCGGAATCGGAAGTCGACTACCAGAACGCCAAGGACGCGCCGCTGTCCCGCGTGCTCGCCCACATCGAGCAGCTCAAGCCGGTGCTGCAGCGCAACGGCGACGTCATCGCCTTCCTGCAGGCAGGCTTCATCGGCGCCTGGGGCGAGTGGCACACCTCGTCCAACAACCTGACCGCCGCGGCCAGCCGCAACCAGATCCGCGATGCGCTGCTCGCCGCGCTGCCGGCCGGCCGCTTCATCCAGCTGCGCTACCCGCCCTACGTGATGGACGGGACGCCGACGCTGCCGACCCTGAGCGCGGTGCTCGCCGGCGGGCTGCGCGTGGGCGTGCACAACGACTGCTTCCTCGCCAGCAAGACGGATGTCGGCACCTACGACGACAACGCGACCACCGCCGCGAGGCAGCGCGATTACGTCGATCGCCTGGGCGATCTCGCGCCCTTCGGCGGAGAAACCTGCAACCCTGCCGACGAGGCTGGCGCCGTGCCGCGCTCACAGTGCGCCGACATCCTGGCCGAAGGCGCGCGCTACAACCTGACCTATCTCAACAACGAGTACTACCGCAGCGCCTTCCACGACAAGTGGGTGCAGGGCGGCTGCATGGCCGAGGTGCGCCGCAGGATGGGTTATCGCCTCGCGCTGTCGTCAGCCTCGCACGCGAGCGCGGCCACGCGCGGGCAGCCGCTGAACGTGCAGCTCGCGCTTCGCAACGAGGGCTGGGCGCGTGTGTTCAATCCTCGAGGCGTGCAGTTGGTGCTCAAGCACGCGACGACCGGCGAGGTGCGCCGCCTGGACGCGACCGGCGCCGATCCGCGCGCGTGGACGCCCGGAACCACCGACCAGAACGCGACGATCGCCGCGACGCTGCCCGGCGATCTGCCGACCGGCCGCTATCAGGTGTGGCTGGCCTTGCCCGATGCCGACTCGCGACTCTCGGGCGACCCACGCTTCGCGATCCGCTGGGCCAACGCGGACAACGCCGCGGCCGGCCAGCGCTGGGACGCGCAACTGGCCGCCTTCGCGCTGGGGACGTCCGTCGACGTGAAGTAACCAGAGACGAGGCGAGGGTCAATCCGCAGCTGCGGCGTCGCTCCCCATCCTCGCCACGGCCATGAGGCGTTGAAGACGCCGCAGTGCCTGCAGTGCCGACGGCCCTTCTCCGCCGCGCTGTTCGAGCGTCGCAGCCAACGCCGCGCGCAGTTCGACGAGGTCGCCCGATGCGGCGGCACGTCGGAACCATACGCTGAAGCACAGCGGGGAAAGCGCGGCGCGCTGACGATCGTCGAGCGTCGCGAAGTGCCGCTGCCAGCGCGGATCGCGGGATCTTCCCGGCAAGCGGCCGAGCAGCTCGCCATCGACACGATGCCGCGATCGCGAGTCGCGCATCGCTGGGTGCGTCGCGGCATGCGTTGCGACACTCGTTGCGGAGTGCGGCTCGACGCCCGGCTGCAGCATCACCGCGCACAGCATGCCCATCACCAGGTTCGCGTGATACGAGGTGCGCAGCATCAGCTCCTCGTGCGCGAGGCCTTCGCCGGTCCGACCCGCGTGGCGCGCGTAGTCCGGTCCGGGCAGGAAGCCGTGCTCGTCCTGAGCGCGCACGAGCACGTCGAAGGCAAAGGTCGCGATCGGGCTCCACGATTGGCGCAGCATCGGCCAGGTCCACAGCAGCTCCGCGGCGAGATCGAGGTTGTCGGCATCGAGTGCCGCGGCCAGTCCCGCTTCGGCCTCGGCCAGGATCTCCGGTGCCGGACGCGGCAGTTGCACCGCACGCCGCCCCATGTCGGAGGCGTACATCACCACGTGCGTGAACATGTAGAGATCGAGCGTCGAGCATCCCAGCACGTCGAGCGGCCAGGCGATGCAGGTGCCCGCGAGCGACTCCTCGTCGATGGGCTCGACGTCGACGCGGCCGCGCCGGATCTGGTCGAGCCATTCGCATTCGAGCTGGTGATTGGGCAGACGCTCGGCGCCCCACGCGGCGGTGCCGTCGAGGATCTCGCCGAGCAGGCGATCGAATGCGTCGTCGGGGTAGCCCGCATCGGCGAGGAAGAGATGCGCGGACGCGTGCTCCAGCGCGCGCCCCGCGTCGTTGCACAGGCGCTCCTTGACGCGGCTCCCTCGCGCCTGCGCCACGAGCTGCACGGCGAGCAGTCGCGCCTCGACATCGAGCGTCTCGTCCTCCCCGCGCAAGGGCGCCGTCGCACGCAACAGCATCGCGGCCTCGCCGACGACCTTGCCCAGCACCAGCGGGGCGGGCCGCGTCGCTCCCGCTTGCGCGGACGACTGCCCGTCCTCCGGCGACAACGCGGCCTCCTCCCTCGCAGCGCCCTCCTCCGTCGACGACTGTTCCGCCGCCACCGCCGCCTTCAGCGCCCGCCGGGCCAGGCGCACCGCGAGGTGCACGCGGCCCAGCAGGTCGTCACGACGCCGGGTCGCGACCGACCGCCTGCCCGCCATCGGCCGGACCACCGGCATCGAGACGACCGCGCTCACGATGTCACTCGTGGAGCTGGCGCGTGTTGCGCACGATGTCGAGCTCGGGCCCCGGCCAGCCGCAGTTCCAGATGGCGTTGCGGTTGATGATGGTGACCAGGGATTCGCCCTGCAGCAGCGCGCGTTCGCCGAACTTGGCGAAGGTCGCGCCGACCGCGTCGACGTTGATGGCCTTGCTCTCGACGAGCGCTTCGATGACCTGCTGCTGGAAGGCGGTTCTCGCTTCGGATCTCATGGCTGACTCCTTGATGGATTCGCGTCGGAGATGAAGCGGACTGCCTGACCCCTCGATCGCCTAGCGGTTGTAGATGCCGCTCCCGCGGCCAACTACCCCTAGGTCGATCGGTTCCTACTTCATGGGGGAGGATCCCTCTTTGTGGGGAGCCTCCCATCTTTGGGGGTATCGGGCACACAGCAGACCGGATGTTTATCGCCTCAAACGAAAGTAGATCCACAAGCCTTCCAGCATCGACACAAACATCCCTGCGGCGTAGAGCGGCCAGAGCGTACTTTCGGTTAACGAGAAGTACACCGCACCGCATACCGTCACAGCCGTCACCACGTGCACCAATCCGGCGAGCAAAGGGTTGTCAAACGGACTGCGTGCACGACTCGGTCGAAGGTTTATCTTTGACATTCACATTCCGTGCGTGAGACGTTTGGGAGATGGGGCATGCGGTCACCCAGAATACTGCGAAGCACTTGCTCCGCCGATGACGCATTTGCACGGTCAATGTTGTTGAGCGCGTCGCCCATGCCTGCAACGATTCCCAACGACAGACCTCCGTAAGGGCCAACGCGAGTGACCGTGCTAGTGACCACCCCCGCTGACAGGCGCCCGCTCAAATACGCTTTGTGGTTACCTGCCCAGTGCAAAGCCGATGCGGCAGCCTGTTTGGCTATGGCCGGATTCGACAGGGCGTACAGACCCGCAGCCAACGCTGCCTCATTCTCGGTCGCCCTTCTTTGCCTACAAGCGCCTGCAAAACCTGCACGGTAGTACATATGTTTGGATGCATTCCACAAGCCGCCATAGTAAGAACCGTATCCTTCGAAGTAGTTGACCAATCCATCGGGAAGGGTGGGCCACGTGGCCGGATCTGAAAACTCAAACAAGCCGTTCGGATCGACACCGCCCAGAGGATCTCCACTGACGTAGGCGTAGGTATTGACCCCGCCGTCCAGACCGATCGGGTCACTTTGCACATACCTCCCCGTCGTCCCGTCATAGTCCCGGAAGTAGTTGTAATGGAGCCCGGACTCCTTGTCGAAGTACTGGCCCGGGAAGCGCAGGTTGACGACCAGGTTCTCCAGCGAGTTGGGGATCGTCTCCGCTGCCGTGGTGCCGAAGGGCTCGGCGATCCAGCGCCAGCGCACCTCGCCCGCCGCATTCACGATCACGCGTGGCGTGTTCAGGTGATCCGAGTAGGCGTAGTAGACCCGCGGCTCCGTCGTGGTCGAATTGGTCAGGACAGCAATCAACGTGTTGCCCAGCCAGACGAATTCCTGGAGCGCTCCGCCCGAGCTGTTGTACTCGCCGAGCAGTTGCCCGTTCTGGTCGTACATGTAGTGCGGGCGTGAGGTGCCCGTCACCTTGCGCACGCGCTGCCCGCCCGCGTCGTAGCTGTAGGTCGTCGTCACGCCTGCGGCCGTGAGCGTCGCGAGCCGGTTGTCCAGGCCGTAGGTCGTCGTATAGCCCAGCCCCGTGTCGCTCAGCGTGTTGCCTGCCGTGTCGTAGCCGAAACCGCGCGCCGGGTTGTCGATGCCGCTGAGCCGGTTGCTCGTGGTCTCGGTCGTGTAATTGCGAGTTGCGCCGTTGAGCGTCACACCCGTCCGGTTGCCATTCGCGTCGTAGCCGATGGTCCAGGAGTTGGCTGGCGTGGAGATACTGGTCAGGCGCCCCAGTTCGTCGTAGCCGAAGCTCTGGTTCATCGCCTGCGCTTCAGCGGTGACCTGACCGGTCGTCGCGTCCAGGTGCGTGTAGCTGACGATCCGGTCCGCCGCGTCGTAGGTGATGTCGCGGATTACGCCGTTCAGCGGATACCGGACCAGGCGGCCGTACTGGTCGTAGACCCGCTCCACCGTCTTCGGTCCCGCGTTCAGTTGGAGGTCCCAACTGGTCACCGGTCCGAAGGGCTGCCACTTCACGTTGCCGATCAGCGGCTTGGGCGTGCTCGTGGCGTCCTTCGCCAGGGTCATGCCGATCACGAGCTCAGCGTCGTATTGCAACCG
>JBCNPQ010000013.1:0-106838 GCA_039593255.1 Roseateles sp.
CGGTGGAAGTACTGAAGCCTTCTTGCTCCCTCTCCCGCTTGCGGGAGAGGGTGGGGGTGAGGGCCAGCGGCGGTGGAAGTACTGAAGCCTTCTTGCTCCCTCTCCCGCTTGCGGGAGAGGGGGGGGTGAGGGCCAGCGGCGGTGGAAGTACTGAAGCCTTCTTGCTCCCTCTCCCGCTTGCGGGAGAGGGTGGGGGTGAGGGCCAGCGGCGGTGGAAGTACTGAAGCCTTCTTGCTCCCTCTCCCGCTTGCGGGAGAGGGCGGGGTGAGGGCCAGCGGCGGTGGAAGTGCAGAGACCTCCAACCGCTTTCCGGCGTTCGACTCACCGTGCCGCCGCCGTCACCGCCAGCACCATCCACGTCGAATGCGGGAGCCACTGCTCGACCCACCGCCACTGCTCGGCGTCCGGCCCCGGCCCGAAGGCGATGCCTTCGCCGGTATCGCTGCCGGCCGCGCCGGTGATCCCGTTGGAGATGCCGCCGGCGAACATGTCGCCCGCGCTCGAGGCCACCGTCGGCGGGTTGCGCGCGCCGAAGCCGTACAGCATCGAGATGCCGTAAGGATTGCGTCCCAGCGTCCAGTCCATCTGGTCCTGCGCGAAGGTGGCCCAGTCGGCCGGCAGGGTCGGGGCGACCTTGCGCCCCGCGACCAGCATCGCCGCGTTCAGCGACAGCAGCCGGGCGCTTTCGCCCTGCCACCAGTAGCCGGTCTCGTTGCGATGCGGGATGAAGAAGCCCTCCAGCGTCGGCCCTTCGGCCTTGCCGTCCTTCGCGAGCTGGAAGGTCTGCCGCGCATATCCATACGGGTTGGACACGCGCCGCGTGAGGTCGACCTCGTGCTGCAGCGCAGCCTTGATGGCCGCGGCGACACGGGAACGCCGCGCCTCGTCGGCCTCGATGTCGAGGTAGTAGCCGAGGCTCAACGCCGGCAGTCCCGCCTCGACCGCATGGAAGTAGGGCCGCGTCCCGCCGTCGCTGATGAATCCGCCGTCCTGCGTCTGCCGCCGCATCAGGCTGTCCGCGCGCGTGCGCGCCGCATCGAGGAAACGCGCGTCCTTCGTCGCGTTGAACAGCTCCACCGCGGCCATCAACGCGGTGTAGTCGTCGATGATGTTCTCGACGCCGTTGGCCGTGTACTGCGCGTTGACGCGCTGCAGATGGTCGAAGGCCTTCACCGCGTCGGCCAGGTAGGTCGCGCCGTCGAACTCGCCCCTGCGGCCCGATCGCTTCGCCAGCATCGATGCGCGCGCCAGCGCCGCGATCGCCATGCCGCCGCCGGCGCGGTAGGCCGAACGGTACAGCGTCGTGGACCGCCCGTCCTCGCCCTCGTAGCCGACGACCATGCGCTCCGCGCCGTCGCTGCCCCACTTGTCGAAGACGGTCGTGTAGAAATAGCCCTCCGCATCGAGGATCCGATGCAGGTAGTCCGCGCCCCAGAAGGCTTCGTCCTGGGCCCGCCTGAGCAATCCCGCGCGCCGGTACTGCGCCGCCGACGCGTCCGCCGTGTACGCCAGCACCCACGCCGTCATCGACGTCTGCTGCGGATTGAAGAAGTTGGCGTAGCCGAGGTGCGAGAGGTACTTGCCGGTATCGCCGCCGGCGTCCTTCCACCCGCCGTGCACGTCGACGAAACGATCGGTCTCGAAGATGCGGATGCGCCGGTCGCCGTCGCCGGTGTGGCGGCTGCGATGGAAGTAGTCCAGCAGCTTGTCGGCGGTCGTCGCGAACAGCGCCTGCTCGCGCACCCGCACCGGCGCCGACAGCGCGCGCTTCCCGCCGAGCGTCACCTCCACCCGATACACGCCGGGCGTGCGCAGCCAGGAGAAGTCGGCCTCGAAGTACTGCTTGCCGGCGCCCCACGCGGAGAACGCCGGCAGGGCCCGGAGCTCGCCGCGTTGCACCGTCCTGCCGTCCGCCATCACGCGGAATCGGCCGGACGCCGACGCGTCGCCCGTCCATTCGACGACGGCCCGCTTGGGCGCCGTCCGGTCGAGCGCCACCTGGTTCACCTGCACCAGCAGGGGATCGGCAGGCAACTTGACCGAGACCGTGGTGACCTGCTCCGCCGCCCCGGCGGCATGGAGCAGGGGGGACACGGCCGACAGCACCGTGAAGGCCGCCGCCACCGCCAGCGCGGAACGTCGGGTCGAGGGGATCCTGCAAACAGGGGCGTGGTGCTTCATGGGGTGTCGGCCTTCAGTGGGTGGTCCGTGCTCAGTTCCAGGCCATGTTCTTGGACCACTTCACGCCCGAGGTCGGGCACTTGCCCGAGTTGTTCGGGTACTTGCTGTTGATGATGCTGGCGACCACGCTGACGTTGGACATCGTCGGATCCTGCTTGTAGATGTCCAGCGCCATGCTGGCGCGCCAGCAGTTGCCCGGATCGTCGCCCAGGCTGGAGGACTTCAGCCAGCGGATGTACTGGTCCGTCAGGTAGGTCGCAAAGCAGGTCTCGTTGGACATGCTGCCGCAGTTGCCGGCCGACTTCACCGACGAGAAGGCCGAGATGCTGCCGATCGAGCCGGTGTTCACCTGCACCTGGAAGGCTAGGCCGACCAGGTTGTACTGGCTGAAGCTGGTGAAGCCGATCTTCTTCAGCGCGTCCAGCACCGGCAGCAGCTTGTCGGCGTCGATGTGCGCGTAATGGCTCATCACGTACTGGGCCTGGCGGTTGTCGAAGTCCGACTGCAGCGCCAGGCAGATCTTGGTCAGCGCGGCCCGCTTCTTCGAGTTGGAGCGGCTCAGGTTGGGATAGGGGTCCAGCGCGGCGTTGTCCGCCCGCATGTCGGCCGCGGCGATGCCGGTGACCTGCACGCCCCAGTTCTTCATGTCGGTGTTGGTCGCACCGGTCTTGCCCAGCACGTAGGGCGCATAGGCGTTCTTGAAGTAGTCCGGGAAGTCGCCCACCGTCGTCACGCCGACCGGACCGAAGGTGTTGCCGCGGTAGTCGGAGATGCCCTCGGAGGCCTCGTAGTCCACCTCGCAGTAGCGCCAGGGTTCCGGGTCCTGGTAGTTGGTGGTGCCGTTCTCCGGATAGGCATCCATGCTGAGCACGGCCTGCCACTGGTTGACCGTCAGCTTGCGGCCCTTGTCGAACACGTTGCCGTAGACGCGCGAGTCGCCGACCGGAATGACCCCGGCGGCGGCCGCCGCCTTGGTGGCCGTCACCAGCGGCTGGCCGGTGGCCGTGAAGGTGTTGGTGTAGACCCAGCCGTCCTGGACGTAGACGCTGGGCTGGCCGTTGGCCGCGGCCGCCTTGGGCTTGCCGGCCGCGATCGCGCCGGTGGAAACGGCCGCGCCGCAGACCAGGGCCAGGACGGTGAGCGCCGCTTGCACGCCGATGCGGCGGACGCTGGGGGAACGAGATTGCATGGTGGTTGCCTCCGGGAAGAACCGGTGTGGGGAAGCGTGGCCGGGGGCCACGGGTCGAGGATCCCGAGCAGGGCGCCGCCCGCCGCTCTCGCCGAGCCGGTACGGCGCTCGGGGGCTCGGGTCGCTGCGGCCCATGGGCGGCGAATGTAGGGGAGGCATTTCGTTAATGCAATAAATAAATCCACTGGGTGTGTAAATTGGCTTTTCCGGCCGCGTCGTGAGCGCGTCGTGAAGCTGGGCCAGAATGGGGGGAACCCCCAACGTCATCGCGAAGCATGAGAACCACCGGCCGAGGTGCCACCCAACAGTCCAGCGCGCCCTACAACCGCCGCGTGGTGCTGGACTTCATCCGTCAGCACGGCGCGGCCTCGCGCAAGGACATCGCCGACATGGTGTCGCTGAGCCCGCAGACGGTGGCCAACATCACCAACGACCTCGAAGCGATCGGCCTGATCGTGTCGCGGCGGCAGAAGGTGGACAAGTCGCGCGGCCAGCCGCCAATCGCCTTCGAGCTCAACCCGCAGGCCGGCAACGCGATCGGGATCAGCCTGGAGCCGGGCCGCGCCTCGGCCGCGCTGGTGAACCTGGTCGGCGAGATCCGCAGCCGCTGCGAGGTCGACATGGACACCAGCGACCGCCGCCAGATGCTGGCCGCGATGCTGCAGCTGGTCGCGCAACTGCGGCGCGAGTCGAGCGAGCCGCTGTGGGGCATCGGCGTCGCACTGCCGGGGCCGCTGGGGCACACCGACATCAGCTTCGTCGGACCGACCGCGCTCGAGGGCTGGAACGACCTGTCGGTGCTGGACGAACTCGGCGAGGTGACCGGGCTGTCGGTCTTCTACCGGATCGACAGCGTGGCCGGCGCGCTGGGCGAGACGCTGTTTGGCGTGGCCCGCAACCTGGACAACTTCTTCTACCTGCACCTGGGACTGGGGCTGGGCGGCGCGCTGGTGATCGGGCGGGCCGCCTATCCCGGCTCGAACGGCAACGCCACCGAGATCGGCCACGTGCCCATCGTGCCCGGCGGCACGCCGTGCTACTGCGGCAACCGCGGCTGCCTGGAGCGCTATGTCTCGATGCACTCGCTGGCCGAGGCGCTGGGCGTGTCCGACCACGACGTCTGGACGCTGGACCTGGCGCAACGCCTGAAGGACAAGAAGGACAAGGCGCTGCACCAGTGGTGCCGCCAGGCCGCGGACCGGCTGCGCGACGCGGTCTGCATGATCGAGAACATGCTGGATCCGCACTCGATCGTCATCGGCGGCTCGGCGCCCAAGGTGCTGGTCGAGCACCTCGTCGCGCTGGCGCAGCCCTGGCACCGCTCGGTGCGCGGCGGCGTCGCGGCGCCGGACACGCGGCTGCTGCTGTCGGACCGGCAGGACGACAGCTCCATCCTGGGCGCGGCCGTGCTGCCGATCTACGAGATGTTGTCGCCGCGCCTGGAGACGCTGCAGCAGGATCGTCGCGGCGAGGCCGATGTGGCCGAGCTGCTCGGGCATCGCGCGCCGACGCTCAAGCGCGGCTGAGGCGGGGACGAACGCGAGGACGAACGTGGGAAGCGAGGCGCCGGGACCAGGGTAAAGCCGCTTGGGGGAATCCCTTGATTACTTAAATCCAATGGATTTATTTATTGACGCTGTGTTTTGAGCGCTCCTATAGTCGGCGCCCATGGACACGGCACGACCTCTTTCGCATCCCCCGCTCAGCATCGTCGGCGACGTCGGCGTCGATCTGGTGCTGGGCAGCCTGACGGGCTGGCCGCAGATCGGCACCGAGCTGCTGATGCCCCGCAGCGAGCTGCGCCCGGGCGGTTCCGGCGCCAACGCGGCGCTGGCCGCGCGCCACATCGGACAGCCGGCGCACCTGATCTCCGCCGTCGGCAACGACCACTTCGGCCAATGGCTGGCCGAGCAGTTCGCCGGGCTGACGACCAGCCTCGAGATCTGCGACATCGAGACCACGATCTCGGTCGGCCTGATGCACACCTGCGGCGAGCGCAACTTCTTCACCACGCAAGGCCACCTGCAGCGGCTGTCGGCGCAGCATGTGCTTGGCCACTTGCAGCCGGTCGCCGAGCCGGTCGATGCGTCGGCCGATGCACCGCCGGTCGCGCTGTTCACCGCGCCCTTCCTGCTCACCGAACTGCGTGCCCGTTACGCCGGCCTGCTGGCCGAGGCGTCGCGCCGCGGCTACCGCGTCGCGCTGGACACCGGCTGGCCGCCCGAGGGCTGGGACCGGGAGGAGGTGATGAGCTGGCTGCCGCACTGCGACCACCTGCTGATCAACGAACTCGAGGCGCGGAGCATCGCCGGCACCGACGACCTGGATGAGGCGCTGAGGCAGATCGGCCGCGCGCTCAAGCCGGGCGCGAGCCTGATTGTCAAGGTGGGTCCGCGCGGCGCGCTCGGCATCGAGGGCGGCCGGCGTGTCGAGCGCCTGACCGAGCCGGCCGAGATCTTCGACACCATCGGCGCCGGCGACGCCTTCAACGCCGGCTACCTGGCGGCGCGCCTGCGCGGCGGCGACATGACCGACAGCCTGGCCGCCGGCTGCCGCACCGCCGGCGCCATCCTGTCGCGCTTCCCGCGCAAGACCATCCGCGCGGGCGAGTTCGCCGCCTGCGTGCCCGCCCACGTGCTCGCCTGAGGACCCGCCATGAAGCATCGCGCGCTGATCGTCGGCTACATCCTGGTGATCTGGTTCGTCATCTCCTTCGTGACCAACCTGATCGGGCCGCTGATGCCCATCATCATCCAGGACTTCCACCTGAGCCTGGGGCTCGCGGGCTTCCTGCCGTTCTCGTTCTTCCTCGCCTACGGCCTGGTGTCGATCCCCGGCGGGATGCTGGTCGAGCGCCGCGGTTCGCGCTTCACCATCCTGACGGCCTTCGTGCTCAACGGCGCCGGCTCGCTGGCGATCGCGCTGTGGCCCAGCTATGCCACCGCGGTCGGCGGGCTGTTCGTGATCGGCCTGGGCATGGCGCTGCTGCAGGTTGTGATTAACCCGCTGATGCGCACCGCGGGCGGCGAGTCCCACTTCGCCTTCTTCTCGGTGATGGGGCAGCTGGTCTTCGGCCTCGCGTCCTTCCTCAGCCCGATGGCCTTCCAGCTGCTGATGGAACGGCCGGACGCGGGCAAGGGCCTGGCGTGGGTGCCGTTCTACTGGGTGTTCGTCGCCGGCTTCATCGCGCTGATCGTCGCCAACCAGACGTTGCCGCTGCCCGAGGTCGAGCTCAAGGATGACGAGCGCGCCGGTGGCTGGTCCGCCTACCGCGAGCTGCTCGCGCGGCGCGACGTCCGCCTGTTCTTTCTGGGCATCATGGCCTACGTCGGCACCGAGCAGACGCTGGCCAACTGGATGTCGCAGTTCCTCGCGACCTATCACGGCATCTCCGCCACCGGCGACGGCGCCGACGCGGTGGCCGGCTTCTGGGGCCTGATGTCGCTGGGCTGCCTGCTCGGGCTGGGGCTGCTGAAGCTGCTCGACTCCCGCGTCGTGCTGGCCGGCTTCACCGTGCTCGCGCTCGGCTGCGTGGCGCTCGCGCTGTTCGGCTCCGCGCAGGTCGTCCAGCTCGCCTTCCCGGCCTCAGGCTTCTTCCTGTCGGTGATGTTCTCGGTGGTGTTTTCGCTGGGGCTCAACTCGGTGCCTCACCACCACGGGGCGTTCTCCGGCGTGCTGTGCACCGGCATCCTCGGCGGCGCGGTCGTGCCGCTGCTGGTCGGCCTGCTCGGCGACGCCATCGGCCTGCGCGCCGCGATGGCCACCGTGTTCCTGACCCTGCTCTACATCCTGAGCGTGAGCGCCTGGGCCCGGCCGCTCGTCACCAACGAAGTCGTCCCGCTGTCCCGTCTGCTGTCCCGGTTCAAGCCCAGTCCCGAGGCCTGAACCCGCAGTCCCTCCGTCCGCCTCCCCCCTTCCAGCCCCTGTCACGGCCCCGTCGCCGGGACGGCGGCTGCCCGACAGACCCTTGGAGATCCCAGTGATGAGACCCGATCGAGCCGTCCTCCATGCCGCCGTCCGCGCGGCCTTCCCCTGCGCCGCCACGGCCACCGCCGTCGCCGTGAGCCTCCTGGCCGCCAGCGGCCTCGCGCAGGCGCAGTCCACGTCGACACCAGCGCAAGCGCAGCCGCAGCCGTCGGCGCAGGTCGTGGCCCAGGCCGATGTGAAAGCCGAGGTGAAAGCCGATGCGAAGCCCGATGCCAAGGACCGCGAGATCAAGGACAAGGAGAAGAACGAGCTGCCGGTGATCACGGTGAACGCGACGCGCGTCAGCACCGGCCTGCTGCAGACGCCGGTGGCGGTGACGGCGCTGTCGCAGGAGGCGCTGACCCGCGAAGGCATCCATGACGTGCGCGGACTCTCCGGCAAGGTGCCCAACCTGCAGATCTCGCAGGGCGCGGACTCCGGCGTGCAGATCAACATCCGCGGCGTGGGCTCGACCAACTTCACCGAGGTCGGCGACCCCGCGGTCGGCCTGCACGTCGGCGGTCTCTACTCGCCGCGTCCGCAGGGGGCGCTGGCGCTGATGTTCGACCTCGAGCAGGTCGAGGTGCTGCGCGGTCCGCAAGGCACGCTGTTCGGCCGGAACTCCACCGGCGGCAGCATCAACATCATCCCGGCCAAGCCGGAGTTCGGCTCGACCTACGGTTCGGCGGAGCTGGACCTGGGCAACTACCGCAAGCGCCAGCTCAACCTGGTGCAGAACATCGCGGTCAGCGACACGGTCGCGCTGCGGGCCACGGTCAGCGCGATCAAGCGCGACGGCTGGATCCACCAGCAGCAGGACTTCACCGACGTCGACATGCCCGAGCACGGCTTCGTCGCCGACGGCATCCCCGACGTGGACCAGCGCCGCAACGCGAAGGTGCCGCGCAGCAAGTACTACTACAACCGGGACGAATGGGCGGCGCGCATCGCCGGCCGGGTGAAGCTCACACCCAGCCTGGAATGGCTGGTGGCCTACGAGAAGTTCCAGAACAACGGCGCCGGCGAGATCGCGATGAAGGACTGCGACATGGCCGCCGGCACCGACTTCGCCTGCCCGGGCGGCAAGTGGGACGTGAAGGTCAACGTGCCGGGCAAGACGGACATGTCGATCGACACCGTGCGCTCCAACCTGAACTGGAAGCTGAACGACCAGTCGAGCATCGAATACGGCTTCGCCTACGCGACGCAGAAGCGCTCGCAGCAGTCGGACGACGACGGCGGCTACTACCCGCTGTCGCGCCAGGTGACGGTGACGCAGCCGATCGGACCGGACGGCGACTGGGGCACCTGGCCGATCCGTGACGAGACCTCGCTGACGCTGGGCTCGACCTACAAGTCGCAGGTGCACGAGCTGCAGTTCAAGCATCACACCGACGCGCTGCAGCTGGTCACGGGCCTGTTCTGGATGCATGAGAAGAACGCGATCGACTATGCGCAGGAGCAACTGGTCACCGCGCCCTTCGGCTTCCCGACCAGCCAGTTCTATCACCAGCCGGACCGGCAGATCGATGCCAAGGCGATCTTCGCGCAGGGCGACTGGACCTTCCTGCCGACCTGGACCGCGACGATCGGCGGACGCCTGAGCTTCGACAAGAAGACCGACAAGGGCGGCCGCGTCTACGGCGGCTGGGACGGCTCGACGCCGGCGTACTACAACGGCCTCTTCGATCCGGGCACGCCCGGCACGCCGGGCTTCCGCGCGCACAACGGGCGCGACCTGACGGAGCTGATGGGGCCCTTCGCCGGTCCCGGCGCCTACGGCCTGTGGGGCGAGCCGGCGGGCAACGACCACGGCGAGAGCTGGAAGAAGTTCACCTACCGCCTGGGCCTGCGCAAGCAGCTGACGCCGCTGGACATGGTCTACACCTCGCTGTCGACGGGCTACAAGGCCGGCGGCTTCGGCGACAAGGACGACAAGTGCGGCGGCAAGGCGTGCGTCGACGGACCGGCGGGCCCGCAGTACACCTTCTTCCCGTACAAGCCGGAGACGGTCACCAACTTCGAGCTGGGCTACAAGGGCCTGATGCTGGACAAGCGGCTGAGCCTGTCGGCGACCTTCTTCTACAGCCGCTACAAGGACATGCAGGTCACGGGCGACTTCTTCGCCGCCAAGGTCAAGCACGACGGTGCCTGCCCCGACGACAACCCGACCTGCGACATCGTCACCAAGTGGCAGACGGTGAACGTCGGCGTCGTCGACATCCCCGGCCTGGAGCTGGAGGTCGACTACAAGCCGTGGGCGGGCGCGCGCCTGGGTGCCTTCTTCAGCTACATCAACAGCAGGATGAAGGACTACCCGTCGTTCAACGACAGCTGGAACTGCGGCGTGCGCGCCGAGATGGGCGCGCCGCTGTGCCCCGAGCCCTACACGGGCCCGATCCGCGAGAACGCGGGTCGCCAGATCTACGACATCACCGGCAACCACCTGCCGCTGTCGCCGAAGTACAGCTTCGGGGTGAACTTCTCGCAGAGCTTCCGCTTCGGCGAGGGCTGGGAGCTGACGCCCTGGGTCAACCTGAAGTGGCAGGACAAGATGTACTTCACGCTGCGCAACCTGGACAACGCGCACATCTCGGACGGGCAGAAGGCCTTCGCCAAGGTCGATGCGAGCCTGCGGCTGCAGGCGCCCAAGGACTGGCACGCCGAGATCTACGTGCTGAACGCGACCAACAAGATGACGAAGAACTCGGCGCAGGACGGCGGCGGATTCGTGCGCGCGTACTGGAACGATCCGCGGACCTTCGGGATCCGGGTGGGGATCGATTACTGAGCCTGCCGCGAAGCGCCGCGGCGAAGTCCAGCAGCGAGGTCCCGGGACGGGACCTCGCGCCGGGATGAATCAGCTCAGCAGCGCCATCAGCCGGAGTGCCGCCGGCGACAGATAGGCGTTGCTCCGGTGGGTGACGACCAGCCATCGCTTCATGGTCGTCTCCTTCAGCACCACTTCGCGCAGCGGGTAGCTGCCCACGGCGAGGTCGAGGTGCTTGCGCGAGACGAAGCTCAACAGGCCCGTCTCCGCGATGAGCGCAGGCAGCATGTGCAGCGTGCTGCTCTCCACCTGCACGTCCGGCCGCGGCAGGCCGCGGCGCACGAAGGTGTGATCCAGCCAGTCGCGCGTCGGCGCGCCCTGAGGCTGCAGCACCCACCGGTAGACGCTCATGTCCTTCAAGGACGGCTTGCCGTTGAAGAGATCATGGTCCGCGCTCGCCGCGACCACCACGTGGTCCTCGACCAGCCGTCGGGATACGAAGCCCGATTCCGGCACGCCTTCGGTGCCGACCACCAGGTCCAGCTCACCGGCCCGCAGCATCGGCATCAGCACGTCGACCAGCGACACCGTCGTCTTCAACCGGACATCCGGCGCCTCGCGCAGCAGGCGCCGCACCGCCTGAGGCAACTGGTACTGCGCCGCCGTGGGCACGATGCCGAGCCTGACGACGCCCGACAGCCCGCGACCGATGTCGCCTACCTCGCGCTGCGCATCCTCGACGTCGAAGCGCAGACGCTGCGCCCATCGCAGCATCACGCGGCCGGCCGGCGTGAGCCGGATGCCGCGCCCGGAGCGCTCGAACAGCGGCGCACCGGCTTCCTTCTCCAGACGCCGGATCGCGCTGGTCAGCGCGGGCTGCGTGCGATGCAGCCGCTCCGCCGCCTGCCCCACGTGTTCCAGCTCGGCGATGGTCTCGAAGTAGCGCAGATCCCGCAGGTCCATGTCAAAAGCCTGATTTATCGATCGCCAAGAATAATGGATTGGATCGAACCGTGCATTCGTCGAATACTTGCCCCATCGAGACCCGTCAACGGGCCGTCCAGGAGACAAGATGAAGCATTCGACAGGGGCCGCGGGACTCTCCCGGGCCATCGCGACGATCGCGCTGCTCTGCTGCAGCGCTGCGGCTGTGGCCCAGAACTACGCCAGCAAGCCGATCCGGGTGATCGTGCCCTTCCCGCCGGGCGGCGGCACCGACCTGATCGCCCGTGAGACGACCCAGGCGGTGGCCAACAACACCAAGTGGGTGTTCGTCATCGAGAACAAGCCGGGCGCCGGCGGCAACCTGGGCGTGGGCGAGGTGGCCAAGGCCGCGCCGGACGGCTACACGCTCGTGTTGGGGCAGACCAGCAACCTCTCGATCAATCCGTCGCTGTATCCCAAGCTGTCCTACAACCCGGTCAAGGACCTCGCGCCCATCACGCTGGTTGCGGACGCCCCGCTGGTCTACGTCACCCGCGCGTCCTCGCCGCACAAGACGATGACGGAGCTGATGGCGGCGGCGAAGAAGAATCCGGGCTCGATCAACTTCGCCTCCGGCGGCAACGGCACGGTGTCCCACCTGGCGGCGGAGCTGCTGCAGCGCACCGCGGGCGTGAAGTTCACGCACATCCCGTACAAGGGCGTCGGCACCGCGCTGACCGATGTCGTCAGCGGCAACGTCGACCTGTACCTCGGCAGCCTGCCCACGCTGCTCGGCCACATCCGCCAGGGCAAGCTGCGCGCGCTCGCGGTCACCTCGGACAAGCGTCTGCCGGAACTCGCCGCCGTGCCCACCGTGGCGGAGTCCGGCTTCAAGGGCGCCTCGTCGTCCACCTGGTTCGGGTTCCTGGCACCCAAGGGCACGCCGCCCGAAGTGGTCGCGCGGCTGAACGCCGAGTTCGGCAAGGCGCTCAAGCAACCGGCGCTCGTCAAGAAGATGAGCGACGAAGGCGCGAACGTGCTCACCAGCACGCCGGCGGAATTCTCCAAGCTGATCCAGGACGACCTGACGCGCTGGAGCAAGGTGATCAAGGACGCCAACGTCCATCTCGAGTAACGCCGGCACCGACAGCGGCACCGACAGCGAAACCGGCGTCGGCGTCGACATCGACCGACATCGATGCCGGCTGTGCCCACCCCATTTGATTGATCGGCCCCTCGCGGCCGTTGGAGATTCCCATGAGTGAAACGACCGTGCTGCCCGACCTCATCCGCGACGTCCGTCGCGTCCCCGCCGACATCGTCAAGCAGCTGTCGGAGTTCCCGTCCTCGATCCTGGCCGACGTCGCCGGCCGCCGCGGCGCGCTGCACGGGCGCATCCAGCCGCTGGCCCCGACGATGCGATGCGCGGGCACGGCCATCACCGTCGAGGTCCGTCCCGGCGACAACCTCATGATCCACGCCGCGATGGCGATCGCGCAGCCCGGCGACATCCTCGTGGTCGACGGCAAGGGCGACCTTTCCAGCGCCTTGATGGGCGAGATCATGTCGCAGCAGTGCGTGGCGCTGGGCGTCGCCGCCGTGGTGATCGACGGCGCCGTGCGCGACAGCGAGGCGATCCGCGCGCTGGGTTTCCCGATGTTCGCCGCCGGCCTGAATCCGAACGGGCCCACGAAGTCGATCTCCGGCCGCCTCAACCATCCGATCTCGATCGGCGGCGTGACGGTCCACCCGGGCGACCTGATCGTGGGCGACGCGGACGGCGTCACCGTGGTGGAACGTGACAAGGCCGCGTCGCTGATCCCGCTCGCGCATGAGAAGGTGAAAGCCGAGACCAAGCGCATCGCCGGCATCCGCAATCGCGAGGCGCTGCGCCCCGCGTGGCTCGACGGCGCGCTGCGCGCGGCCGGCGTGATCAAGGACGGGGAGACGCTGTGAGCAAGTGCAGGATCCTCGTCACCGGCGCGGACCTCGCGCCCAAGGCCGCCGCGCTGCTCGCGGACTACGAGCTGGTCTTCGCGGGAAAGACGCCGACGCAGGAGGACATCGTCGCCTTGTGCGGCGCGCATGACCCGGTGGCGGTCATCGTGCGCTACAGCGGTGTGAATGCCGCGGCGATGGCGGCGGCGCCGAGTCTGAAGGTCGTCTCCAAGCACGGCAGCGGCACCGACACCATCGACAAGGCGGCCGCTGCGCAGCGCGGCATCCAGGTCCGCGCGGCGGTGGGTGCGAACGCCGCCGCCGTCGCCGAACATGCGCTCGCGCTGATGCTGGCCTGCGCCAAGTCCGTGGTGTCGCTCGACGCCCGCATGCGCGACGGGCACTGGGACAAGTCCACGCACAAGAGCGTGGAACTGGAAGGCCGCACGGTGGGTCTGATCGGCCTGGGCGCCATCGGCCTGCGCTTCGCGAAGGTCGCCGATGCGATGGGCATGCGCGTGATCGGATTCGACCCGTTCGCCAAGTCCTTGCCGTCCTTCATCCAGAGCGTCGGCCTGGACGAGATCTGGCGCGACGCGGACGTTGTCTCGCTGCATTGCCCGCTCACCGCCGAGAACGCCGGGATGGTGAACGCGAGCACGCTGGCGGCCTGCAAGCGTGGCGTGATCGTCGTGAACACGGCCCGCGGCGGTCTGATCGACGAAGCCGCGCTGCTCGCCGCCGTGCAATCGGGACAGGTGGTGGCGGCCGGACTGGACAGCTTCGCGGTCGAGCCCATGGCGGCCGGCCACCCGTTCCTCGCCGAGCCGCGCATCCTGCTGAGCCCGCACATCGGCGGCGTGACTGCGGACGCCTACGTCAAGATGGGCGTGGGCGCGGCGCAGAACGTGCTCGACGTGCTGAACGGGCTGGACGTGCGGGAGGATCCGGCGTCGGCGTCGGCGTCGGCGTCGAGCGCTCCTGCGTCCCTCAACGGCTGAGCAGGCGATCTCCCATGTTCCTCCTCCAGCCTCCCCAGATCATCGACGCCGCGCTGTTCACCGCGATGCCGGAGGTCTTCCGCCGCACGGGCGTCCGCTCGGCCTGGGCCGACGCGAACCGCGGCGGCATTCCGACCGATTCCTTCCTCGAGGGACCGGTCATCGCGGACAACGGTGACCTGTACCTGACGGACATCCCGTTCGGACGGATCTTCCGCATCGATCCCGAAGGCGGTTGGCACCTGGTGGCCGAGTACGACGGCGAGCCCAACGGCATGAAGTTCGCCGATGCCCGCACGCTGCTGATCGCCGACTACAAGAACGGGCTGATGCAGCTGGACGTCGTGTCCGGCGTCGTCTCGCCGTTCCTGGAGCGGCGCAACTCGGAGCGCTTTCGCGGCATCAACGACCTGATCTTCGACCGGCAGGGCAACCTGTATTTCACCGACCAGGGTCAGTCGGGGCTGCACGATCCCACCGGTCGGCTTTATCGGCTGCGGCCTTCGGGCCAGCTGGACCTGCTGCTGTCCAACGTGCCCAGTCCCAACGGTGTCGCCCTGTCGCCGGACGAGAAGGTGCTCTACCTGGCGGTCACCCGGGGCAATCAGGTGTGGCGGGTGCCGCTGCAGGCCGACGGCAGCGTGAGTAAGGTCAGCGCGTTCTTCACCTCCTATGGCCCCAGCGGGCCGGACGGGCTCGCGGTGGACGAATCGGGTCGCGTGCTCGTGGCCAATCCGGGCCTGGGCTATCTGTGGATCCTCAACCACCGGGCCGAACCGGTGACCGTGATCCGCAGCGTGCACGGCAGCTCGCTGACCAACCTGGCCTTCGGCGGATCCGATCGGAAGACGATCTTCTGCACCGATTCGACGACCGGCAGCGTGCTGCGCGTCGACAGCGATGTTCCCGGGCTGCCCCTGGCGCGAGCCCGGGCGCCCAAGGAGGGCACGACGCCGGTGTGACGGCATGGCCGTACCGGGTTCCGCCCCTGAGGCGATGGCAGTCACGACCTCGATGTCGTGGCGCCGACGGGTCGATCCAGATCGATCCAGGCCGATCTTGGCCGATAGAGAGAGAAGAGGAGACATCCATGAACCGCATCACCGCTGCTCCGCAGCTCCCGCCGACGACGACGTGCGCCCCGCACGCCGATCCTCCGCGACCGTGAGGTCGATTCCCGCATCGACCTGACCGGTCCCGCCGACGGCATCGTCGACCGCACGCGCGGTCGCGCGCCGCCGCTCGGCCGTCCCTGAAGTTCCCGCGGTGTGATCCCGCCCGAATGGCGTCATGCGTCCGCATGACCGCCAGGGCCGTGCTCACCCTTCATTCATCGGATTGGAGAACTCGTGAAACGCATCAGCACCCTGATCCAGGGCGCCGTCATGACCGCAGCCGCCGTGCTGTCGGTCGTCGGCCAGGCGCAGACCCCAACCGGCAAGGACATCCACCTGGAGGCTGCCACCCGCAACACCGGCGGGGACCAGTTCCTCAAGGACTGGACCCGCGACCGCTACTGCATGTACGTGGACAACCCGGCGCTGCTGGCGGAGATCCGCCGCCACACGGCACCGGTCAAGCCGATGCAGATCTTCGACGACGTGTGGTTCGCAGGTTTCGAGAACGTCGGCCAGTTCGTGTTGAAGAACGAATCCGGCTTCACGCTGATCGACACGCTCAACCGGGCGTCTGACGTGGACACGTACACCGTGCCGCTGCTGCAATCGCTCGGACTGGGCGCGCAGATGCCGCTGCGGGCTGCGTATGCGACGCACGGCCACGGCGACCACGACGGCGGCGCGCCGCGGCTGCGGCAGCTGTTCGGCTCGGCGTTCCCCATCTACCTCGGCTCCGGCGACCAGGCGCTGGGCGGCGTCAAGAGCTATGCGCCGACGCTGATCGATTCCGCCAACCTCGGCTACCAGTCGCTGGACTTCGGCGGGCGTCAGATCACGCTGCTGTCCTCGCCCGGGCACACGCCGGGAACGATGTCGGCATTCGTGCCCGTGCACGACAACGGCAAGGAGTACCTGATGCTGGTGGTGGGCGGCACGGCCATCCCCGCCAACGTCGATGCCACCACCAGCTACCTGCGTTCCGTCGAGCGCATGTATGCCGCGTCGCGCGACCTCGGCGCGATGGGCACGCTGCACCCGCACGGCATCATCGACGGCGGCAATCAGCGCATGGCCGACATCGACGCCCGCGGCGGCCACACGCCCAATCCCTACATCCTCGGCAACGAGCGGCTGCTGCGGACGCTGGCCATCATGCGCGAGTGCGGCGCCGCGCAGCTGGCGCAGGTCGATCCCGCGCTCAGCCCGCCCGTCTGGCGCGTGACGACGCTGCAGTTCGATGCGCAAAGCCCGTCGACCACACTTCTGGCGGCACGCGTGCAGAGCGACTGGGGCCCCGTGACCGGTCAACCGGTGACCTTCAGCGTCGCGCAGACGGGGGCGGCCTGCACCGCCACGACGGACGCGAGCGGGCTCGCCTCGTGCGCACCGTTGCCGACGCTGCGCACCGGCGATGAAGTCACCGCCGCCTTCGCCGGTGAAACCGGTGCGGATTACGTGCATCTGCCCAGCCAGCGCAAGGCGATCGTCAGCGCGCTGGCCTGCGACATCGACGGCAACGGCCGCGTGGACCGCAACGACATCAGCGCCGTCGTGGCGGCGATCGGCAAACCGGTCCCGGCCGGCGACGCGCGCGACGCCGACAAGAACGGCAAGGTGACGCTGGACGACGCCCGTCTGTGCACCTCGCGTTGCACCAAGGATCAGTGCGCCCTCTGAGGCGACCTTCCTCAAGGAGATCGACATGACCGCTTTCCCTGCTTCCTCCGCTTCGCGCGTACTGCGCCTGGCCGCCGCCTCAGGCCTGCTGGCGACGATGTTCTCCGCCCACGCCGACGTGGTGCTCGCCCTCACGCCGGGCACCGCGACGTCCTCCGCAGGCAGCGCCCGGAGCGTGAGCCTGACCGCCACCAACCTGGAGGCGGGCAGCGCCATCGGCGGCTTCGCGATCGACATCGCCTACGACCCCGCGTTGTGGAGCTTCAGCGCCGTGAACTTCGGCGCGCTGCTCGGCGACATCGGCGCGTTCCAGGCGCTCTCCGCGGTGGACGCCTCGACGCCGGGCCTGCTCAAGCTCACCGAGCTGTCGCTTGTCGGCGCCTTCGATCCGCAACCCCTGTCCGCGCTGCAACCGGGCGCGGGCACCGCCTTCACGCTGGCGACCATGTCCTTCGACGGCCTGGGCGTTGGCAGCGGCGCGTTCCGGATCGTCGGCGCGCAGCTGACCGACGCGGCGGGCCTGCCGTTGTCCGTGGCCGCGGTGCCGGAACCGTCCACCTTCGCCCTGCTGGCGATCGGCGGCATGGCGCTGCTCGGCTGGCAGCGGCGTCGTGCCTCGATCACGCCTTCCCGACCCGTCTGACCTACCAGGACACCTTCCCATGAAGAGCACCTTCTCCCGATCCCGCCGCAGCGTGATCGCG
This sequence comes from Roseateles sp., assembly GCA_039593255.1. Taxonomy (GTDB): domain Bacteria; phylum Pseudomonadota; class Gammaproteobacteria; order Burkholderiales; family Burkholderiaceae_C; genus Roseateles. Next base: position 17,469 of record JBCNPQ010000013.1, read on the forward strand.
GGCGCCGCCGCCGCGCTCGCGTCGCTGTCCCTGATGACCGCGGCGCATGCGGCCTACCCGGAACGCGTCATCACGATGGTGGTGCCGTACTCGCCCGGCGGTGCCGCCGACGCGCTGGCCCGTGTCGTGGCCACGCGACTCGGCGCGAAGCTGGGCGCGACGGTGATCGTCGACAACCGCGCGGGCGCGAGCGGCACCATCGGCGCCGGCTTCGTGGCCAAGGCGCCGGCCGATGGCTACACGATGCTGTACGACGCCACGCCGTATTCCATCAATCCCCACATGTTCCCGAAGATGCCGTTCGCGAGCGGGGCGCTGAAGCCGCTTTCGCTGGTGTCGCAGACGCCGAACGTACTGGTGGTGGGCGCCGGCTCGCCATTCAAGGACGTCAAGGACCTGATCGCGCAGGCCAAGGCGAAGCCGGGCAAGATCAATTTCGCCTCGGGGGGCGCGGGCACGGTGCAGCGGCTTGCGGCGGAGCTCTTCCGCCAGCAGCTCGGGCTGGACCTGGTGCACGTGCCCTACAAGAGCGGCGGTCCGGCGATCACCGACGTCGCCGGGGGGCAGGTCGACTTCATGTTCGGCACGGTCTCCGCCACGGCGCCGCTGGTCCAGGGCGGGAAGCTGCGCGCGCTCGCCACGTCTTCGCCCCAGCGCTCGCCGATGCTGCCCGCCGTGCCGACGGTCGCGGAATCGGTCATTCCGGGCTACGAAGTCTTTGAGTGGAACGGCGTCTTCCTGCCGGCCGCGACGCCGGAGGCCGTGGTGACGCGGCTGAGCCAGGCGCTCATGGACGTCATGAAGGAAGACGAGGTGAAGAAGCGCTTCACCGACCTCGGCGCGCAGCCGATCGGCTCCACGCCGGCGCAGTTCGCGGACTACCTCAGGAAGGAGGACGTCCGCTGGGCCGAGGTGATCCGCAAGGGAAACATCACCCTCGACTGAGGCCCCCCAGAAGTTTCGACAACAACCAGGGGCCATCAAGGCCCCGATCTCCGGAGACAAGTCCATGAACCACCACCTGCTCAAGCAAGCCGGTCTGATCGCGTCCGTCGGCTTGACGGCCGCCGCGGCCGCCACCTCTGCCAGCGCGCAGACCAATGTCACGCTGTATGGCGTCGTCGACGTCTCGGTGCGGCACGCCACCCACGTCACGGCCAACGGCGATTCGCTGAACACCATGGGTGATGCCCTGTTCGCGCCCAGCCGGCTCGGCGTGCGCGGGTCCGAAGACCTGGGCGGCGGATACAAGGGCATCTTCCTGCTCGAGCAGGGCATCGAACCGTCCTCCGGCACGCTGCAGCAGGCCACCGCGAGCGCCAATTACGGGCAAGGCGTCGCCAGCAGCGGCCGCGCCTGGGGGCGGGAAGCCTGGGTGGGTCTGGCGACGCCGTACGGCAACGTGACGCTGGGGCGTCAATACACGCTCGCGCATCAGTTGTCGGGGCGCTTCCAGCCTTTCCCCAACCCCAACCTGGATGCGATCAGCGCCTTCTCGGTGCATCACGTCGCGCGTCAGGACAACGTCGCGAAGTACACCTACACCGGCGGCCCGCTGACCCTGCAGGCGTCGCTGACGGCGGCCGAAGGCAACGGGAAATCCTGGTCGGTGGGCGGTGGCTACCAATCGGGTCCCTTCGACGTCGTCGGCTACTACGAGGCGATGGACAGCTTCAACGGCGCCGAGACGCGGAAGATCCTGGGCATGGGCGGCAGCTACGCCATCACGCCGGCGTTCAAGGCGATGCTGGGCTACATGCACCGCAGCCAGCGGGTCGGCGCGCAAGAGAACGATGTCCTCTCGCTCGGCATCAACTGGCAGATCACCGGCGCGGTCACCCTGATGGCGAACCTCGTGCAGGACAAGCAGACGCATGTGGGCGCTGGCAAACGCAAGATGGCCTACGTGGCCGCCGACTACGCCTTCTCGAAAAGGACGGGCGTCTACGTGGAGGTCGATCGAAACGAACTGACCGGGGCCTATCCCACGACCACCTTCATGGCATTGCGCGGCAAGCAGGTCGGTTTGTCTTCGGGCATCCGCCATCGCTTCTGAGACTTGACGCCCGGCCATTGCGCCGTGCGTCGGCGTCTCACGGTCCTTCATGCGGCGTGCTTCAGCTTCCCGGACACTGCTTCGCATCGGATGAGTTCCGGCGCGCGACTACCTCGTTAGGGTGGGGGGATGAAAGTCCCATCTCCGTCTGCCGAATCGGCGGGCATGCCCGGGGCCGAGGCCTGGTCCTCGGCGGTCGACAGGCCATCGACGGCCGGCATGAGGCGCTCCCCGGCGACGCCGCAGGATGCGTCCATCGCCGAGTTTCGCGAGCGGCGGCCGCCGTCGTCGCCTGGCACGCGCTCGGCGGTCGCTCCGCGCGGCGCGCAGCTGCCGACCTTCGAATCGAAGACGGCCGACCTGCCCGAGAACCGCCTGAAGGCCAACGCGGACCTGCGCGACAAGCTCGACGCCGGCATGTTCCCCTACCAGCGCATCGCCAAGGGCAACTACCAGCCGAGCGACGCGCTGTCGACCGCCGTCGCGGACAAGGTGTGGAGTGCCGGCGACCGCGCGACGCAGCCGGGCCAGAAGGGACTGCTGCCGTCGAGCCAGATAGAGCGTCCCGCCGGCACGCTGGTGGACAACCGCAGCGGGCTGGTCGTGTCCGTGCTGGTGAACCACAAGGACAAGGACATCGCTGCGGTGTTCGGCGGAACGACCTCGGGGCGCGTGGCCGGTCCGCCTTTGCGGCTGGCCTTGGGCAATGCGGAGATGGCGGTGCCGCAATGGACCGCCAATGCGCGCACGGCGCTCGGCCTGCCGACGAAGAGCCACGACCAGGCGGAACGCGTCGTCGGCGCGTTGAAAGAGCTGAAGCAGACGCCGCAGTTCAGCCAGCTGGCGGATTACTCGGTGTCGACGATGGGGCATTCGAAGGGAGGCGGGGAGGCCGCGTCCTCGGCGATCGCCAACTACTCGCTGGCCGAGCCGGTGAAGGTGACCGGGTTGTCGTCGGCACCGCTCAACGATGCGCAGCTGCGGCAGTACACGAAGCTCGGCATCGACGTGGCCGACGCCGAGCAGCATGTGAACGTGTACTCGGTGAAACTGGACGTGGTGCCCAACCTAGGACATCTCCTGCGCGGCGTGGGGGCGACGGTGGTCGGGACGGAGCACTTCTTCTCCGGCGGGCTCGCGGATCCGCTGACGAGGCATGTGATGAGCGATCAACTCATCCGCGCGCAGCTGACGCGGCAGGATGAAGCGATCCAGCGCGGCGTTGGGGCGGGCGCGTAGAGTTTTTCTACACTGCGTCCCGGTGCATCACACACGAGGCAAGGGATGACCCCCACCGCTCGGAAGTTCTCGAAGGTCGCGCTGGTCGCGGCGGTCCTGGCGCTCGCCGCCTACTGGCACTGGTCGCCATGGCTGGCGATCCATCAGATGCGCAACGCGGCGAAGGCCGGCGATGCCGCGGCGTTCAACGAGCGCGTCGACTATCCGCTGCTGCGCGAGAGCTTGAAGGGGCAGTTGTCCTCGGCCATCGGCGCCCGTTCGGCCGAGAAGTCGGAACAGTCCGAATCCGGCAGCGGCAGCGACATCGCCCGGGCCGGGAAGGCGCTGGGCTCGCTCTTCGCGACCGCCATGGTCGATCGCATGGTGGACGTGTTCGTCCGGCCGGAGACGGTGATGCGCGTGATGCAGGAGGGCAAGCTGCTGCCTCGGCGTGAGTCGCGTTCGAGAGCACCCGGCGACGCCCCGCCCGATGAAGGAGGAGATGCCGAGGACGGCAGCGTCTCCTCGAAGCGCGAACCCATCTGGACGACGGAGCGGCCGGGCCTCGACACCTTCATCCTCTATGCCCGCCGGGCAGGGCAGGCGGAGGACCGCAGGACCGGGCTGGTCTTCCAGCGGCGCGGCTTCGCGTCGTGGGTGTTGACCGAGATCCGGTTGCCGGCACTGTGATGCACATGAAGACGCTCCTCATCTCGTTGGTGGCCGGCATGTCCATGCTGGGAGCACCAAGTCTTACCCTTGCCGGCGAGCCGGGTGCCCCGTACCGCGCGTTGCCGAACTTCGAGCTCGCCGTGGGAGAGTCGTTTCCGCTCGACGGACTCGTCGATGCCAATGGGCGGGCGATTGCCCGCGAGCGTCTGCTCGGCAAGCCCGTCCTGATCAACTTCTATACGAGGCACTGCGCGCCTTGCATCAAGGAGGTGCCGAAGCTCAACGAGGTCATGAAGCGGCGCGGCGAGCTCAAGGTCCTCGCCATCACCCCTGACCCCGCCGCCGAGGCGGCCAAGTACGTGAAGCAGCACGGCCTGAAATGGCTGGTGGCTGCGGATGCCGAGGTGCTGCTGTTCAAGCGGCTCAACGTCCAGGCATTCCCGGCATTCGCGCTGCTCGACGACAAGGGGCGGTTGATCGCGGCGGTGCAGGCCAATCAGCTCGGCGGCGAGGATGGACACGCCACGGTGGCCGGGATCGAGCGATGGCTCGACGTGCAATTGGCGCCGGTCAGGAAATGACGCCTCGCTGAGGGTCAGGCCACCTCGACGACCACCTTCCCGCGAATCGCCTGTCCGAGGTGGCTGCCGCTCTCCAGCGCGCAATGCGCCGCGGCCATCTCCGACAGCGCGAAGGTCGCGCCGATGACCGGGCGGATGCGGTCGCGCTCGAGCAGTTCCTTCAGCGCCTGCAGCTTGCCGCGGTTCTGCCGCGTGAAGACGAAGTGGTACTCCGCATTCACGCCCCAGGCGTTCACCAGGTTCTGCGGCTTGGCGATGTCGACGATGGAGACGACCCGGCCCGCGTCCGACAGGACGAGCGGTGAGCGCTCCAGCGTCGGGCCGCCGATCGTGTCCAGCACGACGTTGACACCGCGCGAGCCGGTCAGCTCGCGCACCTGGTCGACGTAGTCGGCGGCCTCGTAGTCGATGGCTTCGTCGGCGCCGAGCGAGCGGACGAAATCCGCCTGGGGCGCTCGGCAGGTGGTGAGCACCCGCGCGCCCATCGTCTTCGCCAGCTGGATGGCGATGGAGCCGACGCCGCCGGCGCCGCCGTGGATCAGGACCGTCTCCGCGGGCTGCAGCTTGGCGCGCGAGACCAGCGCTTCCCAGGCGGTGCCGCCGACGAGGGTGGTGGAGGCGGCCTCCGCGTGGGTGAGGTTGCGCGGCTTGTGGGTCACCAGGTCTTGCGGGACGACGTTGAACTCGGCGTAGCTGCCGCCCTTGGGGCCGAAGATCCTGGGCGTGTAGAAGACTTCATCGCCCGGCTTGAAGTCGTGCACGCCCGTGCCGACGCGCTCCACCACGCCCGACACGTCGTGTCCGATCACGGCCGGCAGCGGCACGTAGGCCGGGTAGTCGCCGCGCCGGATCTGGTAGTCGAGCGGGTTCACCGACGTCGCGACGACGCGCACCAGCAGCTCGCCGGCCTCGACCGGCGGCACGGGAATCTCTTGCAGTTGCAGGTGTTCGACGCCGCCGAAGGCGGTCAGGACAATGGCTTTCATCGGAAGTCTCGAAGTTGAACAAGGCGTCGCTCAACGAATCTGAGCGAACGGGTTCATTGTCATATCGAAGTTTTGCGATACGTCGAATCGATAAGCTTGCCCCTGTCGGCAGTCCTGGCAATTGCTGGGGGGCGAGGGCGGGGTGCCGATCTGCTATTCGCGCGCTGGCGGGAGATCACTGGATCGCTGGCTGATGCTGGCCCGGCGAAGTGGGGGCATCGTGCGAGCGCCTAAACTGGACGACCATTCGATCGATCCTGCCCATGCCCGAAGAAGTGCCGTTGGTTCGCGTGCTCGTGGTGTTGTCCAACACCCAGCGGCTGGACATCCTGCGCAAATTGAAGACGCCAGAGCTCTTTCCTCCGCAGGACGAGGGCGACCCGGAGACCGACGGCGTCTGCGTCTCGTCGATCCAGGCGGGGCAGGGTCTGGCTTTCTCGACGACGTCCAAGTACCTGGCCGACCTGGCGGAGGTCGGGGTGGTGACGGTCAAGCGGATGGGCAAGTGGTCCTACTACAAGCGGGACGAGCGCGCGATCGCGGCGATCGCGAAGAGGCTGGCGTGGGAGCTGTAGGTAGCGCGACTGTGCGAGATCAACCAGCGATCTCCCGAGGACTCGCGGCGGTCTCTTCTTGTCATCGCGTCAGTGTTCCCCGAATGACGGAATCCGCCGGAGAAGAGGGCTAGATGCAGGAAGAACGGCAAGTCGGCATCGGGCTCAGTGATTCCTAGAGACTAGACGATTGAAACGGGCGCGATCCTGCCCTGTGTTGTGACTCCGAATCGACCTAGGTCCTGCTGCGCTGGTCTCTGGCCGCGCAAGGGATGCGGTCACGGAAGCCATGACTCCGAGCTCTGACAACACACTTCAGTAGCTGAAGTCTGTCGATACAAATTGCTGGAAATTTGCGACAGAACGATCGAAAATCGATTCGTTCGGCGACTAAACTGTGACGCTAGCCCTAAAAAGTGAATCGCCGTGGACCATCTGTCAGAAGTTCTCAAAATACTCGACGGCGCTTTGCGCGCGAACGCGAGTATGGCGGCGAACTATGCCGGTTTGCTTGCGGACAAGCTTGAGGAGCACGGCAATCGGCAGCAAGCGCGCCAGATTCGCGAGCGCTTGGCGCGATCGCCAGGCGCCCTTGTGTCAGTACAAGATGGTGAGCGCGGCATCAGCCTGAACAACCTCCCCGTCGATGGAGAAAGTCGGCTGCATACAGTCGACGTCAGTCAGCCTGTGCCGGCAGACGTGAGCCTCGTGCTCCCTAGCGCCATTGAGGCGCGGGTACATGAGTTCCTTTCATGTGTGAGGCATCACGACGCCTTGGTGGCTGCGGATGCGGCACTACCCAACCGGCTGCTCATGCATGGGCTCCCTGGGACAGGTAAGACACAGATGGCCCGCTGGATCACGGCGCAGTTGGGGCTACCTCTGCTGACGGTCCGGTGTGACACGCTTGTGAGTAGCCTGTTGGGTCAGACTAGCCGGAACCTGCGCCGTGTGTTCGAGTACGCCGAGCAAAGGCCATGCGTTCTTTTCCTGGACGAGTTCGACGCACTTGCGGGCGCCCGGGGCAATGAGCGTGACGTCGGAGAGCTCCAGCGCGTGGTTATTGCGCTACTACAGAACATGGATGCGTTGCCCGATAGCACGATTCTGCTCGCGGCGACCAATCACGATCAGCTGTTGGATCCCGCAGTGTGGCGACGCTTCAGTTTTCGAGTGCCCATGCCGATGCCCGACGAGTCCGTGCGAGCCTTGCTGTGGCGGCAGTTCCTTGGGACCTATGCGGCTGACGACCTCAACATCAAAGGTTTGGTTGCCCGCTCCGATGAGGTCACAGGAGCGGTGATCGAGCAGATTTGTCTGGATGCGAAGAGAAGCGCCGTGCTGGCCGGGCAGACACGCGTTGATGAGGATGAGGTGTTCCGCCGGCTGGGCCTCACGCTCGCGCTAATGCAGCGCGTGACATTGGCGACGCGCGATGCAGAGATGGTGTGGCTGCGTCGCTGGGACCGAAAGACTTTCTCGCTGCGCACGCTGGCCAAGCTCTATGCCGTGTCCACGCGCCACGTCACAAACATCACTCAAGAGGGAGAGCTAGATGGCAACGAGGAGGACGACAAGTAGGCCGGTGGAGCCGCCATCGCCTAGCACCGCCAATCCATTCCAGCAGATTCCGTTTCAGGCGCTGGATCTGCAGGGTGTAGACACGGGCGGTGGCCCCAAGAAGGTGTTCGTGCCTGTGGATCAGGCCTACCGCGAGGCGCTCGCAGCAACCCTGGATGTTGCGGCCGAGAAGTGCATGCGTGAACTCCACGCGTATCCGGGAGCGCTTGCTCCACTGGTGCTCAAGCTACGCCACGATGCAATTGCGAAGTCCCACCGACCTGTGAAGGTTGTCGAGGAAACTGGCTTAGTACCGGCCGGTCACGAGCGAGTAGAGGACATGATCGTAGGCGCGCATGCGACGAGCATGATGGCTTTGCGCAGTGTGATCATGCAGCGTGACATCCACGAGATTCGTGCCAACCTGAGCGTGATTCGGCGTATCGAGCCTTGGAGCCGAGCGCAACGCAATCCCGAGGGCACTCTCGCGCTACGACAACATGGACGCGCCCTGCTACGTTGTTTCCGGTACGTGCAAGACACCGCGAACTCCCAGCTGTTCCACTCGCTGCGCGCCTTGCTTAGCCACCTGGGCATCAAGAGCCGGTTTCACCGCGAAGGCCGCCATGGCTGGTTCTACGTCAGCCTGCACGACGTCGCAGGAATCTCGGACGAGAAGCTCGAAGTGCTGCTTTCGTTCCCGGGTCTGCGTCGCCTGATGCCGGAACCTCGCTTTGCGCCTGCTGCGACCGCGATGCCAGGCGTGACGGTGCCGGGCGCTAACCCTGTGATACGTCAGCCTGCTGCGGGCTTGCCAACAGTTGGCGTTTTCGACACAGGTGTTGGCTCCCAGGCGGCGCACCTGCAGCCCTGGATCGTTGGCCGAGATACCTATGTCCTCCCGCCGGAAACCGACTACCAACATGGAACCCATGTCGCCTCGCTGATTGCTGACGCGCATGGCATGAACGGCGGACATCTGGATCTGCCGGCTCAGGGCAGTTTGGTCTATGACGTTTGCGGTCTCGAGTCCTCGCCGCAAGGCAGCTTCGTCTCGGACCTCGTGACGCGACTAGAGGCGGCGCTGAAGAAGCGACCCGAGATCCGGGTCTGGAATCTTTCTCTGGGCGGCCATGTGTGCTGCGACGAGCAGACCTTCAGCGAGTTCGGACAGGAACTCGATCGCCTGAGTGACCTCTATAACGTCCTGTTCGTTGTTGCCGCCGGAAACTACTTGGGTCAGCCGCGTCGCACCTGGCCGGCACTCGACACGCTGCAGGACCGAATTTCGAGTCCCGCCGACTCGATTCGCGCGCTCACAGTTGGATCTGTATGTCACCACGAGGCGCAGGGTTCGCTGAACAACGCTGGAGAGCCGGCTGCGTACAGCCGTCGTGGGCCCGGCCCTGTGTTCACGCCGAAGCCCGACATCGTGCATGTGGGCGGAGGTGTACACGCGCCGTGGAACGCCGGACCCTCGAGCGTCACGGTCCTGACAGCTGAGAATTTGTTCGGCCAAGGCTTCGGCACCAGCTTCGCCAGTCCGATCGCCGCGAGCATGGCGGCCCATGCTTGGCAGGCGATAGCCGGAGGGACTGGTATCGAGCCCCGGCCCGCGCTGATCAAGGCGCTCATGGTGCATGCAGCGCAGTTATCCTCGCTGAGCTACACACCAGGGGAGCGGCGCTATTTCGGAACGGGGCTGCCCCGCGATCTCGTTGCTAGCCTCTATGACCGCCCCGACAGCTTCACGTTGCTATTCGAGAGCCGCTTGATGCCGTCAATGCGTTGGCGCAAGGCCCCGTATCCAATACCTGCGGGCCTCATGCGGGATGGCAAGTTTGTCGGCGAAGTGATCCTCACTGCAGTCTACGCACCGCCGGTAGACACCAATGCGGGAGCAGAGTATGTCAGGGCCAACGTGGAACTGAGCTTTGGCACGCTCGACGGCGATAGCATTTCGGGCAAGGTGCCCATGAAGGGCGAGGACTACACCGACGGCTATGAGGCCGCCCAGGTGGAGTACGGAGGAAAATGGGCTCCGGTGAAAGTCCATCGCAAGAGCTTCCCGAGAGGTGTTGCCGGCGACACGTGGGCGTTGCAGGCAGGGATGGTCCTGCGAGCTTTTGAGCCAAGCATGAACGAAGGCTTGACCGTGTACATCCTATGCACGCTGCGCTCGCTCAGCGGTGATCCGCAGATCCATGCCCAGGGGTTGCGTGCGCTCACGGCAACCAACTGGATTCGCCAAGATTTGCCTATGCGCATTCCGGTACATGCCTGACTTCAATTGCCGTCTTGTTGCGGAAGACGCAGATGTTCGATGCTGGTCGGAACAGGCTCTGTGCAAGCGCTGGGACAGGCTGGGTACGAACGTAGGTCCGCTCCGTTGGCAAGCACTTCGCCTGAGGTTTGAATCGGAATTTAGGAGACTCACGGTGGGAGAAGGCCCTACCGCACCAACGCCTTCGCAATCTGCCCCAAGGTCCTCAGCGCCCCTTCGACCTGCGCGTTGTCGGGATGACCGAAGTTGAGTCGCAGGTGATGCGTGAATCGCCGATCGGCCGAGAACAGATGCCCCGGCGCGATGCTGATGTCATGGGACAGTGCGACCCGATGCAGCTCCAGCGCGTCGACCTCCGCCGGCAGCTCGACCCAGACGCAATACCCGCCCTCCGGCTGCGTGACGCGCGTGCCTGTAGGAAAGCTCTTGGCGATGGTCCTCAGCACGGCCTGGCGGTTCGTGACGAGCGCCTGCCGAAGCTGCCGCAGGTGCCGGTCGTAGCCCCCGCGCCGGAGGTACTCGCTCAAGCCCTCCTGCATTGGCACCGGGGTCGCCAATGAACTCATGAGCTTGCGGCGGCTCACGTCCTTGGCGAAGCGGCCCGCCGCCGCCCAGCCCACGCGGAAGCCCGGCGCCAGCGACTTCGAGAACGAGCTGCAATGCAGCACCAGGCCGCTCTTGTCCCAGCCTTTCGCAGGCCGTGGGCGCGAACCGAAGTACAGCTCCCCGTAGACGTCATCCTCGATGAGCGGGATCTCGCGCTCGGCGAGCAGCGCTACCAGCGCTGCCTTGGACGCATCGGGCATCAGGCTGCCCAGCGGGTTCTGGAAGTTCGGCATCAGCCAGCAAGCCTTCACCGGATGCCGGTCGACGATCGCCGCCAGCGCCGACACGTCGACTCCCGTGCGCGCATGGGTGGCCACCTCCACCGCCTTGAGCCCGCGACGCTCCAGCGCCTGCAGCGCGCCGTAGAAGGTCGGCGATTCGATGGCGACGAGGTCCCCCGGCTTCGTCACCGCCTCCAGGCACAGGTTCAAGGCCTCCATCGCGCCGTTGGTCACCACGATCTCGTCCGCGTCGACCTTGCACCCCGCCCCCAGGTAGCGCAGGCCGATCTGGCGCCGCAGCTCTGCGCTGCCCGGCGACAGGTCCTCGACCGTGCGCCACGGATCCAGCCCGCGCGCGGCCTTGCCCAGCGCCAGGGCGAGCTTGTCCAGCGGGAACAGGGTCGGACTCGGAAACGCCGAGCCCAACGGCACGACCGCCCGGTTGCGCGACAGCCCGAGCACCTGGAACACGAGCTCCGACACCTCGACGCTCCGCTCCTCGGCCCGCGGATCCGACGCGTGCGGCTCCGGGTGCGGGATCGCCGCCTGGCTGACGAAGTAACCGGACCGTGGCCGCGCCTCGATCAGCCCGCGCGCCTCCAGCAGGTAGTAGGCCTCGAAGACCGTCGACGGGCTGACCCCGCGATCCTTGCTCGCTTCCCGGACCGAGGGCAGACGGTCTCCGGGGCGCAGTTGCCCCGCGGCGATGGACGCCGTCAGGTCGTCGGCGAGGACTTCGTAGCGCTTCATGCGGCGGGATGCTGATACGGCTGTCTGCTGGAACAGCCACACTGTATTGGCAACAGCGCCGCTCCCATGAATTCCCGCACCGTGATCCATCTGATCCGGTCTTTTTCATGGAATCTGAATCTGTACTTCTCCCGGTGTCCGGCGCACAGTCACTTCCGAAAGAGAGGGCGTCGATGTCCAGCCGTGACCTGGCGACGCCGACAAATCATGGAATGGGTCCCTGCAGTCTTCATCGCGTTCAAGGTCATCGTGCTGGGCATCGGCATGTTCCTCGCCGTCAAGTGGCACTACGACCAGGGGAAGAAGCACGGGGCGGAGAAGCAGCGCGCCGTGCTCCTCGCCTGCGCCAAGCTGGTCGGCATCTTCGTGCTGCTGGTCGTGATCCTGCTGGTCGTGACCTTCACCGTCGGCAAGGCGCTCGGACTGGACTTGACGCTCTCCTGAGGGCGGGGCGCCAACGCCCTTCGCCGCCTCCCGTCCTACGCGCCCGCGCGACCTCGGCTGACGCCGCGGTTCATTCCGCGGACCTAGTCTCGGTCCATGGGATTCCATCGACTTCTCGGGCGTCTCGCGATGGCGCCGTTCTCCAAGGCCTTGCCCGCGATGGGCGACACCGAACGGGCCGCGCTCGAGGCGGGCACCGTCGGCTTCGAGGGCCAGCTCTTCTCGGGCCAGCCTGACTTCGACGCGCTCATCGCGCAGGGACCGAACCGCCTCACCGATGAGGAGCGCCGGTTCCTCGACCACGAGGTGACCGAGCTCATCGGCATGCTGGACGACCATGCCATCGACGAGGCCGGAGACCTGCCGCCCGAGGTGTGGGCCTACCTGCGCGAGCACCGCTTCTTCGGCATGATCATCCCGAAGGAACATGGCGGCCTGGGCTTCGGCCACTACGCGCACGCCGAGGTGGTGACCCGCATCGCCACCGTCAACACCGCCTGCGCGGTGACGGTGATGGTGCCCAACTCGCTCGGTCCGGCCGAGCTGCTGCTGCGCTACGGCACACCGGCCCAGCAACAGCACTACCTGCCCCGCCTGGCCGACGGCCGCGAGCTGCCGTGCTTCGGCCTGACCTCGCCCTATGCGGGTTCCGACGCGGCCTCCATCCCGGACCGCGGCGTGCTCACCGAACGCGAGATCGACGGCAAGCTCGTGCGCGGCTTCGTCGTGCAGTTCGACAAACGCTACATCACGCTCGCGCCCGTCGCGAGCGTCGTCGGCCTGGCCTTCCAGGCCGTGGATCCCTCGCGGCCCGACGGTCAGCAGGAACTCGGCATCACCTGCGCGCTGCTGCCGGTGCCCACGCCCGGCATGGAGATCGGCCACCGGCACCGGCCGATGGACTCGGCCTTCATGAACGGGCCGATCCGCGGCGAGGACGTCTTCGTGCCGATGGACTGGGTCATCGGCGGCGAGGAACGCGTCGGCCAGGGCTGGCGCATGCTGATGGAATGCCTGGCCGCCGGCCGCGCCATCTCGCTGCCGGCGCTGGGCGCGGCGATGCAGCAGACTGCCCTGTTCGTGGTCAACGGCTACGGCCAGGTGCGCGAGCAGTTCGGCCTGCCCATCGGCCGGTTCCACGCCATCGCCGGCATCACCGCGCAGATGGCCGCGCGGCTCTACGCCACCGACGCCGCGCGCCGCTACACCGCCGCGGCGCTCGACGCGGGCGATCGTCCCAGCGTCGCCAGCGCCATCCTCAAGGTGCAGCTCACCGAGGCGGGCCGCCGCGCGGTCAACGACGGCATGGACGTGCTCGGCGGCAAGGGCATCATCGCCGGCCCGCGCAACCTGCTCGGCGTGGCCTATCGCCATGCGCCGATCGCGATCACCGTGGAAGGCGCCAACCTGCTGTCGCGGGCGCTGATCATCTTCGGCCAGGGCGCGACGCGCTGCCATCCGTTCGTGCTCGAGGAGATGGCGGCCGTCCAGGCGCGGGACCACGAGCGGCTGGGCCGCGCGCTGTCCGGCCATGTCGGCCATGTGATGCGCAACCTCTGGCGCAGCCTGGTCGGCTCGCCGCTGCGCGGCAAGCCGCCGCAGGATCTGCGCGCCGAAGCGAAGCTCATCGCCGCGCTGTCGACCCGCTACGCGCTCACCGCCGACCTGGCGATGGGCCTGCTGGGCGGCAAGCTCAAGCGGATGGAGCTGCTGTCGGCGCGGCTGGGCGATGCGCTGGCGGCGCTGTATCTCGCCGCCGCCTGCGTGTGGCGCTACGAGATGGAGAAGGATCCGGCCATGCGGCCCGTGGCGCGCGCGGCGATCCGTCTGCAATTGCACGAGGCGGCGACGCTGCTGCGCGAGCTCTACGCCAACCTGCCCTCGGCCCTGCTGCGCGCGGTCGCGCCGATGATCCTGCACGGCACCCGCCATCTGGCGCCGCTGCGCGACCGCGAGGCCATCGCGCTGGCCGACGCGCTGCGCACGCAGCCGGGGCTGATCCCGCAGCTGTGCCCCGATGTCTCGCGCCCGAAGCGCGGCGGCCTGCTCGACCTGATGCGCGCGCTCACCGCCGCCCGCGCGCTGGGCGACGAGGTCCCCGAGCTCAACAAGGCGCTGCGGCGATCAGGATCGCTGGAGGACGTGGCGCGCGGTTCGCGTGATCCCGCCGCCGCGCTGGTCTACCTGCAGGCCGCCGAGCAGGTGATCGCGGTGGATGAGGACACGGGCGAGGAGCCTGCGCCGGCGGGGTGGGGGCAGCGCAGCTTTAGTACTTCTTCCGCCGCTGGCCCTCACCCCCGCCCTCTCCCGCAAGCGGGAGAGGGAGTGAGAATGCACCGAGTCGACCGCGCTGTTCCCCCGCAAGCGGCTGAAGGAGCGGAAGCGCACCGAGCCGACCCCGCTGTTCCCTCGCAAGCGGCTGAAGGAGCGGAAACGCACCGAGCCGACACCGCTGTTCCCCAGCAAGCGGATGAAGGAGCGGAGACTCACCGAGCCAATTCCGCTGTTTCGCCTCTCGCCGACGAGCGAGTCTGATCGGCCGTCGCGCGTCTTACTCCCTCTCCCGCACCGCGGGAGAGGGCAGGGGTGAGGGGCGCGCGGAGCGCGCGGGGTCGCGGAAGAACGGCAGGACCGTCCCTGATCGCGCTAGCGGTCCGAAGCTGGCAGGGTGCCAGCGGCCGCGCGCAGCTTGTCCTTCTTGCTCGGCCGCCTGCCCTTGATGCCGCCGGTGGCGGCGTCGGGCGCCGCGGTCTCGGTCGGCTCGAAGCCGGCGATGCGCTCGCGCTCGACGCGCCGGCCCTGGCGCTTCTCGATCAGCCGGAAGTGCGCCTCCGTCGCCGCGCTGATGAAGCTCACCGCCAGGCCGTCCTCGCCGGCCCGCGCGGTGCGGCCGATGCGGTGGGTGTAGTCCGCCGCGGCGCGCGGCAGGTCGTAGTTGACGACGACCGGCAGCCGCGCGATGTCGATGCCGCGCGCGCCGAGGTCGGTCGCGACCAGCACCCGCAGCCGCCCGGCCTTGAAGTCCGCCAGCGTGCGCGTGCGCGCGCCCTGGCTCGCGTCGCCGTGGAAGGCTGCGGCCTCCAGCCCCGCGCGGCGCAGCTTGTCGGCCACGTGGTCGCAGGCGTACCGCGTCGCGACGAAGACCAGCACCCGCGACCAGTTGCCTTGCTCGATCATGTGACGCAGCAGCGGCGTGCGCTTGGCCACGTCGACCTCGACGGCGTGTTCCTCGATCCGCCCTTCGACGGCCGGCTCGCCCGACACCTCCACGCGCACCGGATCGTGCAGCAGCCGTCCGGCCATCGCCTGGACCGCCTCGGGGAAGGTCGCCGAGAACAGCAGGTTCTGCCGGCGGCGCGGCAACAGCGCCAGCACCTGCGACACCTCATCCGCGAAGCCCGCGTCCAGCAGCCGGTCGGCCTCGTCGAGCACCAGGCACTCGACCTCCGACAGCTTCAGCGCGTTCTTCGACACGATGTCGAGCAGCCGGCCCGGCGTCGCGATCACGACATCCGCGCCGCCGCGCAGCGCCATCATCTGGGGGTTGATCGACACGCCGCCATACAGCACCGAGACCTTCACCGGCTCGCTCAGGAAGCGGCCGACCTGGATCGTCGCCTCGGCGACCTGAGCCGCGAGTTCGCGCGTGGGCACCAGCACCAGCACCTGCGTCCGGCGCAGCGCGGGGCGCACGCCGCTGTCCAGGCGATGCAGCACCGGCAGCACATACGCCGCCGTCTTGCCTGAGCCGGTCGCCGCGGACCCGAGCAGGTCGCGTCCGGCCAGGACCGGAGGAATGGCGGCGGACTGGATAGCCGTGGGCTCGTCGAAGCCGAGCGCGTCGACCGCGCGCAGCAGCTCGGGCGAGAGGCCGAGGGCGGCGAAGGGGCTGTTCATCGCGCTGCTCACAGCTTGCGCACCTTCACCGACTTGCCCTTGACCTTGCCGGCGTTCAAGCCGCGCAGGGCCTTGTCGGCGATGCCGCGATCGACGGCGACGTAGGTCGAGAACTCGTTGACGTTGATCTTGCCGATCAGCGCGCCCTCGAAGCCGAGGTCCTTGGTCAGCGCGCCCATCACGTCGCCCGGACGGATCTTCTCCTTGCGGCCGCCCAGGATCTGCAGCGTCACCATCGGCGGACGCAGCGGCTCGGCGCCGGTGCCGGTGGTGAGCTCCGACAGCTTGTGCCAGGGCGCGACGCTGCCCTGCAGCTGGTCGATGCGGCCGACGCGGCCCATCTCGTCCAGGCTCGCCAGGCTGAAGGCCCAGCCATCCTCGTCGGCGCGGCCGGTGCGGCCGACGCGGTGCACATGCACCTCGGGATCGGGCGTGATGTCGACGTTGATCACGGCCTCGAGCTGCGCGATGTCGAGCCCGCGCGCGGCCACGTCGGTGGCCACCAGCACGCTGCAGCTGCGGTTGGCGAACTGCACCAGCACCTGGTCGCGCTCGCGCTGGTCGAGGTCGCCGTGCAGTTCCAGCGCGACGATGCCCTCGGCCTGCAGCACCGCGACCAGGTCGCGGCACTGCTGCTTGGTGTTGCAGAAGGCCAGCGTGCTGGCCGGCCGGAAGTGGTTGAGCAGCAGGCCCACGGCATGCAGGCGCTCGTTCTCGGTCACCTCGTAGAAGCGCTGGCGGATCTTGCTGGCCGCGTGCTTCTCCTTGAGCGTGATCTCCTGCGGGTCGCGCATGAAGCGCGTCGCGATCGCCTTCACGCCGTCCGGATAGGTGGCCGAGAACAGCAGCGTCTGGCGCGCCTTGGGGCAGTTCGCGATCACCTGCGCGATGTCCTCGGCGAAGCCCATGTCCAGCATGCGGTCGGCCTCGTCGAGCACCAGCGTGTTCAGCGCCTCCAGCGACAGCGTCTCGCGCTGCAGGTGGTCCAGGATGCGGCCCGGCGTGCCCACCACGATGTGCGCGCCGTGCGCGAGGCTGGCCAGCTGGTTGCGGATCGGCGCGCCGCCGCACAGCGTCAGCGTCTTGATGTTGTCCTCGGCGCGGGCCAGGCGGCGGATCTCCTGGGTCACCTGCTCGGCCAGCTCGCGCGTGGGGCACAGCACCAGCGCCTGCACCGCGAAGCGGCGCGGGTTGAGGTTGGCCAGCAGCGGCAGCGAGAAGGCGGCGGTCTTGCCGCTGCCGGTCTTGGCCTGCGCGATCAGGTCCTTGCCGGCCAGCGCGAGCGGCAGGCTGGCGGCCTGGATCGGCGTCATCGAGTGATAACCCAGCTGCTGCAGGTTGGCCTGCATCGCTGGGGGCAGCGGCAGGCTGTCGAAGGAGGCGGCGCCGGCGGCGGCGTTGGGGCTGGCGGCGGCGTTGGCGGCGGGCGCGGACGGCGTCGCCGTCGGGGCGGCGGCGCCGGGAGGGTCGGTGCGGGTCATGCGCAATTGTCCGCTGCATTTGCCCCGGATCGGCGTCCGGCCCGGCGCGGCCCGCGCCGGGGACACAATCGCGTGCATTCCGACCCCTCGGTCCCGCCATGTACCGCACCCACCGCCGGCACCTCGCGCCGCAGGTCACCGCCACGATCGTCGACAGCCGGACGCCGTCCTACGAGACCGAGTTCCACGCGCACGACGAGTACATGATCCTGATGCCGCGCTCCGGCGGCATGGTGGTCCGCGTGCGGGAGGAGAAGAGCGCCTTCCGCATCAACGCGGCCTGCCTGGCGCTGGTGGCGCCGGGCGTGGAGCACGCGACGGCGGCGACCCGGCCGCAGCAGCAGCACCTGGCGCTGTACGTCGACCGCGCCTTCGTCGAGGACTGCGCGACGCGCATCGGCGGCGCGGGCACGCCGCCGACGCCGTCCTACTTCGCGCGGCTCTACCGGGCGCGCTTCGGGCGGGCACCGTCGCAGCGCTGAGGCCGCGCGGCGCCGAGGCCGGGCGGCGATGGCCCGATCGTTCTAGTCCTTTGGCCCGAACGGAGGCGCATCCGCGCGGCGCGGCGGCGATGCTTCACGCCTGTCGCCCTCCCCAAGGATCCGCCCATGAAGCGCTCTTCATTCCTGCTGCTCGGTGCCGCCGCGTTGTGCGCGCCGGCCTTCCCGGCCTTCGCCGACGCCTATCCCGCCCGGCCGATCACCATCGTCGTGCCGTTCCCGGCCAGCGGCGGCACCGATGCCCTGATCCGCAGCCTGGCGCCGGCGCTGTCGCAGGAGCTGCGCCAGACCGTGCTGATCGACAACAAGGCCGGCGCGGCCGGCACGATCGGCTCCGCCGCCGTCGCCCATGCGGCGCCGGACGGCTACACGCTGGGCGTGGCCACGACCAGCACACACGCGGTCGCCGTCACCGTGGTCAAGGGTGCGCGCTACGACCCCTTGCGCAGCTTCGCGCCGGTGGGGCTGATCGGCTTCTCGCCCTATGTGCTGGTGGCGCGGCCGACCCTGCCCGCGAAGACGCTGGCCGAGCTGATCCGCGACGCCAAGGCCGCACCGGGCAGGCTGACCTTCGCCTCGGTCGGGCAGGGCTCGCTGTCGCACCTGATCGGCGAGCAGTTCAAGCAGGCCACCCGCACCGACCTCATCCACATCCCCTACAAGGGCGCGTCGCCGGCGCAGACCGAGCTGATGGGCGGACAGGTCGACCTGCTCTTCGACAACCCGGCGACCCTGGTGCAGCAGATCCGGGGCGGCCGCATCAAGGCGCTCGCGCAGACGCAGCGCAGCGCGCTGCTGCCCGAGGTGCCGACCTTCAAGGAGGCCGGCCTTCCGGGCTTCGAGACGCAGCTCTGGTACGGCCTCGTCGCGCCGGCGGGCACGCCGCCGGCGGTGGTCCAGAAGCTCTCCGACGCGCTGCGCAAGGCGCTGACGAACCGGGCCAACGTGGCCATGCTCCAGAGCAATGGCGTGGCGCCCGCGGAAGGCACGCCGGCGCAATTCGCCGCCACCTTGAGCCAGCAGGTGCCCTACTGGGCGAACGTGGTGAAGACCTCCGGCGTGGTGATGGAATGAGCGGGCGACTCACGACGATGCGACCCACGACGATGTCAGCCGTGGCGCCAGCCCTGGTGCCAGCCGTGGTGCCAGGAGTGGCAAGCCGGGTGCGGGTCTTCTCCGCCGCGGACGGCAGCGGCGGGAATCCGGCGCCGATCGTGCTGGACGCGCGGGGCATGGACGAGGCGCGGATGCGCGCCGTGGCCGCCGAGGCCGGCCATGAGAGCGGCTTCGTGCTGCCGGCCGAGGCTGAGGCGGATGCCGACTTCCGGTTCCGCTTCTTAGTGCCCCGGCATGAGATGGAGATGTGCGGCCACGCCACGGTCGGCGCGCTGTGGTGCCTGCGGGAGGCGGGGCTCTGGACCGCGTCCAGCGCCCGGATCCAGACCCTCAGCGGACCCGTGGAGGGATTCGTCCGCGATGCGGGGACGCCGTCGGCACGCCTGGAGATCACGCAGCCTGTCGGGCGTGTGGAGGCCATCGAGGATCCGGCGGCGCTGCGACGCATCGCCGACGTGCTCGGCGTGTCGGCGGACGACCTGCTGCCGCATCCGGTGCTGAACGCCGCGACGAGCCGCGTGAAGACGCTGGTCGCGCTGCGCTCGGTCGCGGTGCTCGACGGCCTGGAGCCCGACTTCCCGCGCATGGAGCGCCTGTGCGAGGACATCAGATCGACCGGGCTCTATCCGTTCGCCATCGAGTCGCTGGAGCGACGCAGCTTCCATGCGCGGCAATTCCCGAAGTCATCCGGATACCCGGAGGACGCGGCCACCGGCATCGCCGCCGCGGCGCTGCTGTTCGGCCTCCAGTCGCTCGGGCTGGTGCCGGTGGACGACGAGGAGGTCCTCGTGCATCAGGGGCGGGCGATGGGGCACGGTTCGGAGATGCGGGTGCGTTTCCATCGTGCGCCGGATGGCGGGCTGCTGGGGTGCTTCCTCGGCGGCCGCGTGGTGGCCGACGACGGTCCGGCGCACGGCGTGCATGGCAGTCACGGCAATCATGGCAATCACGGAGTGGGCGCATGAGGTCGATCACGAACAGCGAGCTCCGCGAGGTGCTCAGCTTCCCGATGGCCGTCGTGGCGATGGAGCGCGCCTTCGTGGCCGCGATCGGCGCGACCTTGCCGCACACGCGTGAAGTGGGCGACGACGTGCTGGCGTTGAGCCGCGTCGTGTGCGTCGAGTGGCGCGAACAGGCCATGCTCGAAGCCGGCGAGTTCCGGCTGGCAATCGACGGACCGGAGCTGGCGCGCAAGCTGATGACGCTCGATCAGTTGGTGCGGGACGGTGGCGTCGGTGGCGTCGGCGGCGTCGGTGGGGCAGGGGCTTCGATCGAGCCGGTCCCGGCGGAAGTTGGCTCCACCGCTGGCATCCATCTCTACAAGGCGGTCGGCGTGGCCATCGAGGACGTGGCGCTGGCCGCGGCGGCGTACCGGGCGATCGAGGCTGGCCGCTAGGGCTCGAAGCGGCTGCCGTCCTCTCGATCGCGGTCGCGCTCGTAGCGACGCGTCCCCGGGAATGCCGGTAGCCACGATTCGCGGCGGATCGTCCAGAGCTCGTAGGTCGGCGTGAACTGGTCCTTGTCGTCCAGCGCGCCGAGGTGCACTTCGATCTCGTCGCCGGACCGTGAGAACACCGAGGAGCCGCAGCGGGGGCAGAAGTGCCGGCCCCGGTAGTCATGCGTCTCGCCGGTGACGGTTACCGCGTCCTGCGGAAAGATCGCCGACGAATGGAAGAGCGCGCCGTGATGCTTGCGGCAGTCGAGGCAGTGGCAGATGCCCACGCGGTAAGGGCGGCCCATCGCGACGAGCCGGACGTCGCCGCAGAGGCAACCGCCGGTGGATCGTTCCATGAGAGGACTCCTCGATTCGACGTGGATGAACCTGCTTTCGACCTGGATCGACCTGGATCGACCTGACCGAATTCGATACGGCGCGATTCAGGGGGAGCTTGCCGGGTCGCAGGCGACGCGCTTCATCGGGAAGTCGATGCCGCGCGTCGCGCCGTTGCGCGTCCCCTCGATGCGGGCGGCGAGGCCGGCCTCGCCGACGGCCTTGTAGAGGATGCGTTGCGGGAAGTCGTGCTCCGGGTTCTCGAAGGTGACCGCGCGGTCGCCGATCGACGTCGCGACGAAGGTCGCCTCCTTCTGCCGCGACGGCAATGCGACGTAGACCACCTTGCCTTCCGCATTGAGCCGGATCTGCAGGAACTCGTGCTCGACGGTGCGGCCGTTCTTCACCGTGCGGCCGATGCCGAGCATCGTGCCGCCGGCCAGCGGCAGCCAATGTTCGACCGAGCCGGGTTCGCCCTTCTCCGACGCCCAGCAGCCGGCGAGCCAGCCCAGGCGTTCCAGCTGGGCGTCCTCGGCCATCGCGGGCCGCATCGCGAGCAGCGGGCAGAACAGCAGGCCGAGCGCGGCGGCGTGGCGTGGACGCATGGCGGGGTCTCCGTGTCGTGGTGTGACGAATCTACCGCTGGCGGCGTGCACCCGCCATTGGGGGATGGCGCCCACGGGAATCACCACGCCATGACGGTTCACCGTGGCAACTGCGCAACCCTCTTGATCTCCCTTGAGATCGAAGGGACTTGGGCGCTCCTAGACTGATCGCCAATCCAGCGTCCTGGCGAGGTGATGACCTTGGCGAAACAGCAGTACCCCTTCGGACCTTCGTCCGACAACCCGAACAGGTTTTCCGGCGCCAAGTTCCGTCGACGTGCGGCGGAGAGCGCGCGAAGCTACGTCGACGGATGGAAGGCGGAACAGGTCTATCCCTTCAAGGACGACCCGCGCAATCCCGTCGAGGTTGTCGAACGTCAGGTGTTCGACATCGTTGCCGCCAATGTTGCTCGTCATCTGCCCGATTTCGAGCAGGCCAAGTCGTCCAGCAAGTCGTTCCAGCTCCGCATGCTTCGACACGCCATCGAGAAGAGCCCGGATGAACTCCAGCGCATCCTGTCCGAGGTGCTCGGGCTGCCGAAGCAGACGCAGGATGAACTGGCCGGACTGCTGCGCGACGTGTCGCTGTCGGCCATCGTCAACTCGGCGCGCGTCGTCGCGGATCGATTGCTCTTCCTCAAGGGGTTGGAGGCGATCCTGTTCGACACGGAGCCTCGCAAGCGCCTGAAGGAACGGAGCCAGCTGCATCGTCTGGTGGCCCAGAACACCTGGCTGTTCGGCGACCAATTCATCTTGTCCGTCGACGACCAGTCCCTCACCGAGGTATTGCGCAAGCACAAGAAGCTCTTGGACGAGGACATCGTGATCGATGCGCCTGTCAGGCACGTGTCGCAGGAGCGCGGGATCGTCGACCTCATGCTGTCGAAAGCCTCTCGTCGTCATCGGGCCAACAGCCTGTCGCACCTCGTCGTCGAATTGAAAGCGCCACGCGTGAGGATCGACGCCGACGAGGTCTCCCAGATCGAACGCTATGCCGCCTCCGTCATGGCCGACGAGCGTTTCCGAAATGTGGATGTGCAATGGCAGTTCTGGACCATCGGCGATGAGCTCGGCACCTTCGCCAAGTTCCGGCTGGCCCGGCGGGAGGATGGCGAGATCATGCGCAACGACAACGTCTCGGTATTCCTGAAGACCTGGGCGCAGATGATCGACGAGAACCGGGCGCGGCTCCAGTTCTTCCAGGAGAAGCTCGCCTACCAGGTCGACAAGGAGGCATCGCTGGATCACCTTCAAGCGAACTACGGCCCGTATCTGGAGGGAGTCCTCGACGAGCGGACGTCGAGCGCCTCGCGCTTCAGGTCGACCGCCTTTCCAGCAACGCCTTGAGCGTCCTCAAATCCCTCGCCACATGCGCCGCGTCGTTCTCGAAGGCCTTGTCGGTGACCTCCGGCATGCGCAGCAGGACGAAGGCCACGACGCAGCCGTCGCCCGACGGCGTGATGCGCATCGCGTTGTGGAAGCGCTGGCCGTCGGGCAGCGTGACGTCGTGGTCGAGCACCCGGAACGGGTTGTGCGGCGCCATCTCCACGCGGATGCGGCCCATCGGCGACTCGGCGAACCAGCCGTCCGCCTGCTGGGCGATGCCCGTGGCGAGCCCCGAAGCCCACAGCGGCAGCCGTTCCGGGGCACAGGCGAAAGCGTAGGCCACATCGGCGTCGACGTCGATCGTCTCGGCAATCACGCGGGCGGGATGAGTGTCCATCGGGAGCTCCTTTCGACAGCGAGGCAAGCAGCGGGGCAAGTGCCGCTCCTCATGGCAGGCCGCACAATGACCGTCCGGCAATTCAGGATCCTCCGGCGACATGGACCGATTCGACGCGCTGCAGGCCTTCGCCCGTGTGGTGGAGGCGGGCAGCTTCACCAAGGCGGCCCAGACGCTGCACATGAGCAAGACCACCGTGACGCAGCTGGTGCAGCAGCTGGAGGCACGGCTGCGCGTGAAGCTGCTGCATCGCACGACCCGGCAGGTCCGCGTCACGCCTGACGGCGCCGCGTACTACGAACGCGTGGTGCGGGTGCTCGCCGAGCTCGACGATGCCGACACCGCGTTGTCGGGCGCCACGGCCGCGCCGCGCGGACGGCTGCGCATCGACGTGCCCAGCCCGTTCGCGCGCATGGTGCTGATGCCGGCGCTGCCGGCGTTCCACGCGCGCCATCCGGAGATCCAGCTCGACATGGGCGTCAGCGATCGCATCGTCGATGTGATCGGCGACAACGTCGATGCGGTGCTGCGCGGCGGGGAGGTGACCGTGCCCTCCTTGATCGCGAAGCGGGTCGGCGACCTGCAGCTGGGCGTCTTCGCCTCGCCCGCCTACCTCGAGGCCGCGGGGACGCCCGCGCATCCCCGCGAGATCGAGGACTCCCGTCACCGCATCGTCGGATTCCTGCGCGCGAGCAAGGGCACGATCATGCCGATCGAGATGCGGCGCGGCGACGAGGTGCTCGAGGTGCGGGGCCGTTACGTGGTCGCCGCCGACGACGGCAACGCCTACCTCGCCGCGGGCCTGGCCGGGATGGGCGTGCTCTGGCTGCCGCGCTACATGGCCGATCCGCATGCGGCGCGCGGCGAGCTGGTGCCGCTGCTCACCGACTGGGAGATGGCCCCGATGCCGATGTACCTCGCCTATCCGCCCAACCGGCACGTCAGCGCGAAGCTGCGCGTGTTCATGGACTGGATCGAGGCGCTGATGGCGCGGCACGCCCCGTTGGCGGCGGGGCGGGTGCAGGACTCGGGCGAGGCCCCGGGGCGCGACCCCTCGTAGCGCTCAGGGCGCCGCGGTGGCCGAGGCCGATCCCGCGCCGCGGCGGCTGTCGATCCAGGCATCCACCGCCTGCTCCAGCACGGTCAGCGGTACATCGCCGGTCAGCAGCACGACGTTGTGGAACTGCTTGATCTCGAAGCGATCGCCCAGCTGCTGGCGCGCCTTCTCGCGCAGCGCCTCGATGCGCAGGCGGCCCAGCATGTAGGCGCAGGCCTGGCCCGGCCAGGTGACGTAGCGGTCCACCTCCTGCGGCGTGATGCCGTAGTCGATGGCCTGCTGGCGGGTCCACTTCATCGCATGCAGGCCGGTGTCGACGACCAGCCGCCGCGCGCGGAACAGCGCGCCGTACAACTGGCCGAGGTGGCCCACCGGGTCGCCGTCGTACCAGCCGTTCTCGACGGCCAGCTGCTCCGCATAGAGCGCCCAGCCTTCGACGTAGCCCGACCCCGCCATGAACGCGGCGCGGCGGCGGAAGTAGGGCAGGTCCTTGGCCTCCATCTGGATCGCGAGCTGGAAATGATGACCCGGGATGGCCTCGTGATGGACCAGCGTCCGCATGTCCGCGATCTCATAGGTCGGGCCGGGCAGCGGCGCCCAGAACACGCCCGGCTGCGAGCCATCGGGCGCGGGCGTCGTGTAGTGCGCGGCGGCCGTGGGCTCGGTCAGCGCGGGCTCGCGTCGCACTTCGACCGGCGCCTTCGGCATCACGTCGAACAGCAGGCGGGCGCGGGCCTCGGCGTCGCGCAGGTAGGCGGTGTAGCGGTCCAGCAGCTCGCCTTGCGGCGCTGCCCCGGTCGGCTGGCGGTCGGCGTCCATCTTTCGGAAGCGCTGTTCGATCGTCCCGTCCGCGTAGCCGAGCTGGCGCAGCAGGCCGTCCATCTCGCCTTCGATGCGCGCGACCTGCTTCAGGCCGATCGCGTGGATCTCGGCGGCCGACAGCCCGGTCGTCGTGTTGGCGCGTAGCCGCGCGGCGTAGAACTGGTCGCCCCGGGGCAGGCGCCAGACGCCGGCGTCGTCGGTGGTCAGCGGCAGCTGCGCGCGCAGCAAGGCGAGGCCGCGCTTCCAGGCCGGGATGATGGACTTCGCGACGATGGTTTCTGCCCTTGCGCGGGCGCGCTTGCGGGCGCCGGGGCTCATGTCGGCCAGGCCGGCCATGCGGTCGGCGAGCGAGACCACCAGCGGGTTGCCGGCCGGCGGCGCGGCGACGAACTGCTCGATCTGGCCGATGGAAGTCTGCTGGATGAAGCGCGGCAGCAGGATGCCCTTGGCCTGCGCCGCGCGGGCGCGGACGATGCCCTGGTCCATCAGCGCGGCCAGGCCTTCCATGCGGGCGAGGTAGCTGCGCACGTCGGCGGCGCCGCGCATCGGGTGTTCCTGCACGAGGAAGGTGACCGGACCGACGTGCACGCCCTCCATGTGTTCGAAGACGTAGAAGTGATCGATGAAGTCGGCTTCGGCGACGTCCTGCTTCAGCGTCCACGCCATCAGCGCGGCGGAGGTGCGTTGCGTGGGTGTCAGCGTCTCCTGCGGGAAGCGGGCGAGCTCGGCCAGCACCTGGCGGTCGCGGGCGATGGTGGCGAGTTCATGCCGATGCGACAGGTCGTTCCAGCGCGCGTCGAGCCGCGCCTGCAACGGGCCGTCGAAGTACTGCATGCGGGTCGCGTGCTCGGGCTCGCTCTTCATGCGGGCGGCGGCGATGCGTTCGGCCCAGGCGTCGAAATCGGCGGCATTGAAAGAGGTCGTCGAGGCAGCGGCGGGCTTCGTCGCGCCCATCGCCGGTGTTGCGGCCACCAGGCCCCCGAGGCCGGCCGCGAGCAGCGTCCGGCGCCGCACGCCTGACCAGCGCGCGGAAGGATTCGTCTTCGTCATGTGCTCTCCCTGTTCGACGAGGCGTCGATTGGAACGGGAGGCAGGGTACCCGGCTATTCGTCACTCCCGGGCGAGAGAGGCACGGTCGTTCGGTGCCCAGGTGCGTTCGCATGTCGACTTGCGGTCCGCAGCGGCCGCTCAGCCGCTCAAACGAACTGCGCCGCCGCGTTGGCCGAGGCCCATGCCCACTGGAAGTTGAAGCCGCCCAGGTGGCCGGTGACGTCGAGCACCTCGCCGATGAAGTACAGCCCCGGCGACTTCAGCGATTCCATGGTCTTGGACGACACCTCCTTGGTGTCGACGCCGCCCAGCGTCACTTCCGCCGTGCGGTAGCCCTCGGTGCCCGCGGGCACCAGCTGCCAGGCGCTCAGCCGCTCGGCGATCTGCTCCAGCTCCGCGTGCGTGTACTGCTTGATCGGCTTGGACACGAACCACTGCTCGCCGATCAGCGTGGCCATCTTCTTCGTGAACAGCTCGGCCAGCAGCGTCTTGAGCTCCGCGTTGGGGCGGTCATTGCGCTGCTGAGCGAGCCAGCCCGGCACGTCGAGGTCGGGCAGCAGGTTGATCTCGACCGCCTGACCGGGCAGCCAGTACGACGAGATCTGCAGGATCGCCGGGCCGCTGAGGCCGCGATGCGTGAACAGGATGTTCTCGCGGAAGCTCTTGCCGTTGCAGCTCACGAGGCAGTCGACCGAGGTGCCGCTCAGCTCGTTGCACAGGTCCTTCGTCTGGTCGGTGATCGTGAACGGCACCAGGCCCGCGCGCGTCGGCAGCAGCGTGTGGCCGAACTGCTTCGCCACCTGATAGCCGAAACCGGTCGCGCCCATCGTCGGGATGGACAGCCCGCCGGTGGCGATCACCAGCGACTGGCAGCGCATTGGCCCCGCCGAGGTCTCCAGCGCGTAGCCGGCCTCGGTCTTCTCGATCTTGTCCACCGAGGTGTCGAGCATCGGCGTCACGCCGACCTCGGCGCATTCGGCCAGCAGCATGCGCAGGATGTCGATGGACTTGTTGTCGCAGAACAGCTGGCCGAGCTTCTTCTCGTGATACGGGATCTGATGCTTGTTGACCAGCGCGATGAAGTCCCACTGCGTGTAGCGCGCGAGCGCCGACTTGCAGAAGTGCTTGTTCTCCGAGAGGAAGTTGGCCGGCTCGGTGTAGAGGTTGGTGAAGTTGCAGTTGCCGCCGCCCGACATCAGGATCTTCTTGCCGGCCTTGTTGGCGTGGTCGACGAGCAGCACGCGGCGGCCGCGCTGGCCCGCCAGCGCGGCGCACATCAGGCCCGCGGCGCCCGCGCCAATGATCACGACATCGGTGTCCCGCACTTCCACGACTGCTTCCCTTCGAGCTTCTTGAAACCCGCGTCGCATCGAGCGGATTGCTGCTGGCGACGGGCGCGGGAGCTTAACGCATGCGCTCGGCGATGACCGCCGGATGGTTGGCGTACTGCGCCGGGCGCTGGCCCTCACCCCCGCCCTCTCCCGCAAGCGGGAGAGGGAGTGAGAATGCACCGAGCTGACCGGGTACTCCCTCTCCCGCTTGCGGGAGAGGGCAGGGGTGAGGGCCAGCGGCCGTGGCAGTGCATCCACCGCCATGCCCGATCTGGATAGCAGCTAGTGCGGACCATCACTAGGACGATGGGGCCGCGCTCTCCACAATCCGGCGCAGCCGACCTTGCAGGCCAGCGCCGTGCGGCGGTCGCGCTTCCCGAAGCAGAAGGACCCCCATGATCATCGATGTCCACGGTCACTACACCACCGCGCCGGCCGCGCTCGGCGCCTGGCGCGATCTGCAGATCGCCGGTCTGAAGGATCCGTCGAAGGCGCCCAGGCCCTCCGAGCTGAAGATCTCCGACGACGAACTGCGCGAGTCCATCGAGACCAACCAGCTCGCCAAGATGCGCGAGCGCGGCTCCGACCTGACGATCTTCAGTCCGCGCGCCAGCTTCATGGCGCATCACATCGGCGACTTCCAGACTTCGTCGACCTGGGCGGCGATCTGCAACGAGCTCTGCGCCCGCGTGGCCGGGATGTTCCCGCAACACTTCGTCGGCGCGGCGATGCTGCCACAGAGCCCCGGCGTCGATCCGGCGAGCTGCATTCCCGAACTCGAGAAGTGCGTCAGGGACTACGGCTTCGTCGGCATCAACCTGAATCCCGATCCCTCCGGCGGCCACTGGACGAGCCCGCCGCTGACCGACCGCCACTGGTACCCGTTGTACGAGAAGATGGTCGAGCTGGACATCCCCGCGATGATCCACGTCAGCACCAGCTGCAACGCCTGCTTCCACACGACCGGCGCGCACTACCTGAATGCGGACACGACGGCCTTCATGCAGTGCCTGACCGGCGACCTGTTCAAGGACTTCCCGACCTTGAAGTTCCTGATCCCGCACGGCGGCGGCGCGGTGCCGTATCACTGGGGGCGCTTCCGTGGCCTCGCGCAGGAACTGAAGAAGCCGCTGCTCGACGAGCACCTGCTCAACAACCTCTTCTTCGACACCTGCGTCTATCACCAGCCCGGCATCGACCTGCTGACGAAGGTGATCCCGGTGAAGAACGTGCTGTTCGCGTCCGAGATGATCGGCGCGGTGCGCGGCATCGATCCCGAGACCGGGCACTACTACGACGACACCAAGCGCTACATCGCCGCGACGCCGCAGCTCAACGACGAGGAGCGGCAGCTGGTCTACGAAGGCAACGCGCGGCGCGTCTTCCCGCGCCTGGATGCGAGATTGAAGGCGCAGGGGCGCTGAGGCCTGCGACACTCGGGCACGCTTTCTGCTTCGTGCCCGGGATGAGCGCCCCATCTGACCACACCCCTTCCTCGGTCCCCGCACCGACGCCGACGCCGGACGCCGGCGAGCCGCTCGCCGACCTGGCGATCCGCTCGCACACGGCCTTCGAGGACGCGCAGGCCATCTTCACCGGCACGCTGTTCGTGTCGCTGGCGCTGATCCTGTTCGCGCAGGTCGGCCTGCTGACCGGCGGCACCGCAGGCGCGGCCTTCGTGCTGCATTACGCCACCGGCGTCAGCCTGGGCAAGCTGTTCTTCCTGATCAACCTGCCGTTCTACTGGTTCGCGTGGACCCGCATGGGCCGCGAGTTCACGATCAAGACCTTCATCTCGATCGCGCTGCTGTCGGTGATGACCGAGTTCTCGCCCAAGCTCTTCGCCATCGACCGCATCCATCCGGCCTATGCCGCGATCCTCGGCGGCGCGCTGCTGGGCTCGGGCTGCCTGTTCCTGGCGCGGCATCGCGCCAGCCTCGGCGGCGCGACCATCGTGTCGCTGTACCTGCAGAAGGCCAAGGGCTGGCGCGCCGGCAAGGTGCAGATGGCGATGGACTGCGCGATCGTGCTGCTCGCGCTCACCGTCGTGGATCCGGAGCGGGTCGCGTACTCGGTGCTCGCGGCCGTGGTGATGAATCTCTTCATCGCCGTGAACCACAAGCCCGGGCGTTACGCGGTGTTGTGAAGATTGCCCCGGCATCGCGACGCCGTGGACCTCCCCGACTTCAAACTGGGGAAGAGCCCTCAGCATAGGGATGGCCGGAGCGGCGGCGCGTCGCCTAGTCTGGATGCCGACAAGACACGCACCGTTCTCCAGGGCCTCCCTAGCCCGGCGTCCCGGCCTGTCGGCGGCGGAACTCCGCCGTCGGCAGGCCGCCGACGCCCCAGTTGTCGAGCTCGACCTCGTCGATGACGACGAAGGTCGTGTGGTGCGGCTTGCCCATCACCTCGAACAGCAGGTCGCTGACGCCCTTGATCAGGGCCGCCTTCTGCTCGCGCGTGGTGGCGCTGGCGCCGGGGGAAGTGCCTTCGCGGGTCACCTTGATGTTGACGTAGGGCATGTCGCCTCCTTCGTGGCTTGCGTGTGGGGCGGTGCGTCGCTCAACGGCCGGCGTGCTGGCCGCCGTCGACGTTGAGCAGCTCCCCGGTGACGAAGCCGGCGCGCTCCAGGTACATCACGGCCTCGACGATCTCGCCGATCTCGCCCATGCGGCCCATCGGGTGCAGCGCGGCGAGGAACTCGTGAGTCTCCGGCTTGTGCATCGGCGTCTTGATCACGCCGGGCCGCACCGCGTTCACGCGCACGCCGGTCTTGGCGTACTCGATCGCGAGCGAGCGGGTGACGGCGTCCAGGCCGCCCTTGGTGATGTTGGCCAGCGCCGCCGGCACGCCGGTGATGGGCTGGTCCACCAGCGTCGTCGTGATCTGCACGACGTGACCGCTCTTCTGCAGCAGCATCTGCGGCAGCGCCAGTTGCGTGACGTGGAAGAAGCCGGCGACGTTCACCGCGAACGCGTCCTGGAGGTCCTGCGGCGTGTATTCGGTGAAGGGCTTGGCGATGAAGATGCCGGCGTTGTTGATCAGCGTGTCGATGCGGCCGAAGCGGTCGAGCGCGGTCTGCACGACGCGCTGCGCGACGAGGCGGTCGCCGATGTGCCCGGGGACGGCGATCACGCCGGCGTCGTCGCCCTGCTGGATGTTGCGCGAGTTCGCGACGACGGCGTACCCCTGCGCGCGGTAGGCGGCGACGAGCGCGGCGCCGATGCCCTGCGAGGCGCCGGTGACGATGGCGACCTTGGGCGTGGCGCCGGAGGCTGCATTGAAGGCTGCATTGAAGGCTGCGTTGGAAGCTGCGTTGGAAGCGGTGGACATGGAAAGGCTCCTGTTCATGCGGGATCCGGGGATCCGAGGGTTGGCTGACGCCGTGGGGATCGGAGATCGTTCGGCGTTGGACGGAAGGTTAGGAGCCGGCCCTCCCGGGCGGTAGCCGCTATCCTGTCTCAATGGCTGATCGAAAACGCACAGGGCAACGCGGGGGTGTCGATTGGGAGGACCTGCGGGTGTTCCTCGCGCTGGGGCGGCATGGCAGCCTGTCGGCCGCGGCGCGCGCGCTGTCGGTCAATCACGCGACGATCTCGCGGCGCATCCAGGCCTTGGAGGACAGCCTCGGCGAGAAGCTGGTCGATCGCCGGCCCGACGGCTACGTGCTGACGGCGGCGGGCAAACGCGCGATCGAGGCGGCGGGCGACATGGAGGCGGCGGCCCAGTCCCTCGCACGCGACGGGCAGGGCGGTGCCGAGGGCGACAGCGCGGTGCGCGGCCTGGTGCGCGTGAATGCGCCGCCGGCCTTGTCCCAGGGCTTCCTGATCGACCGGCTGGCGCGGCTCGGCGCGCTGCATCCGGGACTGGACATCGACCTGGCGACGGACCTGCGGGCGGTGAGCCTCGACCGGCATCAGGCGGACATCGCGGTGCGCCTCACGCGGCCGGACGACGGCGACTTCATCGTGAAGCCGCTGGGCACGATGGGCTTCGGCTTCTACGGCACGCCGGCGCTGTGCGAGGCGGTCGAGGGCGGCACGGAGCCGGTGTTCGTCGGCTTCGACGAGGAGAACGCCAGCATGCCCGACGCGGTGTGGCTGGCGCGGCACTTCCCGCGCGCGCGGGTGGCCTTCAGGGCGAACAACCACCTGTCGCAGGCGATCGCCGCGAGGGCCGGCGCCGGCATCGCGGTGCTGCCGCACTACATCGGCCGGCAGGTGCCGGGGCTGCGCGCCTGCGCGCTGACGCCCGTCCGCGATCCGCGCGACATGTGGCTGCTGATCCGC
The DNA here is from genome assembly GCA_039593255.1 of Roseateles sp. GTDB lineage: Bacteria > Pseudomonadota > Gammaproteobacteria > Burkholderiales > Burkholderiaceae_C > Roseateles. The sequence continues at coordinate 49,043 of JBCNPQ010000013.1, forward strand.
GGCCAGGACCGCAAGGACCGCGCGATCCGCACGGTGGCGGATCATCTGCAGCAGGTGTTCGAGGAGGAGCGGGCGCTCTTCCTGCCGTGAAGCGGACGGGTTGCGTCGGCGCCCTCTGCGCCCTCTACGCCATCAGTGCTCTCAGCGCGCGCCGAGCTCCCGGAGATTCAGCAGCCGCCGCACCTTGTCCTCGTCGTCGCCGGTGGCCGGCTGGTAGACCACCAGGCCCAGGTCGGGCCGCTGATCGACGGAGAACGCCGAGTACTCGAACGCGATCGGGCCGACGATCGGGTGACGCAAGCGCTTCATGCCTTCGCCGAAAGCGAGCACGTCGTGTTCACGCCAGAACGCGGCGAACTCGGGGCTGCGCTCGCTGACCTCGCGCACCAGCGCGTCGACCTTCGCGGCATCGCCGGCCCGCGCCGAATCCGCGCGGAAGGCCGCGACGACGAAACGCGCGACGCTCTCCCAGTCGTCTTGCGCGGCGCGCACGCGAGGGTCACAGAAGATCAGCTTGACGATGTTGCGCTGCTCGGGCGGCAGCAGGCCGTAGTCGGTGAGCACGGCTGCCGCCGCGGGGTTCCACGCGACGACGTCCCAGGTCGGCGTCTTGACGATGGCGGGGCTCAGCGCGAGCGCATCCAGCACGCGCTGCAGCCGCGGCGTCACGCCCACGGCTTCCGGCGCGCGACGGTCCGGCGGGCGGCCGAAGGCGAGCAGGAAGAGGTGCTCGCGCTCGACATCGGTGAGCAGCAACGCGCCCGCGATGCGGCCCAGCACGGTTTCCGACGGCGCGCCGCCGCGGCCCTGCTCGAGCCAGGTGTACCAGGTCGGGCTCACATGCGCGCGCTGGGCGACCTCTTCGCGCCGCAGGCCGGGGGTGCGGCGGCGTGTCATCGACAGGCCGAACGCGGCGGGGTCGAGGCGCTCGCGCCGATCGCGCAGATAGACGCCGAGCGCGTTGCCGCCGCTGTCGGCGTGCATCTCGGAGGACGGCACCGAAGAAGACGTGGCGGGTTCCGTCGAGGCGGCGATCGGGGCCGAGGCCGGAGCGAGAGGAGGGGGGGAGACGCTGTTCATCCTGCGCTGATCATCCTGTTAGCCGCTATACCTGGATACGGTCACTACTACACCGGGAAGGATTCTGCGTCGACCATCCGCGCCATCCACTTTCGAGGGTTTCTCTCATGCGCGTTTTCGTTACTGGAGCTTCGGGTTTCGTCGGGTCGGCGGTGGTCGACGAGTTGATCGAGGCGGGTCATCAGGTGCTGGGCCTGGCACGGTCGGAGGCGTCCGCCCAGGCGCTGGCGCGAGCCGGCGCCGAGGTGCATCGCGGCACGATCGACGATCTGGACAGCCTGCGCTCGGGCGCCGCGTCGGCGGACGCGGTCATCCACACGGCGTTCGATCATGACTTCTCCCGCTTTGCCGAGAACTGCCGGCGTGATCGCGTCGCCATCGAGGCGCTGGGCGCGGCGCTCAAGGACTCCGCGCGTCCGCTGGTGGTGACCTCCGGCTTGGCAACCGCGGTCACGGGCCGCCCTGCTCGCGAGGAGGATCCCTGCCTGCCGGTGTCCGACGGCTATCCGCGCATGTCGGAGCCGACCGCGCTGGAGCTTGCCGGAGGGGGCGTGAACGCGTCGACCGTGCGACTCGCGCCGACGGTGCACGGCGCGGGCGATCACGGCTTCGTCCCCATCCTCATCGACCTGGCGCGCCGCACGGGCCGCGCGGCCTACATCGGCGGCGGGCAGAACGCGTGGAGCGCCGTGCATCGGCGCGATGCGGCGGTGGTGTTCCGCCGGGCGATCGAGTCGCCGCGCAGCGGCGCGCGCTGGCATGCCGTCGCGGAGGAACGGATCGCGTTCAAGGACATCGCGACGGCGATCGGCCAGCACCTGGGCCTGCCCGTCGTGAGCCTGTCGCAGGACGAGGCGCAGGCGCACTTCGGCTGGTTCACGAAGTTCGCCGGGATGAGCCTGGCGGCCTCGAGCGCGCAGACGCGCGAGGCGCTGGGCTGGACGCCGCGACATCCGACGCTGGCGCAGGATCTCGACAGCGCAGGCTATTTCGACGTGAAGGATTGAGCGGCCCGGAGGGTCAGTCGTCGCGACGGATGTCCGTTCGATGCTTCAGCGCACTCATCCGTTGCGCCGCTTCGGCGGTTTGCGTTCCCGCTTCAGGCGTTCGGCGATGACTTCCGACTCGCGGATGTCGTCCTCGCTCACGTCCTTGAGCGGGCCCTCCGACATGGCCAGCTCGCGCACCCGCCGCGCCTCGCCCTCGGCCTCGGAGATCGACACCAGCAGGTAGGCGCGGGACTCCGCCTGGGTCAGGCCGAGCTTCATGCCGTTGAATGCCAGTTCATCAACGATCCTGCGGTCGCCATCGCGGAAATCGGTCTTCATTGCTTCGAGCAGCGGCTGGCGCATCGCCTCCGGCGGGCGATAACCGACGGAGCGTCCGTAGACCAGCGCGACGCCAGGAATCCCCGCTTCGACGGCGCGTCCCGCGAGTGCGCCCCGCTGGGCTTGCATGTCCGGCGTGATGGAGGCGCACTGGCCTTCCAGCCATTCGGCGGCGGCGATCCGGGCGTGCCTTTCAGCTTCCGGCAGCGTCGATCTCCTGGCGAGCCCGGAGAGGTCGACCAGCGAGAACTCCAGGCAGCTCTGCAGGATGTAAGCGGCCTCGCCCGCCTGCTTCGGCGTCCCGCCATGCATGCCGATCAGCACGATCTGACCGAAGTCCTGGACGGTCGGCGGCTTGAAGGCCGGGACCTCGCTGGCCCGGACTTCACTAGCGGCACTCGACGCCATGGAGGCCGCCACTGCAGGCGTTGGCGTCTCAGCGGGCACCGGCCCTGCGTCCGGCGACGAAACGGCCGCGGGAAGCGGTCCGGAGGCCGGCGCCGATGCGGCGGGGGCAGGCGTTGCCATGGCGACCTGTTCGTCGACCGTCGACCGATGCCAGAACTGGACCGCGACCGCGACTGCCAACGCGGCGACAGCCAGCAGCAGACCACCTGCCGCGATGCGGCGGCGTGGGTGATTCATCTTCGCTCCCTGCGATGCGGTCGTCGCCGCATGAATGCTGCGGATGTTATCCAGGCAGGAAGCAGAAAGGCCGACGTCCCCCATCGGTGGGAACGTCGGCCTCGTGATCCGTCAGGGGTTGGCCCTCACCCCCACCCTCTCCCGCCAGCGGGAGAGGGAGCAAGAGGAGCCAGCGCTGCGGGCGGAACCGGTCGGACTCCCTCTCCCGCTGGCGGGAGAGGGCAGGGGTGAGGGCCGGCGCCCTCACGCAGTCCTCACTTCGGCTGCTTGACGATCCGCAGGTAGGGCTTCGGCGCCTTCCAGCCTTCCGGATAGATCGTCTTGGCTTCGTCGTCGGAGACCGAGCCGGCGATGATCACGTCGTCGCCATGCTTCCAGTTCACCGGCGTGGCGACGCGGTGCTTGGCCGTCAGCTGCATCGAGTCCAGCACGCGCAGGATCTCGTCGAAGTTGCGGCCCGTGGTCATCGGGTAGGTCAGCGTCAGCTTGATCTTCTTGTCCGGACCGACGATGAACACCGAACGCACCGTCGCGTTCGTCGCCGCCGTGCGGCCTTCCGAGGTGCCCGCCTCTTCCGCCGGCAGCATGTTGTACAGCTTGGCCACCGCCAGGTCGGTGTCGCCGATCATCGGGTACTTCACCGCCGCGCCCTGCGTCTCCTCGATGTCCGCGGCCCACTTCGCGTGGTTCTCGACCGGGTCGATCGACAGGCCGATCAGCTTGGCGTTGCGCTTGGTGAACTCGGGCTCGATGCGGGCCATGTAGCCCAGCTCGGTCGTGCACACCGGCGTGAAGTCCTTTGGATGCGAGAACAGGATGGCCCAGCTGTCGCCGATCCAGTCGTGGAAATTGATTTCCCCGTGAGTGGTCTTCGCGGTGAAGTTCGGTGCGATGTCGTTGATGCGCAGGGACATGGTGGGCTCCAAGGTTGAAAGTGCCGTCGCCCGGCGGGGGCGATCGGTCAAAGCCGGGCGATTCTCGTCGTCAATCCCGCTGCGGGGACCGTCCAATCGGGGAGAGCAACATTCTTGTCCTCCGGATTGACGACGAGGAGAGTCTGCCCAATGGCCTTACTCGGTCAGCGACTTTACTCATGCGGCGCGCGCATGCGGCCTGGCCTCGCGGTTCAGTGGCCGAAGCTCCAGTTCGCGCCGAGGGTCCACCAGCCTTCCTTCGGCACGCGCGCGGTCGCGGTACCGGCCGCGGAAGCCTTGGCGAAACTCAGGTCGATCGTCACGCGATCGCTCTGCGTGTGGCGCAGGCCGACACGCGTCAACGGCCGCTGACCGTCATGGAAAACCTCGGCGAGCAGCTGCCACGCCGGCGCGGCCTGCCATTCGAGGGCCGCGCCCCGCAGGGTGCGGTCCGGCGCCCTCTTCAACAGCGTTCTCCCCACGTTCAGGTGCAGGGCCAGGTCCTCGCGCGGGGTCCAGGTCAAGGGCGCCAGGAAGGACTGTTGCAGGCGCGGGGTCTGGTCTTGCCAGCCCAACGCGCCGACCAGCCCGATCGCGAGTTGGGGTTGCAGCGCCGTCGCCCATTTGAGCTGCGCGCCGTGCAGATGGAGGGTGCGCGCGGTTGTGGCGGTTTCGCGACCGGCGTTCATCTCGACCTCCGCGCCGAGGATGTGGCAGGCGAAGCCGGCGTGCTGCAGCTGGCGCCGGTCGAGATTCGAGCGCTCGGCCCAGAGTTCGAGGCCGCATTGGCCGGGTTCGAGGATGGTGGCGTCGTCGACGGCATGGTGGCCGCCGGCGGCGAAGCCGGTGGCGGGCAGCAGCAGGCCGGTCAGCAGGACCAGCGGGAAGGAACGCATGGGAAGGACTCCTGCGCGCAGTCTCCGTCACGCCCATTGTGGGCGTGATGACCGCGCGGTTCGCGATGGATCGGATCGGATGAGTCGTCGCGCCGGGGCGACGGTTGCCTGGAGAAGGCGATCGATGCGACAGGAGAAGACAGGCCGGGCGGCGTCGCGCGCCTGGCCGGAGCCGGCGTCAGCGCGTCAGTCGTGCGGCGGCCGTTCCGGCTCGCGTCGCGATGAGACTGGGGGCACTGTCCACGAAGGGCTCCTGAGGGAGATGAAGGGGGCGGATTGTGGCACTCCTGGCGCTCCGGCATCAACTCCTCCGAAGGCTGTGTTGAACAACCGTCGGTTCACCTGAAAATCGTCCGCAGGCGAAGTGCCTGCCGATAGACTTCCTCTCCTCGCCCCAGGCTGCCCCCCAACCTCAAAGATCGTGGATGGGCTGTGCCCCTGGGGCGTTATTTCTCCTGTGGTTCTGGAGATTCCATGCCGATGGCCATACTCATCGACGGTGCATTCTTCGTGAAGCGGTTTCGCGCGCTCGAGCCAGACAATGCATTCGATGCCGACCGGGCTGCGGATTGCGCATTCCGATGGGCGCTGTCACACCTTGTGGAGCTGGACCATCAAGCCGGACGCCATCCAGGCGATCCTGAAGGGCAGGATTGCCTCGAGCGACCTCACCGAGGCGGACGTGGTCCCGAACCTGCGTCAGAAGGGCGTCGACATGAATGTCGGCGTCGACATCGCCACACTCGCCCTGCGCAAGCAGGTCGACCAGATCGTGCTTGTCGCCGGGGATGCCGACTTCGTACCCGCGGCCAAGCTGGCTCGGCGCGAAGGTGTCGATTTCATCCTTGATCCCATGTGGCAGCCGGTCGCCGCAAGCCTGCAAGAACATATTGATGGCCTCCGGTCAACGGCGAGGCGTCGGCCTCGCATCGTGGAAGGTCCAGCCGAGCCTCCCGTGACGGCTGTCCCCGAGGCGGCGTGATCCGAACGAACCGGTGCCCACAAGAAAACTATCGCCCCGATAAACCCCGGCTGTTGCCCCCGCCACTATCGCGGTCCTAGACTCGTCCGCGCTCGAAAGGGAAGCGCTGCACCGGCTTCCTCAGCGGACTGTTCCCCAAGGCTCAACTCAGGAGGCAGACATGTCAGGCGATTCGAAGTGCCCGTTCTCGGGCGGCAACCACCACCACGCGGTGGCCGGCACCAAGGGCAACCGCGACTGGTGGCCCGAGCAGCTCAATCTCTCCATCCTCTCGCTGCACTCGCCCCGGACGAATCCGATGGGCGAGGACTTCAAGTACGCGCGGGAATTCCAGACCCTGGACCTCGACGCCGTCGTCAAGGACCTGAACGCGCTGATGACGGACTCCCAGGACTGGTGGCCCGCCGACTACGGCCACTACGGTCCGTTCTTCATCCGCATGGCCTGGCACTCGGCCGGCACCTACCGCGTGCAGGACGGCCGCGGCGGCGCGGGCACCGGCGCCCAGCGCTTCGCGCCGCTCAACAGCTGGCCCGACAACGGCAACCTCGACAAGGCCCGCCGCCTGCTCTGGCCGATCAAGCAGAAGTACGGCCGCAAGCTGTCCTGGGCCGACCTGATGATCCTGGCCGGCAACGTCGCGCTGGAATCGATGGGCTTCAAGACCTTCGGCTTCGCCGGCGGCCGCGCCGACATCTGGGAACCCGAGACCGACGTGTTCTGGGGGCCGGAGACCACCTGGCTCGGCGATGAACGCTACGCCGGCGATCGCGACCTCGCGAACCCGCTGGCCGCCGTGCAGATGGGCCTGATCTATGTGAACCCCGAAGGCCCGAACGGCAACCCCGATCCCGCCAAGTCCGCGCGCGACATCCGCGAGACCTTCAAGCGCATGGCGATGAACGACGAGGAAACCGTCGCGCTGGTCGCCGGCGGTCACACCTTCGGCAAGGCGCACGGCGCCGGCGAGGCGCACCACGTCGGCGCGATGCCCGAGGGCAGCGCCATCGAGGAACAGGGCCTGGGGTGGAAGAATGCGCTCGGCGAAGGCATGGGCGTGTACACGATCACCAGCGGCATCGAGGGCGCCTGGACGCCGACGCCGACGAAGTGGGACAACAGCTACTTCGAGACGCTGTTCGGCTACGAATGGGAACTGACGAAGAGCCCCGCCGGCGCGCACCAGTGGACACCCAAGGGCGGCGCGGGCGCGGGCACGGTGCCCGACGCCCACGACAAGAGCCGCAAGCATGCGCCGATGATGACCACCGCCGACCTCGCGCTGCGCGTGGACCCGGCCTACGAGAAGATCTCGCGCCGCTTCAAGGACAACCCGGCCGAGTTGGCAGACGCGTTCGCCCGTGCCTGGTACAAGCTGACGCACCGCGACATGGGGCCCGTGTCCCGCTACCTCGGCAAGCTGGTGCCCAAGGAGGAGCTGATCTGGCAAGACCCGGTCCCCAAGGTCGACCATCCGCTGGTCGACGACAAGGACGTGGCGGACCTCAAGGCCAAGCTGCTCGCGAGCGGGCTGACCGTGTCGCAGCTGGTGACGACCGCCTGGGCTTCGGCGTCCACCTTCCGCAGCGGCGACAAGCGCGGCGGCGCCAACGGCGCGCGGATCCGCCTCGCGCCGCAGAAGGAATGGCCGGTGAACCAGCCCAGCGAACTCGAGAAGGTGCTGAGCAAGCTCGAGACCGTGCGCAAGGAGTTCAACGCCTCGGCGGCCGGCGGCAAGAAGATCTCGCTGGCCGACCTGATCGTGCTGGGCGGATCCGCCGGCATCGAGGCGGCCGCGAAGAAGGGCGGTCATGACGTCGTCGTGCCGTTCACGGCCGGTCGCACCGATGCGTCGCAGGACCAGACGGACGTCGAGTCGATGGGTTACCTCGAACCCGCGGCCGACGGCTTCCGGAACTACATCCGCAAGGACCTGGTCAAGCACACGGCCGAGCTGCTCGTCGACAAGGCCCAGCTGCTGTCGCTGAGCGCGCCGGAGCTGACGGCGCTGGTCGGCGGCATGCGGGTGCTCGGCACCAACGTCGGTCATACGAAGCACGGCGTCTTCACGACACGGCCCGAGACGCTCAGCAACGACTTCTTCGTCAACCTGCTGGACATGCGGACGAAGTGGCAGAAGTCGACCGGCGACGAGGCCGTGCTCGAAGGCCGGGATCGCAGCTCGGGCGCGGTGAAGTGGACCGGCACGGCGGCGGACCTGGTGTTCGGCTCCAACTCGCAGTTGCGGGCGCTGTCCGAGGTCTATGCCTCCAAGGACGGCGAGAAGGTGTTCGTGAACGACTTCGTCAAGGCCTGGACCCGGGTGATGAACCTGGATCGGTACGACCTGCTGTGAGAAGACCCAGGGCGACCGCCCCGGGAGGGGCGGTCGCCTGGAGGTCGATGCTGTGTGGGTAAATTGGTTGCGCTGTAGGCAAAATGGCTACAGCGTAGGCAAAATGGCTACAGTGTAGGCGGATTGCCTACAATGGCGGCAAACTCCTCCGCGGCGGCGATGAATGAAACCCAACTGACAGAGATCTTTGGCAGCGCGGGGCGATTCCGTGTCCTTCGCACGTTGTTCGCAGAGCCTGGCCGAGGCTTTGGTCAGCGCGAGCTGGCGGCCGAAGCAGGAATCGACGCAGGAAGTGTGGCGCGCTGGCTGAAGCGTTGGGCGAGCGTCGGATTGGTGAGTCGCCGGGAGCGGGATGGGCTGCCCCGATACCAGGCGAGCGCCGATCCCACCTTGGCGCCGCTGGTGTTGCTGATGCAGCAGGACAGCCTGTTGGTACGCGCCTTGCGCGAGGCGATGGCGCCCTTGAAGGGCATCGAGGTGGCTCTTGTTTTCGGCTCGGTGGCGCGAGGCGAAGCCGATGCCGACAGCGACATCGACCTGATGGTCATCGGAACTTTGTCGGAACTCAAATTGAACGTTGCTTTGAAGCCCGTGAGCCGGGTTTTGGGGCGGACCGTCCATGCCACTGTTTCTACGATGCACTCCTTTCAGGAACAACTTCGTGGCGGGGAGAGCTTTGCGCGAGACATTGCGCAAGGGCCGCGAATTCCCGTGATCGGAGCGTTCGATGTTGAAGTCCTTTCGGGAGCTGGCGACCCAGCTTGATGCCCCGCTTCGCCCCTTGGCCGTGAATGCGCGGGATGCGGTTCAATGGCTGGCCCAGGCGCAGATCAAGTTGCAGGATGCCAGGCAGGCGGTGATCTCGAATGGGACCCGGATGGATGTCTCCTGGGATGCGGTGCTCTTGGCCTGCATGGCCGTGGCGTGTGCCGAAGGTTGGCGCGTGACGAGCGACCGCGGGCACCACGTCGTCGTCCTGGAAGGCGCATGCGAAGCGATGGGGCTTGGCGAGATCCGGTTCGACGAGTTGGATATCCTGCGGGACTGGCGCAACCGCAAGTACCGTGCTGGATTCACTGTCGAGGACAGCGAGCTGGAAGAGGCGTTGGAGTGGGTGGGGGTATTTCTCGAGGACGTTGCGCGCTGGTACAGGGCGCAGCATCGGGATCTGTTGCAGCGCGGCCTCGCGCGCTGACCCTTTGGAACGATTCGTTCCAGAATTCTTGCGTTTCGTTTCCTAAGATCTAGGGATGGACACCACCTCCAACAAGCCGGCCCACCGGCAGTTCCCCACCTCGATGCTTGCCGCTGCCCTGCTGGCGTTGGGTCTGGGTGCGTGCGGCGGCGGAGGCGGTGACACGCCGGCGACCGACACGCCCGCCAATCCCACGAACCCGACCAATCCCACCAATCCGACGAACCCCACGAATCCGGGCCAGCCCGGACCCACGGATCCGCCCACCGTCGCCGGCACCTGCGACCTGCCCAACTTCAAGCAGGACCTGCTGGACCGCATCAACGCGCTGCGGGCCGCGGGCGCGAGTTGCGGCACCTCGGGGAACTTCCCCGCCGTCCCGCCGGTGGTCTGGAACGACAAGCTGACCGTGGCCGCCGACGGCCATGCGCAGGACATGGCGACGAAGAACTACTTCAGCCACGACAGCCAGGACGGGCGGTCCTTCTCCACCCGCATCACCAACGCCGGTTACACCTGGGCCGCCGCCGGCGAGAACATCGCCGCCGGACAGCCCACCGTGGAATCGGTGATGTCTTCCTGGCGCCTCAGCGCCGGCCACTGTGCCAACCTGATGTCGGCCAACTTCGTCGACGTCGGCGTGGCCTGCCGACCCGCCGCTTCCTCGTCGAACTCGTATAGCAAGTACTGGGTGATGGACCTGGGTAAACCTCGCTAGGCTGCGATTTGGGCGCACCGCGTCGTTGCAAATCCTCGCCATAGCGCTGCTATGGCTGCGGTTTGCGCCTAGCGGTGCATCCCAACTCGCAACCTAGAAGTCAGGTGCGGGCGTAGCGCGGCGCGGGATTGCGGCCCGACAGTCCGCCGAACATCATCTGGCGCGCCTGCTCGAACGCCTGCCATTGCGATTCGTCGGCCAGGGCCGGGATCGTCACCAGTTCCCCGCGGTCGAAACCGACCAGCGACGCGTCGACCATGTCCTCGGCGCTCATCACGATCTCCTGCGGGAGATGCTCGACCGGCCGGCCGCCGATGGCCCAGAAGTCGGTCGCGGTCGCGCCCGGCAGCACTGCCTGCACGCGCAGGCCCTTGTCGCCAAGCTCATGTCGCAGCGACTGGCTGAACGCCAGCACGAAGGCCTTGCTGCCGCCGTAGACGCCGTTGAGCAGCTCCGGCGCCACCGCCACGATGCTGGCGATGTTGATCACCGCGCCGCGGCCCCGCGCCACGAAGCCCGGCACCGCCGCGTAGGTCAGCCGCGTCAGCGCCGTGACGTTGAGCTCCACCATCTGCGTCATGCGCTCGATGTCGCTCTCCAGCAGCGGCGTGTGCGTGCCGATCCCCGCGTTGTTGACCAGCAGCGTGATGCTGGCGTCCTGGCGCAGCTTGTCCTCGACGCGGCGCCGTTGCACCGGATCGCCCAGGTCGGCGTCGAGCACTTCGACGGCGCGTCCGTGCTGCGTCGTCAGCGAGTCGGCGAGTGCCGCCAGGCGATCGCGCTGACGGGCGACGAGGATCAGGTCGTAGCCGCGCCGGGCGAGCCGGTCCGCATACACGGCGCCGATGCCGGTCGAGGCGCCGGTGATCAGCGCGGTGCCCGGACGGGCGGAAGAGACGGGCGACGTGGCGGTGGTCTGGGTCGTGGACATGGAGAACTCCTTTGATGGACGCCGGGATCGGCGTGTTGGCTGAAAGTGCGTCCATGGTAGGAATCAGGTCATGTGGCGTAAATGACGTAGAAGGTTATGATTCAGGACATGCATCGCATCGGTTATGTCCTCAATGAAGGTTTCCAGCTGCTGGCGCTGGGCACGCAGGCCGTGTTCGAGTACGCCAACTTCGTCGTCGGCAGCCCGTTCTACGAGATGACCTGCCATTCGCCGGGCGGCGGCGAGGTGCGCTCGTCGATGGGCGTGAGCGTGTCGACGCGGCCGCTGAACGCCGCGACACGGGCGGACACCTGGATCGTGGCCGGCGTCTCGGATCCCGTGGCGGTCCACCCGCCCGAGGAGGTGCTGCGTTTTCTCCAGCGCGCCGACCAGCATGCGCGGCGCATCGCCGCGGTCTGCACCGGGGCCTTCGTGCTCGCGGAGGCCGGGCTGCTCGACGGTCGTCGCGCCACGACCCACTGGCACTTCGCGCGGGCGATGAAGGACGCCCATCCGGCCATCGCCGTCGACAGCGACCGCATCTTCATCGTCGACGGTCCGGTGTGGACCTCGGCCGGCATGACGGCGGGCCTGGACCTGGCGCTGGCCATGGTGGAGAAGGACCTCGGCGAGGAGGTCGCGCGCTCGGTCGCGCACAAGCTGGTGATGCCGCAGCGCCGCAGCGGCGGACAGTCGCAGCACTCGGAGATGCTGGACCTCGCGCCCAAGTCGGACCGCATCCAGCAGGCGCTGAGCTATGCGCGCGCCAATCTCGCCAAGGCCCTGTCGGTCGAGGAACTGGCGGAAGTCGCCGCGCTCAGTCCCCGGCAGTTCAGCCGGGTGTTCACGGCGGAGACCGGGCTGCCGCCGGCGAAGGCCGTCGAGGGCCTGCGGCTGGAGGCGGCCCGCCTGATGATCGAGCAGAGCCGGCATTCGCTGGACGTCGTCGCGCGCGAGTCCGGCTTCCGCGACCGCCGTCATTTGCGCGAGGCCCACATGCGGCACTTCGGCGTGCCACCGCAGACCCTGCGACGGAGTGCGCGGGCGGTCGACTGATCCGGTCCCTCCGGCCGCTGCCGCACGAGCGCAGCGGTGAGGGGGACGGGATCCGGGTCGCGCTCAGGCGCTGGCCGGCCGCCGCACGCCCGCAGCTTGCCGCTGCCGCCTCCGCCGCAATAGAACAGGCCGGCGCCGTCGGATTCCAGACCGCTGACGCCGACGTTGGCCGGCATCGCCAGGCGTTCGATCACCGTGCCGTCCGAGGGATCGACGCGGCGCAGCTCGCTCTCGTCGCCTTCCCAGGTGCCGTGCCAGAGCTCGCCGTCCACCCAGGTCACGCCGGTGACGAAACGGTTGGACTCGACGGTGCGGCGCACCGTGCCGGTCTCCGGATCGATCTGCACGATCCTGCGGTCGCGGTACTGGCCGACCCACAGGCTGCCTTCGGCCCAGGTCAGCCCCGAATCGCTGCCCTGGCCCGAAGGCGCCGGGATCGATCCGACGACCTGTCCGCTCTGGGGATCGATCTTCTGGATGCGCGAGTCGGCGATCTGGTAAAGATGCCGGCCGTCGAAGGCCGTGCCCGCGTCGGCGGCGCAGGGCAGCGTGCGCTGGATGTCGCCGCTGGCGGGGTCGATCGCGAGCAGGCCCAGCGCCGTCGCGGCCCAGACGCGGTCGCCATCGTGGCTCACGCCGTGGACGGCGGGCGCGCCGGGGTAGGGGCCGTACTCGCGGACCACCTCGGCCGGACGGGCCGCCGGGAGCCCGGCGTTGGACGTCATGCGGGCCTCGGCATGAGGATCGCAGGCATTCGAATCGGTACAGGACATCATGCTCTCCTTGGTCTCGGCGGAACCGCCGCCGCATGGACCGCAATCTATCCAGCGGGCGGCGAAGCGGGGAGTAACAAGATCGTCGCGATTCCCGTCATCGGCGGCGCCAGCCAGCGCCTGGCGCGACCCTGGCCGAGCGCGCGCACCTGGCCGGTGGACTCGAGTCCGGCGAGGTCGCGCTGCACGGTCCGCTGGCTCGCGCCGAGCGCCGTCGCGAGCGCCGAGGTCGACCAAGCCGCGCCGTCGGCCAGCAGCGCCTGCAGCGAGGCGAGCTCGCCGTCGATCGGCGGCACGAGGACGACCATCGGACGCGTGGCATCGCTGCGCAACACGAAGCCCTCGCGCGTGGCCTCGATGCGCGCGGCGGGCTCGAGCAGCGCGCGCAGCCGGCCGAGCTCGACGCGCAGGCGGGCGCGGTGCGTCTCGTCGGGATGACGGGTCCGGAATGCGCGCTGGATCAGCGACGCGCGGTCGACGGGGTCTGGGCAGGCCTCGGCCAGCGCGCGGACGAGCGTGAAGAGGACGGGACGTCGCGCCAGGTCCACCTCGAGCCCGGCGCCGCGGACGGCGCGTCGGCAGGCGTCGACCACGATCGCCGGCGAGCGCAGGAGGACCTCGACCTCCTGGAGATTCACGGCCCGTTCCCGGCCGCCATCGACGCGACGCGCCACCGCATGGTCGAGCGACGCGTGGAGCTGCGCCGCCTCCGTCATCAACGCGGGGACGCCGGACCGGCGCGCCGCGTCGACGGCGCGTTCGACGGCGGCCCGTGCGTCGCCGCTGCGCAGCGAGCGCAAGGCCAGCTCCGCCGTCGCGAGTTCCGTCATCGCGGCCAGCAGGGGCGGGGCCCCGCCCAGGTTCGTCGAGGGCAGGGCTTTCGCGGCGTCGTCGAGCCGGCCGATCAGGATCAGACGCCGGGCGGCGATCAGCCGCGCCTGCAGCGCGTTGGCGCGATCGTCGTACGCATCGAGCGTCGTCGCGGCCTGGAGCAGGGCCTTCGGCGGCGCGCCGAGCTCGCGCATCGCGAGCGCGACCTCCGCCTCGGCGACGACGCAGCGCGCGCGGGCGACGGCCTCCTTCGGACCGAAGGCCTTGGCGGCCTCCTTGAGCAGCTCGCGAGCGCGCGGGTGTTCACCGAGCTGCGCCATCGCGATGCCGCGCAGCGCGAGCGCCGGCGGATCGCCGCGCAGGGCGACCCGCTGCAGCGCACCCAGGGCGTCGCCGGCGGCGAGGCAGCGGGCGGCGGCGGTGATCAGGGCATCCATGGAGGCGGAGCTTAAGGCCCGTCGCCGGCGCCTCCGGGCGGCGCTCCGCCCAGCCCGCCGCGCCACCGCATTCCGGGGAGACCCCGCGGCGACATCGTCCGGGCGCGGCGCATACACTCGCGCCCATGGAACTCAAGATCGTCGTCTATTCGAAGTCCGCCTGCCCGCAATGCGACACGGCGAAGTCGTTGCTCAAGTCGCGCGGCATGGACTACCAGGAGATCCTGATCGACGACGAGGCCGAGCGCCTGGCCTTCTACGAGAAGTGCGGCCCGTCCGTGCGCCAGATGCCGCAGGTCTTCATCAACGACCAGCGCGTCGGCGGCGTCACGGGCCTGCAGGCGGCGCTGAAGCAGCTCGGCCGCTGAGCGGCCATGCGGCCGGGCCGCTGAATGGCCGACCGGCCGGGTCGTTGAACGGCCCGGTGCCGCCGACGCCCTCGGCGATCACTTCGCCGGGGCGATGCCCAGCAGTCCGTCGCGCGTGCTGCCGCGGACCTTCGGGCCGATCCAGACCTTCATCATCATCGGGAAGAAGCTCTCGCCCTGGATGGTGTCGCCGACCTTCTGGCCGTTGACGCTGAACTCGGTCGTCAGCTTCGCGGGGTCGTAGTCGATGGTGACCAGGTCGCCCTTGAGCAGCTTCGCCCGGTTGCCGAAGACCACGCCCAGCTGCGCGGTCTGGATGATGTTCTTCGCGAACTCCTCGGCCGCGTTCTGGCGGATGCGGTCGAGCATCGCGTTGGCCAGGTCGCGCGAGGACACGTCGCGCATCATGTAGAAGGTGATCCGCTTCGCGCCCTTCTCGGCGACGGCGGCTTCCATCGTCGTCTGCTTCTTCGGCAGATAGAAGGCCACGGCGGTGGAGCGCGTCGACAGGATGCTCGACGTGGCCGCGCCGTTGAGCTGCAGTGTCTGGTTGTGCAGCAGGGCGGTGTCCTGGAACTTGTAGCCCTCGACGTCGACCTCGGCGGCGCAGGCGAAGCCCGACATCGCGACGATGCCGATGAACAGGGCGTTCCGGAAGGAACGGGTCAGGATGGAACGATGCATGGAAGTCTCCTCGTGCAGGGGCGCGTCGTGTTGTGGGAATGAGCCGCGAGCCGACCGGACGCGGTGGCGACAAGGGGCGTGGCTCTGGGCGTCGCGAGTTCGGGCCGATGGTGACGGCGATCGCGGGACGCGGTGCGGACCGGATTAAAGCGCGGCGGGCTGTGGCGCGTCAGCCCCGGAAACTGGAGCCGTGCCTCTAATCGGCGGGTCGATGTGACGTATGGCACAAGCCCACGGCGATTCGGCTGGCACGATGCGCGCCGATTCGAAATTCAGAACCATCCGGAGGAGATCCCCGTGTTCATCGACCTTCCGCGCGTGCGCCCCTGCGCGCTCGCCGCTGCCTTCCTCGCGCTCGGTGTCGCCGCCGGCGCTGCGCATGCCACCGAGAACAGCCAGGTCCGCGCGCTGCTCGGCGCGCCGTCCTACGAGATCTCGACGCCGCAGTTCCCCGGCGTCTACCTGCAGACCTGGTACCAGCACTACGAAGCCGACAAGCTGCGCGACGCCGACGGCAACACGCCGACGCGTTCACTCGTGATCCCCGGCGTCGGCACGCTGCCGCTGACGGTGCACGGCTCGATCAAGGCCGATGTCTTCGTGCCGCGCGTCACCTGGGTCACCGACAAGATCGTGATGGACGGCCGCCTCGGTTTCTCGGCCGCGTTCCCGCTGGTCAAGCAGACCAACGACTTCACGCTGAGCACCGTGCTGCCCGCCGGCCTGCCGGCCACCGCCGTGGCGCAGATCAACCAGCAGCTGTCCGCCGCCGGCGGCGCGCTGTCGGGCAAGCGCAGCGGCCTGGCGGATCCGGAGCTCGCCGCCTACATCGACTGGCAGCAGGACGAATCGCGCCTGGCGCTCGGCGTCGCCTTCAACCCGCCGATGGGCTCCTACGACGCGGACCGTCCGGTCAATCCGGGCGCCGGCAAGTACTGGACCTTCAAGCCGCTGCTGGTGGCTTCGCGTGTGTGGGAGAACGGCCTGGCCGTCGGCCTGCGCGCGACCTACTCCTTCAACACGCGCAACGACGACACCGGCGTGCGCTCCGGCCAGTACCTGCATGCGGACTGGTCCGGCACCTACCAGCTCAACGACCAGTGGAAGCTTGGCGTGCAGGGCTACGTGCTCAAGCAGTTCACCGCCGACCGCGGCGGCGACGCCGGCGCCAACAAGGTCCAGGCGCTGTCGGCCGGCCCGCTGATCGCCTACCTGGCGGAGAGCGGCGACTGGGGTGTCGACTTCAAGGTGATGAAGGAGTTCTCGGTGCGCAACCGTCCCGAGGGCACGATCACCTGGCTGCGGCTGAACTACCGGCTGAACTGATCGTTCAGCGTGCTCAGCGCTCGTAGAGCTCGAGCGGCAGTCCGTCGGGATCGGCGAAGAAGGTGAAGCGTTTGCCGGTCAGCTCGTCGACGCGCACGGGCTCCACGGCGACGCCCTTGGCCTCGAGCGCGCGCTTGCCCTGTTCGACGTCGGCGACCTCGAAGGCCAGGTGGCGCAGCCCCTGCGCCTCGGGGTACGAGGGCCGCGGCGGCGCGTCGGGAAAGCTGAAGAGCTCGATCTGCCCGCCGTCTGGCAGCGCCAGGTCCAGCTTGTACGAGCGCCGCGCTTCGCGGTAGGTCTCGGCGATCACGGACAGGCCCAGCACTTCGGTGTAGAAGCGCCGCGAGCGTTCGTAGTCGGCGCAGATGATCGCGGTGTGGTGGATGCGCAGCAGCACGGTTGATCGGTCCGGTTTGGCGTGGTGCCGTATTGACTTTGGGCCGGCCGCGACCGGGTCAGTGTTGACCGGCGCTCACGACCACTTCGCGCGCGCCCGTCACGAAGCGGTAGTCGGCCGGCGCCGCCGTCGCATTGTCGTCGGCGTCCAGCGCGTAGACATGCAGGTGCACGCCCTGGCCGCCGGCCTCGAACTGGCAGTGGCCGCCGTAGCTCGCGCCCTTGGCGATGCGGCGATCCAGGTCGTCGTCGTCGTCGTGGACCTCGGCGTTGACCCAGACGTAGTCGAGCCCGTGCGCGCCGCGCTCCACGGCGGTCGACCGTACCGGCTGGCCGTGCAGCATCGGGCGCAGCAGCGCGACGCAGCGGTCGTGCTGTGCGGTCTCGTAGGCGGTCATCGCGGGCTTGCGGCCGGTCGAGTCCGATCCGCAGGCGCCGAGCAGCGCGCACAGCACCGCCGCGATCGCGGCGCGAGCGGCGATCGCAGGGCGCTGGATCGAACGAAGGTCAGTCACTGCAACTCCTGGTCGCTCCGCCGAAGTGCGGAACGAGGCGAAAGCGTAGCCGTCCTTCGTCAAGCGCGTGTGAACGGGTGTATTGGGCGGCATGCGCACCGCGCGCCGACCCTGATTGAAGGGACTACCCAGGCTACGCCTGCCTGCGGCACGTCGCGTCCTGATGCAGTTCGTCCGTTGGAAAGGGCGGACTGTCGGAGGTCTGCCCGACACAGGTCCGGCTGCCTAGACTGCGCCTCGATTTCAACCATCGAGGGAAGCCCGTCATGACCATCCGTTCCGTCCGCCTTGCCCGTCCGCTGACCCTGCTGCTCGTCGGCGCGGCCGCGGTGCTGTCCACCGGCTGCGTGATCGCGCCCAACAGCACTGAGGCCAACACCCAGCGCATGGAGGACGTCCGCAAGATGAGCGAGCAGGCCACCACCACCTGCGGCGCCGGCAACGTCAAGGAAGTGAACGCCAAGAGCTTCACCTGCAAGTGAGCGCGCGTGGGGCTGACGCCTGCCGCCCTTCGTGAGGCAGGACCGCTGACAGGGCCTTTGCGCTTGCGCGATCATCGCGACTCGTCTTGTCGAGTCCAGGATCCGCCGCCATGCCCAGTTCCAGCGCGCCGTTCGCTCCGTTCTTCCTCGGCACCCGCCTGCCGCTGATCCAGGCGCCGATGGCCGGCGTGCAGGACGCGCGGCTCGCCATCGCGGTCAGCAATGCCGGCGGGCTGGGATCGCTGCCGGCCGCGATGCTGACGCCGGAGGCGCTCCAGAAGGAGCTGCAGACCTTGCGCGGCGGCACCGACAAGCCGTTCAACGTCAACTTCTTCGCCCACACGCCGCCCACGCCGGACGAGGCGCGCGAGGCCCGCTGGCGGGACCGGCTGGGGAGCTACTACGCCGAGTTCGGCATCGACCCCGCGCAGATCAAGGCGGGTCCGGGGCGGGCGCCGTTCACGGCGGAAATCGCCGATCTGGTCGAGCCGTTCAAGCCGCCGGTGATGAGTTTCCATTTCGGCCTGCCGTCGGCGGCGCTGGTCGCGCGCGTCAAGTCGTGGGGCAGCCTGGTGCTGGGCAGCGCGACGACGGTCGACGAGGCGCGCTGGCTCGAGGCGCACGGCGTCGATGGCGTGATCGCGCAGGGATGGGAGGCTGGCGGACATCGCGGCCATTTCCTCAGCGACGACCTGACGCGGCAGCCGGGCACGATGGCCTTGCTGCCGCAGATCGTGCGGGCGGTGAAGGTGCCGGTGATCGCGGCCGGCGGCATCGCCGATGCGCGCGGCATCCGGGCGGCGCTGGCGCTGGGCGCGTCGGCGGTGCAGCTGGGCACGGCCTTCCTGCTGTGCGAGGAGGCGACCACCAGCGCGCCGCATCGGGCGGCGCTGCGCGATCCGGCGAATCACCACACGGCGGTGACGAATCTCTTCACCGGTCGTCCCGCGCGCGGCATCGTGAACCGCTACATGCGCGAGGTCGGTCCGCTGAACGAGGAGGCGCCGCAGTTCCCGCTGGCGACCTCGTCCGTCGCGCCGCTGCGTGCGAAGGCGGAGGCCCAGGGCAGCGGCGACTTCTCGCCGCTGTGGTCGGGTCAGAACTTCGCCGCGGTGCGCGAGATCGGCGCGGCGGCGCTCGTGACCGAGCTCAGCGCGGCTTTCTGACGCGGCTTCTGCACTGCCACGGCTGCTGGCCCTCACCCCAGCCCTCTCCCGCAAGCGGGAGAGGGAGTAAGAAGCGTGCCGCCATGAGTGTCTCCCGCAAGCGGGAGAGGGAGCAAGAAGCGTGCCGCCATGCGTGTCTCCCGCAAGCGGGAGAGGGAGCAAGAAGCGCGCCGCCATGCGTGTCTCCCGCAAGCGGGAGAGGGAGTAAGAAGCGTGCTGCTATGTGTGTCTCTCGCAAGCGGGAGAGGGAGCAAGGAGGGGCGCGGTCGGGAGGGTGGCTCGGTGCATTCTCACTCCCTCTCCCGCTTGCGGGAGAGGGCGGGGGTGAGGGCCAGCGTCCTCACGCAGTCAAGGCAACGGCGCCCCGCGCGCCGCCACGTACAACGCGTACCACTCATTGCGGCTGAGCTGAACCTTCAGCGCGTCTCCGCAGGCGCGGATGCGGTCAGGGTTGGCCGAACCGATGACCGGTTGGATGCCTGCCGGATGCTTCATCAGCCAGGCCAGCAGGATGCCTTCCGTGCTCACGCCGTGTTCCCGCGCCAGCTTCTGGACCAGCACGCGCGCGGCTTCATCGGCCGGATCCTGGGCGGTCTCGCCGCTGAAGCGTCCACGAGCCAGCGCGGCCCAGGCCTGGAGCTGGATGCCGTGCTGCTGGCAGTGTTCCAGTGTGCCGGCCCAGGCCAGCGCGCCGGGGCGGACGGCGGCCTGCCGGTCGTTGAAGCAGGTGCCGGCGTCCAGCGGCTCCAGATGGCCGAGGCCGAGTTCCAGCTGGTTCACCACCAGCGGCTGGTCCAGCGCGCGGCCCAGCCAGGCAATCTGCCCGGCATTCATGTTGGACACGCCGAAGTGGCTCACCTTGCCCGCCGCGCGCAGCCGCTGGAAGGCTTCGGCGATCTCGGCGGGCTGCATCAGCGGATCCGGGCGATGCAGCAGCAGGATGTCGAGGCGTTCGGTGCCCAGGCGCTTCAGGCTGGCCTCGACGGCTTGCACGATGTAGTCGTAGGACAGGTCGTAGCGGCCGGGGCCCTGGTCGTCGGCGAAGCGGATGCCGCACTTGCTCTGCAGCACGATGCGCTCGCGCAGCGAGGGCTGGCGGCGGAAGAGTTCGCCGAAGACCGATTCGGCCTTGCCGCGGGTGTAGATGTCCGCGTGGTCGAACAGCGTGACGCCGATCTCCAGCGCGGCCTCGACGGCGGCTTGCGCGTGGTCGACGTGGGCCGCCGTGAACGGGGAATCGTCCCAGTGGCCGCCCAGGCCCATGCAGCCGTAGGCGAGCGGGCTGGCGGTCGGGAGGTGCTGCTGCAGCGGGAGGGCGTGGCTCATGGTGGGCGTCGCGGTCTGGAATGGGAAACGCGCCCGGGTGGGCGCGAGAGGCGGATACGGGCACGCGCCCGGTGGGGGGCGAGCTGCGGGATTGTGACGCGGCGCGCGGGCGCCACGTTTCATCGTGGTTACGTCGCCGGCCGGGTCGCCGGTGAGGTCTGCGGCAGCACGTTCACGCGCCAGGCGGTGCCGGCGCGGGAGACCTCGAGGTGCGCATCGAATCGCACGTCGAGGAAGCGCTCGATCACCGCGAAGTTGGTGCGGCTGTGCTCGGTCAGCTCGGTGCAGGTGAACGCGGCCGGACGGTCGGCCCCCGACACCGCCAGCGCGAGCGGCAGCGCCACCTGGTCGGCGAGATGCGGGCCCGCCGCGCCGGCCGAGGTCTCGTAGGCGCGCATCTCCTTGAACACCTGCCGCGCCACGTCGTCCGCCGTCAGTCCGCGTTCGCCGAAGGCGATGAAGACCTCGGTCAACTGCTCATGGACCAGCGTCGTCATCAGCGCGTTGCCGGGGCCTTCGTTCTGGCGCGCCGTGCCGACGCGCAGCTGGTGCTTGTCCCAGCCGGTCAGGCGCTCCAGCGCTTCAAGCTCCCGCTCGGCGACGCCGCGCGGCAGCGCCGGCGCCAGCACCTCCGCGAAGGCCTCCAGCGGCTCGCCGCGTTCGAGCAGGTCGAACGGGCGCAGGCCGCCGACCGCGGGCGTGATGGTCGCCTCGATCTCGCCGCCGCCCGCGGGAAAGAAGCCGTGACGGCGCAGCGTCAACTCCAGCCCGGCCCCCGCGCGCCGCATCAGCGGCGCGAAGCTGCGCTGCAGGAAATGGAAGGGCGGCGCCATGGGGTTGTGCGTGCCGCCGGACAGGTGCAGCCGGCTGGGCGCATCAGCCAGCATCAGCGGCGGCAGCACCGTCTGCAGCACGAGCGTGCAGCTGCCGGCCGTCCCGACCGCGAAGCGGTAGTCGCCGGGATGCACCTCGCCGGGCCGGAACTCCAGCGCCTGCGAGCCGAGCTCCGCGCCCACGACGGTGGCGCCGCAGATCTCCTGCGCGGCCAGCACGCAGGTCAGGTGCTGGCGCATCAGGCCGGGCTTGGGGCGCTTCGCGCGAATGCGCTCGATGCGCAGCGGCGTGCCGGTGCACATGGCCAACGCCAGCGCCGTGCGCAGGATCTGCCCGCCGCCCTCGCCGAGCGAGCCGTCCAGTTCGATCAACTTGTTCTTGTTGTCCATGATTCCCTCTGGCGAACGTGCGCCGCGCGGTCCTTCCGCCGCGGGCGCCGTCCGTCTCTCGTCATTGTTCCGGCGGGGGCTTGCCCCGTTGTGGCGGCGGGGCTTTCAGCCCTTCACGCACACCACCTGCTTGAGCGTGTGCACGACTTCCACCAGGTCCTGCTGGGCCGCCATCACCGCGTCGATGTCCTTGTAGGCCATCGGGATCTCGTCGATGACGTCGGCGTCCTTGCGGCACTCGACGCCCTCGGTGGCGGCGCGCTGGTCCTTCAGCGTGAAGCGGCGCTTGGCTTCCGTGCGGCTCATCGTGCGGCCGGCCCCGTGCGAGCAGCTCTCGAAGCTCTCCGGGTTGCCCTTGCCGCGCACGATGTAGCTGCGCGCCCCCATGCTGCCGGGGATGATCCCCATCTGGCCGGCCTTCGCGCTCACCGCACCCTTGCGGGTCACGAACACGTCCTGGCCGAAGTGGGTTTCCTTCTGCACGTAGTTGTGGTGGCAGTTCACCGCCTCGATGTGGCTCTCGAACTTCCTGCCGATCACCTTCTTCGCGGCGGCGATGACGCGGCGCATCATCACCTCGCGGTTGGTCTCGGCGAACTTCTGCGCCCAGCCCACCGCGCGGACGTAGTCGCCGAAGTATTTCGCGCCTTCCTCGAAGTAGGCGAGGTTGGCATCGGGCAGGTTGGCCTGGTGCAGCATCGCGTCCTTCTTCGCCAGCTCGATGAACATCGTGCCGATCGCATTGCCCACGCCGCGCGAGCCCGAGTGCAGCATGAACCACACGACACCCAGTTCATCCAGGCAGACCTCGATGAAGTGGTTCCCCGTCCCGAGCGTGCCCAGGTGCTTGTGGTTGTTGGTGTGCTTCAGCTTCGGGTAGTCGCGGCAGAGTTCGGCGAAATCGGGCTGGAGATCCGCCCAGGCCGCGTCGACCATCTCGGGCGGGTTCTCCCACGCGCCGACGTCGCGGCCCTTGGGCGTGCGGCCGTGCGGCACGGCGGCCTCGATCGCGGAGCGCAGCGGACCCAGGTTGTCCGGCAGGTCCTCGGCGCGCAGCGTGGTCTTGCAGGCCATCATCCCGCAGCCGATGTCGACGCCGACCGCGGCCGGGATGATCGCCTTCAGCGTCGGGATCACCGAGCCCACGGTCGCGCCGATGCCCAGGTGCACGTCGGGCATCGCCGCGATGTGCTTGAACACCACCGGCAGCTTCGCCGCGTTCATCAGCTGCTTGCGGGCTTCATCCTCGACGGGCACGCCTTGCGTCCACATCTTCACCGGCACGCCGCCGGCGACTTCCATCTCGTTGTAGTTCTTCATGATTCGTTCCATTCAAAAGGGGCGGTGACAAGAGGTCGGCAAGACGTTGACTGAGCTACGGGCTTGCGCCCGGCGGGGTTCGGACCCGCGACCTCCGCGTCCCCGGAGGGACGCGGCGCTCTTTCCGATGTAGTCCTGTCTGCATTCACCGCAAAACCGTACTGGATTTCAACAGCCCCCGCGTGGTGACTAACGGGTGACGAGGACATCAGTTTGGAGATGTAGTCCTCGTCGGCATTCGCCACGCGACAGCATTCACTTCATGCGTTCATTCACTGCGGATCGAGCGACACGCGTTCGATCTCGCGGACCCAGTGGCCCGGCTCGGTCGCGCCGGCGGCGAAGTCGCCGACCATGCGGAACACCGCGTCCGAGAAGCCACCGACGTTCATCACGTCCTGGCGCTCCACGGCCTGCGTCGACGCGCCGGGCTGGATGTCGATGCACACCAGCTTCGCGTGCGGGCACCGGGCCTTGATCGCCTCCCATTGCGTCATGGTCTCGGTCGCGCCGTGACGGCGCGCGTCGATCCAGGACTCGTTGTCGGACACGATCACGACCAGGTCCACCTGGGCGCGTTCGTCGTTGAGCAGACGCAGCGGCGCGCTCACCGAGGTGCCGCCCCCGCCGACCGCCGCCAGCTTCGCCGCGTTGGTCATCACCGAATCGCGGGGATTGAGCTGGACCGGCACGACGCGCTGCTCGAACGGCATCACGCGGCAGCCCGCGTTCTTGCGGACCAGCGCCGCGGCCACCAGGGCGGCCACGTCGATGCAGCGCACCGTCGAGGTCGCGGAACCGCGCCAGCCGGTCACCGCCGACGACATCGAGCCCGACACGTCGGGGCAGACCACGACGCGGCCGTCGATCGCCGGCACGTTGGCCAGCGCGGCTTCCATCGCGTCCTGCAGCGCCTCGCGGATCTCCGCCGGCACCTCGGACGCCGCGTTGAAGGCCGTCATCAGCTGGTACGGCAGCACGCGGGCCGAGGCCACGGCCTTCGGATCACGCAGCAGCTTCGCCAGTCGCGCGGTCATGCCCGGACGTTCGAACACCCCATGGCGGGCGAACGCGTTCAGGTTCTGACGCACCATCTGCCAGGAACCCTGCGCCGCGATGCGCGCCCAGTGCGTTTCGTCCAGCGGCAGCGCCGTCAGCATCTGGAAGGGCACGGGCGGCAGGTCGTCCGCCGTCGCGCCCTCCGTCTTGCCGGACAGCAGCGCCTGCTTGAAGCGCTCGTAGGCCTGCGTCGCGGGCGGCAGCGCCGCCTGGTCGTGCGGACGGCCGATCAGCCAGGCGAACCACGCCGCGCGCCAGGCTTCCGCCGGCTTCGGGTGGACCATGCGGACCACGTCGGCCAGCGTCGGCTCGGTGCCGATCGACGCCTGCAGCAACTGCGGCTCGTTCGCCTTCAGCAGCCATTGCTGCACCAGCTTCTTCGGACGCGATCCCAGCGACTTGCGGCCGGTCTGGCCCGATCGCAGGATCTGCACGAAGTTGCGCAGCATCTTGCCGTTGTCGATGACGCGGCCGAACACGGGCTGCAGCAGCGCGATGTCGCGTTGCGCCAGCACGGCGGCCAGCAGCGCGGGCATGTCCTTCATGTGGCCGGCCTGCCGGGCATGGACCGCGGTCTTGGCCAGGAAGGCGGTGTCGACGTCCAAGGCCAGGATCAGCGCGTCCTCCAGTTGGGACGCGGCGTCCGCGTGGAAGGTCGTGGTCATGCAGCCGGTGGCCGCCAGTTGCGCCAGGCGATGGCGGGCATCGTAGCCGTAGGCGCGGGCGCCGGACTGGTTCACCGTGTCCGCGGCGGGCGGCAGCTTGCCGGGCGTCGTCTTGAAGAGTTGCGTGTTGACCATGTTGTCCTCCCTGTTGTCCTTCCTGTTGTCTTGCCTTCTTCATTGCAACGCCCGTGCCAGCACGTGACAGGTCTTGCCTGACCAGCCGTCAACCCATTGATTGATAAGGGAAAATCTCTTTCGACGAGGGGATTTCGCCTGCCTCCGTTCATCCACGAACGTTCTGAATATTGGCCTGTTGGATAGTCGGCTAGCGAAAAAGATAGTCAGAAGCGGGGCGCGGATAAACTGCGGACCCATGGCGAAGAAGAACGTGGTGATCGGCTACCTGGGATCGCAGCTGGACGGCGGCATGGGCCCCGGGCGCTGGGAGAAGTGGCGGCCGACGATCTCGCTGGTGTCGCAGCCCGATGTCGTCGTGCACCGGCTGGAGCTTTTCCACGCGCCACAGCATCTGGCGCTCGCCCGGCAGCTGGGGGAGGACATCGGCAAGATCTCGCCCGAGACCGAGGTCCATCTCATCGAGATGCCGCACGAGAACCCCTGGGACTTCGGCGAGGTCTACGCGACGCTGTACGACTGGGTGCGCGGCTACCGCTTCGATCCGGCGCACGAGCAGTACTGGGCGCACATCACCACCGGCACGCACGTCGCGCAGATCTGCATGTTCCTGATGGTGGAGGCGCGCTTCATCCCCGGCGTGCTGCTGCAGACCTCGCCGCCGCGCAAGCAGCGCGAGGGCGAGCCCGGCTCGATGACGCTGATCGACCTGGACCTGTCGCGCTACGACCGCATCGCGCAGCGATTCCAGGCGGAGCAGCATGACGCCGTCGCCTTCCTGAAAAGCGGCATCGCGACGCGCAACCGGCGCTTCAACGCGCTGATCGAGGAAATCGAGCGCGTGGCCGTGCACTCCCGGGCGCCGCTGCTGCTGGCCGGGCCGACGGGCGCGGGCAAGTCCTTCCTCGCGCGCCGGATGTACGAGCTCAAGCAGACACGGCACCAGCTCGCCGGTGCCTTCGTCGAGGTCAATTGCGCGACCCTGCGCGGTGACGGCGCGGCGTCGACGCTGTTCGGGCACAAGAAGGGCTCGTTCACCGGCGCGATGGCCGACCGGGCGGGGTTGCTGCGCACCGCCGACGGCGGGCTGCTGTTCCTGGACGAGATCGGCGAGCTCGGGCTCGACGAGCAGGCGATGCTGCTGAAGGCGATCGAGGAGAAGCGCTTCCTGCCGGTGGGCGCCGACCGCGAGGTGGGCAGCGATTTCCAGCTGATCGCCGGCACCAATCGCGACCTGCGCGCCGAGGTGGCGGCGGGGCGTTTCCGCGACGACCTGTTCGCGCGGATCAACCTCTGGACCTACAGCCTGCCGGGGCTGCGGGACCGGCCCGAGGACATCGAGCCCAATGTCGACCACCTGGTGCAGCAGGTCGGGCGGGAGAGCGGCCGCGCGGTGCGCTTCAACGCCGAGGCGAAGACGCGTTACCTGGCCTTCGCGCAATCGCCGCGTGCGCCTTGGAGCGGCAACTTCCGCGACCTGTCGGCGTCGGTGACGCGGCTCGTGACGC
Organism: Roseateles sp.; assembly: GCA_039593255.1. GTDB lineage: Bacteria > Pseudomonadota > Gammaproteobacteria > Burkholderiales > Burkholderiaceae_C > Roseateles. The sequence goes on from JBCNPQ010000013.1 coordinate 75,358, forward strand.
TGGCCGAAGGCGGGCGTATCGGGCTCCCGCTGGTGGAGGCGGAGATCGCCCGGCTGGAATGGCTGTGGGAACGCGACACCGCCGGATCGGCGGGCCGCGGCGGAGGCGGCTCCGGAGCCGGCCAGGCGCTGCTGGCGGCGCTCGTCGACGCGCCGGCGCTGGAAGCGATGGACCTCTTCGACCGGCTGCAGCTGGCCGCGGTGCTGGACGTGTGCGCATCGGCCCCATCGCTGTCGGAGGCGGGGCGGCAGCTCTTCCAGGCCAGCCGCCAGGCGCGCAGCGTGATCAACGATGCGGACCGGTTGCGGAAGTATCTGCTGAAGTTCGAGCTGTCCTGGGACCGGATCGCCGCGGCGAGGTGACAGGCACCCCGGCTGCTCCTTCGGGAGCGGTCACAATCGGCGATTCCGCCCATGACTTTCGACCGGTCCATTTCCACCCGCTCAGCCAGCCCTGTGCCCGCGACGCCGATGGCTCGCCGCGCGGGCGCGTGGGCATTCGCCGCCCTGGTGGGCGTGGCCGCTGTCCTGGCGGGCCCCGGCGCGGAAGCGGCGACGGCGCGACCGGCGTCCGCATCGGCTTCGAGCGTGGCGCCCGGGAAATCGGCAGCGGCATCGGCCGCGGCATCGGCAGCGGCATCAGCAGGGGCATCAGCAGCGGCGTCGAAGGCGTCCGCTCCTGCGGCCGACGCGGGCGCCATCGGCGACCTGACCGACCCGGTCCGCGCGGTCAGCCAGTACAAGATCGATCTCTGGCAGACCGAGCAGGGGTTGCCGCTCAACACGGTGCAGGCGTTGCTCCAGTCGCGCGACGGCGGCCTGTGGATAGGCACCGGCGGCGGGTTGGCCCGCTTCGACGGCAGGCGTTTCGTCACCTTCGAGGCGGCGCAGGCGCCGGACGTCGCGTCGCAGCCGGTGTTCGCGCTGCTCGAGGACCGTCGCGGCCGGCTGTGGATCGGGCATCCGAACGGCGTGTCCGTCTACGAGCACGGCCGCTTCACCCCCGCCATCACCAAGGCCCAGGCCGGCGGTCGCCGGATCTGGTCGCTGGTCGAGGACAAGTCCGGCGCCGTCTGGGCCGCCGGCGACGGCGCCCTGGTCCGTTGGAAGGACGGCGCGATCAAGGTCTTCGGCGCCGCCGACGGGCTGCCGGCCGCGCGGCTGCGCAGCCTCGCGCTCGACACCGCCGGCACGCTCTGGATCGGCACCACCGGCGCGGGCCTGTTCGCGATGACGCCGGACGGCAGGATCCAGGTGTTCGACACCGGCAACGGCTTTCCTCATGCCCAGGTGCGCTTCGTGCTGGCCGATCCGGCCGGCGGCGTCTGGGCCGCCACGGCGGGCGGCGGGCTGGTCCGGATGCGCTCCGCCGCCCAGCCGCAGATGCGTGTCTACACGACCGCCGACGGCCTGCCCAGCGACCACCTGACCGCGCTGACCCGCGACATCCGCGGCGACCTGTGGGTCGGCAGCTGGGGCGCCGGCGTCAGCCGGCTGCGCGACGGGCGCTTCAGCACGATCTCGAGCAGCAGCGGTCCGGGCAGCGGCCTGGCCGGCGGCCAGATCTGGTCGCTGATGGCCGATCGGGAGGGCAGCGTCTGGGTCGGGACCTGGGTCGACGGGCTGAACCGGTTGCGCAACCGCGCGTTCACCGTGCTGGGCACGCCGGAAGGCCTGAGCCATGACAACGTCCGTTCCGTCGTCGCCGCGCGCGACGGCGCGATCTGGGCCGCGACCTCCGGCGGCGGCCTCAACCGGCTGAAGGACGGCCGCATCACGACGCTGCGCCAGGCCGACGGCCTGCCGACCGACGAGATCTCGACATTGCACGAGGGGCGCGACGGCAGCCTGTGGATCGGCACCTACACGGCGGGTCTCGCGCGCAGACGCCCGGACGGCCGCCTCGAGACCTACGGCGCCGACAGCGGCCTGCCGGGCGTCGAGGTCCGCTCGATCTTCGAGGACCGCGCCGGCACGCTGTGGGTCGGCACCCGGTCGGCGCTGGCGCGCTGGAACGGCCAGCGCTTCGAGACCGTCACCGCGCCCGGCCTGCCCAACGAGGGCATCGCGGCGATCCTGCAGGACAAGTCCGGCACGCTCTGGTTCGGCACCACCGGCCAGGGCCTGGTGCGCTGGCGCGACGGCAAGGCGCGGCAGTTCACCACCGCCGACGGCCTGCTGTCCGACTGGATCATCGCGCTCAAGGAGGACGCCCGCGGCGAACTCTGGATCGGCACCAACGGCGAAGGCATCAACCGGATGAAGGACGGCCGCATCGGCGCGATCAAGCCGGCGGACGGCCTGTGGGACGGCCTGTCCCAGGTCTTCGTCGAAGATCGCGCGGGCCACTTCTGGATCACCTGCAACCGCGGCTTCTACCGGGTCGCGCGGGACGACCTCGACGGCTTCCTCGACGGCCGGCTCAAGCAGGTGCGCTCGGTCGGATTCGGCCCGGGCGACACGCTGCGTGCGACCAGCTTCGCCGGCAACCTGCAGGCGGCCGGCGCGATCGACGCGCAGGGACGCGCCTGGCTCCCCTCGTCGGCGGGGCTGGTCGTGGTCGATCCCGAACACCTGCCGGGCGGCGGCGAGCCGCCGACGGTGCGCATCGCGCAGATCAAGGTCGACGGCGAACCGCTCGCCCTCGACGGCCAGCCGCTGACGCTGCCGCCGGGGCCGGTGGCCCTGTCGGTCAGCCTGGCGGCATCGACGCTGCGCGAGGCCGACCGCGTCCGCTTCCGCTTCTGGATGGAAGGACTGTCGCGCGGCTGGACGGATGTCGGCAACGACCGCGAGCTGACCTTCCCCGCGCTCTCCCACGGCCGGTACACGCTGCGTCTGGCAGTCTCCGGCGACGGCCAGCGCTGGCGCGAGTCGGACACGCCGCTGTCCGTCACCGTCGAGCCGCGCTTCCACGAGACGGGCTGGTTCCATCTCCTCGTGGCGCTTGGCGCGATCGGCTTCTTCGCCGGGGCCGTGGTGTTCCGGATGCGCCAGCTGCGCGAGCGCCAGATCGAGATGGAACGCCTGGTGGCGCAGCGCACCGAGGAACTGCGCCAGGCCAACGAGCACCTGAAGCAGCTGTCCTTCCTCGACGCCGTCACCGGCCTGCCGAACCGCCGCCGCTTCAACGAGGCAGCCGACGAGGAGTGGCGTCGCGCAAGGCGCTCGAATGCCTCGCTGGCACTGGTGCTCGCCGACGTCGACGCGTTCAAGCGCTACAACGACCAGATGGGCCATCTGAAGGGCGACGAGTGCCTGGGCGCGGTGGGCGCGGTGCTGGGCGCCTCGATCGGCCGCGCGGGCGACCTGGCCGCCCGCTACGGCGGCGAGGAGTTCGTCGTGCTGCTGCCCGGCGCCGACCGGGAGGCCGCGCTGAAGGTCGCCGAACACATCCGCGCCGGCATCGAGTCGCTGGCCATGCCGCATCCGTCCTCGCCCGTCAGCCCGGTGGTGACCATCAGCCTGGGCGTCGCCGCCTGCGTGCCCAGCGACGATCGCTCGCTGGAGAGCCTCATCGCGGAAGCCGATGACGCCCTCTACGCCGCCAAGCGCGACGGCCGCAACCGGGTGCGCTGAAAACCTCGGGAGACCGGGCGCCTCGCCAGGCATGCCGGTACCCCCGTCCGCTCAATCTCCTCCGCACGCTCGGAATTCGCTCCCGGGGGTACCGGCATGCCCGGCTCCCGAGACGCTCGTGGTGATCGCTTCCGGGAGGCTCGTGGTGAGCGCTTCCGGGAGGCTCGTGGTGATCGGGTTGGGCGAGGGACTTTGCGGGTTTTCGTTTCCGTGAAGCGGCCGCAGGTGTACAACACGGGTCCGCGTCACCCGTGTCCGTGCGCGCCTCCCCCCTCGCGCCCGTGGCCCGGCATCCAGCGTTCGTCCATCCGATCGTTGCCGACCATGCAGACCTCGCAACACGTCCGCCAGCACAAGGGCCGCACCTATGTCCTCGACAGCCACGGGCCGGGCGCAGGACCCTGGCGGGGACGCTTCGTCGTCAAGGGCGAGCAGGACGGCCGGCCGGGCGTCACCGCCTGGCACGAGCTGGAAGACGAGTTCCCGTCCCCCGACGAGGCCGTGGCCCACGCCGACCGCGTCGCCTGCCAATACATCGCCACCTTTGCGGAACAAGCGTGAGCAAACACGCCGGCTTCCCCGCCTGCCAAGGCACATGCCCGCCTTCAACGGCACCGGCCGCCGGCACGCGCCGCTTCTCCCGCGGGCACGCCCGCCGCGTCGGCCCCTCGTGAAACCCCGTCGTCAGCAGTGACGCGGGCCGCGTGGCCGCGGGCATCGTGCTTGCCCGCGCCTCGCCGCGCCCGGCTCCGGTACCGGTGTCAGGCCGGCGTCGCCGGCTCGCGCATTGCCCTCATCCAAGACCGACCGTGGGCTTTCAGGGAGAAAAAACATGCCGACGCTGTCCAACGTCAATATCGGCACGCGGCTGGCCGCCGCGTTCGCCGTCGTGATCGTCCTGCTGCTGCTGGTGCTGGCCGTGGCCGTCTCGGTGCTCAATCGCACCAGCGGCACGATGGACCGGCTGGTGGAGGACCGTTATGCGCAGATCGCCGTCAGCGACGACATCAAGAATGTCGGCGACAAGGGCGTGATCGTCATCGGCCGGCTGCTGATGGCCACCGATCCGGCGCAGGCCAAGCGCTACATGGACGAGTACGCGGCCGTGCGCGCGGCCAACACCGAGAACTTCGCGAAGTTCGAGAAGATGCTCAACACCGACGAGGCGAAGGCGATCTTCGCCGAGCAGTCCGAGGCGCGAAAGGCCTACGGCGCGGCGGTGCGCAAGCTCTTCGACCTGATCGCCGCCGGGCAGCGCGAGCAGGCCATGGCGATCTATCAGGGGGACATGGCGCAGTTGCAGGTGCGCTATTACGCGCTGATCGACAAGATGGTCGACTACCAGGCCAAGGCCATGGCCGACGACGTGGCCCGGGCCAAGGAGGACGCGCGCAGTTCCAAGCTGTGGATGACGATCGTGGCCGGGATCGCGGTGGTGCTGGGCGTGGTCACGGCGATCAGCATCACGCGCTCGATCACGCAGCGCATCCACGGCGCGATCGGGCTGGCCGAGGACGTGGCCAAGGGCGATCTCACGCTGAGGCCGATGCCGCAGAGCAGCGACGAGATCGGCCGGCTGATCGCCGCGCTGCAACACATGGTGCGCAGCCTGCACCGGATCGTGTCCGAGGTCCGGCAGGGCGCGGACACGATCTCCGCCGCGGCGAAGGAGGTCGCGCAGGGCAACGCCGATCTCTCGGCCCGCACCGAGGCGCAGGCCAGCGCGCTGCAGCAGACGGCCTCGGCGATGGAGCAACTGACCGCGGCGGTGCGCATGAGCGCCGACAACGCCGACCAGGCCAATGCGAGCGCGGCGTCCGCGTCCGAGGTCGCCAGCGAAGGCGGCAAGGCGGTGGGCGAGGTGGTGGCGACGATGAACTCCATCTCCGCCTCGTCGCAGCGCATCGGCGAGATCATCGGCACGATCGACGGCATCGCGTTCCAGACCAACATCCTGGCGCTGAACGCGGCGGTCGAGGCGGCGCGCGCCGGCGAGCACGGCAGAGGCTTCGCGGTGGTGGCGTCGGAGGTGCGGGCGCTGGCGCAGCGCTCGGCGAGCGCGGCGCGGGAGATCAAGTCGCTGATCGTGGCCTCGGGTGAGCAGGTCGGCGCCGGCAGCCGGCTGGTCGAACAGGCCGGCGCGACGATGTCGCAGGTGGTGGCGGGCATCCGGCAGGTCAGCGGCGTCGTGGCCGAGATCAGCGTCTCCAGCCGCGAGCAGAGCATGGGGATCGAACAGGTCAACGCCGCCATCATGCAGATGGACGACACCACGCAGAAGAACGCCGCGATGGTGGAGCAGAGCACCGCCTCGGCCAAGGCGTTGCAGGACGAGGCGGCACATCTGAACAACGCGGTGCGGGCCTTCGTACTTTGACGGCCGCTGGCCCTCACCCCCGCCCTCTCCCGCAAGCGGGAGAGGGAGAGAGAGTGCACCGCGCTGACCGGATGACTCCCTCTCCCGCTTGCGGGAGAGGGGGAGAGAGTGCACCGCGCTGACCGGATGACTCCCTCTCCCGCTTGCGGGAGAGGGGGAGAGAGTGCACCGCGCTGACCGGATGACCCCCTCTCCCGCGTGCGGGAGAGGGGGAGAGAGTGCACCGCGCTGACCGGATGACTCCCTCTCCCGCTTGCGGGAGAGGGGGAGAGAGTGCACCGCGCTGACCGGATGACTCCCTCTCCCGCTTGCGGGAGAGGGCAGGGGTGAGGGCCAGCAGCGATGGAAGTACGGCGGCCTTCTCGCTCCCTCGGGGGTGAGGACCAGCAATCATTGACTCGCCAGGGAGCCAAAGATGAACGACCGGATTCACGAACGCGCACCGCAAGGCGCGCCGTCCACGCGCTGGAGACCAGAAGTGCTGGCCTTCATCGACGCCCATCGCAGCGAGGGTCATCGCTGCGCGCGGCTGGACCCGCTGGGCATTTCGCGCCCCGCGGATCCGACACTGCTCGACCCGCAGCGCTTCGGCCTGCAGCCGGGCGACTGGTTGTCGCCGGCCGGCACGCCGCTGTGGAGCGCCCGCACCGTCGCTGACCTCGACCGCGCGCTGAAGGCGATCTACTGCGGCGGCCTGGCGCTGGACGCCAGCGCGGTGCGCGATGCCGCCCGCCGCGACTGGCTGCATCACGCGATGGAATCCGCCCCGCCGGGCGCGGTCGGTGCCGTCGAGCGCCTCGCGCTACTGGACCGCCTGATCCGCGCGCAGGGCTGGGAGGCGCATGTCGCCCAGGCCTTCCCGCATGCCAAGCGCTTCTCGCTCGAAGGCAACGAAACGCTGATCCCCTTGCTGGACGCGATCTGCGCGGAGGCCGCCGGCCACGGCGTGCGCCGCATCTTCCTGGGCATGCCGCACCGCGGGCGGGTCAACGTGCTGGTCAACCTGATGGGCTTCCCGCCGGCGCGGGTACTGGACTTCTTCGATCCGAAGTCGCCGACGCCCGAACTGCACACCGACCTGATCTACCACCTCGGCGGCGAGCGGGAGCTGGAGACCCCGCAGGGGCGGCTGACGCTGACGCTGGCGCACAACCCGTCCCACCTGCAGAGCGTGCACCCGGTGCTCACCGGGCTGGCCCGTGCCTGCCAGGACGCGCTCGGCCGCGCGCACGCCGACCAGGACGGCCGGCGGCTGGTGCTGCCGCTGATGCTGCACGGCGACGCCGCCTTCGCCGGGCAGGGCGTGGTGATGGAGACGCTGATGCTCGGCGGCAAGCCGGGCTACACGGTCGGCGGGACGGTCCACGTGATCATCAACAACCAGGTCGGCTTCACCGAGCCCAACCTGATGAGCGCCTGGCCGGCGCAGTACTGCACCGACGTCACGCGCATGATCGACGCGCCGGTGCTGCGCGTGAACGCCGACGAACCCGAGCAGGCCCTTCGCGCCGCGGCGATCGCGCTGGACTGGCGCGCGCGTTTCGGCTCCGACATCGTCATCGACCTGATCGGCTACCGTCGCCTCGGCCACTCGGAGAGCGACGTGCCGGCGCTGACGCGCCCGCGCATCCACGCGCTGACGCAGACGCATCCCACCATCGTCGAGCGCTACGCCGCCGCGCTATGCAACGACCGGGTGCTGCCGCCGGACATCGACATGGCCTCCCATGTCACGCGCGGCCGCGTGCGGGCGCATCAGGCCTTCGCCGATCCGGCGATACCCGCCGAGGCATCGCCGCCGTCGCCGTTGCGGCGTCCGACCGAGGCGCCCGCGGTCGACGATGCGGCGCTGCAGGGCTTGATCGACGCGATGACCCGGCTGCCCGCGGGCTTCGAGCCGCACGCGATGGTGCGCACGCTGGCGGAGCACTGGCGCCGCATGGCCGGGCTCGCCGATCCGCCGATGCGCGCGGACTGGTGCTTCGCCGAGAACCTCGCCTACGCGACGATCCTGCGCGGCGGGATGAACGTGCGCGTGTCCGGCATGGATGTGCGACGCGGCACCTTCCTGCATCGCCAGGCCGTGTGGACCTCGCAGGCCGGGCCGGCCGACGAGGGCACCGGGGGCACCGGGGGCGCCGGTGGAGGCGACGGCGGTGTCGATGCCGGTGGCGATGGGGCGCCGATGGCATTCGTGCCCTTGCGGCAGGTCGGCGGCGAGGGGCGCTTCGACATCTTCAACTCGCCGCTGTCCGAGGAGGCGGTGCTCGGTTTCGAGTACGGCTACAGCGTCGGCGCGCCACGTACCTTGACCGTGTGGGAGGCGCAGTTCGGCGATTTCGTCAACGGCGCGCAGGTCTTCGTGGACCAGTACATCAGCTCGGGCGAGGAGAAGTGGGGCGACACCTCCTCGCTGGCCGTGCTGCTGCCGCACGGCAACGAGGGCATCGGGCCGGACCACTCGAGCGCCTACCTGAGCCGCTTCCTGCAGCTGTGCGGCGAGGACAACCTGCGCGTGGCCTGTCCGTCCACCGCGGCGCAGTGGTTCCATCTGCTGCGCCGGCAGGCCTTCGACAGCCTGCGCAAGCCGCTGATCGTGATGTCGCCCAAGGGCACGCTGTATCACGAGCAGGCGTCCCATGCGGCGATCGCGGATCTCACGGCGGGGCGCTTCCATGCGGTCCTCGACGACCAGGACGTCGAGTCGCCCCGGCAGGTCGAGCGCCTGCTGTTGTGCAGCGGCAAGGTGTACTACGACCTCGCGCGCGGCCGCCGGTCGGTCGCGCGCGCGGACCTGGCGCTCGCCCGCATCGAGCAGTTCTATCCCTTCCCGACCGACGAGGTGATCACCCTGATCGCGCGTTATCCTGCGCTCGTCGAGATCACCTGGGTGCAGGAGGAGCACCGGCAGCAGGGCGCCTGGTCCTTCATCCGCGAGCAGATGGACGATCTGCTGCCGCCGTATGCCCGGCTGCGCTGCGTGGCGAGGCGGCCGAACGGCTCGGGCGCGACCTCGTCCCATGCGATCCATCAGCTGGAGCAGATGGAACTCGTCGCGCGGGCGCTCGGCGAGGCCTGACGCCCACCGCGTCCCGGCCTGCCACTTCCTCCACGTCTTCCACCGCTGTCCACTGTTGAAGGATCGGAATGCCCTACCGCGGGTTCGTGCAGGAGGAGTCGACCCCGACCCAGCGATGGGTCGTCGCGATCCTGTGCGCGCTGGTGCTGGTATCGGCGGCGATCGCGGCGCCCTACGCCTCCCTGGCCCTGCCGCCCCTCGCGCACATCAGCGGCATGTACGGCGCGGCCACGGCCATGATCGACCTGGCCACGTTCTGGCTCCTCATCACGACGCCGCGTCCTCACCGCTCGCATGTCATCGTGGCGTCGGCCTATCTCTTCGCCAGCCTGATGGCGGTCCTCCATGTGCTCACCTTTCCCGGCGCGGTGTTCGCGGACCATGCCGTCTTCGGATCGCCCCACGCGGTCAGCTGGCTGTTCGTGGGCTGGCGGGCCGGCTTCGGCCTCTTCGTCGTCTGGGCCATCCTGCGGGAGTCCTCGGCGCTCGATCCCGCCGATGTCCGGCAGCGGACCTGGGCGCCGCTGGTGGCCGTGCTGGCCGCCGCGGCCCTGGCCGCGACCTCGCAGTGGACCGACGTGGGCGCGCTGACGCCCGACGGCGGCCGGCTGCTCTTCGGTCCGGTGAGCCGGTTCGGCGCCTACCTGAGCGTCGCGGCGGCGGCGGCGGCCGTGTGGCTGATCTGGCGGCGAGGGTTGTTCCGGCGCGCCATCTACCTGTGGCTGGCCTTCGTGCTCATCGCCGAAGGCGCCGGCGTCTGGCTGAGCACGCACAGCGGCCATCGCTTCTCGCTGGCCTGGTACATGGCGCGCGCCGAAGGCCTGCTGGCGAACACGGTGGTGCTGGGCGTCATCGCCGTGCATCTCCGTGCGGTGCAGACGCGGCTGACGAGCGCCTACCTGGCGCTGCAGCAGCGCACCGAGGAACTGCAGGCCCAGGTCCAGAAGCGCGAGGCCGCCGAGGCGCAACTGGCGCGCGCCCAGAAGCTGGACGCCGTCGGTCGCCTGGGCGCCAGCCTGGCCCACGACCTGAACAACATCCTGCAGGTGCTCACCGGACGCCTGGCCATCATCCGCAGGCGGGCGGGCGACAGCATCGAAGCGGATGTGCAGGTGATGCGTCGCAGCGTCAAGAAGGGCGAGGCGCTGACGCGGCAGCTCACGCTGTTGTCGGGCCGCCGACGCAACCAGCCGCGTCCGCTGCAGGTCGGGCCGGTGCTGCGGGAGATGGAAGACGCGCTCCGCTCCCTCATCGGCGCCCAGTGCCAGCTCGTCATCGAGGCCGACGAGGACCTGCCCCTGGTTGCGCTCGACCCGCTCGAGCTGGAGATCGCAGTGACCAACCTGGCCACCAATGCCAGCGACGCCATGCCGCGCGGCGGACGGCTGTCGGTGCGGGCTCGGCCGGCATCGACGGGCGCAGGTGCCCAGGGCGTGGCCATCGAGGTGGCCGACGAGGGCGAGGGCATCAAGCCGGAGATCCTGGAGAAGGTCTTCGAGCCGTTCTTCACCACCAAGTCGCGCGGCAACGGCACCGGCCTGGGCCTGGCCCAGGTGCAGGCCTTCGTGACGGGGAGCGGCGGCGCGGTGCGGGTCGACAGCGAGCCCGGCCGCGGGAGCCGGGTCACGATGACCTTCCCCGTCACCCACCTGACCGAGCAATCCGCGCGTGAGGCCGGCGCCCAGCGGGCCACGCTCGAGGGCAAGGTGCTGCTGCTCGTGGAGGACAACCCGGACGTGCGGGACGCTTCCAACCAGCTGCTGTCGGCCGAGGGCCTGGCCGTGCGCGTGGTCGACGATGCGCACCAGGCCCTGGCCCTGCTGGAGGCCGGCTTCGCCGCCGATTTCCTCGTCTCCGACATCGTGATGCCCGGGACGATGAACGGCGTCGATCTGGTCCAGGAGGCGAAGCAGCGCTTTCCGGCGGTCCGGTCCGTGCTCGTGACCGGCTACAGCGACGTGGCGGAGCGCGCGCGGGAAGACGGCTTCACGGTGTTGCGCAAGCCCTACGAGCTGGCGTCGCTGGTGGAGGCGCTCTCGTGACCCGGCCCGTCACTGGCCCAGCGAATCCGTCCGCCGCCGGCTCGACCCGCTGCCGCGCCCTTGGGCCTGCGGCCGGCCGAGCTGCAGGATCTCGATCGCGTGGCAGGCGGCTTCGGTCGCATAGGTGAGCGCTTCGTTCTCCGTCGCCCATGCCGAATCGACCGGCGGGTGCACGACATCCTCGGCGCCGGCCCGTGGCGCCCGGGCGTCATGGGCCGGTTCCAGACTCTCCCCGAAGGCGTCGGTGTCCGCCGCCCCGGCGTCGGGGAAGCGATGATCGGCCACGTCGCTCTTGCGCCGCCCGGTGTCCAGCAGCTGGTAGCGCCCGAGGAAGTTGCCGCCCGGTGCCGGCATCGATTCGACGCGGTAGCTGACGCCGCGGTACTGTCCGTCGCGTTGCATGGGGTTCTCCCTGATCTGAGATGTTGCGAAAGCGGCAATTCCCACGCCCGGCGGGGCGGCACGATGTCGCGCGGATGAAGGACGGCACGCTCATCCGGCGGACGGCACCGGTGTCGTGACGGACGGCGTCCGAAAGCGCTTTGCAGTTGTGACAACATCCAGGACTTCAGTCCTGATTCCGACCGCCGATCTTGGATGCCCTGCTCGCCCGCCTGACGTCGACCGTCCCCGTCGCCCGCAACCTGGAACAGCTCACCCGGCCGCTGCTGGACATGCTGGGCACGGTCACCGGGCTGGAGTCGACCTACCTCACCACCATCGACCTGCGCGCCGGCGAGCAACATGTGCTGCTGGCCCGCAATGCCGGCCGGATGACCATTCCCGAGGGCCTGACGGTCCCCTGGTCGGACACCCTGTGCAAGCGCGCGCTGGACGCCGGCCGCATGGCCGTCAGCGACGTGGCCGACTGCTGGGGCGATTCCGACGCGGCGCGCCAGCTCGGGATCCAGACCTACGTGAGCGCGCCGGTGCGCGACGACGGCGGCGAATTGCTGGGCACCTTGTGCGCCGCCAGCGCCGAGCGGCGGGCGATCAGCCCGGAGTCGCAATCGCTGCTGCGGCTGTTCTCGACCCTGGTGAGCCAATTCCTGCAGCGTGAGCGGCTGGTCGCCGACCTGCGTGCCGCCAACGAGCAGCTGGCGACCTATGCGCTGACCGACGCCTTGACCGGGCTGCCGAACCGCCGCGCGCTCTTCGACGAACTGCAGCGCGAGCTGCAGCGCGCCTCGCGCGACGGCCATTGCGTGCTGTTGGGCTGCATCGACCTCGATGGCTTCAAGTCGGTCAACGACGAACTGGGCCACCATCGCGGCGACCTGTTCCTGCGCGAGATCGCGCAGCGCCTGTCGCTGGAACTGCGCGGCTCCGACATGCTGGCACGGGTGGGCGGGGACGAGTTCGTCGTCGTCGGCCCGGGCGTGAGCCTGAACGGCCTGCCGCGCACGCGCGGTCCGCTGGTGGACCATGGCGAGCCGGCCCAGGCCGCGCGCACGCTGGAGCAGCGCGCCGCGCTGGCCAGCGTCGGCCGCTTCGACCTCGACGGCCATGCGTTGCAGTATGCGGGCGCAAGCGTCGGCGTCGTGGCGCTGGACCCGTCCGGGCTCAGCGTCGAGCAGGCCCTGCACCTGGCCGACGAACGCATGTACGAGGTCAAGCGCGCGCGCCGCCGCAGCGTCGCGACGCCGTCCGCCCTGGCGCAGGCCGCGGACTGAGCGCGGCCGGACGCTGACCGCGCCTTCAGCCCCTTCAGCGCATTCAGCGCCGTCAGCGCGGCCGCGCGATCAGCAGCTTCTCGATCAGCAGGTCGACATCCACCGGCTTGGCCAGGTGGTCGTCGAAGCCCGAGGCGATCGCCGCGTCCCGGTCCTGCAGCGTGGCCAGGCCGGTCAGCGCGATCGCATACATCGGTGGCGCGGTCTCCAGCGCGCGCTCCCGGGCGCGCAGGCGGCGTACCAGGGAATAACCGTCGGCGCCGGGCATCGCCACGTCGCTGACCAGTGCCTGCGGCGGCGCCGACCCGGCCGTGACCAGCGCCCAGCCTTCGTCCGCCGACCCCGCCGCGCGCACGTCGGCGCCAGCCTGTTCCAGCAGGTGCCGCAGCGCGTCCAGCGCATGCGGATCGTCGTCGACCAGCAGCACGCGCAGCCCGCCGAGGTCGGCGTCGAGGACCTCGCGCGGCGCCGTCTCGGGCGTGTCGGAGACCAGCTCCACCGCCGGGAAACGCACCGTCAGCCGCGTGCCGCGGCCTTCGCCGTCGCTGTGCGCGGTCACCGTGCCGCCGTGCGCCAGCACCAGGTGGCGCACGATGGACAGCCCCAGGCCCAGGCCGCCGTACTCGCGGGTGCGGCTGATGTCGGCCTGCGTGAAGCGGTCGAACAGCCGCGGCAGCAGCTCCACCGCGACGCCGATGCCGTTGTCGACGACCGCCAGTTCCACCGTCGGGCCGATGCGGCTCAGTGACACGGTGACCCGGCCGTCGCGCGGCGTGAACTTCAGCGCGTTGCCGACCAGGTTGGCCACGATCTGCTGGATGCGGCGCTGGTCGCCCTGGATCCGGTGCGGCTGCTGCAGGCCGGTGCCGCCCAGCGTCAGGCCCTTGGCCTCGGCGGTCGGCTGCAGGCCGTCGACGACCGCGCGCACGCAGCCGGCCAGGTCCAGCGGCCGCATCTCCAGCGCCAGGTGGCCCGAGGCGATGCGCGACACGTCCAGCAGGTCGTCGATCAGCTGCGCCTGCGCCTGGCAATGCTTGAGGATGGTCGCGATGGCGCGCGTCGCGGTCGCCTCGGCGAGCGCGCCGCGTTCCTGCGATTGCTTCAGCACCGAGGCCCAGCCCGAGATCACGTTCAGCGGCGCGCGCAGCTCGTGCGACACCATGCCGAGGAAGTCGTCCTTGGCGGTGTTGGCGCGCTCCGCGTCGTCGCGCGCATGCTGCGCCGACTCCAGCGCGCAGCGCAGTTCGTGGATGTCCTGGAAGGCGATCACCGCGCCGTCGATGCGCTCGTCCGCGGTGCGGTAGGCCCGCACGTTGATCAGCCACCAGCGGCCTTCGGTGTCCTGGTATTCGTGCTCGACCGGTGCCAGGCCTTGCACCGCCGTCTGGACCAGCTGCTCCAGCTGCACGACGGCGAAGCGCGAGCTGACGTTCACGACCGGTTGTCCGATCGACTGGCGGATGACGCCGGGCTCGAGCCCGAACAGCTGCGCCACCTGCGGCGACGCATGGCGCAGCCGCAGCTGGCGGTCCAGCAGCACCACCGGCAGCGGGATGCCCTCGACGAGGTTGCTGAGGTCGTCGTTGGCGAGGTCCAGCTCGTCGTTGCGCGACTTGAGCTCCTCGTTGAGCGACAGCAGTTCCTGGTTGGCCGACTCGAGTTCCTGTTTCGCGCTCTGCAGTTCTTCGTTCGCGCTCTGCAGTTCCTCGTTGGTGCTGAGCATCTCCTCGTTGGCGGTGCGCAGCTCCTCGTTGGCCGATTCGAATTCGACCACCAGCGTGCGCAACTGCGCCTGCGTGGCCTCGAGCTCGTCGGACAGCGTCGTGACGGTGCGCTCGAGCTCGTCCACGCGCGCGCGGGCGCCGGCGGGCGAGAACGGCGGCGTGGACAGCGCCGACGCCGCATCGGCGACCGGCTCGTCGGGCTGCGGCGCCAGCGTCACGAGGAAATGCTGCAGCGCCTCGCCCGCTTCCAGCGGCAGGACCTCCAGCACGTAACGGCGGTCCTTGAAGGCGACCCGTTCGCGCCGGACCGGCTGGCCGGTGCGCTTGGCCTCGACCAGCGCGGTGCGCACCGGCACGTTGAGGGCCGCGTCCAGCAGCCGCGGCAGCGCGAGCGTGGCCTCTCCGCTGGCCGGCGCGATGAAGGCGGAGACGTCGCCGCGGAACTGCACGACGTCGCCGCTCCCGCTGACGACGAAACCCGGCGGCACGTAGCGGGCGAGGGCGACGCGGTTGGCGGCCTCGCTGACCAGGTCGGGCGGAGGCGCCTGCGGCGCGCGCGGCGTGTCGCCGTCGCTGACCCAGGGGCGCAGCGCGTCGATCGGGAACAGCGGCCGGTGGCGGCGCGAGTTCGGCAGCTTGCGGTACAGGTGCGGCGCGCCGGCATGCTCGAAGCCGTCGGCGACCGAGGCGGCCTCGGCCCGGCCCAGCAGCATGAAGCCGTCGTTGCGGCAGGCGTAGTGCAGCACCTCGAAGACATGCTGCTGCGCCTCCTTGCGCAGGTAGATCAGCATGTTGCGGCAGCTGATCAGGCCCATGCCGGAGAAGGGCGCATGCGTGAGCAGGTTGTGCCGCGCGAACACGCACATCTCGCGCAGGTCCTTGGCGACGAGGTAACCGCCGGAACTCGGCACGAAGGCGGTGTCGCGGAAGGGCTGCGGCACGTTCTCCAGCGCCGACGCCGAATAGCGGCCGGCCCGGGCGGTCTCGATCGAGGCCTCGTTCAGGTCGGTGCCGAAGATCTGCACGCGGCGGTGGATGCCCTCGGCGTTCATCGCCTCCTTGAGCAGCATCGCGATGGTGTAGACCTCCTCGCCGCTGGAGCAGGCCGGCACCCAGATGCGGATCGGATCGTGGCGCAGCGCCAGCAGCTTGGGCAGCACGACCTGGCGCAGCACGTTGACGAACTCGGCGTCGCGGAAGAACGCGGTCACGCCGATCAGCACGTCGTCGCGCAGCGCCGCGGCCTCGTAGGGGTCGCTGCGCAGGAACTGCAGGTAGGCCGCGACGTCGCGGTCCTTCTGCAGCAGCACGCGGCGCAGGAAACGCCGGCGCAGGTTGACGTCCTTGACGTAGCCGAGGTTGACGCCGGCCTTCTGCTGGACGATCGCCAGGGCGGTCTCCAGCGCGTCCACGTCCTGCGCGGCGTTCGCCGAGCCGGGCAGGTCGCTCTCATGATGGGGCTGGCCGAAACGGCGCAGCAGCGCGGCGGCGATGTCGGCGGGCGGGAGGACCTCGTCCACCAGTCCGGTGTTGATCGCGGCGACCGGCATGCCGTCGTGCGCGGCGGTGCCCGGCGCCTGGGCGAGCGCGAAGCCGCCGGTGGCCTTGAGGTCGACGATGCCGGCCGCGCCGTCCTGGCCGGTGCCCGACAGGATCACCACCGCGCCGTCGAGGTCGGGATCCTGCGCCAGCGAGGCCAGGAAGGCATCGATCGGCAGATGCAGCCCGGCCGTGCGGCGGGTCAGCCGGAAATGGCCGTCCAGCGCCATGACGCCGGCGTTCTCGGGCATCACGTAGACGCGGCCGTGCTCGACCTTGGTGAGGTGTTCCAGGCGCTCCACCGGCAGCGTGGTCCGGTCCTGCAGGACCTCGGGCAGCCGGGTCTCCTCGCTGGGGTCGAGGTGGGTGATGACCAGGACCGCGAAGCCCGGTTCGTTCGGTAGCGCACCCAGCACGGTGCCGAGCGCATCGATGCTGCCCGCCGATCCGCCGAGCACCACCACCCGCATGGGCTGTCGCTCCTCTGTGTCCGCCACCCAGGGTCCCGTCATCTCGTTGAACGCTGCGGTCGAGTCTACCCCCGCCGGATGACCGGCCCGGCGCAGGGACTCTGGCCTTCGCGCGGCGCCCTGCGGGGATACTGCGGCGCCTCCGTTCCGTCGCCCCGCGCGTCGTCCCCTCCGCCTCGCCACCGCCCGCCATGTCCCCGTCCCTGTCCACCACGCCCTGGCAACACACGCACGTCTTCGACGAGGGCAATCCGCTGGCCGCGCGCAACACCCGCTGGGCGGTGCTGCTGACCGTCGCGATGATGGTCGCGGAGATCGCCGGCGGCTATGTCTTCAACTCGATGGCGCTGCTGGCCGACGGCTGGCACATGAGCTCGCACGCGGTGGCGCTGGGCGTGTCGCTGCTGGCCTACGGCGCCGCGCGCCGCTGGGCGAAGGACGGACGCTTCGCTTTCGGGACCTGGAAGATCGAGATCCTCGGCGGCTTCAGCAGCGCGTTGCTGCTGGTGGGCGTCGCCGGGCTGATGCTGTGGCAGTCGGTCGAGCGGCTGGTCGCGCCCACGCCCATCCATTACGACGAGGCCATCGCCGTGGCGGCGGTCGGCCTGCTGGTCAACCTCGCCTGCGCCTGGCTGCTGCGCGGCGAGCACCATCACCATGGGCACGACCATGGGCATGGGCATGGGCATGGGCATGGCGGCGAGCACGCGCACGGCGACGCGCACGGCCACGCCCATGACGACCTCAATCTCCGCGCCGCCTACATGCATGTGCTGGCCGATGCGGCGACCTCGGTGCTGGCCATCGTGGCGCTGCTGGGCGGGCGCCTGTGGGGCGCGGACTGGCTGGATCCGATGATGGGCATCGCGGGCGCAGTGCTGGTCGCCGTCTGGGCGCGCGGGCTGCTGCGCGACACCGGCCGCGTGCTGCTGGACGCGGAGATGGATGCGCCGGTGGTCGACGAGATCCGCGAGGTGATCGCCGGCGCGCCGTGGCCGGCGGCCATCGCCGACCTGCATGTGTGGCGCGTCGGCCGGGCGCAGTACGCCTGCATCGTCTCGCTGGTCACCGACAGTCCCGAGGCGCGGCCCGACGAGGTCCGGCGGATGCTGGCCATCCACGAGGAACTTGTTCACGTCACGGTCGAGATCAACCGGCCCGGGCGGGCGACTGTCTGATCCGCGCCGCGAAGCTCTCCGGACATCCGCCGGGGCGACGCCACAATCGCGGCCCATGAAAACGAACTACCTCCTCGCCGCCATCCTGGTCAGCAGCCTGATCGGCGCTTTCGTGGCCAACCGTTCGATGAAGACCGCCTGCGCGGTGGTCTCCGGCGGCATCGCGCTGTATGCGCTGCTGCGGCAGGTGATCTGACCTGGGCGAGCGCCGCGCCGATCAGATCCATCAAATTGAAGTGATAGCTCTGATGACTTCGCGAAGGGCGTTTGCGAAGGCCTGAAGCTCGGCAACCGCCTGGCAGCCCCCTGCTGCCTTTCGTCACACCCCCTCCGGACTCCCCCCTCGTTCACCCTATGGTGGGATGGCACTTGGGCCGCCCCCCGCAGATAGTGGGAACTCGTCAGGAGAGGACCATGCGACAACGAATCGCGCGCCCCGCCGGAGATCCCGGCACCCCCTTCGCTTCGGCCATGCAGCGCATCCTGCGCCAGACCGAAGTGCTGCTGCAGCGGCGCATTCCCTTCAGCCCGTCGGGCTGGCCCATCGAAGATCCGCCGGCCCTGGATGGGCTCGAGGTCACCGAGTCCACCTGGGACGAATGGACCGAGGCGATGGCGCTTCAGCACCGCAACGGCTGACCCCCGGCAGCCTGGCCGGCCTGCCGGTGCCGCAGCTTCGCCCACTTCGCGCGTTGATCGCCCGGATCGGCGCCGCCTCCGCGCGAACTTGAGCCGGCAAAGCGGGATCGCCACCGGTCATTTCCCTGCCTCGGTGATGCAGTTCACCGAGCCCGCGACGATCGCCGCGATCCTCGCGCTCATTGCCGCATGCCCGGCGGCGGCGGCGGCGAAGAATCCGTTCACCCCAACGAACGAGAGCCCTTCGCCATGCATGTCAAGTCCAACGCTTCCCCGTCGCCGGCCGTTCACGCCGGTGCCCCGGCGCCCGCGGGCGCGGCCAAGGGCGCCAAGAGCGGCGCGCCTGACTTCTCGAAGATGCTGAACGACGCGAAGGCCGGATCGCCGGCCTCGGCGGCGACCGCGCCGATGGCGGCCGCGCCCGCCGCCGCGACCAGCCCCGCGCCCGCCACGCTGTCGCTCGACACGGCCTCGCTGGCCGCGCGCGGCTGAGCGTCGCCGGGAGTCCGCCTTGAGCAGCGTGCCCCTCCTGTCCAGCCTGGTCGCGTTGGCGACCTTGTCCGACGGCTCGTCCGCCGAAGGCAGCCGCGGCGCGTCCTCGGGCGGATCGTCCGGATCGTCGCGCGGCGGCGGCCCAGGCCTGACGCTCGGGCCGGTGCTCGGCGTGACCGCGACCATCAGCGCCAAGGGCCTGCAGGCACTGGCCGGCGACGCGGTGGATGCGGTGGAGACCGCCGCCGACGTCGTCACCGACACCGTCGGCGATGTCGCCGGCACCGTCGGCAACGTGCTTGGCAATGTCGTGGGCTACGGCGTGATGGCCGCGCTGGGCGGCGGCGCCATGCTCGACGAACTGGTGTGAGGACGGACGCCATGCGCAGCCCCGCCTCCGCCGCGCGACGCGGACCGGCCCGGTCGATCGCGACGCTCGCGTTCGTGCTTGCCGTGTCGGCCGCGGCGGGTGGCCTGGTCGGCTGCAGCGCGCTGAGTCCTCTCCCCGCGTGGGAGCTCGTCAAGGGCGCGGGCACGGCGACCTCGACGGCGCTGGCCACCGCCGCGCCGGCCAAGGCCAGCAACACCGTCCACCACGGCGACGCGCCCGTGCAGACGCTGTGCATCGAGTTCAACCGCAACGCGCCGCTGGAGGACCTGGTCCCGGCGTTGCAGGCGGAGCTCAAGGGGCAGGGCGTGGACAGCCGTGTCTACGAGGCCGGCACCGGCCTGCAGCAATGCGGCGTGTGGCTGCGCTATGTCGCGACGATCGAATGGGGCGTGCCGCCGATGGCCAGCGGCTATCGCGCCAACCTCAGCGCCGCGTCGCTGAGCCTGCACCGGGCGGACGGGACGCTGCTGTCCAGCAGCAGCTACGTCGCCGAGGAGAACTTCGGCCTGGCCCGCTGGGCCGGGACCCGCAACAAGATCGCGCCGGTGGTGAAGGCGCTGATCACCGGCTTCCAGAGCTGAGGGAGAGGGATGTGATGTCGAGGAACGAATCCCGCGGCGCGCGGGGGGCGGGAACCGCCGTGGTCGCGCTGGGCGTCCTGGGCGCGTTGAGCGTCTTGAGCGCCTGTTCGAGCGCGCCGCCGACGGTGGCCGGTCCGATGATGGTCACGCCGCCGCAGGCGCCGATGTACCTCGAGCGGCCCAGCAACGGCGCGATCTACCAGCCGGGCATGTCGGCGACCTCGCTGTTCTCGGGCGAGAAACGCCCGAGCGCGATCGGCGACACGCTGAAGGTGGACATCCAGGAGACGCTGAAGGCGAGCCAGAAGCAGACGACGGACACCAGCCGCGACAACAAGCTCGCGGTGCGCGGTCCCGGCGGGCAGAGCAAGATCGGCGCGGTGGAGCGGCTGCTCAACGTGGACGCGACGGCCGCGGGCAGCGATTCGTTCAAGGGCTCGGGCACGACCGAGACGGACAACAGCTTCGTCACGACGGTGGCGGTGAGCGTGATCAAC
The DNA here is from genome assembly GCA_039593255.1 of Roseateles sp. Lineage (GTDB taxonomy): Bacteria > Pseudomonadota > Gammaproteobacteria > Burkholderiales > Burkholderiaceae_C > Roseateles. The sequence goes on from JBCNPQ010000013.1 coordinate 95,618, forward strand.
GTGCTGCCCAACGGCAACCTGCTGGTGGCGGGCGAGCGCAACGTGGGCCTGAACAAGGGCGTGAACACGCTGCGCTTCTCGGGCATCGTGAATCCGCGCGACATCCGCCCGGGGAACATGGTGTCGTCGCGCGACGTGGTGAATGCGAGCCTGGAGAGCGTCGCGCAGGGCGACGTCTCGGAGGCCTCGTCGCGGAGCTGGCTGCAGCGCGTGCTGGCGAGGAGCCTGTCCATCTGGTGACGGACTGATCGCCGCGCGGTCAAGCCGCAAACCGGGCCGGCGCCACGGGCCTTATCGACCGATCGGCGCTTGAGGTCCGCTTCTATAACCCCGATTCGCCGTCATGGCACCGCGAAAGTTCCGTCGTCCCGGCGGAGGGCGGAGCCTTGTCCGGCGGACTTCATCCAGAACCAAGCATGAGCACGAGAGGGACGCGGACGCCGACGCATGACGGCGAACCGGACGCGACGAGCGACGACTGGCTGGCCGACGGCCAGGTCCGGACGTATCGGCGCGGCCAGAAGATCATCGAGGCCGGCACGCCGCTGGCCGACTGGATCGCGATCAGCGGCGGGGCGGCCTTCCTCGCGGCGAAGGTCGCGGCGGACACGCGCGTGGCGGTGGCGGCCCTGTGGCTGGGCGACGTGATCGGCGCGGACTCGCCGTTGGGCAAGCTGGCGGCGCGCTACGACGTGACGGCGCTGGTGGACGTCACGACGATCCACATCCCGATGCCGCGGATGAAGGACACGAGCGTGCCTGAGCGGGACGCGGCGACCGGCGAGCTGTACGCGGCGACCGCTTCGCGACTGCAGGACCAGATCACGATGCGCCTGGCGGGCAACGGCTTCCAGCGCCTGATCAGCGTGCTGGCGACGCTGGCGGCGGCGCTGAGCAGTTCGCAGCGCGCGGGCACGGCGGGCAACAGCCTCGCGCTGCCGGTGTCGCAGGCCTGCATCGGGCAGCTGTCGGGCTTGTCGCGCCGGCAGACCTGGATCTACCTGGGCCAGCTTGCCGAGCGCGGCTGGAGCCGGACCTCGCGCACCAAGGTCACGCTCGAGGGCCTGAACGCGTGGCTGAGCCTGATGGGCGAGGTCGAGTCGCGTGGACTCGATTGCATCGGGACGGTGGATCAGTGCGACATGACCTTGTCGCAACTGGCGAGCTCGAGAACCAGTCTCAAGTGATACGACGCCCCCCGACGTGACGCCGGCGCGACCGGGCGCAGGTCAGGCGGCCTGGAAAGCGATCTCCACCGCCTTCTTCGCCTCCATCTTCGGTCCGAAGCTGTTGAGGTTGCGCAGGATCAGCGTGTGGTGGTCGATGATCTGCGGCGCCGTGAGGTCGCCGTAGGCGATCGTCGTGTGGCCGTCCTCGACCAGCGTGACGTCGTAGCCCGAGCTCAGCGCGCGGCGGGTCGTCGTGTCGACGCAGAAGTCACTCTGCGCGCCGCAGACGACCAGGTGGGTCACGCCCAGGCCCTTCAGCACCGCCTCGAGCTCGGTCTTGTGGAACGAGTCCGGCGAGGTCTTGAACACCCGCCGGTCGTCCGGCCGGACGTGCAGGCGATCGTCGATCTGCCAGCCCTCGCTGCCGTGTCGCAAGGGCTCGTAGCCGTCTTCCTCATGCTGCACGAACACCACGGGCGCGCCGGCCGTCCGCGCTTGCGCGATCAGGCCGTTGATGCGTCCGATCACGGCGTCGACGTCGTGGCAGGCGTACTCGCCGACGCAGAGCGCGCGTTGCAGGTCGATGATGAGCAGGGCAGTCGTCATGGCGCCGGACAACGGAGTTGCGAAACGACGCAGCATACGCCGCGCGCCGATGCCAGCCATTCGCCATGCCTTGTCGGGATCGGCTTCTGCCCTTCCCTGATTTAAATCGTATGCGAGCGAATCGTATGCGCGTGTATCTGGTGCGGATCCGCACACCGGGCCAGACGAAAAGGGGTGGTGGAGGACACCTCCGGGATACCGGCGGCCGATGAAATCCGTCCCGTGCCGAATCGCGGCACGGCCGAATCTTCATCCACGGAGTCCCATGAACGCCAAGCACCACCTCCTGGCTCTCACCGCCACCGCCGCCGCTGTCGCCAGTGTTGTCAGCCTCGCCCTGTTCCCGATCGCCAGCAACGCGCAGGCGTCGTCGTCGGCGCCAGTCGCCGTCTCCGCGCCGCGTGACGGCGTCGAGGACGCGGCCATCCGTCCCTTCAAGGCCGCCATTCCGGAAGCCGCGTTGGCCGACCTGCGTCAGCGCATCGCGGCGACGCGCTTCCCCGACCGCGAGACGGTCGACGACCGCTCGCAGGGCGTGCAGCTCGCGGGCTTCCAGGACCTGGTGCGCTACTGGGGCTCGGGCTACGACTGGCGCAAGGCCGAGGCCAAGCTCAACGCTTATCCGCAATTCGTGACCCGCATCGACGGCCTGGACATCCACTTCATCCATGTCCGGTCCAAGCACCCGGGCGCGTTGCCGATGATCGTCACGCACGGCTGGCCGGGCTCGGTCTTCGAGCAGCTCAAGATCATCGACCCGCTGACCGACCCGACCGCCTTTGGCGGCCAGGCTGCGGATGCGTTCGACATCGTCATCCCGTCGATGCCCGGCTACGGCTTCTCCGGCAAGCCCACGGGCACCGGCTGGGGCCCCGAGCGCATGGCGCGCGCCTGGGACGTGCTGATGAAGCGCCTGGGCTACACGCAGTACGTGGCGCAGGGCGGTGATTGGGGGTCCGTCGTCGCGCAGGTGCAGGGCCGCCTGGCGCCGCAGGGGCTGCTCGGCATCCACGTGAACATGCCGGCGACGGTGCCCGCGGACATCGCCGCCTCGCTCAAGAGCGGCAAGCCCGCGCCAGCGGGACTCTCCGCCAAGGAGAAGGCCGCCTATGCATCGATGAACCGCCTGTACACACGCGGCGGCGGTTATGCCGCGATGATGGTCACGCGGCCGCAGACGCTCGGCTACAGCCTGTCGGACTCGCCGTCCGGCCAGGCCGCGTGGATCTACGACAAGTTCGCCGACTGGACCTTCAGCGGCGGCGTCCCCGAGCGCTCGTTGTCGCGCGACGAGATGCTCGACGACATCTCGCTCTACTGGCTGACCAACACCGGGACCTCCGGCTCGCAGCTGTACTGGGAGAACAACAACAACAACTTCAACGTCGTCGAGCAACGCACCCGCGAGATCAAGGTGCCGGTCGCGGTGACCGTGTTCCCCGGCGAGATCTACCAGGCGCCGAAATCCTGGGCGCAGAAGGCGTATCCGAAACTGAGCTACTTCAACGAGGTGAGCAAGGGCGGTCACTTTGCCGCGTGGGAAGAGCCGCAGCTCTTCGCCGAGGAACTGCGCGCGGCGTTCCGGCCGCTGCGCTGATCACCACGACAACGACGTCGATCACGACGACCGCCGTCTTCCTCCATCGATGGAAGGCGGCGGACGACGGCGTCGGACTCAGAACTTGTAGTTCAGCACCACCCGCATCGCGCGGTTGTCTCCGCGGATGTTGTTGGGCTTGTCGAGGTTGAGGTTGTCCCCGCCGAGCCGGTTGGGCGTCTGCCCGGCCTGGGGCGCGTTGCCGATCCAGTCGTCGAAACCGCCGTAGTTGTCGGCGCCCAGGACGTTGAGCACGTCCAGGCGCAGCGACACCTGGTGGATGCCGTACTTGAAGGCCTTGCCGATGCTGATGTCGACCTGACGGAAGCTCGGCGAGTCGCCCTCGACGAGGACACACTGCGGCGTGCCGCCGATGCAGTTCGTGAGGCGTCGCGGGAAGCCGCTGGCGTAGGTGCCCTTGGCCGAGAAGGTCAGCCCCCACGGCAGCAGCTTGTCCGTCATGAACGCGCCCACCAGGCGGTGCCGGTCGACCAGCGTGCTCGGATTCCAGCCGCGACCCGCGCGGCCGTAGGTCCAGTCGAAGGTGTCGTTGCTCCACTGCAGGTTGGTGGTCTTCGCGTCGCTGTAGGTGTAGGCCAGCGTCGCGGTCCAGCCGGAGGACTCGCTGTACGGCTTCTCCGCCTTCACGAAGACCGAGTCGGTGCGCGTGCGGCCGATCGAGTCGCCCAGCACCAGCTGGCCGAAGCCGTCCGGGCCGCCCCACAGCGGATCGATCGCCGACTGCTGCGCGAAGCCGCCGTTGGCGTCGCGGTTGCCGCTGAACCAGACGAACTGGTTCTTCGCCTCGATGCGGCTGAGCGCGATCTCGCCGTTCCAGGTCTTGGACAGCGCCTGCCGCAGCCCGATGCTGAACTGGTCCGCATAGGGCATCTTCAGGTCGTTGCGGATCAGCCAGATCTCGCCGCCGGTCGCCTGGTTCTTCTGCAGCTCGTCGAGCGCATGGTTGGCCATCGTCCGGTCGTAGCTGCGGCCGTAGCCGCCGAAGACCACCGTGTCGCGGTTGCCGAAGATGTCGTACGAGAAGCCGACGCGCGGCGCGATCGCGTTCTTGAAGGCCTTGCGGGAACTGCCGCTGCTGATGTACTGCGCGATGTCGATGCCGCCCTTGGCGAGCGACTGCGCGTAGGTCTGCCCCGTCGGCGGCACGATGCCGTAGCGCTCGACATCGGGCGCCATCAGCGCGGCGATGCGGTCGGCCGGCGTCGCGTAGCCGTTGTTGAGCATGTTGTCCTCATAGTCCCAGCGAAGGCCGAGGTTGAGCTCGAGCTTGGGCGTGAGGCTCCAGTCGTCCTGGAGATAGATCCCCCACTGCTTGTTCTTGAAGCTGGCCACCGACGGCGCCGCCGCGCGGCGGATGTTGCACTGCGCGCTGGTGCTGCCATTGTTGGACACGTTGGTTCCCAGGCAGTTCGTGCCGTCCCAGTACGGCAGGCCGGTGACGTTGTCGATCAGCACCTCGACCGCGTCGACCGAGTTGGCCGTGCCGCTGAGGTCGTAGCGCATGTCCTTGAGCTTCACGCCGCCCTTGACCACATGGCCGTCGAAGCCGGTGTAGGTGAGCTCCTCCGACACGAAGGTGCCGCGCTGCTTGCGCCGCTGCGCGTCGGGCGAGCCGCCGTCGAGGATCACGTCCTGCGACGAGCTCAGCACCTGCGGCGACGCCGTCGACACCTTGTAGCGGACCAGCGGCGTGTCCGACGCGGACTTCGGATTCCAGAGGTAGTCCTCATACCCGATGCGGGCCTCGCTGAGCCAGTCGTCGCGCGACCACTCGTGCTTCAGGTCGACGCGCGTCTCGTCGTTGCGGCGCTCCTTGTCGTTGCCCGGCAGCGAGAGGTTGCGGTCCTCGGCGATGCGGTCGGTCTCGCGCCGCAGCCGCGCGCTCAGCGTCAGCCGATGCTCGTCGTTGAGCTGCGCGTCGAGCTTGCCGAAGAGCAGGTCCTCGTGGAACGGATCGACCTGGTTGCCCCGGCGCGCCAGCAGCTCCGGGACGATGCCGGCATCGGGCAGCTTCTCGAAGTTCTGTCCGGCGATCTGGCGCGAGTCCTCGATCCGCTTCGCGTCGTAGGCGACGAAGAAGTGCAGCCGGTCCTTGACGATGGGACCACCGAGGCTGGCGCCGTATTCGTACTTCTCGGAGGAGGGGCGCGCGATGCCCTGCGATTCGCGCTCCTTCTCCAGCGCATTCTTCGAGCGCCAGTTGGTGCCGGTCCGGTCGCCGTAGAGCTCGCCGTGGAACTCGTTGGTGCCGGACTTGGTCACCGCCGTGATCGCGGCGCTGCTGACCTGGTCGAACTCGGCCTTGTAGTTCTGCGTCAGCACCTTGTACTCGGCGATCGCCGATTGCGGGAAGGGGTTGCCGCGCGTGTCCGACTGGCCGCTGACGCCGCCGCGCAGGATGTTGTTCTTCTGGCCCACGCCGTCGATGAAGACGTTGAGGTGGTCGAAGTCCTGCGCGCCGGACTGCACCCGGCTCAGGCCGCTGGCGTCGGTCGAGAACGCGACGCCGGGCGCGAGGTCCGCCGCGCTGAGGAAGTTGCGCGTGGTCTGCGGCAGCGCCTCGATCATCCGCTGCGACACCACGGTGCCGAGCTGCGAGTCCTTGACCCCTTGCCGGCTTGCGTTGCCCTCGACCGTCACCGTGCCGAGCTGGATCGCGTCCGCCGTCTGCGGCGCTGGTGCCGCGCCCAGGTCGAGCGCGGCGTTCTCGCCGACCGACAGCGTGATGCGTTCCGTCCGGATCGGCTGGCCGTCCGGGCCGAGCACGCTGACGACGTACTCGCCCGGGGCGATGCCGATCAGCGCATAACGGCCGTCGGCGCGGGTGCTGGTGCGGTAGCGGGCGCCGTTGGCGGTGTTGGTGGCCGTCACGGGAAGGCCGCCGGCCTGCACGCCGGCCGGCGCGTTGACCAGCCCGCGCACGGTCGCGCGGCTGACCTGGGCCTGGGCGGACGCCGTCACGCCGAGCGCCAGCGCGACGGCCACGGCCAGCGCGAGCGTCGGACGGACGGGGAAGGTCGAAGGAGTGGGGAAGAGAGGGGCGGCGGTCGTCGACCGTGGACGCTTCGCGGCGGTCATGGACCGCGCGTCAGGTGGACGGCCCGGCCTTGGCGCGGCGCATCTGCTCCGCGAAGACCTGTTCCATCGATTTCTTCTCCGGCAGCACGTACACGATGCCGCCGCGCTTGCCGAAGGTCGGCCAGAGGGTCTGTTCGAAGAATTTCACCGGCATGTTGATGCAGCCGAAGCTGATGCGGTTGTCCTTGGGCGTCGGCGACGCCAGGCGCTCGAGGCGACGTTCCGCGGGATTGGTCGGGCGCACGCGGTGCATGGACACGGCGGCTTCGTAGTCGACCCAGAGCACGTCCTCATGCCCGGCGTTCTTGCCGGGCTGGGCGACGAAACGGCCCGCGGGCGTCGTGCGTTCGGAGGGCTTCACCTCGGCGATCGGCCGCAGGCCGATGCCCGCGACGCTGTCGTCGCCGGCCGCATAGCCGAGCAGCACCGGCGTGGTCGCCTGGAGCTTCCCGTCGGCGCTGAACACCAGGACGCGCGCCTGGCGCTTGTCGAGGATCGCGAACGGGCGACCGTTGTGATCCCAGCCCGCCATCACCCACTGGGCGAGCTGGCGAGCCTGCTTGGAAACCTTGGTCTTGCCGAAATCGGCCGTGCCGGTCCGCGGCACTGGCGCGGGGGCTTGGGCGACCGGCTGGACCGGGGCGGGGGTTGCACGGGCCACGACGGCGGGCGCCGGCCGCAGCTGCTTCATCAGGTAGGTCGCCGCCGGCCAGGCCAGCAGCGCGCCGGCCAGGCCCAGGGCCAGTCCTTGCGCCGCCCAGCCCGCGCGTTCCCGCAGGCTCTCAGGGAGCCACCGCGACGCCGGTTCGGGCGGCGGTGGATCGCTGAAGAAGTACCCGCTGGAGGCGCGCAGCATGGGGAGCTTTCAGGGAGAGGCTTGATCCGGGCCGGGCGGCGTCAGGACGCTCACCGATCAGTTGCGGTCGGCACGCGGAGCCGGCGTGCCGGCGCTGGTCGGCTCGGCCGGCAGCGGATCCTGCGTGGACTGGGGCTGCTGGTTCTGCCATTGGTCCGTCGAGGACGGCTGGGTCTGCTGCGACTGGGCTTCAGGCGTCGACTGCTGCTGCGTGGTCGACGGGTTCGACTGGTCGGCAGGCGTCATGCTCTGTTCAGCGGGCGCCTGCTGCTCCGTCTGCGTCGCAGGGTACTGGTCCTGCGCCGATTGCGTCTGGGTGGACTCGGTCGAGTTCTCGACCTGTGCGTAGGCCAGGCCCAGCACGCTGGCGAAGGCGGTCAGGGCAACGGCACCGGTCACGAGGGCTTTGGTCGGGTTCATGTGGTCTCTCCTTTGGGCTTGAGGGGCCGATCGGTGGAGATCGGTTAGGACCTACTTTGGGCCGTGGACGGGGCGTCGGACGTGGGTTGACGGCGCGTGGGCTTGTAGGACAAACGGCAGGTTTCACCCCGATACATCCGCGTGTTCATCGGGGCAAACGGCGATCCCTTCCCCGAGCGGGCTGGCGCGGCGCGGTCCTCGCGCCGACAAGAAAAAACCGGACGGCCCCTACGGGCGGTCCGGTGAAGAAGGCGCTGATGGACGCCTTCGGAGACAGGTGACCCCCGAACAATAGGCATTCACCCCGATCGCATAAATGCTGCGCCGCGCAACGCACCGTTGTGGCGCCCTCAACAATGCGGGCGCCAAAGGGGGAAGGCCCATGGCAGCTTGGGGGCCACCCCTTTTGAGGGGCGTTGTGCGCTGATCGCCCCATCTGCACCGTGAACATCTCGTTACCGCCCGGCGTCCCATAGACGCCGACTGTCGGTTTCGTGCGATAGATGTCCGCTCCCTATGTGTGGTTGTCAGAGGTTGTCAACGACATGCGTCAAGATCGCGGCCGCCGCGAGCGTTCTGCCCCAACTCTTTCAGCGTGTCACCAAGAACCTGTTTCCTAACGGTTCGTTGACGCCGGAAGGGACTGGGAGCCAGGCACACGGGACGCGGCCGATCTGTCGCCGGTGGAGGGTTCCGGGGGCGAGTCGACTTCAGCGGGCCGCGTCGCGGCCGCCTTTCATTGTTTGAGGAGGACCCATGTCTACTGTGCTGACCGATCAGGGCGGCGTTTCCGCCGGCTCGAGCTGGCTGGACAAGGAGCGCACCATTGCCGCTCCTGGCTTCAACCGCTGGCTCGTGCCGCCGAGCGCGCTCGCCATCCACCTGTGCATCGGGATGGCCTACGGCTTCTCGGTGTTCTGGCTGCCGCTGTCCAAGATGCTGCAGACCGCCGGCACTGGCGCCGCGTGCGGCAAGGACGTGGGATTCTTCGCCCAGCTGTTCACCACCCAGTGCGACTGGAGCGTCGCCACCCTGGGCTGGATGTACACGCTGTTCTTCGTGTTCCTGGGCTGCGCCGCCGCGATCTGGGGCGGCTGGCTGGAACGCGCCGGTCCCCGCAAGGCCGGCCTGGTGTCGGCCGTGTGCTGGTGCGGCGGCATGCTGATCTCCGCGATCGGCATCCACACCCACCAGTTCTGGATGATGATCCTGGGCTCCGGCGTCATCGGCGGCATCGGCCTGGGACTGGGCTACATCTCGCCCGTGTCCACGCTGATCAAGTGGTTCCCGGACCGCCGCGGCATGGCCACCGGCATGGCCATCATGGGCTTCGGCGGCGGCGCGATGATCGGTTCGCCGCTGGCCGTCGAACTGATGAAGCACTTCGCCACCCCGACCGACGCGGGCGTGATGCAGACCTTCGTCGTGATGGCCGTCGTGTACTTCCTGTTCATGGTCGCCGGTGCGATGGGCTACCGCGTGCCGCCCACCGGCTGGAAGCCGGCAGGCTGGACCCCGCCGGCGGCGCAGGCCACCAACACCATGATCACGCAGCGCCACGTGCACGTGAAGAAGGTCTGGGGCATCCCGCAGTTCTGGCTGGTCTGGATCGTGCTGTGCATGAACGTGTCGGCCGGCATCGGCGTGATCGGCATGGCCAGCCCGATGCTGCAGGAGATCTTCGGCGGCGCGCTGATCGGCGTGGAAGCCAAGTTCGCCGACCTGGACAAGACGCAACTGGCCGCGATCGCCGCGATCGCTGGCGGCTTCACCGCGCTGCTGAGCCTGTTCAACATCGGCGGCCGCTTCGTGTGGGCCTCGCTGTCGGACAAGCTGGGCCGCAAGATGACCTACACGGTGTTCTTCGTGCTGGGCGGGCTGCTGTACGCCTCGCTGCCGAGCAGCGCCGCCGCGGGCCACAAGCTGGCCTTCGTGGGCGCGGTCTGCGTGATCCTGTCGATGTACGGCGGCGGCTTCGCCACCGTGCCGGCCTACCTGGGCGACCTCTTCGGCACGCAGATGGTGGGCGCGATCCACGGCCGCCTGTTGACCGCCTGGGCCACCGCCGGCATCCTCGGCCCCATCGTCGTGAACTACATGCGCGACTACCAGCTGGGCCTGGGCATCCCGCGCGAGCAGGTCTACAACCAGACGATGTACATCCTGGTGGGCATGCTGGTCATCGGCCTGATCGCCAACCTGCTGATCCGTCCGGTCGCCGACAAGCACTTCATGACCGACGCCGAACTGGCCGTCGAGAAGAAGCTGGCCCATGAGAAGGCCGCCGCCGCTGAAGTGGGCAGCGGCCCGGGCGCTGGCGCCGCGACGCCGACCGCGCTGGTCGCGCTGGCCTGGCTGGCCGTGGGCATCCCGCTGGCCTGGGGCATCTACCGCACGCTGCTGAGCGCCTCGAAGTTCTTCAGCTGAGCTGGCGCTCAAACCCCGCCGGCGGCGCGCAAGCGCCTGACCGGCTAGCATGACCCTCGCCCCGGCGGCCGTCCACGCGACGACCACGGGGCGACTCTGTTTCAAGACCTCGCGTTGGGCGAGGGGCGGACAGGGAATAACGACTCTGGAGGACTCGATGAGCGAGCAGAAGATCCACTTCTACAAGGGACCGGCCGGCGGCTGGGGCGCGCTGCGCAGCGTCGCCAAGCACCTGCAGCAGCAAGGCGTCGCGGTGAAGGGCGCCAAGACGCTGCTGTCGGCCAACCAGCCCGACGGCTTCGACTGCCCCGGCTGCGCCTGGCCGGACCGGGATCACCGCTCGACCTTCGAGTTCTGCGAGAACGGCGCCAAGGCGATCGCCGCCGAGGCGACCGCGCACCGTGCTACCGCGCAGGTGCTGGGCAGCCACACCGTCAGCGAACTGGCCCAGTGGTCCGACTTCGACCTCGAGAACCTGGGCCGCATCACCGAGCCGCTGGTCTACGACGCGAGCATCGACCGCTACGTGCCCATCGCGTGGGACGACGCGTTCGAGCTGATCGCCGCGCGGCTGAACGAGCTCAAGGATCCGAACGAGGCGATGTTCTACACCTCGGGCCGGGCCAGCAACGAGGCCGCGTTCCTGTACCAGCTGTTCGTGCGCGAGTTCGGCACCAACAACTTCCCCGACTGCTCGAACATGTGCCACGAGCCGTCCGGCCAGGGCCTGAAGCCGACCATCGGCATCGGCAAGGGCACGGTGACGCTGCACGACTTCGAGAAGGCGGACGCGATCTTCATCTTCGGCCAGAACCCGGGCACCAACCATCCGCGCATGCTGGGCGAGTTGCGCGAGGCGTCCAAGCGCGGCTGCAGGATCGTCAGCTTCAACCCGCTGCGCGAGCGCGGCCTGGAGCGCTTCGCCGACCCGCAGGACAAGATGGAGATGGCGACGCTGGGCAGCACGCCGATCTCGACCCACTACTTCCAGCTGCGCATCGGCGGCGACATGGCCGTCATGAAGGCGCTGTGCAAGCGCGTCTTCGA
>JBCNPQ010000014.1:0-101620 GCA_039593255.1 Roseateles sp.
ACGGTCAGGCCCGAGATGAGCTGCCGCGAGCACAGGACGAAGAGCACGATCAGCGGCAGCGTCGCGATGGCGGATCCGGCCATCAGCGCGCCCCATTCGGTGTCCACCGGGCTCTGCAGCGATCGCAGCGCCAGCGGCAGCGTGTACATGTCGGGCGAGCGCATGACGACCAGCGGCCCGATGAAGTTGTTCCAGGAGGAGATGAAGGTGATCAGCCCCAGCGTGCCCAGCGCCGGCTTGAGCAGCGGCAGCACGATGCGGGCGTAGATGCCCAGCTCGCCGCAGCCGTCCATGCGGGCGGCCTCGACCAGCTCGCGCGGCACGGCCGAGCCGATGAACTGGCGCATCAGGAAGATGCCGAAGGCGCTGGCCGCGCCGGGGATGTAGAGCGCGCGCGGCTGGTCGATCCAGCCCAGCAGGTCCATGATCATGAAGCTCGGGATCATGTTCATGAAGCTGGGCAGCAGCATGGTGCCCATGACCAGGCCGAACAGCGCCTTCTTGAAGCGGAACTCGTACATCGCGAAGGCGTAGCCGCCCATCGAGCAGAACAGCAGCGTCAGCGCGGTGTTGCAGATGCCGACGTACAGGCTCAAGCCCAGGTTGCGCCAGAAGGGCAGGCGCTTGGTGAGGATGTCGACGTTGGCCAGGAAGTCGTCGCCGAACCACATCGGCGGCGGCAGGCTGAAGATCTCGGTGCGCGAGTGCGTCGCGAAGACGAACATGAAGTAGAAGGGCGCCAGCATGATCAGTGCGCCCGCACCCACCAGCAGGTAGGCGGACCAGGTCGTCATGCGCGGCGGCTGCGCGGCGTGCGGAGGCGCCGCGGCGTCGAGGGGGGCGTGCATCGTGGTGCTCATGGCGTCATCCGGGTGGGGCGCGGGGCCTCAGTCGTCCTTGCGCCGGAACGCACGGTTCGTGAGCCAGGTCAGCGCGGCCACGATGAAGAACAGCAGCCAGGACATCGCGCTGGCGGCGCCGAAGTCGTTGAAGTCGAAGGCGTTGCGGTACAGGTAGACGGCGGCGCTCATGCCGGCCTGGTCGGAGCCGCCCTTGCCGCCGGTGAGGATGAAGGGCTCCTCGAACAGCTGCAGCCCGCCGATGACGCTCAGCGTCACGCCGAAGAAGATCATCGGGCGCAGGCTGGGCAGCGTGATGTGGAAGAACTGCTGCAGGCGGCTGGCGCCGTCCATGGTCGCGGCCTCGTACAGGTCGGGCGGGATGGTCTGCAGCGCGGCCAGGTAGAGCACGACGTTGAAGCCGACGTAGCGCCAGAACACGATCATCGAGATGGCGGGCTTGAGCGCGTCCGGGTCGTTGAGCCAGTCGACGGCGGCCTGCGGCACCAGGTGGCCGAGCAGCGGCACCTCGCGCACGGTGGCGATGGCGAGGTTGATCAGGCCGTAGTCGGTGGAGAACAGCGAGCTGAACAGGATCGCGATCGCGACGGAGGAGGTGATGTAGGGCAGGAAGTAGGCGCCGACCATCGGGTTGCGCCAGCGCTTGAAGGCCAGGTGCAGGAAGGTGGCGAGCGGGATGGCGACCAGGTGCTGCGGCACGCCCGAGGCGATCGCGAGCCAGCCGGTGTTGCGCAGCGACTTCCAGAACCATTCGTCCTGCAGCGCGAAGGCGAAGTTGTCCAGCCCGACCCAGTGCATCGCGCCCAGGCCGCTGGTCGGCTCCCAGCTGTGGAAGGCCAGGTAGAGCGAGAACAGCAGCGGGAACAGTCCGAAGACCACGAACAGCAGCAGGAAGGGCGCCAGCAGCGCGTACGGCGCGTAGCGCGGCGACAGGCGCAGGGCGGGGGGAAGGCGGAAGCTCATGGCAATGGTCCCGGGTCAGCGGTGCGCGCGCAGCAGCAGCAGACGCTGCGCGTCGGCCAGGGCGGTGGGGATGTCCTTGCCGCGGTCGAGCACCTTGTCGAGTTCGGTGTCGATCACTTCCTTGGCGAAGTTGTCCTGCTTGTGCACGGGGAAGGCGCGGATGTGGTCGGCCGCCTCGCGCCAGTCGCGGCGGGCCTGCTGGCCGCCGAGGAAGGGCAGCGGCTGGTCGTAGAAGGGATCGGTCTGGGCGTCGATCAGCGCGGGGAAGGCGTCCTGCGCCTTGAAGGCCGCGAGCTGCTGCGCGCGGTTCATCGTCATGAAGCGGATGAACTCGTAGGCCACCGGCTTGCGGGCCGCGTCGGCGTGGCGGGCGATGGCGAAGAAGGTGCCGCCGTAGGCGGCGAAGGCGCCTTCGGGGAGCTGCGCCGAGCGCCACTTGCCGCGGGTGCTGGGCGCGAGCCAGGTGTTGAGGTGGCCGGCCAGCCAGGCGCCCGACATCTGCGTGGCGATGCCGCCGCGCTTGAAGCCTTCGGACCAGTCGGAGGACCAGGCGATGACCTTGGCGTCGAGCTGCTGGCGACGCACGGCGCGGGCGAGCTCGAAGGCGCGGACGAAGCGCGGCTTGTTCACCAGCGGGCGGGAGTCCTTGTCGAAGAACAGGCCCTCGCCCGGCTCCAGGCCGGTGCGGATCAGGATGTCCTTCATGTCGCGGGCGTGGGCCATGAGGTAGGCGCCGGTGGCGGCCTTGATCTTCACGCCGGCGGCGACGTAGCCTTCCCAGCTGGTGGTCAGGTCGGACTCCTTGAGTCCGGCCTTGGCGAGCAGGTCGGTGCGATAGAGCAGGGCGCCCGGACCGATGTCGGTCGGGACGGCCAGGACGGCGCCGGCCGGCGTCGTCGCCTGGTCGAAGGCGTAGGCGACGAAGCGGGACTTGTCGCCGTTCAGGTTGTACGGTGGGCCGGACAGGTCCTCGAGCCCGGTGCCTTGCGCGAAGCGGCCCAGATAGCCGATCTCCAGCGCCATCACGTCGGGCAGGCCCTTGGCGGTCGACAGCGCCGTCGTCATGGCGGTGTGGTGGTCGTTGAGCTCGCGGCTCACGATCTTCACCTCGACCTCGGGATGCAGCTGCTTCCAGGCGGGCAGGGCGCTGCGCACGATCTCGTCGATGGCGGGGAAGGCGGCGACGGTCAATGTGGTCGACGCTGCCGAGGCCGAGGACGTCTGCGCGGCAACGCCTGACCCCGCCTGGGCAACGCCCAGGGTCAACGCGATCGCCGAAAGCCATCGGGCCCACTGCCGCATGCTGTCTGTCTCCGAATTCGTTCTGTTTATGAAAGCGCTTTCATGATATCGAACGTGACAGCGTGACCGTACCAGGGTTAGTGCTAATTTCTTACCCCCTCTCCCGCTTGCGGGAGAGGGCAGGGGTGAGGGCCAGCGGCGGTGGAAGTACCGAGGCCCGCTCAGAGCGAGCGTGTCGACGACCGGATGATCAGCCGAGGCTCAGGCAACTGCGCGGTGGGCACCTTGTTGCCCAACAGGTCCAGCAGCGCCTGGGCGGCGCAGCGGCCGAGCTCGAGGCCGGCCTGATGGATGGTGGTGAGCGGCGGGATGCAATGCGCGGCGCCGGCCAGGTCGTCGAAGCCGACGATGGAGACGTCTTCCGGCACGCGCAGCCCGCGGCGGTACAGCGCCAGCGAGGCGCCGAAGGCCATCTGGTCGTTGGCCGCGAAGATCGCGGTGAACGGTTCGCGGCTGTCGATCAGCCGTTCGACGGCCATCACGCCGCTGTCTTCCTGGAACAGGCCCGGCAGCACCAGCGCGGGCTTGTACTTCACACCGGCTGCTTCCAGCGCGGCGCGGTAGCCCTTCAGGCGCTCCTGCGCATCGGGGTGGACCGGATCGCCGGTGATGAATGCGATCTTGCGATGCCCCTGCGTCAGCAGATGGTGCGTCGCCAGGCGCGCGCCTTCGAAGTCGTTGAAGTTCAGCGCGTAGAGGCTGGGCGCCTTGAGCGTCCGGCCGGTGACGACGACTGGCAGTTCCTTGGCCAGCTTGCGCAGCGACTCGTCGCTCAAGCGGCCGGTGAGCACGATGATCCCGTCGACGCGGCGCGCGCGAAGGGTGTCGATGCAGCGCTGCTCTTCCTTGGCGTTCCAATGGCCGCTGGCGAACAGCGGCACATAACCGGCGGCGTCGAGCACCTCTTCGATGCCGCGCAACGCGACGCCGTAATACGGGCTGTCGATCGCCTGCGTCACCACGCCCACGCTCAGCGAGCGGCCCCCGGCCAGCACCCGCGCGATCGGATTCGGCACGAAGCCGAGTTCGGCAATCGCCCGGTCGACGGCGTCCTTCTTCTCCTGGCTCACGACGGCGGTGCCGTTGAGGATGCGGGAGACGGTGCTCGGCGAGACTCCGCTGGCTTCGGCGACCATGCCCAGCGTCACCTTCGAGGGAGGCGTGCGGGCGGACTTGGTGCTCTTCATGGGCAGATAGCGTTGTCGGTGCGCGGCGAGTGTAAGGGACGGCTGGACGGCGGCGGGAGGCGGGGCGGTGTCCGCCGCGCGCGACAAGCCCCGTGAGCGGATCGGCGAGTCATCGACAAGGCATCGTTAAGGCGCTAACGTCGCGCCCGGCGCATGGCGGGAGCCCTGCGGACACGACCCTGGAGACGGGGCGATGTCGAAAAGAACGAATTTGGTTGAGGGAGTCGGAATCATGAGGAAGCTGGCAAGGCTGATGGCCTTTGTTATGGCGGCGGTGCTGCCGATGCAATCGTTCGCCGCGTTCGAATGCGATGCCAAGGTGAAGTGTCTGATCGTGTATGCGACTGGCGATGTCAATCTCTGGCATTCGGCGCGCGACAACTACACCGTGGTGTGCAATCTGAACGTCGATTACAAGGGTGTGTCACCGACGACCCGCGCGATGTGGACCGCGATGCTGCAGTCCGCAAAGAAGCGCGACGCCTGGGTCAACTTCTACTACGGCAGTGCCACCGGGAGCTGCGCGACCTTGCCGCTCTACGGCGAAGCGCCTGTCCCGGGCTACCTGGGCGAAATCCAGTAAGGGTTGGGGCGCGGCGCCAAGGTTGCGCTCGCAGATCACCGGTCAGGTGAACCTCATGCGCACACATGACGCGAACAGCATCCCGGGTTGGCCCGCGCCGATGTTCTGGTTCACGCTAAAGGGCGTCACCGCGGTGGAGAACTGCGGGAAGTTCTCCAACGGCGAAGTGCTCTTCGTCGGGCGGGACGTGCAGATGATGGCCTTCGCGATGTCGGCATTGGGCAAGGGGCTGAACCTCACCGTCGACGTCGACGCGATGGACACGGCCAACGGGTTCTGCGTGGCGCGGCATGTGACGGTGAGCAAGCCGGGTTGAGGAATCACAGGGGGAACGTTTTGAAATTCGAAGCAATCAAGGGCGGTGTGTCGATCCTGGTGGTCGCGATATCCGTGTTGGTGGGAACCTCGGTCCGCGCGGCGGAGGGCGACATCGGTCCGGTCTTTCTCGAGAACGTCGGCGTGCTCGAAGTGGCGGGCGGCGGGCATCTGGCCGGCAACATGGAAATCAAGATCCGTGGCGGATTCACCCTGCCGACGGGGATGACCTGCGACAACCGCTACATCACGACGTTGAAGACGACGGATGCGAGTCAGCGGATGTTCACCCTGCTGACCATCGCTCACGTGAAGGGCAAAGCCGTGCGTCTGAGGATTACCGACGACCCGTCGTTGCGGGCGTTCGACGGGCGCTGCAGCTTGATGTGGGTAGGGCTGGAGCCATGATGAGCTCGCCGATGAGAGTCTTGAGCGCGGCGGCGGCGGGCGCAGTGGCCGGGTTGGCGTCGCCGGCTCATGCGGCGCTGATTGCGCTGACTTCCGATCCGGCGACTTGGCGCGTGGAGAACTATCCGAACGACCTTGTCGCGATCTGGTACGCGGTCCCGAAGTGAATCGACTGTTATGCAGCACCCACGCCTACACCGAATGCCCACCCGTCAAGCTGACGAAGGTCTGGAGTGATGTGGACGGCAACTTCTTCATTGCCATCAACGGTGGCTATCTGAATGGATCCATCCTCGCCACCGTGAATCCGGCGCTGTCCAAGCCTGCGATTGCGGTTGCCATCGCTGCGTACACCGCCAATCGCAAGGTGATCGTCCGCTACGGTCGCGATGGGGTTGATTGCCAGGCTCCGGTCTGGAATGAGGTGATCGCCGCAATCGGCATGGGTGGTGATTGACCTTCCGAGAACGTTGAACATGAATAGTCACATTCGCCTTCTTGCCTCCGGCCTCTTGCTCGTGTCCAACGCGTATGCGTGGGCAGGAAGCGCCAACAGCCCACAGGACGTGATCAGCGTCGGCATGCACGACACGGGTCACGCCGTCGTCGAATACGCCGCGATCGCGCATACCGAGACCTGCGCGACGCCGGGCTCCGAGAAGTTGGTCTTGATCGATCGCGCCGATCCCCGCTTCAAATAAAAAACTCCCATGACCTCGATCCGCCGCACACTCTCCACGCTTCTCGCCGCCGTTGGCCTGTTCACCGCCGTCTCCGCGCAAGCGGGCGAATGGCTCACCCTTCGGCCGCAAGACCTGGCCCAGTACGAGCTCGCCCAGGCCAACACGTTCAACAACGCAGCCGAGGGGCTCTATATCAAGCACGTCGGTCTGTTCCAGACCACGATGACCTGCGCACGCAAGGACTTCGTGATGATCGGCGGCGATGCTCGCGTCGTGAACCGGGCACTGGCGACCCTGATGTTCGCGATGGCCAACAACAAGACGATCCAGTTCTGGGTCACGAACTGCAGCACGGACTACATCGAGGCCAAGAACCTCATGTTGATCAACCAGTGACCTCGCGCTTGCCTGCTGCGCGGTCCTGTCGGCCAGAGGGAAAGATCATGATCCGTTTCATCGCGGCCAGCCTGCTGGCGCTTGCCGCCCTCAGCCCCGCCCAGGCGGGCAGCCAGGTCGGCAAGATCAAGACCTTGACAGTCCGCGCCTCCGACGGACTCGTGTACTTCGTGCTCGAGGGCCAGCTCAACGAGCGCCCTGCGTGCGCGACAGGTGGCTACTGGATGATCCGGGCCGAGGACTCGACGACCGGCAAGCGCCAACTGGCCATGCTCCTGACGGCGCGCGCCACCGGTCAACCGGTGACCGTCATCGGCTTCAACACCTGCACGCGCTGGCCTGACGGCGAAGACGTCAACGAGCTCTATCTGTAAGCCGGCGCCCCGGCGCCGGCAGCGTCCCGGTAGTCCTACCCACCACTCCGTCCACCGAGGAAGATGCGACAAAGCACCCCTCTCGTGGTGACCACCGAGGCGCTCGCCATGCCGGTATTCGACGAGGCCTTGGAGTTTGCGAAGGCCGAGTTCTTGGAAGCCGGTTTCCGTCTGCCCGCGGAAGTCTTGAACGTGATCGAGTCGCTGCGGGAGCGTCCGGCGGGAGAACTCGACTACCACGGCTTTCTGCGCGAAGCTTTCCATGAGTATCTGGCGCTGCCCTTTCCCTGGCAGGAAGCCGTGAGGGACCGGTTGCCGGCACCAGCGAGATCTGCCCATCTCGATGGGCTCGCGGCGCAGAAGGAAGCAGGAAGTCCGTGGCTGGACCCGAACTACGCGCGTTATCTCCAACTGGATCGCTCCGAGCACAGGCGACTGCTGCAGCACTTTCGCGACCTCAAGTCCGTCGTTCTTCAAGCGCCTTCAGTCCGCATTGAGGAAGGCTTTGCTCGAAGTCGGATAACGGTGCGAGCCTGAATTCACTGCAGCATCATGTAGCCGGGAGACGCGTACGTCGCATTCTTCTGGTCGCAGGACGAGAGCGCGCCCCAATAGAAGGTCACCGCGCGATCGGTGAGCTTTGCCGTCATCAGCATCGACAGGCCGTTCTTGTTCTTCTCCGGCGTGCCCCAGTTGATCTCGCACCACGCGTCACCGCAGGTGCCCCCCACCGTCTGGAAGAAGATGCGGCCGTTCTCGTGGAGGATGGGCTGCCAGATCTTCTCGGTGCAATGCACGCCGGCGTTTGCCGCCGGCGCGTGGCAGGCCGCCGTGATGGTGACTGCAGCCGCGACGGTCTTGATCAGTGAGCGGGTCATGGGATCTCCCTTGGAAATGATTTCTGATGGCTCGCGTCCATCGCAGATGGACGCGGCTCCGGGCACGGATTCTCGCAAGTCCTGGCCCCGGCAGGCGGCCCAAGACGCGAAGTGAGCTGGCGTGAGACCATATGCGTCACCTCGAACATTCGACATCCAAGGAGGGAGGAATCAATCCGCTCGCCTGCAAGGGCTTCTATGCGACGCTGCTGACGCTCCGGATCTCCGGCAAGCCGGCCACGATCTTCTACAACGACCCCGCGTTGACCTCATGCGCGCAGATCGGCTCCTGGACCAATCAGCCGAGCGCCTATTTCATCCAGATGTCGGATTGAAGACTCGGAACATCGGGTTGCCGACACGCTCCCGTCATCGGGCGCCCCGCGCCCGGCCCCCCTTCGGCGAGCGTTAAAAACCCCCGCTTCCCGGACTTCGCCGAGCCCACGCTCCGGCTTGTCCCGCACCTGTAACGAAGCATTGCAAGACTCGCGGCGACTCCCCAGCACCGGCCTCCCAAGGTCCCGCCCGATGTCTCTCAAACACCGCCTTGCCGCGGTCGCACTGCTGTGCGGCGCGGTCTGCCTGCTGCCGACTGCGCAGCTCGGTTTCAATCTCCTCACCTCGCTGCGCACCGTCCAGGCGCAACGCGCCGCGCTGCCTGCCAACCAGGCCTGGCAGCGCGTGATTGCCGACCTCTCCGAGCACCGCCTGGCCTCGGCCACCGCGTCCAGCCATCCCGAGCAGGCCGCCGCGCGCGACGCCGCCGCCGCGAAGATCGGCAAGGACTTCGACGCCGTCCTCGCCGAGCTCGATGGCGTGCGCCACGGCGACGCGCTGACCGAAGAGGCGACGAAGATCCGCGAGCAGTTCAAGGTCCTCCACGCCAAGGGCGTCAACCAGATGCTGCAGGTGCAGGCGCCGCAGTACCGCGCGCTGTTCGACGCGATCTTCGACGCGGTCGCGCAACTGAACGCCCGCGCCGGTCTGCTGATGCAGCAGGACGGCGCCACCTACTTCAACGTCGTCGCGGGCCTGCAGGTCGCGCCGCAACTGACCGACACGCTGGCCGAGCTCGGCGCCATCGGCGCCGCGGCCGCGGTGGACGACGTCGCGGCGGTCGGCAATGCATCGGGCCGCTACCGCGCGGACCTGCGCCAGCTCAATGCCGCGCTGCGCCAGGCCTCGGCCGCGGATGCCGAACATGCCGCCGATTACGACGAGACGCTACAGCGCGTCGCCCAGCAGCGCCAGGTCGTGCTGGAGGCGCTCGATGCGTCGGCCAAGGACGTGAACTACCCGCTCGACCAACTGGTCGCCACGCTGAAGAAGGGCGCGGTGCTGCAGTCGGCGCTGTCGGCGCGTGTCATGGACACGCTCGCGCAGCGGCTGGACGACAGCGAGGCCGCCGTCTCGCGGCGCTTCCTGCTGACGACCCTCGTCGTGATCGGCGGCCTGGCCGCGATGGGGCTGCTGCTGTGGCGCACGCTGCTGGGCGTCTGGCGGCCGATCCGCGAGGCGGAGACCCTCACCGAGCGCATCGCGCGGGGCGACCTGACCGCCGAATCCTCGTGGCACACCAACGACGACCTCGGCCGCATGCTGGACGCGATCCGCTCGATGCGCGACCGGCTGCGCGGGCTGGTGACGCAGATGCAGGTCGCCTCGGGAGAGATCCACGGCGCGGCCGACGAGATCGCCTCCGGCAATCAAGACCTGAGCGTGCGCAGCGAACACGCCGCCGCCCGCGTGCAGGAGGCGTCGAGCAATGTGCAGCGGCTTTCGGAGACGCTGGACGGCACGGCGCAGGCCTCGGTCCGCGCCCGCCGGCTCGCCGACGAGGCGAGCGGCAGCGCAGCCTCCGGCGGCCGCATGGTTCAGGGCTTCGTCGACACGATGAGCTCGATCGGCGCGAGCTCCAAGCGCATGTCGGAGATCGTGTCCGTGATCGACGCGATCGCCTTCCAGACCAATATCCTGGCCCTGAACGCGGCCGTCGAGGCGGCCCGGGCCGGTGAGCAGGGACGCGGCTTCGCGGTGGTCGCCGCCGAGGTCCGCAACCTCGCCAAGCGCAGCGCGAGCGCCGCCGGTGAGGTGAAGGTGCTGATCGGCGAATCGGTGACGCGCGTCGAGCGCGGCCAGGCCGAGGTTCAGGCCGCGGGCGCCGCCATCGTCGGCATCGAGCGCGGCATCGGCGCGGTCACCGCCGAGATCGAGCGCATCGCGCATGAAGTGGCCGAGGAAGCGATCAGCCTTCAGCAGTTGCGCGGCACCTTCACCGACGTCGAGCGCATGGTCCAGCAGAACGCCGCGCTGGTCGAGGAAGCCGCTGCGTCGGCGGCGTCGCTCAACGACCAGGCGGAACGGATGAACGAGCTGGCGGCGGCATTCCGCTTGAGCTGAACGTCGAACCGGACGCGTCGATCGCAACGGTCGATCGGGTCGCGCCGGTCGCGCCGGTCGACCCGATCGCGCGGCCCGCCCCGGCGACGAGCCGGGCTCGGGCTTCGTCGAGCACGTCCAGCAGTTCGGACGATGCGACCTGCTTCGAGAAGGTCGCTCGCGAGACCTCGCCATCGTCCGGGAGATCGATCCCGCCGGCCGCTTCCGCGTCGTTCAGCCACAGCGCGAGCCGGTAGGCGCGCTCGAGCAGCACGGCCAGTTCGCAGCGCTCGTCGCGAGCGCCGTGGTGCTGAAGGTCGGGATCCACGCTCATAGGCCCCGCCACAGGTTCGCGATGCCGAGCACGATGAACACGACGAACAACGCGCGCTGGAAGGTCGTCGCGCTGATCCGCGCCCGCACGGCGGCGCCGACGCCCAGGCCGGCGAATGCGGCGGCCAGCGCCACGAACGAGGACACCGTCAGCAGCGCGCCGCCCTCGAACGAATGCAGCCGCGCGGCCAGCGACAGCGTCGCGACGGTGAAGGAGAGGCCGAGCGCCTGGATCATCGTGTCCTTGTCCAGCCGCAGCGCCTGGAGGTAGGGCACCAGCGGCAAGGCGAAGACGGCGGTGGATGCGGTGACGAAGCCGGTCGCCAGCCCGGCGGCGAGGCCGATCCACCACGCGTGCGGCGAGACCTGCGGCACGACGGGTTTCCACAGGCCCCACAGGCCGTAGGCGACGAGGATGACACCCAGGGCGAGCCGCGCGTCGATCGTCGCGATCGAACTGAGGTCCGGGCCCCACACGGTGCTGACGATCATGCCGAGCCAGACCGGCCACAGGGTGGCGACGATGCGGCGCCAGGCCGGTCCCTGGCACTGGGCGATGTTGGTGACCAGCGACGGCATCACCAGCAGCGCGGCGGCCTGCGCGGGGGCCATCCACAGGCCGAGCAGGCTCATGGCGACCGTGGGCAGTCCCATGCCGGTGACGCCCTTGACGCCGCCGGCGAGGATGAAGACGAGCCCGATGCCGAGCCAGGGCGCGAGGGCCGCGAAGGACGTGGAAGCCATGCGGCGCATCTTCGAGGCGCGTCCACGGGCTGTCGATCTCGAAGTGCGGCGGATATCCTTCGCGTTCGCAAGAGGATGACCCGATGGGACGACCCGCATGGCCTCGATGACCGCAACGCGCTCCACCGCCCGACCGATCGACTACCGCGTCGACCCCTTCGACCTGCAGCTGTTCGAGGCGGTGGTCGCGAACGGATCGATCACCGCCGGCGCGTCGGCGATGAGCCTCTCGCTCGCGGCCGCCAGCGCGCGGCTGAAGGCGCTGGAGCATCGCGTCGGCGTGCGCCTGCTGGACCGCTCCAAGGCCGGCGCCGTCGCGACCGACGCGGGGCGGGCGTTGTCGCGGCAGGCCCGGCGGGTGCTGTCCGAGCTGGACTCGCTGCACGTCGAAATGTCCGCCTTCGGGCGCGGGCTGCGCGGCACGGTGCGATTGCTCGGCAACACGGCGGCGATGGTGGAGGCGCTGCCGCCGCGCCTGGGGCGCTTCCTCGCGGAGCATCCCGACATCGACGTCGAGCTGCAGGAAATGCCCAGCGATGCCGCGCTGCAGGCCTTGCGCGAGGGCATCGCCGACGTCGCGATCGTCACGAACCACGTCGACACGACGGGGCTCACCGCGCGTCCCTGGATGGAGGACGAGCTGGTCGCGCTGCTGCCGGCGGTGAAGCGGAGCGCGGCGCCGAAGCGCGTCCGCTTCATCGAGCTGCTGGATCGTCCCTTCGTCGGCCTCAACGCCGACAGCGGGCTGAGCCGCTTCCTGCTGGCGCAGGCCGCGCGCAGCGGCCGCGTGCCGCATCACCGCGTGCGGGTGTCGAGCTTCGAGGCGGTCATCCGGCTCGTCGAAGCCGGCGCGGGCGTCGCCGTGATGTCGCGCAGCGCGGCGGAACGCGGGAAGACGGACGGCGTCCGCATTGCCCGCCTGGACGAGCCCTGGGCGCGCCGCACGCTGATGCTCTGCCATTCGGGGCAAGCGCTGGAGCAGCCGGGGGTGATAGCGCTGATCGCATCGCTGGCGGACGGTCCGGGCTGAGTTCCAGAAAGTTCAGGCCGAGTCGATCTGTAGTCTTGAGACTTGTTGCAGTTGGCAGCTGGCTGAAATCGACGATTTGCTGTTATTGATGCATCGGACATAATTGTCCGAAAGTTCGTTGCATGACCGGCAACGAATTCATCAGGCGAGTACGGGCACTGGGCCGCGCCCGCGGCGTGCCGGTGCTCTTGGACTCGAATCGAGGCAAAGGGAGCCACCAGGCGCTGTTCCTGGGTAAGACTAGGACCATCGTCCGCAATCCGAAAGACGAGTTGAAGAAGGGGACGCTGCACGCCATGTGCACTCAGCTCGGCATTCGCGTCACTGATCTTTGAAGGAGAACGCCATGGAACGATTTGAGTACGCCGTGCATCTGGAACCGGCACCGGAAGGCGGATTCGTGGTGACCTGTCGCGATCTGCCGGAGCTGATCACGCAAGGTGAGGACTTGGATGATGCATTGAGCGAAGCGAGCGACGCCATGGATGAGGTGTTCGCGCTGTACATGTCCGAGGGACTCGCATTTCCGGCAGCGACGCGAGCGCGTCGACGCGAACATCTTGTGTCGCCACCGCCGGAGACGGTCGCCAAGGCCGCCTTGCACGCGGCGATGCAGTCCGCCAGTGTGTCCAAGGTGCAACTGGCTCGTCGACTCGGCGTCGATGAGAAAGAGGTGCGGCGCTTGCTCGACCCGCATCATTCCTCCAAGCTGCCGCGTATCGCCGAGGCGGTGCAGTTGCTTGGTCGCCGGCTGGTGATCGGCCTTGAGGACGTGGCCCTCCGAGGCGGTCGCTAGTGCCATCCCTTCCGGGCAATCGACGATGGGGGCACGGTTGGTGAATATCCGAAGTTCACCGATTCAATTTCATGAATCGCCGTCCAGCCCCTAGATTGAGTGCAAGCCACTTCCATCGAAAGGACTTCCCATGGCTCTGAAGGACCTCCTCCCCGGCAAGCTCGGTTTCGGCACCGCCCCGCTGGGCAACATGTTCCGCGACATCCCCGAGGCCGAAGCCCGCGCCACCGTCGACGCCGCCTGGAACGACGGCATCCGCTACTTCGACAACGCACCGTTCTACGGCGCCGGCCTGGCCGAGATCCGCATGGGCGACGCGCTCGCCGACCGCCCGCGCGACGAGTACGTGATCAGCACCAAGGTCGGGCGCCTCATCCTCGACGAGGTCGAGGACGTCAGCGCCCGCGACAACGGTGAGAAGGGCGACGTGTTCAAGTACGGCCGTCCCAACAAGATCGTCAACGACTACTCCGAGGACGCCACGCTGCGCTCGATCGAGGACAGCCTCAAGCGGCTGAAGACCGACCGCATCGAGATCGTCTGGGTCCACGACGTCGCCCAGGATTTCTACGGCGACGAATGGCTCGGCGTGTTCGAGGGCGCGCGCAAGGGCGCCTTCAAGGCGCTGGACCGCCTGCGCGACGAAGGCGTCATCAAGGCCTGGGGTCTGGGCGTCAACCGCGTCGAGCCGATCGAGCTGGTCATGGCGCTCGACAGCGCCCGGCCCGACGGCTTCCTGCTCGCCGGCCGCTACACGCTGCTCGACCATGAGCGCGCGTTGCAGCGCGTGATGCCGGAGGTCACGAAGCAGGGCCTGGGCATCGTCGTCGGCGGGCCGTACAGCTCCGGCGCCCTGGTCGGCGGTCCGAACTTCGAGTACGCCCCGGCCACCCCGGCCATCCTCGACAAGGTCGCCCGCATCAAGGCGATCGCCGATCGTCACGGCATCAGCATGAAGGCCGCGGGCTTGCAGTTCTCGCTCGCGAATCCGGCCGTCGCCGCCGTCATCCCCGGTGCCAGCCAGCCGAGCCGCATCGCCGAAGACCGCGCCGCCTTGAACGAGGTCGTCCCGGTCGACTTCTGGCGCGAACTGCGCCAGGCCCGGCTGGTGCACCACGACGCGCCCCTGCCCGGCGGCGCCTGAAGCCCGACGCGGGAATCTCCCTCTCCCCCCTTGCGGAACAGCAACAGTCTCAAGCGTTCTCTGACTGCCAAGTCTGCTGGCCCTCACCCCCACCCTCTCCCGCAAGCGGGAGAGGGAGTGAGAATGCACCGAGCCCCCCGCATGGATCCCTTCTTGCTCCCTCCCTCGCAAGTGGGCCAGCTCGGTGCAAGGACTCCCTCTCCCGCAAGTGGGCCAGCTCGGTGCAAGAACTCCCTCTCCCGCTTGCGGGAGAGGGCAGGGGT
The DNA here is from genome assembly GCA_039593255.1 of Roseateles sp. Lineage (GTDB taxonomy): Bacteria > Pseudomonadota > Gammaproteobacteria > Burkholderiales > Burkholderiaceae_C > Roseateles. Next base: position 14,639 of record JBCNPQ010000014.1, read on the forward strand.
GAGGGCCAGCGGCCTCTGCAGTCCTTCCTCCAGGCGCCCGGCTTGCCGGACAGGTATCGTGTCCCTTTCCGCTCCCGCCGCCGCGCCCTTGCCCTCCATGACCGAGCCGACCGCGTCCCGACTTCCGCCCTTGTTCGTCGTGTTCAACCGCGCCTCGGGTCACGGCGACCGGGATGAGGTCGCTCCCGCGGTCGAGGCCGCCTGCCGCGCCGCCGGCCGCGAGTGCCATCTGCTGCCCGTCGACGGGCCGGGCCGCCTCGCCGAGACGGCCCGCGAGGCCGTGCGGCTCGCCCGCGAGGTCGACGGCGTCGTCGTGGCCGCCGGCGGCGACGGCACCATTAACTGCGTCGCGCAGCAGGTGCTCGGCAGCGGCTGCACCTTCGGCGTGCTGCCGCGCGGCACCTTCAACTATTTCGCCCGCACGCACGGCATCCCGTCCGAGATCGACGGCGCACTGCGCGTGCTGCTCGACGAGGCGCCCACGCCCGTGCAGGTCGGCCTGCTCAACGAGCGGGTCTTCCTCGTCAATGCGAGCCTGGGGCTCTATTCGCAGTCGCTCGAGGACCGCGAGGTCTGGAAGCAGAAGTTCGGCCGCAGCCGCCTGATCGCGGCCGGTGCCGTGCTGGCGACCATCCTGCGCGGCCATCGCAGCCTGGGCCTGACCATCGAGCTGCACGGCCAGCCCCGCAGCGTGCGCACGCCGACGGTCTTCGTCGGCAACAACGCGCTGCAGATGGAGCAGGTCGGCCTGCCCGAGGCGCAGGCGATCGACCGCGGCGAACTGGCCGGCGTGATGCTCAAGCCGGTCGGACGCTGGGGACTGCTGAAGCTGCTCGCGCGCGGCGCGATGGGGCGGCTCGGCGAGGCCGACCAGATCGTCAACTTCCCGTTCAACCGCCTGACCGTGCGCAGCCGGCGCTTCGGCGCCCGGCGCGTGAAGGTCGCCACCGACGGCGAGGTGCTGTGGATGCGCCTGCCCGTGCGCTTCGAGGTCGCGCCGCATCCGCTGATGCTGATCCGCCCGGAAGGGCTGGCGGAAGAACGGCGACAGGCGCAGGCCTCGGCCGCCATGGAGGGGCCTGTGGCGACCGCGACGGCCCCGGACCCGGAGGCGACGTCGGCGACGGGGATGGAGCCGACCCGATGACGGTCGTGCTGCAGATGTCCGATCCCCACTTCGGCACCGAGCGGCCGATGGCGCAGGGGGCGCTGGAGCGCCTGTGCCAGGAGTTGCGGCCCGACCTGCTGCTGCTCACGGGCGACATCACCCAGCGCGCGCGGCCGGTCGAGTTCGCGCGCGCGAAGGCCTTCGTCGACAAGCTCGGCGTGCCGGCGAAGCTCGTGATCCCGGGCAATCACGACATTCCGCTCTACGCGGTCGCGACGCGGCTGCTGCACCCGTACCGCCGCTATGAACGCGCATTCGGCGCGGCGCAGGACGGCGAGTTCGAGACCGAGGATCTGCTGGTCCTCGCGCTCAACACCACGCGCCGCTACCGGCACACGAATGGCGAGGTCTCGGACGGGCAGATCGAGCGCGCCGCGCAGCGGCTCGCGCGCGCCCGGCCCGGCCAGTTGCGGCTGATCGCGGTGCATCAGCCGGTGGCGGTCACGCGGACGGCGGACCTCGAGAACCTGCTGCGCGGCCATTCGAAGGCCGTGCGGCGATGGTCGGAGGCCGGCGTCGACGCGATCGTCGGCGGGCACATCCACCTGCCTTACGTGCTGCCGCTGCACGAGCGGCGGAACGACCTGCCGCGTCCCGTGTGGGCGGTGCAGGCGGGCACGGCGCTGAGCACCCGCGTGCGCGGCGGCATTCCGAACTCGGTGAACGTGATCCGCACGGGCCAGGCCACCGGCGCCGGCAGCGCGGCGGTCGTCGAGCGCTGGGACGTCGACGAGACCGTGGGGCTGTTTCAGCGCGTGACGTCGACGACGCTGGCCTGAGCCCGGACGCGTCTGCGACGCGCCCAGCGCGCGAGTTCGATGCAGACGATGGACACGGTGAGCCAGGCCGCGCCGGAGGCGAACCCCGCGAGCACATCGCTGGGGAAGTGCACGCGCAGGAAGATGCGGCTGGCGCCGATCGAGAACGCGAGCGCCGCCGCCGCGGTCCAGGCCGGCACATGCCAGCGGCTCGGCAGCAGGCGCACGGCCAGATAGGCGAGCATGCCCATCGCGATCACGGATCCGGAGCTGTGGCCGCTGGGAAAGCTGAAGCCTTCCTCCGTGAGCCATTGCGTCGGATGCACGGGCCGTGCGCGTTCGAAGACGAGCTTGAGCGTCGGATTCAGCGCCCCGTTGCCCAGCATCGCGAGGCTCCAGCCGAGCGCCAGTCCGCGACGCCGCAGGACCAGCAGCAGCACCGCCACGGCGATGCCCAGCGTGATCAGCGTCTCCCGGTTGCCGATGAACGTGACCAGGTAGAACGCCCGCAGCGCAAGGTCGGGCACGTGCTCGATCATCGCGACGATGAAGGCCTCGTCGAGCCTGCCGAGCGTCTGTTCGGTGTGCAGCGCTTCCGCGATCTCGGCGAACAGCATCGCGCCGCCGACGAGGAAGGCGAAACCTGCCGCGAAGCGCAGCAGCAAGGCGGCGGGGGAGAGCGGCTCGGGCGCGGCGGCAGGCCCGCGACGGTCCGGCAGCAAGGCGCGCGCGACGAGCCAGGTCGTGCCGGTGACCAGGACCAGCAGCACGCCGTAGATCGCCAGCGCATGGGCGCCGGCGAAGCCAGCGGCGTCGAGTAGGGAGACGTGGGACATCCGTCGATTGTTAGCTCAACATCCACGGATATTTCTGCATCGACCTTCGATACAGCCATTCGAAAAGATCGACGGCCACGGACACGTCGTTGCGCTCGTACACGCCGAGCATCGCCACCACGTAGTCGCTCGCTTCGACGCCCCCGAAGCTGAGCGGTGCGCAGTGGCCGGCCAGCAGGGGCATGTTGGCCGACAGGCGACCGGTGCGCTTGTTGCCGTCGGCGAAGGCCTGCAGGTAGGCGACATGGATCCAGAGGAAGAACGCGGCCTCGACCGGATTCCGGATGGCCGCCGCCTTGGTGGCGATCTGCTGGAGGAGTTCGTCGAGCAGGGCCGGAATCTGTGGCGGCTGGTAGGACGTCCCCGTGACGTGGACTTCGATGTCCCGCACGCGGCCGCATCGTCCGGCCGGCAGCAGACCCGCCATCAGGCGACCTTGCAGGCCCCGGAGCAGCGGAACGCTCACGCGGTGCGGATGGGTCTCGAAGACCATCAGCGAGAGGGCTCGCTTGTGATTCACGACGATCCGCGCTTCCTCGCTCCGCTCGGCGGCCTCCGTCGCGAGTTGCTCGTCGAGGCGGAGCAGCGCGGCCGTCTCCGCCATCGTGAAGCGGCAGCCTTCCAGCTTCGAGGACGACCAGCAGAACTCCGTCAGGAACTCGGTCATCACGGACAGCGCGCCATCGAAATGATGCGGGCCGTTGTCCCAGCATGCGGTCCTATGGAGGGATTCGGCCAGGCTTGGCGGCAGCAGGGAGTCCACGTTGGGCGCGTACCCGTCGAGGAACTCTCGCCGATACGGCACCTTGTCCCGGAACTCCACGGGGATGTCCATGAAGTCGAACATCTGCCGGGAGCGCTCCGTCCATGTCGGCGGCTTGGGCCGTGGCGCCAGGTAGGTCGAGTCCGGCTCGGCCAGACCCGGGTGCGGTCGGGCGACCACGTTCGTCAGGTACTGCATCGTTCACCTCTGTCTTCAACAACGAGGGATCGATGCTGCCGAGAGAGGGGCTTGACGCAGATCAATACGGGGTCGGGGGCGCCGTCATCGCTGCCGTCTTTGACGGATCACGACTTCCAGCCCTGCAGCAGGTCGCAGGCCGGTTGTCGATCGCCGCCCGATGTGCGGCGTCGCCGCGACAAAGAAAAAAGCCGGACCTCGCGGCCCGGCCTTTCCCTGCAGGAGCGGACGTGGGTCAGACGTCCTGAAGAAACACCGTTCGGATCGACGGAGCGATCAATACATCATCCAGCCGTTGCGGGCGACGCGGCGCAGCGAGAAGGCCAGGTCCGGGCGCTCGGCCGACTGCTCGGCCGCGGCCTGCAGCACCGCCTCGCGGGGGCGCAGCTCGACGGCGGCATGCACGAAGTCGACGACGGCGTGGCCGGCGCGCAGGGCCAGGCCCACCAGACGCTCCCCGGCGGCGCTCGCGGTGCGGGCACGGGCTGCGTCGGCAGCCATCACATGGATGTTCAGCGTGGTGGTGGTCATGGCGGTTCCTTCCGAGGTGTTGGGGGGCGCTTGGGGACTTCCCTTGCGCCATGGCCGAGATATTGCGGTTTTTACGTAGGGCACGCCAATTGCGCTTCGGAATCGCGTCATCACTGGCGGAAATGACCCGTGACGGAATTAGCATCCCGCCCATGAGCACCCCCCGCCCCGTCAACTTCCGGACGCTGGACCTGAACCTGCTGCGCGTCTTCGACGTGGTGATGGAGGAGCGCCACGTCACCCGCGCCGCGCACCGGCTGGCCATCACCCAGCCCGCCGTCAGCAATGCGCTGCGGCGCCTGCGCGAGGCCACCCACGAGGAGCTGTTCATCCCGAGTTCCACCGGCGTCGAGCCCACGCCCCACGCGCAGGCGCTCTGGCCGGTGGTGCGGCGGGCGCTCTCGAGCCTGCAGCAGGTGCTGGAGCCGCAGGTCTTCGACCCCCGCGCCGCCGGCAACACGGTCAGCTTCACGCTGGCCATGGCCGACGCGACCGCGGCGCTGGTGGTGCCGCAGCTGTCCCGGCGCTTCCTGGACGAAGGCATCCACGTCGGCCTGCGCGTGGTGCCGCTGACCACGCGCGACCCGCGCGAGCTGCTGGAGCAGGGCTGGGCCGACCTCGCGATCGGTTTCTTCCCCGACCTCACCGAGCAGCTGCTGGTGGAGGACGACAGCGCCGCCTTCCGGCGCGAGGCGCTCTACGCGAGCCGCTACGTCTGCGTGATGCGGGCGGACCATCCGCTGGCCGCGCCCGGCGCGCTGACGCTGGACGCCTACTGCGAGGCCCAGCACCTGCGCGTGAGCTTCGCGGGCCGGGCGCACGGTTTCGTCGATGACGCGCTGGCGATGATCGGCCGCAAGCGGCGCGTGGCGATGACGGTCAACAGCTTCTTCACCGGCACGATGGCGGTGCAGCAGTCCGACCTGATCACGGTGCTGCCGGACAGCTTCGTGCCGGCGACCGGCTTCGCCGGGCAACTGGCCTGCCGGCTGCTGCCCTTCGCGCTGCGCGGGATCGACATCAGCCAGGTCTGGCATGTCCGCGCCGAACCCGATCCGGCCCAGCGCTGGCTGCGCCAGGTGATCGGCGAGATCTCGGACGTCATCGCCGCCGGCGCCAGGGCGCTGCCGCAGACCGCTACCGCGACCTGACGCCGCAGGCCCCGGTATTCCCTGCTGGCATTCGCAGCTTTTGTCTCCTTCCGCCGGGCGGACCGGGCGCCTACATTGCGCCTCTTCCAAGATGAGAGGAATTCTCATCCACCAAGAAGGAGACCCGACGATGCGCCGCTCAGCCCCGACCTGCTCCCCGATCCGTGCCGCCTCGGCGCTCGCCCTGGCCATCGCCGCGCTGGCGCCGGTCGCCGCCCAGGCCGACGTGCCGTCCGGCGGCGAACTGACGCTCTACACGACGCGCGAGGTCGCGCTGGTGCAGCCGCTGCTCGCCGCCTTCACGGCGAAGACCGGCACCAAGGTCAACACGGTGTTCGTCAAGGACGGACTGCTGGAGCGCGTCAAGGCCGAGGGCGCGCGCTCGCCGGCCGACCTGCTGATGACGGTCGACGTCGGCAACCTGATCGACCTGGTCGAGGGCGGCGTGACGCAGCCGCTGAAGTCGGCGGCGCTCGAGTCCGCCGTGCCGCCGAACCTGCGCGCGGCCGACGGCCAGTGGACCGCGCTGTCGATGCGCGCCCGCGTGCTCTACGCCGATCCGTCGCTGAAGGCGGGCGCCATCCGCTACGAGGACCTGGCCGACCCGAAGTGGAAGGGCAAGGTCTGCACGCGCTCGGGCCAGCATCCGTACAACACCGCGCTGGTGGCCGCGATGATCGCGCACGACGGCGAGGCGAAGACCGAGCAGTGGCTGCGCGGCCTGAAGGCCAACCTCGGCCGCAAGCCGACCGGCGGCGACCGCGACGTGGCGCGCGACATCCTCGGCGGCATCTGCGACGTCGGGCTGGCCAATTCGTATTACGTCGGCCAGATGAAGTCGGCCAAGCCGGGCAGCGACGCCCGCAAGTGGGGCGACGGCATCCAGGTGCTGAAGCCGACCTTCGCCGCGAAGGGCGCGGGCACGCACGTCAACATCAGCGGCGCCGCCGTCGCGAAACACGCGCCGAACAAGGCCGCCGCGCAGGCGCTGCTGGAGTTCCTGGTGTCGGAACCGGCGCAGCAGCTGTACGCGCAGACCAACCACGAGTATCCGGTCCGCGCCGGCGTCACGCTGGATCCGCTGATCCAGTCGGCGATCGGCCCCGTGAAGGCGGACGCGCTGCCGCTGACCGAGATCGCACGCCACCGCAAGCAGGCCAGCCTGCTGATCGACAAGGTCGCCTTCGACCAGTGAGGACGTGAGGACGTGAGGACGTGAGGACGTGAGGATGGCCCTCGGCCGGCCCCTCGCGGCCGGCCCGCTGTGGCGCGCGACGGCCCTGGCCATCGCGCTCGTCGCGCTGGCGCCGCTGGCCGCGCTGGCCTGGACCGCGCTGGGCGCGGGCGGCGCGCACTGGGCCCACCTGCTCGCGCACGTGCTGCCCCGCGCGGCGGCGAACACGGCGGTGTTGCTGGCCGGTGCCGGACTGCTGACGGCGCTCGTCGGCACCGGCTGCGCCTGGCTGGTCACGCGCGTCGATTTCCCTGGCCGCGGCTGGTTGCGCTGGGCCTTGCTGCTGCCGTTGACGGTGCCGACCTACATCGCGGCCTACAGCTACGTGGACCTGCTGCATCCGCTGGGGCCGTTCCAGGGCGCCGTGCGGGCGCTGCTGGGCGTCGACTCGCCGCGCCAGTTCCGGCTGCCCGACGCGCGCTCGATGGGCGGCGCGGTGCTGGTGCTGTCGGCGGTGCTCTATCCCTATGTCTACCTGAGCATGCGCGCGATGTTCTCGACGCAGCCGGCCCGGCTGATGGAGGCGGCGCGGCTGCTCGGCGAAGGCCCCTGGGGCGCGTTCCCGCGCGTGGCGCTGCCGATGGCGCGGCCCGCGCTCGCGGTCGGCGTCGGCCTGGTGCTGCTGGAAGTGCTGAACGATGTCGGCGCCTCCGAGTTCCTCGGCGTGACGACGCTGACCACGACGATCTACACGACCTGGGTGACGCGCTCGGACCTCGGCGCTGCCGCGCAGATCGCCTGCGCGATGCTGGGGATGGTGGCGCTGCTCGTGTGGCTGGAGCGGCAGGGGCGGCGCCGGCAGCGCGCGGGCAGCGTGCGGGCGATGCGGCCCGCGCCCCGGCATCCGCTGCGCGGCGCGGCGGCGTGGCTCGCGACCGCGGCGGCCTTGCTGCCGGTGCTGATCGGCTTCGTGCTGCCGGCGGGGCACCTGGCGGTGCTGGCGTGGAAACGCGCGGCGGAAGGCCACGGCCTGTCGACCGAGGTGGTGTCCGGCGCGATGCATTCGGGCGGGCTGGCGCTCGGCGTCACGGCGGCGGCGGTCGGCGCGGGGCTGATCGTCGCCTGGGCCGCCCGCTCGACGGGAAGCGGCGGCGGCGCGCGCGCCTGGTGGCTGGGCGGCGCGGCCGTCGGATATGCGATCCCGGGCACGGTGCTGGCGATCGGCCTGCTGCCGCCCGCGCTGGCCGTCGACGGCTGGATCGCCGGGCTGCTGGGACTGCCTGGACTGCCGTTGATGAGCACGGGCATGGTGCTGCTCGTGGGTGGCGCCATCCGCTTTCTCGCCCTGCCGATGGGCGGCATCGAGGCCGGCCTCGCGCGGGTGCCGGCCTCGCTGGAGCAGGTCGCGCGCTGCCTCGGCGAATCGCCGCTGGGCACGCTGCGCCGTGTCCACCTGCCGCTGCTGCGGCCGGCGCTGGCGGCCAGCGCGCTGCTGGTGTTCATCGACGTGATGAAGGAGCTGCCGGTGTCGCTGCTGCTGCGGCCGGCCAACGTCGAGACGCTGCCCACGCTGCTCTACGCCGAGGCCGCGCGCGGCAGCTACGAGCACGGGGCGCTCGCGGCGCTGCTGATCGTGGCGGTGGGCCTGCCGGCGGTGCTGCTGTTGAGCCGGGAGCCGGCGGGGCCGGCGGCTCCTGCGTCGCTCCGACCCGATCCCCCTGCGGCGGTGGACACGCCCACCGCGCTTGTTGCGATGAAGGAAGCGACATGAGCACGCTGGCCCTCGAGGACATCCATGTCCGCTACCCCGGCGCCACGGCCGACGTGCTGGACGGCCTGTCGCTGACCTTGCCGCTGGGCGGCATCGCCTGCCTGCTCGGCCCCTCGGGCTGCGGCAAGAGCACGGCGCTGCGCGCCATCGCCGGTTTCGAGTCCTTGAGCGCGGGGCGGGTGCTGCTCGACGGCCGGGAGCTGTCGGGCCCCGGCGTGCACCTCGCGCCCGAGCATCGCGGCGTCGGTCTGCTCTTCCAGGAGATCGCCCTGTTCCCACACCTGGATGCGGCGGCCAATGTCGGTTTCGGCCTGCGTCGCCGGCCCGCCGCCGAGCGCGATCGCCGCGTGCGGGAGCTGCTCTCGCTGGTCGGGCTCGCCGAGCTGGGATCGCGCATGCCGCACGAGCTGTCCGGCGGCCAGCAGCAGCGCATCGCGCTGGCCCGCGCGTTGGCGCCATCGCCGCGGCTGCTGATGCTCGACGAGCCGTTCTCCAACCTCGACGGCGCGACGCGCGACCGGCTGGTGGGGGAAGTGCGCGGCATCCTGCGCGAAGCCGGCCAGACCGCGTTGATGGTCACCCACGATGCCGGCGAGGCCGAGGCGATGGGCGACTGGATCGGCGTGATGGAACGCGGACGCCTGCGCGAGTGGCGACCTTCGCGAGTAGCGGCATAGCGCATCGCAGTCGTGTATACCGCCTACCTCGACCTGCTGAATCACGAAGCCCCATGAGCGTCTCGTTCCGCCCCGCGTTGCCGTCCGACATCGCCGCCTGCATCGACCTGCGCGGCCGCACGCGCGAGAACGCGGTGTCCGCCGCGCGGCTGGCCGAGCTGGGCATCACCGAGGCCTCGTGGTCCGGACAGGTCCGCGACGGCGAACTGCCGGGCTTCGTCGCCGAGTCCGGCGGCGTGCTCGCCGGCTACTGCTTCGGCGACGCGCGCAGCGGCGAGATCGTCGTGCTCGCGCTGCTGCCCGAGCACGAGGGCCGCGGCCTCGGCCGGGCGCTGCTCGACCGGACGGTCGCGCATCTGCGCGGACTGGGGCACCGGCGGCTGTTCCTCGGATGCTCGGACAACCCGGCGCATCGCTCCCATGGCTTCTATCGGCGGCTCGGCTGGCGGTCCACCGGCGAACGCGACGGCCACGGGGATGAGGTGCTGGAGCTGCTGCCCGATTGAAGCGGCCCCACGATCAGGGTGTCTTCCCCTCGGTTTCTCTTGATGTCGCCTTGATCCCGCACGGGCTACGCTCGGGGGAAGCAAGAACGAGCGAGACATCCCATGCTCATCAACTGTGTCGCCTATCGCGACGGCCGCCGGCTGGCCGACATCAAGCCGGAAGAGATCAGCGACTACCTCAAGCTGCCCGACTGCTTCGTCTGGGTCGCCCTGCGCGACGCGTCGAGCGAGGAGGTCCTCGCGATGAAGGAGGAGTTCGACCTGCACGAACTCGCCGTCGAGGACGCGCTGCACGGCCAGCAGCGGCCCAAGATCGAGGAGTACGGCGACACGCTGTTCGCCGTCATGCAGACGGTGCAGTTCACGCCCACCGACGAGCTCTGCACCGGCGAGGTGTCCATCTTCGTCGGCCGCAACTTCGTGCTGTCCATCCGCAACCGCGTCGCGCAGAGCCTGCTGGGCGTGCGCGCACGCGCGGAGAAGGAGCCGCACATGCTCAAGCGCGGTCCGGGCTTCGTGATGTACGCGATCATGGACGCGGTCGTCGACCGCTACTTCCCGGTCATCGAAGCGCTGGAAGCGGAACTCGAGGCGATCGAGGGCCAGATCTTCGAGCCCGGTGTCACGCGCGAGAACATCCGGCGGGTGTATGAGCTCAAGCAGCGGGTGACCGTCGTCAAGCATGCGGTGTCGCCGCTGCTGGATGCGGTGGGGAAGCTGGTGCGGGGACGCGTGCCGCCGGTGTGCGAGGACACGCGGGAGTACTTCCGCGATGTCTATGACCACCTGGAACGCATGCAGACCGCGCTGGACTCGCTGCGCGACACCGCCACGACGGTGATCCAGGTGCACCTGTCGATGGCGGCGATCGAGGACTCGGAAACCACCAAGCGGCTGGCGGCCTGGGCGGGCATCTTCGCGGCGGCCACGGCCTTCGCCGGCATCTGGGGGATGAACTTCGAGGTGATGCCGGAGCTGAAGTGGCGCTTCGGGTATCCGGTCGCGCTCGGCGTCATCGCCGCCACGTGCGGCGTCCTCTTCTGGCGCTTCCGCAAGGCCGGCTGGCTCTGACGCGCTCGGTCCCTCTTACTCCCTCTCCCGCTTGCGGGAGAGGGCAGGGGTGAGGGCCAGCGGCGGTGGAAGTACGGAAGCCCGGGGTGGTGGCATGCAACGGCCGCTGGCCCTCACCCCCACCCTCTCCCGCAAGCGGGAGAGGGAGTCACCCCGGCCTCGGTGGATCGCCGGGAAGACTCCACCGTCCGGTGTTGGATCAGATCAATCCAGCGATCGCCTTGCCCATCTCCGTCGTGTTCGCCGTGCCGCCCAGGTCGGCCGTGCGCGGACCCGACGCCAGCGTCTGCTCGATCGCCTTCAGGATCGCGTCATGCGCGGCCTGCTCGCCCAGGAACTGCAGCATCAGCGCGCCCGACCAGATCATCGCCACCGGGTTGGCGATGTTCCTGCCGTAGATGTCCGGCGCCGAGCCGTGCACCGGCTCGAACAGCGACGGGAACTTGCGCTCCGGATTCAGGTTGGCCGACGGCGCCAGGCCGATCGTGCCGGTGGTCGCCGGCCCCAGGTCCGACAGGATGTCGCCGAACAGGTTGGACGCCACCACCACGTCGAAGCGCCCCGGCTGCAGCACGAAACGCGCGCTCAGGATGTCGATGTGCTGCTTGTCCACGGTGACCGACGGATACCCCGCGCCGACCGCGTCCGCGCGGCCGTCCCACCAGGGCATCGAGATCGCGATCCCGTTGCTCTTGGTCGCGACCGTCAGGTGCTTGCGGTCGCGGCGCTGCGCCAGGTCGAACGCGTACTTCAGCACCCGGTCCGCGCCGAAGCGCGAGTACACCGACTCCTGGATCACGATCTCGCGATCGGTGCCCGCGTACATCACGCCGCCGAGGTTGGTGTACTCCCCCTCGGTGTTCTCGCGCACGACGAAGTAGTCGATCTCGCCGGGCTTGCGGTTGGCCAGCGGGCAGGGCACGCCGTCGAACAGGCGCACCGGACGCAGGTTGATGTACTGGTCGAACTCGCGGCGGAACTTGAGCAGCGAGCCCCACAGCGACACATGGTCCGGCACCGTCGCGGGCCAGCCGACCGCGCCGAAGAAGATCGCGTCCTGGCCCTCGAGCCGCGCCTTCCAGTCGTCCGGCATCATCTGGCCGGTCTGCTGGTAGTAGTCGCAGCTGGCCCACTCGATGTGGGTGAACTCGAACTGGATGCCGAAACGCTTCGCGGCGGCTTCCAGCGCGCGCAGCCCTTCGGGCATCACTTCCTTGCCGATGCCGTCGCCGGGGATGACGGCGATCTTGTACGTCTTGCTCATGGTCGTGTTCTCGATCGTGAATTCAACAGGGGCCCGAATCTCGGTTCACCGGGGTTCAGTAAGGCGGGCCGGTCGGCGCCGGCAGCGGCGGGGCGAGGTCGAAGTCTGCCGCAAGGCGACGCGTGGCCTGTGCGAGCAGCGTGACGTCGATGCCCACGGCGACGAAGGTCGCGCCCAGCGCCAGGTAGTGGCGGGCGAGCGTCGCATCGCCGGTCAGCGTGCCGGCGGCCTTGCCGCTGGCGACGATGGTGCGGATCGCGCCGTCGATCGCCGCCTGCACCTCGGGGTGCGTCGGGTTGCCGCGATGGCCCATGGATGCGGCGAGGTCCGCCGGACCGATGAACACGCCGTCGACGCCGTCCACGGCGCAGATGGCCTCGAGGTTCCTCAAGGCGGCGGCTGTCTCTGCCTGGACCAGCACGCAGGCTTCGCCGTCGGCCTCGTCGAGGTACTGCCGCCGCAGCCCCCAGCGCGACGCGCGCGCCACGGCCGCGCCGACGCCGCGCACGCCCAGCGGCGGATACCGCGTCGCCGCGACGACCGCCGCGGCCTGCTCCGCCGTGTCGATCATCGGCACCAGCAGTGTCTGCACGCCGATGTCGAGCAGTTGCTTGATACCGTCCTTGTCCGCGTTGACCGCGCGCACCACCGGATGCGCGGGGTAGGGCGCCACCGCCTGCAGCTGCTGCAGCGTGCTGGTCAGTTCATTGGGCGCATGCTCGCCGTCGATCAGCAGCCACTGGAAACCGGCGGTCGCGCAGACCTCGGCGCTGTAGGCCTGCGCCATCGACAGCCACAGGCCGACCTGCGGCCGGCGCGCGGCCAGACCCTGCTTGAAGGTGTTGGAGAAGTTCATGGAGGCGCTCCTGGAAGCGGGCGTCGAAGCGTTCGTCGGGGCGCTGGGAACGCTCACGACAATCCGCCCTGGCAAACGTACTTGATGTGGAGGTAGTCGTCGAGGCCGTGCGTGGAACCCTCGCGGCCGTAGCCGGATTCCTTGACGCCGCCGAAGGGCGCGGACTCGGCGGCGATCGCGCCTTCGTTCAGGCCGACGATGCCGCTCTCCAGCGCGTCCGCCACGCGCCAGGCGCGGGCGATGTCCCGCGTGTAGAAGTAGGCCGCCAGGCCGAAGGGCGTGTCGTTGGCGGCGGCGACGACCTCGTCCTCGGTCTCGAAGCGGAACACCGGCACGACCGGGCCGAAGGTCTCCTCGTGCCAGAGCAGCATGGCGGTCGTCGCGCCGGTCAGCACCGTCGGGGCGAAGTAGTTGGGGCCGGTCGCGACGTCGTTGCGCAGGCGCTCGCCGCCGGTGATGACCAGCGCGCCGTGCTCGACGGCGTCGTCGACGTGTCGCTCGATCTTGTCGAGCGCGCGGGCGTTGATCATCGGGCCGATCTGCGAGTCGGGACGGGTGGCGGGTCCGACCTTGAGCGCGCGCACGCGCGCCGCGAGCTTCTCGACGAACAGGTCGTGGATGCCCGCCTGCGCGAAGACCCGGTTCGGGCAGACGCAGGTCTGGCCGCCGTTGCGGAACTTGGCTGCCATCAGGCCCTCGACGGCGGCGTCGACGTCCGCGTCGTCGAAGACGATGAAGGGCGCGTTGCCGCCGAGCTCCAGCGAGAGCTTCTTCAGCGTCGCCGCCGATGCGCGCGCCAGGTGCTTGCCGACCGGCGTCGAGCCGGTGAAGGTGAGCTTGCGCACGCGCGCGTCGGCCAGCCAGACGTCGACGACCTCCGGCGTGCGCTCGCGCGAGGCGCAGACGATGTTGAGCACGCCCGGCGGCAGGCCGGCCTCGACGGCCAGCTCGACCAGCGCGAGCGAGGTCAGCGGCGTGTCCTCCGCCGGCTTGGCGACGACGGTGCAGCCCGCGGCCAGCGCCGGCGCGATCTTGCGGGCGATCATCGCGGCGGGGAAGTTCCACGGCGTGATCGCCGCGACGACGCCCACCGGCTCGCGCAACGCCAGCATGCGGCGGCCCTGCACCGGCGCGGGGATGACCTCACCGTTGGCACGCGTCGCCTCTTCGGCGAACCACTCGACGTAGCTCGCCGCGTACGCGACTTCGGCGCGACCTTCCGCCTGCGGCTTGCCCTGCTCCCGCGAGATCAGCGCGCCCAGCCGGTCCTGGTCGCGCAGGATCAGGTCGTTCCAGCGCTTGAGGATGGCGGCGCGCTGTTTGGCCGGCACGAGGCGCCAGGTGGAGAAGGCCGCGTGCGCCGCATCGACTGCGGCGCGCGCGTCGTCGGCGCGGCTGTCCGGGACGTCGGTGATGAGTCTGTCATCGGCGGGATCGACGACCGGGAAGCGGTCGCCCGAGGCCGCGTCGCACCAGCGACCGGCGATGTGGTTCTGCGTCTGCATGGGAAGCCTCGAGGGCTGGAAGGCTGAAAGAAAGGAAGCTCAGCTCACGATGCCCAGGTGCCAGGGCACGAACTCGTGGTCGCCGAGGCCGAGCAGCTCGCTCTTGGTCGGCTCGCCGGAGGCTGAGCGCAGGATGTGCTCGAAGATGCGCTGTCCCATCTCCTCGATGGTCAGTTCACCGTCGATGACCAGGCCGCAGTTGATGTCCATGTCCTCCTCGAGGTGGGTGTACATCGGCGTGTTGCTGGCCAGCTTGATCGTCGGCGCCGGCTTGGAGCCGAACATCGAGCCGCGCCCGGTGGTGAAGCAGATCAGGTTGGCGCCGCTGGCGATCTGGCCGGTGACGGCGACCGGGTCGTAGCCCGGCGAGTCCATGAACACGAAGCCCGGTTCGTCGATGGGCTCGGCGTACTCGTAGACCGCGCGCAGCGGCGTGGTCCCGCCCTTCATCGCGGAACCCAGCGACTTCTCGAAGATGTTGGCCAGGCCGCCGGCCTGGTTGCCGGGACCGACGACGCCGTTGAACTGGCCGTTGTGGCCGCGGGTGTAGTCCTCCCACCAGGCCAGGCGGTCGAGCAGCTTCCGGCCGACCTCGGGCGTGACCGCGCGGCGGGTGAGCATGTATTCGACGCCGTGGATCTCCGGCGTCTCCGACAGGATCGCGGTGCCGCCGTGGCGCACGAGGATGTCCATCGCCGCGCCCAGCGCGGGATTGGCGCCGATGCCGGAGAAGCCGTCCGAGCCGCCGCACTCCAGCCCGATCTTCAGGTGGGCCGCGCTGACCGGCTGGCGCGACACGCGGTTGGCGATCGGCAGCATCGCCTCGACGGCGCGGATGCCGGCCTCGATCGTGGCGCGGGTGCCGCCGGTGTCCTGCATCACCAGCGTCTTCAGCGTCTCGCCGGGGACCAGATGCTGGGATTCCATCAACCCGGCGACCTGGTTGCGCTCGCAGCCGAGGCCGACGATCAGCGCGCCGCCCAGGTTGGGATGCTTCGCATACCCGGCGATCGTGCGGCGCAGCAGGTCGAAGTGGGGACTGGGCGAGGACATGCCGCAGCCGGTCGTCTGCGCGAAGGCGACGACGCCGTCGACGTTGGGGAAGTCCTTCAGCCGCTCCGGCGTGAAGTGCTCGGCGATGCGGTTGATCGCCGTCGACGAGCAGTTCACCGACGCGAGGATGCCGATGAAGTTGCGCGTCGCCACGCGGCCGTCGGCCCGCACGATGCCCAGGAAGGTGGCGCGTTCGGCCTCGGGCACGTAGTCGACCGGCTTCACGTCGGCGCCGAAGGCGGGATCGCGGTCGAACTCGACCAGCGCGATGTTGTGCGCGTGCACGTAGTCGCCGGGCTCGATGTCGCGCGCGGCGACGCCGATGACGGCGTTGTACTTGCGGATGGGTTCGCCGGCGGCGATGCGCCGTGCCGCGATCTTGTGACCGGCGGGGACCTGCGCCTTCAGGCGCAGGCCGAATTCCGGCAGCGCCTGGCCCAGCGTCAGCGGCTGGCGCGCGATCAACACGTTGTCGTCGTGGTGCAGGCGCAGCAGCGGCGACGCGGTCGCAGGGACGCTCATGTTCAACCCTTCGCCAGCAGTTCGCGCAGCTTCAGGCGCTCGATCAGCTGCGTGTCCTTGCGGTAGGTGGCGGCGATGTACTTCTCGTAGTCGGGCTGGTCGAGGTACATCACCGGCGAGTCGATGCGGTCGCAGGTCGCGATGAAGTCGGGATCCGCGGTCGCCTTGCGGAAGGCGTCGCGCAGCTTCGCGACGATCGCCGGATCCATGCCCTTGGGCGCGCCGATGCCGTTGGGCGCGTCGACGACCAGGTCGTAGCCGGCTTCCTTGAGCGTGGGCACGTCGGCGAAGTCCTTGGTGCGGGTGGCGCCCCAGGTGACCAGCAGGCGCAGCTTGCCGGACTTCACATGCGGCGCCCACGAGGTGGAGTCCGCCACCGCGTCCACCTGGCCGCCGAGCAGGTCTTGCAACGCGGGCGCGCCGCCCTTGTAGGGGATGTGGTTGAGCTGGATGCCGGCGAGCAGGTTGAACTCCTCCATGCCGACGTGCGTCGCGCCGCCGATGCCGGCGCTGCCGTAGGTGATCAGGCCGGGCCTGGCCTTGGCGGCGGCGACGAACTCGGCCAGCGTCTTCCACGGCGAATCCGCGCGCACGACCAGGCCGAAGGTCTGGCCGTTGACGCGGGCGAGGTAGGTGAAGTCCTTGAGCGGATCGAGCTGCACGGTGCGCAGCTGCGCGAAGCGGGTCACCGAGATCGGCACCTGGCCGATGGTGTAGCCGTCGGGCTTGGCCTGCGACAGCACCTTGGTGCCCAGCATGCCGGAGGCGCCGGCGCGGTTCTCGATGATGACGGTCTGGCCCAGGACCTTGCCCGCGGCCATGCACAACGCGCGCATGGTCACGTCGGCGGTACCGCCGGCGGGCCAGGGGCAGATGAAGGTGATGGCCCGTTCGGACGGATAGGCGCCGGCGTTCGCCAGGCGCGGCAGCGCGAGAGCGCTGGCGCCGAGGCCGGCGGCGCCGGCGATCAGGACGCGGCGGCGGTCCATGCGGATGGTCATGTCTTGTCTCCTGGCTCGAGGATCTTGCGGCTGGGGGCCTCGTCGGTCGAGGACTCTTTGCGGCGCATTGTGGAGATCCGCTCCATGCGGCTCAATTGAAGAACTGGACTGCCTTCATGTCATGAACGGAATGAAGGATCGCCAGGGTCCTAAGATCGACGCATGAGCCAGATCGACCGCGTCCTCCGTTCCAACCTGAAGCTGCGCCACCTGCAGATGCTGGTCGCGCTGGACCAGTTCCGCCACCTCGGCCGCGCGTCGGAGTTCCTGTCGCAGACGCAGCCGGCGGTGTCGAAGTCGCTGGCCGAGGTCGAACGCATGTTCGGGCTGGACCTGTTCACCCGCTCCACGCGCGGCACCGAACCGACGCCCTTCGGCGAGGCGGTGGTCCGCTTCGCGCGCTCGGTGCTGTCGGACTACGCGCGCACCCGCGACGAGATCGCCGCGGTGGCCAGCGGCGCGGCCGGGCGGGTGAGCGTCGGCGCGATGGTGGTGGCGACGCCGGGCCTGGTGGCCGGCGCGGTCGAGCGGCTCAAGCGGCATTCATCGCTGACGACGATCCACATCGAGGAAGGCGACCTGACGCGCCTGCTGCCGCGGCTGCGCGTGGGCGAGCTCGACGTGATCGTGGCCCGGCTGGAGCCCGGCTACGCCGCGCCGGACCTGGCGACCGAGCCGCTGGTCGAGGAGGCGATGCGCATCGTCGTGCGGCCGGACCATCCGCTGGCGGCGGCGCGCAGGACGAAGCGGCCGCCGTGGGCCGAACTCGCCCGCATGCCGTGGGTGATGCCGCCGCCCTGGGCCTCGTCGCGGATCAAGCTGAACCAGATGTTCTATGCCCAGCAGCTGGACCCGCCGAGCGACATCGTCGAGAGCGCGTCCTTCCTGGTCACGCTGACCTTCCTGCGCCAGCGCGGGGCGGCGGCCTTCGTGGCGGACAACGTGGCGCGCTACCTGGCCAAGGAAGGACTGGCCAAGGCCTTGCCGATCGACGTACCGATCGAGCTGCCGCCGGTCGGCCTGCTGACGCTGCGCAACCGCCGGCCGTCGCCGGCGGCGGAACAGTTCATGAGCTGCTGCCGCGAGGCGGCGGCCCCTCAGCAGCCCAAGGCGGCGTCAAGGAAGGTGTCCAGGGCCAGTTCGTAGTTCACTCGCCGAGCA
Source organism: Roseateles sp. (assembly GCA_039593255.1). Classification (GTDB taxonomy): domain Bacteria; phylum Pseudomonadota; class Gammaproteobacteria; order Burkholderiales; family Burkholderiaceae_C; genus Roseateles. The sequence continues at coordinate 32,605 of JBCNPQ010000014.1, forward strand.
GGTTGTCACGTGGAACTCTGTGGGATGGCATAAGCACTTGTTCAGTCCTTCACATCAGGACACAGGACAGGACGCTTCATGGCATTTGCACCGCTGGCAGCCGGAATGGGCTGCATCCATCCGGCGAACGACGGCCCAGAGGCCCCGCGTCCAGGAGGCTTACCGCAGGAGGCAACGTCGTCCGGACAGGAGGTGTGGGAGGTGGTCGGATCTCCACGCGGGCGGTCCGGCCGGATGCCCGGCCATGCGCCAGGACGGCCCGGCGTGGCCGGACTGCGCAGGCAGCAAGAATTCCGCGGACGGCGTGCGCCCAACGCGGGTGTCGTGGACAGCTTTCTCGCCGGGGATTGTGATGCGACAGATGTGCTGAAAGTGACGACTTCATGCATCAACAAGGGCGGCAGGGACACGAGCGCTGCCCATGCCTGTCTACGGGAGCTGAAGCGGGCCGTCGATCCGAGCACCGGAAAGCCGGTTCGGGCGGATGTCCCCATTTTCAACGCCTTGATCTCGGCGCACGGGAAAGCCGCCGATGCCCAGGGGGCGCGCGATTGGTTCTATGGCATGAAGGCCTCAGGGCTCAAGCCGAATGTGGTGTCCTACAACGCTGTGATCTCGGCGCACGAGAAGGCCGCGGATCCGAAGGGCGCGCGCGAGTGGTTCCAGCACATGAAGGCCGCAGGGATCGAGCCGGATGTGGTGTCCTACAGCGCCGTGATCTCGGCGCACGCGAAGGCCGGGGATGCGAAGGGCGCGCGCGAGTGGTTCGATTGCATGAAGGACGCAGGGATCGAGCCGGATGTGATGTCGTACAACGCCGTGATCTCGGCGCACGAAAAGGCCCCCGATGCGGAAGGGGCGTGCAAGTGGTTCGATCGCATGAAGGACGCAGGGATCAAGCCGACTGTGGTGTCCTGCAGCGCCGTGATCTCGGCGCTCGAGAAGGCCGGTCAAGGTCCTGAGGCTGAGGCGCGACTGGGCGAGGCGGTGAAGCTCGGCGTATTGCGGCAGTCATTGGGGTACGACAACCGGCAGAACAAGCTGGACTTTCATCAACGAGCAGTGGTCGTAGGAGACGAGCACGCTGCGATGGGCATCTCGTCGGATGTGGCGCGGGTCATCTTCAGAGTGCTGTTCAATAGGAACGTCCTTAATCGGAAAACCTGCTTCGTCGTGGGTAGTCACGGCGGAGATATGCTGAAGAGAGCGATCAGGGACTGCATGGTGGAAGTGGGATGGGACCCGCGGTATCCGCGGGACGCCAAGGGACGCGTCAACGAGGGCTGCTGGGTGGCCGGCGCCGCCTGATCATTCGCCGCATGTGCCGCATGTGCCGCATGTGCCGCATGTGCCGTATGTGCCGTATGCGCCGCATGTGCCGTATGCGCCGCATGAACCGCGAGATCCCCGCTCACCCTCCCAAGGCCGCATCGCGAAAGCTGTCCAGGGCCAGTTCGTAGTTCATCTCGCCGAGCAGGCCCACCAGGCGATCGCGGTCCGTGTTCCACGCGTCGACGACATGACGCCAGGCCGGCGCGAGCGAACGCGGCTCGGCCTCCTCGGGCGGGATCTCGGCCTCGATCGAGGCCGGCGGCAGGTCCGAGGGCAGCATCAGCCGCGACGGCACGGGAGGCCGGTCGGCATCCTCGTCGTACAGCGTGTCGGCGTCGCCGGCGTCGGTGCCCGGATCGATGCGCCAGCGCCCGTCGGCCTGCACGGTGATGCGCGGACGCAGCCAGGGCTCGTGGGCCCTCGGGTTCAGCAGGTGACAGGTGCGGTGCCTGGCATCGACGACCAGCAGGCTCAGCACCGAGCCCCGGCCGTTGGCGAGTTCCTCGACGTAGTCGGGGTGCTCGGGCGGGCCGTCGACGTCGACGACGAAGTAGCGGTCGTCGATCCACTCGCCCGAGCCGTTGATCGAACAGCCGAAGGTCAGCTCCTGCGGATAGGGCAGCAGCCGGCCGTCGAGCCACAGCGCCGCGCCGTAGGGCGTCTCGAAGACGCGCTCGGTGTCGGGGAACTCCGGCGTGCGGCCGTCCTCCCACCAGACGACGGCCCGGTGCAGGCGGCCCGGCGCATCCGCGATGCGGAATCCGGCGGTCCGCCATTCGGGCCAGGAACTCCACAGGCGCGACTCGACGCGCTCATCCAGCCCCATCGCGCGCAGGTCGCGACTGCTGGCGTGCTGCAACAGATGCTGTGCGAAGTGCCGCCACATCGCCGGTCCGAGCCGGCGGGCGATGGGCTCGGCGTCGCGCAGCCAGTCCAGCAGCAGCGGGACGATCGGCGCCTGGCGGGACCACAGCGCATGCGCGGCGATCGAATGGGCCCAGCGGCGCTCGAGCGCCCGCAGGCCCGGTGTGTCGGGCGCCGAGGCCGACAGCGGCGAGGCGTCGGTATCAGCCGGCCCGCCGGGTTGGGCGGGTCCGGCCGGTGGGGCGGGCATCCCCACCGGGGTCGGCGGGATGGGCGAAGGCGGCAGGTGGTACAGCGGCATCAGGTGGGGGCGCACCGGGGTGATGGAGGCGGTGCGCACGACGCTGGGCAGATGAGAGTCCCGGGGCAGGGTGAGTCCGTCGCCGTCGTCGGGGACGCCCGGACGCGGGGCCGGGTCTTGCTCGAACATGGCGGGGCATCAAGAAAAGCTGCCGGCACCTGTCCCTTCCAAAGGGGGGTGACACCGCGAGCCCGGCGCACCATCCTGAGCACTTGGAAGGGGGGATGTCATGACCGAGCCAGGGGCGGGCCCGCGGGAGGCGCGGGGGACGACCACGGAGCGCGTGTCGCGAGCACCGGACGCAGGACCGGAAGCCGGCCGGGGCGCCGCCCAGCGCGTGGCGGTCGTCGCCGTGCACGGCGTCGCGGACCAGGCGCCGGGCGACACGGTGCGCGGCTTGGCGGCGCTGCTGACCGCGCGTCCGCCGGCGCAGGTGACCTATCTCGGCGGGACCTGCGACTGCCTGCTGCTCCAGGTCCCGGTCCTCGAGGGCTGCGTGCCGGCCGCCCGCGATCCCGAGGAGGCCCCCTCGCCCATGAAGGCGTTGCGGCAGTCGCTGCGGTCGGACTTCCAGCGGACCGGCTGGATGGACGCGTCGGCCCAGGGGGACGGGGAGGACCGGGCCAAGGCCCTGCATTACCAGTCGACCGTCCGGTCCGCGCACGCCGCCAAGGGGGCGACGCCGCGGACCCCGGGCGACCCGTTGAAGGGCGAGCCGGACGCGGGGATCGCCTTCACCGACTACCTGCTCTTCAAGGCGCAACGCGGCGGGGCCGGGACGGAGCATGTGGTGGGGCACCGGATCCGCATGACGCGGGAGGACGCTCAGGCACGCACCACGCAGCAGGTGGATCTGCATGAGATGTACTGGGCCGACCTGTCGCGACTGTCCAGCGCGCTGCCGAGCATCCTGACCGAGCTGTTCACCATCCTGTTCCGGCTGTCCAAGCTCGCGCGGGACACGATCGACCAGGCGCGTCACGCGGCCGACGCCGCCGAGGCGCCCGTCGGGATCCGCCGGGGCTGGGCGCGGCTGTCGTGGCTGCAGACGGCGCTGGACTGGTCCCTGGCCCACCTGCTGTCCAACCTGTTCCTGCAGGCGCTGCTCCTGGGGACCTTCATCGTCGTGATGTCGGTGCTGAACGACGACCCGCGGGGCGAGGCGGCGGAACGTGTCCGGACCCTGCTTGCCGTGGGCCTGCCGGCGCTGGGGTTCTGGTGGCTGGTCTATCGCCACGTGCGATCGGCGCCGGGACGCGGCGTGCTGCTGCTGGCGGCGGCGGCCGCCGCGTTCGTGCTGACCTTGCCCGCCGCGGGCTGGGTGCTGGGGGTGATCGTGCTGGCCGCGCTGGTGCTGCTGTGCGACGCCGGCCTGGCCCTCGCGGACCGGCGCTTCGCCGCGACACGGCTGATCGGCCGACTCTTCCTGGCGGCGAGCCTGGCCACCATGGCGGTCGTCCTGCTCGGCGTGCCGCCGGGGCGGGATCCCTGGACCTGGTGGACCGCGGCGGCGCTGCGGGCCTTCGAGCTGATGTTGATGGGCACCTATGTCTGGTGGATCGTCGCCGCGGCCCTGCTGGTGCCGTGGACCTGGTACGGCGTGCGGCAGGCCGGGCTCGGCGACGCGGCCCGGGCCAGCGTCGCGACGGCGCGGCTGGGGTTGTTCGTCTCCGTCACCTCGTTCACCGCCGTGGGCATGGTGATCTGGGCCGCCGGGCACCAGGTGCTGGAGCGCGCGGCCGGCAAGTGGGGCTACCGGCCGTGGCTGTTCGACCTCCAGTTCGAGGTCGCCACCGACACCTGGGGCTTCCAGCACCGTGCCGCGGACCTGGTCCGCGCGCTGCCGGCGGAGAGCTTCCTGACGCTGCGGTATGTGTACAGCACGGCGACCTTCTTCCTGGTCGCGATGCTGCTGCTGGCGCTGCTCGCCTATGTGCTGGTGTCACTGCTGCCCAGCGTGCTGGCCGAACTGCAGCGGGGGGTGGGGACGGCGGGCAACCTGGGGCGCTGGCTGACCGGCGGCTACGAGCGGCTCGAGGACTACATCGCGCTGCTCGCGATCGCGAGCGCGCTGGCCACGACCTACATCGGGGGCGTCTACCTGCTGGACCTGCTGCGCCTGGTGCCGCCGTTCACCGCGGCGGACCTGAAGCAGGCCATCTCGGGCACCGGCTTCGCGTCCCAGTCGCTGCTGGCGCCGTTCGTGATCGGCTCGGTGTCGGCACTGGGCGCGTTGACCTTGTTCGGAAGAACGCTGTCCAAATACGCGCCCTGGTTGCGGGCGCCGCTGGACGCGCTGCTGGACGTCGACAACTACCTGCGGGAGTTCCCGCGCAAGGCGATTCCGCGCGCCCGCATCTTCGCGCGCTACGTGGCGCTGCTGGAGCAGCTGAAGCGGGACGGCGCCTCGCGGGTGGTGATCGTGTCGCACAGCCAGGGCACGGTGATCACCGCCGACCTGCTGCGCTACCTGACCTACCGCGCCATGCGCGATCCCGACAGCCGCGCGGGGCGGCTGGGGCAATGGCTGCAGGACATCGAGGTGCATCTGTTCACGGCGGGCAGCCCGCTGCGCCAACTCTATGCGGCGCGCTTCCCCGACCTGTACCACTGGGTCCGCACCGGACCGGTGCTGGATCAACTGGGCATCGACAAGTGGACCAACGCCTTCACCGCCGGGGATTACGTCGGACGCTGGATCTGGGAGCCCGCATCGCCGCGGGCGGTCCACCAGTCCGCGTTCTATGCGCCGGGCGCGGCGGCGCTCGATGAACCGCCGCGCAAGGACCTCTGCGTCGGCGCCGGGGCGCACACGCACTACTTCGATGCCGACAGCGCGCTGGTCGCGCGCTGCGTGGATGAGTTGATCCGCGCCTGATCCTCATGACCGGACGCCCCGGCGCGTCGGTGGTTCAGCGTCTCAACGCCGCCGGCGCCACCACAGCCACGCCCCGGTGACGCCCATGCCGAACAGCACGAGGCCCAGAAGGCCGGTGATGACGCGGTTGGCCACGCCGAAGAGCTCGCCCGCGTGCAGCGGGTAGATCCAGGCGGTGGACCGCACCGCGAGGTCCAGCTCGTCCAGCCGTTGCTGGGCGAGGACGCGGCCGTCGACCGGATGCGCCCAGATCGAGGACAGTCCGTTCGGGTGCGGATCGCCCGCCAGCTTGAAGCGCAAGCGCACCGGCCGCGTGTCCGCAGCGCCCAGCTGGATGAAGCCGAGCTGCGCTCCCGGCCAGCGCATGCGGGCCTCGGCGACGGTCTGGTCCAGCGGCACGCGCTCGCCGTGGTCCTTGCCGACCTTGGGCGGCTTGACCGCCTCCACGCCGACCAGCGCGTTGAGCCAGCCGCCGATCGGCCGGTAGGCCATCCAGGCACCGCTCGCGACGGTCACCGCCACCAGCACGCCCAGCACCGCGCCGGCGAAGCGGTGCAGGTCGAACAGGCTGCGCGTCGTGCCCTTGTCGAGCCTGAGCTTGAACGCATGTCTCCACTGCGCCGCGTTCATCGGCCACCACAGGACCAGCCCGGTGACCAGCAGCAGCAGGTAGGCCAGCGCGGTGAAGGCCAGCACCGCCTTGCCGGTGTCGCCGAGCAGCAGCTCGCTGTGCAGCTCGAAGACGACGTTGGCCGCGCCCTCGGTCTCGCCGCGGCGGCCGAGCTCGACCACGCTGACCGGATCGAGGTAGATCGTGCCCGCCCAGTCCGGCGAGCGGACCGACACGCGCAGCGACTCGCCGTCCTCGCGCGGCGGGCGGATGGTCATCGTCGCCTTGGGGCCGAATTCTTCGGCCACGCGGCGGCGCAGCGTCTCGAACGGCGTGCTGGAGGCGACGACGGCCTGCGCCGCGTCATGCGCGGGCGCGCGGAACAGCTCCGGATGCAGGGACTCGTCCAGCGGGCGCAGCACCGTCATCAAGGCGCCGAGCAGGGCCGCCGCGGCGAGCAGCATCCCCAGCGTCAGGCCCATCCAGCGGTGCAGCCACATCCAGACGCGGCGGGCGGTCATCAGCGCCATGGCTGGGATCTCCTGGCGGCGCCGATCAGAAGTCGACCTTGGCGGTGACGCGCAGCGTGCGCGGCGCGCCGACGCCCAGCAGGTTGTTGCCGGCGGTGCTCCAGTAGTCCTTGTCGGTCAGGTTGTCCACGTTGGCCTGCAGGCTCACCGCCTTGTCCATCACGCGGAACTGGTAGCGCGCGCCGATGGACAGCGTCTCGTAGGCGCCGACCCAGCCCTGGTTGAGGTTGTTCACCGCGCGCTTGCCGAAGTGGTACACGCCCGCGTTCAGCGACAGGCCGGGCACCATCGGCAGGCGGTACTCGCCGAACAGGCTCAGCGTGTTCTTCGGCGTGTTCTCCGGCGACTGGCCCAGCTCGCCGGCATTGGTGGTGCCGACCTTGGTGATCTCGGCATCGAGCAGCAGCGCCGAGGCCACGATCGCGAAGTCGCGGCCGATCTCGCCGCTGGCGGAGAACTCCAGGCCGCGGTAGCGCGCCTCGCCGCCGATCTGGTAGACGCGGTTGATCGTCGTGGTCAGCGCGCGATCCGTCTGGAACAACGCGGTCTGCAGCAGCACCTCGCCCACACGCGCCTTCACGCCCAGCTCGCGCTGCTTGCTGACGGCCGGGGCCAGCACCTGGCCGGCGTTGTCGGCGGTCAGCGGCGCGGTGCCGGTCTCCTCCAGGCCGCGCAGCACGCTGCCGTAGACGCTCAGCTGCTTCATCGGCTTCCACATCACCGAGAAGTTGGGCGTGACCTTGTCGGCGCGGTAGACGCTGACCGGCGCGGTGGGGCTGGTCGCCTCGCTGCGGTAGACGGTCTTGCGCACGCCGGCCAGGAACTGCCATTGCTCGCCGATGGAGACGCGGTCGAAGGCGTACAGCCCGCGGTCGTTGATCTCGGACGGGAAGCCGGCCTGGCGCAGCGTCGGCGTCAGCTGGGCGATGTCGACCGGCGCGTACAGGTTCTGCGGCGCGGTGGCCGTGCCGCTCATCCAGCCGGCGGACTCGCGCCGGTTGTAGGTCGCGCCGAAGGTCAGCTCGTGGCCGATGCCCAGCGTGTCGAAGCGGCCGATGGCCTCGACGCGGTGGTTGGTGTTGGTGTACTTCTGGCCCTTCAGCACGTTGACGCTGGCCGTGCCGGCGCCGGTCTGCGGGTTGTAGTTGATGAAGGTCGTGTTGTTGCGGTCGCGTTCGGTCCGGGCGCGGCCGGTCTCGACGCTCAGCACCCAGTCGTCGCTGAGCGCGAAGTCGCCGCGCAGCAGCACGTTGTCGGCCTGCGCGTCGTAGCGGGCCCACTCGGGCGCGAGGTTGGTGGTGTTGTCCGGCACGCGCGGCAGCGTGATCACGCCGTTCACGGCGGCGGGCAGCTGGATGCCGGCCTGCTCGCTGGTGTTCTTGCGGTAGTGCTCGACGTCGAGCTTGAAGTTGGCCCAGGACGTCGCGCGCCAGTCGGCGGCCAGCGTCAGCACGTCGCGGTCGCCCTGGTAGCGGGCGATGCCGGTCTCCTCCTTGCTGGTGGCCGCGTTGACGCGGAGGCCCACGTCGCCGTCCTCGCCGAAGCGCCGGCCGATGTCCATGTGGACCTTGGCGCCGCCGTGGTCGTTGACGGTGGTGGTCAGCGAGGTCACCGGCGTCGGGCCGGCGCGCTTGGTCACGAAGTTCACGATGCCCGACGGCGGCACCATGCCGTAGTACATCGAGGAGGCGCCCTTGAGGACCTCGACCTGCTCCTTGTTCTCGAGCGGGATGTCGATCAGGTTGACGACCGGCAGGTTGCCGTTGAGGCGGTAGTTGCTGCGGTTCTCGACAATGATCCCGCGGATGGACAGGTTGTCGTAGGTGGAGCCGCTGACCTGCGAGCGGGTCACGCCGGCGGTGTTCTTCAGCGCGTCGAACAGGCCTTGCGCGGCCTGCGCGTCCAGCAGGTCGCGCGACATCACGCTGTTGGTCAGCGGCACGTCCAGCGGGTCCTGGTCGCGGAAGGCGCCGACCCGCACCGTCTCCGCCGCGAAGGTCTTCTTGCGAACGCCGGTCACGACGACTTCATCCAGCAGCTTCTTCTGCGGCGCCGCGCCCGCGGCGGTGGCCAGCACATCGGCCGCGGCCGCGGTCGCCGGGCCCGGCTCGCCCTCCGCACGGGCGGTGAGCGGCGCCAGCATCGTCAGCACGGACAGGGAGATCAGGGACAGGCGGGGCGCGGCGGCGCGGAAGACAGGGGAGGGCATGGGGCGGACCAAGAAATTCAGCGTAACGCGATACGTTATCAAATGCGAATGGTTCGCAACATTGTGGATGGGGCCTACGGGGCGCTGAACGCGCGGAGCGCCCCGATTCCGGGGAAAGACCGGGAATTCCGTGGCGAGCCCGCCACCCTTTTGGAGGTAGTCGCCCCTTCGCGATCGAACGGCTGACCCAGCCGGCCTGGGGCGGCTCGGCGTCGGAGGAACAGGTCCGATTGCTGCCAGACGGCGGCAGGAGCGGGGCCTAGCATCCGTCGTCTGTTCCACCGTCGAGGCCCGCCATGAGCACGCCGCCCATTTCCGCGTCCACTTCAGCGCCCACCTCCGAGCCCGGCCGCGAGCCCGGCTCCGAACCTGGCTCCGAACCCGGCGCAGGGCGCTCGCCCGAATCGATGCGCGCGAAGGCCGTCGCGCTGCGGGCGCTGCACGAGCGTCCCGGCCCCTTCGTGATCGCCAATGCCTGGGACATCGCCTCGGCGCGGATGCTGGAGACCGCCGGTTTCGAGGCGCTGGCGACCTCGAGTGCCGCGGCGGCCGAGGCCGTCGGACGGCGTGACGGCCAGTTGAGCCGAGATGAAACGCTCGCGCACGTCCGGCTGCTCGCGGGTGCGACGGCACTGCCGCTGAGCGCCGACCTGGGCAACGGTTTCGGCCATCGTCCCGAGGACTGCGCGCTGACGATCCGTCTGGCGGCGGAGGCAGGCGCGGCGGGCGGCTCGATCGAAGACTCGTCCAGCGAAGGTGGCCCGCCCATCCTCGACTTCGACCTGGCCGTCGAACGCGTCGCCGCCGCGGTGGCGGCGGCCCGTGCGCTGCCGTTCCCGTTCGTGGTCACGGCGCGCGCCGAGAACTTCCTCCACGGCATCCACGATCTCGACGACACGATCCGCCGCCTGCAGGCCTTCGAACGCGCCGGGGCCGATGTGCTGTTCGCGCCGCTGCTGCCCGACCTCGACGCCGTGCGGCGGGTCTGCGCGTCGGTGACGAAGCCGGTCAACTTCATGGCGGGCATCCCGGGGCGCTCGTTCACGGTGCGTGAGCTCGGCGACGCGGGCGTGAAGCGCGTCAGCCTGGCGATGTCCTTGTTCAGACACGCGATGAAGGCCGCACGCCTGGCGGCCGAGGAGATCCGCGACCACGGCAGCTTCGGCTATCTTGACCGGCCTTGAAATGGCCGGACGGGGTGCCCCAGGGAACGACGCTTGCTCGCTCCGGCGCGCCTGCCGTCAAGATTGGAGTGGCCCGTGATGAAGACCCTGCTTGCCGCCGCGCTGTCGGCGATCGTCCTCGGCGCGCATGCGCAGACCGCTCCGGACGTGAAGACGCCATCCCCCGCGCCCGCGGCCGCCGCGGACACCCCGGCCTACGGCCCGCGCCTGGAAGGCTTCGACTATCCGTATCCGCAACAGCGCTTCAAGCTGACCACGCAGCGCCAGCCGCTCGAGATGGTCTACATGGACGTCGCGCCGACCGGCCAGCCCAACGGCCGCACGGCGGTGCTGCTGCATGGCAAGAATTTCTGCGGCGCGACCTGGGAGCAGACGATAGGCGTGCTCGCCGGCGCGGGCTACCGCGTCGTGGTGCCGGACCAGATCGGCTTCTGTGCGTCGAGCAAGCCGGTGGGCTACCAGTTCAGCTTCAACCAGCTCGCCGCCAACACGCAGGCGCTGCTGCAGTCACTGGGCATCGCGAAGGCCACGGTCATCGGGCATTCGATGGGCGGCATGCTGGCGATGCGTTTCGCGCTCGCCTATCCGGCGCAGGTGGAGCAGCTGGTGGTGGTCAATCCGCTGGGGCTCGAGGACTGGCAGGCGGCCGGCGTGCCGTACGCGAGCATCGACCAGCTCTACGCGCAGGAGCTGAAGACGACGGCCGAGACCATCAAGGCCTACCAGCTGCGCTTCTATTACAACGGCCGGTGGAAGCCCGAGTACGACCGCTGGGTGCGCATGGCCGCGGGCCAGTACGCAGGGCCGGGCCGCGAGCAGGTCGCCTGGAACCAGGCGCAGACCTCCGAGATGATCTTCACCCAGCCGGTGGTGCAGGAGCTGCCGCGGCTGCAGGTCCGCACGCTGCTGATGATCGGCGGCAAGGACCGCACGGCGCCCGGCGCGGTGCGCGCGCCGAAGGAGATCGCCGAGCAGCTCGGCGACTACGCGACGCTCGGTCGCTCGACGGCGAAGATGATCCCGGGCGCCTCGCTGGTCGAGTTCCCGGCGCTGGGGCACTCGCCGCAGGTCGAGTCGCCGAAGGAATTCCACGAGGCGCTGCTCAAGGGACTGAGCGCGCGCTGAGTCCTCTCGGGGCCTCAATCCCTGAGCGTCACGACCTCCTCGGCGATCGTCGGGTGCAGCGCGACGGTGGCGCGGAAGTGCTGCCAGGTCGCGCCGGCGTTCAGGGCGACCGCGATGAACTGGACCATCTCGGCGACGCCTTCGCCGAGCAGGTGCACGCCGACGACGCGATCGGTCGGGCGGTCGACCAGCACCTTGACGTAGACCTGGTCCGGCGAGCCGCCGAAGGCCTGCGTCATCGCGCGGAAGGTCGTCGTCAGGACGCGCAGGTCGGGGTGGCGCGCCCGCGCCGCCTGTTCGGTGAGGCCGACCACGCCGATCTCCGGCGTGGTGAAGACGGCGGTGGGCACGGTCTCGCGATTGAACGGCGGCACGTCCAGACCGCCGAACAGGCGGTCGGCAAAGGCATGGCCCTCGCGGATCGCGACCGGCGTGAGGTTGATGCGGTCGGTGACGTCGCCGATCGCGTGGATGGACGGGACGTTCGTCCGCCCGAACTCGTCCACGACGACGGCGCCGCGTTCATCCATCGCCACGCCGACCGATTGCAGGCCGAGCTCATCCGTGTTGGCGCGGCGGCCGACCGCCAGCAGGACCAGGTCGACGTCGAGCCGGGAGCCCGTCGAGGTCGTCACGGCGAGGCCGTCGGCGGCCTTGTCGATCCGGGTGATCTCCTGCTCGAGGTTCAGCCGGATGCCCTGCTGCGTCATGTGGCGCGCCAGCACCTGGGCGATGTCCTCGTCGAACTCGCCCAGCAGGCGCGGCCCGCGGACGACCTGGTCGACCTCGCTGCCCAGCCCACGGAAGATGCCGGCGAACTCGACGGCGATGTAGCCGCCGCCGACGACCAGCACGCGGCGCGGCAGCTCGGCCAGATGGAAGGCCTCGTCCGAGGTGATGGCGAGCTCCCTGCCGGGGATGTCCAGCGTCGCGGGGCGACCGCCGGTGGCGATGAGCAGGTGCGCCGCGGTCAGGCGGCGGTCCTGTCCGTCGATCTGCACCGTGTGCGCATCGAGCACCCGCGCATGCGCATGGAAGGTCTGCACGCCCACGCCCTGCAGGTTGCGCTCGTAGACGTCCTCGAGCCGGTCGATCTCGGTGTCCTTGTGCGTGATCAGGCGGCGCCAGTCCAGCTCGCCGGCCTCGGCGCTCCAGCCGTAGCCGCGGGCCGACGCGGCCGAGCGCGGGAACTTGCTGGCCTGCACCAGCAGCTTCTTCGGCACGCAGCCGCGATGCACGCAGGTGCCGCCGTAGTTGGCGCTCTCCACGATCGCCACGCGGGCGCCATGCTGCGCCGCGATGCGGGCCGCGCGAACGCCGCCGGATCCGCCGCCGATGACCACGAGATCGAATTCAAACTGGCTCATGTCGGGCGCTCCTTCCCGGTGTGTGCGTCATGTTGCGCGTTCCTGGCCGATGCGGGCGACGGACGGCCAGCGACACATGGGGCCGGCGGGGGCATTTTCCAGTGTCGACCCGCACGATGCTCGCACCGCCGTCGGCGCTCAGCCGACCGCCAGGTTGCTCGGCACGGTCTTCAGCGCGGGCGCATGCGCCTTCTTGCGGAACAGCTGCGCCGGCCGGTGGCTGCCGCCGCTGGTGAAGGCGCCGGGGATCTCCTCGATCACGTCCAGTTCCTCGATGCGGCGGCGGAAGCCGCGCTTGTCGAGCTCGGCGCCCAGCACCTGCTCGTAGGTGCGCTGCAGCGCGCCGAGCGTGAATTCGGCGGGCATCAGGTGGATCGGCAGCGAGGAATACAGCGTCTTCGAACGCACCCGCTCGACCGCGTGGCGCAGGATCTCCGCGTGATCGAAGGGCAGGGAGCGCAGGCTGTCGACGGGCGCCCAGCGGAATCGCCTGTCGGCAAGACCCGGCACCTCGGTGTCGGCTTCGTCTGCCGCGGCTGCCTCGGCCACACGCGTCGTCCCGTCGACCGGCACCACCGCGTAGTAGCTGACCGACAGCGACCACCCGCGTGAATCGCGGTGCTGGCCCGAGAAGGTGCGGAGCTGCTCCAGATAGGGCGAGACCAGTCCGGCCTTCTCGCGCAGGATGCGCGCGGCGGCGTCGTCGGCGTCCTGGTCCTGGTCGGTGTGCACCCAGCCGCCGGGCAGCGTCCAGGCGCCGAGGGCCGGCGCCTTGTCCCGCTGCGTCAGGCCCGCGTGCAGTGCGCCTTCGCGCAGCGTCAGCAGGACGATGTCGACGGTGACGATGGGGCGTTCGAAGTCCACGGAAGGCACGGTGGAAGATGGCTTAGTGCGAAATGGCACGAATTATGCGCGGCAACACGGCCGGGCGTCAAACCGGGCCCGCGAACGCATCCTGGAATCATTGGGACATGGCGCAACACCTGGTTGCATGGTGATTCCGGCTGGATCCTGGCCACTTAGTGCAAACAAGCACGAAGTGGGTTATGCTGGCGCCACGAATTGACAAGGACGAAATCGGAGCTTCCATGACCCAAGCCCTCCAACTGCTGATCGTCGACCCGCAGAACGACTTTTGCGACATCCCCGGCGCGACGCTGCCGGTGACCGGCGCCGACGCGGACATGAAGCGCCTGGCCGCGCTGGTGGACCAGGCGGGCGGCGCGATCACGGACATCGTCGTCACCCTGGACTCGCATCCGGTCTATGCGATCGAGCGGCCGGCGTTCTGGCAGCAGCTGACTGGCGAGGGCGTCGCGCACCCGGTGGCGCCGTTCACGCCGATCACGGCGGCCGATGTCCGCGCCGGTCGCTTCGCGCCGCGCGACGCCGCCCTGCGCGACCAGGTGCTGGCCTACCTCGACGCCCTGGAAGCCAGCCCGAAGAAGTACGTCCTGATGGTCTGGCCGACGCACTGTGTCGTCGGCACCTGGGGCCACAACGTGCACGGCGAGCTCGCCGAGGCGCTCGGTCGATGGGAAGCGACGCGCCTGCGCACGGTCGAGAAGGTGCTCAAGGGCCTCAACCCGATGACCGAGCAATACAGCGCCGTCCGCGCCGAGGTGCCGATCGCCGCGGACCCTCGCACGCAGACGAACCGCGCATTGGTCGACCGCATCGTCGATTTCCCGGGACTGACCTTCATCGCCGGCGAGGCCAGCAGCCATTGCGTCGCCGCGACGGCGGAGGACCTGTTCGCCGAGATGGACGCGGGGCGGCTCGCGCGCATCGTGCTGATCGAGGATGCGATGAGTCCGGTCGGCGGCTTCGAGGCGGGCGCGACGGCTTTCGTCGAGCGCGCCCGCGCGCTGGGCGTGCGGACGATGACGGCGGTGCAGGCGCTGGGCCTGCTGTCGGCGTGAGCGGAGCGACGCCATGAGCGACGCTCCCGTCATCCGCTCGCTGCTGGAGACCGATCTCTACAAGTTCACCATGTGGCAGACGCTGCTGCATGCCTTCCCGGCGAACGACGCCGAGTACCGCTTCGTCTGCCGCAACACGCCGGCCTTCCCGCTGGCGGAACTCGGCGACGCGGTGAACCGCGAGCTGGACCACCTCTGCACGCTCCGCTTCAGCGACGAGGAACTCGCCTACCTCGGCGGCCTGCGCTTCATGAAGCCGGACTTCATCGACTTCCTGCGTATCTTCCGCTTCCAGCGCCGCTTCATCGAGGCGCGGCCGGGCGAGGGCGCCGAGGCGGGTCAGCTCGTGATCGTCGCGAAGGGCCCGCAGGTCCATGTGATGGGGTTCGAGATCTTCGTGCTTGCCATCGTGAACGAGCTGTACTTCCGCCGGCTCTGCGCCGGGCGCGAACAGGAGGTGCTGGCCGAGGGCCGCGCGCGGCTCGCCGCGAAGACGGTCCGGCTGCGCGAGTACGCCGCCGCGGTGCCGGACCGGCTCGGCGAGGCCGCCCATCCGTTCGAGTTCTTCGACTTCGGCCTGCGCCGGCGCTTCTCCGGCGACTGGCACGACGAGGTCGTCGCCACGCTCAGGCGCGAGATCCCGGCGGTCTTCAAGGGCACGTCCAACGTCGAGCTGGCGCGCCGCCACGGCCTGGTCCCGATCGGCACGATGGCGCACGAGTACCTGCAGACCTGGCAGGCGGTCGGCGTGCAGCTGCGGCTGTCGCAGCAGGCGGCGCTGGAAGGCTGGGTGCAGGAGTTCCGTGGCGACCTCGGCATCGCGCTGACCGACGTCATCGGCATGGACGCGTTCCTGGCCGACTTCGACCTCTACTTCGCGAAGCTCTTCGACGGCCTGCGGCACGACAGCGGCGATCCGGTGGTGTGGGGCGAGAAGGCGCTGGCGCATTACGCCGCGCTGCGCATCGATCCGCGCACCAAGCGGCTGGTGTTCAGCGACGGCCTGGACTGCGAAGAGGCCTTCCGTTTGCATGCGCACTTCGCGGCGCGCGTGCCGGTGGGTTTCGGCATCGGGACCCACCTGAGCAACGACCTGGGGCCCAAGCCGCTGAACATCGTGATGAAGCTGGTGCGCTGCAACGGCCAGCCGGTCGCGAAGCTGTCGGACGCGCCCGGCAAGACGCTGTGCGACGACCAGACCTTCCTCGACTACCTGCGGCAGGTGTTCAAAGTGAAGCAGGCCGGATGACCGCAGCGCTCACCCCGGAGGGTTGCGGTACTGCCGCCGCCGCTGGCCCTCACCCCCACCCTCTCCCGCAAGCGGGAGAGGGAGTTCAACCGGCTCCCTGCTTGCTCCCTTTTCTTGCGAGCGGCCGAGGGAGTCCGACTGGCGCCCCTCTTGCTCCCTCTCCCGCAAGCGGGAGAGGGAGTTCAACCGGCTCCCTGCTTGCTCCCCTTCTTGCGAGCGGCCGAGGGAGTCCGACTGGCGCCCCTCTTGCTCCCTCTCCCGCTTGCGGGAGAGGGCAGGGGTGAGGGCCAGCGGCGCATGAAGTACTGAAGCCTTCAAGGAGCGCAGCCATGCTCAAGATCACCCTCGCCCAGATCAACCCGACGATCGGCGACCTGGACGGCAACCTCGCGCTGCATCTGGACGCCGCGAGGCAGGCCCGCCACGACGGCGCGGACCTGGTCGTCTTCCCCGAACTTTCGCTGACCGGCTACTACCCGGCCGACCTGCTCGACGACGACGACTTCCGCCAACGCCTGGACCGCGCGATGAGCTCGCTGCTGGCGGCCACGCGCGAGGTCGGCTCGCTGTACTGGGTCGTCGGCGCGCCCACCCGCAACCCGGGCGCCGGCAAGGCCTTCCGCAACTCGCTGCTCGTGATCCGCGACGGCGAGGTGCTGCTCGAGTACCACAAGCAGCTCCTGCCGACCTACAACGTCTTCGACGAGCGCCGCCATTTCGAACCCGGCCCCGACGTCGCCCGCGTGCTGCGGATCGGCGGCACGCAGGTCGGCTTCATGATCTGCGAGGACGGCTGGAACGACGACGGCAGGGACTACGCGGTCAATCCGTTCCAGCGCCTGGCCGACGCGGCGCCGGACCTGGTCGTCTCGATCAACGCGAGCCCCAGCAACGTCGGCAAGCGCGAGCAGCGCCACGCGGTGTTCCGCGCCGCCTGCTGGCGGCACCGGCTGCCGCTGGTGTTCGTGAACCAGGTCGGCGGGCACGACCAGCTGGTCTACGACGGCGCGTCCTTCGCGATCGAGCCGGAGCCGGGCGTGGTCTTCGAGGCCGGACGCTTCGAGTCCCAGGTCGTCACGCTGCGTTTCGAGACGGATCGCGGTCTCTTCGCGGCCCGCGACGGCGGACCCTTGCCGCCCGCCCCCGCGGGCCTGGACACGATGGCGTTCTATCGCCGGCAGATCGTGCTCGGCCTGCGCGACTACGCGCGTCGCTGCGGCTTCGAGCGGGTGATCGTCGGGTCTTCCGGCGGCATCGACTCGGCGCTGACGCTGGCGCTGGCGGTCGAGGCGCTCGGCGCGGACAAGGTCTCGGCGATCACGATGCCGTCGCGCTTCTCTTCCGCGGGCAGCGTCGACGACTCGAAGCGGCTCTGCGACAACCTGGGCATCCCGCTGGACGTCTGCCCGATCGAGGACATCGTCCGGCAGGTCGGCGACACGATGGCCGGCAGCACGCTGGCGCTTCGCCCCGCCGGCCTCGCGCTGGAGAACCTGCAGGCGCGCGTGCGCGGGACGCTGCTGATGACCGTGTCCAACGCGCAGGGCCACCTGCTGCTGACGACCGGCAACAAGAGCGAGATCGCCGTCGGCTACTGCACGCTCTACGGCGACACCAACGGCGGCCTGGGCCTGATCGGCGACCTCTACAAGACGGAGGTGTTCGCGCTGAGCCGGCACCTGAACGAGACGGCCGGCCGCGAGCTCATCCCGGCGTCCATCCTCGACAAGCCGCCCAGCGCCGAGCTGGCGCCGGACCAGCGCGACACGGACAGCCTGCCGCCGTACGAGCTGCTCGACGAGGTCCTCAAGGTGCTCCTCGAGGGCGAGCGCCTCGCGCCGGACGAACGCGCCGCCGCCGAGGCCGCGGTGGCCGGGCTGCGGGCAGACGACGAAGGTCAGGCGCTGGTCGCGCGGATCAAGGGCATGATCGCCCGCAACGAATACAAGCGCCGCCAGGCGCCGCCGATCGTGCGGCTGCGCGCCCGGGCCTTCGGCAGCGGCCGCCAGCTGCCGATCGCGGCGCGGCATTATTGAATCCAGGAAGGAATCGCATGATCCGCAAGACCGTCGCCGTCGTTGTCGGACGCTGGCAACTCGTGCACCTCGGCCAGGAGGCGCTGTTCCAGGCCGCCTTCGGCCTCGCCGACGAGGTGATCGCGGTGCTGGGCTCCTCGCACAAGGCGCGCGATCCGCGCAATCCCTTCGTCCATGAGGAGCGCCGGCAGATGCTGCTGGCCAACCTGACGCCGGAGCAGCGGCAGCGCCTGCATGTGCTGCCGGTGCGGGACTACTTCGACGACAAGCGCTGGAACGCGGCGGTCACGATGGGCGTGCGGGCGATCGCCGGCGAGGACGCGGACATCGTGCTGG
Source organism: Roseateles sp. (assembly GCA_039593255.1). GTDB lineage: Bacteria > Pseudomonadota > Gammaproteobacteria > Burkholderiales > Burkholderiaceae_C > Roseateles. The sequence continues at coordinate 50,548 of JBCNPQ010000014.1, forward strand.
TCGGCCACCAGAAGGACCACACGAGCTACTACCTGAACAACTTCCCGCGCTGGCGGCAGCAGCTGGTGGACCGGCTGGCCGACGTCGACGCGACGGCGATGCGGCAGGTGTTCTTCGAGGCCGACGATCCCGACGCCGCGCTGACGGTGATGGCGCCCTACGTGAGCGCGCCGGTGCGGGCCTGGCTGCAGGCGTGGAGCCGGCTGCCGGAGTACACGAGGCGCAAGGCCGAACATGCGGCGATCGCGAGTTATCGCAGGAAGTACACCGCGGTCGCCTACATGACGGGCGACGCGGTGGTGACGGTCGGCGATCACGTGCTGCTGGTGCGCCGCAAGGGACCGTTCGGCGAGGACCTCTGGGCGGTGCCCGGCGGCCACCTCGACCGTGGCGAGAAGCTGGTCGCCTGCGCGATCCGCGAGCTGATCGAGGAGACGCGTTTCCCTTTGATGCCCGCGTCCATCCTCGCGGCGTTGCACGGGGTGGCGACCTTCGAGGATCCGCTGCGCAGCGCGCGCGGCCGGCTGATCACGATGGCGCATCACTTCAAGTTCGGCGAGATGGGCACGCTGCCGGAGGTCGTCGGCAGCGACGACGTCAAGGAGGCGCGCTGGTTCCACCGCGACGAGCTGGCGGCGATGGAATCGGCGATGTTCGAGGACCACTTCGTGATCCTGGACCACTTCCTCAGCGTCATCGAGGATTGATCCCGTTGCCATTGCGGCCCCGAGCGTCAGAGGGTCGCGACAAGACTGCTGCGAATGCGGCGGCTACAGCGGCAGTCCGACGTAGTTCTCGGCGAGCACGCGCCGCGCCGATTCGGATCCGAGCAGGTAGTCCAGCTCGGCCGTCTGGAGCTTCGCCTGGAAGGCCGGCTCCTGGTCGAAGTTGTGCATCAGGCTGGTGAGCCACCACGAGAAACGCTCGGCCTTCCACACCCGGGACAGGCAGCGCGCGGAGTAGTGGTCCAGGCCGGCGTCGCTGCGTTCGCGGTAGTGCTCGATCAGCGCCTGCGACAGGTAGCGCACGTCGGAGGCCGCGAGGTTGAGCCCCTTCGCGCCGGTCGGCGGCACGATGTGCGCCGCGTCGCCCGCGAGGAAGAGGCGGCCGAAGCGCATCGGCTCGGCGACGAAGCTGCGCAGCGGCGCCACGCTCTTCTCCAGCGACGGTCCCGTGACCAGCGCGTCCGCCGCCTCGGGATCGAGCCGCGCGCGCAGTTCGTCCCAGAAGCGCGTGTCGCTCCAGTCCTCCACGCGTTCGGTCGACGGGACCTGCAGGTAGTAGCGGCTGCGTGTCGCCGATCGCATGCTGCACAGGCTGAAGCCGCGCGCATGGCGGCTGTAGATCAGCTCGCCGGACACCGGCGGCGTGTCGCTCAGCAGGCCGAGCCAGCCGAACGGGTAGACCTTCTCGTAGTGCTGGATCGCCGCGGCGGGCACGCTCGCGCGGCATACGCCGTGGAAGCCGTCGCAACCGGCGATGAAGTCGGCGGTGATCTCGACCCGTTCGCCCCGGACGGTGCAACAGGCGCGCGGCGTGGGCGTGTCGAAGTCCTCGATGCGGACGTCGGCCGCTTCGTACAGCGTCGTCAGCCCGGCCGCGGCGCGGGCGTCCATCAGATCGCGGGTCACTTCGGTCTGCCCGTAGACCAGGACCGTCCGGCCGCCGGTCAGCGCCCGCAGGTCGATGCGGTGCCGCACGCCGTCGACGGCCAGCTCGAAGCCGTCGTGCACCAGGCCTTGCGCATGCATCCGCGCGCCGACACCGGCTTCGTCCATCAGGTCGGCCGTGCCCTGTTCGAGCACGCCGGCCCGGATGCGCGACAGCACGTGGTCGCCGCTCTGGCGTTCGAGGATGACGGCGTCCATCCCTGCCCGGTGTAGCAGTTGGCCGAGCAGCAGCCCTGAGGGTCCGGCGCCGACGATGAGCACCTGCGTGCGTAGAGTTTTCATGGGAAGGCGCTCCCGAGGGCGTCGGGATGTTGTCTCCGATGCGTGCCAGCCTACGGGCCGGCCGGATCGCGGTGAATGGACGACTCCGTCCTCGGCTTGCACAATCGGAACCCATGGTTGCCGACAAGACGCCTGTGCGGAACGCCCGCTCCAAGGGGGCGACGCCCGTGTATGCCCTCTACGGCGAGGATCGCCGGGCACCGGCGCTGGACGGCCTGCATCTGGAGTCGATCGCTGATCGCAGCCGCTTGCACAATTGGGAAATCCAGCCGCACCGTCACGGCGCGCTCGTGCAGCTGCTGCTGATCGAACGCGGCCGGGTCACCGTCCGCATGGACGAGGCGGAGCGCGTGCTGCGCGCACCGGCGCTGGTCTGGGTGCCGGCGCTGGCGGTGCATGGGTTCCGGTTCGCGCCGGAGACGGAAGGGGTGGTGGTCACCCTCGACCAGGGCCGGCTGCGGGCGCTGCTCGACCATCTGCCCGACCTGCTCGACAGTCTGACCGAACCGCGGCTGGTGGCGCTCGATCGCGGCGCGACGGTGACGCGCGCGCTGTTCGCGGTCGGCCACGGCTTGCGGGAGGACTACGCGGGCGCCGGCGCCTGGCGCGGCCCCGCGCTCGACCACGCCGTGGCCCTGCTGGTCACGCAGGCCGCGCGTTTCGGCGCCGCGGAGGCCGCGCCTCACGCCGCCGTCGAGGGCCGCGCGCTGCAACACCTCGCGCGCTTTCGAGAGCAGGTCGAACGCCATTACCGGCGTCAACCGGCGGTCGCGGAACTGGCGTCCCCGTTGGGCATCACGCCGACGCAGTTGAACCGGCTGTGTCGTCGCCACCTGCAATGCTCGGCGCTCGACGTGCTGCATCAGCGCGTGCTGCTCGAGGCCAAGCGCGAACTTGGCTATACGACGCTGATGGTCCGGCAGATCGCGGACGGCCTCGGCTTCGCGGATCCGGCGTACTTCACGCGCTTCTTTCTCCGGCAGACGGGGCGTTCGCCGAGCCGGTGGCGGGAAGACGCCGCTGGACGATGAGCGGCGACTGGCGGTGAGCGGCCGCCGCGGCTATAGCGCCTGGCTCCACCGGAGCTGCACGAAGTTCTGGCCCGGGTTCGGCCGCGCGATGTTGCCGTTGGAGAAGTGCTGGAAGCGCAGCGACCATTCGCCGGCCTTCGGGCCGAAGAGCAGGCCGCCGACGGCCAGGTGATCGCCGAAGTTGAAGGCGGTACTGAAGCGCTTGTCCGTCGTGTGGAACACCGGGCTGACGACGTTCAGGCCGATGCCGGCCTCGACGTGGAAGCGGCGCTCACCGGGCCAGGTCAGCCGCAGTGCGGGCGTGAGCCCGATGTGCCAGTAGGCCTTGTGGTCGTAGCGCGCCTCGCGGTCGAGGTACCAGCGGCCGATCTGGGACGTCGTGACGATGTTGAGCGTCTTGTCGCCCCAATGGCGTTCGAAGCCGGTCAGCCAGGCCAGGCCGGCATCGAGCGACTGCACCTTGTCATAGGCACCGATCTGCACGAAGAATCGGTTGGGTCGCCAGGAGGAGGTGTCGGAGGACGCCTCCTGCGCATGCGCGCCCAGGGGCAGGGCGCCAAGGGCCGCGAGCATCGCGGCGAAAGCCATCCGCGGCGCGCGCCGGCGCGCCGCGATCGGGGTCGGGTTGTTCATGTTGTCGGACTCCTTGAAGTCCGACATCGGCAACGCCTGTGCCCAGACCGAATTACAGGCCCAGTTCGCTCAGGCCGGGATGGTCGTCGGGGCGACGGCCCTGCGGCCAGAAGAACTTGCGGTCCGCGGCCTTGATCGGCTGGTCGTTGATGCTCGCGTGGCGGTGCGTCATCAGGCCCTGCGCGTCGAACTCCCAATTCTCGTTGCCGTGGCTGCGATACCAGTTGCCGGCGTCGTCCCGCCACTCGTAGGCGAAGCGCACCGCGATGCGGTTGCCCTCGAAGGCCCACAGCTCCTTGATCAGGCGGTACTCCAGTTCGCGCACCCACTTGCGCTCCAGGAAGGCCTGCGCCTCGGCGCGGCCCTGCGGGAACTCCGCCCGGTTGCGCCACTTCGTGTCCGGACTGTAGGCCAGCACGATGCGCGCCGGGTCGCGGCTGTTCCAGGCGTCCTCGGCCAGGCGGATCTTCTGGATCGCGGTCTCACGGGTGAACGGGGGCAGGGGCGGGCGGGTTTCCATGACTGAACCTTTCGAGGCAGTGGGTGGATGGCTGGTTCGCACCGGTCTTGAGACCGGTCGGCGGGGTGTCGGACTCATGTAGACAAGTCTGTCTACTTCGTCCACGCGGCGCATTCTGGCGAATGTAGACAGGTCTGTCTACAATGACGTGATGAACGACACCGACGCCCGCGTGGACATCGGCGATCTGCCCGCCCGCGATCGCATCCTGCGCACCGCGCACGACCTCTTCTATTCCGAGGGCATCCGCGCCACCGGCATCGATCGGGTGATCGCCGCCTCGGGCGTCACCAAGGTCACCTTCTACCGGCACTTCCCGAGCAAGAACGACCTGGTGCTGGCCTACCTCGAGCTGCGGCACGAGCGCTGGATGGGCTGGTTCACCGGCGCGCTGGCGCGCCACGGCGGGCCGGCGAAAGGCGCTGGCGCGCTGATCCCCGCGATGGCGGAGTGGTTCGGCGGCCAGGCGCTGGGCGATTTCCGCGGCTGCGCCTTCCTCAACGGCGTGGGCGAGATCGGCCCGGTGCTGCCCGAGGCGGTCGAGATCACCCGGCGGCACAAGCAGGACATGACCGACGCGATCGGGACCTTGCTGCCGGCGTCGCGGCAGCGCAGGAAGATCGCCGCGGCGCTCTCGCTGGCCGTCGACGGCGCGATCGTGCAGGCGCAGTACGCGGGGGATCCGGTGCCGGTGCTCAAGAGCCTGCAGTTGATCGTGGAGCGGATCGTCGAGGACGCCGCCGCCTGAGCGAGATGCCGCCGGTCTGACGTCCGGGCGCCATGGCGGCGACATGCGCGCTTCGGGCGACGCATGCGGCGTGCGGGTCTCGCCCGGCGTGCCGCACTTCGAGGGGAAACGCGGAAGCGTGACCGGGTGGCGGCGCCTACGCTGCAACGGCCGCGGGGGTCCGCCAGGGGCGCTCCGCGTCGGACGACAACACCTCGAAGGAGACCGACATGGACCGACGTTCCCTGCTCAACACTTCGGCCGCGATGGCCGCCGGCGCGGTGGCCGGTTGCGCCTTGCCCGGCCAGGCGCAGTCGACGGCGAAGACGCCGTTCGAGGTCGCGCAGACGACGATCCCCATCGTCGGCAGCGACCAGCGTTTCCCGGTGCGCCGCATCTACTGCATCGGTCGCAACTATGCGGCGCATGCGCGGGAGATGGGCAGCGACCCGACGCGCGAGCCGCCGTTCTTCTTCCAGAAGCCGGCCGACGCGATCCAGTATGTCGCGCCGGGCACGGTCGCGGACCATCCTTATCCGACGCTCACGAAGAACTATCACTACGAGTGCGAGCTCGTCGCCGCGCTGCACAAGGGCGGCCGCGACATCGCGCCGGAGCAGGCGCTCGAGTGTGTCTTCGGCTACGCGATCGGTCTGGACATGACGCGGCGCGACCTGCAGCGCGGCATGGGCGACCAGAAGAAGCCATGGGAGATCGGCAAGAGCTTCGACCACTCCGCGCCGATCGGCCCGATCCATCCGATCGCGAAGCTCGGCGTTCATCCGTCCAAGGGGGCGATCTGGCTGAAGGTCAACGGCCAGACCAAGCAGGACGCGGACTTGAGCCAGATGATCTGGAGCGTGGCCGAGCAGATCTCGCAGCTGTCGCGCGCCTTCGAACTCAAGCCTGGCGACATCATCTACAGCGGCACGCCCGAGAACGTCGGCCCGGTGGTGAAGGGCGATGTGATCGACTGCCACATCGACGGCCTGCCGAACCTCGGCATCCGGATCACCTGAGCGCCGGGGGCATGCCAAGGCCCGCGACCAGCGAGTCCTGGTGGGGCCGGAATGATGCGGGAGGTTCCCGGAGGGAGGCCTCCTGCGTCGTGGAGAGCCCGCGCTTGGCCTCCGCACGAAGGGGGCTGCCTCATTCCGCAGCACAGCAACAGAATCCCTGCCCCGACAAGCACTTGCATCATCCTTGCCCGGGCAGCCAACAGACTTGTCCACAGAGGCCGTGGACAGTCCGGCGGTCCGGTGCACAACCGGTGGGCACTGTGAGCAACTTCGGGGGAGGAGCGAACTTTGCCGAGGCCTGGGAGGGTCGCGTCAAGAGCTGACGCGCGCCCCTCGCCCACGTCTTCGCGCTGCCTCGTTTTGAAGCACGGCAAGTTTTCCCGTTTGAAAACAAGCACTTGTTCCACCCCTGCAGAGGCAGCCAACAGACTTGTCCACAGCGCGCGGGGATAGTCCGGCGGCATGCGACGTGTGCTTCGGATAGCCCCTCCGGATCACTGCCTCATTTCGCGGCACTGCAATGATTCTCGTGACGAATCAACGGCTTGCAGCATCCCTGCCCGTTGAGCCAACAGACTTGTCCACAGAAGCCGTGGACAGTACGGCGGGCAACACGAGCCGGGCTTCCAACCCCCCGCCGGTGCGGTTGCGCAGGGTGAGGCTTCCCCCCATCGCGGTGGCGAGTTGTTGGGCGATCGCCAGTCCGAGGCCGGTGCCGCCGGTGTCCCGGTTGCGGGAGGTCTCCAGCCGGTGGAAGGGCTTGAACACCGCCTGCAGCTGGTCCTCTGGAATGCCCGGCCCCCGGTCCAGCACCGCGATCGCGAGCTGCGGGGCCGGGTCTTGCGGGCCGCTGCGGCTGACCTCGATCTCCGCCTGGCCGCCGAAGGCCAGCGCGTTGTCGACCAGGTTGACCACGATGCGCTTGAGCGCCTGCGGCTGGGCCATGATCGGCGCTCCCGCCTGGCCGTGCAGGCTGACCGCCTCGCCAGCGTCCTCGTAGTCGCCGACGATGCTCGCCAGCAGCGCGCCGGCGTCCAGCCGGGCCGAGGGCTCCGAGGTGCCGTGCAGCGTGCGGGCGTAGGTGACGCCTTCGCGGACCAGCGCATGCATCGCGTTCAGGTCGCTGCGGAACTTGTCGCGCAGCTCCTCGTCCGCCATCAGGTCCGCCCGCAGGCGCATGCGCGTGATCGGTGTCTGCAGGTCGTGCGAGATCGCGGCCAGGATCTCCACCCGCTCCGCCGTGTAGCCGGCGATGCGCTGCTGCATCGCGTTGAACGCGCGGGCCGCATGCGCGACTTCGGCGGGACCTTCCTCCGGGACCAGCCGCGGCGTCAGGTCCGGGCCGAGGTCGTCCGCCGCCGAGGCCAGTGTCTTCAGCGGCCGCGTCACGAGCCGCACCACCATCCAGCTGCAGACGGCCAGCACGATCAGCTGCGCGCCGAGCACCCACATGACCCACTCGGGCACCGGCATGTCCACGCGGCGCGCATGCACGGTCACGGCCGATCCGTCGTTGAGCCGGACCAGCAGCTGATAGCGCTTCACCCCGAGCTGCACGGCGCGCTCGATGTGGAAGGGCCGCATCGCCTGGGTCAGCGCGTCGACGAAGGGGCCGTTGAAGTCGGTGCGTTCCACCGGCCCCGCCTTCGGGTCGATCTCGTCGGCGAGCGCGAACCGGTAGTTCGGGCGTTCGAGCCGGTCCAGCCAGGCGGCGCGTTCGGGCGCGGGCAGGCGGTCGAGCACCGCGATGCCGGTGGCGATGTCGCGCTCGACGCCGGACATCATCAGCGTGCGCAGCGCCATCGAACGCTCCTGCCGGATCGCGACGTAGGCCATCGCCTGGGCGATCGCGATGCCGAACACCATCAGCCAGAACACGCGCGCGAACAGCGTGCGCGGGCCGAAGCGGCGACCCGGCGCCTGGGCGGTGTCCCCCGTCCTCGATGCCGCGCCCGGCGCCACCGTCGCTGCGTCCTTCATGGCCACGCTCAAGCCTGCCCGGCGGCCAGGGCGCGCTGGACGAAGTCCAGGCGGTCCTGGCCCCAGAACAGCTCGCCGTCGATGACGTAGCTCGGCGCGCCGAACAGGCTGGCGTCGATGGCGCGCTGCGTGTTGGCGTCGTACTGCGCGCCGATGTCGTCCTGCGTCGACCGTTCCAGTCGATCGGCGGCCAGGCCCTGCTCGCCGAGGAGGGCGACCAGCGTCGCGTCGTCGGCGATGTCGCGCTGCTGTTCCCAGACCGCGCGCAGCAGCGCGCCGGTCAGCCGCATCGCCGCGTCCGCGCCGTCGGCCTGGTCGACCGCGATGATCAGTCGCGCGGCCTTGTGCGGCGCGACCGGGAAGCAGGTCGGCTCCACGTTCATCGGCATGCCCAGGTGCTGCGAGAAGCGGCGCAGTTCCAGCAGTCGATAGGCCTGGCGCTGCACGGGTCGCTGCGGCAGGGGCAGGCCGCCGGAGACCGCGAACAGCTTGAGCAGGTCGACGGGGATCAGCCGCACCGTGGCGCCGGCCTCGCGCGCGATCGCGGCGAAGCGCTCATGGCCGAGGTAGGTCCAGGGGCTGTGCGGGGCGAAGAAGTAGTCGATGACGCGGCTCACGAAAGGTCTCCGAAGCGTGAAATGGATGGCCCCTTCCTGCTTCCTCTCCCGCTTGCACGAGAGAGTGGCAGAGGGGAACGCCGCCCCCTTCCTTCTCCTCTCCCGCTTGCGCGAGAGCGTGGCAGAGGGGGGGACGCCGGCCCCTTCTTTCTCCCTCTCCCGCTTGCGGGAGAGGGTAGGGGTGAGGGCCGGCGGCGGTGGCAGTACTGAATCCCGCAGGCAGGTTTATAGGCCTGGCCGCCGCGCTTGTGGGCGCCTTTGTATTGGCGTGTATCCGTGTCCCGCACCGGAGACACAACATTGCCTGCGTGGACAAAGGGAGGGCCCGGTGCCGGTACATTGCGGCTCATCCCGATAGACGCCTTCCGCCAGAACGCCATGCAGACGACCGCGCCCACCCCGGATCATGTGCTGATCGTCGACGACGACCGCGAGATCCGCGAGCTGCTCACCACCTACCTGACCCGCAACGGCCTGAAGGTGACCGCGGTGCCGACGGGCCGGCACATGCGCATCGCGCTGGAGAGCGGCGGTCCGGTGGACCTGGTGATCCTGGACCTGATGCTGCCGGGCGAGGACGGCCTGTCGCTGTGCCGCGACCTGCGCGCGGGCAAGCACAAGGCGACGCCGGTGATCATGCTGACGGCGCGCGGCGACGAGGCGGATCGCATCCTGGGCCTGGAGATGGGCGCGGACGATTACCTCGCCAAGCCCTTCGCGGCGCGCGAGCTGCTGGCGCGGATCAAGTCGGTGCTGCGGCGCGCGCGGATGCTGCCGCCGAACATGCGCTCGACCGACGAGTCGCCGCGGCTGGCCTTCGGCGACTGGGTGCTCGACACGATCGAGCGTCACCTGGTCGACCAGGAGGGCACCGTGGTGCCGCTCAGCGGCGCGGAGTACCGGCTGCTGCGCGTGTTCCTGGACCATCCGCAGCGGGTGCTGAGCCGCGACCAACTGCTCAGCCTCACGCAGGGCCGCGAGGCCGAGCTCTTCGAGCGCTCGATCGACCTGCTCGTCAGCCGCATCCGGCAGCGGCTGCGCGACGACGCGCGCGAGCCGAAGTACATCAAGACGGTGCGCAGCGAAGGCTACGTGCTCTCGATGGGTGTGGAGGGACGGGACTGAGTCCCGTCCCTCCCGATCGGCGCGGGACCGATCACCCCTGCTGCTTCAGCAGCTCCTGGATCTTGGCTTCGGTCTGCTGGTACGCCCCTTCGCCGAAGTGCGAATAGACGATCTTCCCCTGCTTGTCGACGAGGTACAGCGCCGGCCAGTAGCGGTTGTTGTAGCTCTTCCACGTCTTGAAGTCGTTGTCCTGCGCGACCGCGTGCTGGATCTTCAGGCGCGCGATCGCCTCCTTCAGGCCGGCGGTGGAACGTTCTTCCTCGTACTCCGGCGAATGCACGCCGACGACGACCAGGCCCTGGTCCTTGTACTTCTCATGCCAGGCCTTCACGAAGGGCAACTGGTTCAGGCAGTTGATGCAGGTGTAGGTCCAGAAGTCCACCAGCACGACCTTGCCGCGCAGCTCGTCCATCTTCAGCGGCGGGCTGTTGATCCAGTTGTCGATGCCGGTGAAGGCGGGGGCCACGCTGCCGGGCTTGCCGGCCGGGGTGCCGCCGAGCAGCGACGCCGCGGCCGCGTCGGCGGTCATCGGCGGCAGCGAGAACGCCACCGCCGCCACGGCGGAGGCGCCGGCGAGCAGCAGGGGGAACAGGGAACGTCGGGTGGTCGGTCGCATGGGGAAATCCTTTCCTGGCTTGCAGCGGGATGCTGCGATGGGGCGGATTCTTCTGGGACCGGCCGGATCGCGATACGGGTTTCGTATGCCTGTGTATCCCGCCGGGGAGGGAAAGACGATCCGATGCTCAGCGCAACAGATGCAGCATGATCCCCGTGAGCTCCCGCTTGAAGCGCGCGGGGTCGTCCGGCAGCGTCGAGACCGCCCGCATCACATGCGCGTAGGCGACCGTCTTGCTGATGCCGTTCATCAGCACCGAGAAGAGCAGCGCCGGCTCGCAGCGGTGCAGCTCGCCGGCGTCCATCGCATCGCTGAACAGCGGCAGGCAGACGTCATGGAAAGGCCGAACGATGGTGTCGACGAGCACGTTCAGCCGCTCGCCTTCCTCGGTCGCGGCGGTCGAGAAGAAGATCCCGATGTCCGGGTACTCGAAGACGCGGTCGATGAACGACAGCATGCAGCGCTCGACGCGTTGCCGAGGCCCCAGCGAGGCATCGCCGCGCAGCTGCGCCGCAGTCTGCAGCATCGGGTCCATCAGCGCCTTGATCTGCTCGACGACCGCCAGCCACAGTGCTTCCTTCGATCCGAAGTGATGCGCGATCAAGGCCGGGTCCACCTGCGCCTCGCGTGCGATCTCGCGCACGCTGGCCGCCTCGTAGCCGCGCAGCGCGAAGATCCGCCGCGCCGTGCGCAGCAGGTTGTCCGCGCCTTGCGCACAGTCCGCGCTCGGCCGCCCGCGCCTTCGCGGCGCCCCAGCCGACTTCGGGGTCTTGTTCATCCAGCGTCACGCCTTTGTTATATTCATCACGCGTTGAATTATTTCAGGCTTTGACGCCGATTGTCGGCGGATGGGAAAGGCGGTGCGGCATGCACAGGGAACTCGCAGGCGATCCAACCCGGGACGGTTGGCTGCGCACCGTGGCGTGGCTGGGCAACGGCGGCGTGCCCGACGCCCCCCCGCCCAGCACGACGCGCCAGCCCAAGGCGGCCCCCACCATTCACGTGCTCGACCGGCCGACGCCACGCACGGCGGCCATCTCCTGGTCGGATCCGGGCGCCTGCCATTACGGCTATCAGATCTGGGACATGGTGCCGTCCAAGCGCGACGGCATCTGCGTGCTCACCGGCTCGGCCATCCGCGCCGGGGAAATGATCTACACGCCGCGCGTGGATGAGCCGTCGCCCATCAACGCCGGGGAGATGATCGCGGCGGCGTACGTGGACGCCTGAAGCAACCTCACATGGCGCAACGCGCGCCTCACGCGGCGCAGCGCTCGATCCAGGCGAGCACGCCGTCGAGCGTGCGGAACTCGTCCGCGGACCTCGCCGGTATCGCGGCGTGCCGCTGCTGCCACAGGCGCGCGAGCGCCTGCCCGCCGCCGATCTCCAGCGCGCAGGACGGCCCACGCGCGGCGAGCTGGTCCATGACCTCGTCCCATCGCACCGTGGCGGCGATCTGGCGCCACAGTCCCGCGCGCACCCGGTCCGCGTTCCAGCTCCGATTGCCGTCGCTGTCGAAGAGCGGCAGCACCGGCGTCTGCGCCTCGACGTCGAGAAGCGAAGCGCCGAATGCTTCCGAGGCGGCCCGCATCAGCGAGGTGTGCGACGCGATCGAGACGGCCAGGCGCGTGCAGCGCGCGCCTCGCGCGGCGAGTGCCGCCTCGGCGGCGTCGAGTCCCTCGGCGCCGAGCGGACCGCCGATCACGACGGAGTCCTCTCCGTTGCGAATGGCGATGCTCACCGGTGTGTTCCGCAGGACGGACTCGATGTCGACCGCCGCGAGGCCGGTGACCCCGCACAGGCCGCCGGGCCGGGCCAGGGCCGCTTCATCCATGAGCGCCGCTCGCAGCGCCGCGAGCCGGATTGCCTCGTCCGCCGCGAACACCCCGGCCGCCGAACAGGCGGCGAGCTCTCCGACGCTGTAGCCGGCCAGGCCATCGACTTCGATGGAAGCGGCCCTCAGCAACGGTTCGATGCGAGACCATGCGGCCAGGGCCGTCGCGGTGATCAGTGGCTGCGCGTGCGCGTTCATGCGCGCCCATGCCGGATCCGCGAGCGCCGCGCGCCAGTCGGGCACGCGCAGCCGGGCGCTCATGTCTGCCAGCAGCCCGTCATCGTGCAGCCAAGGCAGCATCGCGGGATGCTGATTCCCCTGCCCGCTGAAGACGACGGCGATGCTCATGGCAGGGCGAGACGTGCCGGCACCACATCGACCTCGTCGATGGCGGCGAAGGCCCCGATCCGCCGCATCCAGCACACGGCCGCCAGCATGTCGGCGGAACCCCCGGGCGAGAGCCTGCGCGCTTCGAAGTCAGCGGCGATGGCTGCGGCGCGCTCGCCGGCGCCGGGTGTCGCGGCGCCGCCTTGTTGAAGGAAACCGCGCGCCGCGCGTTGGGCGAAGCGCAGACCCTCGAGCCCGCCGCGATGCGCGAGGTTGCTGTCGTCCAGCACCGCCATCAGATGGAAGAGCGTGTCGAGTTGCGCCCCCTCGTGCGGCAGCCCGCGCGCGAGTGCCGACTGCATCGCGGGCACTGCCGTCTCGAAGACGGCGGGGAAACCGAGCGCGGCTTCCTCCGACGCGCTGCGCAGGCCGAGCCGTCGTGCGGCGGTGCCGCCCGGGAGGCTGGACGGACGCAAGGCCCTTTGCCGCAGCGCGCCGCCCCAACGATCGATCAGGGTCGCCCGCAGCCTGCGCGGCGTGAGCGGCCGAGGCGCGGCGACGACCGCTCCGGCGCTGGCGCACAGCAGGCCCAGCAGGAAGATCGCGCCGCGGTGCGTGTTGATGCCGCCGGTGGCCTCGAGCATCCGGGCCTCGGCGGCGATGCCGGCGCGCTCGAGCTCGTCGAATGCCGCGCCGTCCGCGCCAAGGCGCGCGATGCGGACGAAGTACGGCCGCAGCGACGACATGCTGCGCATGAAGGTGCGCGCGTCCATGTCGCGGTGGCTGCCAGTGCTGGTGAAGGTGACTAGCCCGGGCTTGGGCGACAGCGCCAGCTCGTCGTGGAGCGCGGCCGCCGCCGCGCGGCCGATATCCTCGGGCGTCATGCCGCCGCCTTGACGTCCCGGACGATGTCGCCCAGCTCGGTGGCGAGCCGGCTGCCGACGAGCGACTTCACCAGGATCGAGCGCACGCCGCCCGCGCGCCAGGTCAGCCATTCGCGCCAGGACACGGCGTTGTCGCCGTCGAAGACGAGTTCGCCGTCGAGCCGCAGTCCCGGCACCTGGGCCTCCGCCAGCAGGGCGGCGATCTGGTCGGCCTGCGCGGCGTCACCGACGCCGACCCACAGGTCCGCGTCGGAGTCCGCCCGCACGTGGGCCAGCGCCGTCAGCGCCTGCCAGCCGTAGCTGCCGTAGACCCGCGGCTGGACGCCGAAGGCCTGCGCCGCGCGGCACAGCGCGTCCCAGGCCGCGCGAGCGGGCGGGGGCAGCAGCCGGGTGAGCGTGCGCGCGGCCGGGAACTCGTCGAAGAACATCACCTCGCCGCGCGAGGCGCTCACGCCGATGCGGCGGGACTCCCAGCGCAGCGGCGCCGAGAGCCCCATGGCGATGACGGCCGGATCGACGCCGGCGTCGCAGCGTTGCTGCGTCACCACCAGCGGCAGGCCGCGCGAGGCCCACAGCGTCAGGCATTCGCGCTCGACGCTGTCGCGGGCGCCCGCGCGCAGCCGCTCCCAGGCCGCGGGCGTCGGATGCACGAGCTGGTGGCGGTGCAGACGGGTCATGGCGAACTCACGCGGCATCGAGGACGCGCTGCGTCACTCCGGCCGAGAGGCGGCGCCCGCCGCGCTCGGCGCCATCGATCGCGCGGCGGTCGTCGGCCGGCGCGTCGGCGAGCGCCTGGCGCAACGCGTCACGCAGGTCGCCGGTCCACAACCGGCGCACGCCGCCCATCGCCACGTAGTTGTCGACCCCCGGCGCGAACACCGGATTCGACTGGGACAGCGCGGTGAGCATTTCCTCGGGCAGCTTGGTCACGCGCGACATCGCCGGGATGCGCATGACGCGGATCTCGGCCTCGGGCAGCGCGTCGCAGGCGTCGGCGATGAGGCCCGAGGTGATGAAGCCGCCCGAGAGCGCCTGGTCGTAGACCAGTCCCAGCACGCGATGGCCGCGCCGGCGCGCGAGGTCGATCGTCATGCCCAGGTGGGCCATCGCCCGGTTGATGCCGAGCAGCTCGTCGCGGCGGCGCAGCTGCTGCCCCTGCGTGTCGATGAGCAGCAGCAGGGGCCGGCCCGGATGCCGGGTCACGGTGTCCAGCACCGCGCGCGCCTGGGCGAGCGCGAGCTTCACGCCGATCGGCGCGTGGTTCGTCGTGCCGACGACGGTCAGCGGCGCGCCGTCGAACTCGACCTCGCCGTGGAGGAAATCGCCGTCCAGCGCCAGCCCGTCCGCCGAGCCGAACAGCGTCGTGGTCAAGGTCTTCCAATCCATGTTCGTCTCTCCTGCTTCGTGTCGCCTGCTTCGTGTCGCCTGCCGGGATCGGCCGTTCAGGCCTGCGACGTTCCGAAGGACGCGGGACTCAAGGACACGACGTCCGCGACCTCCAGGTCCGGGATCCGCGACGCGTCCGCGACGCCCAGCCGCGTCCACAGGGTCAGCGCGTCGTCGCCGCCGCCAGCGTCGGCGACCGCCCCCTCGAGCAAAGCCAGCCGGTGCGCGAGCAGCGCATGCTCCGCCTCCAGCGCGTCGAGCGTGACCGGACGCGAGGCCGGCAGCGCGGCCATGGCCGCGATCGCCGCCTGCCGGAACGCGGCGGCATCGTCCTCGACCAGCGCGTCGCAGTCGCCGCTGAGCCAGCGGTGCTTGCCGCCGCTGGTGCGCCAGACCAGCGCGCGGTCGCGGGCGTCGAACTCCTCGACGCCGTGGGAGGCCTCGATGACCTCGGGGCCGGACATCGCGAGCCGGCCGAGGTCGCTCATCACGACGAAGTCGGTGCAGCGCGCGACGATCCCCATGCCGCCGAAGCAGCCGTTGGCGGCGCCGATCAGCGCGATCACCGGGATGCCGGCGTCGCGCGCATCCAGCACGGCGCGCATGACCTCGGAGACGGCGATCAGGCCGGCGTTGGCCTCGTGCAGGCGCACGCCGCCCGAGTCGAGCAGCAGCAGCACGGCGGCCGGCCGCTCGCGCAGGGCGCGCCGCAGCAGGCCGACGAGCTTGGCGCCGTGGACCTCGCCGACGCCGCCGCCCATGAACGCGCCTTCCTGCGCGGCGACGAAGACGGGCCGGCCGTCGAGCGCGGCGCGTCCGACCGCGACGCCGTCGTCGAAGGCCGACGGCACGCCGAGCTGCGCCAGGTGCGGGCTCGTGACGCGATCCCGCGGCGGCAGCCATTCGTGGAAGCTGCCCGGATCGAGCAGCAGCGCCAGCCGCTCGCGGGCGGAGCACTCGGCATAGGAGATGAGGCGCTCCTGCGTCATGGCCGCAGCTCCTGCACCGCCTGGTCCAGGCGCAGGCTGACCACCGCCGGCGTGGCGCCCATGTCGTTGATGGACACGCGCACGCCGGACAGGCCGTGGCGGCGATGGAAGTCGTCGAGCACCGCCTGCCAGATCGGCGCGAAGCCGCGCGCGGAGGTCTGCACCCGGACGGCGCAACCGGCGCCGGCGTCCGGCTCCAGCATCACCTCGAGGTTGCCGGAGCCGACCACGCCGACCAGCACCGGCGCGAAGGCCGGCACGGTCCGTACGCCGTCGAAGCGGAAGTCCAGGGTCTCGAGACCCGGCGGGATGGGCGTCATGGTGCGTCTCTCGTGTTGTCGTGGCGTCGCTCACCAGTTCCGGAAGCGCTTGGGCGGCCGGTACAGGCCGCCGGAGGCGCGCACCAGGTCGCGCATGCCGCGCGCGGCCAGCAGGTTGCGGGTGGCCTCGCGCGGGTCGATGCCGAGGTCCTCGGGCCGCCGGATCACGCCGCGGTCGCGCAGGTTCTCCACGGCGCGCCGGTCGCGTCCCAGCCCGACGGCGGTGTAGCCGGCGACGCCGCGGATCGCCTGCTCGCGCTCCGCATCGTCGCGGCACAGCAGCAGGTTGGCGATGCCTTCCTCGGTGAGGACATGGGTGACGTCGTCGCCGTAGATCATGATCGGCGGCAGGTCCATGCCGGCCTGGCGCTGCAGCTCCCAGGCGTCCAGGTGCTCGACGAAGGCGGGCTGCATGTGCTCGCGGAAGGTCTCGACCATCTGCACCACCAGCTTGCGTCCGCGCGGGGTCGCGGCGGCGCCGCTCAGGTGGCCGCGCGCCTGCTCGCCGGCCTTCAGCCAGGCGGGGCTGGCGTGGCGGCGGCCGCGCGCGTCGGCGCCCATGTTGGGCGCGCCGCCGAAGCCGGCGATGCGGCCCAGCGTCGCCGTCGAGCTGTTGCCCATCAGGTCCATCTGCAAGGTCGAGCCGATGAACAGGTCGCAGGCGTAGTGGCCGGCCGCCTGGCTGAACGCGCGATTGCTGCGCAGGCTGCCGTCGGGGCCGGTGAAGAACACATCGGAGCGGGCGCGGATGTAGTCCTCCATGCCGAGCTCCGACCCGAACGAGTGGATCGACTCGACCCAGCCGGCCTCGATCGCAGGGATGAGCGCGGGATGCGGGTTCAGCGCCCAGTGGCGGCAGATCTTCCCTTTCAGCCCGAGCGATTCGCCGTAGGTCGGCAGCAGCAGCTCGATCGCGGCGGTGTCGAAGCCGATGCCGTGGTTCAGGCGCTGGATGCCGTATTCCGCGTAGATGCCCTTGATGGCCATCATCGCCATCAGCACCTGGATCTCGCTGATCTGCGCGGGGTCGCGGGTGAACAGCGGCTCGATGAAGTTGGGCGTCGGCGCGCGCACGACGAAGTCGACCCAGTCGGCCGGCACGTCCACGCGGGGCAGGGCGGTGCCTTCGGGCAGCAGCTCGTTGACCTGCGCGATGACGATGCCGCCGGAGAAGGCCGTCGCCTCGACGATGGCCGGCGTGTCCTCGGTGTTCGGACCGGTGTAGAGGTTGCCGTGGGCATCGGCGGCCTGCGCGGCGATCAGCGAGACCTTGGGCGTCAGGTCGACGAAGTAGCGCGCGAACAGCTCGAGGTAGGTGTGGATCGCGCCGATCCTGAGCCGTCCCGCGGACAGCAGCTTCGCGAGCCGCGCGCCCTGGGGGCCCGAGAAGCTGAAGTCGAGCAGGCCGGCGATGCCGCGTTCGAAGACGTCCAGGTGCTCCGGCAGCGCGAGCACCGACTGCACCATGTGCAGGTCGTGGACGCGCGCGGGGTCGAGGCGGACCAGCGCCTTGGCCAGGAAGTCGGCCTGCTTCTGGTTGTTGCCTTCGAGGCAGACGCGGTCGCCGGGCTTGAGCACGGCGTGCAGCAGGTCGACGATCGCGTCGGTCTCCACGCGGCGTCCGGCCAGGCGCGCGCCGAGCGCCTCGCGGGCCGCGGCGAGCCGGGCGGCGCGGTCGCGGGCCTTGGTGTCCATGGGGATGCGGTCCATGGAGGCGGAAGTTACGGGCGCCATCGCGCCGGATCAATCAACCGCCGCGCGGGACGATTACGGGGAGCGGAACGGTTGCCGGCGGGCGGGGCCGGACAGGGTCCGGACGCCCCGGCGACCCCCGGAGATGGGGGTGTGCCGTTCAGTGGCTGCCGAGCTTCAGCGTCCGGCTGGCCGCCAGCAGGGCGAGCAGGTTGGGGTCGCGCTCGCGGGTGCGCAGGAAGCACAGCGCGATGGTCTGGCGCACGGCGTAGCGCTCCAGCAGCGGGATGAGCCGCACGCTGGGCGGCAGCACGCCGCGGATGCGGCCGGGCAGCAGGGTGCAGCCGATGCCGCCGCCGACCAGGTTCATCAGCGAGAAGATGTCGTTGGTCTTCATCACGATCTGCGGCTCGAAGCCGGCGATGCGGAAGGCGTCGACGAAGCGGCTGTAGGTGACGAAGCCTTCCTGCAGGCTGACGAAGCGTTCCTCGGCGCAGTCGCGCAGGTCGATCGCGCTCATCGCGGCATAGGGCGACTGGGCGGGGGCGGCGAAGAAGACGTCGTCGTCGAAGAGGGCGTGGGTCTCGAGCTCGGGGGCGGCCTCGGGCTGGCCCATGACGGCGGCGTCGATGGTGCCGTCGCGCAGGCGCTGGGTGAGGTCGGAGTTGGAGCCGAGGATCAGCTCGGCCTGCACGTCGGGCTTGCGGGCCTTGAGCGCCATGATCATCGACGGCACGGTGCCGCTGGTGAGGGAGTACAGCGAGCCGATGCGGATGCGTTCGGCGCCGTAGCCGGCGATGGCGCGGGTGGCGTTGATGCCCTCGTCCATGCGCTGGAGGATCTCGCGGGCGACGTCGGCGAGCGCGTGGGCGGCGTCGGTGGGCTGCAGGTTGCGGCCCTCGAGCCGGAACAGCGCGCAGCGCGTGCCGGCTTCGAGCGAATGCAGCGCGCGGTGCACGCTGACGGCGCTGGTGCCCAGCCGCTCGGCGGCGCGCGCGAGGCTGCCGCTCTCCAGGAACGTGATCAGGATCTCGAGCTTGCGGAAGGTGATCTCTTCGCTGATGCGGGGGAGCATGGAACACGACGTCGGGGGTCGGAGAAGACATCCATTGTGCGTGCAGCGAATGACGGCTGCAGATTTGCGTGGGGGCGGATCGCGCGCGATCGCCTGACGGTGATCAACAGTCTCTGAGGCGAACGCTCCGGAGACCGTCGTGACCGACTGATTCCAGGGATCAGGCATCGCTCAGATCAGGCATCGATGGAGGTCCACCGACCTTCATCTGCCGCTGGTGTTGCGCCTGCATCCACCAACGAATTGAGGATCGCGTTGCGGGGCGAGGCGCAGTGCAATGGGCCCATGCAACAAGCACATCTGAAGGGCCAGTCGCAGCGGGTGGCCCTCGAACACCTGGTCAACCCGCCGCGCCTGTTTCTGGCCCCGGAGATTCCGACACCCTGGCCACCCAGTCCGCGTTGCTGGGATTCCGTGGTTCACCCGTTCGAAGTGCGTCAGGAGTGGTACCGGGACTACCTGATCGAACTCGGAGAGGATCCGCTCCCGTTCGTCGGCAGCGTGACGGTGAACGGCATCCCGCGCATTGCGGCGGCATCCATCGTCGCCTTCCTCGGGAGTCGCGGAAGGACCTGCTTCTGGCCCGAGCCGCGGAACCATCTCTTCGACGTTGTCGTCGACATGGCGGAGGCCGCCGGCATTCTCGTGATGACGAGCCCCTGGGGCATGGAAGGCGGCGCCGGTCCGTTCGACGCGGAGGAGGTGCTTGGTCTCACCCTCACTCACGAGCTGGCGCCCGTGATCGTTCTCAACGAGCGGCAGGGGAAGGACGATCAACTCCTGACGCTCGCCAGGCACCTCGCCTTGGTGTGGCTCGGGCAGTCGGGCGTCAGTACTGCGGCGGCTTCGGTCCGCAGCGACGCAAGCATGCCGCGATTCTGCGACGCCGTTGCGAGGGAGGTCGTGGCCCGGCTTCATCGGCATGTTGCCGCGAACAAGCTGGTCGTCCCGTCGATGCCGTCCATCGATGGCTGGTTGGCCGTCGCCACGGGGTCAAGCCGCACGTTCACCCGCGCCCTGATCTGCAACACGGGCGGCACGTCGACGACCTTCATGTCGGCGTTCCGGATGCTGGGCATCAAGTCCACCGACGTATTTGACGCGATCGGCCGATCCCTTGATCTGGAGGTGTGAGATGGCCTATCTGCTGGACGCGAACGTGTTCCTGGAAGCCCGGAAGACCTACTACGGCATGGACTTCTGTCCTGCCTTCTGGCGATGGCTGACGGTCAGCCAGGCGGATGGTCAAGTGTTCAGCGTGACCCAGGTACGCGACGAACTGACCGACGAGGTGATCGTGCCGTGGGTTGCCGCGCAGTCGCCAGGCTTCTGGCTCGACGCGGATGACACGGTGGCCATGGCCATCCACGCCGTCGTGGAATGGGTCAACAAGCAGGGCTTGCTGGATCCCGTGCTCTTTGAGTTCATGGACTCCGCGGACATGTACCTCGTGGTTCATGGGCTCGCGCGTGGTGACACGGTCGTGACTTTGGAAAAGTCGGCTCAGGGCTCGAAGAAGAAGATCAAGATCCCGGACGTCTGCGCCGCAGTCGGCGTGCGCTGCATCGAGCCGCACGTGATGCTGCGCGAGCTCCAGGCCCGCTTCGTGCTCGGCCCGATCCACGAGCCCTACGAGGGCGCGAACCTCGCGGAGATCTCGAAGGACGAGCGGCCGAGACCCGCGGCTGCGGATGTTCAGGAAGCGCTGCTGCGTTCGGTGCCCACCGGGACGGATTGACTCGAACAGGCCGCCAGCGCTTCATCCAGGTGGGTCTGCCAGATCGCGGTCCACGAACGCGGCGCGGTCCGGGAAAGCGCCTGCAGCGGTTCGACCAGGCGCGGATCGGCGATCGCCTCGGCCGCGTCCAGCTCGTACATGTGGCAGTCCGGCGTGAGCTGCGCGATCAGGACGTCGACGATGTCGTGATCGCCTCGCCGGGCGAGCCCCACCAATGCTTCGCCTCGCACGTCCTCGTCCCGGTCGCGCAGGTTCCGGCGCAGCGCCTCGCGGATCTCCGGCGTGTCGTCGTCGCGCAGCGAGCCCAGGCCGAAGGTGGCCCAGTCCCGCACCTCGTCCGACGGGTCCGAGGACAGGCGGATCAAGCCTTCGATCGCCTCCGGTTCCTCGTAGGAACCGAGCGCCACCGCGACCTGCCAACGCATCTTGCTGTCCGGATGCGTGGACAGTCTCAGCAGGGCCTGGACGCTCGCGCCGTGCGGTCGGTGACCGAGCCCGGCGACGGCAGCGCGGACCACGTCGTGATGCGGATCGGACAGGCCGCGCAGCAGGAGCTGCTGAGTTTCCTCTTCGGCGAACATCACATCACGGCCATGCTCGCGCCGCACCAGCTGCGCGGCGATCGACAAGCCGACGGCGCGACGGCGGGCACGCGGACTGGCGCACAGCGAGCCGAGCCGCGCCAGCAGCGCCGGCGATCCGCGTCGCTGCAAGGTGGAGATCGCGCGCCATCCTTCATCGGCATGCCAATGCCGCAACGCATGGCGCAGCAGGCGTTCGACGCTGAAGGACTTCAACCGGTGGCGGGCAAGGCGTTTCATCGGCGGGCATCGAAGATGCGATGGTCCGACTCTACCCACAGTGATCGCCTGCTCGGTTGACCCACCGTCGGCCGGCCCGCACAGGGAGCCTGTTGACTGCCGAGGCCGCTGGCCCTCACCCCCACCCTCTCCCGCAAGCGGGAGAGGGAGTGAGAATGCACCGAGCCTGCCGGGGAGTGAGAATGCGCCGAGCCGGCCGGGGGGGCTCCCTCTCCCGCTTGCGGGAGAGGGCAGGGGTGAGGGCCAGCGGCGGTGGCAGTGCTGAAGCCCTTTTCAGCGCGTCGCCGTTTCCTCATCCCCCGTCGGCAGGCGCAGCGCCCCGGTGTTGTAGTCGTACTCAAACACCTCGCCATGCCGCGCCCACGTGACCGCCGTCTGCAGCACCGCGTCGGCCTCGCTGTCGTCGAGGTGCTCGCTCAGCAGTCTGAGCACCGGCTTGTCCGGCATCTCCCCGCTGGGCTCCTGCTCCAGGCTGTGCCGGATGTGCGCGATCAGCGGCACATGCGCGATCAACTGCTGGCCGAACAGATCGCGCCGCAGCCCATGCGCGCCTTCCACATACCGTCGCCCGAGCGGCGTCAGCTGCAGGTCGCCGCTATCCAGCTGCGCCAGCCCCAGCAGTGCCAGCGCATGCGCGACCGGCAGCAGCTCCGCGTCCGGCAGCCCCGCCTCCTCGCACAGCTGGGGCAGGTCCGCCCGGCCGTCGAAGGGCGGCTCGGCGAGCAGCTCCAGCAGACCGTCCATCCGCGCCACATCCGCCGCCGGCAGACGCTCCGCCAGCGGCGCCGGCGTCGCCGCCGCGTCCACCGTCCCGGCCGCACGCGACGGCCGCGACGCGCCTGCCGTCATCAGCGCATAGACCTCGTCGATCAACGCCCTCACATCCGCGCTCTCGGGATTCCGCGGCCGCGGCAGCTGCACCGACAGCTGGCAGCGGATCCGCCCCGGATCGCTGGCGAAGATCAGTACCCGGTCGGCCATCATCACGGCCTCCTCGATGTTGTGCGACACCACCAGCATCGCCCGCGTCGGCATGTGCCCGCCGTCCCACAGCTCGAGGATGTCCTCGCGCAGCCGTTCGCCGGTCAGCACGTCCAGCGCCGAGAACGCCTCGTCCATCAGCAGCACGTCCGGCTCCGTCACGAGCGCGCGGGCGATGCCCACCCGCTGGCGCATCCCGCCCGACAGCTCGCGCGGCAGCGCGCCTTCGAAGCCGCCCAGCCCGATCAGCGCGATCGCCGCCTCGGCTTTGGCTTCGCGCTCGGCCTTGGGCACGCCGCGCGCCTCCAGTCCGAGCTCGACGTTCTGCCGCACCGTCAGCCACGGGAACAGCGCGAAGGACTGGAACACCATGCTGATGCCCCGCGCCGGTCCCGACAGCGGCTGCCCGCGATAACGCACCTGGCCCGCGTCGGCCGGCACCAGGCCGGCCATCAGTCGCAGCAGCGTGCTCTTGCCCGAGCCCGACTGGCCCAACAGCGCGACGATCTCGCCTTCGCGCAGATGGAAATCGACGTCCGCCAGCACGGGCCGCGGATGGCCGTCGGCCGAGCGGAAACGCTTGCCCACGCCGTGGAGTTCGATGATGGATGCGGTCATGCCGGTCTCCTCACGGATCAGGGTTCACAGATGCATGCGGTCCTCGGCCAGCCGGTACAGGCGGCGCCAGACGAAGTGGTTCAGGCCCATCACGAAGAGGCACATCACGCCGATGCCCAGCGCGATGCGCGGGAAATCGCCGCGCGCGGTCATCTCCGCGATGTAGCTGCCCAGGCCGTGGGCCTTGAGCGTGGTGTCGCCCCAGGAGACGTATTCGGCCACGATGCTCGCGTTCCACGAGCCGCCGCTGGCGGTGATGGCGCCGGTGACGAAACTCGGGAACACCGCCGGCAGCAGGTAGCGCCGCCATTTCAGCCAGCCGCCCAGGCCCAGGTTGCGCGCGGCGTGGCGCAGCTCCGCGGGGATGTTGGACGCGCCAGCGATCACGTTGAACAGCAGGTACCACTGCGTGCCGAAGATCATCAGCGGCGACAGCCACAGGTCCGGGTCGAGCTTCCAGCGCACGATCAGCACCACGACCACCGGGAACAGCAGGTTCGCCGGAAAGGCCGCCAGGAATTGCGCCACCGCCTGCAGCCGGCCGGACCAGCGCGGGTTCATGCCGATCCAGATGCCCACCGGCACCCACACCAGCGCGGCCAGCGCGATCAGCACCAGCACGCGGACCAGCGTCAGCATCCCGAGGCCGAAGACATGGCCGGCCTCGGACCAGCCGACCTCGGTGTGCACGAAGCGGACCAGGTGGTACAGCGCCACCATCACCGCCGCCGCGATCACCGCGTCCCAGGCCCGGGTCCAGGTGGCGCTGGCGATGCGCGGCCGCGCGCGGATCGAGGTGCCGTCATGGTGACGCCGGAACCAGACCAGGCTCCCTTCGAGCCGGTCCACCGCCCAGGCCGCCGCGCGGCGCGTGAACGCGGTGCGGCGCAGCCAGTTCAGCATCCAGGAGTTGGGCGCGGTGTCGGTGCCGCTGTCCTCGAAGCGGAACTTGTCCGCCCACGCCACCAGCGGCCGGAACACCAGCTGGTCGTAGAGCACGATGCCCACGAGCATCGCGACGATGGCCCAGCCGATGGCGCCGAGGTCGCGGGCCTCGATCGCCATCGCGATGTAGGAGCCGACGCCCGGTAGCTTGATGCTCTGGTCGGAGACCGAGATCGCCTCCGACGCGACGACGAAGAACCAGCCGCCCGACATCGACATCATCATGTTCCACAGCAGGCCCGGCATCGCGTAGGGCAGCTCCAGGCGCCAGAAGCGCTGCCAGCCGGAGAGCTGGAACACGCGCGCGGCCTCGTCGAGCTCCGACGGCACGGTGCGCAGCGACTGGTACAGGCTGAAGGCCATGTTCCAGGCCTGCGAGGTGAAGATGGCGAAGATCGCCGCGCATTCGACGCCCAGCAGGTTGCCGGGGAACAGCGCGATGAAGCCGGTCACCGTGATCGACAGGAAACCCAGGATGGGGATGGACTGGAGGATGTCGAGCATCGGCACCAGCACCTTCTCGGCCGCGCGCACCTTGGCGGCGAGCACCGCGAAGACCCCACTGAACAGCAGCGCCAGCACCATCGCCGCCAGCATGCGCAGGTTGGTGCGCAGCAGGTAGTAGGGCAGATGGGACGGATCCAGCGACAGCGGCAGCGGATCGCCCACCGCGAAGGGCCGCGCCATCTGCGCCGCGCCGTAGGCCAGCAGCACGAGCAGCGCCAGCACCAGCGGCAGCAGCGCCCAGTCCCAGCGGTTGGTGCCCGCCTCGACGGCGGGGCGGGGGAAGAATTGGCGGCGGTCCATGAGCGTTGGCTTTCTCGTTCTTCATGGAGTGGGGAAGGACGGCCCTGGGGGCCCCCGCGCGAAGCTGTGCAGGATGCCTGCCAGCGCCTTCAGAAACCTGTCCGATCTCTGAAGCGAATCTGTCGGCGGTGGCGCCCATGTGCGAGGGCCGGGCGCCGGCCGGAGGTCGCCGACAATGCAGGTCTTTCGACCTGGAGCGGGGCGCGACATGGGATGGACGCTATTCGGATCGGCGGCGTCGGGCTCGACGGCGGTCGAGGCGGCGCTGACCCTGCTGGGCATCGGGTTCGAGCTGGTCGAAGGCGCGACCTGGGAGGCGGAGGCCGCGCGCGTGCGCGTCGGCGCGGCCAATCCGATGCGGCAGATCCCGACGCTGGTCGACGGGGACGGCCGCGTGATGACGGAGAGCGCCGCCATCCTGATCCATCTGGCCGACGCGCATCCCCAGGCGCGGCTCGCACCTGCGATCGGCGATCCGCGTCGGGCGGAGTTCCTGCGCTGGATGGTGTTCGTGTCGTCGGCGATCTATTCGCTGCATTGGATCAAGCCCGACGTGACGCGCATCGGCGCGAGGCCGGACCAGCGCGATGCGGTCGTCGACGCGGTCCACGAGCGCATCGCGTTCTGCTGGGGCGTCATGGACGCGCAGATCGCGCCGGGGCCTTACCTGCTCGGCGAGGAGTTGTCGGTGCTGGACCTGTATGTGGCGGTCGTGTCGCGCTTCGGTCCGTGGCGTGAGCGCTTCTACGAGATGGCGCCGACGATGACGCCGGTCGTGCGGCGCGTCGACGCGGATCCGCGCCTGCAGGACTTCTGGCGGGCACGTTTCCCGCTGGACGACGACTGACTGCCACGGCCGCTGGCCCTCACCCCCGCCCTCTCCCGCAAGCGGGAGAGGGAGCAACAACGGCGCCGTTGCCGCAAGCGGGAGAGGGAGCAACAACGGCGCCGTTGCCGCAAGCGGGAGAGGGAGCAACAACGGCGCCGTTGCCGCAAGCGGGAGAGGGAGTCGCCCGGTCGGCGCGGTGCATTCTCACTCCCTCTCCCGCTTGCGGGAGAGGGCGGGGGTGAGGGCCAGCGGCCGATGAAGTCCTGGATGCCGACGTGCGAAGCGCGTTCGCGCCCTCGGGCCCGCGCGGAGGTGCGCTCCTATCATCGGCGGCGAACTCCCAACCTTCATGAGGTCGCCGTGTCCGCCAATCCCTCGTCCGCTTCCCCGACCACTTCGCGCCGCAAGCTGCTGGTGCTCATGCCGACGGCGGAAGAGCACCTGTCGCAATTCCGCGCACGTTACGACGTGATCTACGCGCCGACCGCGGAGACCCGCGCGAAGGCGGTCGCCGAACACGGCGCCGACATCGAGATCGTGCTGACCATCGGCGCCATCGGTCTGCGCGCCGACGAGATCGCCGCGATGCCGAGGCTCGGCGCCGCCGCGGCGCAGGGCGCCGGCTACGAGGCGATCGACCTCGCCGCCGCCAAGGCGCGCGGCCTCACGCTGTGGAACGGCGCGGGCACCAACGATTCGTGCGTCGCCGATCACGCGATGGCGCTGCTGCTGGCCTCCGTGCGGGCGCTGCCGCAGCAGGAGCAGGCGCTGCGCGCCGGCGTCTGGCGCGACGCGCTGCCGCTGCGCCCCAGCGTCAACGGCCGCAAGTTGGGCATCCTCGGCATGGGCACGATCGGGCTGCGCATCGCCAGGCGTGCACTGGCCTTCGACATGGAGGTCGGTTATCACAACCGCCGCGAGCGCAACGACTCGCTCGGCTGCCAGTACTTCGGCTCCGCGCTCGAGCTGGCGCAATGGGCGGACTTCATCGTCGTCGCCGCGCCGGGCGGGCCGAGCACGAAGCACATCGTCAACGCCGAGGTGCTCAAGGCCCTCGGTCCGCAGGGACATGTCGTCAACATCGCCCGGGGCAGCCTGGTCGACACCGCCGCGCTGGCCGCGGCCCTGGCGGCGGGCGAGCTCGGCGGCGCCGCCCTCGACGTCTACGAATCGGAGCCCAAGCCGCCCGAGGCGCTGCTCGGCTTCCCCAACGTGATCCTCACGCCGCACATCGCCGGCTGGTCGCCG
This sequence comes from Roseateles sp., assembly GCA_039593255.1. GTDB lineage: Bacteria > Pseudomonadota > Gammaproteobacteria > Burkholderiales > Burkholderiaceae_C > Roseateles. The sequence goes on from JBCNPQ010000014.1 coordinate 77,262, forward strand.
GAGTCGGTCCAGGCCACCGTCGACCTGTTCCTGGAGAACGCCCGGCGCTGGGAAGCCGGTGAGCCGGTACTCACGCCGCTGTAGCCGACAGGGCATCCAGTCGGGCGACGGCGCCGGCGGGAAGCGTCAACGAAGCCGCCTGCAGGTTCTGCCGCAGGTGGTCGACCGACGAGGTGCCCGGGATGAGCACCAGGTTCGGCGACCGCCGCAGCAGCCAGGCCAGCGCCACCTGCATCGGTGTTGCCCCGAGCTCGGCGGCCACCCCCGACAGCGTGTCGGACTGGAGCGGCGAGAACCCGCCGAGCGGGAAGAACGGCACGTAGGCCACGCCCTCCCGGGCCAACTGGTCGACGAGCGCGTCGTCGCGGCGGTGGACCAGGTTGTACTGGTTCTGGACGCAGACGATCTCGACGATCCTGCGCGCGTCGGCGATCTGGCGGGCCGTCACGTTGCTCAGCCCGACGTGGCGGATCAGCCCTTGCCGCTGCAGTTCCGCCAGCGCGGTGACCTGCGGTTCCAGCGAGCCTTCCGCGGGGCCGTGCACGTCGATCATGCTGCGCAGGTTGACCACGTCGAGCACGTCCAGCCCGAGGTTGCGCAGGTTGTCGTGGACCTGCCGGGTCAACTCGGCCGCCGACTGGGCCGGTTGCCAGGAGGCGTCGTCGCCGCGCCGGGCGCCGACCTTGGTGACGATCGTCAGCTTGTCGCGATAGGGATGAAGCGCCTCGCGAATGATCTGGTTGGTCACGTGCGGCCCGTAGAAATCGCTGGTGTCGATGTGGTCGACGCCAAGGGCGACGGCCTCGCGCAATACGGCGACGGCGGCGCCACGGTCCTTGGGGGGACCGAATACGCCCGGGCCGGCCAGTTGCATGGCGCCGTAGCCGAGGCGGGTCACGGCGCGGCTGCCGAGCCGGAAGGTGCCGGCCTGGCCGGGAAGGCTGGGAGAGGTGCTGCTCATGAAGATTCCTTCGATTTGGACGTGGGTCGATGTGGATCGACAGGGGGCGGAGGCGACGTCGTTGGAAGGAATGTAGGCAGCAGCCGGTCGTACGATAAGGGGATCCAGTCCGCACGGGCTGTGCGGAATTCAGGACAGTGAGGCACCTGCAATGGAACTGGGCGATCTGGCGGCCTTCCTGGCCGTGGCACGGTCGGGCGGCTTTCGCGAAGCAGCGCGGCAGTCGGGACAAAGCCCGTCCGGGTTGAGCGAGGCGGTGCGACGGCTGGAGGCCCGGCTCGGCGTCCGACTGCTGAATCGCAGCACCCGCAGCGTCGCGCCGACGGAAGCCGGGGCGCGATTGCTGGATCGGCTGGGGCCGGCGCTCGGCGAGGTCGAGGCGGCCCTGGATGTCGTCAACGGCTTCCGGGAACGCCCGGCGGGCACGCTGCGCCTGAACGTCCCCGCCAGTGCCGCGCGGCTGGTGCTGCCCGCCCTCGTGCCGGCGTTCCTGAAGGCGTATCCGGACATCAAGCTCGACCTCACCGTCGACGAGAGCTTCGTCGACGTGCTCGCCGCCGGTTGCGACGCCGGGATCCGGTATGAAGAGCGGCTGGAGCAGGACATGATCGCGATCCCCATCGGCCCGCGGGTCCAGCGCATGGCGACGGCGGCGTCGCCGTCGTACCTCGCCGCGCACGGCATCCCGACACATCCGCGCGACCTGCTGTCCCATCGCTGCCTGCGCGGCCGCTTTCCCAGCGGCACGATGCCGGCCTACGAGTTCCAGCGCGACGGCGAAGCCGTCACCGTCGATCCCGACGGACCGATGGTCGTGCGCCTGGGCGGCGGCCTGGACCTGGCCATCGAGACCGCGGTCGCGGGCTGCGGCGTCATCCAGACCTTCGAGGACTGGATGAGGCCGCATCTCGACAGCGGGGCGCTCGTGCCCGTGCTCCCCGACTGGTGGGTGAGTTTCAGCGGCCCGTTCCTCTACTATCCGGGGCGGCGCTACCTGCCCGCGCCGCTACGCGCCTTCGTCGATTTCGTGAAGGCGGGGCAGGACGGACAAAAAAAGTCCGCCGCTTGAGCAGCGTCCAGACCGAGGTCGGGCGTTGCTCAAGTCGAGCGGACGGTCCAATGGACAAGAGGTTTGAGAACTGAAAGTGGCCCCTCGAAGCAGGGGCCGTGTTCCGCGAACGGAACTCTGGAGGCGTGGCCCCCGGGGGGCCGCGGTCCTGATTTGGGATGCACCGCTAGGCGCAAACCGGAGCCATGGCAGCGCTATGGCGAGGATTTGCAACGACGCGGGGCGCCCAAAGCAGGATCGCGGCTCAGCCGAGCAAGCCGGTCGCCAAACCGAGGCAGGACATGACGCCGATGCAGACCACCCAGGCATCCGCGTTGTTCAACGAAGACCAGACCGTTTGCTTGAGCATCTGCATGACCATCTCCTGCTGCAGCCGGCTTGGCTGCGATGGAGAGAATGTACTGTATGTACATACAGTATTCAACAGGGATGCGCCGGATTGTGCGCCCCGCGCCACGGTCTGTCGGCGCGGCGGCTTCGGATTCAGCGATTGCGCTTCGCCCGGCACTCCGGGTTCGAGCACAGGCCGTAAAGCGCGAGCGCGTGCTCGACCAGCTCGTAGCCGCGTTCCTCGGCGATCTCCCGCTGGCGTTGCTCGATGCCGGCGTCGTAGAACTCCTCCACCCGGCCGCAGGCCAGGCACACCATGTGGTCGTGGTGCTGCGCCGAGTTGAGCTCGAACACCGCCTTGCCCGACTCGAAGTGCTGCCGCGCCAGCAGGCCCGCCTCGACGAACTGCATCAGCACCCGGTACACCGTCGCCAGCCCGATGTCGGCTTCCTCCAGCAGCAGCTGGCGGTAGACGTCCTCGGCGCTGAGGTGGCGCTGATCGGATTGCTCGAAGATCTGCAGCACCTTGATGCGCGGCAGCGTGGCTTTCAGTCCGCTCGATTGCAGGCTTTCGATCTGGTGCTTGGGTGAGTCGGGCTTGTGCGAATCAGGCATGTGCGGTGGAAGTGATCGTGCGGACTGGCGATCAGGCGGCCGCGGTTTCGGGATGCTTCGGGTCGTCCAGGTCCGCGGCGCCGCCGGCGGTCCCCTTCGCGGACTTCCTCGCCCCCTGCGGCTTGCGCAGCCACAGGTACAGGCCGCTGCCGAGCACGACGATGGTCGCGATGTCCAGCAGCGCCCAGAGGATCTTCATCGGCATGCCGCCGTAGTCGCCGAAGTGCAGCGGCTGCGACACCAGCAGCGCCGTCAGGTACCACGGCAGCTCCGGTGCGGCCGTCAGCTGGGAGGTCTTCGCGTCGATCAGCAGCGGCTGCAGCAGCTTGGAGGTCAGCGGCGTCGTGCCCTTCAGGAAGAAGGTGTTGTGGTGCGGGCTCGAGAACGAGGTCCCCGGGAAGGCGATGAACGAGACCTTGCGCTGCTCGCCGTGCCGCATCGCCGTGTCCATCGAGGCCTGCAGCGGTCCGCGCTCGGCGGCGGGCAGCAGCGGCTGGCCCTTGTACGGCGCCAGCAGCGCGGTGACCTTGTCGTACTGCCAGTACTGCACCAGCAGTTCCGCCCAGGTGTTGATCATCCCGGTCGCGCCGACGACGAAGCACCACACCAGCGTCACGATGCCGATCAGGTTGTGCAGGTCCAGCCACTTCACCCGCGTCGAGCGGTCCTTGCGCACCTCGCCGAAGGCCAGCTTGCGCATGAAGGGCGCGTACAGCACCACGCCGCTGACCAGCGCGACCAGCAGCAGCAGGCCCATCAGGCCGAGGAAGAGCTTGCCCGGCAGGCCCGCGAACATGTCGACGTGCAGCCGGAACATCAGGTCCATGAAGCCTTCGCCGATGCGGTACTCGCGCACCGCCAGGCCGGTGCGCGCATCGACGGCCACCGACTTGAACTGGTCGGTCGGTTCCGGCGTCGGTGCGAGCGTGAACCACCACAGGCGCGGGTCGTCCTCGTTCTCGCCGGCGAACTGGATCACCATCTGCGGATGCACCGCGTTGGCTGCCTTGGCCATGACGTCCAGCGACACGCGCTGCTTGTCCATCGCGGCGGGCAGTTCGGGCGCCTCGATCTCGTCGCCCAGCAGGTGGCCGATCTCGTGATGGAAGATCAGCGGCAGGCCGGTCAGGCACAGCAGCAGCATGAACAGCGTGCAGACCAGGCTGGTCCACTTGTGGAGCCATGTCCAGACGCGGATGGCGCGCGAGCTCAGCATCGTGATGTCCTCAGGCCTTGTTCGCGGCCGGCCGCGGGCGCCAGGCAAACCAGGCGATGACCGCCACCGGCACGCCCAGGCCGAGCCACGACCAGACGTCGCCCCAGGCGTCCGACACCAGCGCGGTCAACAGCCCGGAGGTGCTCAGCACGCCCAGCGCGATCGGCCAGGTCCACAGTCGGCGGGATTCGGGTGACAGCATCGGCGGCGCCAGGTTTGCAAATAACAATTATTCGCATTCTATGGCGAAGCCGGATCGGTCAAGGCCGGTGCGTGTGCAAATCGGGGAGCGAACGCGCCACCGCCCCGGCGGAGCGGGGCGGCGGCGGGATGAGGCGGCAAGACGAGGCGGCGGGCCTGCCCGCCCGGATTCAGACGGTGGCGCGGGCGAGCGCAGCCGGGCTGAGGCGCTCGGCGCGGGCCGCGTCCTGGCGGGCGAGGTACTGGTGGATGCTGGCCACCACCTGCGCCCCTTCGCCGATCGCGCCGCCGACCCGCTTGACCGAGCCCGATCTGACGTCGCCGACCGCGAACACGCCGGGGATGCTCGACTCGAGCAGCTCCGGCTTGTACTCGGACAGCGGGCAGGCGCAGGCGCGCCCGGTGATGATGAAGCCGGCCGGGTCGAGTTCCAGCCCGCACTGGGAGATCAGGCCGGTCTCCGGCTCGGCGCCGATGAACATGAACAGGTGCTGCAGCGCCAGCCGGCGCTCCTGGCCGTTGCGGCGGTCGCGCCAGCAGACGGCTTCCAGCGAGTCGCCGCCCTCGAGCTCGCACAGTTCCTGGTGCGGCTGCAGCTCGATGTTGGCCGTGCCCTGGATGCGGTCGATCAGGTAGCGCGACATGGTCGCCGCCAGCCCCGGGCCGCGGATCAGCATGATGACCTTGGCCGCATGGTTGGCGAGGAAGACCGCCGCCTGCCCGGCCGAGTTGCCGCCGCCGACGATGACCACCGTCTGCCGGCTGCAGATGCGGGCCTCGATCGGCGAGGCCCAGTACCAGACGCCCTTGCCCTCGAAGCGGCTCAGCGCGTCGAGCTCGGGCCGGCGGTAGCGCGCGCCGGTGGCGATGACCGCGGTACGGGCGCGGATGGTGCGGCCGTCCTCGAGCGAGAGCCGCAGTTCGTCGTCCTCGCCATGGCGTTCGCAGCTCATCTCGGTGACCTTGGCGGGGATCAGCATGTCCGCGCCGAACTTCTGGGCCTGGACGAAGGCCCGTCCCGCCAGCGCCTGGCCGGAGATGCCGGTCGGGAAGCCGAGGTAGTTCTCGATGCGGGAGCTCGCGCCGGCCTGGCCGCCGAACGAGCGGCAGTCCGTCACCAGCACCGACAGGCCTTCCGAGGCCGCGTACACCGCCGCCGACAACCCGGCGGGCCCGGCGCCGACGATGGCGACGTCGTACAGGTCGGGGCGTTCGCGCATGTCGACGATGCCCATGCAGCGGGCGACTTCGTCGTCGGTCGGATCGACCAGCACTTCGCCGCCGGGGCAGATGACCAGCATCTGCACGCCGTCGGACATGTACTGGTCGGCCAGGGCCTTGGCGTCGTCGCTCTGGTCGGGCTCGAGCTGCTGGTGCGGATAGCCGTTGCGGCCCAGGAAGCTGCGCAGCCGCATCACCGGCGCCGACTTGGCGCGGCCGATCAGCGTCGCGCCGCTGGCGCCGGCCTCGATCAGCCCGACGCGGCGCAGGATGAAGGCGCGGGTCAGGCGCTCGCCGAGGTCGGCTTCCGCGATCAGCAGCGCGCGCAGCTGCGGCGGGCTGACGTCGACGGCCTCGACCTCGGTCTCGGCCATCGCGTCGATGAAGGACGGCCGGCCGCTGAGCTGGCCGACCTCGCCGAGGAAACCGCCGGGGCCGTGCCGGTGGATCGGCGTCACGTGGCCGAGGCTGTCGCGTTGCGAGACGGTGATCTCGCCGCTGAGGATCAGGATCATGCCCATGCCGGCGTCGCCGGCGCGGACGACCCACTCGCCTTGGGAATAACGCCGGAACCGGCCGAAACGGGCGACGCGCGCGATGTCGGCGACGCCGAGCGCGGGGAACATCTGGGCACCGCGGGTTTCCACGATGTTGGGCTGCTGGACCTGGACCATTGGACTCTCCTGGCGCGCACCCTAACCGACGTCCGTGTCAGCGGCAAGCGCCGGAAGGGGGAGTACGATCCCGCGCCATGGACCTGCCTTCCCACCAACTCATGATGACGGTGTTGATGACACCGGACATGGCCAACTTCTCCGGCAACGTGCACGGGGGCACCATCCTGAAGCTGCTCGACCAGGTCGCCTACGCCTGCGCCAGCCGCTACGCGGGCCGCTACACGGTGACGCTGTCGGTGGACCAGGTGATGTTCCGCCAGCCGATCCATGTCGGGGAGCTGGTGAGCTTCCTGGCCTCGGTGAACTACGCCGGCACCTCATCGATGGAGATCGGCATCAAGGTGGTGACCGAGAACATCCGCGACCAGGTGGTGCGCCACGCCAACAGCTGCTTCTTCACGATGGTGGCGGTGGGCGAGGACGGCCGCCCCGTGCCGGTGCCGCCGCTCACGCCCAGCACGCCGGACGAGAAGCGCCGCTGGGACGCGGCGCTGGAGCGCAAGAAGCTGCGCCAGGAGCTGCAGAAGCGGCACGACGAACTGCGGAGCTCGCCGCTGCCGGGCTGAGTGAGCGTCTGAGGGCGGGTCGGGCGCCGAAGGCGGCCGACGCCGTTCAATCGACGATGTAGAAGCGCCGACCCATCCGCGCGTTGGCTGCTGCCAGGGTCGCGATCAGCCGGTCGCGCTTCTGGGTGGGGAGATCATTCAACTCCGCGAGACTGATGTGGATCTCCTTCACGTCGCATTCGAAACGGATGCGACCGTACACCTGGGCTTCGATGTAGTTGTTCGCGCCGCCCTTGCCATACCCCGACGGGACCGGACCGACCTGTCCGTCCGCCGCGCGGCACAGATGCTTCAGGCAGTTGTATCCGACGAGGTCGTTCTGCGCATGCCTGACCAGTCGTGGAAAGTGATGCCAGGTGCAGACCTTTTCCGGGCTCACGGCGTTGCGCAGGTGTCGCGTCGCGAAGCTGTCGGTCGGCGTGAATGACGCCATCCGCTTCATGTGTTCCTCGAGCACGAGGTAGGACCCGCCGTAGTGCTGCGCACCACCTCGGGGTCCGTCGAGGAAGTCCAGTGCCGCGTATAGCGGTCGGCTGCCGGGCTGGAACCAGCGTTGACGCCGCGTGGCGTCGGCGACGGACTCGAAGCGACCGTATTCGCGACAGGTGCTGCTGTTCAGCGTGCGGCTCAGGCCGAGCGCGCTTTCCTCCATCTGGGCTCGTCCCACCGAGTACCCCACCGGCTGCCCGGGACCCTCGCCCCGCGCGAAGCAGTTGAGGTACTCGTCCTGCTTGAACCAGCCGTCGGATTGGACGAGTTGCTCCGCCTTGAAGTTGATCGTCAGGCGCGAACGCTGCAGCATGGCGACCATGCGGTCCAGCAGCGCCTCGGCCTGCCCGGCAGTCCTGGCGCGCCCTGTCAGCCGTTTCACCGCGGCGTGGCGATCCGCGGAGCTTGTTCGTTCGCAGTCCTCGCGGATGTCGTCCAGGACATCGGCCCTGAAGCGTTCGCCGAGCTGCTCCCGCTGGGCCGGCGTCAAGCTCTCGGGCGCGCAGAATTCGAGCGGCCGGGGAGACGGCGGCTCCGCGATCCAAACGAAATCGTCGACGGTGGTCTCGGCCTCGACCCACTCAAAGCTGTCGATCTCTGACGCGTCCGAGTCGGTGAACACCGGCGAAGCGGCCGATTGGCTGGTATCAGGCACCGGGGGCATGGCGATGATGAACAAGAGAGATGTTCATCAGTCGTCGCGCGCCGGATTTGGTGCGCTGCAGGCGGCAACGCGGGTCGCGCCGCCGCGTGGACGTCAGCCGTTCAGTTGCGCGGGGTCGAGGTACTGGCGTCGGAAAGTCTCGAAGTCGACCGTGTCGGCGGCTTCGATCGCGGCCTGCGCGTCCAGCGAGGCGCGTGCCGACTGCTCGAAGCGCGCCATCAGGCCCTCGGGCATCGGCCGCTCCAGGACATGGCGGCGCGAGGCCTCCGATTGCGCGGCGACGAAGGACAGGTGCGAGGACTGGTGCCGCGCGCGCATCGCCGCCAGCACGCGGGCCGACGGCAACTGGTCCGGATCGTCCCAGCGCGCGACCGCTTGCGCGAGCGCCTCGCGGTACAGCGAACCGCCCAGCGCCGCGTCGACCTTGGCCGCGATCGGCGCGAACTCGGCCAGCAGCTCCCGGCCCCAATCGCGCAGCAGGACCTCGCCGCCGCGGCGTTCCAGCGTCAGGCCCGGCTCGCGTCCGGCCGACGCGGTGCGGTGCTGGTTGCGCGCCAGCGCGCCCAGTTCCTCCGGCGTGTCGTTCGGGCTGTCGGTCAGCCAGCAGTGCAGCAGGAAGAGGTCCAGGAACCGCATCGTGCCCGCGGCGATGCCGACCGGCTCGAAGGGGTCCAGGTCCATGCAGCGGACCTCGATGTATTCGACGCCGCGCTCGCGCAGCGCATGCAGCGGACGTTCGCCTGAACGGATCGTGCGCTTGGGCCGGATCGTGCCGTAGAACTCGTTCTCGATCTGCAGCAGCGTCGTCGACAACTGGTTGTACTCGCCGCCCGGGTTCACGACGCCGACCTTCTCGTACGCCGGATAGGGCCGCGTCAGCGCATCCTGCAGCGAGGCCGCGTAGCCGTCGATGCTGTTGTAGCTGACCGCCAGCGAAGCCTGCGCATCGCTCTGGTAACCGAGCCGGCCCATGCGCAGCGAGGTCCCGTAGGGCATGTGCAGCGTGCCGTCCGTCAGCGGCTGCAGGCCGTGCTCGCGGCCCGCGACGAAGCTCGAACAGAGCGCCGGCGAGGCGCCGAACAAGGTCAGCAGCAGGAAGGAGTGACGGCGGAAGTTGCGGATCAGCGCGAAGTGGTCCGCGTTGTCCAGGCCCGGCATCGACCAGTTGTAGTGGATGCCGGAAATCGTCTGCATGCGCCGCCCGTAGCGGTGGCCCAGGCCCATGCGGTAGACACTCTTGGCACGGCCGATGTTGGAAGCGCCGTAGCGCCCGATCGGAATGGTCTCGTCGGCAGGCAGCAGGCACGGCATGCTCGACGCCCACATCAATTCATTGCCCAGGCTGCGATAGACGGCCTGGTGGATCTCGGTCAGCTGACGCTCGCAGTCCTCGGCCGACGCGTGCACGCCAGTGATCAGTTCGAGCTGCGATTCGCTGAAGTCGGTGGTGACGGTCTCGTGCGTCAGCGCGGAACCAAGCGCCGTCGGATGCGGCGTCAGCGCCAGCAAACCCCCAGTCGGTTGCGCGCGCAGGCTCTCCTTCTCCACGCCGCGGCGCATGCCTGCCAGACGGGCCGGATCCAGGGCCTCCAGTCGCTTCAACCAATCGTTCAAATGCCGCTCCTCGTTCACTGTGGGCGCGCAAGTTACCAGAAGTGCACGAAACCCGCTTGACTTGGATTTCTGTAGTTTGTGCTAAGTCGGCGCTCGCGGACAGGGTGGGCAAGCGTCGGGCCAGAACCTCAGCCGGCGGCACCGGTGCCCCTCTGCGCTCACAGTCTTCGCTTCGCTCAGGGTTCGCTTCGAGGGGCACCGGCGCCGCCAGCTCGACGTACTTCGACCGTCGTTGGTGGAGTCGCCGCAAATCTTCAGGGCTGCGTGTTCAGGCGGCGGCGCGTGCGGCGCAACTGCTGGTCGGAGCTGAAACCAGCCGCAAGCGCGGCCTGCGCCGGACGGACGCCGCGCGACAGTTCGCGGCGCGCCAGTTCCAACCGGATCGCGCGGACATAGTCCAGCGGCGTCGTGCCGCCATGCTGCGCGAACAGGCGCGTCAGGTGCCGCGGCGTGACATGGGCCACCTCGGCCATGCGCGCCAGGCTCCAGTCCGCGCGCGGGTCGCCGCAGACGGCATCCTGCACGCGGTGCAGCGCGGGATGCAGGTGGTGGCGGTGCGCCAGCATCGGGGACAGCTCGGGATCCTGCGCGCCGCGGCGCAGGTAGACCACCATGACCTGCGCCACCGAGGCGGCGATCGCCTCGCCGCAATGTTCGGCGATCAAGGCCAGCACCAGGTCGATGCCCGCGGTGATGCCGGCGCTGCTGGCCAGCGGACCGTCGAGCACGAACACCCGGTTCGACTGCACGTCGGCACGCGGCGCAGCCTCGCGCAGGGCATCGAGCGACTCGTGATGCGTGGTGCACCGCCGCCCGTCGAGCAGGCCGGCCCGCGCCGCCAGCAACGCGCCGGCGCAGATGCTGAGCAAGCGGCCCTGGCCACCGGCCAGCAGCGCGAGGCCTTCGCGGTGCAGCCAGCGTTCGATGGTCAGTTCTTCCTCCCGTTCGGCCACGCCGGGCGCCGGGTCGTCCGGATGCGGATGGCGGCGGCCGCTCAGGATCAGCCAGTCCCGCGCGCCGAGCTCCGGTAGCGGTTCGAGCGCGGCGAGCATCAGTCCGACAGAACTGGACACCGATGCGCTCGCGGCGCAGTACCGCAGGCGGAACGCCTCCGGCTCGCCGCGCCGGCGCAGGGCCTGGTTGGCGAGCCGGAGCGCCTCCGCGGCGCCGGCCAGGTCGAGCAGCAGGGTGTGGTGCTCGACCAGGATCCAGACATCGACGGGAAGGGCGCCGCGATCGGCGTCGCGATCGCCGTCGGATCTGGAGCCAGGAACGGCTCGGAAGTCGGAACGGGACATCGGCGCAGTATGCGCGGATCGCGTTCAGGCGGCGAGGGCGGGCACGTCCCGCGACGCACGGGCGAGCGCCTGCTCGACGGTCACGATCTGCGCGAAACGGTCCTGCAGCGCCACTTCCGTGCGCAGCTTCAGCTCGTCCACGCCGACCACCACCCCGCTCGCATGCCGGATGGGGAAGGTGAGGGTGGCCTCGGTCACGTAGTCGACGCTCCAGCCCTCGTCGCTGGCGTGGCGGGTGGTGGTCTCGCAGCACTGCTCGGTGCGGATGCCCGCGACGATCAGCCGGCGGATGCCGTGCTCGATCAGCCAGATCGACAGGCCCGTCCCGGCCAGGGCGCTGTGGCGCCGCTTGAGGAACTCGGCGGCGATCGGTACCTGCGCCAGTTCGGCCATCGGGCGGACATGGCCGCTGACCAGGGAGAACGGGTTCTCCGGCGTGGCCGGACCGTCGGTGTGGAGGATGCGCACGATCGGCAGGCCGCGTTCGACGGCCCCGGTGAGCAGGGCGTTGGTACGCGCGAGGTAGGCGTCGAAGCCGGCCGGGTCCCAGTACGGGCGGTGGCGGAAGGACTCCTGGACGTCGATCAGGACGACGGCGGTGTCGGAGGCGGGGGCGGCGCGGAGGGCGGCGGTCATCGAGGGCTCCATCAGGCAGTGGTTGATGGACGTCATCGTGCCGGTGGCGGACTCCCTCGTCGCTTCGGCGGCGGACCAGTCACGGTCAAATCAGGACATCGTGCCTGCCACGACCGCAGCCCTCACCCCTACCCTCTCCCGCAAGCGGGAGAGGGAGTCCGACCGACTCCGCTCGTGGCGCAGGCCCCTCTTGCTCCCTCTCCCGCTTGCGGGAGAGGGCGGGGGTGAGGGCCAGCGGCGCCGGCAGTCCTGAAGCCTCTTCCCTTCCTCGCTTGCAGCAGAGGGGGCGACGGTCAATCCTCGCGCGTCGTGCGCTGCGCCAGCGGCAGCTTGGCGTCGAGGTCCAGCGCGTCCCAACCCTTGCGGCCGATGCGGCGCAGCGTGTCGATGTTGGCCTCGTAGATCGCGTCGGTGTCGGGCATGGACTCGACCGCCCGTTCGATGCTCTCCTCGCGCAGCAGGTGCAGCGTGGGATAGGGCGAGCGGTTGCTGTAGTTGTCGACGTCGTCCGCGTCCGTGCCGTCGAACTGGTAGTCCGGGTGAAAGCTCGCGACCTGCAGCACGCCGTCGAGCTCGAGGTCCTCGACCAGCGCGTCGGCCGCGCCCAGGAAGTCGTTGAAGTCGAGGAAGTCGTTCAGCACCCAGGGATGCACCAGCAGCGTGGTCTCGGTCTCGTCCGGGTCGGCGCGGTTGAGCGCGAGCAGCTCGCGCGCCAGGTCCTTCAGCAGGTCCTCCGGCGTGCGCGCGGCGCTGACGACGGTGCGCAGCCGCTGGTTGACCTCGACGCTCTTGGCAAAGGGGCACAGGTTCAGGCCGATGACCGCCCGCTGCAACCAGCGGTGGGTATCGTCGAGAACGGTCTTTTCCTGGTCGGGCGCGATCGGGCTGGTCATCGGACGGCTATCGGGCAGGGGGCTGGAGATGTCCGGCTGGCGGATGTCGGGGGAAGGGGAGTGACGGCCTGGTCGCTCAGGCCTTGGCGGGCCGGGGCTGCTTGAACCAGGCGTCGACCAGCCGGACCCACATCGATCCGCCCAGCGGGATCAGTTCGTCGTTGAAGTCGTAGCTGGGGTTGTGCAGCATGCAGGGACCGAGTCCGTGCCCGCCCTCGCGATGGCTGCCGTCGCCGTTGCCGATCAGGAAGTAGCAGCCCGGCACTTCCTGCAGGTAGTAGCTGAAGTCCTCGGCGCCCATGGTGGGTTCGAACGCCTGCACGTTGGAAGCGCCCAGCATCTCGGTCAGCACGTCGCGGACGAAGTCGGTCTCGGCGGGGTGGTTGATCGTCGGCGGGTAGTTGCGGTGGAAGGAGAACTCGCACTGCACCTCGAAGGCCTCGCCAGTCGCCTCGGTGATCTGCTTCATCCGGCGTTCGATCAGGTCCAGCGTCTCCAGCGTGAAGGTGCGGACCGTCCCCTGCAGCTCGCAGCGCTCGGGAATGACGTTGGTGGCCTCGCCGGCGTGGATCATCGTCACCGAGATCACGCCCGCGTCGATCGGCCGCTTGTTGCGCGTGATGATGGTCTGGTAGGCCTGCACCAGATGCGCCGCGACCACCACCGGGTCGGTGCCCAGGTGCGGCATCGCCCCGTGCGCGCCCTTGCCCTTGATGACGACCTTGAACTCGTTGCTCGAGGCGAAGACCGGCCCGGTCTTGAGCGCGAACTGTCCGGCGGCCATGCCCGGCCAGTTGTGGATGCCGAACATCGCCTCCATCGGGAACTGGCGGAACAGCCCGTCCTTGATCATCTCGCGGGCGCCGCCGCCGCCTTCCTCGGCCGGCTGGAACACGACGTAGACGGTGCCGTCGAAGTCGCGGTGCGCCGCCAGGTGCTTGGCGCCCGCCAGCAGCATCGCGGTGTGGCCGTCGTGGCCGCACGCGTGCATCTTGCCGGGATGCTTGCTGGCGTGGGCGAAGGTGTTGTGCTCGGTGATCGGGAGCGCGTCGATGTCGGCGCGCAGGCCCAGCGTGCGGCCGCTGGCGCCGCCGTCGCGTCCCTTGATGATGCCGACCACGCCGGTCTTGCCCAGGCCGCGGTGGATCTCGATGCCCCAGTCGGTCAGGGCTTTCGCGACCACGTCCGCGGTCCGGTCCTCGTGGAAGCAGAGTTCCGGATGCGCGTGCAGGTCGCGTCGCAGCTTGGCGATGGCCGGGGCGTCGGCCAGGATGGGTTCGATCAGCTTCATGTGCGGGCACTCCGATGTCGTCGCGACAGCGCGTCGGGCTTGCCGCGAGCCAGAAAGGCCGCGGCGCCGCTCAGGGCGGCGCCGCTGTGGTCGGACCAGTGTACCCGTCAGCGCTTCACGCGACCGTCGCTGGTCAGCATCGTCATCTCGACGAAGCTGGAACCCACATGCTTGTTGGGCTTGAAGTTCACGTTGAAGCCGCCGACGTTGTAGTTCGACAGCGTGTCCAGCGCCGCGCACAGGCCCTCGCGGGTCTGGCGGGTCATGCGACGGATGCCCTCGCTGATGACCTTGGCGCCGATGTAGCCCTCGATGGCGGTGTAGTTGAACTTCTGGCCGGCCTTGGTGGCGGCCTGCTGGTACTCGTGGACCACGCCGACCTGCGAGCCGAACGGGTAGGGCATCACCTGGCTGACGACCACGCCCATCGCGTCCTTGCCCAGCTCGTCCAGCAGCGACTGCGTGCCGACGAAGGACACGTTGTAGAACACGCCGCCGTAGCCGGCCTTGCGCGCGGCGCGGATGAAGGCGGCGCAGCTCTTGTAGGCGCTGATCATGACGATGGCCTCGGGCGGCGCGCCGTTCTGCACCAGGTCCTTGACGGCCTTGGCGACGTCGACGCTGTTGCGCTCGACCGTCGAGGTGGCCTGCGGCTGGATCGCCAGCGGCTTCATCGCGCGCACCACGCCGTCCAGGCCCGCCTTGCCGTAGGCGTCATTCTGGTGGAAGACCGAGATGCGCATCAGGCCCAGCTGGGTCAGCTGCTTCACGATCAGCGCGGTCTCGTCGTAGTACGAGGCACGCACGTGGTAGACCCAGGGGCTGAAGGGGTCGCGCAGCGCCTCGGCGCCGGTGAAGGGGGCGATGAAGGGGATCTTGTTCTGGTTGACCAGCGGCAGCGCGGCCAGCGAGGTCGGCGTGCCGACGTAACCGAACAGCGCGAAGACGTCGTCGCTGATCAGCTTCTCGGTGTTGGCCTTGCAGCGGTCGGGCTCGTAGCCGTCGTCCAGCGTGCGCAGTTCGATGGTCGTGCCGTTGATGCCGCCGGCGGCGTTCTGGGCGTCGAAGAACAGCTTGGCGCCGGCCTGCATCTGGATGCCCAGCTGGGCCGCGGCGCCGGTCAGCGGCACCGATTGACCCAGCACCAGGCGTTTGCCTTGCGCGCGGACGGCCGTCGGAATGGGCAGGGTGGCGAAGGCGCCCAGGGCGCTGGCGGTGGCGAGGAGTTGGCGGCGATCCAAGAGGGGCTCCCAGAGGGTGCGATAGATGTTATGACGGCCGCTGGGGAGGCGGGCGCGGCAGGAGGCTCGACACGACCTATTTCGGCCCCCCAGCGCGCGAGCTTAGCCTTTCATTCGTCCAGCGTTGTCACAGAGTCGGGTAAGAAATCGCAAGGGTGTGGCGCCTGTGCAATAGTTGACGCCTGTCGTCCGTCCTCCCGGAACCCCTCGTGAACCTCCCGCCACAGCCCGCCGACCGCGGCTCCCGCATCGTCAAGGGCGCCTGCCCGCACGATTGTCCGGACACCTGCGCGCTGCGCATCACGGTCGAGGACGGCCGCGTGGTGAAGGTGCAAGGACAGCCGGAGCATCCGAGCACCCATGGCGCGCTGTGCACGAAGGTGTCGCGCTACCCCGAGCGCACCTATCACGAGGAACGGGTGCTGCACCCGCTCAAGCGGGTCAGCGCCAAGCACGAGGCGCCGCGTTTCGAGCGCATCGGCTGGGACCAGGCGATCGCGGAGATCGCCGGCGGCCTGAAGGCCGTCGCGGCGCGCGACCCGCAGGCCATCCTGCCCTACAGCTACGCCGGCACGATGGGGATGCTGCAGGGCGAGGCGATGGCCGGGCGTTTCTTCAACCGGCTGGGCGCCTCGCTGCTGGACCGCACGATCTGCGCGTCGGCGGGCGGCGCGGGGCTGGCGGCGACCTACGGCCACAAGGTCGGCATGCACCTGCCGCATTTCGCCGAGGCCAGGCTGATCGTGATCTGGGGCAGCAACTCGATCGCCTCCAACCTGCATTTCTGGACCTTCGCGAACCAGGCCAAGCGCAACGGCGCGAAGCTGGTCTGCATCGATCCGCGCAAGACCGAGACCGCCGACAAGTGCCACCAGCACCTGGCGCTGCTGCCGGGCACGGACGGCGCGCTCGCGCTGGGGCTGATGCATGAGCTGATCGCCCATGACTGGCTGGACCACGACTACCTCTTCCGGTATGTCGAGGGCTGGGACGAACTCCGGGCGAAGGCGCTCGCGTGGACACCCGAACGCACCGCGGCCGAGTGCGGCCTGACGGCGGACGAGGTCCGCGGCCTGGCCCGCGACTACGCCACGCTGGCGCCCGCGGCGATCCGGCTGAACTACGGCATGCAGCGCGTGCGTGGCGGCGGCAACGCGGTGCGGCTGATCGCGCTGCTGCCGTGCCTGACCGGCGCGTGGCGCCATCGGGCCGGCGGCCTGCTGCTGTCGAGCTCGGGCTGGTTCGCGCCGTTCAAGAACCCGGCGCTGGAGTGCCCGGAGCTGCGCGCCGGGCGGCCGTCCCGGACGATCAACATGAGCACGATCGGCGACGACCTGCTGCGCGAGGCCTCGGCGGAATTCGGACCGAAGATCGAGGCGGTGATCGTCTACAACAGCAATCCGGTCGCGGTGGCGCCGGAGTCGCCCAAGGTGGTGGCGGGCTTCCAGCGGGAGGACTTGCTGACGGTGGTGCTCGAGCACTTCATGACCGACACGGCGGACCTGGCCGACTACGTACTGCCGGCGACGACGCAGATGGAGCACCTGGACATCCACACCAGCTACGGCCACACCGACGTGCTGGTCAACGAGCCGGCGATCGCGCCGCTGGGCGAGGCCCGTCCGAACACGGCGGTGTTCCGCGCGCTGGCCGCGGCGATGGGCTTCGACGAGCCGGCCTTCCATGACGACGACGAGGCGCTGCTGCGCCAGGCTTTCCGGGAGGATGTCGACCTGGCGCGCTTGCGCGAGCGCGGCTGGTTCAAGCTGCCCCTGGCGGAGGCGCCGTTCGCCGAGGGGGGATTCCCGTCGGCCAGCGGCAAGGCGAACGCGCGCGGCGCGGACTATGTGCCGAACTACGAGAGCCGCGCGAGCACGCCGGCGTTGGCGGCGCGATACCCGCTGGCGATGATCTCGCCGCCGGCGCGCAACCACCTGAACAGCACCTTCGTCAACGTGAAGAGCCTGCGCGACATCGAGGGCGAGCAGGTGCTCGAGATGAGCGCCGGCGACGCGGCGGCGCGTGGCCTGTCCGATGGCCAGCTGGTGCGGGTGTTCAACGATCGCGGCAGCTACGCGTGCAAGCTGGACGTCAGCGCCCGGGCGCGCGACGGCGTCGTGCACGGTCTGGGCATCTGGTGGCGCAAGCTGGGGGCCGACGGACGCAACGTCAACGAGGTCACGCACCAGCGGCTGACGGACCTGGGGCGGGCGCCCTGCTTCTACGACTGCCTGGTCGACGTGGCCCCGGCGTGATCGGACGTGAGGGGACGTGATGATGCGGGCAGGCATGCGGGGCAACGGGGCGACGAGGTCATGACGGGTCGCGTGCGGGGGCTGGTGCTGGCGATGCTGATCGTGCCGCTGCTGCTGGCGATGTCGGCGCTCGGCGGCTGCGCGCAGCTGTCGTATTACGGGCAGTCCTTGTCGGGCCACCTGTCGCTGGTCCGCGCGGCCAAGCCGGTCGACGAGTGGCTCGGACAGCAGGACCTCGATCCCGAGGTGCGCAAACAGCTGGAGCTGTCGAAATCCCTGCGCGACTACGCGTCGGCGGTGCTCAGGCTGCCTGACAACGACAGCTACCGCCGCTATGCCGACCTGAAGCGCGGCTCGGCCGTGTGGAACGTGGTCGCGACGCCGGAGCTGAGCCTGCAGCTCAAGACCTGGTGTTATCCGATCATGGGCTGCGCCGGGTATCGCGGCTACTTCGATCCGCACGACGCGCGCGAGCTCGCGCAGGAACTCCGCAAGGAGGGCCTGGAGCCTTACGTCTACGGCGTGCCCGCGTATTCGTCGCTGGGCTGGAGCAACTGGATCGGCGGCGATCCGCTGCTGAACACCTTCATCCGGTACCCGGAGGCACAACTCGCGCGGATGATCTTCCACGAGCTGGCGCACCAGGTCGCCTACGCCAATGACGACACCGCGTTCAACGAGAGCTTCGCGACTGCGGTCGAGCAGATCGGCGTGGCGCGCTGGCTGAAGGACCGGCCCGAGGCGCTGCGCGACGACGAGCAGTCGCGGCGAAGGCAGGACGAGATCCAGGCCCTGCTCAAGTCGACGCGGGAGCAGTTGCAGGAGGTCTTCCGCAGCACGGCCAGCGACGACGAGAAGCGAGCCGGCAAGGCGGCGGTCTTCGCGAAGCTGCGCACGGACTACGAGACGATGAAGCGCGATCGCTGGAACGGCGACACACGTTTCGACCGCTGGGTGCTGGGCCTGAACACGCCGGCGCTGGCGATCCAGGGCAGCTACACGGACCTGGTGCCGGACTTCGTCCGGCTGTTCGAGCGCCAGGGCTCGGACTGGCCGCGCTTCTACGCCGAGGTGCAGCGGCTGGCGAAGCTGCCGAAGGAAGAGCGAAGGGCGGAGCTGGGGCGGCGGTGAAGCCACCTTCCCAAACGGTGACGGCACTCCTGGAATCGAGGCTCCTTCGCGGAGGAGCCGGAGCGCCTGTATCGACGCTCTACGGGACGCGTTCGTGGAAACGACAAGGCCGCCCTTGCGGGGCGGCCTCATGGCTTGACCGGCGCCGGCGCCGGCACTTGAAGGCTTACTTCAAGCCTTCGACCAGGTCGATGTAGTCCTGCATCGCCTCGTCGCTGGTCTTGCCCTCGAGGGTCTTCCAGGCGTCCCACTTGGCGCGGTTGACGAAGTCCGTCATGCCGGGGCGATCGCCCTCGACATCGCCGGCCGATGCCTGCTTGAACAGTGCGTAGAGCTTCAGCAGCGTCTGGTTGTCCGGGCGCTCGGGCAGATTCTTGGAATCGGCGACGGCGGCGTCGAATTGGTCCTTCAGGCTCATGGTGTGTCTCCCGTGGCGGTGAGCAGGGCGTCCCGTTGGCGACAATCGGGACGGACGGCCGCGATGTTACCCACCCCACCCCCACGTCCGGACTGGGGCCGCCTCTCTAGATGACGCATGATCCGGGCTTGATCGCCTCGTCCGTCGACCCCGTCCGTCCAGGAGACCGTTTTGCCCACCCCCACCGCGTCGAGCCCGTCCACCCGCAAGCGCGTCAAGTCCCCGTCGTCCGCGGCCGGCAAGGTCGCCAAGGCCGTGAAGATCGCGAAGCCGACAGGGAAGGCCGGCAATGGTCGTCTCGCGCCCTTGCCGTCGGGGGCCGAGCCGATGTCCAAGGTCGACACCGCCTGGCTGCGCCTGGACACCGAAGCCAACCGCATGGTCATCCACGGCGTGCTGCTGCTCAAGCCGGCCATCACGCTCGACGACCTGCGCGCGCGGGTCGCCGAACGCCTGCTGCGTTTCCGGCGTTTCCGCCAGCGGGTCGTCGAGTCCGGTGACAGCGCCTGGTGGGTCGAGGACGCGGAGGTCGACATCGCCAGCCATGTCATTCCCGAGACGCTGACTCGCCGCCGGGGCCGCCCGCTCGAGGGCGCGCTGCAGGACCGGCTCGCCGATCTGGCCGCGGAGCCGCTCGATCCTTCGCGCCCGCTCTGGCAACTACACCTGATCGAGCACTACGACGGCAGCAGCGCGCTCATTGCCCGCGTGCATCACTGCATCGCCGACGGCATCGCCTTGATCGCAGTGCTGCTGTCGATCACGGACGGCGGCGACGCACCGCCGAAGGCGCCCGCCGCGAAGGGCGGCAAGGCGTCCCATGTCGCGAAGGAAGCGAAGGGCACCCAGGGGGCGAGGAACACGAAGGGCGCCGCCGACGACGCCGCCGAGCCCGAATGGCTGGCCGACGCGATGGTCAAGCCGATCAACGCCTGGACGGTTCGCGAGATCCAGGAGCAGGCGGGATCGGGCCAGTCGGAGGTCTCCCCGGCGGAGCGTCTGGGCAGGCAGGTGCTCAAGGACGCCGCGGCGCTCACCGAGGCGCCCGATGACGCGAAGACCCGTCTCAAGGGCAAGGCCGGACGCGCCAAGCGCGTCGCCTGGGGATCGCCGTTGCCGCTGGACGCGGTCAAGGCGGTCGGCAAGTCGATGAACGTATCGGTGAACGACGTGCTGCTGAACTGCGTTGCCGGCGCCCTGGGGCTCTACCTGCGCGAACACGGCGACGACACCGAGGGCCAGGAGATCCGCGCGCTGGTGCCGGTGAACCTGCGCCCGCTGGAGACCGCCTGGCAGTTGGGCAACCGCTTCGGCATGGTGCCGCTGCCGCTGCCCGTGGGCATCACGAATCCGGTCAAGCGGCTGTACGCGGTGCATGCGCAGACCCAGGCGCTCAAGAACAGCCTGCAGCCGGCCTTGGCCATGGGGCTGATGGCGACCTCGGGGTCGGTCGAGAAGGCCGCCCAGCGGGCGATGCTGAAGACGCTGTCGCGCAAGGCGACGGCGCTGATGACCAACGTGCCCGGGCCGGCCCAGGCCTTGCAGCTGTGCGGCTCGGCCGTCGAGCGTGTGATGTTCTGGGCGCCGCAGGCGGGCGACATGAGCCTGGGCATCAGCATCCTGACCTACGCCGGCCAGGTGCAGTTCGGCCTGATCGCCGACGCCGGCCTGTGTCCCGACCCGGAGCGCATCGTGGCCCACTTCGAGCCCGAATTCCAGCAGTTGCTCACGCTCGCGCTGATGCTGCCGTGGGAGGTCAAGTCCTGACCCCCGGGCCGCCGTCCGCGTCGGCGCCATGAAAAACGCCGCCCTCGGGCGGCGTTGTCGTTCCGGAGCCCACAGGCTCCGGCCGGCGATGCGCTTACTTGGCGGCCTTCTTGGCCGGTTGCGGGCGGCCTGCGGCGGTCGGGTAGGCGGACATCACGCGGACCGGGTCGGCGCTGGCCAGGTACTCGGCGTACTGGGTCTGGCCGCAGGCGACGGCCTGCCCGGAGGTGGCTTCGCCGCGGTACTCGCCGCGGTTGTAGACGAAGCGGTACTCGTTGGCGGCGGCGGCCTGGTCGAACTTCACCGTGTTGGCGGAGGCGCACTCGGCGCGCAGGGCCTTGGCGTCGGCGTTCTCGGCGGTGGCGGCGTGCGCCAGCGGAGCGATCAGGGCCAGCAGGGCGGCGGTGGTCAGGAGGCGCTTCATGGAATCGGTCCCTTGATGTCGGTGAATGCGATATCCCTAATTTATAGGGTGTCGTTTTTCGCCGCCAACCGCGACCAGGGGGTCCGGCCTCGCACGAATCCAGGGTTTGTGCGGAGGGCCGGACCCGGGCTTGCTGCTAGTCGTCTGGCGCGTCAATCGAGCGTGCTCGATCCCAGCGTGACTCGCAGGTTCGCCAGGTCGCGATGCCCCAGACGATGCCGAGGCCGAGGAACATCGCCGCCAAGACGAGCCAGCGAGTCAGGGGCAAGGGGGTGTCCCTGAAGATCACCAAGCCGATCGTCGGCGCGGCCAGCGCCGGTGCCATCCGCAGCAGGCCGTAGCGAATGACGAACCCCGTCGGCCCCAGGGCTCGCAGTCGCTCCCAGTCGATCATCAAGGACGACGGGGCCCAGGGCGCAGCGCTGCGGCTCCAGCGCGGAGAGTCGTTGGACTGCATTCAATGCTCCCAGCGGCAAAGCGCCGCCCCTGAACCGTATTCATCGAGCTGCGGACCCACATGACTCAAGCCAGTCAATCTGACTGATTGAAATGAGCCAAACGAGATGGGATTTGACAAGCGTCAAGCGAGCATCGAGTCCCGATGGCGGAACTCGCCCATTCATGCTTGAGGGGTGCCACCCGCCTGCGGCTGGTACTTGCCCGCCAACTGGAACAGGTGGTCCCGGGAGCCCGGTTCCAGGTAGGGCAGCAGCAGGCCCAGCACGTGGAAGGCGCCACGCATCAGCGCCTCGCCGGCGCGCTCGGGCTCGAGCGCGTTGCGCGGATCGCGCACATATTCGTAGCTCAGCCAGTAGCTCAGCAGCACCACCATCGCGTTGGCCGTCGGCACCGCCTCGCGCACCTGCATCGTCAGCGCGCCGCTGGCCTGCAGGCCGCCCAGCATCCCGACCATCGCCTGCGTCTTCTGTTCCAGCACGTGCTGGAAGTGCGTCTCCAGCTTGCGGTTCTTGGACAGCAGATCGTTCAGGTCCCGGTACAGGAAGCGGTGCTGCCAGATCAGCTCGAACAGCATGTGGAAGAACAGCCAGGCGTCCTCCACGTTGCGCACGTTGCCCACCGCCCCCAGCAGCTCCGACAAGGCCTTGTCGTAGCGGTTGAAGAGCGCGTTGATCAGCTCGTCCTTGGCCGGGTAGTGGTAGTACAGGTTGCCGGGCGAGATGCCGAGCTCCGCCGAAATCAGCGTGGTGGAGACGTTCGGCTCGCCGAAGCGGTTGAACAGGTCCAGCGTGACTTCGAGGATGCGTTCGGCGGTGCGGCGCGGCTTCTTGGTGGCCATGGGCCCGGGGCGTGGAGGGGTGGGGAGGGTGACCGCATTCTGTCATGACCCCAGGCGGGCACGGGATCGGCCCGCTCCCTACAATCGCCGCCCATGCCCGCAAGCCCCCCACAACAGTCGGCCGCCATGTCCGTGCCGGCCGGCGGTCCGCCCGCCCTGCGTTTCAGCAACGTCAGCAAGACCTACCGCGACGGCCAGTTCCGCGCGCTGGACGGCGTCAGCTTCGACATCCGGCCCGGTGAGTTCTTCGGCCTGCTCGGTCCCAACGGCGCCGGCAAGACCAGCCTGATCAGCATCCTCGCCGGCCTGTCCCGCGCCAGCGGCGGCCAGGTCTCGGTGCTCGGCCACGACGTCGTCGACGACTACGCCGAAGCCCGCAAGAAGCTCGGCATCGTGCCGCAGGAGCTGGTCTTCGACCCGTTCTTCAGTGTGCGCGAGACGCTGCGCATCCAGTCCGGCTACTTCGGCGTGCGCAACAACGACGACTGGATCGACGAGCTGCTGCTCAACCTCGGTCTCGCCGACAAGGCCCACAACAACATGCGCCAGCTCTCCGGCGGCATGAAGCGCCGCGTGCTGGTCGCCCAGGCGCTGGTGCACCGCCCGCCGGTCATCGTGCTGGACGAACCCACCGCCGGCGTCGACGTCGAGCTGCGCCAGACCCTGTGGCAGTTCATCGCCCGGCTCAACCGGGAAGGCCACACCGTCCTGCTGACCACGCACTACCTGGAAGAGGCCGAGGCGCTCTGCCACCGCATCGCCATGCTCAAGCAGGGGAAGATCGTGGCGCTCAACAGCACCTCCGAGCTGCTCGCGGGCACCGCGTCCACGATGCTGCAGTTCAAGACCGACTCGGCGCTGCCGCTGGGCCTGGCCGAACGCGCCCGCGTCACCGGCCGCATCGTCCAGATCACCGCGCACGACGCGACCGAGGTCGAGCAGATCCTCGCCACGCTGCGCGGCGCCGCCGTCCCGATCGAAGACCTGGAGATCGGCCGCGCCGACCTCGAGGACGTCTTCCTCGACATCATGCAAGGGGGCCGCGCATGAGCGCCAGCCATTTCCCGATCCGCCTCGAAGGCGCGCGCACGCTGTTCTACAAGGAGGTGCTGCGCTTCTGGAAGGTCGGCTTCCAGACCGTCGGCGCCCCGGTGCTGACCGCCGTGCTCTACCTGCTGGTCTTCGGCCATGTGCTGGAGGACCACGTCAAGGTCTACGGCACCGTCGGCTACACCAGCTTCCTGATCCCGGGCCTGGTGATGATGAGCGTGCTGCAGAACGCCTTCGCCAACAGCAGCTCCTCGCTGATCCAGAGCAAGATCACCGGCAACCTCGTGTTCCTGCTGGTCACGCCGCTGTCGCACTGGGCCTGGTTCCTGGCCTACGCCGGCGCCTCCATCCTGCGCGGGCTGATGGTCGGCGCGGGCGTGTTCGTCGCCACCGTGTGGTTCGCGCCGCCGGGCATGGCCAACCCGCTGTGGGTGCTGGCCTTCGCCGTGCTCGGCGCCGGGCTGATGGGCTCGCTGGGGCTGATCGCCGGCCTGTGGGCGGAGAAGTTCGACCAGATGGCGGCCTTCCAGAACTTCATCGTCATGCCGATGACCTTCCTGTCGGGCGTCTTCTACTCGGTGCACTCGCTGCCGCCGTTCTGGCAGGGCGTCAGCCACCTCAACCCGTTCTTCTACATGATCGACGGCTTCCGCCACGGCTTCTTCGGCGTCAGCGACGTCTCGCCGTGGGTCAGCGTGGGCGTCGTGGCGATCGCGTTCGCGGCGGTCGCGGCCATCGCCTTGGAACTGCTGCGCCGCGGCTACAAGATCCGCCACTGAGCCCCGGCTCGAACGAACCGCGCCGGCACGCGCAAGCCCGGCCTCTCCAAGCACGAAACCGGGGCGCGGAAGCGCCCGGGTAGAATCCCGCCCCATCATGGCCGATCCGACCCCCGCAGAAGTCCAGAGCTACATCGCCCAGGGTCTCGCTTGCAGCGAGCTCCAGGTCGAGGGCGACGGACGCCATTTCTTCGCGACGATCGTGTCGGCCGAGTTCGAGGGCCTGAGCCGGATCAAGCGCCACCAGCGCGTGTAC
>JBCNPQ010000015.1:0-101150 GCA_039593255.1 Roseateles sp.
CTACATCGCCCAGGGTCTCGCTTGCAGCGAGCTCCAGGTCGAGGGCGACGGACGCCATTTCTTCGCGACGATCGTGTCGGCCGAGTTCGAGGGCCTGAGCCGGATCAAGCGCCACCAGCGCGTGTACGCGGCCCTGGGCGATCGCATGCGCGAGCAGATCCACGCGCTGTCGATGAAGACGCTGACCCCCGACGAGTTCGCGCAGCAGGGCAGCGCGCACCACCATCACTGACAGCCACCCGGCCTGCAGGCGGGTGGCGGTGTGTCCCCGTCCGGTGAACCCGCTGCCGTCCCGCTGAACCAGGCCACAGCCTGAAGCGCTTCCCCGCGAGGCGCGTTCACCGAGGACATCGCATGATCACCCTGGCACTCTCCAAGGGCCGCATCTTCGAAGAGACCCTGCCGCTGCTGGCCGCCGCCGGCATCCAGGTGCTGGAAGACCCGGACAGCTCGCGCAAGCTGATCCTCCCGACCAACCAGGCGCAGGTGCGCGTGGTGCTGGTCCGCGCGACCGACGTGCCGACCTATGTCGAGTACGGCGGCGCCGACCTCGGCGTGGCGGGGCGCGACGTGCTGATCGAGCACGGCGGCGCGGGCCTCTACCAGCCTTTGGACCTGCGCATCGCGCAATGCCGCATGAGCGTCGCGGTGCGCGACGACTTCGACTACGACAACGCCGTGCGCCAGGGCTCGCGCCTGCGCGTGGCCACCAAGTACACGACCATCGCCAGGCAGCACTTCGCCGACAAGGGCGTGCACGTCGACCTGATCAAGCTCTACGGCTCGATGGAGCTGGCGCCGCTGACCGGACTGGCCGATGCGATCGTCGACCTGGTCTCGACCGGCAGCACGCTGAAGGCGAACCGGCTGGTCGAGGTGGAACGCATCATGGACATCTCCTCGCGGCTGGTCGTGAACCAGGCGGCGCTCAAGCTCAAGCGCGAGGCGCTCAAGCCGCTGATCGACGCGATCGGTTCCGCCATCGCCCCCGCCTGATCCGACGCGCCGACCGGAGTGCCGACATGACGACGAACCTTCGTACCCTCACCACGACCGACACCGACTTCGACGACCAGTTCCAGCGCGTGCTGCATTGGTCGGCCGAGACCGACGCCGCGATCGAGACGCGCGTCGCCGAGATCCTCGCCGACGTGCGCAAGCGCGGCGACGCGGCGGTGCTCGAGTACACCGCGCGTTTCGATCACCTGACGGCCGACGCGCTGTCCGCGCTCGAGCTGACGCGCGACGAGCTGAAGTCCGCCTTCGACGGCCTGCCCGCCGACCAGGCGAAGGCGCTGACGCAGGCCGCCGAGCGGGTCCGCCGCTACCACGAGCGCCAGAAGCAGGCCAACGGCGAGAGCTGGAGCTATCGCGACGAGGACGGCACCCTGCTGGGCCAGAAGGTCACGCCGCTGGACCGCGTCGGCATCTACGTGCCGGGCGGCAAGGCGGCGTACCCGTCGAGCGTGCTGATGAACGCGATCCCCGCGCAGGTGGCGGGCGTGCCGGAGATCGTCATGGTCGTGCCGACGCCGCGCGGTGAGAAGAACCCGCTGGTGCTGGCCGCGGCCTACGTCGCCGGCGTGCATCGCGCGTTCACGATCGGCGGCGCGCAGGCCGTGGCCGCGCTGGCCTACGGTACCGCGACGGTGCCGCGCGTCGACAAGATCACCGGCCCCGGCAACGCCTATGTCGCCAGCGCCAAGAAGCATGTCTTCGGCCAGGTCGGCATCGACATGATCGCCGGCCCGAGCGAGATCCTCGTGCTCGCCGACGGCACGACGCCGCCGGACTGGGTCGCGATGGACCTGTTCAGCCAGGCCGAGCACGACGAGCTGGCGCAGAGCATCCTGCTGTGCCCGGACGCTGGCTACATCGCCCGGGTCCGCGAGGCCATCGAGCGGCTGCTGCCGGACATGCCGCGCCGGGATGTGATCAAGGCCTCGCTGGAAGGGCGGGGCGCGCTGATTCACACGCGCTCGATGGAAGAGGCCTGCGAGATCAGCAACCGCATCGCGCCGGAGCACCTGGAAGTCTCCAGCGCCGATCCGCATCGCTGGGAGCCGCTGCTGCGTCACGCCGGCGCGATCTTCCTCGGGGCGTATACCAGCGAGTCGCTTGGCGACTACTGTGCCGGGCCGAACCATGTGCTGCCCACCTCCGGGACGGCGCGGTTCTCCTCGCCGCTGGGCGTGTACGACTTCCAGAAGCGCTCCAGCCTGATCGAGGTCAGCGAGGCCGGCGCCCAGGCGCTGGGCCCGATCGCCGCGACGCTCGCCTACGGCGAGGGCCTGCAGGCGCACGCGCGGGCGGCGGAGTTCCGGCTCAAGCGCTGAGCCGGCCCCTTCGAGGCGCCGTGCCGGCGCCCTGTCGTCATCACCCGACAGGCCGTGCTCATGGACCTCCGCCGGGTTCGCGCAGATTTCACGCACCAGTGCCGGGGCAAACCCTGGGTCGCGGATAAAGCGCCACATTTGCCGCTGTTTCAAGGCTCGCCCTTCTGTGCGAAACGCCTAGCATGCTTCGAACATCTTCATAACAGGACGTCGAAGCATGAAGGTCTCAGATCTGCGCGTCGGGGTACGCATCTCCCTGGGGTTTGCGGCGGTGCTGCTCGCCACCGTGCTGGTCGGCGTGGTGGCCATCACCCGCATCCAGGTGATCCAGGGCAATGTCGAGGAGATGGGGAGCGACTGGGTCCCCTCGATCAACGCCATCAACGCGTTGCGCGGCGATCTCAACGAGTTGCGCCGGGCCGAGATGGGCATGTGCCTGAAGGACGTCATCCTCGAGGTCGAGCAGGAGCAGGAGCGCATCAAGAACCTGCGCGAGAAATCCCTGCCTGAGCTGGCCAAGGTCTACGAGACGATGGTGTCCTCGCCGGACGAGGCCGAGCAGTGGAAGGATGCGAAGGCGAAGTACGCCGCCTTCCTCGCCGTGCAGGACAAGCTGATCGCCGCGCGCAAGGCCGGCAATCGCGGCGAGTACCAGTCCACCGTCAACGGGGAATCGCAGCAGGCCTTCGCCGCGCTGATCGGTTCGGTGCAGAAGCTGGTCGACATCAACACGCAGGGCGCGGGGGCCAGCGTCGAGGAATCGCGCAAGGCCTACAAGACGGTGCTCACGACCATGACCGTGCTGATCGTCGCCGCGCTCGCGGCCGGCGGCGTGCTGGCGTTCTACCTGACCCGCAGCACCGTCCGGCCCCTGACGGACATGGTGGCCGTGGCCAGCCGGGTCGCCGAAGGCGACCTGACCGTCGACATCGACACCTCCCGCCGCGACGAGCTCGGCCAGCTGGCGCAGGCCTTGTCGGCCATGCAGGGCGCGCTGAACCGCTCGCTGTCGGCGGTGCGGACCAGCGCCGAGAGCATCGCGATGTCCAGCGCCGAGGTGGCCGCGGGCAGCAGCGACCTGTCCGCGCGCACGGAGCAGATGGCGTCGAGTCTCGAGGAGACCTCGGCCACGATGCATGCGCTGACCGACACGGTCCGTCTGAACGCCGATTCCACGCGCCAGGCCAGCCAGCTGGCGCTCAACGCCAGCCAGGTGGCCGATCGCGGCGGCGTGGTCGTGTCCGAGGTGGTCAGCACCATGGAGCAGATCAATGCGTCCTCGCGCAAGATTGCCGACATCATCGGCACGATCGACGGCATCGCCTTCCAGACCAACATCCTGGCGCTGAACGCGGCCGTCGAGGCGGCCCGGGCGGGCGAGCAGGGCCGTGGTTTCGCGGTGGTGGCGAGCGAGGTCCGTTCGCTGGCGCAGCGCAGCGCCGAGGCGGCCAAGGAGATCAAGACGCTGATCGGCGCGAGCGTCGAGCGGGTCGACGTCGGTTCGAAGCTGGTGAGCGATGCTGGCGAGACCATGCGGGAGATCGTCGCCGCCGTTCAGCGGGTCACGGACATCATCCAGGAGATTTCCTCGGCCACGCAGGAGCAGAGCACCAGCCTGATGGAGGTGGGCCAGGCCGTGCAGCGCCTGGACGAGGTGACCCAGCAGAACGCCGCCCTGGTCGAGGAGTCCTCCGCCGCTTCCGAATCGCTGCGAGAACAGGCCGGCAGCCTCCAGCACGTCGTCGCCCAGTTCCGGCTGCACGCCTGACCCTCCGAATCGCCAGGGCCCGTGGTCAGCGGGAGGTGATGGGGCCGGAATGATGCGAGGGGGTCCTGGAGGGAGCCCCCTCGCGTCGTGGAGAGCCCGCGCTTGGCGAGGCGAAGTCGGAATCCAGCGATCCTTCATACAACACGAAGTTCGTGTAACACGAACTTCGTGTTAATCTGAAGGCCTGATGAAAAACGTCACCGTGACCATGGAAGACAGCGTCGCCGAGTGGGCGAGGCTGGAGGCGGCACGGCGCAACACCAGCGTCTCCCGGCTGGTGGGCGAGCTGCTGGCCGAGAAGATGCGTCACGACGACGCCTACGAGCGCGCCTTGCAGGACTGGCTGCACCGCGAACGCACCTGGTCGTCCGATGGCCGGCCCTATCCGGGTCGGGAACTGCTGTGACGACGCTGGCCGAATTCACCGCGCCCGTCGAGTTGACGGCGCCGGTGTTCGTCGACACCTCGGTCCTCATCCTCAGCGAGGACGGCGCCGATCCCGAGCGCCGCGCCCGGGTCATGGCCTGGTTGCGCTGCCTGTGGCAGCAGCGGCTGGGCCGGACTTCCAGCCAGGTGCTCAACGACTTCTACCGCTCGGTGACGACGCACATCTCGCCGGCGATGCCCAACGGCGATGCGCGGGCCGAGGTCCGTCGGTACCAGCGCTGGGCGCCCTGGTCGACCGATCATGCGACGGTCGAATCGGCGTGGTCGCTGGAGAGCCGCTTTTCCCTGCCTTACGCCGATGCGCTGATCGTCGCCGCGGCGAAGGCGCAGGGGTGCGAGACGGTGTTGAGCCTGGCGCTGCCGCACGGGCAGCTGTACGACAGCGTCCTGATTCTCGACCCGCTGCGCGCGCTGCCGGCGGGTGTCTCCCTGTCTGAATTGCCGCCTGCCGTGGCGGTCGCCCCATGAAAGCAGCCCTCGATCGAGCCCTCGGTGTCCTGCGCGAGGACGTCCGCGCGATGCATGCCTACCAGGTGCACCCGTCCGCCGGCCTGATCAAGCTGGACGCGATGGAGAACCCGTTCCGGCTGCCGCCCGAGCTCCAGCGCGCGCTGGGCGAGCGCCTCGGCGCCGTGGCGCTCAACCGTTACCCGGGCGAGCGCACGCACGAACTGGCGCAGGCGCTGGCCGCGCACGCGAAGCTGCCGGACGGCCAGGGGCTGATGCTGGGCAACGGCTCCGACGAACTGATCTCGCTGCTGGCGATGGCGGTCTGCCGGCCCGGCGAGCGGGTCGTCGTGCTGGCGCCCGTGCCGGGCTTCGTCATGTACGAGCTGTCGTCGAAGTACCAGCACCTGGACTTCGTCGGCGTGCCGCTGACGGCGGATTTCGAACTCGACGAGGCGGCGATGCTGGCCGCGATCGCCGAGCACCAGCCGGCGATCGTCTACCTGGCCTATCCGAACAACCCGACGGCGAACCTCTGGGACGACGCCGTCATCGCGCGCATCGCCGGGTCGGCGCCGGGGCTGGTCGTCATGGACGAGGCCTACCAGCCTTTCGCCGCGCGCGACTCGATGGCGCTGATGGCGCGGCACGCGCAGGTGCTGGTCATGCGCACGATGAGCAAGTTCGGCCTGGCCGGCGTGCGTATCGGCTACATGATGGGCAACGCCGAACTGATCCGCCACATCGACAAGCTGCGCCCGCCCTACAACGTGAGCGTGCTGAACGCCGAAGCCGGCCTCTTCGCGCTGGAGCACGCCGCGGTCTACGAGCGCCAGGCCGCCGAGTTGCGCGCCGAACGCGAGCGGCTCCAGGCCGCGCTGGCCGCCCTGGCCAAGACCGCGGACGTGCACGCCTATCCGAGCGAAGGCAACATGATCCTGGTGCGCGTGCCCGACGCGAACCGCCTGCACGCCGAGCTGAAGGCCCGCGGCGTGCTGGTCAAGAACGTCTCGGGCATGCATCCGCTGCTGGCGCGCTGCCTGCGCCTGACGGTCGGCACGCCGGACGAGAACGCCGCGATGCTCGCGGCGATCGAGGCCGGACTGAAGCAAGCCTGACGACAGCCTGAAGGTCCATTGTTCCCCCTTGATCTCCCTGGATTCCCCATGATCTCCGAACGCATCGCCGAAGTCCGCCGCGACACCAAGGAAACGCAGATCCGCGTGCGCGTGAACCTGGACGGCACGGGTCAGTCGACGCTGAACACCGGCATCGGCTTCTTCGACCACATGCTGGACCAGATCGCCCGTCACGGGTTGATCGACCTCGACATCGAGGCCAAGGGCGACCTGCACATCGACGGCCACCATACCGTCGAGGATGTCGGCATCACGCTGGGCATGGCGGTCGCGCAGGCGATCGGCGACAAGCGGGGCCTCACCCGCTACGGCCACAGCTACGTGCCGCTGGACGAGGCGTTGTCGCGCGTGGTCATCGACTTCTCCGGCCGGCCGGGCCTGGAGATGGACGTGAAGTTCACCGCCGGCTCGGTGGGTGCCTTCGACACGCAGCTGACCTATGAGTTCTTCCAGGGCTTCGTCAATCATGCGCTGGTGTCGTTGCATGTCGACAACCTCAAGGGCCACAACGCGCATCACCAGTGCGAGACGATGTTCAAGGCCTTCGGCCGCGCACTGCGCATGGCGATGACGCTGGACCCGCGTTCGGCGGGCGTGATCCCCTCGACGAAAGGCACGCTGTGAGCGCTTCAGGATCGGGCCTGCCGCGCACCGTCGCGGTCGTCGACTACGGCATGGGCAACCTGCGCTCGGTGTCGCAGGCCGTGCTGGCGGCGGCGCAGGACCAGGGCGTGCGCGTCGTCATCACGTCGCGGCCCGAGGAGGTCCTTGCCGCCGAGCGCATCGTGCTGCCCGGCCAGGGGGCGATGCGCGACTGCATGCGCGAGCTGCAGGACAGCGGCCTGAAGGAGGCGGTGCTCGACGCCGCCGCACGCAAGCCCTTGATGGGCGTGTGCGTGGGCATGCAGATGCTGCTCGACCACAGCGAGGAGCAGGACACGCCGGGGCTGGGGCTGATCCCTGGCCGCGTCAAGCGCTTCCGGCTGGAGGGCCGGGTGCAGCCCGACGGCAGCCGCTACAAGGTGCCGCAGATGGGCTGGAACCGGGTGCACCAGACCCGGGCGCATCCGGTCTGGGGCGAGGTGCCGGACCAGAGCTGGTTCTACTTCGTCCACAGCTTCTATGCCGAGACGTCGGACCCGCGCGACAGCGCCGGGGAGAGCGAGTACGGCACGCGCTTTACCTGCACG
This sequence comes from Roseateles sp., assembly GCA_039593255.1. Taxonomy (GTDB): domain Bacteria; phylum Pseudomonadota; class Gammaproteobacteria; order Burkholderiales; family Burkholderiaceae_C; genus Roseateles. Next base: position 7,328 of record JBCNPQ010000015.1, read on the forward strand.
GTGGCGCGGGATAACATTTTTGCCACCCAATTCCACCCCGAGAAAAGTGCCGCGTCCGGGCTCGCCCTGTATCGCAATTTCCTGCACTGGACGCCTTGACGGCCGGACGCCCGGCCTAAAGAAGGCCTGCGCCGGAAGCGCGGCACGCGCCGTCCTCGGGTGTCCACCGGTCCTTTCCCTTTCTCCACCCCCACTGCCTCGGCCATGCTGCTGATTCCCGCGATCGACCTGAAAGATGGCAAATGCGTCCGCCTCAAGCAAGGCGACATGAACGACTCCACCACCTTCGGCGAGGATCCCGCCGAGATGGCCCGCCGCTGGGTCGATGCCGGCGCGCGACGCCTGCATCTGGTGGACCTGAACGGGGCCTTCGCGGGCAAGCCGGTCAACGAGGCGGCGATCAAGGCGATCCTGCGCGAGGTCGGCGACGACATCCCCGTGCAGCTGGGCGGCGGCATCCGCGACCTGGACACCATCGAGCGCTACCTGGACGACGGCCTGTCGTACGTGATCATCGGGACCGCCGCGGTGAAGAACCCGGGTTTCCTGAAGGACGCGGCGTCGGCCTTCGGCGGCCACATCATCGTGGGCCTGGACGCCAAGGACGGCAAGGTCGCCACCGACGGCTGGAGCAAGCTGACCGGCCATGAGGTCATCGACCTGGCGAAGAAGTTCGAGGACTACGGCATCGAGGGGGTGATCTACACCGACATCGGCCGCGACGGCATGCTGACCGGCATCAACATCGATGCGACGGTGAAGCTGGCGCAGGCGCTGTCGATCCCGGTGATCGCCTCGGGCGGCCTGTCCAACATCGCCGACATCGAGGCGCTCTGCGCCGTCGAGTCCGAAGGCGTGGGCGGCGTGATCTGCGGCCGGGCGATCTACACGGGCGACCTCGACTTCGCCGCGGCGCAGCGCCGGGCCGACGAGCTGAACGGGGACTGAGCGGTGCTGGCCAAGCGGATCATCCCGTGCCTGGACGTGACCGGCGGTCGCGTCGTCAAGGGCGTCAACTTCGTCGAACTGCGCGACGCCGGCGATCCGGTGGAAATCGCGGCCCGCTACAACGAGCAGGGCGCCGATGAGCTGACTTTCCTCGACATCACCGCCACGAGCGACGGCCGCGACCTGATCCTGCCGATCATCGAGCGCGTGGCCTCGCAGGTCTTCATCCCGCTGACGGTGGGCGGCGGCGTGCGGTCGGTGGCCGACGTGCGCCGGCTGCTGAATGCCGGCGCGGACAAGGTCAGCTTCAACTCGGCGGCGGTGGCGGATCCGGAACTGATCCGCGCCGCGTCCGACAAGTACGGCGCGCAGTGCATCGTCGTCGCGATCGACGCCAAGCGGCGGCAGGACGCCGACGGCAGCGTCGGCTGGGACGTGTACACGCACGGCGGCCGCAAGAACACGGGCCTGGACGCGGTCGAGTGGGCGGCGCGCATGGCCGGGCTCGGCGCCGGCGAGATCCTGCTGACCAGCATGGACCGCGACGGCACGAAGAGCGGTTTCGACCTGGCGCTGACGCGCGCGGTGGCGGACGCGGTGGGCGTGCCGGTGATCGCCTCGGGCGGCGTGGGCTCCCTGCAGGACCTGGCCGACGGCATCACGAAGGGCGGCGCCGATGCGGTGCTGGCCGCGAGCATCTTCCACTACGGCGATCACACCGTCGGCGAGGCCAAGGCGCTGATGGCGTCGCAGGGCATCCCGGTCCGCCAATGAGTGCTTCCAGCGGGAGAGGCAAGGGGCGCGACCGCGATCAGACCCCGGAGATCGACGGCCTGCGCCGCGCCGGCCGGCCTGGTCCGCGGGTGACGGTGGGCGAGGGCGCGGTCAAGCCGCGTCCGCGCGAGGCGGGACCGGGCGAGGTCCGCATCGTCGGCGGCGTCTGGAAGCGGTCCAAGCTGCCGGTGCCGTACGCGGTCGGCCTGCGTCCCACGCCCGACCGGGTGCGGGAGACGCTGTTCAACTGGTTGGGGCAAGACCTGGCGGGCTGGCGCGTGCTGGACGCCTTCGCGGGCAGCGGGGCGCTGGGTTTCGAGGCCGCGTCGCGCGGCGCGGCCGGCGTGACCTTGCTGGAGCGCGATGCGACGCTGGCGAACGCGCTGCGTGCCAACCTCAAGCGTCTGGACAAGGACGGCACGGTGCCGATGACGATCGCGAACGCCGATGCGCTGGCCTGGATGCGACGCGGGACGCCGGGATCGTTCGACCTGATCTTCCTGGATCCGCCGTTCGCGGACGGACTTTTCCTCGACGCGCTGGCCGCGGCGGCGCCGCTGCTGGCCGACAACGGCCTGATCTACCTGGAGTCGCCGGAGGCGATCGAAGCCCCTGCCGCGCTGGGCTTGTCCGTGTGGAAGGAAGGGCGGGCCGGGGCGGTGCATTACCGGCTGCTGCGGCGCGGCGGATAATCCGCCCCATGACCTCCCAGATCCTGCTGACGGCCGTCTACCCCGGCACCTTCGACCCGATGACCCTCGGCCACGAGGATCTGGTGCGTCGCGCCAGCCGGCTGTTCGAACGCCTGGTGCTGGCGGTCGCGGCGGGCCATCACAAGAAGACGATGTTCAGCATTGACGAGCGCCTGGACATGGCGCGCCAGCTGGTGGCGCCCTATCCGAACGTCGAGGTGGTCGCCCTGGAGGGCCTGCTGAGCCACTTCGTGCTGGCCAACGGCGGCAAGGTCGTGGTGCGCGGACTGCGGGCGGTCTCGGACTTCGAATACGAGTTCCAGATGGCCGGCATGAACCGGCAACTGATGCCCGAAGTCGAGACGGTCTTCCTGCCGCCGTCGGACAACTACCAGTTCGTCTCCTCCACCTTCGTGCGGGAGATTGCGACCCTCGGCGGCGAGGTCTCCAAGTTCGTCTCGCCGTTGGTCCGCGAGCGACTGGTGGAGCGCGTCGCCAAGAACCGCGTGGAGCAGTAAGCCATGGCGTTGATGATTACGGACGAGTGCATCAACTGCGACGTCTGCGAGCCCGAGTGCCCGAACCAGGCGATCTCGATGGGCGAGGAGTACTACCAGATCGACCCCGGCAAGTGCACCGAGTGCGTTGGCCATTTCGACGAGCCGCAATGTGCGATGTTGTGCCCGGTGGCCTGTATTCCGGTCAATCCGGCGCATGTCGAATCGCGCGAGACCTTGATGCAGAAGTATGTGCGGCTGACCAGCCAATCGGCTTGAGTCATCTGCCTACTTGAACGGGCAATTGAAGCGTCGACCGCCTCGGCGCAAGATCACCGCCTTCTGATTCCGGCATCGGACACCGCGTCGTGAGACGCGCGCCGGGGTCGTTCCAACGGAAGGACGGTGAGATGGCGGACATCCATGACGTGGCGGACTACCTGATCGTGAAGCTCGCGGAGGCAGGCTCGCTGCCAAGCGTCCATCGCCTCAACAAGCTGCTCTATTACGCGCAGGGCTGGAACCTGGCGGTCCATGGCAGGGCCATGTTTGACGCGAAGTTCCAGGCGTGGGTTCACGGGCCGATCAATCGGACCGTGTTTGATCGGCTGACTGGACGCGACCGCTGCCTGTACTCGATCGTCGACATCGAGCAGGTGCGGACTGGATTTCGTTTTGATGGCCTGCTCGAGGAAGACCGGCGGATGCTCGACGAGATTCTTGAGGCCTACGGCATGTACTCCGGCACGGACCTCCAGGAGATGAGCCGGTCAGAACCTGCATGGCGCGAAGCGCGGCGTGGACTCGAGCCTGCCTCGCCGAGCACGAACGAACTCGACGAGGGAGTCATGGCAGCGTTCTTCCGCAGTCAGATGGCGGAGGCGGCATGAATCGGGCAACTTCCAGCTATCAGGCGAGGCGTCATGATCCCAGCTGAGGACGAGGCGCAGCGTCAGAGGTCCCAACGCTCCGAGTAATCGGGCGGTGCCGGCCACCGGTCGGCCCGAGGTGGCGAAGCGGGATGTTCGCGTGTCCATTGCCTTGCCAGCATCCATCCGCCGTGGCTGACGACCAGCGGGCCGCCCGACCACGAGGACGCGCGCTCGAGCAGCGCGGTCAGCGGCTCGCCGCCTGCCGGCGCGAAGCTCGCGAAATCCGCGACCCACGCGTCGATCTCGGCCTTGGGGATGTCGGCCCATGGCCGCCCGTCCCAGGCGCCGAAGTCGATCTCCGCGAGCGCCGCGTCGACGTGATGCCGCCAACCCCAACGCTTCAGCCAACGACCGACATCCGCGCAGCGCCGCAGTGGCGAGGTCCAAACCTCGTGAGGCAATTGGTGGCGTCGCGCGTGGGCCAGGATGCGCCGCGCGAGCCGTTTGGCGCGGCGAGGGTCCACCGCCAGATCGCAGCGCGCGCCAACGCACAGGCCCGCGGCGCCTTCGGGGCGAGGGTGCCGCCAGACGCTGAGGACGGTGCCAGGGCCGGGGCCGACCGCCATGCTCAGTCCGCCGGGAACAGCGGTGCGACGGCGAGGAAGGCCAGCAGCGCGCCCAGTTCCACGACCTGCTGCGTCGCGCCGAGCGTGTCGCCGGTGTAGCCCTGCAGGCGGCGTTCCAGCATCGACTGCATGTAGAAGGTGAGGCCGGCGGACACGACCACCGCCGCCAGCATCTCCGGCACGTTCTCCGGCGTGATCCACGCGCCAGCGATCGTCGCGAGCACCACCAGCGCCATTGCGATGGCAAGGCCCGGCCCGCTGATCTGCATCGCCAACGGCTTGGCCTTGGCGTGTTCGGCATCGCCGGCGTAGGGCAGCGCGTGCAGCAGCCACACCGGTGCCGCGCGCGAGGCCACGTGTGCCCACACGATCGCGATCACGGCGAGTGTCGGGTCGATGTCCGCCAGTCCGAGTAGCACCGTCGCCTTCAAGCCCAGCACGAGGATGAGACCGAGCGCGCCGTAGCTGCCGATGCGCGAGTCTTTCATGATGGTCAGCGCCTTCTCGCGCGAGACCGAGCCGCCCAGCGCGTCGCAGCTGTCGGCCAGTCCGTCCTCATGGAAGCCGCCGGTCAGCCAGACGCTGGCGGCCATCGCGAGCCCGACGGCGACCGTGGCCGGAAAGAGCTGCAGCGCGCCCCAGAGCACCAGCGCCGAGAATCCGCCGATCACGGCGCCGACGAGCGGAAAGTAGCGTGCGCACTGTTGCAGCCAAGCGGGTTCGAACCCGACCCATCGGGGCACGGGCACGCGCGTGAAGAACTGCAGGGCGACGAAGAAGAGGCGGACTTGATGCATGGACGCGGACCGGGAAACCGGCCGCGATGATACGAGCCGATCGTCGCGCCACGCCAAGGCCCGAAGGCAGCGTGCGCTTGTGGGGCCGGAATGGGGCATGGGGGTCCTGGAGGGATCCCCCATGCCCCGTGGAGAGCCCGCGCCTGGCCTTACGACGTCGATGCCCCGCGATCCCGCTCCAACAGTCCTTCATACGCGATCGCGACATTGGCGCAGAAGATGTCGAGCATCTCCCGTCCCTCGTCCTCGAGCGGATCCGACATCACCATGTACAGCAGGCTCTCGTTGCCTGAGTGGGTGCGGTAGTAGCCGATGAACCGTCCGTCCTCGAAGCTGCTCTGCCGGGTCGACAGTGCGCGGTCCAGTGCGTCGCGCACGTCGGCGGGCAGGTCCGAGACCTGGGCGTCGGCGAGCAGTCCCTGGTACTCCGAGGTGGCGGCCAGCACCTGGAGCTTGCCTTGCGCATGCGAGGCCGCGTACATGCGGCTGGCGCACAGTCCCTGGGCCTGGTAGCCGAGCATGTGTCCCACCTGCTCCAGCAGCGCCGAGGCGAAGTTTCGCAGGTTGCTGGAATCGTGGATCTGCGTGATCGCGTCGATCGAGCGCCGCAGCGCCGCGCGCGACTGCGACAGGATCACGATGTCGCGATACGAGCGCAGCGCGGAGTAGAAGACCGTGATCAGCTTGCGCTTGGTCAGCTCGGTCTTCTCCTTGTAGTCGTTGATGTCGTAGGTCTTGATGACGTGTTCCTCGGGCGCCTGGCCGGGCTGCCCGGTGCGCAGCACGATGCGGACCTGGGTGTTGCGCAGTTCCTCGCGGATGAAGCGTGCGACGTCCAGTCCCGCGTGTTCCGACTCCATGACCACGTCGAGCAGGATGAGCGCGATGTCCTGGCGGTCGCGCAGCAGGTCGCGGGCTTCCGCGCCGTTGTAGGCGTTGAGGAACTGGAGCTTGCGGCCCGCGAACTCGAAGTCGGCCATCACCAGCTGGGTCACCTGGTGCACGGCCGGATCGTCGTCGACGATCATCACGAGCCATGGATCGAGCGTGCGTGTCCGGGCGTCTTCCCCGGGCTCCGGCAGTTCGTCGGCGAACACCATGTCGGTCATCGAGTCCTCCCTGTCTGGTCGTGGGGAGGCGCGGACGACCCGTCCGGCTTCCCTTGAAGTGCGGGCCATTATCAACAGCGACGGTGGCAAGGGAAGGGGGTCAGCAGGGAGGATCGAGCGGCACCGGACCGCTGCGGTCCCTGCCTTGCCGTGTACGTTTGGCTTCGTACATCCGCATGTCGGCGCATTCCATCAGCGCCGTCGCGTCGCGCCAGTCCTCGGGGCAGCGCGACGCGCCCATGCTGGCGCGCAGCGGCAGCACCCGGTCGATGTAGGTGAACGGCCCTTCGACCGCCGCGTGGATGCGTTGCAGCGTCGCTTCCAGCGTCGCCGCCGGGCCCGCGTGGGTCAGCAGGATGGCGAACTCGTCGCCGCCGAGCCGGGCGACGGTGTCTGACTCGCGCGTCGTGCCCGCGAGCCGGCGGCTGAACTCGATCAGTGCGGCGTCGCCGGCCGCGTGGCCGAGCGTGTCGTTGATGTGCTTGAGGCCGTCCATGTCCAGCAGCACGACGGCGATCGGCGGATCGCCGCGTTCGACCTCGGCCGTCGCATGGCGCAGCCGGTCCATGAACAGCGAGCGGTTGGCCAGGCCGGTCATGTCGTCGTGGGTGGCGCGGTGGAACAGGTCGTCGCGGCCGTAGCGCGTGGCCCAGTACATGGCCGCGCCCAGCACCTTGGACATCAGCGAGAGCACCTCGACCTCGCGGTTGCCGAAGTTGCGCACCCGCGAGGAGAAGGCCTTGAGCACGCCCACCGGCGTGCCCTGGTGCGACAGCGGCAGCACCACCATCGAGCGCAGGCCCACGCGGCGGCAGGCCTGGAGGTCGACGCGGCTGTCCGTGTCCACGTCGTCGCAGATCAGTGGGATGCCCTGGCGCAGGCAGGTGCCGGAGAGGCTGCCGTCGCGGCGTACGCGCACGCCGAGCTGGTGCGAGGCGGCGCCCGCGACGGCGCGGTAGACCAGGTCCTCGCCCTCGGCCAGCTCGATGGCGGCGCCGTCGGCGTCCACGAGCTCCAGCGTGCCGTGGACCGACAGCGACATCACGCCCGCCAGGTCCAGCCCGAGCTGCGCGACCTGGCTGTGGATCTCGATGATGCGGAGTAAGGCTTCCCGGCTCGGCATCGACCGCCCCGAAACGACCCGCTCCCTGGTCCGCGCCGGCCTCCTCCGCGCGCGCACTGCATGCATCGATGCGCGGGACCACCTGCCGGCGTGCCCTCAGTCTAGACCTCGTCCCGGCGCGATTCATCCCCCGTTTCCGGTGACGTTGCGGCGCGGCAGCGCCGGCCTCGGGGAATCTCCCGATGGGGGCCATGTCTTTACGCTGCGGAGACATGAGGTGCGCAGAATCGCGCCCCATGTCGGAAAACAAATCTTCCCCGGCCGCCGGCGCGGCCCCCGGTGCCGTCGCCACCACGGCTTCTCCCGGCGCGCCCGCGGCGATCCAGCCCTTCACCCCCTACCAGCGCCTGGCCGCCGGGCTGATGGCCCTGCTGCAGTTCAGCGTCGTGCTGGACTTCATGATCATGTCGCCGCTGGGCGTGATGATCATGCCGGCGCTCAGGATGAGTTCGGGCGAGTTCGGCACGGCGGTCTCCGCCTATGCCTTCAGCGCCGGCATCGCCGGGTTGCTGACGGCCGGTTTCGCCGACCGCTTCGACCGCAAGCGGCTGCTGCTGTTCTTCTTCGGCGGCTTCCTGTTGGGCACCCTGTGGTGCGGCCTGGCGACGAGTTTCGCCTCGCTGCTGGCGGCGCGCATCGTCACGGGCCTGTTCGGCGGCGTCATCGGCTCGATCGTGATGGCGATCACCGCGGACCTGTTCCCGCCGGCACAGCGCGGCCGCGTGATGGGCTTGCTGCAGGGCGGCTTCGCGGCCAGCCAGGTGCTGGGGCTGCCGTTCTCGATCTTCCTGGCCTCGCGTTTCGACTGGCACGCGCCCTTCATCGCGATCGTGCTGTTCGGCCTGCTCGCGGCGCTGGTGATCGTGTTCAAGCTGCAGCCGGTGAACGCGCACCTGGGCGCGGCCGGCACCGGCCAGCACAGCGCGCTGCGGCACCTGCTGCAGACGGTGCGCATCCCGCGCCAGCAGCTGGCCTTCGCGCTGACCGCGCTGCTGACGACCGGCGGGTTCATGCTGATGCCCTTCGCCAGCGCCTTCGTCGTGCACAACGTCGGCATCCCGCTGGACCACCTGCCGATCATCTACCTGATCACCGGCATCTGCACCCTGGTGTTCTCGCCGATGATCGGCCGCCTGTCCGACCGCGTCGGCGCGATGCCGGTCTTCTACGCCGGCTGCGCGATCACGATCGCCACCGTCGCGTTCTACACCCACCTGGGGCCGTCGCCGCTGTGGGTGCTGATCGCCGTCAACGTGGTGATGTTCGTGGGCATCTTCTCGCGGATGATCCCGGCGCAGGTGACCCTGGCCGGCGTGCCCGCGCCGGAGCAGCGCGGCTCGTTCAACGCGATCAACTCGGCCCTGCAGCAGCTGGCCGGCGGCCTGGCCTCGCTGGTGGCGGGGCACATCGTGCACATCGGGCCGGACGGCCACGTCAACGACTTCCCGCTGGTGGGGTATGTGGTCATCGGGTCGACGCTGGTCGCGGCGCTGCTGATGCGCCAGCTCGTGCGCGGCAAGCCGGCAGGCGGCGTGCCGGCGGCGGCCCCGACGCGCTGAGTTCGCACAGCGGTCCGTGATGGAAGTCACGGATCGCGCGGCATTCTTGTCGAACCGTCTAGAGTGAGCCCTCGAGCGGGGGGCGTTGGTTACACCTGAGGAACATCGGCTCCCTAGAATTCAGGGTTTTCACCGACCCGGAACTCGACCATGTCCTCCGCGATCCGGCGCCTGAGAGGCGCATCCGTCCTGTCCGCCCTGGCGCTGACCGCGCTGGCGTCGCTGCCGGCCCGCGCCGCCGGCCCCGCCGTCGACACGATGGCCCGCATCAAGGAGTCCAAGGCCATCACGCTGGGCGTGCGCGAGGCGTCGCGGCCGTTCTCGTTCGTCAACGAGCAGAAGCAGCCTCAGGGCTACTCGGTCGACCTGTGCCTGCAGGCCGTCGAAGAGATCAAGAAGGAACTGAAGCTCCCCGAGCTGAAGGTCAACTACGTGGTCGTCTCCGGCGCGGACCGCATCCCGAAGCTGCAGAAGGGCGACATCGACCTGGAGTGCGGCTCGACGACCAACACCAAGGCGCGCCAGGAGCAGGTCGACTTCAGCTACACGATCTTCGTCGCCGGCATGCGGGTGCTGATCCCGAGCGGCGCCAAGGTCGACACGATCAAGGACCTGGACGGCATGACGATCGCGCTGGCCAAGGGCACGACGTCGGAGAAGCTGTTCACGCAGCTCAACACCTCGGGCGAGGCCAAGATGCAGCTGGTCCAGTACGCCAACAACACCGACGCGTTCAAGGCGCTGCGCGAGGGCAAGGCCCGCGCGTTCGCGCAGGACGACGCGCTGCTGCTGGGCCTGGCGTCCAAGGACAAGGCGCTGGACAGCCTGAGCCTGGGCCAGATGGCGTTCTCGGTGGAGCCGTACGGGATCATGATGCGCAAGGGCGACGCCAAGCTGGCGGCGGCCGTGGACCGGGCGCTGAGCCGCGTGTACAGCAGCGGCGAGATCGAGCAGCTCTACGGCAAGTGGTTCCAGACCTCGGCGTTGTCGATCCCGATGAACCGCCTGACGCGCGACGGCTTCAAGCGTCCGAACAAGGAAGCCGGCGTGGCGATGCTGCTGGGGTATTCGATCTGATCGTCGAAAGGATCGGCTCTCCGGTCGATCCTTCCGGATCCAGGTGAACGAGCGGGCCTTCGAGGCCCGCTCTGCATTGGGGGCGAGGCCGATCCGGACGGCGACGGGGCCCGGGCAAGACCTGGACCCGACGGGGCCTGGGCAGGCCCCTAGCCCTTGGGAGATCCATCCGTCCGCATCGCCGGGACACTGCGCGCTTCCCGTTCCGCAGGAAGACCATGCGCCGTTCCGAAGTCATCCGCCGCCTCGCCTGTCGCCCTTCCAGCGTCGTCCGCGCGGCGATCGCCACCGTGCTGATCGCAGCGCAGTTGCCCGCCTCCGCGTACGACGCGCCGCCGGGCTGGACGATGCAGGTGCACGAGGAGGGCCTGCTGCTGCAGCCTGCCGACCTGCCTCCGGGCAAGGTCATGCAGTTCTGGGCGGCGCCGCCGCAGGACGCGGGGCGTGATGCCGGCCTCGCGGCCTTCGCGCGGATCACGGCGCCGATGCGCGGCCTGGGCGCCGCGGGGCAGCCCGCCTGCAAGGCGCCGGAGGTGCTGGCGGCCGGCGTCGTGGTGCAGAGCTGCGTGACCAGCGTCAACGGCGCGACGGTCGAGACGCAGGTCTACATGCGCCCGCCGCGCGACGGCCGGATCGAATGGATGCGCATCGCGTTCTCGCAGGAGGAGGCCTTGCTGAAGCAGTACGGCGGCGGCCTGAAGGCGATCTCCGCCAACACCAACGACCTGTGGTCGACGCTGAAGGCGTTGGGCGGCGACGAGCGCCGGCGCAGGGAAACGGCCGAGCGCGCCGCCGCGCAGGAGCGGCGGGCCGCCGCCGACCGCGCGATCCATGTGGCGCCCGGCAAGGGCGTGGCGGAGCGCGACATCGCGTTCATGCTCTGGACCTGGTACCAGCCCAGCGGCGAAAGCCTGGTGGAGAACCTGCATCTGCTGCTGAAGGACGGCAGCGGTTATCGCAACCTCGACCTGCCGCCCGACGAGCTCGACATGGCCGCGGCGCGGCGCCTGCAGCCGGAACGTGTCCTGCAATGGCGCCGCAACGGCGACGAGTGGCAGATCAAGGACCACGACGACAAGGACTGGCGCACGATCAGCGGCCGGCCCGCGATGCCGGCCGCGTCGGGCCAGCGGATCGAGGGGACGTTCACGCACTCCTGGTACTCGATCCTCGGCGGCGGCAGTTCGCAGAACCGGTTCCACTTCCACGGCGACGGTGAGTTCGAACAGACCGGGAGATCGGTCTTCGGCACTGGCGCGATGGCGGCAGCGAACGGCGTCGCCGGCATGGCGACCAGCACCTACTCGCGCGGCGGCAGCACGACGACCTCGTCGGTCAGCGCGGCCGGCGCCGGCGTCGGCGGCGCGCAACGGCAGCGGCGCAACGGCGCCGACTTCGTCGGCCGCTATCGGCTCGACCGCTGGTCCATGGTGGTCGAGCGCGAGAACGGCGAGCAGGAGCGGGTGCTGTTCGCGTTCAACGGGGACAAGCAGCGGGCGGTGTTCATCAAGGACCAGGGCTATTCGAGATAGCGCTCAGGCGCCCGATCTCGCGCAATCCCGGATCAGCAGATCCACCAGCAGGCTGCCCTGCGTCGCATAGGTCCAGCCGTCCGTCTTGAGCAGCGTGGCGACGGTCCTCGCCTCGTCGCCCGAGCGCTCGAGCAGGGCGACGTCGTAGGTCTTCGTCGCGCTGTCGAAGACCACCTCCGCGTCCATCGAGCGCTTGAGCGTGACGACGACACGCCGCTTCTCCTTGCCGCTGCCCTGCTCGACCTCCAGCGCGCAGCCGTCGCGCAGCGCATAACGCCAGCGCGCGCCGGGCGAGTCGCGGCCGACGACGTTGAGCTCGGCGACGCGTTGCGCGTTGCTCATGTCGAAGGGGCTGATGATCGGCCGGTCCTCGCCGGGATAACCCTCCGAGCACGACCCGAGCAGCGGCGCGAGGGCCACCGTGATCGCCACGCGCAGGCCGTCACGCCAGCACATCGTCGATCTCCGCGATGCGCGAGGCCAGCACCTTGTCGATGGTCTTGCCGTCCATGTCGACGATCTCGAAGCGCCAGCCTTCCCACTCGACGGTGTCCGCTTCCTTGGGCAGGCGGCCGCTGAGCAGCATCATCATCCCGCTGAGCGTGTGATAACGACCGCGCTCCTCTTCCGGCACCTCGTCGAGTTCCAGGCTGTCCTTCAATTCCGGCACCGGGATGTGGCCGTCGAGCAGCCAGGAACCGTCCTCGCGCTTCACCGCCCAGGCGGACGCCGGATCGCGCGGCTGGAACTCGCCGGTGATGGCCTCGACCAGGTCGTGCAGCGTGACCAGGCCCTGCACCTCGCCGTACTCGTCGATGACGAAGGCCATGTGCACTGCCGACGAGCGGAAGTTGGCCAGCAGCTCCATGCCGGTCAGCGTCTCCGGCACATAGAGCGCGGGCGCGAGGCGCTCGTCCAGTCGCGGGTGGCGCTGGCGCAGCATTTCGGAGAGCAGTTGGCGCGCGTTCACGACGCCGACGATGTCGTGCAGGCCGCCGCGCACGACGGGGAACAGCGCGTGGTCCGACGCCTCGATGCGGGCGAGCGTCGTCTCCATCGGATCGTCCAGGTCCAGGCAGACCACGTCGCCGCGCGGCACCATCAGCGAGCCGATCTGGCGGTCGTCCAGGCGGAAGACGTTGCGCACCATCGCGTGTTCGTGCGACTCGATGACGCCGGCGCTGGTGCCTTCGGCGAGCACGGCGTGGATCTCTTCCTCGGTGACGTTGAACGAGGCCGACTGCTTCACGCCGAGCAGGCGCAGCAGCGCGTTGGTCGAGCCCGACAGCAGGCGCACGAAGGGCTTGGTCGCGATCGCGAGCGCGGCGATCGGGCGGGCGACCAGGCGCGCGACGGCCTCGGGGTTGGACTGGCCCAGGCGCTTGGGCACGAGCTCGCCCAGCACGATCGAGAAGTAGGTGATCAGCACGACGACCAGGCCGGTGGCGGCGCCGCTGGCGTAGTCGGCGGGCACGCCGGTGGCGGTGAGCCACACGGCCAGCGGGCCGGCGAGGGCGGCCTCGCCGACGATGCCGTTGAGCACGCCGATCGAGGTGATGCCGATCTGGATGGTGGAGAGGAAGCGGGTCGGGTCCTCGCCCAGCTTGACGGCCGCGGCGGCGGCGCTGTCGCCGTCGTCGATGAGCTTCTGCAGCCGCGCGCGGCGCGCGGTGACCAGTCCGATCTCGGACATGGCGAAGAGGCCGTTGAGCAGGATGAGGAAGAAAAGTAAGGCGATTTCCATGATGGATGCGAGAGGGACACCGGCGCCGCCGGACCTCGGGATCGAGGCGCGGCGGAGTCGGCGCGAACGCACGCGGGCGCGCGGGGCGCGACACGTGCCGGAGGAGACGGGAGGTGGGGAGGCGGCGGGCGCCAGGCCGGGGTCTACACGGGCGTCGTCAGGCGCGTGGCGGCCGCAACAGCGGTTGCGGGCAGCGCTGAGGCTCGTGCAGCAGGGGCGCGGGGAGGGCGGTCCACTGCGGTGGCGCGACGCGCATCGGGCGCGCGTCGGGCTTGCAGTGGTCGGGCATGTCGTCCGAGGTGTCGCCGAGCTCGAAGAGCAGCGAGGCGATGTCGGCGGCCTGGTCGTCACCGCTCGCCGTGTCGGCGAGGGCAGGATCGATCGGTTGCCCGTCCACCAGCAGATGCTGCGCATGCGCGACGCCTGCGGCGAAACCCGTCACGCCGGCCGCGGCAATGCCGTAGGCGGGGAGGAGGATCGTCAGGACGAGGATGCGGAGCCAGCGGGTCACGGGCGTGATTCTATCGAGACGCCAGGAGAGAGGCGCCTCGCCCCGGGATAGGCCCGCTCAGGCGGGATCGCCGGAGATGAGCGGATGCTCGCCATCGCGGTCGAAGCGGGTCAGCACGGCGATCTGGCCGATGATGTGATCGTTCAGCGCCTCGAGGTCCTCGGCGGGGATCCACCACTCGGTGTGGCGACCGCCGCCGACTTGCTGGACCGGATACCGGTCCATGAAGTCCTTGAGGACCTCGAAGCGGGTGACGAAGCCTTCGCCGCTGGCAGGCACATTCCAGTCGCGGGCGATCTCGATGGCGTACTGCTCGTTGGTGACTGGATAGAAGATGGGCTGATCCGGCAGGCGAGGCGGCCAGCGCCGATAGTCGGACTGGGCCACGAGGGCGAGCTCGTGGGGGCCGGTCGGCCGGTAGAGCGTGATGGTCGGCGGGCTCATGAGATCACCTGGAGACTTTCCCTTCATTCGTTCGTTGTCGATTCTTGTTTTGCCTGTCGTTCGAGTTGTATAGTGCAACTCAATCAGGGTTGCACAATACAACCCTGCATCGATTCCATCAAGTGCCAACGACGATGACGACTGACTCTTCGCGCCGAAAACCACAACCCGCCGGGCTTACGTCGGCGATGCCACCGTTCCCGCTGCCCTTCACGACGGTCGACGTGGTGATCTTCTCCGTCATCGAGGACCAACTGCGCGTGCTGCTGGTGCAGCGGCCCTCCAGGGACGAGGAGCCCTTTCCCGGTCGTTGGGCGCTGCCGGGCGGCTTCGTCGACGTCGATCGCGACCGCGATCTGGAGGCCTGCGCGCGGCGCAAGCTGTCGGAGAAGACCGGCGTCGCCAGCCCCTACCTGGAGCAGCTGGGCAGTTGGGGCGGCAGGGACCGCGACCCGCGTGGCTGGTCCGCGACGCATGTGTACTTCGCGCTGATGCCCGCCGACGGCGTCACGCTGGCCAAGGGCGCGAACGCCGCCGATGTCGGCTGGTTCGAGGTGGAGACGCTGCTGAAGCGCCCACGGCTGGCCTTCGATCACGGCGCCATCCTGAAGGCAGCGGTGGAGCGGCTGCGCGGCAAGGTGGAGTACACGTCGTTGCCGGCCTTCCTGCTGCCGGAGACCTTCACGCTGCCGCAGCTGCAGCGGATGTACGAGGTCGTTCTGGGCCGGCCGGTCGACAAGAGCGGCTTCCGCACGCGGATGCTCGCGGCCGGCTTCCTCGAGGAGGCGGGCTCGATGGCCGGCGATGCCAACCGCGCCGCGATGGGCTATCGCCTGCGGGACCGCAAGACCGCCGTGGTGTTCCCGCGGACTTTCAGTCCGAGGCAGGGGGAGTGACCCGAGGAAGTGCCATCGCGCGTCTCAGAAGTTGCGGTGGCTGCTCCGGCCGGCCCGAAGCGGTGAAGGCCCCACCGGCGCGAGCAACGACCAGCGCGAGGCCCGAGGTTCCGTGCGCAGCCAGCCTCGCGGCCGGCACCTGCGTGGCCGAATCGTTCGAGGCGTGATGCCCGTGGGCTGAACCCACGCCGTCGCGCGCCGCCTCATCCCTGCAGGAACGGCTCGATCCACCGTTCGAAGTCATCCTGCCACTGCCGTTGCGCCGCCTCGAGCATCTGCTCCGGATCGTCCACCGGCGACAGCTGGAGCTGCTCGCCCAGCCACTGGATGTAGGCGTCGAGCCCGCCGCTCCTGCGGTAGTGGTGCTCGCTGCGGAAGTAGTGGACGCGGTCGAAGTCGATGCGCGGCTCCACGTCGCAGGTGCTGACGCGCAGCAGCTCGCGCACGTCGCGCGCAACGATCCATTCGCCGCCCTCGTCGCCGAAGGCCACCACCGGCCAGCGGTCCGGCATCGGCGGCTGCGACGGGTCCGGATTCCACAGCGCGTAGAAGGAGCCAGACGCGCTCGCCCGCGCGAACGGGATCAACCGCGACAGGAAGGCGGGATCCTCCGACCAGCCGTGTCGCAGGCCGTCGTGGTCGCTCTCGGTGAGGGTCAGCGCGGCGGAGTAGGTGCCGCCGCCGAGGCTGTTCTGGAAACGCAGCAGCGCAAAGAGCGCGTCAGGCACGCGCAGGTCGCCGAAGGGCGCGGCGAAGTCGGTCGGGTCGATCATGGGAGGAGCGGGAAGCAGATACGACGACCGGCTGGACCCGGTCGGCTCCGCCACTGGACCGCAGCGGAACCGCCGCGAATCTAGCGCCCATCGGGGTTGTCGCGATGTGACCTTCGTCCACTTCGGCCGCGATGTCCCCGGGCTCGGCGTCGCACGCGGACTGTGCATCAACGCACCATCTCGGTCCGCGAGCAGATGCAACCAGCTGTTCGCGATCGCGCGCCTCACCAGGGCGCTGCCGCCGGCGTCCCCTGGTGATAGCGCAGTTGCCAGCCCTCGCCCGTCTTCAACCACAGCGACGAACGCAGCGTGTGATGAACCAGCGATCCATCCTCCTGCCGATGCGCGGACCGGTAGGTCAGCAACGCCGCGTCGGGCGCCAGCGGCGCGATGCGGAACTCGTCCGGCACGACCTTCGGCGGCTCATGGTCGTCGGCGAGCCAGCGGATGATGGTCTCGCGGTCGTACTGGCGGCCGGAGCGCCCGACCTCGTGGAAGTCGGGATGCAGCAGTCGCGACAAGCGCTCGGCACTGCAGCGCACGCCGGGATGGTGGAGCTCGACCTCCAGCGCGCGGAGGGTGTCGAGCAGCGAGGGTTCGATGTCGGTCATGGCGGGGTCAGTGCTTGTCGCTGACGCCCGCCGAATCGAAGCTCGCCATCTCGCCGAGCACGCGGCAGGCCGATTCCAGCAGCGGCCACGCCAGCGCCGCGCCGGAGCCTTCGCCCAGGCGCAGGCCCAGGTCCAGCAGCGGCTGAGCCTGCAGCGTGTCCAGCATCAGGCGATGGCCCTGCTCGTTGGAGCGGTGCGCGAAGACACAGCGTTCGAGCACCGCCGGCTGCAGCTTCGCCGCCACCAGCACCGCCGCGCCGGTGATGAAGCCGTCCACGACGATCACGCGACGCTCAAGCGCCGCCTGCAGCACCGCGCCGACCATCATGGCGATCTCCAGGCCGCCCAGCGCGGCCAGCGCCGCCAGCGGTTCCGTCGCGCGGGGATGCTTCTCCAGCGCGCGCGACAGCACCGCCAGCTTGTGACGCAGCTGCGCGTCGTCGAGGCCCGTGCCGCGGCCGACGCAGTCCACCAGCGGATAGCCACCCAGCCGCGACAGCAGCAGCGCCGCCGAGGAGGTGTTGCCAATGCCCATCTCACCGAGCAGCAACGCATTGCCCGGCCGCTTCTGCAGCAGCGTCTTGCCGGCGGCGATCGCGGTCGCGCATTCGTCGGCCGTCATCGCCGGACCTGCCAGCATGTCGCGGCTGCCCATCGCGACCTTCGCGATCAACAGGCCCGGCCGCGGCTCGAAGGCATGGCGCACGCCGGCATCGACGACGCTCAACTGCAGGCCGTGCTGGCGCGCCAGCACCGACACCGCCGCGCCGCCGGCCAGGAAGTTCTCGACCATCTGCCAGGTCACGTCCGACGGGAAGGCCGACACGCCGTGCGCCGCCAGCCCGTGGTCGGCGGCGAACACCATCATCTGCGGATCCACCAGCCGCGGCTGCTCGGTGCCCTGGATCAGGCCCAGGTGCAGCATCAGGCCCTCCAGGCGGCCCAGCGAACCCAGCGGCTTGGTCTTGCGATCGATGCGGTGCTGCAACGCGGTCGCCAGCGCCGCGTCGTGCAGCGAGGCAATCTCGGGAATCAGGTCTTGCGTGCTCATGGAGGACTTCTCGGACATCAGGGGAATGGGAAGGACGACGGATCCGTCGAATCGGGAGAGGCCTGCATCGACGACGACGACGACGAGGAAGAGGACGACGACGATGGCGAAGCTGGCGAGGTGGACGCAACCGGTGTTGCCGGCGACGTCGCAGGTGCGGGCGCGGGCGACAGCAGGTCCATCAGCACGCCCGGCGCGAAGTGGCGGTCGACGTAGTCGGCCAGTTCGTCGAAGACCTGGTCGAGCGGGCGCGACGGCCGGTCGAACAGCGCGGCCAGCACGCGGTGATCCTCGAACAGGCCGTGCAGGTAGTGGCCCAGCACCGGCCCGTGCTGCCAGCCGACCGGTTCGCCCAGGCCGTCGAACAGCACCGGCCGCGCCGCGGGCAGGCCGGGGTGCTGCGCCGTGCGGCCATGGTGGATCTCGTAGCCCCGCGCCGCCTGATCGTTCAGCGAGGACCAGGGCGCGTCCAGCGTCGGCGCGAAGCGGCATTCGGCCGCGCGCAGCAGCTTCTCGCGCTCGAACAGCGTGACCAGCGGCAGCAGGCCCAGGCCCGGCGCGTTGCCGTCGAGCCCGTGCGGATCGACCAGCGCCTCGCCCAGCATCTGCAGGCCGCCGCAGATGCCCAGCACCTGGCGGCCGGCGGCGGCATGGGCCGCGATGGCGACGTCCAGCCGCTGCGAGCGCAGCCACGCGAGGTCCGAGGCCACCGCCTTGGAGCCCGGCAGCACGACCCAGTCGACGCCGTCCAGCTCGGCGGGCGTGCGAGCCCAGCTCAGGCGCACGTCCGGCAGGTTGCGCAGCGGCTGGAACTCGTCGAGGTTGGACAGCCGCGGGTAGGCGACGATGGCGATGCGCCGCACGCGCCGGCCGTCGGCGCCGTCCAGGCTGTCGATGCCGCCGGTCGTGCGGTCGTCGAAGACGCCGTCCTCCTCGGGCAGGCCGTGGCCGCGCCACATCGGCAGCGTCGCCAGCGTGGGCACGCCGGTCATCCGCGCCAGCATGTCCGGCCCCGGCGCCAGCAGCGAGGCGTCGCCGCGGAAGCGGTTCAGCACGAAACCGCGGATCAGCGCGCGTTCGTCCGCCGGCAGCAGCGCGTGCGTGCCGTACAGGTGGGCGAAGGCGCCGCCGCGGTCGATGTCCGTCACCAGCAGGCAGGCCGCGCCGGCCTCGCGCGCGGTGCGCATGTTCACGTAGTCGCTGCTGTGCAGGTTGATCTCGGCGGGCGAGCCGGCGCCCTCGATGACGACCACGTCGTTCTCGGTGAGCAGCTCGTGCAGCGCCTCGCGCGCGCGGACCCAGAGCGCCTCGCTGCGCGCGCGCCACGGCGCGCGGCTCAGCGCCTCGTCGACCTCGCCGAGCACGACGACCTGCGACGCGGTGTCCTTCTCCGGCTTGAGCAGCACCGGGTTCATGCGCACGTCGGGGCGCGCGCGCGCGGCCAGGGCCTGGAAGTACTGCGCCGAGCCGATCTCGCCCTGCCGGCCGTCCAGGCCGGGCACGACGCGCGCGTTGTTGCTCATGTTCTGCGCCTTGAACGGCGCGACGCGCAGTCCCTGCCGCGCATACCAGCGGCACAGCGCCGTCGTCAGGAAGCTCTTGCCCGCGCCGCTCGTCGTGCCGAGCACCATGACCGCGCGTCCCCTCACAGCGTTTCTCCCAGCGGCCGGGTGGTGTCGAAGGCGCCGTGCCGCGACGGTGCGGGCGGCAGCGGCTTGTGCCCGCCGAAGGTGGCCATGGCCGCGGCCAGCGCGTCGACGGCTTCCGGCGCCTGCACCGACACGCGCACCAGCCCCGGCAGGCCGAAGGAGGAGGCGTCGCGCAGCTTGATGCCGAGCGCGCGCAGGCCCGCCAGCAGCGGTTCGGGCGTCTCGTGCCACGGCGAGGGCAGCGCGGCGAGCCAGAAGTTGGCGCCGCCGCCGTCGATCTGGTCGAAGCCCAGCGCGGCCAGCTTGGACCACTGCGCGGCACGCCACTCGCGCAGCAGCGGCAGCGAGGCCTCGAGCTCGTGGCGGATGGTCGGCGTGGTCCAGGCCTCAAGCAGCGCCTGGCCTTCGGCCGACAGCACCCAGCTGGGCGCGAGTTCCGCGACGCGGTCGATCCAGAGCCCGTCGCGCGGGCCGATGAGGTAGGCGCCGCGCACGCCGGTCAGGCCGAGGGCCTTGTTCGGGCAGGCCAGGCGCCAGGCGCCGTCGGCGATCGCCTGCGGCAACGCGCAGGCGCCGCCCAGGCGCAGCGCGTCGTAGGCCTGGTCGACGACCAACTGCGAACCGCTCTGCCCGAGCGCCAGCGCCACGGCGGCCCAGTCGGCGGGGCCGAAGCTGGCGCCGGTGGGATTGTTGGGATCGCAGACCCAGACCAGCGAGGGCAGCGTCAGCGACTCGACGAGCTGGAAGGCGTCCTCGTAGCCGCTCACCTGCAGCCCGAGCGCATGCGCGGCCGCGGCGTAGTCGCCGAAGCCGGGCTGCGGCACGCACACGCGGGTGACGCCGGACAGCATCGCGGCGAGCGTCAGGCGGCGGATCGCCTCCGAGCCGCCCGAGGCGGGCAGCACCCGTTCGGGTTCGACGCCGTGCCAGTCGCCGAGCCGGGCGCGCAGGGCGACGTAGGCGGGGTCGGGATAACGCAGCCGGTCGGCGCGCAGGACCGCGTCCAGCGCGGCGGGTGGCGGTCCGAGCGGATGGGCGTTGGTCGAGAAGTCGTGCAGCACCGGCAGGCCCGCGTCGGTGCCGCCATGGACCAGGGCGGTCGGCAAGGCGTGGAGACGGCTCATCGCGGGCTCCCGATGGCGCCGGAGACGCCGCCGAGGCTCGCCATCGCGGCGAGGTCCGCGAGGCCGCCGCGCAGCGCGGCCGCGCCGAGTGCGAGCACGGCCGCGAGGGCCAGCATCGCGCCAGCGGCGAGGCGCTGAGCGGTGCGGATGTCCTCGGCGACGACCTCGCCGCCCGACGGATTCAGCCGATAGTGACCGGGCTTGCTCAGCGCGCGGCCGAGCCGCAGCGCCATCGCGCCCATCGGCCAGCCGCCATTGGGCGAAGGCGTGCGGGCGGCCTCGCGCACCAGCGGCGCCAGCAGCGCGGGCCGCAGCGCGACGAGCGCCAGGCCGGTCAGGCGCGCCGGGATCCACGACAGCAGGTCGTCGGCGCGCGCGGCCCACTTGCCGGCCCATTCCCAGCGGCCGCGGTAGCCCCACATCGCGTCGGCGGTGTTGGCGAAGCGGTAGACCGCCGCGCCGGGCAGTCCGGCGACCATGAACCAGAACAGCGGCGCGATGACCGAGTCGTTGAGGTTCTCGGCCAGCGTCTCGATCGCGGTCTCGCGGACCTCGACGGCGGACAGCGGCCGCGTGTCGCGGCTGACGAGGCGCGACAGGCGCGCGCGGCCCTCGTCGAGCGAGCGCGACAGGGCGGTCTCGACGGCGGCGACCTCGTCGCGCAGCATGCGCCACGCGAGCATCGGCTTGAGCGCGAGTCCCAGCAGCAGCGCGGCGAGCGCGAGGCGCCAGGCGCCGAGCCAGGGTTCGAGCGCCGCGATGACGGTGTGTTCGATCGCCCAGCCGACGAGGGCGCTGAGCGTGATGCCGATGCTCCAGGCGAGCGCGCCGCCGATGAACGCGGCCTTGGGCGACATCGCGCAGAGCCGGTCGCCGAAGAGCGCGAGGAAACGTCCCATGCCCACGACCGGATGCACGGCCGCCGGCGGCTCGCCGAAGCATCGGTCGAGCAGCAGCGCGATCGGGATCGCGAGGGCGAGCAGCCAGGGCATCGGATTCATGGGACTGTCGGCGAAGCGCGGAGGGTGAAGCGGTGAAGCGGTGAAGCGGTGAAGGCAGGCGCGCAGCTTAGCGGTCGGCGCACGCCCGGAGGGAAGTCAATCCTCAATTCCGCGTTGTGCCGGCACACCCGCCTTGAAGTGATGCTTGATCATGGTCATTTCTGTCACCGTATCTGCCAGATCCATCAGTTCCTGGGGGGCGTTTCGACCGGTCAGGCAGACGTGCACGTGCGAGGGCCGCTCGCGCAACGTCTGCAGCACCGGATCCAGCGGCAGCCAGCCGTAGCGCAGCGGATACATGATCTCGTCGAGCACGACGAGGAAGTGCTCGCCGCCGAGGATGGTGGCCTTCGCGCGTTCCCAGCCGTCGCGCGCGAGCTGGGCGGAATGGTCGAGGTCCTTGCTCTTCCACGAGAAGCCGTCGCCGAGTCCCTCGATCGGCACGCCGATCTGCTCGAACAGGCGGTGCTCGCCGAAGCGGGCGCTCGGGACCTTCATGAACTGGTAGATGTGGACCCGCTTGCCGCGCCCGTGCGCGCGCAGCGCCAGGCCGAAGGCGGCGGTGCTCTTGCCCTTGCCGTGGCCGGTGTGGACGATCACCAGCCCGCGGCGTTCGCCCTCGGGAATGATGCGCACGCGGTCGACAGGCGGCTTTTCGATTTCCATGGTGGGTGCTCCGTTCGATTTCTTGATCCGTTGACTGCGTGAGGCCTCTGGCCCTCACCCCCGCCCTCTCCCGCAAGCGGGAGAGGGAGTGAGAATGCACCGAGCTGACCGGGTGATTCCCTCTCCCGCTTGCTGCGGAGGCGCTCTTCTTTCTCCCTCTCCCGCTTGCTGCGGAGGCGCTCTTCTTTCTCCCTCTCCCGCTTGCTGCGGAGGCGTTCTTCCTTCTCCCTCTCCCGCTTGCTGCGGAGGCGTTCTTCCTTCTCCCTCTCCCGCTTGCTGCGGAGGCGTTCTTCCTTCTCCCTCTCCCGCTTGCGGGAGAGGGCAGGGGTGAGGGCCAGCGGCCGTGGCAGTCCTGAAGCCTCGTCGAGTGAGACGCTCAGATCCTGGCCCGCAGGCTGAGCCGGAAGGTGCGCGGCTCCATCGGGTGGACGAGCCGCCCGTTGATGCCTTCGCCGTTGTTGCAGCCCGCGCCCTCGGCCCGGGTGCAGGCCGCGCCCCAGTACTCGATGTCGTTGGCCTTGGTGTTGAGGACGTTCAGCACGTCGAGCCCCAGCTGCCAGCGCTCGCTGACCTGATACCACAGCCGCCAGTTGGCGGTGAAGACCGCCTTGGACTTCTGCGTGCCGGTTTCCTCGAGCGCGTAGGCGCCGAGATAACGCAGCTTGAAGCCGCTGGACCAGGGCCCGGCCGGTGCCCAGTTCGCCGACATCGACGCCGACACCGGCACCGCGTTGGGCACGCGCTTGCCGCTGCCGAACTCCGTCTCGGTCGGCTCGACGAATCGCGCGCGCGACCAGGCCAGGTCGGCGTCGATCAGCCAGTCGCGGCCGAGCTGCACGTCGTTGGACCACTCGAGCCCGACGCGCTTGGACGCGCCGCGCGCCTCGGTCACGCCCTCGTCGCCGACGAAGACCAGCTCCGACGCCAGGTTGGCCTGCCACAGCGCCAGGCTGGTGGTCCAGCCCTTGGCGGGCTTGGTGCGCAGCCCGAGCTCCGAGCTCTTCGTGCGCGCCAGCAGCGGCAGCGTGTCGGTTGGCGTGCCGTCGGCCGGGTTGACCGTCGTCGTCGCGCCGCGCGCGTCGTTCGAGCGGAACGCGCGCGCCCAATGCAGATAGACCTCGGTGTCCGCCGCGACGCGCGCGATCAGGCCCAGCTTGGGACTGAACTGCGACTGGCTCGCCTTGCCGCCGTTGTCCGTGTTGAACTCGCCGCCGGTCGGCGAGACCGTCGCGCGCATCGTGTCCCAGCGCGTGCCCACGGTGCTGCGCAGCCAGTCCGTCCAGCGGCTGCCGAGCTCCACGAAACCGCCGAGGCTGTCCTGGCTGACGCGGTCCTCGCGCACGGTGTGCGTGCGCACGCGATCGACCGTGTCATAGAGGCCCAGCGTGCGGATCTTGTCGTGACGCCATTGCAGGCCCCAGGTCACCTGCTGGTTGGCCGGCAGCCAAGCCGCGGGCAGCTGGTGCTTCAGCGAGCCGCCCCACAGCTTGCGGTGATCGGCCTGCTCATGCTGGTCCCCGTCCGGACCGTTGATGAAGCCCGAGGGCGCGGAGAACAGGTTCAGCGCGTAATCGATCACCCACGCGTCCACGGTCCACTGGCCGCCGCCCTGGTTGTAGGCGAAGCCGCCGCTGAGGCTGTGCCGGTGCGTGCGGCCGCCGTCGTTGGCGATCAGGGTGCCGTAGCGACCGATCTCGCCGCTGGCTATGGCGCGCTCGGGCACGTGCTCGCTGGCGCGCCAGGCGGCGCTGTAGCTCAACAGGTCCACATGCGCGCCGTTGCGCTCGTCGCCGCGCGTCAGGCGCAGCACCGCATTGCGGCGGTGCAGGTCCTCGGCCTGGTCCCAGGGGCCGTCGTAGACGCTGCCCTCGACCGCGCCCAGCAGCGACCAGCCGCCGCCGACCTTCGTGCTGCCCGCCGTCAGCGCGCGCCGATAGCCGTAGGGGCCCGCGGTGACCTGGGCAAAGGGTCGATCGATCTCGCTCATGTAGCCGATGCGCGACGCCCCGGTGGTCGCGAAGTCGCCGTCCTCGGCGTTGAACGCGCCCTTGCGGTAGCGCAGGCTGTCGACCAGTTCCGGGATCAGGAAGTTCAGGTCCATATAGCCCTGGCCGTGCGCATGGCTGGCCATGTTCACCGGCATGCCCAGCACGAAGGTCGCGAAGTCGCTGCCGTGGTCCAGGTTGTAGCCGCGCAGGAAATACTGGTTGGCCTTGCCGTCGCCGCTGTGCTGGGTCACGGTCATGCCGGTCATCGCTTCAAGCAGCTCGGCCGGACGCAGCAGCGGACGCAGCGCGAGGCGCTCGAAGCCGACCTCGCCCTCGGACGCGCTCTCGGCCTCGCCGAGCTGTGCGCGGCTGCTGATGCGGACCGTGTCTAGCGTCCGCGACGCGGCGGGATCGGCGGCGCCGGCGGGCGTTGCGCTTTGCGCCTGCGCGGCCCCTGCCAGCAGCGCGATCGCGCCGGCGATCACGGTGGTCCTCATGTGCTTCTTCTTCGAGTTGTTCATGCCGTTCCCTGAGGGACCAGGTTGTTGTCGTTATGAAGCGTCGTGGCCGTTCGGCGCGGCGGGTTGGCACGTCGCGATTGCCACATCGCGCCGCCGCACATCAGCAGCGCCATCGCGATCCACGCGAGCGCCTGTTCCAGGCGCTGCGCGGCCGGCGCGACCGGCGCCGGCTTCGGCGGCTCCGGCACGCGCTGGAGGGCGAGGCCGCGCACGATGGGCACCGGCGGGACGGCGGGTGTCGCGCGCTGTTCCGGCGGCTTCGCCTTGGCGGCGGGCTGCGGCGGGGCGGGGAGGGCAGGCTGAATGGCCGGCACGTCCTGCGGCAACTGATCTGCCGTCCAGCGCCGCACCGCCGCCAGCTCGTTGCTCAGCGGCGCGGCCTTCGTCAGGTCGCGGTACAGCGTCGCGAGCTCCTGCCTTGTCCGCGCGTCCGGCTTCCAGTAACCCAGGCGATCGGCCTGCACCAGGCGCTCCAGCGCCTGCGCATAGGCCTGCGGGTTCTGCTTGAGCCATTCCGGGACGCCGAGCTGGTGCTTGTCCTTGACCAGCACGTCGTAGAAGCTCTGCCAGTGATCCGCCCGCACGGTGCCCGGCGCGATGCTCTGCCAGCCGAAGCTGTACTGCACCGCCTTCAGCACCTGCAGCGCGCCGGACCAGCCCTCGGCCTTCTGCGCCTGCAGCCAGCCGGGGTGCAGGTAGCGGCTCTGCATCTCCAGCGCGATGGCTTGCGCGGCGGTCTCGGTGTGCTGCTCGCTCGCGTCCTGCAGCTGGCTCACGTGCAGCGAAATGTCGCTCGACTTGCCCGCCACCTTCGCGGCCGCGGCCAGGCCGCCGAGGTACTGGAAGGGATCGTCGCTGCTGACCATCGCGTAGAGATGGCTGCTGCGCGACATCAGCGCCGCGTCGGTGTGGCGCAGGTGGGCGCCCAGCGCCTGCTGCGCCTGCGCGGGCGGCACGGCGAGCGGCTCGCCGTCGACGTAGGGCTGGCTCATCGTCGACAGGAACAGCTGCCCCAGCCGCGGATCGGTCTTCCCGTCCTGGCCCTTCAGCCCGCCGTCCTGCACGGCGTCCGAGATGCCCGTGCCGTAATCGCCGGCGGGGTTGCCGAACACGCGGGCCAGGGACAGCGCCTTCGCCTGCGCCGGCTTCAATCCGGCCTTGCGGAGCTCGCCCTCGATGGCGCGGTTGTTGGCCGCGATGGCGTTGTCTGGCTCGGCCTCGCCGGCGGCGGCGACGGCCTGGTCGAGCAGCTTCATCAAGGCCGGGAACTGGTCGCGGTAGGAGCCGGTGATCGACAGCAGCACGTCCACGCGCGGACGTCCGAGTTCCTTCGGGCTGAGCAGCCGGATCGAACTCGGCCGGCCGGTCGCGTCCCACACCGGCGTGGCGCCGAGCGCCACCAGCGCCTGCGCTTCCATGACGCCCTGATGCCGCAGCGTCTCGCCGGCCCACAGCGACAGCGCGAAGCGCTGGGGTGCGCCGCCGGTCTTGACCTGTTCCTCGTACCAGCGCTTGAACAGTGCCTGCGCGGCCTCGTAGGCCTGCTTCGTCGGCAGCCGGGCGGGGTCGAGGCCCGTCAGGTTGCGGCCGGTCGGCAGGCTCTCCGGATTGCGCAGCAGGTCGCCGCCGTAGGCCGCGGGGATGAAGCGGCCGTCGAGCGCGCGCAGCAGGCCGGGCATCTCGCCCTCGGTCGACAGGCGCGCCGACATCTCCTGCGCCCGCAAGGCGAGCTGGTACAGAGCGGCCTGGTCGATCGGCTTGCGCGCGGCGCGGTTGGGGACGAAGGCTTCGATGTCCGACGAGGGCCGCAGGTCCAGCTTGCTCGCCGCTTCGGCATCCTTCAACGCGACATCCAGCCAGCGCGCCGGCCGGGCCCTCGCCACGCCCTCGTGGTTGATGAGGAAAGCTTCGTCGATGTCCTCGCCGAGCGCCTCGATCAGCGGCACGCGCAGCAGCTGCAGGATCGAGCCGCGACGCTGGTCCTCGTCGGGCACGACGCCGAACACCGCCAGCCCCTTGGGTTGCGAACTCTGCGCCAGGCGATCGAGGTAGGGATGCAGCAGCTCCAGATAGCCGCTGAAATTGGCGGCGATCTGCTCGGCGCTCCAGCCGAGGTCGCGATGCAGGTTGTGCTCGACGAACTGCTGGATCATCTGCCGCTCTAGCCCCTGGCGCGTGGGACCGGGGTCGACGGTTTCCCACTCGTGCATCAGCTCGTGCATGTGGGCCATCTGGGCGTTGAAGCCGGCGGGCGCGAAACTCGGCGTGCGATGGCTCACCATCAGCGCGCGGCCGCGGCGCTTGGCGGTGAGCGCCTCGCCGAGGTTGTCGACGATGTAGGGATAGAGGACCGGCGTGTCGCCCAGTGGCAGCCAGACGGGATCCATCACGTCGGGACCCCGGAGCTTGCCCGGCGCCCATTCCTGCGTGCCGTGGGTGCCGAAGTGGATGATCGCGTCGGCCTGCCGCGCCCAGAGATAGGTGGCCAGATAGTGATGCGACAGCGGCGTCCTGCTGCGATGCATGAACGGGTCCTGCCCGTTGCGCAGCGTTTCCTCGCGCGGCGGCTGCGGCAGCACGCTCAGCGCGCCGAGCTTCAGGCGCGGGATCACGAAGACCGCCTCGCCGTTGCGGCGCAGCACGTAGCGGCTGCTGGCGGGCGAACCCCAGCGCGCGACGATGGGATCGCGGACGGCCTTGGGCAGCGCGTCGAACCACGCGGTGTAGCGCGCGAGCGGCAGCGCCTCGGCCTGGCCGGCATCGAGCAGCGCCTGCAGGTCGGTGCCGGGGTAATAGGCGGACAGCAGCGGCTTGAGGCCGGAGATCCAGTCGGCCTCGGCCATCGGCGTGACGCCGTAGCCGGCGTCCTTCAGGCCGGTGCTGACGCGCGCAAGGCTGCGCGGCACGTTCAGGAAGGAGGCGCCGAAGTTGCTGCCGCCGGGCGGGTAGTTGTAGACGAAGGCGACAAGACGCTTGTCGGCGTTGGGCTTGGTCTGCAGCGCGACCCAGCGGGCGGCCTTGCCGGCGACGCTGGCGGCCTGGCGGTCGATGAGCTCGGGCTCGCCGCGCTTCGGATGCGCGACGACGACGACCGGATCGATCAGGCCGGCAGCCTCCGGTTGCGCGAAGTAGAACGGGATGTCGGCCTGCGCGAGGCCGGTCTCGCTGCCTTCCCAGACGGCGGCCTCGTCCTGCCGGTAGGGCTGCGTCTGCAGCACCGGCACGCCCCAGCGCTCGAAGGTCGGTTGCAGCGACGCGCCCTGCGGCAGCAGGCTGTGGTTGACGATCACGCGCGCCTGCACCTGGCCATCGCGTTCGAGCAGGTCCGACAGCGGCTTGTCGCTGAGCTGTCCGCTGAAGGCGGCATAGGCGAGCAGGCCCTGTTGCCGGAACATCCCGAGCCAGCGGTCCAGCCAGGCGGTGTTGCCCTGGACGAAGTGGTAGCGGTGCAGCAGGATCGCGACGGGCTCGCCGCGCAGGCCCTGCTGGGCGGCCCAGGCGCGAAACTCGGCGGCGTCGGCGAAGAGCCGGGGCGCGCCGGGGTAGTGGATGCCGCGCTGCGGGATCAACTGCGGCGGGCCGAGGTCGGGCGCGGGCTTGCCGTCGAGCTGCGCGCGGGCGAGCGTGAACGCGGCACGCGTGTTGACCGGGCCGCCGGCCTGCAGGTAGCCGCGCAGGCCGCGCTCCGTCGCGGCGGGTTCGCCGGCGGGGATCCACAGCACCTTGCGGGCGGGTACGGCGGCGCGTGCCAGCGCCGCGTCGACGATCTGGTGCAGCCGCGCCTCCGCGATCGCGTGCGGGACGTCGATCCACACCAGCTCGGCCTCGCGCAGCGCGCGATCGAGCGCGGGATCCTTGTCGACCGGCGCGCCGCGCAGCGGATACTCGATCTGCCGCACATCGAAGCCGGCGGCCTTGCCCTCGCGCTCGAGCAGCGCATGCTTGGCGGCCGGCGTGATGTCGACGCTGAGGAACAGCACGCGGGAGGGCGCCTTCGCGGTGCCCGGGGCGTTCGCGGCGCTGGCGGCGCTCGCCAGCATGGGCGCGCACAGCGACATCGCCGCGACCGCGAGACCGCGGGCCAGCAAGGACACGATCCTCATGGCTTGGGCGCTTCCCCGGCCCCTGCCCCGGACTCTGGCACGTAGATGATGGAGCCGTCCTTCATCTTGTACGCGACGCCGGCCCGCTCGCCCTGGCCCTCGGCGTTGCCGCCGTTGCCGCGATAGGTGATCTCCTGGCCGCCCTTGCGGACGATGATCTCCATGCCCGGCTGCCCGGGATTGCGGATGACGGTCTCGTCCGCATGCGACTGCTGCTGCAGCGCGACCGCGGTCAGCAGCGCGACGACCAGCACCAGGAACACGTCCACGAGGTTGACCGCGGACAGCATCGGATCATCATCCTCCTCGGCGAGGATGGAGAGGCGGCGACCGGCGCTCACGCCCAGCCCCGCTCGGACTTGATGACCAGCAGTTCGGCCAGCAGCCAGCGCCGACGGACCGAGTACACGATCAGCGCGACGGCAGCCGCGGCCAGCGCGAGCACGACCCCGGAGAACGCCGAGCTGAACACCGCCAGCGCCTGCTGCCCCTGGCCGGCGGCGACGCTCTGCAGCGCCGGGCCCAGCGGCACCATCGTGGCGATCAGCCCCAGCAGCGGCGCGACACGGCCCAGCAGGCGCGGCGCCTCGAGGCTGCGCACGATCTGCAGCTCGAGCGCCTCGAGGGTGCTGCCCTCGCTCACCTTCAACGCGCGATAACCGGCACCGCGTCGCTGGACCGCCTCCATGACGGTCGCACCCGCCGCCCACAAGGCATAGACAAAACCAAGGGCGACAAGAATCAGCACCGGCCACAGCAGGGCCTGCGCGATATGGGCAAATCCGGATTCGAGAAGCATGGGCGTGGCTCAGTTCTTGGAAGAGGAATCTGCTCCGCCGAAGAACGCCGCGACAGCCGGCGGGTTCGACGGGAAGTAGTGGTGGACGTAGCTCGCCCGCAGCGAGCCTTGGTCGTAGAGATGCTCGGCGGCACGGCCGGCGTTCGGGTTGGTGGCCGTGGCGATGGGCGACCACGGCGTCTCCATCGTGGAGTAATGGAAGGTGTGACCGCGTAACTCACCCTCGGGCCAGACCATGGTCTGCAAGCCCAGCGCAGCCAGCCGCTTCTGCATCGAAGCCTTGCCCGGCATCAACGCCGCCATCGTGCTTTCAATACCGTCGGCATCGCGCAGCTCGTCCAGTAAGACCAGCATGCCGCCGCACTCAGCCAGCATCGGCTTGCCCGCTTCGAGATGCGCTCTCAATTCGCCAAAGAACGTCGGGTGCGATCGCAGGGCCTCGGCATGCAACTCCGGATACCCGCCCGGCAACCACATCGCATCGCACTCAGGGACCCGCTCTCCCGCAATGGGACTGAACTCGCACACCTCCGCACCCAGCTCGCGCAAGACATCCAGGTTGGCGGGGTAGATGAAGGAAAAACACGCGTCGTTCGCAACCGCGAGCCGCTTGCCTTCCAGCCCGCGACCGAGCACGAGACAGTCAACCGGGGGCCCCTTTGCTCCATCTCCCTCCTTTGCTTGCCTACCGGCAAGCAAATTCCCTCCTTGAGTTCCGCAAAGGGGCCCCCGGTCGCCTGTCTCCGATCCACCGCCCACCCGCGTGAGGTCGCACAAGGCGCCAGCGTCCCAGGCCTGTGCCCACGCATCCAGCTGCCCATCAATCTCCGGCAGCTCCAAGGCCTGCACCAATCCGAGATGCCGCTCAGGCAAGGACAGCCCCGCATCGCGCTTCAAGGCCGCAATCAACGGCAGATCCCCAGGCAATCCCTCAGCCACCATGCGCCCATGCGCATCACTGCCCACCCGGTTCGCGACGACACCCGCGACGCGGATATCACTCCGGAATCGCGCGAGTCCCGTCGCCAAGGCCGCAAAGGTCTGCGCCATCGCCGAGGCATCCAGCACCACGATGACCGGCAGCCCGAACACCGCCGCCACATCCGCACTGCTCGGTTTGCCATCGAACAAGCCCATCACGCCCTCAACCAGGATCAGGTCGGCCTCCTCGGCCGCCTTGGCCAGCAACCCCCGGCAATGCGCCTCGCCACCCATGAACAGGTCGAGCTGATAGACGGTGTGCCCGCTCGCACGCTCCAGCACCATCGGATCCAGATAGTCCGGCCCCGTCTTGAACACCCGCACGCGCAACCCGCGCCGCCGCGCCGACCTCGCCATCGCCGCAGTCACACTCGTCTTGCCCTGGCCGGACGCCGGAGCACTGATCAGGAAAGCAGGGCAGGTGGTCATCTTGAGATCGTGGACAGAGTCGGGACGTTGTTGTCGTTGTCGTTGTCGTCGCTGTTGTTGCTCATTCGTTGAGCGCGATCCAGCGCCCCTGCACCTGCAGGATCAGCAGGCGGTTGTGGAAGACCCGCTGCAGCGCGTCGTGCGTGGCGGGCTCATGCGGCGCGCCCTCGTGGACGATGCGTCCGCCATCCATGACGACCAGGGTGTCCGCCTGCAGCGCGACGTTGAGTTCATGCAGGACGCTCACGACGGCGCCGCCCGCGGCGACGCGCTCGCGCACGATGCGCGCCCAGTCGCTCTGGTGCGGTGGGTCGAGGTGCGCGAGCGGCTCGTCCATCAGCAGCACACCGGATCGCACCGCCAGCGCACGCGCCAGCAGCACGCGCTGCCGTTCGCCGCCGGAGAGGCTGCCCAGCGCGCGATCCCGCCAGTCCCAGCTCTGCGTCTGCCGCATCGCGTGTTCGACCGCGGCGTGATCGGCCGCGCTGGCCGGCGCGAGCCACGGCTGATGCGGCAGGCGTCCCAGCATGGCGATGTCGTAGGCGGTGAGATCCTCGGACGCCGCTTCGTTCTGCCCCAGCCAGGCGACCTGTCGTGCGCGGACCTTCGCTGGCCAGGCGCTCCAGGGCTTGTTGTCGAGGCTCAAGCTGCCGTCGAAGGGCAGCAGGCCGGCGATGGCGCGCAGCAGCGTGGACTTGCCGGCGCCGTTGGGACCGACGATGGCGGTCCAGGCGCGTGGCGCGGGCGCGAGCGTCAGTGCGTGCAGCACGGGCCGATGGCCCAGGGACAGCGAGGTCAGCGCGATACGGAGCGACGGCACATGGCCGAGATCGACGGCGTGGCCACTCATCGCGCGCCTCCGCCGCCGCCGCCACCAAAGTGCGCCTTGCGCCGATGCATGAGCCACAGCAGGTAGCTGCCGCCGAGCAGGGCGGTGATGATGCCGACGGGCAGTTCCTGCGGCGCGATGACCCAGCGCGCGGCGATGTCGGCGGCGAGCAGTAGCGCACCGCCGGTCAAGGCGGAGAGCAGCAGCAGCGCGCCGTGCGTGGTCGGTCCCCAGCTGCGCACGAGGTGCGGCGCGACGAGGCCGACGAAGGCGATGAGGCCGCACTGCGCGACCGCGGCGCCGGTGGCCAGCGAGAGGGTGGCGATGAGCAGCAGGCGGATCAGGGTGAGCCGCTGGCCGAGCGAGCGGGCGGTGTCCTCGCCGAGCGTGAGCGCATCGAGGGTGCGGCTGCAGCCGAGCGCGACGAGCAGGCACAGGGCCATGGCGACGACCATGACCTGGACGGCGCTCCAGCCGACATAACCGGTGCTGCCGAGCATGAAGGCCTGCATGGCGCGCAGGATGTCGGGGTTCATGAGGGTGAGCAGGGCGGACCCGGAACCCAGCACGACGCCGACGACGACCCCGGCGAGCAGGAGGCGCAGGCTCTGGGTGACGCCGCGCGCGAGCACGAGGGTGAGCAGCACGGCGCCGATGGCGCCGACGAAGGCGGCGCCGGTCATGCCGACGCGCAGGGCGAGCGTGGCGGCGGCGGGCGAGATGCCCATGACGAAGAGCAGCGCGGCGACGCCGAGCGAGGCGCCGGCGGAGCAGCCCAGCAGGTAGGGATCGGCGAGCGGGTTGCGGAAGAGCCCCTGCGCGATGGCGCCGGCCAGCGCGAGCAGGGCACCGGCGAGCCAGGCGCCGATGGAGCGCGGCGCACGGATGTCCCAGAGGATCAGGCGCATGGTCTCGCCGCCGTCGGTCCAGGGACTCCAGCCCATGCTGCCGATGGCCAGGCCGAGCGCGAGCAGCGCGGCGCCGAGCGCCAGCAGCGCGGTCAGCTGCGCGGCGGTGCGCGCGGAGAGGAGGGCGGAAGGCCGCATCAGCGCATGCCCCCGGGCGGCGCGTTGAAGGGGACGGTGGGCAGCGCGACCGGCCCGGCGGCGGCCTCGCGCAGGCAGCGCGCCATCAGCGCGGCGGCCTCGGACATGCGCGGCCCCGGGCGCACGAGGACGTCGGACTCGGACGGGATCCAGACGCACAGGCGCTGGTTCTTCACGGCGCGGATGGCCTGCCAGCCGGGGCGTTGCGGCAGGCCGCCGGCGTTGCGCTGGCCGACCATGATGACCTGCGGGTCGGCCCGGACGATGAATTCGGGATTGAGCTTGGGGAAGGGGCCGAGCTCGGCCGGGATGATGTTCTTCGCGCCGAGCCGGGTGAGGATCTCGCCCATGAAGGAGGCCGTGCCGGCGCCGTAGGGGCCGGCGTCGACCTCGTAGTAGACGCTCAGGCCGCGCGCGCCCGGCGGCAGGGTGGCGGCGCTCTGCGCGATGTGGCCGTCGATGCGGTTCCACAGGCGGCGCGCATCGTCGTCCTTGCCGAGGATCTGGCCCATCTTGCCCAGCACGCGCTGGACGTCGTTCATGCTCTTGGGCTCGAGCGCGACGACCTTGAGCCCCAGGCCTTCGAGCCGGTCGATGACGCGCGCCGAGACGCCCAGCACGACGACGTCGGGCTTGAGCGCGACCAGCGTCTCGATGCTGGTGTCATCCAGACCACCGAGCTTGGGCAGCTTCTGGACGGTCGCGGGGAAGTTGGAGAAACGGTCGACGCCGACGACCTTGGCGCAGTCGCCGAGTTCGCAGATGGTCTCGGTCAGCGACGGCAGCAGGCTGACGATGCGCCGGGGCACGTCCGGCAGCGTGACCGTGTGACCACGGTCGTCCTTGAGCGTGATGGGCGCGGCCATCGCATGGGCGCTCAGCAGCGCGGCCCCGAAGGCGCGCAGCAGCAGGCCGGCGATCGTCATTCGTCGCGTCATTGGTCGCGTCATTGGTCGCGTCATTCGTCGTTCTCCTCGTTCGTCACCGGCCGCGTCCAGGCCTGTCCCGCGACCATCAGCGTCAGTTCCCCGCACAGGCGCGCGACGAGCTGGTTGAGCCGTCCCAGTTCGTCGACATAGGCCCGCAGCTCGCGCCCCATCGGCATCACGCCCCAGCCGACCTCGTTGGAAACGAAGACGACCGGCGAGGCGAGCTGCGGCAGCAGCCGCTGCAGGCCGGCGCATTCGGTGCGCCAGTCCTCGATGCGCGGCGCGCCGTCCATCGGCATCAGCCAGTTGGTCAGCCACAGCGTCAGGCAGTCGACGACGATCAGCCGCTGCGGCGCGGCTGCGGCGCGCAGGGCCGCGCACAGATGCAGCGGCGCCTCGACGGTGTCGAAACCGTCGGGACGATCGGCCCGGTGGCGGGCGATGCGCTCGCGCATCTCGTCGTCATGCGCCTCGGCGGTGGCGACGACGGTGACCCGATGCCCCGGTCGACGCGCCCAGCGCAGCGCGAGGCGCTCCGCATGGCGTGACTTGCCGCTGCGCTGGCCGCCGACGATCAGGTGATGAACGGACATCCGGAATCTCCAGTGACAGTCGAAGTGCGGACCTTACCCGGGCCCGCGGCGACGGTTCACAGCGACGGGGCGTAGCGCAGCATGACGAACCAGGTCCGCGGCGCCTGCTGGTAGAAGTTGGCCGTCTGGTAGTCGCGATTGAAGGCGTTGTCGACGTTCAGCTGCAGGCGCCAGTCCTTGGCGACGGCGTACTGCGCATCGAGGTTGAGCAGGCCGTAGCCGCCGAGCTTCGTCTTGTTGGCCGCATCGTCGAAACGCGCGCCGGAGCCGACGACGCTCGCCCCCAGCGTCCAGGACCGCAGCGTGGTCTCGGCGCGCAGCGTGCCGAAGCGCTTGGCGCGGCGTTGCAGCTGGCGGCCGGTGTTGGCATCGGTGGGATCGAGGAAGTCGGCGGTGGCGCTGAGGTTCACCGGGCCGAGTTGCGCGCCGCCCTTGAGGCTGGTGCCCTTGAGCAACGCGCGGGCGACGTTGCTGTAGCAGCCGG
Organism: Roseateles sp.; assembly: GCA_039593255.1. GTDB lineage: Bacteria > Pseudomonadota > Gammaproteobacteria > Burkholderiales > Burkholderiaceae_C > Roseateles. Next base: position 42,106 of record JBCNPQ010000015.1, read on the forward strand.
AGTTGGAGCGGCAGCTGCCGGCCGCGCCGAAGGCGATCAAGTCGGTGACGCGGTTGTGGAAGGTGGTGACCGCGAAGTCGAAGTCGCCCCGCGTCCACGCGAGCCCGGCTTCTCGGTTCTGCGCGCGCTCGGGCCGCAGTTCCTCGAAGCCCTTGCTGGTGTCGGGACCGTAGACGCTGCCGCGCTGGTACAGCGTCGGCGCGCGGAAGGCATTGCCCGCCGACGCCGTCACCTTCCAGCCGCCGCCGAGCTTGACGCCCGCGGCGAGGCTGCCGGTGTCGATGCCGCCGAATTCGCTGTCGTCGTCGTGGCGGCCATGGGCCTGCAGGCTGAACACGCCCAGCGTGCCGAGGTAGCCGAGACCCAGTGCGTTCTGGTCGCGCTCGCCGCGGCCGCCGCCGACCAGGTCGCTGTTGACCAGCCTGTCCTCGCGGCGCTCGAGCACGCCGTTGAGCTGGTGCCGCTCGTTGATGCGGTAGAAGCCCTGCAGCGAGGCGCTGCGGATGCGCGTCTTCGTCAGGTAGGGCGAGCTGGGCTTGGTCTCGTAGTTCTCTTCCGACTGGCCGGCCGAGAGCTGTGTCGAGAGGGCGTTCGTCCAGGTCGAATTCAGGCTGAGCTTGGCCGCCGTGGAGTCGGTGATGCTGCGGTCGTCTTCATTCTTGCCGGCGTCGTAGCCGGCATCGGTGCGGCTCTTGAGCGCGAGCAGTTCCAGCCGCTGGCCCTCGGCCACGCGGGCACCCAGGCGCAGGCTGCCGCTGTAGTTGCGCCAGCCGTCGTCGTCGGGGTTGTAGCTCTTGTTGGCGGTGTTGAGGTAGGCATTGAAGCCGGTGCCCCGGTCGACGGCGAGCGAGCCCGCATAGTCGAAGGCGGCGGTGCCGCCGCTCAACGCGACATCCGCCTTCTTCTGGCCGAGATTGCCGGCACCGACGCCCAGGTCCAGTTGCGGACGACCGTTACCCTTGCGGGTGAAGATCTGCACGACGCCGCCGATCGCGTCGGAGCCGTAGAGCGCGCTCGCCGGGCCCTTCAGCACTTCCACGCGGTCGATCAGCGAGAGCGGCAGGTTCTCCCAGCGCGCGCCGCCGGTGGACTGGCCGTCGATGCGGATGCCGTCGATCAGCACCACCGTGTGGCGGGTCTCGGCGCCGCGGATGAACACCGAGGTGGTGTTGGCGGGTCCGCCGTTGCTGGTGATCTGCAGGCCGGCGATATTGCGCAGCAGCGCGGCGATGTTGCCGAAGCCCTGGCGCTCGATGGTGTCGCGGTTGATGACGGTGAGGTCGGCCGCGACCTCGCCCAGCTTCATCGGGCTGCGCGAGCCGGTGACGGTGACTTCGTCGAGCCGCCGCCCGGCGGCGGCGTCGACAGGCGCCGATTGCGCGAGGGCGGCCGGAGCGACCAGGGAGAGGGCCAACGCCATGGGCGTGAGGACGGGCAGCGAGCGGGCACCAGCGCGCGCGCGCGGAACGAACGGAAGCATGAGAGAGCGGACCAACGACGGAGTTCAGGGCCCTGCTCACCCGCAGGGCCTCTGAGAAACGGCATCGCCGGCCGGATCGTCGAGCCGCCCCGGGGAGGGCGCGTCGCGATCGGCTGGAGACGCCACCTGTTGGCCGGTATCCGGGCTGGTGGCCGCTGCCTGTGTCCTTCCCAGCGCGGACGCGCCAGTGGACATGGGGACAGGCAGTGCCGATCGCCGCCCGAGGCTCCTTCGTCAGGATCCCGGGCACGCGGCCGGCGGCCACTTACCGTTGCGGGGACAGCTCAGGTTGGTTCGCGCATCGGGGACGCGCCGACTTCCTGATTCCCGTTTAACTGCACGGACGCAATGTCCGCGCGAGCACCAACGGCGCGCATTCTAGCGAGCCGCGAGCACCCGCGGCATCGGCGCCCGCCGCGGCCCGGGGCTGCAGGGCGCCGTCCGGCGTGTTCGGCGCGTTCGGCGCTTTTGGCGCGTTCGGCGCTTTTGGCGCCGTGGGCACCTTGGGCTTCTTCTTCGGCGGCTTCTTCGGATCCTTGGGCTTGGGCCGCTTCGGATCGCTGGGCTTCTTGGGTGTCGTCGAGGCAATCGTCGAGGCGGTCGTCGACTTCGGTTGGACGCGTCCGTCGATGCCCGCCGCCGCCTTCGGCGCCTTGGCCGTCTCGCGGTCGCGCTCGCGCTGGCGCGCGGCCAGGTCGCGCGATTCGGCGGCCGCGCGCTGCCGCGCGGCCTCGGCGTCCTTGGGGTCGACGCTGTCCTTGTGCACGAAGGCGGCGCGCCCCTGCTCGTCGGGGCAGGGACTGTCGCGCAACTCCTGACCCTGCGGCCCGCAGCGGTAGTAGCCCAGCGTCCGCTCCTGTGTGGGCGGCGCCTTGGGCTCGACCTGCGCGTTCGCCGCGCCGAGCGTGAGGACCAGAACAACAGTCGTCAGGATCGAGGCGGCGCGCGCGGGCATGTCAGTCTCCGGAAGGGGGTGGCGCGGCTGGAACCGCGGCGGAAGAGGGGGTCGCCGGGCCGCTGGAGGCGGCCGCGGCACTGGCGTTGGTGTGAGCGTTGGCGTTGGCGTTGGCGTTGGCGGCAACCGGCGCTCCGGTGCCGGCGGCGCCGGGCTTGGGCGGCAGGTTCGCGGGACGCGGCGGCTTGGGTCTGGGCGGCTTGGCGTGCAGCAGCGCGACGGCCTTGGCCATGTCGCCGCCGGTCATCAGCTTGAAGGCCTCGAAGGACTTGGCGATGCAGTCCTCGACGGCCTGCCGCTCGGCCACCGGCGGCTTGCGCAGCACGTAGCCGGCGACCTCGCCCTTGTGGCCCGGATGACCGATGCCCAGGCGCAGGCGCCAGAAGTTGGCGCTGCCCAGCTGGGCCTGCATGTCCTTCAGGCCGTTGTGGCCCGCATTGCCGCCGCCCTGCTTGAGCTTGAGCTCGCCGGGCGCGATCTCGAGCTCGTCGTGGATCGCGAGGATCTCCTCCGGCGCGATCTTGAAGAAGCGCGCCAGCGCCGCGACCGACTTGCCCGACAGGTTCATGTAGGTCATCGGCTGCAGCAGCCAGATCGGACCCGGTGCCCCCGGCGCGTCGTTCACGCGCGCGACCATCCCGAAGTACTTCGTGTCCAGCTGCGGCGAGGCCTTCAGGCCGCGCGCCAGCGCATCGATCCACCAGAACCCCGCGTTGTGGCGGGTGTCCTCGTATTCAGGGCCGGGATTGCCCAGGCCGACAAAGAGACGAATCATGGGGCGCGATTATCAGTGGCGAGCTCAAAAGCAGAAGGCCCCGCAAGCGGGGCCTTCCTTGGAGGGATGCCCCCCGAAGGAGGGCCACCCTGGCAACGGAGACCCACCTCGTCAGGCGGGCCGCCGTCGAAGAAGCAATTACTTCTTCTTCTTTTTCTTGTCGTCGGCGGCCGGAGCGGCAGCCACGACGATCTCTTCCACCACGGCCGGGACCGGGGTCGCGACGACCGGGTTCGGCTTGCCGTGCGTGACGACCTTGATGTGGTCGGCCAGCTTCAGGTCGTTCACGTGGATCGAGTGACCCATCGTCAGACCGCTCAGGTCGACTTCGATGAACTCGGGCAGCTGTTGCGCCAGGCAGGTGATCTCCAGCTGGGTCAGCACGTGGTTCACGGTGCCCTTGTCGGTCTTGACGGCCGGCGACTCGGCTTCACCGACGAAGTGCAGCGGCACCTTCTTGGTGATCCTGGTCGTGGCGTCGACGCGCTGGAAGTCCACGTGCAGCACTTGCTGCTTGTACGGGTGCATCTGGAAGTCACGCAGCAGCACTTGCGTGGTCTTGCCGTCCACTTCCATGTCGAGGATGGAGCTGTGGAAAGCTTCCTTCTTCATGGCGTGGTACAGGGCGTTGTGGTCCAGCTCGATGACGGCCGGTTCACCCGCGCCGTACACGATGCCCGGAACCTTGCCGGCGTGGCGCAGGCGGCGGCTCGCTCCGGTCCCCTGCAGCTTGCGCTCGAAAGCGACGAATTTCATATCAATCTCCAGAATGGACGCAGCGACACCATTGACGCTGCGGGTGAAGGCCCCGCGACCAGGCACCTTCGCGAAACGGCCGCTGTCCTTGCGGGCAGCGGCCGGAACGAGGGACGGATCAGAAGTTGTTGTTCTGTTCCGAGAAGAGGGAGGTCACCGACTCACCGTCCGAAATGCGGCGGATGGTCTCGGCGAACAGGAAAGCGACCGACAGCTGGCGGATCTTGCCGCAGGCCTTGGCGGCTTCCGACAGCGGGATCGTGTTGCTGATGACGACTTCGTCCAGGTGCGAACCGGCGATGCGCTCGATCGCCGGTCCCGACAGGATCGGGTGCGTGCAGTAGGCGAAGACGCTCTTGGCGCCGCGGTCCTTCAGGACCTCGGCCGCCTTCACCAGCGTGCCGGCGGTGTCGATCATGTCGTCCATGATCACGCAGTTGCGGCCGTCGATCTCGCCGATGACGTGCATCACCTCGGAGACGTTGGCGGCCGGACGGCGCTTGTCGATGATCGCCAGGTCGCAACCCAGCTGCTTGGCCAGCGCCCGGGCGCGCACCACGCCGCCGACGTCGGGGCTCACGACCACCAGGTCGCTGTAGTTGCGCGCCTTCAGGTCCGACAGCAGCACCGGCGAGGCGTAGATGTTGTCGACCGGGATGTCGAAGAAGCCCTGGATCTGGTCCGCGTGCAGGTCCATCGTCAGGACGCGCTCGACGCCGACGGTTTCCAGCAGGTTGGCCACGACCTTGGCCGAGATCGGCACGCGCGTGGATCTCGGACGGCGGTCCTGGCGGGCATAACCGAAGTAGGGGATCACGGCGGTGATGCGGCGCGCGCTGGCGCGCTTCATCGCATCGACCATGATCAGCAGCTCCATCAGGTTCTCGTTCGTCGGCGCGCAGGTGGGCTGGACGATGAAGACGTCGCGGGCGCGGACGTTCTGCTGGATTTCGACCGCCACTTCGCCGTCGGAAAAACGACCGACCACGGCTTTGCCGAGCTCAAGGCCCAGATGCGTGGCGATTTCCTTGGAGAGGGTCGGGTTAGCGTTACCCGTGAAGAGGACGGTATTGAGCAGCACGACGGGCCATCCTTAGATTTATGGCCCGGTGGCCAACCCAGCGGGTCCCGGATTGAAACTGAGAATTTGGCAGGGGAGGAAGGACTCGAACCCTCGCATGTCGGAATCAAAATCCGATGCCTTGACCAACTTGGCGACTCCCCTACACCGGACATTGTTCGTGGAACAACACCCTACAACCTTCAGTCTTCCGCCCAGCCCCGCAAGGGGTGAACCGACAGACTGCGACACATCCTTCCGACCCAACCGTCCGGGAGTTCCTGGAACTCACCTTCCGGTGTCGCCTTGAGATTGCTCTCCAGGCCGGTGACCGTGTCTATTTCCTGCGTCGCGTTTTGCCGAGCTGTTTGCTTTGCAATTCGCGAGGGCTGAACTATAGCAAAAACTGCACTGCCTGAACCCGTCATCCGAGAATTTTCGTAGCGGGTCTGCAACCATTCAAGCGCCTTCGATACTTCGCTGCTGGCAGCTTCCGCGGGAGCTTGCAGATCATTTCTGCCCCACCCCTCGAACAGTTGCCGTGCGAGTATTTCTTGCGTTTGGTGATCGCGGCGGATACTGCCTTCGCGTTCACCCGAGCTATCGGCTTCGTCGCTCCGGGAATCTGTTGCCAGACCCTCTTTGCTGCGTCTGCCGTTCGCTGCAGGAAAGCCCGCCACTATAGCCACGCTTTCCGACCTCTGCAAGAGGGGGCTGGAAAAAATTTCCTTGGTGCCGATGCTGACGGCGGGTTTCACCACCGCCAGGCGCAGCTCGGGCACCTCCATCGGGGTCAGCCGCTCGCCGATGCCTTCGACGAAGGCGTTGCGCCCGCCGACGAAGAACGGCACGTCCGCGCCCAGCGCCAGCGCGATCGGCTGCAGCCGATCCCGCGTCCAGTTCAAGCCCCACAGCCGGTTCAGCGCCAGCAGCGTGCTGGCCGCGTCCGACGAGCCCCCGCCCATGCCGGCACCCGAGGGCAGGCGCTTCTCGATGTGGATGTCCGCGCCGAAGCCGCAGCCGCTGGCCGCCTGCAGCGCGCGCGCGGCGCGCAGGCACAGGTCGTCCGCCGGCAGCGCGTCGCCGCGATCGTGACGGCGCAGCGCGCCGTCGTCGCGGCGGTCGAAATGCAGCGTGTCCGCCCAGTCGATCAACAGGAACAGCGACTGCAGCAGGTGGTAGCCGTCGGGCCGCTTGCCCACCACGTGCAGGAACAGGTTGAGCTTGGCCGGCGCCGGCACGTCGTAGAGCGCCTTGAGCGGCGCGGCGGAGGCGGAAGTGGTCATGGGGAGGCAGTATGCCGCCGAGTATTCGAGGATCGCTCGTGCGATTAACGGTCGCCGCGGAATCCACGCCCGAAAACCCGCCGGGAATATCCCTCGGGCACCCTCGGGAAATCAGGGCGCGGCGGGCGCGTCGAGTTTCAGCCGCAGCGTGGCCAGCGGCTCCGGGCCATTGGGATTCAGCCGCTGGGCGGAGATCAACTGGGCGTCGAAACGGCGCAGGTCGACCTGCCATCCGAGCTGCTGGAAACCGGACTCGCCGACGGCCCGCGACGCCGCCTGCGGCCAGGGCCGGCCACGCAGCCAGTCGAACAGCGCCTGCAGCGGCAGCGCCTCGCCCAGCAGTTCCTGCGTCAGCGCGTCGATGTCGTCGTAGGCGCGGTCGCCGTCGGGCGTCTTCAGCCAGGCCGAACCGGGCTGCCACGACACGCGCGCCACCAGGCTGCCCAGCGAGGTGCTCATCTCGAGCTGGCCGCGGCGCGCGTCGCCCAGCAGCTCGAAGCTGGCGTTGACGTTCTGCCCCCGCGGCTGCCCGCCCGGGCCGGCCGGGACGATGAGTCCGAACTTGCCGGTCAGGCGCGGCGCGTCGGCCAGCGCCGCGCCTGCCACGCCGCCCGCCCTGGGCAGGGAACTGCAGCCGGCCAGCGCCGCGGTCCCGAGGACCGCCAGCGCGCCGGCGCCGAACACACGCCGCCGCATCAGGGGCGGACCTGCAGGCGCTGCATCGTCGACTGCAGGGCCTCGTTGCCCGGCTCGCGGCGGGAGGCCTCGGCGAACACGCGGCGCGCCTCGTCCTGCTGGCCCGCGGCCCACAGCACCTCGCCCAGGTGGGCCGCGATCTCCGCGTCGGGGCGCGAGCCGTAGGCTTGTCTCAGCAGCCGCTCCGCTTCGCCGAGCCGGCCCAGGCGGAACTCCACCCAGCCCATGCTGTCGACGATGAAGGGCTCGCCCGGCGCGAAGCTCAACGCCTTGGAGATCAGCTCGCGCGCCTCCTGCAGCCGCTCGTTGCGATCGGCCAGCGAGTAGCCCAGCGCGTTGTACGCGTGATAGTGCTGCGGCTTGAGCTGGATCACCTTCTGCAGCAGCGTCTCCATCTCCTGCGCGCGGCCCAGCTTCTCGGCCATCATCGATTGCTCGTAGATCAGGTCGGCGTCCTCGGGCGACTGCGTGATCGCGCCGCCGAGCAGGTCGTAGGCGGCCTGCCACTGCTTGTTGTCGCGCAGCAGCTGCGACTCGGCGAGCGTGCGGGCGCGGCGGTCCTGCTCGCGGTCGGCGGGCAGCTGGTGCAGCAGCTTGCGGCCTTCGTCGAGCTTGCCCTGGCGCGCCAGCAGCGACGCGCGGCGGTAGGCGATGTCGAGGTTGCCCGGCGCCGCCTCGATCGCGGCCAGGCGCTTCTCGGCGGTCTTGAAGTCGCCGCGCATCTCGGCGGCCTGGGCCAGCAGCAGCGCGCCCTGCTGACGGGCCTCCTTCTCGCCCTTGTCCAGGCCGGCCGCGGCGATCGCGCGCTCGGCCAGCGTGGAGGCCGCGGGCTTGTCGACCATCTTCATGTAGCGCTGCAGCGCGTCCTCGGCGGCATCGGGGTGCTGCAGGTCGAGCTCCAGCGAACCCAGCGCCAGCCAGTGGCCGGGCTCGTCGGGCGACTGCTGGGTCAGCGTGCGGAACTCGCGGGCCGCGTCGCCGGGCCGCTGGGCGCGGGCCAGCGCGCGGGCATAGGCCAGGCGCAGCGACTGGCGGTCGGGCCTGGCCTGCAGCTCCGCGGTGATCAGCGCCTCGGCCTCGGGGCGGCGGGGCAGCAGCTCCAGCGCCATCAGCAGCGGTTCCTCGCGATCGGGGAAGTCCTTGGCGGCGGCGCGCACGTGGATCAGCGCGGTCTCGTAGCGGTCGGCCTTCTTGGCGAGCTCGGCCAGCACCAGCAGCGAGGCGAAACGCGTCTCCGGCTTCGCGGCGGTCTCGCGCAGCAGCGGCTCGAAGGCCTCCTGCACGCGCACCGGCTCCGGATTGCGCTGGAACAGCGCGGGCAGCGCCGCGATCAGCGGACCGCGGCCGTCGGCGGGCGTGATCGCGAGCAGCGAGCGCAGCACCGGCGGGATCTCGGCCGGGCGGTTCAGCAGCGCGAGCAACTGGATCTGCGTGCGGTGCGCCTCCTGCGAGGTCGGGATCGCCTCGCGCCAGGCGCGGGTGGCGATGACGGCTTGGTCGCCGGCGCGCGACTGCAGCGCGACCTGGACGACGCGGCGGAAGAGTTCCTCGTCGCCGCTGCGGCGGGCGGCGTCGAGCAGCACCTGGTAGGCGACGCCGGGTTCGCCGCCCTGGAGCTCGAGTTCGCCGATCAGCAGCTGGTAGAACATCGGCGCGTCGAGGTCGGAATTGACCACGGGCGCGGAAGCGGCGGACGCGGGGGCCTCGGGCGCCGCGGGCGTGCCGGAGGCGGGCGTGTCCGGGGCGATCTGGGCGTTGGCGGCGCAGCTCAGGGCGAGGGCGGTGGAGAGCCACCAGCGGTGGCGCGCGAGGGCGGGCATGTCGAGACTCCTGAACTGGGCGGAAGGCGCGCCCGGCATCGATGCAGGGCAAGCCGCGGACCATTCTAGGGACGTCGGGGAAGCGCCGCGCCTATGATCCCGGGATGCCCGAGTTACCGGAAGTTGAAGTTACACGACGAAGTTTTGCGCCGGCCATCGCCGGGGCGCGGGTGCTGGACGTCCGCCTGGGGAAACCGCTGCGCTGGCCGCTGGGCGTGGCCGCCGACCGGCTGATCGGACGCCGCGTCGGCGAGGCCACGCGGCGCGGCAAGTACCTGTGGCTGCCGCTGGCGCCGACGGAGGAACAACCGGGCCATCCGGACGAGGACGGCGGCGGGCTGCTGATGCACCTGGGCATGTCGGGGTCGCTGGCGTTCCGCGAGCAGCCGCCGGCCGCGGGGCCGCACGACCACTTCGAGCTGGTCACCGACCGCGGCGTGCTGCGGCTGACCGATCCGCGGCGTTTCGGCGCGGTCGTGTGGTCGGACGGACTGGACGTCGAACCGGCCGCCAAGCTGCTGGCGCGCATCGGGCTGGAGCCCTTCGACATCGAGTTCCATGGTCCCTACCTCCACGAAGGCTTCCAGGGCCGGCGCGTCGCGGTGAAGCAGGCGATCCTGGCCGGCGACGTGGTGGTCGGCGCGGGCAACATCTATGCGTGCGAGGCGCTGTTCCTGGCGGGCGTGGATCCGCGCACGGCGGCGGGCAAGCTGAGCAGGCCGCGCGCGGAGAAGCTGGCGACGGCGCTGCGCCGGGTGCTGGGCGAGGCCCTCGAGGCCGGCGGCAGCACCTTGCGCGACTTCAAGGATGCGCACGGCGTGGCGGGCAGCTTCCAGATGCAGGCGCGGGTCTACGGCCGCGAGGGCGAGCCGTGCCGCGATTGCGGCACGAAGATCAGGCGCATCGTGCAGGGACAGCGCTCGACCTTCTTCTGCCCGAGCTGTCAGAAGCGATGAAACGCCCCTGAAGCGACCCGTTCCGCGAGCCGAGCCGCCAGCCTTGAGAGATCCCGTCCTTCCGATGACCGATGACGAACTGAACGAGCGCGTGGAGGCCGTGCGCGGCGACTTCGCGCCGCGGCTGCTGGCCTGGCAGCGCCGCGAGGGCCGGCACGACCTGCCGTGGCAGAACACGCGCGATCCGTACCGGGTGTGGCTCTCGGAGATCATGCTGCAGCAGACGCAGGTGACGACGGTGCTGGGCTACTACAAGCGTTTCCTGGAGCGCTTCCCCGACGTGGCCGCGCTGGCGGCGGCGCCCAGCGACGAGGTGATGGCCGCCTGGGCCGGGCTTGGCTACTACAGTCGCGCGCGCAACCTGCACAAGTGCGCGCAGGCGGTCGTCGAGCGCCACGGCGGCGCGTTCCCGCGCAGCGCGGCCGAACTGGCGGAACTGCCCGGCATCGGCCGCTCGACGGCGGCGGCGATCGCGTCGTTCTGCTTCGGCGAGCGGGTCGCGATCCTGGACGGCAACGTCAAGCGCGTGCTGGGCCGGCTGCTGGCCTTCGACGGCGACCTGGCCTCGGCGGCGCAGGAGAAGCGGCTGTGGCGCCTGGCGGAGGAACTGCTCCCCGACTCGCCGGAGGACATGCCGGCCTACACGCAGGGGATGATGGACCTGGGGGCGAGCCTGTGCGCGACGCGCGGACCGCAATGCCTGCTGTGCCCGGTGGCCGCGCTGTGCGCGGGGCTGGCGGAGGGCGAGCCGACGCGGTATCCCGTCAAGACGAAGAAGCTCAAGCGCGGCCAGCGGGAGAACTGGTGGCTATGGCTGGAGCACGAGGGCCGCGTGTGGTTGCAGCAGCGCCCGGACGCGGGCGTCTGGGGCGGGCTGTGGACCTTGCCGCTGTTCGACGACGAGGCCGCGCTGACGGCGCAGAGCGCGGCGCTGGGCGTCGCGGTGCCGGAGACCCTGCCGCGGGTGAAGCACGTGCTGACGCACTTCGACTGGCTGCTGCATCCGCGCCGCGCGCTGCTCGAGCGTGAAGCGAGACCCGCGGGCGACGGCGTGTGGGTCGCCCGCGAGCGGCTGGCGGAGTACGCGCTGCCGGCGCCGTTGAAGAAGCTGCTGGACTAGCTAGCGCGCCGGCGGTGCGTCGGGCTCCCACGGGCGCTGCAGGAAGCCGAATGCCACGGGCGCGCGCTCGCTGGCCTGCAGTGATTGATTGAAATGCGCCAGGCTGGCGCGAATGGTGGTGACGGCGTGCCGTGCCGTGGCGGGCGAATCCTGCCCCTGGGTCTTGAACGCCTTGTGGGCCTGGGCTTGGGCCCGAAGCGCGGGAGCGAGCAGATGGTTGAGCGTGGTCTTCGCCCACATCTTTTGACCGGAGTGCGCGCGGGGCTCCACCTCGAATTCCAGCGCGCACCGTTGTGCCTTGGCAAGGTCCCCATCGAGCAGGGACAGTTCGTGCCTGAGCGGCGACTGCGACGTCTGCAGGCGCAGCCGCGCTTCGGTCCCCTGGCGTTGAATCTCATGGGGCGACAGATGGCGCACCACCGCCTGGCGCGCGGACCTGGCGGTCTGCGCCAGATGGGAGAACGCACTGCGCAACGCGGTGCCCCGATTGGACATTGGCGAGGCCGGCGCCGGCGGGCCGACTGTTCCAGCGGGCGTGCCGGTTGGGAGGGGACGGTCCGCGAGTCCCAGCGCGTGGCGCAGCTTCGCGTTGCGCCCCTGGATCTGCTTGGCCAGATCAGGGAGGTCGCCCAGTCGACCTGTCTCAAGCTTGTCGCGCGCCTCGTCGAGCAACTTCTGGTTGTGGTCGGCGTAGCGGCGGAGGTGGGAGGCGAGCGTCTGGGCCACCATCCCTGAATCGGGCCGAGGGTTGTCCAGCGCGGCCCGGAGCCGTCCCAGTTCGTCTTGCGCGGTGTGGCAGGCGCCGAGATGGCCGGCCAGACGGGTCAATGGTTCCGGGAGCATGGCCAAGCTCATGGCCAATGAGCGCAGATCGGAGGCGGAGACGGCGGGGTTCTGGTGGAGTTCCTCGGCCCATTCGAACAGGAGGTCGGTCTGGTCACGCACGACGGCCGATGTCCCAGGAGCGAAGCGGGCAGCCTCGCGCAGCAGCGTTGCCTCGTTCAGCAAAGCCGAGGGGAGATGGGGGTGCCGTTGCGGCTGGAAGTGTTCGAGCGACGGGAACACTTCGCCGATGTCGCCGGCGGTCGGATGGCTGGCGGGGGAACGGAGGGACAGGGCTGATTCGATGGTCATGGAGATCCCCGAGGTCGTGTCGACCGAGTGAAGATGTCCGGTCAGTTGCAGGGGCTGCGAGCGGGTTCAGCGTGGCGCGCCGGCGGCTTGCTCCGGTATGCTCGCGCCATCGCACACACGGGCCCGGGAGCAGAGGCACACCATGTCGAACGTCGTCACGCCGGCCCGCGCCGCGGCCATCAAGAGCGCACTGGAATCCGCCTTCATCGCGCTGCTCGCCAGCGGCGTGTGCCTGTGGTTCCTGATCAGCGGCACCCAGGGGCCCGTCGAGGACGATCCGGCCAAGCTGACGATGTGCGCCCTCGGACTGGCCATCGGGCTGTCAGCGCATTTCGTGTACATGACCCTCGCGGCCCGGCGGGCGGGGCGCAACGCCATCCTGTGGGTGATCCTGATGCTGGTGCTGATGCCCTTCGCCTCGGTGGTGCTCGGGATCCTGCTGTTCAATCAGGTCAGCGAGATGGAGCACCAGGCGGTCGAGCAGGGCTGAGGGCCGGCCGGGGAATCAGGCTGCGGGCATCGATGCCCGCATCGACGTCCAGTCCCCCGTGGGATGCGGTGTCGTCGCGGGCCCGCTGCCGATGTCGATGACCTGGCAATCCTCCAGGAAGCGGCGCGCCTGCGTCAGCCGACTGCGGATCGTCCCGGCGTGCGAGCCCAGGAGATCCAGCCGTCCCTTGTCGATCGCTTCCAGTGCCGCGTCCAGGCGCAGTTGCGCGCCGTCGACGACCTTGTGGGCCTCGTCGAGTTCGGCGGGCGAGATGTAGCGATGACCGGCGACGCTGTCCAGCGCGCCCTTCATCCAGTGGATCTCGCGCTGGTCCGACTGGAACGCGGTGAGGTGTCCGTCGACGTGGTGCAGCCTGTCCGGCAGTCGGGCGATGTCGCGGGCCAGGGACATCAGGTCGGCCGCGACGGCCGTGGGATCACCAAGGAGACGATTGGCCTGTCGCAGCAGCGCTGTCGTCCAATCGCGCACCGCGGGGTCCGCACCCGGCCAGCGGTGGGCGGTCGCGTGCAGGTGCAGCACCCGACCCATCATGGTGTGCTTGATGTCGGGATTGCCCTGTGGGTCGAATGCCGTCTGGCGCCGATGGTGACGTGTCCTCGCGTCCTCCCGTGCCAGGCGCCATTCCTGCAGTGCCTGCATCCTCTTGCGAAAGTCTTGAAGGCGGGCATCGAGTCGGGCCATGTCGCCGAACTTCGACGGGGATCTCGGCCGGCAGACCGTCTCTTCCACCAGCGCTTCCAAGGCGTCGAGCTCGCTGCGCAGGGAGATGTGCGGCGGCAGATCCATCTGCTTCCACTTCCGCTTGAGTTCAGCCACGGCGGTGGGCAGGAGGCCCAGCGCCGCGTTGTTCGTGTCGCTGTCGTAGCGCGCCTGATCCAGCCATTCCCGCGCGCGGGCGAGTTCGGGCAGACGGGGCGCGCCCGAAGGTGAGAGCAGGCGCTCCACATCGCGCCTCAGCTCGTTGCCTCGTCGCGTGCCCGTTGGCGGCAGTTGATCGAGCACCGCCTGCAAGGTCGAACGGACCCCCTGCGGGTCATCCACCTGCGGGTGTCGGCCGCGCGGGGCGACGCGGACATCGGTGTCCCTGGGGACCTGGTACGAGCCGGAGGCGAACCACCGGGAGAACGGAAAGCAGCAAGGCATCGAGGACCTCGTGGAGTGGAGCACGCTCTGTCATCGCCTGACACCCTTGGATTCGCCGTGAAACCCTGACGCGGCAGTCGACCGGCTCGCGGTCGGCTAAGGCTTGCCGGGGAGCCGGTGTCGGATGAAGTCGACGAAGGTCACCGCCGGGTGGTCGCCGCCGCGGCGTGAGGACTTCGGGCGGAAACGAGCGGGCCGCAATTGGCGACAGAGCCGGAAAGCAGGTCGAACATGTGGGTCATCCTTGCTGGCGGTGAACCAGTGCGTCGCACCGGGCGTCGAGCCGGCGCCGTTCTTGGAGCAGCGACGGCGACAGGCGTAACGAGCCGGTCTTGAAGCGCTCGGCGTCGACGCGTTGCTGCCAGGCCACGCGCGCGTGGATCAACTCGTCCCGTCTCGCGACGAGCTCCGAAGCCTGTTCCCTGATCGCCTGCAGCGTGAGATCGAACTGGTGCAGCTGCTTCACGCCGAGCCGCCCGTGCGCTTTCCTGCGGGCCGCATCGAGTGCCTGCTGCAGTCGATGGAGCGCCTGGTACTCCGGCCCTTGCGTGGGAATGCCCCAGCTCTTCCATTGCCGGGGCAGCGCTGTCAGGGCGCGCTGCAGTCGTTCGAACGCGCCCGGATGGACCCGCTCGTCGAAGCGGGCCTCCTGTAGCCACAGCCGGGCGCGTGCGAGCGAGGGGAGGCTCGCCGGCTCGGACGAGAGCTCGCTCACCGCGGCCATGGCCAGGGCACGGTCGATGTCGTTGCGAAGTCTGCGGGCGGCCGGCGTTCCGACACCGTCCAGCTCACGGCGAGCGTCCTCGAGCACCGACAGGACTTCCTTGCGCTCAAGCTCGGAGCGCTGTCGCTTGTCGCACGCCGCTGCGTGACGAGCCTCGCCTGCCGCGATGTTGTAGGAACCGGAAGAGGTGCAGGGTGAGAACGTGGAGAAGAGCGTGGAAAGGCGTGCCATGGCAATCACGTCGGTCGAAAGCCGCTTGGTGCGCGACCGACGCCGTCTTGTCGCATGAAAACCGGTTGTCCGGCGCAGGCCGGGCGGGGCCGGGGAATCAGCGCGGTGCCGCGCAGGACCGGGCCCGTGCCTGACCGGCTCGCGGTTGGCTTAGGCTGGCCGGGGAGCCGGTGTCTTGCGGAGAACAGGACGCGCGCCAGCGTTTCCGAGAATGACCGTGCGTGAGCACCGTCCAGACGTCCCGGTGTTGCAAGCGGTCCTCGATCAGTTCGCGCATGCCGGACACGCGCTTGTGCAGCTCGGCGATCTGCGCCGCGGACGCCGAAGGCTGCGCATCGGATACGGACAGCGCTTTGACATCGTCCGACAAGCTGCCCAGCGTTCTGCCCAGATCGATCATCGACACGGAGTGCGGGCGTTCGACGAGCTGCATGAGCGCACACATGTCCGCTTGCAGGGACGGGAGCGCCGTCGGACGGACCGCGGGATCGAACTTCGCCCGCTCGGACAGGACCTGGGCCTGCTGGAGGGTCGGAAGCGGTGCCGATTCCTCCTTGTCCCAGTTGCGCAGGGTGTGATCGAGCAGGCACGCGATCTCTTTGCTCAGCTCCTTCGCCTCGGAAGTGGCCGGGGGCTGGAGGCTCGTCAGCGCCTCCCGGAGGAGCGCCACCACCTTGACCTGGGTCGGGGCTTCGGACGCGACCGCCGGACGGCGAACGAGCCCGTTGGCCGTGGCGGCCGCGGCGAGATCGTAGGAATGGGAACGGTGGAAAAAGGAGGACAAGGCAGAGAAGACGGACATGCGAACCCACCTGGCGTGAAGACGAAAACCGGTGAGTGCGGCTGCATCGGCGGTGCGCATCCGAGAACCGGGAGGGGCGCTTCCGAAGCCCTTGCCCCTGCACACCGGCGATGGCGGGCCGCTGCCGGCCTCAGGCCCAGGTCCGGCGGTCGCGCGCGGTTCAGCGCGCGTCCAGCTCCCGGTGGCGCTTCAGCACCTGGCCGTGGAAGGCGAACTGCTTCGCCAGCGTCTCCACGAGGTAGACCGAGCGGTGCTGCCCACCGGTGCAGCCGATGGCGACGGTCAGGTAGCTGCGCTGGTCCTGCGCGAAGTTCGGCAGCCATTGCGCGATGAAGGCGCCGATCTGGCTGAGCATCAGCCGGACCTCGGGCTGGCTTTCGAGGTAGGCCGCGACCGGCTCGTCGCGGCCGGTGAGGGGGCGCAGCTCGCGGTCGTAGTACGGGTTGGGCAGCACGCGGACGTCGAAGACGAAGTCCGCGTCGCTGGGCACGCCGTGCTTGAAGGCGAAGGATTCGAACACCAGCGTCAGCGAGGAGCCGCTGACATGCACCAGGTCGCGCAGCCAGCCGCGCAGCTGGGCGGGGCGGAGCTGGCTGCTGTCGATCACGGTGGATTCCATGCGCAGCGGCGTCAGCAGCTCGCGTTCGAGCGCGATGGCCTCCTGCAGCGCGCGATGGGTGTCGCCGTCCGCGTTGCCGACGCGCAGCGGATGCGGGCGGCGGGTCTCGGAGAAGCGGCGCAGCAGCGTGTCGTCGTCGGCGTCCAGGAAGATCGCGCGCAACGACACGCCTTCCTGGCGCATTTCCTTGATGTGGTGCAGCAGCTGCGGCAGCGAGCCGGCGCTGCGCACGTCGACCGCGATCGCGACGCGGCGCCAGCCGCGCTGGCGTTCGAGGTCGAGGAACTGCGGCAGCAGTTCGGGCGGCAGGTTGTCGACGCAGAAGAAGCCGGCGTCCTCAAGCGCATGCATCGCGATCGACTTGCCGCCGCCGGACATGCCGGTGACCAGCACGACCTCGCCGCGCGGCGAGGTGGCGGTGGGGACGGCCTGCGCGGGCGGCAGCGGCGCGGTGTTGGGGGCGCTCATGGCTTGACCTTCCGGCCGGCGCCCGGGGCGCCCGGGGTCGAGGGCGCGGTCGACGGCTTCGCGGCCGATGCCGTTTCGGTGGTCGATTTCGCGGAGAGTTCGAGCATTTCCTGGGCGTGGGCCAGCGAGGTCGAGGACAGGCGCTCGCCGCCGAGCATGCGCGCGATCTCGGCGGTGCGGGCTTCGCCGGCGATGGGGCGGACGTCGGAGTTGGTCTTGCCGTCCTTGAGCGCCTTGGCGACGAGGAAGTGGTGATCGGCGCAGGCGGCGACCTGCGGCAGGTGGGTGACGGCGAGCACCTGCGCGCGCTGGCCGAGCTGCTTCATCAGGCGGCCGACGGTTTCCGCGACGGCGCCGCCGACACCGGCGTCGATCTCGTCGAAGATCAGCGTGCCCGCGCCGCTGTTCTGCTGGCTGGTGGTGACGGCGATGGCCAGCGCGATGCGCGAGAGTTCGCCGCCGGAGGCGACCTTGGCGAGCGGGCGCGGCGTGCTGCCGGCGTGGCCGGCGACGAGGAACTCGGCGGACTCCAGGCCGAAGCTCTGAGGTTCGTCCTGCGGCAGCAGCGCGACCTCGAAGCGGCCGCCGGTCATGCCGAGCTGCTGCATCGCCTGGGAGACGGCGTCGGACAGCGTGGGCGCCGCCTTTGCGCGGGCGGTGCTGACGGCCTTGGCGTCCTTCTGGAAGCGCTTGAGCGCGGCGGCCTGTTTGGCCTGCAGCGTGTCGAGGTCGGTGGCGGCGTCGAGCCGTGCGAGCTCGTCCTTCCATTCGGCAAGCAGCGCGGGCAGTTCGGCCGGCTGGCGGCGGTAGCGGCGGGCCAGCGTGATCCAGGCGGAGACGCGTTCGTCGAGCTGCTGCAGCCGGTCGGGATCGAGGTCGGCGGCGTTCAGGTAGGAGCCCAGGCTGTGGGCGGCGTCCTGCAGCTGCGCCTGGGCGCCGAGCAGCGCGTTGACGGTGTCCTGCAGGCCGGCGTCGTACTCGAGCACGTCCTGCAGCGCGGAGAGGGCCTCGTCGGTGAGCGACTCGGCGTTGATCTCGGCCTCGGCGATGCGTTCGAGCGCGCCGCGGGCGGCGTCCATCAGCGACTGGGCGTGCGACAGGCGCTGGTGTTCGGCGTTGAGTTCGTCCCACTCGTCGGTGCCGGGGGCGAGGCGGTTGAGCTCGCCGATCTGCCAGCTCAGGCGTTCGTGTTCGCGGGCGAGGTCGGCCTGCTTCGCCTGCGCGGCGGTGAGGGCCTCGGTGGCCTGGCGCCAGTCGGCGAAGGCGGCGGCCATCGGCTTGGTGTCGATCTGGGCGTAGGTGTCGAGCAGCTCGCGGACGCTGGCGGGGCGGGTCAGGCCTTGCCAGGCGTGCTGGCCGTGGATGTCGAGCAGGTGTTCGGCGAGTTCGCGCAGTTGGGCGACGGTGGCGGAGCCGCCGTTGATCCAGGCGCGGCTCTTTCCTTGGGCGTCGATGACGCGGCGCAGGAGGAGGGTATCGGCGGCGCCGTCGGCGGAGGTGTCGAAGCCGGCTTCCTCGAGCCACGGGGCGAGGACGGCGGGGCGGTCGAACTCGGCGGTGATTTCGGCGCGGGGGGCGCTTTCGCGGACGACGGCGGCGTCGCCGCGGGAGCCGAGGGCGAGCTGGAGGGCGTCGATGAGGATGGACTTGCCGGCGCCGGTTTCACCGGTGAGGGCGGAGAAGCCGGCGGCGAAGTCCAGTTCGAGCGCCGGGACGATGACGAAGTCCTTGAGTTCGAGGCGGCGGAGCATCAGGTGGTGCCCTCGTTCCAGCGGAGCTTGCGGCGCAGGGTGGCGTAGTAGGACCAGCCGCGGGGGTGGAGGAAGGGGGCGCGGTGGAGGGAGCGGCGCACGGTGATGCAGTCGCCGTGGAGGAGGGAGGCGAGGGCTTGCATGTCGAAGTTCACCGACGCGTCGCGGCCGGCGACGATGGTGAGGCGGACCTCGGCCGAGTCGGGCAGGACGATGGGGCGGTTGGAGAGGGCGTGGGGGGCGATGGGCAGGAGGACCCAGCCGGCGATGCCGGGGTGGAGGATGGGTCCGCCGGCGGAGAGGGCGTAGGCGGTGGAGCCGGTGGGGGTGCCGACGATGACGCCGTCGGCGCGCATGTTGGCGACGAACTCGTCGCCGACGTCGACGCGGAGTTCGACCATGCCGGCGGTGGCGCCGCGGGAGACGACGACGTCGTTGAGGGCGACGCCGGTGAAGATCTGTTCGCCGTCGCGGATGACGGCGCCTTCGAGGAGGGCGCGGTGTTCGATCTCGAAGTCGCCGTTGAGGATGGGGGCGAGGGCGTCCTTGAACTGGTCGGCGGAGATGTCGGTGATGAAGCCGAGGCGTCCCTGGTTGATGCCGACGAGGGGGAGGCCGTAGCGGGCGACCTGGCGGGCGAAGCCGAGCATGGTGCCGTCGCCGCCGACGACGATGGCGAGGTCGCACTGGGTGCCGAGTTCGGCGTGGGAGAGGGCGGGGAGGGCGGTGATGCCGGTGCTGTCGGCGGTTTCCTGTTCGAGGGAAACATCCAATCCCTGGGAGGCCACAAAATCGGCAATCTCTTCGAGGATGGGACGGATACCCCGGGACTGGGGTTTTCCGACGATGGCCACATGGCGGAAGCGCTTGGACATGGCGGGAATTACACCACAGCGATGTGACCGGTTCGGGGGGCGGAGGGGGTGCCTGGGGCCGGGTTCTTTAGAATGAAAAGCATGCTCGACGATCGCGCGAAGACACTGCTGAAGGCTCTGGTGGAGCGGTACATCGCCGACGGTTCGCCGGTGGGGTCGCGCACCTTGTCGAAGGCGTCGGGGCTGGAGCTGAGCCCGGCGACGATCCGCAACGTGATGGCGGACCTGGAGGAGCTGGGGCTGATCGCGAGCCCGCACACGAGCGCGGGGCGGATACCGACGGCGCGGGGGTACCGGCTGTTCGTGGACACCTTGCTGACGGCCAAGCCGGGGATGCACCGGGAGGGCGCGGGCTCGTTCGAGAGCCAGTTGTTGCCGGACCAGCCGCAGAAGGTGATCGCGAGTGCGGCGCAGTTGCTGAGCAGCCTGTCGAGTTTCGTGGGGGTGGTGACGTCGCCGCGGAAGACGGCGGTGTTCCACCACATCGAGTTCCTCCGGCTGGGGGATCGACGGGTGCTGGTGATCATGGTGTCGCCGGACGGGGATGTGCAGAACCGGCTGGTGTTCACGGCGCAAGACCTGACCCAGTCGGACCTGACGGAGTCCAGCAACCGGTTGAATGCGCATTACTCGGGGCTGAGCCTGGATGTGGTGCGGGACCGGTTGAGGTCGGAGGTGGATCAGCTGCGCGGGGAGATCGCCAAGCTGATGAGCGCGGCGGTGGACGTCGGGCAGCAGGGCGTGGCGGAACACGAGCCGATGATCATCTCGGGGGAGAGGAATCTCCTGACGGTGCAGGACTTCAGCCACGACATGGGGAGCCTGCGCAGGATGTTCGACCTGTTCGAGCAGAAGACGCAGCTGATGCGGCTGCTGGATGTGTCGGAGCGCGCGGAAGGCGTGCGGATCTACATCGGCGGGGAGAGCCAGGTCGTGCCGGTGGAGGAGCTCTCCATCGTGTCGGCGCCGTATGAGGTGGACGGGGAGGTCGTGGGAACCCTCGGGGTGATCGGACCGACTCGGATGGCCTACGACCGCATGATCGAGATCGTCGACATCACGTCGAGGATGGTGAGCAACGCGTTGTCGCAGAAGTGAGCGCGGTTACCACTTCTCAAGCACCACGCGTAAGCGTGCTTACAATCCGCCCCTTCCGGTGCAACGTCGGATCGCAGTGCCGCTAGGCATCGCACATGCGCAGATTCCCTAAGGGCCGTTAGCTCAGTTGGTTAGAGCAGAGGACTCATAATCCTTTGGTCACAGGTTCAAGTCCTGTACGGCCTACCAATCAGATCAATCACTTACGCGCGCTTCGACGGCCGGTGAAGTGGTTCACTGTCAACCAACTGTCAACGCGCTCAGCGGATTCAGTTTGGTGACCTCTTGCAGATGGTCCGGCGCCAGGTGGGCGTATCGCATCGTCATCGTCAGGTTCGCATGTCCAGCGCTCGCTGGAGCACAAGGATGTTGCCGCCGTTCATCATGAAGTGCGAAGCGAACGTGTGTCGAAGCACGTGGGTCAACTGACCCTTCTGAAGCTCAATTCCAGCGCGCTCGATGCCTTCCCTGAACGCCGAGTACGCGTATGCGAAGAGGCGGGTGCCCGTCTCGGCGTGGTCATGATGTGCATGCAGTTCCGCTTCGAACTCGGTCGTGCTCGGCACCGTGCGGACCTTGCTCGACTTTGTGCCGGCGTAGTGGATCTGGGCATGACGCACGTGGCAGTTGTAGCCCCTCCGCTTCGCTCCAGCGCGCTCCGGCTGCGAGGCAGACGCGGGCCGCCATCGCGGTATGCCGGTTCTTCCCGTCGGCCAGCGCTCGAAGCAAGGCTTGGCGCTGGTCCAAAGTGAGGAACGATAGTTCGTTCTCGTCCACCTTGAACTGACGTAACTCCGCCAGAGGGTTCGCCTTCTTCCATTGCCCAAGGCGCCGAAGCTTGTTGAAGACCGAGCGGAGATAGGCGTGTTCGCGGTTGACGCTGTTGGGAGCGATGCCGGCGGCGAGCCTGGCCCTCCGGTAGGTCGCGAACATATCGACGTTGAAGATTGCTTTCTCGTAGGTGTGTTTATGGCGTGTTGTTACGCCGTGCCTCCGCCAGCCCTCCTGCCGCGACGTGCATGACGGGTTAACTCGGAATGGCGATGTCGGCCTTGCCCAGGTAAACTGCACAGAATTCTGTCATTTCGAAGGAGTGGGCCATGGGCTTTTCAGCCAGCGACGTCGTGCCGTTCACCCAGGCGCGAGCCAATCTCTCCGAGCTGGCCGAACAGGCCAAGGCCGGTGCGGAGAAGATCATTACGAAGAATGGCGAGAGCTACGTCGCTTTGATTGACGCAGACCGCCTGGACTACTACCACCGTCTGGAGCGCGAGCGCATTCACCTGCTGCTGATTGATGACGCGAAGCGTGGCCTGGCCGACATCACAGCAGGCCGCACCCACAAAGCGGACGCCGCCATCGCCCAGCTGCAGCAGCGCCGATCCGGCGCAGCCACAAAGGGTGCACGCCGCCGCACCGCCTCGGAGGCGACGCAGAAGCGTGGCTGAGCAGCTGTACCGGGTCGAGCTGACGGCGAGTTTCCTGGAACGCCTGGACGCCATTGAGGCGTTCCTGACCGACGCAGGCGCCGCCTTTGCGTTCGATGACTTGCTGGCAGAACTACGCACCATGGTGATCCCAAACCTGGCGCGTTTTCCGCGCATCGGCCGACGCTACCTTGACCACCCGCCGCAATCTGCCGAAGCCCTGGCCCAACTCGGAACACTGCCCGCTGGCACCGTCAACGCATTGCGCGAGTATTTGCACGGTGACTACCTCTTGTTGTACGCGGCCATGGAAACTAACGAAACGGTCTACTTGCTGTCGATCCGGCATCACCGCCAGCTGACGTTTGATTTCGCGGCTCACTGGCCGAGGTGAGCGTACTCAGGGAAAGGCACCACCAATGACACCAGAAGCCAAAGCGCGTCAGCAGATTGACCAAAAGCTAGAGAGCGCTGGCTGGGTCATCCAAGACATGAAGCAGCTCAACCTCGGTGCCGGGTTGGGTGTAGCTGTGCGCGAGTACCCCACCAACAGCGGCCCGGCCGACTACGTTCTGTTCGTCAATCGCACGGCCTGTGGCGTGATCGAAGCCAAGAAGGACAGCGCCGGTGAGAACCTCACCGTTACCGAAAGTCAAACCGAGCGCTACGCCACTGCCAACCTCAGATGGCGCAAGAACAACACGCCGCTGCGTTTCCTGTTCGAAGCCACTGGCCAGATCCTCCGCTTCACCGACAGCGCCGACCCTGCGCCGCGCTCGCGCGAGCTCTTCCACTTCTTCAAGCCCGAGCAGCTTGAAGAATGGCTGGTGCAGCCCGACACCCTACGTCGACGCCTCGTCGACAGCATGCCCCCGCTGCCCGAGCGCAACCTGCGCGATTGCCAGATCAGCGCCGTCACCGGTCTAGAGAAATCGCTGGCATTGAAAAAGCCCCGCGCGCTAATTCACATGGCCACCGGTGCCGGCAAGACCTTCACTGCCATCACCGCCGTCTACCGCCTGCTCAAGTTCGGCGGAGCCAAGCGCATCCTGTTTCTTGTCGACACGCGCAACCTCGGCAAGCAGGCCCACCAGGAGTTCATGGCCTACACGCCGCCGGATGACGGCCGCAAGTTCACCGAGCTCTACAACGTGCAGCGGCTCGCATCGAGCAACATCGACCCGCATTCGCAGGTGTGCATCAGCACCATCCAGCGCATGTACTCCATCCTCGCTGGCGAGCCCATCGACGACTCAGCCGAAGACGTGTCGCTCAACGAGGTGCGGCAGACCGCGAAGCAGGAAAAAATCGTCCGCTACAACCCGTCCATTCCCATCGAAGAGTTCGACTTCATCATCATCGACGAGTGCCACCGCAGCATCTATAACCTCTGGAAGCAGGTGCTCGACTACTTCGATGCCTTCCTCGTCGGCCTCACCGCCACGCCCGACAAGCGCACCTTCGGCTTCTTCAACGAGAACATCGTTGCCGAATACAGCTATGAAAACTCGGTGGCCGACGGCGTGAACGTCGGCTACGACGTCTTCGAGATCGAAACCGAGATCACCCAGAAGGGCGCCGAACTCAAGGCCAGGGAGTGGGTGGACCACCGCGACCGCCAGACGCGGAAGAAGCGCTGGGGCGAAACGGAGGAGGACAACCTCTACACCGGCAAGGAACTGGACCGCTCGGTGGTCAACGTAAGCCAGATCCGCCAGGTCATCCAGGCCATGAAGACGGCGGTGGAGTCGCAGATCTTCCCCGCCCGCCAGGAGACCCCCAAGACCCTGATCTTCGCCAAGACCGACAGCCATGCCGACGACATCGTCAACATCGTGCGCGAGGTCTACGGTCAGGGCAACGCCTTCTGCAAAAAGGTCACCTACCGCGCCGAAGAAGACGCAGACAGCATCCTCGCGAGCTTCCGCAACGACTACAACCCGCGCATCGCCGTCACCGTGGACATGATCGCCACCGGCACCGATGTCAAGCCGCTCGAAGTGCTGCTCTTCATGCGCGACGTTCGCAGCAAGGGCTACTACGAGCAGATGAAAGGCCGCGGCGTGCGCAGCCTGGATGCCGACAGCCTCAAGCGCGTGAGCGGGAGTGCCGACGGTGCCAAGACCCGCTTCGTGCTGATCGACGCCGTGGGCGTCGAAAAATCCTGCAAGACCGAAAGCCGCCCGCTGGAAAAGAAGCCCGGGGTCGCGCTCAAGGACCTGCTGCAAGGCGTCGCCATGGGGAGCCGCGACGAGGAAACCGTGCTCTCGCTTGCCAACCGCCTGGTGCGTCTTAACAAGTCGCTCGACGACAAGGCCAAGGCCCGCATCGAAAAGCTCAGCGGCGGCATCCCCGTCGGCGAGCTCGGCAAGGCCCTCATCACCGCGCTGGACCCGGACGCCATCGTCCAGACAGCACTCGTCACTGCCCAGGCGAATGGCATCACCCGCTCGGAAGACACGCTCTTGCCACAGGAAATTGAGGTCGCCCGCGCCAGCCGCGTCGCCGCCGCCTGTGCCCCCTTCGACAAGCCCGAGTTGCGCGACGAGATTGAAAGTGCTCGTCGCGAGCGCGAACAGCTCATCGACCACATCAACCTCGATCAGATCACCTTCGCGGGCTACTCAAAGCAGGCCGAAGCCCAGGCCCGCGCCATGATCCAGAGCTTTACCGACTACCTGCGCCAGCACAAGGACGAGATTGCCGCGCTGGGATTTTTCTACCAGCAGCCCTATCAGCGCCGGGCGCTCACCTTCGACATGCTCGAAGAACTGCACGAACGCCTCGCCCGCCCGCCGCTGATGCTCACCACCGAGCGCCTGTGGAACGCTTATGCCCGCGTGAAGGCGAGCCAGGTGAAAGGCGCCACCAGTCGCCGCCGGCTCACCGATCTGGTCAGCCTGCTGCGCTTCGCGCTGCGGCTCGATGGTGAAGGCGCCGAACTCAAGCCCTTTGCCGACGAGGTGGACCGCCGCTTCCAGGCCTGGATCTTCCGCCACAACGCGCAGCGCGGCACCTCGTTCACGCCGGAGCAGACCGAATGGCTGCGCCTGATGAAGGACCATATTGCGAGCTCGTGCTCGATTGCACGTGAGGATTTTGATTACGCCGAATTGGCCGACAAGGGAGGCTTGCAGAAGGCCTGGGGCTTGTTCGGCAAGGAGCTGGATACGCTGATGAATGAGATGAATGAGGAGTTGGTGGCGTGAGTCGAAGCACTGAATTGCCGAAGGGATGGATCGAAGTCGAGTTCGGAGATTTCTTCGCGCGACCAGGCGACGATGTCGTTGACGGGCCCTTTGGCTCCAATCTGAAGGCGAGCGAGTACGTGTCGGCCGGCGTTCCGATTGCTCGATTGCAGAACATTGATAGGAACCGATTCGTTGCGAAGAACATTCAATTCGTGACGCAGGCGAAGGCTAAGGAGCTGGAGCGGCATACGTTTATGCCCAACGACATTCTCATCACCAAACTCGGGGATCCTTTGGGCAAAGCGTGCCTGGCGCCGCGCACCATTCCACGGGGGGTACTGGTGGCAGATGTCGTACGCGCTCGCGTTACCCACCCCTGGGTAGATGAGCAGTTCCTTTGCTATCAGATCAATTCGGACAACGTCGTAGAACAGTTCAAGCATCAAACCAAGGGCACAACGCGACCTCGTGTCAATCTCACGAAGATTCGGGCGCTGAAGATGCGGCTCTGCCCTCAGGCCGAACAAGTCCGCATCGTCGCCAAACTCGAAGAACTGCTGTCCGACCTCGATGCCGGCGTGGCGGAGCTGAAGGCCGCGCGGAAGAAGCTGCAGCAATACCGCCAGTCCCTGCTCAACGCCGCCGTCGAAGGCGCGCTCACCGCCCCCTGGCGCAAAGCGCAGCGCCAGCGCGGCACCCTCCCCGAGACCGGCGCCCAACTGCTGCAACGCATCCTCACCGAACGCCGCGACCGGTGGGAAGCCGAACAACTCGCCAAGTTCAAGGAACAGGGTAAAACCCCGCCCAAAGACTGGCAGAAGAAATACCCCGAGCCAGTGCAGCTGGATACCACCGATCTGCCGGAATTGCCGGAAGGGTGGGTGTGGGCGAGCCTCGACACGGTAGGGGAGATCCAAGGGGGCATTCAAAAGCAGCCGGCTCGGGCGCCCGCCAAGAATAAGTTCCCGTTCCTGCGTGTGGCCAACGTGGCGCGCGGTGAATTGCGGTTGGACGAGATTCACGAGATCGAGCTTTTTCCGGGCGAGTTCGAGCGCTTGGCTCTCCAGGCCGGCGATGTTCTCGTCGTCGAAGGCAACGGAAGTCTGACGGAAATCGGTCGATGCGCCATCTGGGATGGCTCAGTGCCCAATGCCGTGCATCAGAACCACTTGATTCGCGTGCGCCCCATCATCTTGGCCGGCCAATGGCTGGAGTGCTGGATTAACTCGCCGCAAGGCATCTCGAAGATGACAGAGTTAGCGGCGACGACCAGCGGTCTCTACACGCTGAGTGTCGGCAAGATCGCTCGTATTCCGGTGCCAGTCGCGCCAGCGCAGGAGCAGCAGGTGACGCTTGAAGTTCTGGATATGGCGCTACAAGGCCAGGTTCAGCAATTGCGTGCCATTGAGACTTCCATCAAACAATCCACTGCTCAACGCCAAAACATCCTCCGCGCCGCCTTCGCCGGCCAGCTCGTGCCGCAAGACCCGAACGACGAGCCGGCCAGCGTGCTGCTTGAGCGCATCCGTGCTGAGCGAGCAGAGCGCGCCAAGCAGCCCAAGGTTCGCCGCACCAAACAAGAAAAGGAGTTTGCCGCCGTGGTGAAAAAATTGTTCGACGTGCTCGAAGAGGCGGGCGACTGGGTGGTTGCGCAAGAAGCCTTCCGCCGCTGCGGCGTGGCCGACGGCGCGCAGACAGAGCGTATCGAAGAGCTGTACGCCGAGCTGCGCAGTCTGGACAAGGCGGGTCGGCTGGCGGTGGAGGCGGTAACCGATGGGCAGGGTCGCAAGCTGCACGACAAGCTCAAACTGCTGGCCGTCTGAGCATGCGGCTAAACAGGCTCACCATCGGCAGCGCCAAGGACAGCCCAACGCACCAGTTCAAGAACCTGAAGAACGTCACCATCGACTTCGATCAGGATCACTGGGTCACGGTGGTCATCGGTTGGAACGGCACCGGCAAGTCGAACGTGCTAGAGGCGCTAGCCATCATCTTTCGCGACCTGATCACCTACAAGGGGATGTCGGCGGAGAAGCGAAAGGAAATCCCTCGTTTCGCGTTCAAGCTATCGTATTTCATGGGTGCGGGCGAGGACCTGCGTCACATCCACATTGACGCCGACCCCGATCGTGAGAAGGAAGCTTTTCTCATCCATGTCGCTGACAGCAAACGGGTCGAACAGGCCGAGTTGACGCACAGCCTGCGGGACTTTGGCAATGACCCAGACAAGTCGCCAAAGGGTGAGCCAATCAAACTCACGGCCTTCTTGAACGCGGACACCGAGTACTTGCCGCGCTATGTGTTCAGCTACTACTCGGGCGAGAGCCCGCGTCTGTACGAGATTTTCCGCCCCTACCTGGAAAGCTATGACAGCAAGCTGCGTAATGGTGAGGATCCGGGCCTGAAGCGGCTGTTCTATGCCATGCCGGTGCACAGCCAGTTCGTATTGTTGGCCTTCCTGATTCAGCAGTCAGAGGTGGTGCGATCCTTCCTGGATGACCATCTGGGCCTCGACCCGGACGAGGGCATTGAGTCGGTGTTGTTCGTGCTGCGGCAGCCGCCATGGAAGTCAAAGGCAGCGGACGGGGACCCACGCTTCTGGAATGCCAGAGGCGTGGTGCGCGGCTTCTTGTCTCGCCTGTATGACATCGCCCTGGCACCCATGGAGGTCAGCCGCCGCGTGTCGACGTCCATCTGGAACAAGGAGACGCTGCAGTTCAAATACCTCTACGTCAAGGACATCGCTGCCCTGCGGAGCCTTGTCGGCAATCAAGCACCCGCAGAATTCTTTCGTGACTTGGAAAGCACCTACGTTTCGGAGCTGATCGAAGAGGTGCGTATCCGCGTGCGCCTAAAGAAGAACGATGGCAGCGTGACCTTCCGAGAACTCAGCGAAGGCGAGCAGCAGTTGTTGACCGTTCTGGGCCTGCTTCGTTTCACTGCCGAGGAAGAGAGCCTCTTCTTGCTGGATGAGCCGGATACGCATTTGAATCCACGCTGGAGCGTTGACTACATCTCGTACCTGAAGCAGTTCATCGCCAGTGGCACGAAGCAGGAAGAAACCAGTCACATCCTGCTGACGACGCACAACCCCTTGGCCATTGCCGAGCTGGATCGCGAGCAGGTGCAGATCCTGCGGATGCACAAGCAAGACGGCCACCGCCAAATCGTGGCTTGCTACCCGGAGATGGCGCCGCGTGGTATGGGTTATGCCGCGATCGTAACGAGCGACATGTTTGGAATTACGTCGTCGTTGGATCAGCCGACTCAGGAGCTTCTGGAAGCCCAACGTGCATTCGCAGCCAAGGAGAAGCTTTCGCTGGACGAGCAGCGCGAGCTGGACGCCCTTAATGCGCAACTCGACAGGCTTGGGTTCCGCTTCTTTCATCCTGACGATGAATACTCCCGCTACTTGCGCTTGCGAAACGAGGTCCTCGTTGCGCGGTTCAAGACGGATCGACCCCGCGAGCTCGCAAAGAGCGTAGTTCAAATGTCGCGCGCCGAGCGTGAAGACTTGGCCAAACGCCTGATTGGCGAGTTGCTGGCTGACGAGGCTGGCGCGTCTGATGGGAGCGAATCTTGAGATATGTAGACCGCGCGAAGCTGGTGAAACCAGCTGGTTGGATTGCACGCGCGAAGGCAGCAACAGATGCCGTCGCGAACGGAGCAGATCCGATTGCTCACGACGCCGTTTGGCGCGACCTCAAGGACGGGCTCGCGAACCTGCTGCACGACAAATGCTGGTACTGCGAATCCACCGTGGATCGCTCGGATAACGCCGTGGATCACTTCCGCCCAAAAAGTAAGGTCAGCGATGCGGCGAACCCACACACGGGCTACCGTTGGCTGGCGTTCGACGAGAGCAATTTTCGGTATGCCTGTACATACTGCAACAGCAAGCGCAAGGATGTCGAAAACGGAACAGCAGGTGGCAAGGCCGACCGCTTTCCTTTGGTCAACGAGGCGCACCGGGTTTACGCAGTCAGTTCAGTCGCCGAGGAGCAACCGCTGCTGTTAGACCCATGCGAGTTGTCGGACTGGCGCCTGCTTGGATGCCATCAAGAGAACGGGCAGCCCTGTGCGGCGAGCGCAGACCCCATTGCCAGGAGGCGCGCTGAAGCTTCCATCGAAATCTATCACCTGCACTACGAACCGACTTGCAAGCGACGGCATGCCGCTGCCGTTCAGTTGATGGCAGACGTGGACGAAGGCAAACGCTTGTTTGAGTTAGCCACCCAAGATCCTGGCCGTGCGGCGGAGTTCAAGACCGTTGCTGGCCGAGTGCGCCGAGCTATTGACCGTGAGTCTCCTTACAGCGGCGATATGCACTTTCTGCTGCGTGGTCAGCGCAGTGACGCGCACCCGTGGATACAAGAATTGTTAGAGGCCTGACGTGAATACAAGCACCCTCATCCAGAAAGTCTGGAACTTCTGCCACACGCTGCGCGACGACGGTGTGGGTTATGGCGACTACCTGGAGCAGCTCACCTACCTGCTGTTCTTAAAGATGGCGCACGAGTACGCGCAAGAGCCCTACAACCGCAACACACGCATCCCCAAGGGCCACGACTGGGCCAGCCTGCGCAGCAAGACCGGCGAGCCGCTGGAAGCGCATTACCTGGCCACGCTGCACAAGCTGGGGCAGGGCACCGGCATGTTGGGCGCCATCTTCTTTAAGGCTCAGAACAAGATCCAGGACCCGGCCAAGCTCTCGCGCCTGGTGCAGATGATCGACGAGCAGAGCTGGGTGGGCATGGACGCGGACACCAAGGGCGATCTGTACGAGGGCCTGCTGCAGAAGAACGCCGAAGACACCAAGAGCGGCGCCGGCCAGTACTTCACGCCGCGCCCTATCATCCAGGCGATGGTGGAATGCTTGCGCCCCGCGCCCGGCAAGACCATCGCCGACCCGGCCTGCGGCACGGGCGGCTTCTTCCTGGGCGCTTACAGCTGGCTGACCCGACCTGGCGCCAAGCTGGACAAGCGGCAGAAGGAGTTCCTGCGCGACGCCACGTTCCACGGCAACGAGATCGTGCCCAACACGCGCCGCTTGTGTCTGATGAACCTTTTCCTGCACAACATCGGCGAGCTGGATGGAGAGCCCGCGGTCGATCGCTCAGACGCGCTGATCGCCGAGCCCAAGCTGAAAGTGGACTACGTGCTGGCCAACCCGCCTTTTGGCAAGAAGAGCAGCATGACGATCACCAACGAGGAAGGCGAGGAGGACCGCGACGCGCTCACCTACGAGCGGCAGGACTTCTGGGAAACCACGTCGAACAAACAGCTCAATTTCCTGCAGCACATCGTGAGCATGCTGAAAGTGAACGGCAAGGCCGCCGTGGTGCTGCCCGATAACGTGCTGTTCGAAGGCGGCGCCGGCGAAAAGATCCGCAAGAAGTTGCTGGAGACCTGCGATGTGCACACCATCCTGCGCCTGCCCACCGGCATCTTCTACGCGCAGGGTGTGAAGGCGAACGTGGTGTTCTTCGACAACGCGCCCAAGGATGGCCGCGTGCACACCAAGGGCGTGTGGTTCTACGACCTGCGCACCAACAAGCACTTCACGCTGAAGACGCGCACCTTGAAGCTTGATGACCTGCAGGACTTCATCGCCAGCTATCACCCGGAGAACCGCCACGAGCGGAAAGAGTCTGAGCGCTTCAAGTACTACCGCTACGAAGACCTGATCACGCGCGACAAGGCGAGTCTGGACATCTTCTGGCTTAAGGACGAGAGCCTGGATAACCTTGACGACCTGCCGGCGCCGGACGTGCTTCAGCAGGAAATCATTGAGCATCTGGAGGCAGCGCTGCTGGCGTTCCGCGATGTGGCGGCGAGCTTGCCGAAATCAGCGCCGGCAGGGGCCTGAGGGATGAGAAAATGGCGATGCGCCTTCGCCGAATTGAGAGCGAACGCTTGGAGCGGAGTGTTCCAGTCCAGCGTCTGACGCAGGCCCCTACGAGCCGCTGCTGCTCTCCCAGGTCGGCTTCCGCTGCGAGATCAAGCATGTCCTCGACTTCTACCAGGCGCAGTGAACGCGAAGGTCGAGGACATCCAGGCGCTGACCCAACGCGCCAACACCATCGACGCCAGGTTCAATGCCGCCCAGGCCAAGACCGAGAAGTCGGTGAACGAGGCGCTCGATCGCGCCCGCAACAACAGCCGTTGAGCCGCGCGGCGGAGCGCTCAGTCCTCCGCCGCCAGCAACACGCCGATCTCCCGCCGGGCGCTCCTCACCGCCTGGTCCAGCACCGGCATCAGCGCCGCCAGGCTGCTCTGCCTCGCGGTCACGAAACGCTCGGCCAGATTGCCCAACGGCGAGGGCCCCACCTTCAGCCGCTCCAGGTTGCCGCCCGCGTCGGCGATGCGCTGCTTCAGCGCGCGCGCATCGGCGTTGAAGTGATTGGCCAGCAGCACGTCGCAGCGGCCCGCCATCAGCTGCCGCACCCGCGTGCGGAAATCGCCGGACACGTACTCCGCCGAGTACACCGCCCCCTTGGCCTGCTCCAGCGCCGGGCCGTAGTCCAGCCCCCGCACCACGCACACCTTCAGGCCCTTGAGGTCGTCCACCGAGCGCAGCTCGCGCTCCACCTCGCCGCGCGCGATCGGCCACAGCCCGCTGTTGAAGACCTCCTCCGAGAACAGCAGCCGCGACGAGCGGCTCGACGACCTCCCGGCTCCGAAACCCAAGGTCCAGCCGTTCTCCACCATCGCCAGCATGCGCGGCACCGGCACCAGCTGGTAGTCCCAGGCGAGCGCCGCGTTGCGGCCGATGAGATCGAGCACCGGCTTGATCCGCCCGATGTTGAGGCCCTCCGGCAGCGCCAGCGGCACCGATGACGGGGCCGCCGACGGCACCGCCGCCCGCGCGCCCGCGGCCAGCCCGAGCGGTCCGAGCAGAGGCCCCAACACCACGGCGCGCCGACGCACGCCGCGCGCCGATGCGCTGCGGCCTCCCGCGCCGGGCGCGGGGAGGACTGCTCCCAAGCTCACTCCCTCGACACGCTGCTTGACCACGGATCGCCTTCTTCTTCACCGGCACGCCCGGCTCGGCAGGGAGGCTACCCGCGATGGTTGAAGGCTTGGTGTCAATTGCCTCGATGGACTGCCACAAAGATGCGCAGATCCGGCGGCTCTTCCGCTACCTAGCATCGATGGCTCCATCCACTCCTACGCAGAGCCATGCCTGGATTTCTCTTGCGCCGTTCCGCGCTGAAGACCTTCGCGAATAACATGCTGCTGGTTGTGTTGGCCCTTGCGCTCCTTGAGCTCTCCGGGCGCTTGTTTCACCCGTTGCGGGACGCCCTCGTCGAAAAGAACGAATGGATGACCGCTCAGGTGGTCTGGCTTGTGGCGTTCGTCGTCCAGGCCGCAGTGGTGGTCATCGCGTTGGGGCATCTCCGGTGTGGCCCGAACCTGCGCGAGCTCCTGGCCATCCATCCCAAGGTGACCTTGAGCCTCGCGCTTGCACTCGCTTGCATCCCGTTCGCCGCCGCGGCCGTCGTGGTCCCGGAAGCGTTCGACGCTGGCCTCTTCGCGCCTCTGAGCCCTTTCACCACCAGTCCGTACTTCTGGCTCGGCGCGTTCCTGCCCGTGTTCCTCTCCGTGCTGTCCGAAGAGTTGTTCCACCGAGCGCTGCTCCAGTCGCTGCTGAGCCGTCTTGTCGGCAACGACTGGGGCGGCATGGTGTTGGGCGCACTCCTTTTCACCGTCTTCCACTCGCCGCAGAACGCCGTGACGGTGCTCCCAGGCGGCCTGCTCCTCGGTGTCGTCTTCATGCGGACGCGATCGATCGTCTGCACCACCGTCCTGCACCTGGCCTTCAACATTGCCGCCTCGCTGGTCACCGGGACGCAGTTCGCCTTGACCGTCTTCATTCCCGATCGTGTGTTCGTCTCCGCGCGGCCGCTGGTCGGCGCGCTGGTGCTGGCGCTGGCCGTGGGATTCGAGTGGTGCTGGCGAGCCGCCGCCGACGCGCGCGCGCGTCGCGCTCTGCCTCCCCCGAATGAGAGAACCGGAGGCGCCGCCGCCGAGCCAACATCGGCGTGAGTCCATTCCTCTCGCGCCAATGCAGTACCGCCTCGCCCCCTCGCTCGTCCTCGCCGGCCTCGTCTTCGCCGCTAGCGCCGGCGCCGTCCGTGCCCAATCCACCGTCACGATCTACGGCCGCCTCAACGTCTCCCTCGAGCACGCCGATGCCAGCCATTCGCCGCGCGACCGGGCCGTGAACCGCGAGTCCAACAACCGCTCCGTCATCGGCTTCCGCGGCACCGAGGACCTGGGCGGCGGCATCCAGGCGCTGTTCCAGATCGAGGGCTCCCTCGCGCTCGACACCGGCGTCGGCCCGTCGCTCGCCAACCGCGACACCCGCGTCGGGCTGCAGACGCCCTACGGCCTGCTGTTCGCCGGCCACTGGGGCACGCCCTACCTGCTCGCCACCAGCAGCTTCGACCCCTGGTATCCCACCACCGCCGGCTACATGGCCCTGATGGCCAACGGCTCCGCGCCCACCACCAACCACCTCGGCAACACCGCCTCCTTCGACCGGCGGCAGCAGAACATCGTCCACTACTGGACCCCGTCCTGGAACGGCCTCACCGGCCGCGTCGCCTACGCCTTCAACGACGGCGAGTCCGGCCCGAACGGCGCGCGACCGCAGCTCTGGTCCGCCTCGCTCAGCTGGGACGACGGCCCCTGGAACCTCGCGCTCGCCCACGAGACCCACCGCGAGTACCAGGGCCCGCATCTGACCGACTCCGCCACCAAGCTCGGCGCCGCCTATCGCTTCGGCCCGGGGCGGCTGGCCGCGGTCGTCGAACGCCTGCGTTACGAGACGCCGCTCGGCGCCCTGACGCGCGACAGCGTCTACCTCGCCGCCACCTGGCAGATCGGCGCCACGAGCCTGCGCGCCAGCTTCACCGACGCGGGGGAGGGCAAGGGCCCCGCCGGTACCCGCATCGGCTTCGTCTCCGCGGGCGAGGGCACCGGCTCGCGCCAATGGACGCTCGGCGCGGACTACACGCTCTCCAAACGCACCGGCTTCTACGCCTACGTCTCCCGCATCGACAACCAGGCCCGCGCCGCCTACGACTTCGCGATCAACCCGCTGGGCGTCGGCGCCGGGGAAAAGCCCACCGTCTTTGCGGTGGGGATGCGGCATGGCTTTTGATACCGCGTAGGGGGGCTGCACCCTGCGGCGTCCGTCCGGGCATCAGAAGAGGCGCATGGATCCGGCGTTATCATCTTTTCGGAAGCGCTTGGATCAAATGGCCTGACAGTTCCCTCCTCGGACGGACGTTAGGTTCCAAGACGCAATGAGGGGGCGGCCGCGTAAGCGGCCGTTTTCCTTTGTGCCGGTGGTGGTGCACTGCCGTCTTCCGTGGCCCATCGATCTGCAAGCGCCGACGTTTCCGCATGGATAGGCCGGGCTCCACCAATCGGGAGAAGCCACGTCGGCGCCTCCGGGGGATGCTTCTGGTTCAACCAGACCCGAAGGAGACCCGCCATGGGTGAACGCATCACGATCACGACCCCCGCCGGTTCGTTCGGCGCCTACCTCGCGCGGCCCGCCGCGTCGGCATCGCCCGCGCCCGCCGTCGCGGTGATGCAGGAAATCTTCGGCATCAACAAGGACATGCGCGACACCTGCGACTGGCTCGCCGGTCACGGCTTCATCGCCGCCTGCCCCGACCTGTTCTGGCGCCTCGAACCCGGCGTCGAGATGTCCGACGGCGCCGAGGCGGAATGGAAGAAGGGCTTCGCGCTCTACCAGGCCTTCAACGTCGACACCGGCGTCGAGGACGCCGCCGCCACCATGCAGCACCTGCGCGGCCTGCCCGGCTGCAGCGGCAAGGTCGGCATCACCGGCTTCTGCCTCGGCGGCCTGCTCACCTTCCTCACCACCGCCCGCCAGCGCTCCGACGCCTCCGTCGCCTACTACGGCGGCGCCACCGAACGCTACGTCGACGAGGGCCGCGACATCGCCACCCCGCTGCTGATGCACCTCGCCGGCAGCGACGAGTACATGCCCGCCGAAGCCCAGCAGAAGATCCGCGACACCCTCGCGGGCAATCCGCGCATCACCATCCACACCTACCCCGGCCAGGCCCACGCCTTCGCGCGCCGCGGCGGCCAGCACTACGACGCCGACTCCGCCACGCTCGCCAACGACCGCACTATCGCGTTCTTCCGCGAGCACCTCGGCGGCTGACCGCCGTCCCTCATGCCCGGCGCGGCATAACGATATGCCGTCCGGACCGGGCGACTGGTGGCAACATCGGCCCTTCCTACGAACAACGAGGGGCCCCATGAACGCTCTCCGCACTTCCCTGATCGCAGCCGCGCTGCTCGCCGGCGCTTCCCTCGCGGCCCACGCCGCCGACCTGCTCGACGACGTGAAGTCCCGCGGCACGCTGCGCATCGCCGTCGAGGGCACCTACCCGCCGTTCAACTTCAAGGACGCCAAGGGCCAGCTCGACGGCTTCGACGTCGACATCGCCAAGGCCCTCGCCGCCAAGCTCGGCGTCAAGCCCGAATTCACCACCACCGAGTGGAGCGGCATCCTCGCCGGCCTGCAGGCCGGCAAGTACGACGTGATCGTCAACCAGGTCGCCGCCACCGACGAGCGCCGCAAGACCTTCGACTTCAGCGCCCCCTACGTCACCTCCTATCCCCAGCTCATCATCCGCGCCAACGAGACCCGCCCGCTCAACACCGCCGCGGACCTCAAGGGCAAGAAGATCGGCGTCGGCCAGGGCAGCAACTTCGCCGAACTCGCCAAGTCCTGGGACGGCGCCGAGGTGCGCACCTACCCCGGCGCCACCGAGTACCTCCAGGACCTCGCCACCGGCCGCATCGACGCCGCCCTCAACGACTCCCTGCTGATCCCCTACCTCAAGGACAAGACCAAGCTGCCCGTCAAGGCCGGCGCCGCCATCGGCAAACCCGCCACCAACGCCATCCCCTTCCGCAAGGGCAACCCGAAGTTCCAGGCCGCCCTCGACAAGGCCCTCGCCGATATCCAGGCCGACGGCAGCTACGCCAAGATCTCCACCAAGTGGTTCGAACGCGACGTCAGCAAACCCATCGAGAACAAGTGATCCCAACGATCACCGCGCCGTGATCGCGTGCCCCTGATCCCCGGTCCCTGATCCCCGCCACCTGGTCCCCGCGCCCCGATGCGGGGGGCGCGGACCCCGGAGATCAACGCTCCTCGCCGACGCCTCGTGCGCTCACGCCACGAGGCGTCTTTCCTCGTCGATCCGGCCGCCTTCGAGTCTCACCACGCGCTCGGCACCGGCGATCGTGTCCGGGCGGTGCGCGATCATCAGGCGCGTCAGCGGCAACGCGGCCAGGTTCGCCGCGACCGCGCGCTCGCGCGCCAGGTCGAGGTGGCTGGTCGCCTCGTCCAGCGCCAGGATCCGCGGCTGCCGGTACAGCGCCCGAGCCAGCAGCAGGCGCTGCTTCTGCCCGCCAGATAGCCCGCCCCCGAGGTCGCCGACCAGCGTCTGATACCCCATCGGCATGCGGCCGATGTCCTCGTCGACCTGCGCCAGCGCCGCGCAGGCCCGGACACGATCGAGGTCCGGCTGGGCGTCGAAGAACGCGATGTTGTCGACCAGCGAGCCCGTCAGCAGCACATCCTCCTGCATCACCGTGCCGATCCGCCCGCGCACGTTCCGCAACCCCAGCTGCCGCATCGGCAGCCCGCCGTAACGCACTTCGCCCTCCACCGGCTCCAGCAGGCCGAGCAGCAGCTTCAGCAGCGTCGTCTTGCCCGCGCCACTGGGGCCGGTGATCGCGACGCTCTGGCCCGCCTCCACCGTCAGGTTGGCATGGCGCAGGATCCACGGCTCGCGCTCGCCGTAGCGGAAGCTGACGTCGCGCAGCTCCAGGCTGCCCTCCAGGTGCGAGAGATCGTTGGCCGGCAACTCGTCCGGCTCGGGCGGCTCCAGCGCGATGTCGGCCAGGCGCTCGGCGTGCAGCCCGAGCATGCGCAGCTCCACCGCGTAGTCGATCAGGGCCGACACCCGGCCGGTGAACTGGCCCTTGTAGCCGAGGAACGCGAACAGCATGCCCACCGTCATCGTGACGGCCCCCGCCTGCTGCCCGTCGAGGATCAGCCCGGCGCCGAGGAACAGCACCAGCAGGTTCTCCACGCCGAAGAGCAGCCCATGGGCCGCGCTCATGAACATCGTCAGCGTCGCGGTGCGCAAGTCGCGGTTCTGGACCTCGACGGCCAGGTTGCGCCATTGCGCGCCGCGCTCCTGCTCGCGGCCGAACAGCTTCAGCGGCGTCATCGCCCGCAGCGTCTCGAGGAAATGCGTGTTCTCGCGCGCGGCGACGACCAGGCGCTCGGCGGAGGCCTCGCGCAGCGGCCGGTAGGCAGCCAGGCGCAGCAGGCCGTACAACGCCACCGCGCTCAGCACGACCAGCGCCAGCTGCCAGGCATAGACCAGCATCATGACCAGCGCTGCGATGCCCATCAGGCCGTCGAGCAGGGCCTCGATCGCGGCGGTGGTCAGCGTCTTCTGGATCGCCTCGACCGCGCCGAAGCGCGAGCTGATGTCGCCGAGGTGCCGTCGCTCGAAGAAGGCCACGGGCAGCCGCAGCAGGTGCGCGAAGGTGTTGCCGCGCCATTGCAGCGACAAGGTCTGCGTCAGCAGGATCAGCATCCATGAACGCGCCAGGCCCAGCGCCGTCTGCGTGGCCAGCAGCAGGCCGAAGCCGAGCACCAGCACCTTCAGCAGCTCGCGATCGCCGGAACTGAGCACGTCGTCGACGATCAGCTGGTGGCAAAGCGGCGCGACGATCGCGAAGAGCTCCAGCACCAGCGCGACCAGCAGCACCTGCATCAGCGACCGGCGCAGTCCGCTCACCCGTCCGGTGAGCGATCGCAGCGACACCCGCGGCGCCGGCGCGGCGGGGGCGAAGTCGGTGCCCGGCGTCAGCTCGACGGCGATGCCGGTGAAGTGGTCCGAGACCTCCGCGAGCTTCAGGCGCCGCTCGCCGACGGCGGGATCGAGCACGACGACCCCGTCGCCGCGGACCTGCGCCAGCACGACGAAGTGATTCAGGTCCCAGTGCAGGACGCAGGGGAGCGACAGCTGGCGCAGTTGCGAGAGCTCGAGCCTCAGCGGCCGGCCGGAGAAGCCGAGGCCCGCGGCGACGGCGAGCAGGTCGCGCAGCGACATGCCCTTGAGCGAGGCCGGATGGCGCCGGCGCAGTTCGGTCAGCGTGACGGGGTTCCCGTGCGCGGACGCGATCATCGCCAGGCAGGCGAGGCCGCATTCGGCGATCTCGGATTGAAGAATGGGCGTGGGACGGCAGGGCACGATCGAAGACGAAGACGAAGACGAAGACGAAGACGAAGACGAAGACGTGGACGTGGACGTGGACGTGGACGTGGACGTGGACGTGGACGTGGACGTGGGAGGGCGGCTAGAGGCGTCGGGCCGTGGCGAGCAGCGGCTCCAGCAGCCATTCCCAGATGCGACGGCGCTCGAGCGTCACGTCGGCGTCGAGCGCCATGCCCGCGCGCAGCGGAAGCTCGCGGCCATAGGCGGCGATGACCTCGCGCTCCAGTCGCACGTCGATCCGGTACAGCGGCTCATAGGCCTGCGCCGCGTTCACCAGCGCCTGGCCTTGTCCGGCCGGCAGGTCCTGCGGCGCGATCGGCGTGGTGCTCACGCGGGCGACCTCGCCCCGGGCCATGCCGAACTTCTGGTACGGATAGGCCGCGTAGCGCAGCCACACCGTCTGGCCGCGCTGGATGAACCCCATCGTGCGGCTCGGCGCGTAGAGCTGCGCCAGCAGACGTCCCGAGGCGTCGGTCGCCGGCACCAGCGTGACCAGCGTCTGTCCAGCCTGCACCGCCTCTCCGGCATGGAAGGTCAGGGCGCTCACGCGGCCGTCCCGCGGCGCGGTGACCGCCACCCCGGCGCGCGCCTCCAGCTCCGCGCGCTCCTGCTCCAGCTGCGCCGCGGCGCGATCGAGCTGCGCCAGCGAGGTCGCCAGCCCCGTCGGGATCGCGGCGAGCTCCGCGTCAACCTCGCCCGCCTCCCGCGCCAAGGCTGCGAGGGTCCGCTGCGCCCCGCGTTCCCGCGCCAGCAGGTCGAGCAGTTCCTCGTCCTTCTGCTGGGCCTGGACCGCCGACACGTAGCCGTCCGCCGCCAGCGCCGCATACCGCTTCAGGCTGCGCCGCGCGAGGTCGACGCGCTGCCGGACGACGTCCAGCTCCCCGGCGGCCTGGGCCGCTTCGATCCGCAGGCTGCGTTGCCGGCCCACGAGGGTGTCGCGACGTTCGTCCGCCTGGCGCCGCTGCAGCCGACGCTCGGTGTCGAGGCTCTCCCGCCGCGCCCGGATCGCCGCGAGCGTGAGCGCCGTCATGTCGCCGCCGTCGACGACGCGCTCGCTGTGCACCCGCACGAGCACCTGACCGCGGCGCACCGCGTCGCCTTCGCCGACCAGCACCTCCCGCACCTGCCCGGCCAGCGGCGCCGGCACCTGCATCAGCCCGCCGGCCGGCATCAGCAGCCCCGGCACGCGGGCCTTGCGCGAGACCTGACCGAGCAGCGCGAATCCGACCAGCACGATCGCCAGCACCGCCGCGATCGCGGCGATGACGCCGAACGCCGGCCGCCGCGCGACCCGGATGCCGCCGATCCACGAGGCCTGCCGCGCGCTCCTGAGCTCCGCCCGAAACATGTGCTCCGCTTCCTTGTCCAACACCGCGATGGCGGCCAGGATTCGGATTCTTTTTCGGAACCGGAGCTGCGCGATCGACGTGAGGGGGTGGCTCCGAATGAGGATTGATCGGGGATCGAAAGCGTGCTGGGGCCCGGGGGCTCCGGCGAGGAACTGACTTGCGATGAGCAGGGCGAGCCTCGCCTGCGCCACATCGATGTCATCGATCGACATCGACAGGTGGGTGTCGACCTCGGCGTTCGAGCCCGGATTCTGGAGAGGCCATGCGCTGAACCCTGCGCGGCCGCCCGCGGAGGGCGGCCGCGGCCGGTGCCCGTCCGGCAAATCGAAGGCCGGATGTGGCGCGGCGCCCACGCCGGGGAGGGCGGGGCGCCGCGGATCGAGCCTCGGGATCCCGCGCGCTTCAGCGCGGGAGGGGCGGGGTCACTTCTTGCGGTCCTTCATCTGGGCCGCCATGTACTGCTTGACCTGGTCGAGCGTGACCGAGCCGGCCTTCTGGGTGTCGACCTCGTCGAAGTGCTTGGCCAGGCGCGGCATGCCGGCCTCGGCTTCGGCCTTGGTGAGCTTGCCGTCGTGGTCCTTGTCCGCGGCGGCGAACCGGTCCTCGAGCTTTTGCGCGGCCTTGCCGCTCTGGGCCTGCGCGGGCAGGGTGGTGAGGGCCAGGGTCGCGATCAGGGCGCCGGCCATGGCGGTCAGGACAGTGTTCATGTGGACTCCGCTGAAGTGGAGTCCGAAGCATCGCCGCGCCTTGTGCTGCGCTTGATGCGCCGTCGGTAAAGCTTCGTCAACGGGTGTAGCCGGGGATGTCGCCCGGATTCACTTGCAGAACAGACGGAGGTCGCCCTGGGCCACGCGCCGGTCGTGGTCGTCGATGGGGCCGCCGAAGGGGCGGTAGACCGAGCCGTTCAGGATGTCCTTGGCGAGCGCGCAGCGATAGGCGTCGGTGTCGCGGTTCATCCCCTCGGAGAGAGCCGGTGGCGGCCCCTGGCGGGCCGGCGTTTTCGGTACCGCGATCGCCGCATTGGGGTCGATCTTCGGCAGCACCGGTGGCGGCGTCGGCACGGGCTGAGGCGGCGGAGGCGGCTTGAGCTCGGTGGTAGCGGTGTTGGCCCCGGTCGGTTTGCGTTCCGAATACTGGACGCGACCTTGCTCGTCGACCCACTTGTAGACCTGCTGCGCTTGCGCGGCCGCGACCGGCAGCGCCAAGGCCACTGCGATCACCGTCGTCCGGAGGTGGTCCCGGATCCCGGACCAACCCATGTGCTTCTGCGCCTCGCTTGTCATGACGCCCTCCCTGGAATCGCTTGTTCTTGTGGAAGGGCGAACTCTAGCGAAGAGCTGAGGCCGATTGGATCCCTCCG
Source organism: Roseateles sp. (assembly GCA_039593255.1). GTDB lineage: Bacteria > Pseudomonadota > Gammaproteobacteria > Burkholderiales > Burkholderiaceae_C > Roseateles. The sequence goes on from JBCNPQ010000015.1 coordinate 83,051, forward strand.
TGAGGGGATCCTGTCGATGGAAGCCAGCCCCGCCTGTCTACACTGGCGCCCCCTCTCCGAGCCTTCCGCATGCAACCGCTCCTCGACGCCATCGCCGCGCTCACCCGGCCCACCGACGCGTGTCGCGTCTTCCACGGCCGCGGTGGCCGTTTCCCGGGTTGCGAGCAATGGGCCCTCGACGTCTATCCGCCGGTCTTCCTGCTGACCAGCTTCGCGCCCGTCGTGGAAGAGGACCTCCAGCGCATCGGCGAGGCGCTCGCCGCGCGCTGGGCCGAGATCGCGCCGGGCGAGCCGCTGAACTGGGTCTTCCAGCACCGCGACGAGAACCGCCCCACCAACCGCCTGATGGCCGGCGCGCTGCCCGGGGAACACATCGTCGAGGAGGACGGCATCCGCTTCCTCGTCAACCTGCCGCACGGGCAGAACCACGGCTTCTTCCTCGACATGGCCGAAGGCCGCCGCTGGGTGCGGCGCTGGGCGCGCGAACACCCCGGCGGCAAGGTGCTCAACCTGTTCGCCTACACCTGCGCCTTCTCGGTCGCCGCGTTGCGCGACGGCGCCGGATCGGTGGAGAACTACGACATGGCGCGCGGACCGCTGTCCACCGGCCGGCGCAACCACCAGCTCAACGGCGTGCAGGACCGCGCGGCGTTCCACGCCCACGACATCTTCAACTCGTGGGGAAAGATCCGCCGCGGCGCGCCCTACGACCTCGTCGTGCTCGATCCGCCGAGCTACCAGAAGGGCAGCTTCGTCGCGACCAAGGACTACGCGCGGCTCGCCCGCAAGCTGCCCGAGCTGCTCGCGCCCGGTGGCCATGCGCTCGTGTGCCTGAACTCGCCCAAGCTCGACACCGGCTTCCTGCGCGAGACCCTCGCCGCGGAAGCGCCCGGGCTTGCCTTCATCGAGCGCGTGGCCAATCCCGAGACCTTCGCCGACGTCTCGGACGAACGGGCGCTGAAGGTGCTGGTCTACCGCCGTCTTGCCCCCTCTCCCGCTTGCGGGAGAGGGCAGGGGTGAGGGTCAGCGGCGGTGGAAGTGCTGAAGCCTGCTGACTGCGGAGTCTGCTGGCCCTCACCCCCACCCTCTCCCGCAAGCGGGAGAGGGAGTCCGGCCGGCTCGGACCGCGGCGTCGGCGCCTCTCGCCCCGGCCTCAGAAGCTTCGGGCCTCGATCGCTTCCCTGACGCGGTCCAGCGCGGTCTCGAGCCGCGCGATGTCCACCGAGCCCAGCGCGAGCCGGATCGCATGCGGCACCTGCTTCGTCGTGGCGAAGGGCTCGGCCGTCGAGACCGACACCCGCTCGCGCTGCAGCGCCATCGCGACCTGGTCCGCGCGGACCTCCTCGCCCAGCGGCAGCCAGACGAAGTAGGACGAGGGATGCCCGATCCGCTTCATCGTGCCCAGCCGCTCGGCGACGAGCCGCTGACGCCGTGTCGCGTCCTCGCGCTTCTGCCGTTCGAGCCGCGCCACGGTGCCGTCCTCCAGCCAGCCCGCGGTGATCGCGGTCATCACGCCCGGTGTGTTCCAGGTCGTCGCGCGGATCGCCCGCTCCAGCGCATGGACCCGGTCCGCGGGCGCGACCGCGAAACCCACCCGCAGGCCCGCCGCGACGCTCTTCGAGAACCCCGAGACATACACGGTCCGCTCCGGCGCCAGCATCGCCAGCGGCGGCGGCGGGTCCTCGGCGAGATAGGCGTAGGCGCCGTCCTCGACGATCAGCAGGTCGTGCCGGCGCGCCAGCGCCGCCAGCTCGCGGCGGCGCGTCGCGGCCATCACCCAGCCGAGCGGGTTGTTCAGCGTCGGCATCGTGTAGATCGCCTTGACCCGGCGGCGCCGGCACAGCGTCTCCAGCGCGTCGAGGTCGGGCCCCGCGCCCGCCGCCGGCACCGGCGCGAGCTCCAGCCGCTGCATCCCGGCCACGAGGCGGAATCCCGGATAGGTCAGCGCGTCGACGGCGACGACGTCGCCGGGCTCGAGCAGCGCCATCAGCGTCACCGCCAGGCCGTGCTGCGCGCCGTCGACGACCAGCACCCGCCCGCCGTCGACCCGCAGGCCGCGACGCGCGAGATGGCGCGCGATCGCGGCGCGGTCCGCCGGCCGGCCGCCATGCGGCTGGTAGCGCAGCAGCGCTTCGAGATCACCCGCGCCGGCGAGCTGCCGCAGCGCGCCGCGCAACAGCTCCGCCTGGCCCGGCAGCGACGGGTAGTTGAAGCTGAGGTCCACCATGTCCGCCGCCACCGCGTCCAGGTCGACGCCTTGGCCCGTCGCGAGCGCCGTCTCCTTGACGAAGGTGCCGCGGCCGGTCTCGCCGCTGATCAGGCCCATCGCCTGCAGCTCGGCGTAGACGCGCGTGGCCGTCACCAGCGCGAAGCCCTCGCGCTCCGCGAGCTCCCGGTGCGTCGGCAACCGCGCGCCCGGCGGTAGCGCGCCGCTCCGGATCTCCGCCGCCAACCGGTCGACCACCGCCTTGTACCTGGGCTGCGCCATGCGGTCCCGCCTGTATCCATGACAATTCTTTGATTGTATTGATGAGCGCTCGTACGCTGGCGATCCACGAGGTATTCGAGGGATCGAGGACATGGACACCGCATCGCGAGGCTGGCTCAACGGATTCATCGGCGTGCTGATCTTCAGCGGTTCGCTGCCGGCAACGCGGGTCGCGGTCGCGGACTTCGATCCGGTCTTCCTCACCGCCGCGCGCGCCACGATCGCCGGAGCCCTCGCGCTGCTCGCGCTGTGGCTGCTGCGGGCACCCCGTCCGACGCGCGCGCAGGCGGTGCCGCTGGCGATCGTCGCGATCGGCGTCGTCATCGGCTTCCCGCTGCTGACGGCCCTGGCGTTGCGCCACGTCACCTCGGCGCATTCGATCGTCTTCATCGCGCTGCTGCCGCTGTCGACCGCGGCCTTCGGCGTGCTGCGCGGCGGCGAGCGTCCGCGCCGCGCGTTCTGGATCTTCTCGGTCCTGGGCAGCGGATTCGTCATCGCCTTCGCCGCCGCGCAGGGCCTGCGCGCCGCGCCGGCCGGCGACCTGCTGATGCTCGCGGCCATCCTCGTGTGCGGGCTCGGTTATGCCGAAGGCGCGAAGCTCTCGCGCGCGCTCGGCGGCTGGCAGGTGATCTGCTGGGCGCTGGTGCTGTCGCTGCCCGCGATGCTCGCGCTCGCGTGGTGGCGGATGCCCGCCAGCGTCGCGGGCGTCGGCGCGGCCGCGTGGGCCGGGCTCGGCTACGTGTCCCTGTTCAGCATGCTGATCGGCTTCGTGTTCTGGTACCGCGGCCTGGCGCAGGGCGGCATCGCGGCCGTGGGGCAGCTGCAGCTGCTGCAGCCGCTGTTCGGGCTCGCCCTCGCGGCGGGGCTGTTGCGCGAACCGGTCAGTCCGGCGATGCTCGCGGTCACCGTCGCCGTGATCGGATGCGTCGCCGGGGCGCGGCGCTTCTCCCGCGCCCGCTGAGCCTCCCGCCTCCGGCGCGCGGCGGCGCCGGGAGCCCGACCTGCCGTCCTCGACCGCCGGTCGATCGGGCAAATGTCCCGGCGGATCAGGCAAGCCGCGACGCCCGCTCCCTTCCTAGACTGCTGGGCGTCACGACGCAGCAATCAGGGGGTCGACATGGGTGCTCGCTTCGCATGGGATGCCTCGTGGGCATCGTCCGGGTCTTCGTTCCTCGCCTCGCCGTGCGCGACGGCCTGCACGGCGGTGCTGGGGCTGGCGGCCGCGGTGGCGCTCGTGCTGTTCGCGCCGCCGGCCCACGCGGCCGAGGCGCTCGGCAGCTTCCAGCCGACGCCGATCTCGGCGACACCGAACCGGCAGGACGGCCTGGCCGCGTTCGCGCAGCTCGAGCGCGTGCTGCGCCATCCGCGATGTCTGAACTGCCACGTGCCGGATTCGCCGCTGCAGGGGGACTTCAGCCGGCTGCACTATCCGCCGGTGCAGCGCGGCGTGGACGGCAAGGGTGTCGCGCCGCTGCAGTGCGCGACCTGCCACTCGACGAAGAACAGCCCGCTGCCGCATGCGCCGCCGGGACTGGAGACCGACGGCAAGCCCGGCTGGCACATGCCGCCGGCGAACATGAAGATGAACTGGGTCGGCCTGCGGGGCGCGGCGCTGTGCAAGGTCTTCCGCGAGCCGAAGACCAACGGCAACCGCTCGCTGGCGATGCTTGAGCAGCACATGCTCACCGACCACCTCGTCGCCTGGGGCTGGTCGCCCGGCCCGGGCCGCGCGCTGCCGCCGCTGGACAAGGCGGCCTTCGACGAACAGGTGCGGACCTGGATCCGCAACGGCGCGCCCTGCGACGCGACCGAGCCGCTGCGCAAGTCCGTGGGCACGACGAAGGCCGAAGCGGCGCGCGACGTCGCCGACCACCTGCGCGCGCTCGCCAGCAACGATCAACACCTCCCGAGGAGCCAGCCATGATCTCGTTCCGCCTGAACGGCCAGATGCAACAAGTCGACGTCCCGGGCGACACGCCGGTGCTGTGGGTCCTGCGGGACACGCTGGGCATGACGGGCACGAAGTTCGGCTGCGGCATCGCGGTCTGCGGCGCCTGCACGGTGCACATCGACGGCGAGCAGCGCCGCGCCTGCGTGACGCCGATCGAGTCGGTGGCCGGCCAGCAGATCACCACGATCGAGGCGATCGGTGGCGACCGCATCGGCCTGGCGGTGCAGGACGCGTGGGTGAAGCACGACGTCGTGCAATGCGGCTACTGCCAGAGCGGCCAGATCATGGCCGCCGTCGCGCTGCTGAAGACCAACCCCAAGCCCAGCGACGCCGACATCGACGCCGCGATGAGCGCCAACCTCTGCCGCTGCGGCACCTACGTGCGGATCCATGCCGCCGTCAAGGACGCCGCCTCGGCGCTGGCCTGAAGGAGCCCGACATGCGTCCCGTGTTCCAGTACCTGAACGGCGAGTTGCCCCAGGCCGTCGAGGCGGGGGGCCCCGCGTCCGCGGCCTCCGCCGCCGCGGCTGCTGCCTCGATCGCCGCCGGCGATGCCGGCGGCCTCGGCCGCCGCGTGTTCCTGAAGATGAGCCTGGCCTCCGGCTTCGCGCTGTACGCGACGGGGGCCGGCGCGCAGGAGGTTGCGGGGAGCGCTGCCTCCGCGGCGAGTGCCGCGGGCGCTCCGGCCGCGCCCGAAGGGCTCAAGCCCTTCCAGCAGCCGTCGGCCTTCGTCGCCATCGGCGCCGACGGTGTCGTCACGGTGACGATCGGCAAGATCGATTTCGGCCAGGGCGTGCAGACCGCGCTGCCGATGCTGGTGGCCGAGGAGATGGATGCGGACTGGAGCAAGGTCCGCTGCGAGCTCGCGCCGGCGGGCGAGGCCTACAAGGATCCGTTCTTCCACATCCAGATGGTGGGCGGCTCGACCAGCATGAAGGCGTCGTGGCAGCAGTACCGCGAGATCGGCGCGCGGCTGCGGGCGATGCTGGTCGCGGCGGCGGCGAAGCAGCTCAACACGCCGGCCGCGCAGCTGCGGACCGAGTCGGGCAGCGTCGTCGCGCCGGACGGGCGGCGCCTGGGCTACGGCGTGCTCGCGCAGGCGGCCTTTGCCGAGCCGGTGCCGGCGACGGTCCAGCTCAAGGAGCCGTCGCAGTTCAAGCTGATCGGCAAGCCGATGAACCGGCTCGACGCGCGCGCGAAGTCGACCGGTCGCCAGGACTTCGGCATCGACGTCAAGCTGCCCGACCTGCGGACGGTCGTCATGGTCCACCCGCCGGTATTCGGCGGCAAGGTGGCCAAGTTCGACGCGGCGGCGGCGCTCGCGGTGCCCGGTGTCGAGGAGGTGATCCAGGTGCCGTTGAGCGGCGGCGCGAGCGGCCTGGCGATCGTCGCCAACGGCTTCTGGCCCGCGCGCAAGGCGCGCGAGCTGGTGAAGGTGGACTGGGACCTCGCCGGTCTGGAGCGGGTCGACAGCGCGGCGCAGCTGGCGCAGTTCCGCGCGTTGGCGAAGCAGCCCGGCGTGTCGGTGCAGAAGGCCGACCTCTCGGCCCTTGGCGGGGCGAAGCCGGCGCCCGGTCGCATCACGGCGGAGTACACCTTCCCGTACCTGGCGCACACGCCGATGGAGCCGCTGAACTGCACGATCGATTTCCGCGGCGACCGTTGCACGGTGTGGGTGGGCTCGCAGTTCCAGACGGTGGACCAGGCGCAGGTCGCGGGCGTGCTCGGCCTGAAGCCGGAGCAGGTCGTGCTGAACACGATGACCGCGGGCGGCGGTTTCGGTCGGCGCGCGACGCCGTCGTCCGACTACCTCGTCGAGGCCGCGCAGGTGGCCAAGGCGCGGCATGCGGCGGGCAAGCGCGGTCCGGTCAAGATGATCTGGACCCGCGAGGACGACGTGCGCGGCGGCTACTACCGCCCGACGCACCTGCACAGCGTCGAGATCGCGCATGACGGCAAGGGCGGGGTGCTCGCGTGGAAGCATGTGATCGTCGGCCAGTCGATCACGATGGGCACGCCGTTCGAGGGCTTCCTGGTGAAGAACGGCGCGGACGGGACGATGACCGAAGGCGTGGCCGAAAGCGCCTATCCCTTCCCGATCGCGCTCGAGGTCCATCACCCGAAGGTCAACGTGCCGGTGCTGTGGTGGCGCTCGGTCGGCCACACCCACACGGCCTTCGTGATGGAGACGCTGGTCGACGAGCTCGCGCGGGCGGGGAAGATCGATCCGGTGGCCTATCGCCGGCAGTTGCTCGCCAAGCATGCGCGGCACATCGCGGCGCTGGACCTGGCGGTGGAGAAGTCGGGCTACGGCAAGACGGTGCTGCCCAAGGGCCGCGCTTGGGGCGTGGCGGTGCACGAGTCCTTCAACACCGTGGTCGCCTACGTGGTCGAGGTGTCGATCAAGGACGGGCGGCCGGTGCTGCACAAGGTGACGGCGGGGGTGCACTGCAACCTCGCGGTCAACCCGCGCACGATCGAGGCGCAGGTGCAGGGCGCGCTGGTGATGGGGGTGGGCATGACGCTGCCCGGCGCGGAGATCACGCTGAAGGATGGCGTGGTCGAGCAGGGCAACTGGAACGACTACCGGCTGCCCATCCATGTGGATGCGCCGAAGGTGGACCTGCACATCGTGCCGTCGGCCGAGCCGCCGACCGGGATGGGCGAATGCGGCGTCCCGCCGATCGCGCCGGCGATGGCCAACGCGATGGCGGCGCTGACGGGGAAGCGGATCCGGAGCCTGCCGTTCCCGGTGTGAGCGTCGACTGGCGTCGCGACAGCGGACGTCTTTCCGTCTGCTCGTCCCCGAGCATCCGGGGAGACACGCCGCCGACTTCTCCGGGCAAGCTCCAGGTCTTGAACAGCATGTAGGTGCCGAACAGGCCCGTCAGGCGTTCGTGCTCCTCTTCCGGGCAACCGCCGACGGGCCGATGCCACGCTGAAAGTCGGAGATGTCCATGAGGATGAAAAGGCACGGATGCCCGCGCCTTTGCCTGTCAAAGCCAATGTTCAGATGTCTGTGTGTTTTCGCGACAGATAGAACGGGCTCATCGCCAGTCGGACACGCATCACGGGAAGCGAGTCGCCCTCGCGTTCGCCTGAAGTTCGCCTTTGACGGCGCTGATGAGCGGCAGCCAGCGTCTCACACAGCTCCCTCGATTCAGACAGCATTCTTCCGATCTCGAGCGCCATGGCCTCGAGTTCTTTGAAGTTAGGCAGATCGGAGATCTTGGTCGGGACGGGCATTCGCTCACTCCTTCCTGGAGAAAACAGAAGCGATGCGGCACATGCTAGTCACGGCGGGAGAGTCCGGCTATGACCTATCTCAGTAGGAACGTCACGGGGCCAGTCGTTGCCTCGCCACGTCCTTCACCCAAGGCTGCGCTTCCCAGTGCGCCTTGGCGAAGGCATCGATCTGCTCGCGGTAGGTCATCGACAGCCCGATCGCGTCGAGCCCTTCGAGCAGCATCCGCTGATGCCGCGGCAGCATCTCGAAGCGCGCCTCGACGCCACCGGCGCTGCGCAACGTGAGCGTCTCGACGTCGATGGTCACGGCATTGCGGGGCACCTGGTCCGCCTCGGCCATCAGCCGCAGCACGTCGGCTTCCGGCAGCGCCACGAGCAGCAGGCCGTTCCCCATCGCATTCGAATAGAAGATCTCGCCGAAACCGGGCGCGATCACCGCGCGGATGCCCGCCTGCTGCAGTCCCCACACCGCGTGCTCCCGGCTCGACCCGCAGCCGAAGTTGTTGCCGCCCAGCAGCACCGACACGCCGGCGTACTCGGGCCGGTTGAGGACGAAGTCCGGACGCTCGCGGCCCTCGGCGTCGAAGCGCAGGTCGTAGAGCAGACCGTCGCGCAGCCCGGCCTTGTCGATGCCGCGCAGGAACTGCTTGGGCATGATCTGGTCGGTGTCGAGGTTCTCCAGACGCAGCGCCGCGGTGCGGCCTTCCACTTGACGGACGGGTTTCATCGCGGGATCTCCTGAGGAGCCGTTGCAGCAGCAGCGGTGTTGGCGGGGCCGAGCCGGCGGACATCGGTCAACCGTCCGGTGACCGCGGCGGCCGCGGCCATCGCCGGGCTCATCAGGTGCGTGATCGCGCCGCGGCCCTGGCGGCCTTCGAAGTTGCGGTTGGTCGTCGACGCGCAGCGGACGCCGTCGGCGAGCACGTCGTCGTTCATCGCCAGGCACATCGAGCAGCCCGGCTGGCGCCACTCGAGGCCGGCATCGAGGAAGACCCGGTCCAGGCCTTCGGCCTCGGCCATCGCGCGCACCGCGCCGGAACCCGGCACCACCATCGCGCGCACGCCCGGCGCCACGTGCCGGCCGCGAAGCACGGCCGCCGCCGCGCGCAGGTCCTCGATGCGGCCGTTCGTGCACGAGCCGATGAACACGTGCTGGATCGCCGTGCCCTCCAGCGCGGCGCCGCCGTCCAGCCGGGCGTAGCGCAGGGCGCGCTCGGCGCTCGCGCGCGCCGGGCCGTCGTCCATGCGGGAAGGATCGGGGATGGGCGCGTCGATGGCGGCGACCTGGTCCGGACTCGTCCCCCAGGTCACCTGCGGCGCGACCTCCGCGGCATCGAAGCGGTGCTCGACGTCGAAGACCGCGCCCTCGTCGCTGTGCAGCGTCGCCCAATGGGCGAGGGCGGGTGCTCGCCATTCGCCGGCCAGGTCGGGGCAGCGGGCGAGCACGTAGTCGATCGCCGTCGCGTCCGGCGCGATCAGCGCGCCACGCGCGCCGGCCTCGACCGCCATGTTGCACAGCGTGAAGCGCGCCTCCACCGACAGCGACCGGATCGCCTCGCCGCGGAACTCGACGACGTAGCCGCGCGCGCCTTGGGCGCCGATGCGGCCGATGATCGCCAGGATCAGGTCCTTCGAGGTCGTGCCCGCCGGCAGCGCGCCGTCGACCTGGATGCGCATGTCCTTCGCCACGCGGTACACCAGCGTCTGCGTGGCCAGCACGTGTTCCACCTCGGTGGTGCCAATGCCGAAACCCAGCGCGCCCAGCGCGCCATAGGTCGTCGTGTGGCTGTCGCCGCAGATCACCACCATGCCGGGGCGGATCATCCCGTGCTCGGGCGCGACCACGTGCTCGATGCCCTGCAGCGCGTCCGTCGTGTCGAACAGCCGGATGCCGTGGCGATCGCAGTTGGCCTTCAGGTTGGTCGCCTGCAGCGTCGATGGCGGGTCGGCGATGACCCGGAGCCTGGTCGCGACCGGATGCGTCGGGATGATGTGGCTCACCACCGCGACGTTCTGGCCCGGCATCGGCACGCCGCGGCCCTGTTCATGCAGCCCGGTGAAGGCCTGCGGGCTGGTGTACTCGTTCATCAGGTGCAGGTCGCAGAACAGCAGCACGTTCTGCTCGTCCAGCGTCGCCACCGTGTGGCTGTCGACGAGCTTGCGATACAGGGTGCGCGGTCCGGCCTGGCGGAGCGTGGCGGTCATGGCTGGCTCTCCTTGCGCGATGGGGAGTCGATGTCGGCGCCGGCGGCGCGGGCATCGGCAGCGCCGTCGGCCGCGACAGCGTCGCCGGTGAAGAACGGAAGCACGCGGTCGAGCAACTGCTCCGGTGCTTCCTCGGGGATGTAGTGGCCGCAGGGCAGGGCCTCGCCGCGGACGTCGTCGGCGAGGCGGCGCCACAGCGTCAGCGGCTCGAAGCAGCGATGCACCACGCCCTCGCGGCCCCAGAGCGCGAGCAGCGGCATCGTGAGACGTCGGCCGGCCTCGCGATCCGCGCGGTCGTGTTCGAGGTCGATGCCGGCGCTGGCGCGGTAGTCCTCGCACAGGCCATGCGCGGTGCCCGGCAGCGCCAGGCAGCGCTTGTACTCGGCCAGCGCGCGCGGGTCGAAGGGCGCGAGGCCCGCGCTGCGGCGGCCCATCACGTCGCGCACGTAGGCGCCGGGGTCGGCCTCGATGAGGCGCTCCGGCAGCGGCGCGGGCTGGATCAGGAAGAACCAGTGCCAGTAGGCCCGGGCGAATTCGACCGTGGTGCCTTCGTACATGTCCAGCGTCGGCGCGATGTCCAGCAGCGCCAGCCGCCGCACCGCCGACGGCGCATCCATCGCCAGCCGATGCGCGACGCGGCCGCCGCGATCGTGCGCCAGCACGTCGAAGCGCTCATGGCCGAGCTGGCGCATGACGCTCAGCATGTCCGCCGCCATCGTCCGCTTGCTGTAGGCCGCGTGGTCGTTGGGCACGGGCGGCGACTGCAGGGCCTCGGGGACTTCGGGCTTGGACGAATCGCCGTAGCCGCGAAGGTCGGCTGCGACGACGGTAAAGCGCTCGGCCAGGGCCGGCGCGACCTTGTGCCAGATCGCGCGGGTCTGCGGATGGCCGTGGAGCAGCAGCAGCGCCGGGCCGGTGCCGCCCATCGTCAGATGGATGCGGACGCCATCGGCGGTGGGCAGGCTCAGATGCTGGAAGCCGGGGAACAGCGCATCCAGTCCTTCGGACGTCGGCATGGGGTCTCCTGATCACGTGTTGATCCGGATTCTGGAAGTGAATCAAGGGAACATAATTTCCGGTTCGGCAGTTCTTTCGTTCCGGAGGTTCATCAATGGACGGCTTCTCCGATCTGGCTTTTTTCGCCTTGCTGGTGAAGCAGGGCAGCCTGGCCGCCGCGGCGCAGCAGCTGGGCGTGACGCCGCCGGCGGTCAGCAAGCGGCTGGCGGCCATCGAGCGGCGCCTGGGCGTGCGGCTGCTGCAGCGGACCACGCGCCGCATCGGGCTGACGCCGGAAGGCGAGACCTACCTCGTCGACGGCGCGCGCGTGCTGGAGGACCTGGAAGCGCTGGAGCGCACCGTCGCCGGCAGCCGCGCGGCGCCCAAGGGCCTGCTGCGGGTGGCCGCGAGCTTCGGTTTCGGTCGCAAGCATGTGGCGCCGGCCTTGTCGAAGTTCGCGCGCCAGTTCCCCGATGTCGAGGTGCAGCTCGAGTTGACCGACCGCCCCGTCAACCTCATCGAACAGGGACTGGACCTCGAGGTCCATGTCGGCGCGCCGCCCGACGCGCGGCTCACCGCGCGGTTGCTGGCGCGTAACCGGCGGGTGCTGTGCGCCTCGCCCGCGTACCTGAAGCGCGCCGGCGAACCCGGCGCGCCGCGAGAACTCGCGCGACACGCCTGCCTGTTCATCCGCGAGAGCGACGAGACCTTCGGCACCTGGCACTTCCAGCAGGGCGCGCGCAAGGAGACCGTCAAGGTGCGGGGACCGCTCGCCGCCAACGACGGCGAGAGCGTGCTGGCCTGGGGGCTGGACGGACACGGCGTGCTGATGCGCTCGTTCTGGGAGGCGGCGCCGATGCTGCGCTCGGGGCGCTTGCGGCCGGTGCTGGCGGACTGGGCGCTGCCGCCGGCGGACATCCACCTGATCTATCCGCCGCGCGCGCAGCTGTCGGCGAAGACCCGCGCGCTGGTGGACTTCCTGATGGCGCGCTTCGAAGGCCATCGCGAAGGCGACGACGGCGGGTGGTGATCGACGGCCGCTGGCCCTCACCCCCACCCTCTCCCGCAAGCGGGAGAGGGAGTCCTGTTGGCGTCCTTCGCCAGACGGCGCCTTTCGCCAGCGTTGCCCCTCTTACCCCCTCTCCCGCAAGCGGGAGAGGGAGTCCTGTTGGCTTCCTTCGGCAAACGGCGCCTTTCGCCAGCGTTGCCCCTCTTACCCCCTCTCCCGCAAGCGGGAGAGGGAGTCCTGTTGGCGTCCTTCGGCAAACGGCGCCTTTCGCCAGCGTTGCCCCTCTTACTCCCTCTCCCGCTTGCGGGAGAGGGCAGGGGTGAGGGCTAGCGGCGGTGGAAGTAAACCGGGCGTTTTGTCCTAGGACATTCCGTCCTAGGACAACTTGCCCAAGGACGATCTGTCCCTTCCGCGAACGCGCGGAATTCTGAACACTGCGCGGCCATGGACACCCTGATCCTGGCGCGCATGCAATTCGCGCTCAACATCACCTTCCACATCCTGTTCCCGACGATCACCATCGCGCTGGGCTGGCTCGTGCTCTTCATGCTCTGGCGCTGGCGGCGCACCGGCGCATCCGCGTGGCTCGCCGCCTACCAGTTCTGGACCAAGGTCTTCGCGCTGAGCTTCGCGCTCGGCGTGGTCAGCGGCGTGACGATGAGCTTCCAGTTCGGCACCAACTGGCCGGGCTTCATGGAACGCGCCGGCAACATCGCCGGACCGCTGCTGGGCTACGAGGTGCTCACGGCCTTCTTCCTCGAGGCCGGTTTCCTCGGGATCATGCTGTTCGGCCGCGAACGCGTGAGCCCGCGCATCCATTTCGTCGCCACGGCGACGGTGGCCTTCGGCACGACGCTCATCGCGTTCTGGATCCTCAGCCTCAACTCGTGGATGCAGACGCCCGCCGGCTACGAGATCCGCGACGGCGTCATGCACGCCGCCGACTGGTGGGCGATCATCTTCAACCCGTCGTTCACGTACCGGCTCGCCCACAAGCTGCTGGCCTCGGGGCTGACTGCCGCCTTCCTGCTCGCGGGCGTCAGCGCGTGGCAGATGCTCAAGGGCGGCGCGAAGCCGGAGACGCCGCGCGTCATGCGCCTGGGCCTGACCCTGGCCGCGATGCTGATCCCGCTGCAGATCGTCGCGGGCGACCTGCACGGCCTCAACACGCTGAAGCACCAGCCGGCCAAGATCGCCGCGATGGAAGGCGTGTGGACCACCGAGCGGGGCGCGCCGCTGCTGCTGTTCGCGCTGCCCGATGAGCAGTCGAAGGAGAACCGCTTCGCCATCGGCGTGCCGCGCCTGGCCAGCCTGATCCTCAAGCACGACGTCGACGGGGAGATCCGCGGCCTGGACGAGTTCGAGGGCGCGCATCCGCCGGTCTGGCCGCTCTTCTTCGGCTTCCGCGTGATGGTGGGGATCGGCGTGCTGATGCTGGTGTTCGCCTGGGGCGGCTGGTGGCTGTTCCGGCGCTCGGGCTGGCGCGGGCTGCCGCGCCCGTGGCTGTGGGGCTTGTCGCTGATGAGCTTCTCCGGCTGGATCGCGACCGTGGCGGGCTGGTACGTCACCGAGATCGGCCGCCAGCCCTTCATCGTCTACGGCGTGCTGCGGACGCAGGAAGTCGCCGCGCACAACCCGGGATCGATGGTCGCGGCCTCGCTCGCCGGCTACGCCACGGTCTACCTTGCGCTGCTGATCGCGTACATCGCCGCCATCAAGCGGATGGCGGAGAAGGGCGCGAAGGACGCGAAGGACGCGAAGGACTTAAAGGGCGCAAAGAGCCCGAATGGCGGCGAGCCCGCACAGGGCGCCCTACCGGCCGGCGCCGTTCCAGTGATCTCCAGGACCTTCACATGAACGAGCACACCGCCATGAACCCGATGGATGCGATGAACCTCGTGAACGCGATTGGTGCCCCGCATGCCGGTCCGCTCGGCGAGGGCGGCGTTCTTCCGCTGATCTTCATGGCCCTGATGGGACTCTCGCTGCTGATCTACGTCGTGCTGGACGGGTACGACCTCGGCGTCGGGCTGCTGTCGGCGACCGTCGGCGAGGCGGATCGCGATCGCATGGTCGCTTCGATCGGGCCGTTCTGGGACGCCAACGAAACCTGGCTGGTGCTGGCCGTCGGCCTGCTGCTGATCGCGTTCCCGAAGGCGCGGGGCGTCGTGCTGACGGCGCTCTACGTGCCGGTCGTGCTGATGCTGCTGGGGCTCATCCTGCGCGGCGCGGCCTTCGACTTCCGCGCCAAGGGCGACCCCGCCCACAAGCGCGCCTGGGACGCCGCCTTCGCCGGCGGCTCCGCGCTCGCCGCGCTGTCCCAGGGATGGATGCTCGGCCGGTATGTGACCGGATTCGAAGCCAGCATCGCCGCGCAGGTCTTCGCCGCCGGCATCGCAATGGCGCTGACCGCCTGTTATGCGCTGCTGGGTGCCAGCTGGCTGCTCATCAAGACGGAGGGGCACCTGCAGCGCCGCGCGGTCGGCTGGGCCAAACGCGCCTGGCCGGCGGTGGTTGCGGGTTTGCTGGTCGTCTCGGTGGCCTCGCCGTGGCTGAGCCCGACCGTGCGCGCGCGCTGGTTCGACATGCCAGGGCTGATCGCGCTGGCGCCGTTGCCGCTCGTCGCGCTGCTGGCCCTGGCGACGCTGCGCGGGCTGCTGAATTCGCATCGCGTGTTCGGCAAGCTGAGCTGGGCGCCGTTCGCGCTGACCGTGGTGGTGCTGACGCTCAGCTTCTTCGGACTCTCCTACAGCCTTTATCCGTTCGTCGTCATCGACCGGATCACGATCTGGGACGCGGCGGCGGCGGACGAGTCGCTGCGCTTCCTGCTCATCGGCGCCACGCTGACGATGCCGGTGATCGCGGCGTACTCGCTGTTCTCCTATCGCGTGTTCAGCGGGAAGGCGAGGGCGCTGGTCTATTGACTGCCATCGCCAGGCGCGGGCTCTCCGCAGTGCAGAGGGGCTCCCTCCAGGACCCCTCAGCACTACGCCGGCCCCAGTGAGGCTGTGCATGCGCTGACCGAGCCGGTGCGCCATCGACGCATGCACCGGTCGTGTGGGGCCGGAGTACTGCTGGAGGGTCCTGGAGGGAGCCCTCCTGCAGTGCGGAGAGCCCGCGCCCGGCCAAGGCAGTCCAGGAGATGGCAACATGCCGCCTTCCGCCGAGAGGCGCGCCTGCCAAGAACTCCATGGACCTCCACTCACTGCTCTCCCTGGCCGAACTAGCCTGGCCGGTGCTGCTCAAGGGCACCGGCTACACGCTGCTGTTCGCGGTGATGGCGATGATCTTCGGTCTGCCGCTGGCGGCCGTGATCACCCTGGTGCGGGTGTTGAAGCTGCCCGTGCTGGACCGCGTGATGGCGGTCTACGTGAGCGCGATGCGCGGCACGCCCTTGCTGGTGCAGGTCTTCATCGTCTACTACGGCCTGCCGAGCATCGGCATCGAGTTCTCCCCGCTGGTGGCGGGCGTGCTGACGCTGACGCTGAACGTGGCCGCCTACATGAGCGAGACCTTGCGCGGCTCGATTGCCGCAGTGGCGCAGGGCCAGTGGCTGGCGGGGACGTCGCTGGGCCTGAGCCGGCACCAGACGCTGCGATTCGTGATCGGCCCGCAGGCCTTGCGTGCCGCGGTGCCCAGCCTGTCCAACAGCCTGATCTCGCTGATCAAGGATACGTCGCTGGTGTCGGTGATCGCGGTGACCGAACTGATGCTGGCCACCAAGGAGGTCATCTCGACGACCTTCCAGCCGTTCCCGCTCTACATGGCTGCCGCCGCGATCTACTGGGTGCTGAGCTTCGCGTTCGAGCAGGTCCAGCGATGGATGGAAAAGCGTCTCGCGTATCCGCACTGAAGCACCACGCCCCATCGCCCCAGCGCCGTTCCCGAGTTCCGATCCCGGGCCCCGATCCCCAGATCCGCATTGCAGTTCCTCGCCGATGTCCGCCTCCTCCTCCGCCTCCGCCGTGTCGACGTCCTCCCATCTTTCCGTTCACCTGCGCCTGGTCGGCATGGCCGTGCTCTGGGGCGCGTCCTGGCCCTGGGGCCGGGTGCTGGCGCAGGCGATGCCGCCGTTGGCTGCGGCGGCCTGCCGTTTCCTGTTCGCGGGGGCGATCCTGATGCTGTGGCTGGCGCGCACCGGGCGGCTGGCCGCCTTGCGCGAGTGGGGCGCCCGGCGCTGGGCGGGAATGGTGCTGGCCGCGAGCTTCGGCGTGTTCGGCTACGCGACCTTCTTCATGAGCGGGCTTCGACATGTGCCGGCCGGCAAGGGCGCGCTGGTGATCACGTTGAATCCGGTGATCACGCTGCTGCTGGCGGCGTGGCTGTTCCATGAGCGCTTGAACAAGCGCATCGGCCTGGGCATGGCGATGGCCGCGGTCGGCGCCGCCGTGGTGATCACGAAGGGCGAGCCGTGGCACGTGCTGGACGGCCGGGTCGGCATCGGCGAGGTGCTGCTGCTGGGCTGCGTCGCCTGCTGGGTGGCGTACACGCTGATCGGGCGCAAGGTGATGGCCGGCGTGGACGCGCTGACGACCACCGCCGTCACGGCGGCGATCGGCGCGCTGATGCTGCTGGTGCTGACGCTGGTGGTCGACGGCACGGCCGGCGTGTCCGGCGTGCTGGCCGCGCCGCGCAACGCCTGGCTGTGCATGCTCGGCATCGTCGTGGGCTCCACCGCCCTGGCCTATGCCTGGTACTTCGACGGCGTGAAGGCGCTGGGCGCCGGCGCGGCCGCCGGCTACATCACGCTGGTGCCAGTGTTCGGGGTCGTGTTCTCGGCGCTGTGGCTGGGCGAGGTCGTCGACGCCTCGTTGCTGGTCGGCGGCACGATGGCCATCGCGGGCACGGCGCTGATGAACCTCGGACGGCGCTGAGGCCGCCGAGGCGGGACGCTCACTTCCGCGCCGATCCCAGCAGCACGACGCCGCCGACCGCGATGGCGGCGATGCCGGCCCACAGCGGGACGTTGACGCGCTTGGTCTCCTCGACCTTGAGCTCGATCGGGCCGACCTTGGCGGCGGTGTTTTCCTTCGTGTACGAGAACCCGCCGTAGACCAGGCCGAGCACGCCCGCGACGATCAGGATCACGGCGATCAGTCGAATGCCACCCATGACGTCCTCCAGTGTTTGCAGTGTTTGCGATGTGATGGTGAAGGGGAAAAACGCCCGGCCGTCGTTTCGCATGCCGTACGGTGTCGGGGTGGCTCATTGAAGCGCGTCAGTGGGCTGGCGCACGTAGGACGGCGCCGCATCCGCGCGTCGGGCGGAACCGCCGGCCCGGGCAACGGGCGGCGCCTCCGCGGATGGCGGGCGGTGGACGGTGAGCGGTGAGCGGTGAGAATGCGCCGATGCGCTTCCTCCGAGTCCTCGTCATCACGCGACGTCATCCGTCCGCGATCCTGCTGCTCGTGCAACTGCTGGGGCTGGTGCTTTACCCGCTGCTGGAGGACAGCCGCTCGGCGCCTCTGGCGCTGGGCGCGTTCGGCGTCGTGGTCCTGATCTTCACGACGCGCATGGTGCGCAGGACGCCGGGCCTGACCTGGCTGAGCGCGACCATCGCGCTGCCCGCGGTCGCGCTGCTGATGCTGCAGGTGTTCTGGCACATGGAGCAACTGCTGCCCTGGTCGTCGGCGCTGGAGGCGCTGTTCTACTTCTACGCTGCGGGCAGCCTCATCGCCTACATGATGAGCGATTGGCATGCGACCACCGACGAGCTGTACGCCGCCGGCGCCACCTTCACGCTGCTGGCGTGGGGCTTCGCGCATGTCTTCGTCGTCGTGCAGGCGGTGTATCCGGGGAGCTTCTCCGCGGCGGTGGATCCGCAGTCGCCGCGCACCTGGACCGAGCTGATGTTCCTCAGCTTCGCGCTGCTGTCGAGCACCGGCATCGGCGACGTGATTCCCGTGAAGCCGCTGGCGCGCGCGGTCACGACCATCGAGATGTTCGTCGGCGTCATGTACCTCGCGGCCGTCGTATCGCGCCTGATCGGTCTGACGCTGATCCAGCATCGGAAGCTCTCCGACCTCGATTGAGGCGACCCGGGCCTCGGTACTTCGGCGGCCGCTGGCCCTCACCCCCGCCCTTGTATCTTTCGTTTTGAGAGTCCACATAGGTTTGTTTGGGCAGTTGTCCACAGCCCGTCCGCCCTCTGGGATCTGTAGCCCGTGGGAGAGCATTTGGCGTGGATGACTGGCCGTCTGTTGTG
>JBCNPQ010000016.1:0-97398 GCA_039593255.1 Roseateles sp.
AGAGGAGGCAACGGCGCGAGTCGAGCCGGTCGGACTCCCTCTCCCGCAAGCGGGAGAGGGGGCAAGAGGAGGCAACGGCGCGAGTCGAGCCGGTCGGACCCCCTCTCCCGCAAGCGGGAGAGGGGGCAAGAGGAGGCAACGGCGCGAGTCGAGCCGGTCGGACTCCCTCTCCCGCTTGCGGGAGAGGGCAGGGGTGAGGGCCAGCGGCCGTCGCAGTGCGCGACTCGCGGGTTACCGGGGGAAGGTGCCCGGCAGCAGGATGTCGCGGCCGACGCCGCGCAGCTCGCGGTGGCCGCAGAAGGCCATCGTGAGGTCGAGCTCGCGGTGGATGATCTCCAACGCCCTTGTGACGCCGGGCCGGCCCATCGCGCCCAGGCCATAGAGGAACGCGCGGCCGATGTAGGTCCCGCGAGCCCCGAGCGCCCAGGCCTTGAGCACGTCCTGGCCGGAGCGGATGCCGCCGTCCAGGTGCACCTCGATGCGATCGCCGACCGCCTCGACGATGCGCGGCAGCGCGCGGATGCTGGACTCGGCGCCGTCGAGTTGGCGTCCGCCATGGTTGCTGACGATGAGCGCGTCAGCCCCCGTGTCGGCCGCAAGCTTCGCGTCCTCCTCGTCGATGATGCCCTTGATGATCAGCTTGCCGCCCCAGCGCTCGCGGATCCATTGCACGTCGTTCCAGCTCAGTTGCGGGTCGAATTGCCTGGCCGTCCATTCGGACAGGGAGCTCATGTCCCCGACGCCCTTCACATGCCCGACGATGTTGCCGAAGTGGCGCCGCGGCGTGCCCAGCATGCCCAGGCACCAGCGCGGCTTGGTCGCCATGTTGATCAGGTTGGGCAGGGTGAGCTTGGGCGGCGCCGACAGCCCGTTCTTCAGGTCCTTGTGCCGCTGGCCGAGGATCTGCAGGTCCAGCGTCAGCACCAGCGCTTCGCACTTCGCGGCCTTGGCGCGGTCGATCAGGCTGTGGATGAAGCCCTTGTCCTTCATCACGTAGAGCTGGAACCAGAACGGCGCCGTCGTGTTCGCGGCAATGTCCTCGATCGAGCAGATGCTCATCGTCGACAGCGTGAACGGCACGCCGAAGGCCTCGGCCGCCTGCGCGCCGAGGATCTCCCCGTCGGCGTGCTGCATGCCGGTCATGCCGGTCGGCGCGATCGCGACGGGCATCGCGACCTGGCGGCCGATCATCGTGGTCGCGGTGCTGCGTCCCTCCATGTCGACCGCGACCCGCTGCCGCAGCTTGATGGACTGGAAGTCCGCCTCGTTGGCGCGGTAGGTGCTCTCGGTCCAGGAGCCGGAGTCCGCGTAGTCGTAGAACATGCGCGGAACGCGTTTCTGCGCGAGCACGCGCAGGTCTTCGATGCAGGTGATGACGCTCATGCGCCGGATGCTAGGCGAGCCCGGCGCGCGGCGGCCGGAAAGTTTCGCGGGCCGGCCCGGAGGATCCTTCCGGCGGCCCCGAGGACGCTCGGTCCCCGAGGCCCCCTCTCCCGCACCGCGGGAGAGGGCGGGGGGTGAGGGCAGCGGTCCCGCGAGCGTCGATCAGCCCGTGCCCGCGCCCGGCTCTGCGCCCAGCGTCTGACAATGCCGGACGAGCCACCGAGCGAAGGCCCGCGCCGCATCGCTGTCGGTGCGCCGAACCAGACCATAGGGCATCGCCGCCGGCACCGCGAGGTCGAACAGCCGCTTGAGCGCGCCGCTGCGCAGATACGTGGCGGCCAGGCTCGGCCGGCCGAGCACGACACCCTGGCCGCAGGCGGCGGCTTCGAGCGTCAGTCCGAGGTCGACGAAACGCGTCCCCTGGGCGGGCTCTGGCCAGTCGAGGCCGGCGGCGCGCAGCCAGGGCGACCAGGCCTGCAGCGGCGTGCGCAGCAGCGGCGCCGAGGCCAGATCCGCCGGCGCATGGAGGGCGGGCAGACGCGCGAGCAAGGAGGGCGCCGCCATCGGCGTGACGACGTCGTCGAGCAGCACCTCGCCGCCCGCCGGGACGGTGCCGGCGAAGATCTCGACATCGGCCGGCGGCGCGGGCTGGTCCAGGT
Organism: Roseateles sp.; assembly: GCA_039593255.1. Lineage (GTDB taxonomy): Bacteria > Pseudomonadota > Gammaproteobacteria > Burkholderiales > Burkholderiaceae_C > Roseateles. The sequence continues at coordinate 2,043 of JBCNPQ010000016.1, forward strand.
AGGGCGTGGACAGCAGCAGCTCGAGCTCGATGTCGGGATGCTCGGCCTCGAAGCCGGGCAGGGCAGGCACCAATACCTGCCGGGCGAAGGTCGGCGGGCTGCTGATGCTGAGCCGTACCACGCGCTGCTGCTCGCGTCGGTGCAGCGGCACGGCCGCCAGCAGCGACAACGCGGTCTGGACCTGCGCGAGGTACTCCTTGCCGGCGGCGGTGAGCCGCAGCGGATTTCGCGTCAGCAGCGGCTGCGCGAGGCGCTCCTCCAGCGTCGCGATGCGTTTGCCGACGGCGCTCGCGCTGACATGGAGCACCTCGGCGGCGCGCTCCAGGCTGCCGAGCCGCGCGGCGGCCTCGAAGGCGAGCAGGCCGTCGATCGAGGGCAGTCGCAGTTCGTTGTCGAGGGGCTCGCCAGGGGCGGGGCGCGAGGGATCGCTCATGGGCACGACTGTAGCGTCCGGCGCCTGCCGGTCGCGCAGGCCATCACGAAGCCGCAATGACGGGCGCACGCGCTGCCTCGGAGCGCAGCTACAGTGGCGCGATGTCTGACGTTCCCGAGAGAAGCCTGGCCGCCGCCGCCGACGAGGCCGCGGCCGACGAGGCGACCGTGCGCGTGCTGGAGCGGGCGTCCCTGTGGCGGCGTCTGCCGTGGATGGTGGGCGGCGCGCTGAGCCTCGTGCTGGGCGTGGTCGGCATCTTCCTGCCGCTGTTGCCGACGACCCCGTTCGTGTTGCTGGCCGCGTTCTGCTTCGCACGCGGGTCTGCGCGCTGCGAGGCGTGGCTCGTCGGCCACCCGCGCTTCGGGCCGATGATCGTCCAGTGGCGCGCCAATCGCGCGGTGCCGCTCCGGGCCAAGCAGATGGCCTGGGGAATGATGGCGATCAGTTCGATCGTCTCCGCGTTCGTCATGCCGGTCGTCCCCTGGTTACCGGCCGTGTGCTGTCTGGCTGTCGGCATCTGGCTGTGGCGTCTGCCCACTGCGTGATCGACGATCGGCCCCGCTCACGGCCGCCACGCACGACGTGCCGATGCTTCAGCTGAACAAACTCAAGTTCTCCGGCCTCGGCCTCGAAGGCAGATCCTCATTCGTTGCCGGCGCCGCGCGCGCCCGCTTCTTCGGCTCGACCTCCCCCGGCCGGCTCAGCTTCCCGACCCGCACGCCGAGCAGTCGCAGCCGCTGGCTCAGGTCCACGCGCTTGAGGCACAGCCCCGCGGCGTGCCGGATCGATGCCGCATCCTGCACCGGCTCGTCGAGGGTCAGGTCTCGCGTCACCGTGCGGAACCCCTCGAAGCGCAGCTTGATGCCGATCGTCCGCCCCAGGTAGCCCTTGCGCTGCAGGTCCGACGCCAGCTGCTCGCACAGCGCGGTGAAGATGCGCGACAGCTCGGGCCGGTCGCGCTTGGCGTGCAGGTCGCGCTCGAAGGTCGTCTCGCGGCTGATGGACACCGGCTCGCTGTAGGTCACCACCGGCCGGTCGTCGAGGCCCCAGGCCGCCTGGTGGAGCCAGGCGCTGTAGCCCGCGCCGAAATGCTGAAGCAGCAGTTCCGGCGCCGCCGCCGCGAGCTCGCCGATGGTGTGGATCTCCAGGCCTTCGAGCTTGGCGCCGGCCTTCGGACCGATGCCGTTGATGCGGCGCACCGGCAGCGGCCAGATCTTCGTCGGCAGGTCCTCCATCATGATCATCGTCAGGCCGTCGGGCTTGTCGAGCTCCGACGCGATCTTGGACAGCAGCTTGTTCGGCGTCACGCCGATCGAGCAGGTCAGCCCCGTCGCCCGCTGCACCGAGTTCTTGATCTCCCGCGCGATCGCCCGCACGCCGCCCAGCGGGTCGTGCCCGACCGCTTCGCGCGCGCCAGGCACGTCGGTGAGGTCGATGTAGATCTCGTCGATGCCCCGGTCCTCGATCACCGGCGCGATCTCGCGCACCGCCGCCTTGAACAGCCGCGAGAAGTGGCGGTAGGAATCGAAGTCGGCCGGCAACAGGATGGCCTGCGGCGCGCGCAGCGCCGCCTTCATCAGGCCCATCGCGGAGAACACGCCCAGGTCCCGTGCCGGGTAGGTCGACGTCGTCACCACGCCGCGCCCGGTGTAGTCGGCGAGCTTGAAGAACTCGCGCGTGCCGTCCGGCAGCTCCCGCGGCGTGTGGGCGCGCCGGCCGCCGACCACCACCGGCAGGCCTTTGAGCTCCGGATAACGCAGCAGCTCCACGGATGCGTAGAACGCGTCCATGTCCAGGTGGGCGATCAGGCGATCGGGCAGCGCTGGCGTCGGCTCGGCCATGCGGCGGATTGTGAGCGTGTCGGCTGACATTCGCTGTCAGCAGGGCCGGAGCAGGGGCTCAGTGGCCGCAACTCGTCGAGCCGCAGGCGGACACGGCGGCCTCGCCCTCCGGTGCCGCGCCGGCGGCGCGGATCGGATCGCGGCATTCGCCGGTCCGGGGATCGAAGCCGCGCTGTGCCATCGTGTAGACCAGCGCCGCGTCCATCATCTCGGCGTGGCCCGGGAACCACTGCGACAGCTCGGTACGCACGATGCCCAACGGCTCGCGGTCGCCGAGTTCCTCGGCGTAGCGCACCACCTCGCGCATCACGTTCAGCACCATCGCATGCTGGCTGCTGTGGCAGTTCTCCGGTTCGAAGCCGGTCGCCGCCATCCAGCGCTCCTCCATCGCGAAGTGGTCCTCGGTGTGGGCCAGCAGGGCCTTGAACGCCGGCAGCGCGTCCTCGCCGCGGTCCAGCACCTCGCCGTAGCGGTTGAGCAGCGCGACGAACTCCTCGTGCGTGTGGTCGAGCTCCGGCTGGTTCAGCACGAGCTCGTCGGTCCAGGCCAGCACGCTCATGGTCAGGCCTTCGCGCCAGCAGCGGCGTCGCTCGCGCCCAGACGCGCGCGGTGGCGGGCCACCTGCGCGCGGACCTGCGCCGGCGCCGTGCCGCCGAGGATGTTGCGCGCGTTCAGCGAGCCCTGCAGCGACAGCACCTGGTAGACGTCCTCGCCGATGCGCGGGTCGAATTGCCGCAGCGACTCCAGCGGCAGCGCCGACAGGTTGATGCCCTGCGCCTGCGCCGTCTTCACCGCGTGCGCGACGATCTCGTGCGCGTCGCGGAAGGCCAGGCCCTGCTTGACGAGGTAGTCCGCCAGGTCGGTCGCCGTCGCGTAGCCCTTGAGCGCCGCGCGTTCCATCGCTTCGGGCTTGACCGTCAGGCCGGCCATCATCTCCGCGAAGATGCGCAGCGTGTCGGTGAGCGTGTCGACCGTGTCGAACAGCGGCTCCTTGTCTTCCTGGTTGTCCTTGTTGTACGCCAGCGGCTGGCCCTTCATCAGCGTGATCAGGCCCATCAGGTGGCCCACCACGCGGCCGCTCTTGCCGCGCGCCAGCTCGGGCACGTCCGGATTCTTCTTCTGCGGCATGATGCTCGAGCCGGTGCAGAACCGGTCCGGCAGCGCGATGAAGCCGAAGGCCTGGCTCATCCAGAGGATCAGTTCCTCCGACAGCCGCGAGATGTGCACCATGATCAGCGCGGCCGCGGCGCTGAACTCGATCGCGAAGTCGCGGTCGCTGACGGCGTCGAGGCTGTTCTGCGCCACGCCTTCCATCCCCAGCGAGCGCGCGACGCGCTCGCGGTCCAGCGGGTAGCTGGTGCCGGCCAGCGCGGCGGCGCCCAGCGGCAGGCGGTTCACGCGCTTGCGGGCGTCGACGAGGCGCTCGGCGTCGCGCGCGAACATCTCGACATAGGCCAGCAGGTGATGGCCGAAGGCCACCGGCTGCGCCACCTGCAGGTGGGTGAAGCCCGGCAGGATCACCTCGGCATGGCGATCGGCCTGCTCGACCAGCACCCGTTGCAGCTCGGCCAGCAGGCCGGTCAGCGTGTCGATCTCGCCGCGCAGCCACAGCCGCACGTCGGTGGCGACCTGGTCGTTGCGGCTGCGGCCGGTGTGCAGCCGCTTGCCGGCCAGGCCGACCAGCGCGGTCAGCCGGGCCTCGATGTTCAGGTGGACGTCCTCGAGGTCCAGCTGCCACTCGAAGCGGCCCGATTCGATCTCCTCGCGGATCTGCGCCATGCCCTTCCGGATGGCGGCGAGGTCGTCGGCGCCGATGATGCCCTGCGCGGCCAGCATCTCCGCATGTGCCAGCGAGCCCTGGATGTCGGCGGCCCAGAGCCGCTTGTCGAAGTCGACGCTGGCGGTGTAGCGCTTGACCAGGTCGCTCATCGGCTCGGAGAAGAGCGCGGACCAGGCCTGCGACTTGTTGGCGAGCTGGTTGTCGGCGGGTTGGCCGTCGGAGGGAAGGTCAGTGCGGGAGGAGGACATCGGCTTGCAAGGCGTTACGACTTCGCGGCGGACCCGGGCGTGTCCGCATAGGAAGCGGACGGACGCCTGGGTGAGAATGAGCCGCCGATTCTAAAGGGGCGCCATCCAGGCGTCGGGGCCACCGCGGTCGCGGCGGCCGGCGGAGCGGGGCAGCGCGGGCAGGGGAGGATCCGATGGCGACGAAGGCAACGAACGGGAGGACGCCGGGCAGGGACCCGTGGCGTTCCACCCAGCCGTCGCTGGACGCGCGCGGCGCGCCGCCGGAGCCGTCCACCCAGCCCATGAGCACGCAGCCCAGCGACAGCCGGCCGCTGCCGCTGCAGCCGGCCTGGGAGGAAACCCGCCTCGATGCCCGGCCGGTCGAGCCGCCGCGGCTGATCGACGCGCAGCGGCGCTTCGACGTCTGCCATGTCGGCCTGGTGTTGCGCGCGGTGCTGGGCGTGCAGCTCGTGCTCTCGCTGGGGTTGGCGATGACCTCCGGGACTCCGGCGCAATGGGCGTGGGCCATGGGCGGCGCATCGGTCGCCGCGCTCAGCGGCGTGCTGGCCTGGCTGCTGGTCGTCTGCGCGTCCAAGCGCGTCCTCGCGCGGCTGCCCGAATGGGCGCAGTGGACGCTGCCGATCGCGCTCGGTGCGCTTTGCGCGCACGGCGGCGCGCATCTGCTGGAGGCGGTGGACCTGGGCACGCTCGGCGCGCTGCAACGCGGCGCCGCGGTGCTGGCCGGCGCGCTGGCCGCCGCCGTGCTGCTGGGATGGCTCAAGCTGCGCGAACGCGCGCAGGCACCCGCCGACGCGCTGGCGCGGCTGGTGGAGCTGCAGTCGCGCATCCGGCCGCATTTCCTGTTCAACACGCTGAACACCGCGATCGCGCTGGTGCGCGTCGATCCGAGCCGCGCCGAGGAGGTCCTCGAGGACCTGGCCGAGCTGTTCCGCGTGGCGCTCGCCGACGCGGGCCCGACCGCCGAGGGCGTGCGACTGGACCAGGAGGTCGAGCTGGCGCGGCGCTACCTCGCCATCGAACAGCTGCGCTTCGGCAACCGGCTGCGGGTGCACTGGCAACTGGATCCGCATGCGGCGGAGGCGCGCGTGCCGCCGTTGCTGCTGCAGCCGCTGGTCGAGAACGCCGTGCGCCACGGCGTCGAGCCCAACGACGCCGGCGGCGACGTCGACATTGTCACGCGGGCGCGCGGCAGCGAGGTCGAGATCCGGGTCGTCAACACGGTGGGGCTGCCGACGCGCGGCAAGGGGCACGGCCTGGCCCTGCGCAATGTGCGGCAGCGGCTGCGGCTGATGCACGACGTGGCGGCGCGGCTGGAGGCAGGACCGGGCGAGGGGCGCTTCGTCGTGCGGATCGTGCTGCCGCGCTGAGGCGGGACACGACAGGGGCAACAACGTGAATGAGGGCGAGCGCGGCCATCCGGTCGTCGACTGCCACGAGGACGGGAACGAGAAACATGCTGACGCATCCGCCGCTGAGAGTCTTGATCGTCGACGACGAGCCGCTGGCGCGCCTGCGGCTGCGCGGCCTGGTCGAGGCCAACGAGGAACCGCGCGCCGAGGTGGTCGCCGAGGCCGGCAGCGGCGACCAGGCGCTGGCCTGGCTCAAGGACCATGCCTGCGACCTGATCCTGCTGGACGTGCAGATGCCGGGCCTGGACGGGCTGGGCCTGGCGACGGCGCTGCGCGGCCGTCCCTTCGCGCCGGCGATCGTGTTCGTGACCGCGCATGCGCAGCACGCGCTGCTGGCCTTCGAGCTGGAGGCGTTGGACTACCTGACCAAGCCGGTGCGGCGCGAGCGGCTGCAGGCCAGCCTCGCGCGCGCGACGCAGCGGCTGGACGAACGCGCCGCCGCCAAGGCGCGCGAGGAGCGGGACTCGAACGGCCAGGCCCCGGCGCCCGGCGCCGAGGCGCCGGTGATCAACATCACCGAGCGGGGCCGGCTGCTGCGGGTGCCGCTGTCGGAGGTGCTCTATTTCAAGGCCGAGCTCAAGTACCTCACGCTGCGCACGGCGACGCAGAGCCATGTGATGGACGGCTCGCTGAGCGACCTGGAGCAGCGCCTGGGCGAGCGCTTCCTGCGCGTGCACCGCAACGCGCTGGTGGCGCGTTCGGCCGTGCGCGAACTCGAACGCCACGTGCCGACCGACGGCGCGGTCGACGGTGACGCCGACAACGGCGGCGAGCTCGGCTGGGCCGTGCGCATCGCCCATGTCAACGAGTGGCTGGCCGTGTCGCGGCGGCAGGTCGCGGCGGTGCGGGAGGCGCTGGCGGGCCAGCGCTGACGAAGCGCCAGGCTGACGAAGCGCCAGGGCGCGATGGCGCCCGGCCGCTCCCGTCGGCCCTTCAGCCCGTGTTGCGCAAGCCCGCCGCGATCCCGTTGATCGACAGGTGGATGCCGCGCTGCACGCGCTCCAGGCGCGGGTCCTCGGCGCGTTTCTCCGCCGGGATCGCGCGATACCGCCGCATCAGCTCGACCTGCAGGTGGTTCAGCGGATCGATGTAGGGGAAGCGATGCTCGATGGAGCGGGCCAGCGCCGGATTGGCCGCGAGGCGGCCGCTCTCGCCGGTGATCAGCGCGATGGCCTCTTCGGTGCGCGCGAACTCGGCCTCGATGGCGCCGAAGATCCGCTTGGCCAGGCGCTTGTCCTCGACCAGTTCCAGGTAGCGCCGCGCGATGTCGAGGTCGGCCTTGGCCAGCACCATGTCGAGGTTGGACAGCAGCGTCCTGAAGAAGGGCCACTGCTTGAACATGCGCTTGAGCAGCGTCAACCGTTCTTCGCGTGCCGCCCGGTCCTTGCCCAGGAAGGCCTGGACCCCCGAGCCGAAGCCGCACCAGCCGGGCAGCGTGATGCGCGACTGGCCCCAGCTGAAGCCCCACGGGATGGCCCGCAGGTCCTCGATCGCGCGGGTGGCCTTGCGCGACGCGGGACGCGAGCCGATGTTGAGCTCCGCGATCTCGCGGATCGGCGTGGTGGCGAAGAAGAAGTCGGCGAATCCCGGCGTGTCGTAGACCAGGCCGCGGTAGGCGGCGAAGCTGGCGTCCGACAGCGCCTGCGCCGCCGTCATGAAGGCCTGCGGCGCGGGCTTGGTCGGATGCAGCAGCGTGGCTTCGAGCGTGGCCGCGACCAGCGTCTCCAGGTTGCGCCGGCCGATCTCCGGATTCGCGTACTTGGAGTTGATGACCTCGCCCTGTTCGGTCAGCCGGATCTGGCCGTTCACCGTGCCGGGGGGCTGCGCCAGGATGGCCTGGTAGCTCGGGCCGCCACCGCGGCCCACCGTGCCGCCGCGGCCGTGGAACAGGCGCAGCGTCAGCGGCCCCTGCGCGCGCAGCTCGTCGAAGAGCTTCACCAGCGCGATCTCGGCGCGGTACAGCTCCCAGCTGCTGGTGAACACGCCGCCGTCCTTGTTGGAGTCGGAGTAGCCCAGCATGATGTCCTGCTCGCCGCCGGAGCGCCGGACCAGCGCCGCCATGCCGGGCAGCTCGTAGAAGCCGCGCATGATGCCGGGCGCGTTGCGCAGGTCGCCGATGGTCTCGAACAGCGGCACGACGATCAGGTCGCTCACCGCCTCGCCGTCCAGCGTGCCGCGCAGCAGGCCGACTTCCTTGAGCAGCAGCTGCACTTCCAGCAGGTCGCTGACGTCCTCGGTGTGCGAGATGATGTAGTGGCGCAGCGCCTCGCGGCCGAAACGCTTCAGCGATTCGCGGGCCGTCTCGAAGATCGCGAGCTCGCCCAGCGCGCGCTCGCTGTAGTCGGCGCCCGGCACGCGCAGCGGGCGCGTCTGGTTGAGCAGGTCCACCAGCAGCGCGCGGCGCTCCTGCTCGCCCAGCGCCGAGTAGTCCTCGCAGACCCGCGCCGCCTTCAGCAGCTCGACGATGGTGAGCTCATGCTGGTCGCTGCTCTGGCGCAGGTCCAGCGTCGCCAGGTGGAAGCCGAAGACCTGCACGGCGCGGATCAGCGGCTTGAGCCGCGGCGCGATCAGCGCGTGCGCATGGTGGCTCTCCAGCGATTCCTGGATGACGCGCAGGTCCTCGAGCAGCTCCTGCGGCGAGACGTACGGATCCTGCGGCGCCACCGCATGGCGCAGCGCCTCCGTGCCGGTCAGCGACTCCAGCGTCGCGGCCAGCCGCGCGTACATGCCGGTGAGCGCGCGCCGGTAGGGCTCGTCCATGCGGTGCTCGTTCCGGTCGGGACTGCGTTTGGCCAGCGCCTGCATCGCCGGCGTGACGCCGGTCAGCCGCAGCGAGATCGACAGTTCCGCGCCCAGCTCGTGCAGCTCCGTCAGGTAGTGGCGCAACGCCAGTTCGCTCTGGCGGCGCAGCGCCAGGCGCATCGTGTCGGCGGTGACATTGGGATTGCCGTCGCGGTCGCCGCCGATCCATTGGCCCATGCGCAGGAAGGACGCGACCTCCTCGCCGGGCAGCGCTTCCTCCAGTTCGGTGTAGAGCTTGGGGATCTCGCGCAGGAAGGTCGCGTGGTAATAGCTCAGCGCGTTCTCGATCTCGTCGGCCACGGTCAGCTTCGAGTAGCGCAGCATCCGCGTCTGCCACAGCTGGGTGACGCGGGCGCGGATCAGGTGTTCGTTGGCGGCCAGCTCGCGCTCGGTGTGCAGGCGGTCGCGCGCGCCCACCAGTTCGGCGACGGCGCGCTCGGCGTCCAGGATGCTCTTGCGCTGGACCTCGGTCGGGTGCGCCGTCAGCACCGGCGAGACGAACCCGTGCGCCAGGGTCTTCGCGACCTCCGCCGGCCGCACGCCGGCGTCGAACAGGCGCTCCAGCGCATAGGCCAGCGAGCCGGCCTGCAGCGAGCCCTCGCGCTCGTGGACCTCGCGGCGGCGCACGTGGTGGCGGTCCTCCGCGATGTTGGCCAGGTGCGAGAAGTAGCTGAACGCGCGGATCACGCTGACGGTCTGCTCGCCCGACAGGCTCTTGAGCAGCTTGTCCATCTGCTTGCCGGCCTGCGCGTCCCGCTTCAGGCGGAAGGCCACCGACAGCTGGCGCACGCGCTCCACCAGTTCATAGGCCTCGCGGCCCTCCTGCTCGCGGATCACCTCGCCGAGGATGCGACCCAGCAGGCGGATGTCGTCCATCAACGGCTGGTTCTTGTCCTTGGCCGTCCGGCTCGAACGGGCCGAGGCCGACGCCTTGGCAGCGGCCTTCGCGGACTTCGCGGACTTCGCGGACTTCGCGGCGCGCTTTCCCGCGGGACGTCCGCCCTTGGCGGGGACCGTGGCGGACAGCTTGCCGGACGAGGTGGCGCGGGACTTGTCGCCGGACTTGGGGGAGGCGGAGGCGGTACTGGCGGGCATGGCGGCGTGAGGGTGTCGTCAGGGACCAGGGGGGAAGGGGTGATGTAACGGAGTTACCTTCGGCTGACTTTAGCAGTTTCTCCGTGCGCGGCTCGCCCGGCGGCGTGGCGCGGATGCCGCGACTTGCTCCGGGATCGCGCAAGCCACGCTTCGCGGCAAGCAGTGCTCCCTCGGCGGAGGGACGACACGGGTGTCCGCTCGGCTAGCATGCCGCCCCATGAACAGAGAATTCGTGATCGCCACGCGCGAGAGCCGGCTGGCCCTCTGGCAGGCGGAACATGTGCAGGCGCTGCTGCGCGCGCGAGGGTTGGACGTGCGGCTGCTCGGGATGACCACGCGTGGCGACCAGATCCTGGACCGCACCCTGTCCAAGGTCGGCGGCAAGGGACTCTTCGTGAAGGAGCTGGAAACGGCGCTGGAGGACGGCCGCGCGCAGCTCGCGGTGCATTCGCTCAAGGACGTGCCGATGGACCTGCCCGAGGGCTTCGTCCTGGCCGCCGTGCTGGAGCGCGAGGACCCGCGCGACGCGTTGGTCTCCTCGATGTACGACAGCCTGGCGGCGCTTCCGCAGGGAGCCTGCGTCGGGACCTCCAGCCTGCGTCGCGTGACGCAGTTGAAGAACCTGCGGCCGGACCTGCGCATCGAGCCGCTGCGCGGCAACCTCGACACGCGGCTGCGCAAGCTGGACGAAGGCCAGTACGACGCGATCGTGCTCGCCGCCGCCGGCCTCAAGCGGCTGGACCTGGCGGGCCGCATCCGGCAGTACTTCGCCGTCGACGAGATGATCCCGTGCGCGGGGCAGGGCGCGCTGGGCATCGAGATCCGCGCCGGGCAGGCGCCGCTGGCGGAGCACCTCGCGGCGCTGGCGCATGCGCCGACCTGGCTGTCGGCCGCGGCGGAGCGGGCCGTGTCGCGCGAGCTCGGCGGCAGCTGCTCGATGCCGCTGGCCGCGCACGCGGTCTGGACCTCGGACGGACAGCTGACACTGTCCGCGGCCCTCGGCCACCCGATCCATCCGGAGAAGCCCCTCCTGCGGACGGGCGTGCAGGCGGCGGTGGCGGACCTCGCCGGGGCCGAGGCCCTGGGTGTCGCCGCCGCGGCGGCCCTGCGCGAACGCGGCGCCGTCGAGTACCTGAAGGACGTCTGATGCCGGGCGCCGTCGCCCCGGCCAGATTGCTCCTGACCCGTCCGCGGGCCCAGGCCGACGACTGGGCGCGGCGGATGGCGGCGCTGGGCGTGCCGACGGCCTCGCTCCCGCTGATCGACATCGAACCGACCGACGATCCGGCGCCCGTCGACGCGGCCTGGTCTTCGCTGGCAGCCATGGACCTGACGATGTTCGTCAGTCCGAACGCGGTCGAACACTTCTTCCTTCGCCGCCCCCTCGGCGCCGCCTGGCCCGGCCGCACCTGGGCCGCGACCGTCGGTCCCGGCAGCGCGCAGGCCCTGATCGAGCGCGGCGTGCCGGCCGGCCGGATCGTCCAGCCCCCGGCGGGGGCGGACAGCCTGGACTCCGAACACCTCTGGCCGGAGCTGGTCCGTGTCGCGGGACCGGACTGGACCGGCCGCCGCGCGCTGCTGGTGCGCGGCGACGGCGGGCGCGAATGGCTGGGCGACCGCCTGCGCGAGGCCGGCGCCGACGTGACGGCGGTCGGCGCCTATCGGCGGGCCTGCCCCCGGCTGGACCCCGAGGGCGAAACGCTGCTGCGCGCGGCGCTGCGGGCGCCTGAACGTCATGTCTGGCTCTTCAGCAGCTCGGAGGCCATCGGCTACCTGGACACCCTCGAACAGGGGACGCGCGGAGCGACGCCCGACGGGACGCGCGGGCCGGCGTCCGGGGCGGCGCAGGCGGCCGTCTGGGGACAGGCGCGGGCGCTGGCCACCCACGAACGCATCGCCGCGCGGGCGCAAGCCCTCGGGGTAGGGCATGTGGTTTTGGTGCGACCCGACGCGGAGGCCGTCGCGGCCGGGTTCCGGATGCTGTCAGGGTCCACCCTAGAATCGCCGACGTGAGCGAGACCACCACCCCCGCAGCCGACGTTCCGTCGCCCCACAAGCCCGCCCGGCATTCCGGCGCCACCCTGACCCAGGCCGTCGTGGCCGGCGTCGGCCTGGTGGCCCTGCTGGCCCTCGGCCTGGCCTGGCAGAGCCAGCAGCGGCTCAAGCAGGTCGAGCAGGAGCTCGTCCGGCGCCAGGACAACAGCCAGAGCGAGGCCAACATCGCCCGCGACCAGGCGCGCCAGGCGCAGGACCTCAGCCGCGACACCGCGGCCAAGGTCGCGCTGCTGGACGCCCGCCTGGCCGAGGTCGCCGTGCAGCGCGAGCAGCTCGAGGGCCTGATGCAGTCGATGAACCGCTCGCGCGACGAGAACGTCGTCGGCGACATCGAGGCCTCGCTGCGTGTCGCGATGCAGCAGGGCACGATCACCGGCAGCGCCGAGCCGCTGGTGGCCGCGCTGCGCCAGGCCGACGAGCGGCTGGCCCGCTACAAGCAGCCGCGCCTGGAAGGCGTCCGGCGCGCCGTCACGCGTGACCTGGAGCGCATCAAGGCGGTCAGCGTCGTCGACGTGTCGACGCTGACGATCAAGCTCGACGAGGTCGTCCGGCAGGTCGACGACCTGCCCCTGCTGGCCGTCGCCCAGCCTGGGCAGGACCCGTCCGGCACGTCCGGCACGTCCGCCGGGCAACACCCGACCCCCGCGGCGCCTTCCGCCGCGACGAAGGCGTCCGCGCCGCGCAAGGCGGTGTCGGGCGCCTCGCAGGCCGGGATCGCGGCCGAGGCCGAACCCGGCTGGTGGTCCAGACTCTGGGACCAGGCGGGCGATCGCTGGACGGCCCTGTCCGCCGACGTCTGGCGCGAGGCCCGCGGCCTGCTGCGCGTGACGCGGATCGAACACCCGGAAGCCGCGCTGATCGCGCCCGAGCAGTCCTTCTTCCTGCGTGAGAACCTCAAGCTGCGGCTGCTGAACGCCCGGCTGGCGTTGCTGAGCCGCCAGTTCGACACCGCCCAGGTGGATCTGCGCGAGGCGCAGGCGATGCTGGACCGCTACTTCGACGCGCGCTCGCGCAAGCTGACGCAGACATCGGAGCTGCTGCGGCAGGTGCAAGGACAGTCGCGGCAGGTGAGCGTGCCGCGCCCCGACGACACGCTGGCCGCGCTGAGCGCGGTGGCGCGCTGAGGAGATCGCCATGCGGATGGTGATCTGGTTGGTGCTGCTGTTCGCCGCGGCGGTGGTCGCGGCGCTCATGCTGGGGAACAACGACGGTCTGGCCAGTTTCTACCTGCGCGGCTGGCGCATGGACCTGTCGCTCAACCTGTTCCTGCTGCTGCTGCTGGCGGGGTGTCTCGCGCTGATGACGCTGATGCAGACGCTGGACGCGTTGCTGACGCTGCCCAAGCGGGCGCGCCTGTGGCGCATGGCCCAGCGCGAACGCAGCGCGCAGATCGCCTTGCGCGAGGCCTGGGCGGAGTACTTCGGTGCCCGCTACAGCCGCGCGCAGAAGGCGGCGCAGCGCGCGCTCAACATCCAGGCGCAGACGCCCGATCTGGCGCAGGACGGCGCATTCATGGCGCTGGCCCATCTGGTGGCGGCCCAGAGCGCGCACCGGCTGCAGGACCGGCGCAACCGCGACGAGCACCTGCGCCAGGCGCTGCAGGTGGCGGCCACCTCCGCCGGCGCCCGCGTGCAGGAAGAGGGCGCCCGGCTGCTGGCGGCCGAATGGGCGCTGGACGACCGCGACGCCCCGCGCGCGCTCGGCTTGCTGGGCGAGCTGACGCCGGGGGTCGCGCGCCGCACGCAGGCGCTGCGGCTCAAGCTGCAGGGCAGCCGTCTCGCGCACCAGCCGCTCGAGGCCTTGCGCACCGCCAGATTGCTGGCCAAGCACCAGGGCTTCTCCAAGTCCGCGGCGCAGGGGCTGCTGCGCTCGCTGGCCTGCGAGGCGCTGGACACGGCGCGGGACATCGATCAACTGCGCGCCATCTGGCAGCAGCTGGATGCGTCGGACCGCCGCGACGTCTTCGTCGCGGCGCGGGCCGCGAACTGCGCGGCGGCGCTGGGCGCGCCGGAGGACGGTCGCGGCTGGCTGCGTCCGTTCTGGGAATCGATCGCGGAGCAGGGGACCGACGAGCGCCGGGCGCTGGCCGAGGCCCTGGTGCCGTGCATGCCGGGCCTGGGGCCGGAATGGTTGCAGCGCCTGGAGGGGGCGGTGCAACGCTTCCCGCGTGACGGCACCATGGCGCTCGCATTGGGTCATGCGCTGGCGGAACGCCAGTTGTGGGGCAAGGCGCGGCTGATGCTCGAGCAGGCGGCGGATGACCGCGAGTTGAGCCTGGGGGCCCGCCGCCGCAGCTGGCTGCGGCTGGCCGAAATGGCCGAGCAGGACGAGGATACGGAGCGTCGCGCGCGTTGTTTCGAGGCGGCCGCACGCTTGGGCTGAGGCCGTGACCCCCGCGCGGTTCCGTCGATCCCATGTTTTTCCCGAGAAACTTGCGCAGCTCCAAAAACGCATGCTATAGTCGCAGTCTTTCAGCGGCTGTAGCTCAGTTGGATAGAGTACTTGGCTACGAACCAAGGGGTCGTGGGTTCGAATCCTGCCAGCCGCACCAGAAAAACTGTTGAATCCGAGGGAAACCAGAGATTCGGCACGCAAAAGAAGAAGTAACAACAAAAACCTGGGATCGCTTCCACGACGGCGGTTCCTGATCAGTAAAAGTCGAGCGGCTGTAGCTCAGTTGGATAGAGTACTTGGCTACGAACCAAGGGGTCGTGGGTTCGAATCCTGCCAGCCGCACCAAATAAAAAGCCAGCGTTGAAAAACGCTGGCTTTTTTCTTTTCTGGGTGGATGCCTGAGAGATTCTCGGGACGGACTATTCGGAGCGAATATCGTCCTGGTCGGAATCCCGCGGTTGAATACCTCGGGAGATCGCCGGAGGTCCGGGCTTGGCCGGCGTGCGCGAGAGTTTGGGCGCCGGCATTGGCCACGCCTGCCCCTCCTGGGAGAAGAAATTCCGCCGCGCCTGCTGGTGCGGGTGCAAGGGCGCCTCGGCGGCGTTGAGCACCGGGGCGACGCAGGCGTCGCTGTCCTCGAACACGGCCACCCAGTGCGCGAGGGGCCGCTGACGGATTCGCCCGGCCACCGCTTCCCGCAAGGACGGCCACAGCGCCGGGTCGTCCTCCGGCGGAGAGGGGAGCGCCAGGCGCGACATCAATTCCTTCCGGAACGGGCCTTCGATCGCGCCCAGGGATAGCCAGCGCCCATCCGCGCATTCGAAGACGTCGTAGAAGTGCGAGCGATGGCGGAAGAGATTGCGCGAGTCGTCCTCGTCCCAGCGCCCGTCCGATTTCAGCGCCTGGATGAGCGTGCCCATGTAGCCGACGCCGTCGACGATCGCGGCGTCCACGACCTGCCCGCGGCCCGAGCGGCGCGACTCCCACAACGCGCACATCAGTCCGAAGAGCATCGTCATCGCGCCGCCGCCCACATCGCCGAGCAGCGTGGCGGGCACCGCCGGCGCCTGGCCGGGCCGCGCGGCGTAGGGCATCAGGCCGCTCAAGGCGACGTAGTTGATGTCGTGGCCGGCGCGCTGCGCCAGCGGCCCCGTCTGTCCCCAGCCGGTGAGCCGCGCGTAGACCAGCCGGGGGTGGGCGGCGAGCAGCGTGTCCGGGCCGAGTCCGAGCCGCTCCATCACGCCGGGCCGGAATCCTTCGATCAGCGCGTCGGCGCCGGCCACGAGGTCCCTCACCCGGGCGAGACCGGCCGGGGACTTCAGATCCTCCTGAACGACCTTCTTTCCACGGTTCAGCGCCGGGCCGCCGCCGAGCCGGGTCTCGCCGCCCGGGCGCTCGACGACGGTCACCTCGGCGCCGAAATCCGCCAGCACCAGCCCCGCGAACGGCGCCGGACCGATGCCGGCGAATTCGACGATCTTCAATCCGCTCAGCGGACCGCCGGAGCCGCCGTCAGTGGTGTGGGCCATGCGCGATTTCCCGATGGAGGTGGAAAGGGGGCCGGCACACCATACCGCGCGACGGCCCGTGACACCGCGCGCTGCCGCGCGGACGCGGCATGGGCGCGACACAATAGCCCTCATGAGCAAGGCATTCACGAAGGAACCCGAGAACGGCGACGATGACGACGACGGCCCGTCGCTGCCCGCATTGCCGCAGGGCTCGCGCAACTACATGACCCCGGGCGGCTATGCGCGCCTCAGGGCGGAGTTCATGCAGCTGCTGGACGTCGAGCGTCCCAAGATCGTCGAGATTGTGTCCTGGGCCGCCAAGAACGGCGACCGCTCGGAGAACGGCGACTACCTCTACGGCAAGAAGCGGCTGCGCGAGATCGACCGCCGGCTGCGTTTCCTGACCAAGCGCCTGGACATCGCGGAGGTGGTCGATCCGAGCGCGCACCACGGCAGCGACCAGGTCTTCTTCGGCGCGACGGTGACCTACGCCAATGCGAAAGGCGAGGAGCGGACGATCACCATCAAGGGCATCGACGAGTCCGACAGCCTGGCCGGCGAAGTCAGCTGGGTCTCGCCGATCGCCCGCACGCTGATCAAGGCGCGCGAGGGCGACGAACTGCAACTGGTCACGCCGGTCGGGGTGGAGACGATCGAGATCGTCGAGGTCCGCTATCCGGCGCCGTCGAGTCCATCGACGCCGGACGCCTGATCAGGGCTTCACCCGCCAGGCCCGCATCACCGCGCTCGAACGCTTGAGCGTGCGCAAGGTGTCGGCCAGGTGCAGGCGGTCGCGCACCGCGAGCAGCAGCGTCATCTCCGCCGTCTCGCGCTGCTGCGAGTCGTCGCTCATCGCGATGTGGGTGATGTCGGCCTCGGCGCTGCTGACGGCCGTCGCGATCTGCGCCAGCACGCCCTTGCCGTTGCGCATCAGCACACCGACCTCGGCCTCGAAGCTGCGGCTGAGTTCCTCGCCCCAGCCCACGGCGATCCAGTGCTCGCTGTCGCGCTGGAACAGGCGGCGGCCGACCGAACACTCGGCCGTGTGCACGACCAGGCCCTCGCCGCGGCCGAGGTAGCCCTTGATGTCGTCGCCGGGGATCGGGCGGCAGCAGGTGGCCAGCCGCACCGACGCGCCTTCGCTGCCGTCGATCAGGACCTGGCCCTGCGCCGGCGCGTCGTCGGTGGCGAAACGGCCCATCGTCAGCAGCACCGCGTCGGGACGTTGGCCCTGGTCGGACAGCGTGCGCGCAAGCTTCTTGGCGACGATGGTCGCGATCTTGCGCCCCAGCCCGATCTCGACGAGGAGTTCGTCCACATGGCGGTTGCCGGCCCAGCGGGCCAGGTCCTGCCAGAGCGCGGCGGCGGCCTCGTCGTCGGCGCGCAGGCTGGGCAGCGCCAGTCCTTCGGCGCGCAGCGCCTGCGCCAGCATCTTGTGGCCGAGTTCGCGCGATTCCTCCTGCTCCAGGTTCTTCAGGAAGTGCCGGATCTTGGAGCGGGCGCGGCCGGTGCGGACGAAGCTCAGCCAGGCCGGATTCGGCCGCGCGCCGGCGGCGGTGACCACCTCGATCACATCGCCGCTGCGCAGCTCGGTGCGCAGCGGCACCGGTTCGCCGTTGACCTTCGCCGCCACGCAGTGATCGCCGACGTCGGAGTGGATCGCGTAGGCGAAGTCCACCGGCGTCGCGCCCTTGGGCAGGGCCATGATCTTGGACTTCGGCGTGAACACGTAGACCGCGTCGGGGAACAGGTCGATCTTGACGTGCTCCAGGAATTCGGTCGCGTCGCGGGTCTCGTCCTGGATGTCCAGCAGGGACTGCAGCCAGCGCGAGCCCAGCTGCTGCGCGCCCTTGGCGTCGCCCTTGCTCTTGTAGAGCCAGTGCGCGGCCACGCCCTTCTCGGCGACCATGTGCATCGCCTCGGTCCGCATCTGGAATTCCACCGGCGTGCCCAGCGGGCTGACCAGCGTCGTGTGCAGCGACTGGTAGCCGTTGGGCTTGGGAATGGCGATGTAGTCCTTGAATCTGCCCGGCTGCGGCTTGTAGAGCTGGTGCAGCACGCCCAGCGACCAGTAGCACTGCGGCAGGTCCTGCACGATGACGCGGAAGCCGAAGATGTCGCTGACCTGCGCGAAGCTCAGGTGTTTCTCCCGCATCTTCTTGTAGATGCTGAACAGCGTCTTTTCGCGGCCCTGGATCTCCACGCGCAGGTTGGCCTCGGAGAAGGCCTTCTGCACGTCGCGCTCGATGCGGGCGACGAGGTCGCGCCGGTGGCCGCGGGCCTTCGCGACGGCCTTGGCCAACGCGCCGTGCCGCCAAGGGTGGATGTACTGGAACGACAGTTCCTGCAGCTCGCGGTAGATCTCGTTGAGACCGAGCCGGTGCGCGATCGGGGCGTAGATGTCCAGCGTCTCTCGGGCGATGCGGCGGCGCTTGTCGAACGCCATGTGCTGCATCGTGCGCATGTTGTGCAGACGGTCCGCCAGCTTGATCAGGATGACGCGGACGTCCCGCGCCATCGCCAGCAGCATCTTGCGGAAGCTCTCCGCCTGCGATTCCTCGCGCGTCGAGAACTGCAGCTTGTCCAGCTTCGTCAGGCCGTCGACGAGTTCCGCCGTCGGCGCCTCGAAGCGCTCGATCAGCTCCGTCTTGGTGACGCCGCAGTCCTCCATCGCGTCGTGCATCAGCGCGGCCATGATGGCCTGCGCGTCCAGGCGCCAGTCGGCGCACAGGCCGGCCACGGCGATCGGATGGGTGATGTAGGGCTCCCCGCTGGCCCGGAACTGGCCCAGGTGGGCCTCGTCCGCGAACTTGTAGGCCTCGCGGATGCGCTTGACGTCGGCCTTGGGCAGGTAGTGCAGCCGATCCACCAGGGCGTCGAACGAGGAGGCTTCGGCGGCGATGTCCGGCGTGGCCTTGGGACCGGCGAGACCGGTCAGGCCTGGAATGTGAGCGGTGGCGAAGGAGCGGAGACCCATGCGTGGCAATTTAACCGATGGGACCGGGGGTTTCCGGCGAGTGGACTTGTGCCCGCGACCCCGGTTCCCACCCCGCATTAGGGGTTTGTCCCTATCAAGAAAGTGCGAAAGGCGCGGATCGAGGCCTAAAGTCCGGAGATCGCCCGCCGATAAACCGATCATGCGCTGGAAAGGCGTTGGACCGGGACTGGGATCCCGGCCCCGGCATCCGCTGGCCGAAATGTGCGGACACCTCGCGGGAGGCTCGCCATGATTGCTGCCCTGAACAACTCGACGAACTTGAATGGCCCCGGTGCCAGCACCGGGCAGTCGGCACGCGTGCGCGAAGCCGATGTCTACGACCCCTCGACCGCTGCACAGGCCGAGGCGTCCGCCGTGGTCAGCTTGTCTCCGCAGGCCGCCAGCCTCGCCGCCTCCACCGCCTCGTCCCCCGCGCAGACGGCGACCGGCCCGGCGACTTCTGTTCGTGCAGCGACCTCCCAACCGGTGACCGCCGCGCCAGCCGCCCAGGGGCAGGCTGCCGCCACGGAAGAAGCCTCCCCGTCAGCCCTGGCGCAGGCGCAGGCCCAGGCGCGCGCCGCGTCCGTGCCGACGACGGTGACGGCGCAAAGCACCTCCTTCCAGCCCTCGAATGCCCGCGCCGCGGTGGTGTCCGAAGACGAGAAGTTCCCCGAGCCCATCAGCCTGATCCCCAACCTGGTCTACGCGGAGGCGGATTCGGACCAGAACGGCGTCATTTCCCCGTCCGAACGCCGGGCCTACGACGTCGTCCATCCCACGCTGGGACAGCGTGCGGCGGATGTGCCGCCCAAGCGCGTCGTCGACGCCGAGCTGCGCGAATACACCTCGATCGCCAACAACCAGTTCTGAGCGGTCGCGCGGCTCGCGCGGCCCCTCTCTCGATCCCCGCCCGATCCTCGCCCGATTGGGGGATACCGAGGCATTCCGACCTCGCCTCCCCCTTCCGAGGGCCCTCCTCGGTTGGATAGGCAAGACCCGACCGAGCGCGCAAAGTTGACTCCATCGCGGCTCCGAGCGAGCTGCCTGCCGCTGAAGGAGTCCGCCATGCATTTCGCCGAAGTCGAGACCGGGGATTACCGCATCTACGCCGGGGCGATCGAGCGACCGCGCCAGTTCGGGTACGTGGCGGCGGTGGTCGTCGTCCGGATGGGGCTGGTGGAGGCGATGAACAAGCGGGAAGCGTTCCGGGACGAGAACCTGGCCGGCGGCTACGGCTGGGCGACACCGGCGGAGGCCCTGCGATTCGCCATCAATGCCGGCAAGGAAGCCGTGATGTGCCGGATCGGGATGTACGCGTGAACGGCGGCGACCTGTTCGAGGACTTCCTCACGACGCTGCCGCGCGTGGCCGCGATGCGAGGGGCTGGGCCGGAGCTCGGTGCGATTTCCACGCCGGTTGCCGCACCGGGCGCCGCGCCGGTTGCCGTGGCTCAAGCAGCTCATCCCGTGTTTCGTCGCGTGAGCGCCCGCCGGTGCTTGGATCGCCGTGAGGCCACGGCTATCGTGCGGGCATGTCGACCCCGGTCCTCCCTGTCAGCCCGCCCGAGCCCCCGCATCCGGCCTGGCACGGTTTCGTCTCCTACCTGACGCCGCAACGGGTGCTGCTGGCGCTGGCGCTGGCGACCGTCTTCGCGCTGGCGCTGCAGCCGATCTTCATCACGCCGTTCCCCGTCCTGCTGGGGCGGACCATGTTCGTGGGCATGCTGGCGCTGCTGGCCTTCTCGGCGGCCGGGCAATGGCCGCGCCGGCTGCCGCGCTGGTGGGCGCGCTGGTTGTTCCAGGTCGTCGTCGTCGCGGCGGCGGTGCCGGTGGCCACGCTGGCGGTGTACATGGTGGCGGTCGGGGGCGACTTCTCCAGCTTCGTCGAGTCCGAGTCCCGGATGCTGGGCTTCCTGTGGATCGCCGGATCGGGCCTGGTCGTCGGGCCGTTGCTGGCGATGGGCGCGCTCTATCGCCAGCGCGATGCCGAGGCCCGCAACCAGGCGCTCAGCTTCGAACTCGAGCGCAGCGAGCTGGAGCGCCAGGCGCTGGACGCGCGGCTGCGGCTGCTCCAGGCGCAAGTGGAGCCGCATTTCCTCTTCAACACGCTGGCGAACGTCCGTGCGCTCGTGGAGACCGGCTCGCCGCAGGCCGCGCCGGTGCTGCGCAGCCTGATCGCCTACCTGCGGGCCGCGATGCCGCGGCTGCAGGGCGACAGCACGATCCTGTCGGATGAGGTCGCCCTGGTCCGCGCCTACCTGGAACTGATGCACCTGCGCATGCCGGACCGGCTGGACTATGTGGTGGACCTGCCGCCGGAACTCGGCGGCTTGCGCTTCCCGCCGATGGCCTTGCTGACGCTGGTCGAGAACGCCGTGCGCCACGGCATCGATCCGAGCGAGGAGGGGGGGCGCATCGACGTCGGCGGCGCCTTGCACGAGGGCCAGGTGCGCCTGTGGGTCAGCGATACCGGCGTCGGCATGACGCAGAGCATGGGCAGCGGCACGGGGCTGCGCAACCTGCGCGAGCGGCTGACGCTGTTCTACGGTGCCGGCGCGTCGTTGGCGCTGACCGAGAATCGGCCGCACGGCCTGTGCGCCGAAGTGCGCTTCACTCCGCAATGACATGAGTTCTTCCGCTTCCGCCACGCCCACCGCACCGACCGCGCTGATCGCCGACGACGAACCCCTGCTGCGGGACAGCCTGCAGCGCAGCCTCGGCTTGCTGTGGCCGGAACTGCGCATCGTCGCGTCCGCGCGCAACGGCCGCGAGGCGGTGGAGATGTTCGAGATCCACCGCCCCGACATCGCCTTCCTGGATGTCCACATGCCGGGCCTGAACGGGATGGAAGCGGCGCGGCAGATCGCGCGGCAGGCGCAGGTGGTCTTCGTCACCGCCTTCGAGGACTACGCGCTGCAGGCCTTCGAGCGCGGCGCGATCGATTACCTGGTCAAACCGGTCGACGAGGTCCGGCTGGCCGACACGGTCGGCCGCCTGAAGGAACGCCTGGCGGAACGGTCGAGACAGCCGCGCGGGCCGGCGGGCCAGGCGGCGCTGGAGGCGGTCATCGACGAACTTGCCCGGCGCATGGCGCGGCCGGCGACCGGTTCGGCGGCGGCCGGGGGCGCCTTGGCGAGCGACGCGGGACCGCTGCAGTGGATCCGCGCGTCGGTAGGCTCGACACTGAAGCTGATCCCGGTCGACGAGATCCTGTTCCTGCGGTCGGACGAGAAGTACACCCTCGTCGTCACCGCGGAAGGGGAGGCGTTGATCCGCACGCCGATCCGCGAATTGATCGAGCGGCTCGACCCGCAGCGCTTCGTGCAGGTACATCGCTCGGTGGTCGTGAACCTGCACGCGATCAGCCATGTCACGCGAGGTCCGAACGAGACGGCCGACCTCCACCTGAAGGCCCGCCCCGAAGTGCTGCCGGTCAGCCGCAGCTACCTGCATCTCTTCCGGCAGATGTGAGCTGTCGGCGGATGTGAGCCGGGACACCGGCGCTGCCGGTGCCGGGGCGAAGGCCGCGCGAGGGGCGCGGGCCTGGCGCTCAACGGCGCGGTTGCGCCTGCTCCAGCGGTTGAGGCGCCGCGGGCAGCGGCACCTGCTGGGCCTTGCCCTGCACGACGACCGGTTCCAGCTGCCACATCTGGACGCCGACGTTGACCATCTGCACCACGGCCATCACGGCGACCGCGATGATCGCGGCCATCAACGCGGTATGCATCGCGCTGTCCGAGAAGCGGTGCATCTCGCGCTCCTCGTTGACCGGGCGGCGACGCGCCAGCGTGCGCCAGTGGTTCCAGGATTGAGAGAGTCGGGTGTCCATGGTCTCTACTCCTCGTCGACAACCTGCTTCAAGTCTAGGTGTCGGATCGAGGCGCTTCCAGAGAGGCCGGACGTAAAAAAGCGCGGCTCGGCCGCGCTTTCCCGCAGTTCGTCGCATGGGCGGTCGCGGGTGGTCTCCAGACCGGCCGCGACCGCGCGGCGATCACCGGCCCAGCGGCTCGGTGCGCGCGGTCAGCCAGGCGAGCGCCTCGCCCTCGACCAGCGGCGCCAGGCGGCGGCGGACCTCGGCGTGATACCCATTCAGCCAGGCCAGCTCGTCCTCCGACAGCAGGCCCGGCGCGATGCAGCGGGTGTCGATGGGGCACAGGGTCAGCGTCTCGAAGGCCAGCATCTCGCCGAACTGCCCCTGCTCGGGGGTGTCGAAGGACACGTTCAGCACCAGGTTCTCGATCCGCACCCCCCATTGGCCGGGGCGGTAGAGGCCGGGCTCGATCGAGGTGATCATGCCGGGCTCCATGGCCATGTTGGCGTCGGGCACGGCCTTGGAGATGCTCTGCGGGCCTTCATGCACGTTCATGAAATAGCCGACGCCGTGTCCGGTGCCGTGGCCGTAGTCCAGGCCGTGGGCCCACAGCGGCGCCCGGGCGATGGCATCGAGCATCGGGCTCAGCGTGCCGCGCGGGAAGGCGGTGCGCGACAGCGCGATCGTGCCCTTGAGCACCAGCGTGTAGTCGCGCTTGTGGTCCTCGGTGATCGTGCCGATGGGCCAGACGCGGGTGATGTCGGTCGTGCCGCCGAGGTACTGGCCGCCGGAGTCGATCAGCAGCAGGCCGTTGCCCTCGATCTGGGAGAAGGACTCCGGCGTGGCGCGGTAGTGCGGCATCGCGCCGTTGCCGTTGAAGCCGGCGATCGTCGAGAAGGACAGGCCGACGAAGCCGGGGCGCTTCGCCCGTTCGGCGCTCAGGCGTTCGTCGATCGTGAGTTCGGAAATCGCCTCGCCGCGTGCCAGGGCCGCTTCGAACCAGGCGTAGAAGGCGCACATCGCGGCACCGTCCTGGGCCATCGCCTCGCGGATGAACTGGGCTTCGGCCGCGTTCTTGCGGCTCTTCAGCAGCGTGCTGGGGTTGATGGCCTCGACGACGGCGGCCGAGGCGGGCAGCGCCTCGCGCAGGCCCAGCGTCACGCGGCGCGGGTCGATCAGGACCTTGGCATCGGCGGGCAGCGCGCCGAGCGTGGCGCGGGTGTCGGCGTAGGGCGCGAGGCGCACGCCGTCGGCGGCCAGGCGCTGTTCGAGCGTCGCGTCGATCTTGCCCGGCTGCACGAACAGCGTGGCGCTGTCCTTGGCGAGCAGCGCGTGGGCGAGGAACACCGGGTTGTAGGTGACGTCGGAGCCGCGCAGGTTGAACAGCCAGGCGACGTCGTCGACGCTGGAGATCAGGTGATGCGAGGCGCCATGCCTGCCCATGGCCTCGCGGACCTGGACGAGCTTGTCGGCGCGGCTGACGGTGGCCTGGGGCGCGGCGTGTTCGTAGATGGGGGCGTCGGGCAGGCCGGGGCGGTCGTCCCAGGCCTGGTCGATCAGATCCAGGGCCGTGTTGATCTGGATGCCCTTGGCGCCGAGCGCGTTGCGCAGCTGCTGGGCTTGGGCGAGGCCGAGGACCTGGCCGTCGACGACCAGCGTCTGGCCGGCCTGCAACTGCTCGGCCAGCCAGGTGATGTGTTGCAGCGAGGCGCCGGTGGGGATCTTGAACAGGGCGATGCCGCTGTCGGCGAGTTCGCGTTCGGCCGAAGTCCAGTAGCGGCTGTCGGCGAAGAGCTGGGCGTCGTCGAGGGTGACGACGAGGGTGCCCATCGAGCCGGTGAAGCCGGAGAAGACTTCGCGGGCCTGCCAGCGGCGGGGGAGGTATTCGGAGAGGTGGGGATCGGCCGAGGGGACCAGGATGGCGTGGGCGCCGGCGTTGCGCAGCGCGTCGCGCAGTCTCGAGATGCGCAGCTTGATCTGGGAAAGGCGGGTATCCATGGCGGGCCTCGGCGGGTTGGCGGGCGTGAAGCGCAGCGGCCGGGTCGGCCGCGCGCGGAACTGGAATTGTAGAAGTCACGCCCCCGTCCACCCCCTCCCAAACGTCACCGCCCCCTTTCCCGGTGCGCTCCATGGTGTGAAGAGCAGGGCGACCAGGCCCCCTTGACGGAACTTAAGGAGGGAATTCGCTTGCCGGCAGGCAAGCGAAGGAGGGAGATGGAGTCAAGGGGGCCTGGTTGCCCTGCGAGCGCGCGGTCGATGCAGTCAGAGTTCCGTCCGCAACGCCCACAGTTCCGGAAACAGCACCACATCCAGCATCTTGCGCAGATAGCTGACGCCGCCGGTCCCGCCGGTGCCGCGCTTGAAGCCGATGACGCGTTCCACGGTGGTGACGTGGCGGAAGCGCCAGAGGCGGAAGGCGTCTTCGAGGTCGACGAGTTCCTCGCCCATCTGGTAGAGGTCCCAGTGCGCCTTCGGGTCGCGGTAGACCTCGAGCCAGGCGGCCTTGACGCCGTCGTCGGACTCGTAGGGCCGGGTCCAGTCGCGGTCCAGGCGATGCGCGGGCACGGTGATGCCGCGGCGCTGCATCAGGCGCAGCACCTCGTCGTAGAGCGAGGGCGATTCGTAGGCGGCGGTCACTTCCGCGAGCAGGTCCTCGCGGTGCGCATGGGGCTTGAGCATCGCGGCGTTCTTGTTGCCGAGCATGAACTCGATGCGCCGGTACTGCGCGCTCTGGAAGCCGCTGCTGTTGGAGAGGTAGGGCCGGATGGCCGAGTACTCGGGGGGCGTCATCGTGCTGAGCACGTCCCAGGCGTGGACCAGCTGCTCCATGATGCGCGAGACCCGTGCGAGCATCTTGAAGGCTTCGGGCAACTGGTCCGAGGCCACGTGCGCGACCGCGCCGTGCAGCTCGTGCAGCATCAGCTTCATCCACAGCTCCGAGGTCTGGTGCTGGATGATGAAGAGCATCTCGTTGTGGTCGGGCGAGAGTGGATGCTGCGCGCTCAGCACCTGGTCCAGGCGCAGGTAGTCGCCGTAGCTCATGTCCCTGGAGAAGTCGAGCTGGGCGCCTTCCTCGCGGACGATGGCCTCGCCGCCTTGTCCGGTGGCCGCCGCCGCGTCGGCGCCGGGTCCGGATCCGTGTCCCATCGGGCAACTCATGTCACTGCCGCCTTCCTGTTGAAGCGCGCCTCGCGCCATTCCCCGGTGGCCAGCACCTGATGCAGATGCTCGACGGCATCCCAGGCGTCGGCGAAGCCCACATACAGCGGCGTGAAGCCGAAGCGCAGGATGTGCGGCACCGCGTCCAGCCGCGCCGGATCGCCGGCGCGGAAATCGCCGATCACGCCGCGCTCGATCAGCGCCTGCACGACGGCATAACCGGCGGTCTCGTGCAGCGGCGCCTTCAGTGCCAGGCAGACCTGGCTGCCGCGCGAGGCGGCATCGCGTGGCGACACCACGTAGACACCCTGATCGCCGCAGCGTTCCTCGGCCAGGCGCGCGAAGAGCTCGGTCAGCGCGATCGACTTCTCGCGCAGCGCGGCCATGCCGCCGAAAGGTTCGGCGGCGAGCAGCGTATCGACGCCGCATTCGAGCGCCGCCGTCGACAGGATGGCCGGCGTGCCGCAGATGTAGCGCTTGATGCCGGCGGCCGGCGCGTAGTTCGAGCTGAACTGGAACGGCGACGCATGGCCCAACCAGCCCGACAGCGGCTGCCAGAATCGGTCCGCATGTCGCGGATGCGCCCACACGAAGGCCGGCGCGCCGGGGCCGCCGTTGAGGTACTTGTAGCCGCAGCCGATGGCGAAGTCCGCGTCCGCGCCGTTCAGGTCGACCGGAATCGCGCCCGCCGAGTGCGCCAGGTCCCACACCGTCAATGCGCCGGCCGCGTGCGCGGCGGTCGTCACCGCCTTCATGTCGTGCTTGCGGCCGGTGCGGTAGTTGACCTCGGTCAGCATCAGGACGGCCAGGCGGTCGTTCAGCAGCGCGGGGATCTCGGCCACGTCGTCGACCAGATGCAGCGACATGCCGTGCTGCTCCGCCAGGCTCTCGGCGATGTACAGGTCGGTCGGGAAGTTGCTGCGCTCCGACACGATCACCGTGCGGCGGCCGGGCGACGCGCTGCCGGCCTCGTCGGCCCGCACGATGCGCAGCGCGGCCGACAGCACCTTGTAGAGGTTCAGCGAGGTCGAGTCCGCGACGATGGTCTCGCCCGGCGCCGCGCCGATCAGCCGGCCGATCTTGTCGCCGATGCGCGCGGGCAGGTCGATCCAGCCGGCGGTGTTCCAGCTCTTGATCAGGTCGCGCCCCCACTCGTCGGCGATGACCTGCTGCACGCGCGCGGCGGTGGCCTTGGGCATCGCGCCCAGCGAATTGCCGTCCAGGTACAGCGTGCCCGCGGGCAGCGAAAACTGATGCTTGAGCGGCGCCAACGGATCGGCGGCGTCCAGCGCCAGACAGTCTTGTCTTGTGGTCATCGGGGTTCCAGGGGAAGGTGGAAGAGGGCGCTCAAGGGCTCCCAGGAGGTTCTCAGGCGCTCACAGTGCGCGCAGCACCGCGCGTACCGGTGACGCGCAGGCGCCGGCGAGCTTGAGCGGCAGCGCGATCAGTTCGTAGTCGCCTTCGGGGACCTCGTCGAGCACGAGGTTCTCCAGCACCCGCAGGTCCAGCCGCAGCAGCCGCTGATGGCTG
This sequence comes from Roseateles sp., assembly GCA_039593255.1. Classification (GTDB taxonomy): domain Bacteria; phylum Pseudomonadota; class Gammaproteobacteria; order Burkholderiales; family Burkholderiaceae_C; genus Roseateles. The sequence goes on from JBCNPQ010000016.1 coordinate 29,087, forward strand.
TCCAGCGTCTTGCTGGTGGCGGGATCGACGCTGGGCGTGTCCAGGCCGATCAGCTTGACGCCGCGCGCGGCCAGCCATTCGACGGCCTCGGGCGCGTAGGCGGTGAACCCGGGGTTCCAGCTCGTGTCGGCGCGTTCGTTGCAGCGCACCAGCACGCGCGGGGGGAGGTCGTGCGCGGCGTGTTCGAGGTGTTCGACGCGGATCAGCGGCCCGCAGCCGATCGCATGGATCACGCGGCAGGGACCGAGGTAGGGATCGAGCGCGACTTCCGCGGCGCTCGCGACGCCGTCGGCGTAATGCAGCGGCGCGTCCGCATGCGCGCCCACATGCGGCGACATCGTGATCGCGCTCAGGTTCACCGGGCAGTCCGGCGACAGGCGCGCGGTCCACTTCAAGGCGTAGGGCTCGTCGCCGGGAAAGATCGGCGCGTCGGGCGCCACCACCGGCGAGATGTCCCACAGCGCGCGCTGCGGGGATGGGCTGGTTGACTTCATCTGCTGCTCCTGCCGGCCCCTCGGCACGACGGCGCGCACCTTAGCGCGGGGTCGGAGGCCGTGGTGTCGGTTAATTCCAACAAGGCCGGCGCGTTTTCGCAAGCCGCCCCGCGCCACGACGCCGATGGACCCAGGGTTATCCAGATCGTTGACACCTCAACTATCCAGGCCTAAAGTGATCCCGTCAAGCAGTCCTCGCCCGACGCTCGCCGGGTATCCACCATGCGCATCACCTGCATCGGCGGCGGCCCCGCCGGCCTGTACTTCGCGTTGCTGATGAAGCGGCAGAACCCCGCCCACGAGGTGACGGTGCTGGAGCGCAACCGCGCCGGCGACACCTTCGGCTGGGGCGTCGTGTTCTCGGACCAGACGCTGGCCGCGCTGCGGGAGGCGGATCCCCAGACCGCCGAGCAGATCCTGCAGGCCTTCAACCATTGGGACGACATCGCCGTGCACATCGGCGGTCGCACGATGGTCTCCGGCGGCCACGGCTTCTGCGGCATCGGCCGGCGCCAGCTGCTGGACATCCTGCGCGCGCGCTGCGAGGAACTGGGCGTGGCGATCCGCTACGAGACCGACGTGAGCGACGACGCGGACATCGACGCCGACCTCATCATCGCCGCCGACGGCCTCAACAGCCGGCTGCGCCAGAAGTACGCCGTGACCTACCAGCCCGACGTCGACCTGCGGCAGTGCCGCTTCGTCTGGCTCGGCACGACCCGGCTCTTCGACGCCTTCACCTTCGATTTCCAGAAGACCGAATGGGGCTGGTTCCAGGCGCACGCCTACCGCTTCGACCAGACGCATTCGACCTTCATCGTCGAGGCGCCCGAACCGGTGTGGAAAGCCGCCGGCCTCGAGGACATGAGCAAGGAGGACGGCATCGCCTTCTGCGAGCGGCTCTTCGCGAAGGTGCTCGACGGTCATCCGCTGATCTCCAACTCGGCGCACCTGCGCGGATCGGCGCAGTGGATCCGTTTCCCGCGCGTCGTCTGCAAGCGCTGGGTGCATCACAACGGCCGCGCGCCGGTCGTGCTGATGGGCGACGCCGCGCACACGGCGCACTTCTCGATCGGCTCGGGCACCAAGCTCGCGCTGGAGGATGCGATCGCGCTGGCGCGCGACATCGAGCGCCATGGCGGCGGCGTCGGCAGCCTGGCCGCCGCGCTGGCCGAGTACGAAGCCACGCGATCCATCGACGTGCTGCGCATCCAGAACGCGGCGCGCAATTCGACGGAGTGGTTCGAGAACGTCGAGCGCCATGCGCGCCTGGCGCCGGAGCAGTTCGCGTATTCGCTGCTGACGCGCTCGCAGCGGATCTCGCACGAGAACCTGCGGCTGCGCGATGCCCGCTACGTCGGCGAATTCGAGGAATGGCTCTCGCGCCGCGCCGGCCTGGACCGCGCCGCGCCGCCGATGTTCACGCCCTTCACGCTGCGCGGCGTGACGCTGAAGAACCGCGTCGTGGTGTCGCCGATGGCGCAGTACTCCTGCGAGGACGGCCAGCCCGGCGACTACCACCTGAGCCACCTCGGCGCCCGCGCGATGGGCGGGGCGGGGCTCGTGTTCGCCGAGATGACCTGCGTCTCGCCGGACGCGCGCATCACGCCGGGATGCCCGGGCCTGTGGAGCGACGCCCAGCGCGACGGCTGGCGGCGCATCGTGGACCACGTGCATCGTCGCTCGAGCGCGAAGATCGCGCTGCAGCTCGGCCATGCCGGCGCGAAGGGATCGACCCGCGTCGCCTGGGACGGCATCGACCAGCCGCTGGACGAGGGCAACTGGCCGTTGATCTCCGCCTCGCCGCAGCAGTACCTCGACGGTGTCAGCCAGTGGTCGCGCGAGATGACGCGCGCCGACATGGACCGCGTGCTGGACGACTTCGTCGCTGCCACGCGCCGCGCCGCCGAGGCCGGATTCGACTGGCTGGAACTGCACTGCGCGCACGGCTACCTGCTGTCGAGCTTCCTGTCGCCGCTGACGAACCGGCGCACGGACGAGTTCGGCGGTGCGATCGAGAACCGGCTGCGTTATCCGCTGGCGGTGTTCGCCGCGATGCGCGCGGTCTGGCCGCAGGACCGGCCGATGTCGGTGCGCATCTCCGCCAGCGACTGGGTGCCCGGCGGCACGACGACGGACGACGCGGTCGCGATGGCCGAGGCCTTCAAGGCCGCGGGCGCCGACCTGATCGACGTCTCCTCCGGCCAGGTCAGCAAGCGCGAGAAACCTGTCTACGGCCGCATGTGGCAGACGCCGTTCAGCGAAAGCGTGCGCAACCGCGCCGGCATCGCGACGATCGCGGTCGGCGCGATCTCGGAGGCCGACCACGTCAACAGCATCATCGCGGCCGGCCGCGCGGACCTGTGCGCGATCGCGCGGCCGCATCTGGCGAATCCGGCGTGGACGCTGACCGAGGCCGCGAGGATCGGCTACCTGTCGGGCCCGGGGCTGGACTGGCCGGTCCAGTACCAGTCGGGCAAGAGCCAGATGGAGCGCGAGTTCGAACGCCAGCGCGCGATGGGCGGCGGCGCCGCGGCGCAGGAACAGGCCAACAAGGCGCTCGGCGTCTGAAGGACGGTCATGAGCAACAGCTACCCGCTCGAAGGACTGCATGCCGTCGTGACCGGCGGCGGCTCCGGCATCGGCGCGGCGATCGCGCAGGCGCTGATCGCCGACGGCGCGCGCGTCACGTTGATGGGCCGGCGTCTCGAGAAGCTGAAGGCACAGCGCGACCGCCTCGACGTCGACGGCGGTCCGTCGGTCGAGCTGCAGGTCTGCGACGTCGGCGACGAGGCCAGCGTGCGCCAGGCCTTCGCGGCGGCGGTGGCCGCGGCCGGGCCGGTCGACCTGCTGGTCAACAACGCCGGCCAGGTCGAGACGGCGCCGATGGTGAAGACCTCGCTCGAGACCTGGCAGCGCCTGCTCAACGTCAACCTCACCGGCACCTTCCTGTGCAGCCGCGAGGTGCTGCCCGCGATGACCGAGCGCCGCTTCGGCCGCATCGTCAACGTCGCCAGCACCGCGGCGCTGAAGGGCTATGCCTACGTCGCGGCCTACTGCGCGGCCAAGCACGGCGTGCTCGGGCTGACGCGGGCGCTGGCACTGGAGACCGCGCGCAAGGGCGTGACGGTGAACGCGGTCTGCCCCGGCTACACCGTGACCGACATCGTCGCTGGCGCCATCGACACCATCGTCGCCAAGACCGGCCGGTCGCCGGAGGAAGCGCGCGCCGAGCTCGCCGCGGTCAATCCGCAGGGACGGCTGATCGATCCGGCGGAGGTCGCCGCCTCGGTGGCCTGGCTGGCGCGGCGCGACAGCGGCTCGATCACCGGCCAGGCGATCGCGGTGGCGGGCGGGGAGGTGATGTGATGCGCGACACCGGCGCCGGCACTGGCACCGACGGCGACGACGAACTGGGCCAGGACTTCGGGCCGGACCTGGAGTCGCGCGTGCATGACGGCGATCACCAGGCCTTGCGCCTGTGGCTGCGGCTGCTGGCCTGCACCACGCGCATCGAGGACCAGATCCGGCAGCGCCTGCGCAGCGACTTCGGCACGACGCTGCCGCGCTTCGACCTGCTGGCGCAGCTGGAGCGCAGCCCCGACGGCCTGACGATGCGCGAGCTGTCCCAGCGCCTGATGGTCACCGGGGGCAACGTCACCGGCATCACCGACCAGTTGGAGGCCGAGGGCCATGTGGTGCGCGAGCCGCATCCGACGGACCGGCGCAGCGTGACGGTGCGGCTGACGCCGGCCGGGCGGCGCCAGTTCAAGCGCATGGCCGCGACGCACGAGGGCTGGATCGTCGAGCTGCTGGCCGGCTGGCCGCCCGAACAGAAGACCCAGGTGTACGAGCTGCTGGCGGGGCTGAAAGGCCACCTCGCGCAGCTCGACGCCGCCCGCAAATGAACGATTGAAGGAGGACCCCTCGATGGACAGCCATCTCATCAGCGGCAACGCGCGCAGCCTGAAAGGCTTCGAGCCGGCGCATTTCGCCTGGCGCCAGGAGGGCGCGGTCGGCGTCATCACGCTGGACCGCCCGGAGCGCAAGAACCCGCTGACCTTCGAGTCCTATGCCGAACTGCGCGACCTGTTCCGCACGCTGGCCTACGTGGACGAGGTGAACGCCATCGTGGTCCAGGGCGCGGGCGGCAACTTCTGCTCCGGCGGCGACGTGCACGAGATCATCGGCCCGCTGACGAAGATGGCGATGCCGGACCTGCTCGCGTTCACGCGCATGACCGGCGACCTGGTGAAGGCGATGCGCGCCTGCCCGCAGCCGGTGGTCGCGGCGATCGACGGCGTGTGCGCCGGTGCCGGCGCGATCATGGCCATGGCCTCGGACCTGCGCGTGGGCACCGCGCGTTGCAAGACGGCCTTCCTGTTCACCCGCGTCGGCCTGGCCGGCTGCGACATGGGCGCCTGCGCGCTGCTGCCGCGCATCGTCGGGCAGGGACGCGCGTCGGACCTGCTCTACACCGGCCGCAGCCTGGGCGGCGAGGAGGCGCTGCAGTGGGGTTTCCTCAACCGGATCGCCGAGCCGGACGCGCTGGAGGCGCAGGCCGTGGCCTGGGCCGCGGAGATCGCTGCGGGTCCGAACTTCGCGCATGCGATGACCAAGCGGATGCTGCACCAGGAGTGGACGATGGGCGTGGACGAGGCCATCGAGGCGGAGGCGCAGGCGCAGGCGATCTGCATGATGACTCAGGACTTCCACCGCGCTTATCACGCGTTCGTGGCGAAGCAGCGGCCCGAGTTCAAGGGCGATTGAGACTGGGACGGACGCCATGAATCACCTGAAGCATCTGGACTGGCCGTTCTTCGAGGACCGGCACCGGGCATTGGCCAGCGAGCTGGACGGCTGGTGCCGCAGGCACCTCGCGCAGGGCTCGGTCGATCATGAGGACGTCGACGCCTCGTGCAAGGCGCTGGTGAAGGCGCTCGGCGCCGGCGGTTGGCTCACGCACGCGGTGGCGGGCGAGGGCGAGGCCATCGACACCCGCGCCATCTGCCTGCTGCGCGAGACGCTCGCGCGCCACGACGGCCTGGCGGACTTCGCGTTCGCCATGCAGGGCCTGGGCTCCGGCGCGATCTCGCTGATGGGCACGCCGGCGCAGCGCGAGGCCTATCTGCCGCGCGTCGCGCGCGGCGAAGCGCTCGCGGCGTTCGCGCTGTCCGAGCCGGAGGCCGGTTCCGACGTCGCCGCGATGCGGTGCGCCGCGCGCCTGGACGAGGGCGGCACGCACTACGTGCTCGACGGCGAGAAGACCTGGATCTCCAACGGCGGGATCGCGGACTTCTACGTCGTCTTCGCCCGGACCGGGGAAGCCCCCGGTTCGCGCGGCATCAGCGCCTTCATCGTCGACGCGGGCACGCCGGGCTTCGAGATCGCCGAACGCATCGCCGTGATCGCGCCGCATCCGCTGGCGCGGCTGCGTTTCACCGGCTGCCGCGTGCCGGCGTCGGCGATGGTCGGCGCGCCGGGTGAAGGCTTCAAGGTGGCGATGAAGACGCTGGATGTCTTCCGCACCTCGGTGGCCGCGGCCTCGCTGGGCTTCGCGCGGCGGGCGCTGGAAGAAGGCCTGGGCCAGGCCAAGGACCGCGCCATGTTCGGCGCCACGCTGGCCGACCTGCCGCTGACGCAGGCCAAGCTGGCCGACATGGCCTGCACCGTCGACAGCAGCGCGCTGCTGGTCTACCGCGCCGCCTGGGAGCGCGACCAGGGCCGCACGATCACGCGCGAGGCGGCGATGGCCAAGCTCATGGCCACCGAGGGCGCGCAGCGCGTCATCGACGCGGCGGTGCAACTGCACGGCGGGCGCGGCGTGCGGCGCGGCGAGGTCGTCGAGTCGCTCTATCGCGAGATCCGCGCGCTGCGCATCTACGAAGGCGCCAGCGAGGTCCAGCAACTGATCATCGGACGAGACCTGTTGAAGAACGGATAAGGACGCGCTCATGCATCGCACCGCCCACCTCGACACCTTCGCCCGCGACCACCTGCCGCCGCCGGACCAGTGGCCGGAGCTGGTCTTCGACCTGCCGGAGCTCCAGTTTCCCGAGCGCATGAACTGCGCGTGGGACTTGCTGGATCGCTGGGTCGAGGCGGGCCAGGGCGATCGGACCTGCGTGATCGGTGGCGATGGTCGCGGTGGCGATGGTCGCGGTGGCGAGATCCGCTGGACCTATGCCGAGTTGCAGGCGCAGGCCAACCGCATCGCCAACGTGCTGGTGAAGGACCTGGGCGTGGTGCCCGGCAACCGCGTGCTGCTGCGCGGCGCCAACACGCCGCAGATGGCGGCCTGCTGGTTCGCGGTGATGAAGGCCGGCGCGATCGCGGTCGCGACGATGCCGCTGCTGCGCGCGAAGGAACTGGGGCAGGTGATCGAGAAGGCGCGGGTCACGCACGCGCTGTGCGACGCATCGCTGGCCGCGGAGCTGGAGACGGCGCGCGCGCAGTTTCCCGTGCTCGAACGCGTGAGCCTGTTCCGCAGCGACGCGCCGGACGGGCTGGAGGCGCTGGCCGGGCGCCAGCCGACGAGCTTCGACAACGTCGACACCGCCTCCGACGACTGCGCGCTGATCGCGTTCACGTCCGGCACGACGGGACAGCCCAAGGGCACGATGCATTTCCATCGCGACGTGATCGCGATCTGCCGCTGCTGGCCGGTCCATTGCCTGCGCGCGCGCGCCGACGACGTGTTCATCGGCAGCCCGCCGCTGGCCTTCACCTTCGGCCTGGGCGGCCTGCTGCTGTTCCCGTTGAGCGTCGGCGCGGCGGCGGTGCTGCTGGAGAAGGCCACGCCCGACGCGCTGCTGCCCGCGATCGCCAGGTACCGCGCGACCGTGTGCTTCACCGCGCCGACGTCCTACCGCGCGATGGCGTCGGCGATCGGCGCCGGCGGCGCGCACGACCTGTCCTCGCTGCGCAAGTGCGTCAGCGCCGGCGAGGCGCTGCCCGCCGCGACGCGCCAGCTGTGGAAGGACACGACCGGCCTGGAGATGATCGACGGCATCGGCGCGACGGAGATGCTGCACATCTTCGTTTCTCACACCGAGGAAACCGCGCGCCCGGGGGCGACCGGCAAGCCGGTGCCGGGCTACCGCGCGCGCGTCGTGGACGACGAGGGGCGCGACGTGCCGCCGGGGACCGTCGGCAAGCTCGCCGTCCTGGGGCCGACCGGCTGCCGCTACCTCGCCGACGAGCGCCAGCTCAAGTACGTGAGGCACGGCTGGAACCTGACCGGCGACGCCTACCTCGTCGACGCCGACGGCTACTTCGTCTACCAGGCCCGCACCGACGACATGATCATCTCGGGCGGCTACAACATCGCCGGCCCGGAGGTCGAGTCGGCGCTGCTGGCCCATCCGGCCGTCGCCGAATGCGCGGTGGTCGGCGTGGCCGACGAGGAGCGCGGCCAGCTGGTGAAGGCCTTCGTCGTGCTCAGGCCGGGCGCGCTCGATGCGGGCCTGGCCGGCGACGCCGCGCGGACCGCCGAGGCCGCGCTGGTCAAGACGCTGCAGGACTTCGTCAAGGCGACGATCGCCCCGTACAAGTACCCCCGCGCGATAGAGTTCCTCGCCGGCCTGCCCCGCACCGAAACGGGCAAGCTGCAGCGCTTCCGCCTGCGTGAGCAGTAATCGCAGCCTTCCGACCGACCGTCCCCTGTCCTCCCCGGAGAAGCCGATGAAGAAGCCGATGAAGAAGCCGTCGAAGTCCCCCGCGTTCCTGCCCGTCCTGGTCGCCGCATCGTGCGCGGCGCTGCTGGCCGTGCCCGCCGCCCACGCGGCCGACAAGCTCAAGGTCGGCATGCTCAGCACGCTGTCCGGCGCGGGCGCCGGCCTGGGCGTGGACATCCGCGACGGCTTCGCGCTGGCGGTGAAGCACAACGGCGGCAAGCTCGGCGGCCTGCCGGTGGAGACCGTCGTCGCCGACGACCAGCAGAACCCCGAGGTGGCCAAGCAGTCGGCGGAGCGCCTGCTCAAGCGCGACAAGGTCGACGTGATGACCGGCATCGTGTTCTCCAACGTGATGCTGGCCGTCGGGCCCGGCGTCTTCGCGGCGCAGGTGCCCTACGTGAGCGCGAACGCCGGCCCGTCGCAGTACGCCGGCGAGCAGTGCAACCCGTACTTCTTCAACGTCGCCTGGCAGAACGACAACCTGCACGAGGCCATCGGCAAGACGGTGATGGACAAGGGCTTCAAGAAGGTCGTCGTGCTGGCGCCCAACTACCCGGCGGGCAAGGATGCGGTGGCGGGCTTCAAGCGCTACTACAAGGGCGCGGTCGCCGACGAGATCTACACCAAGCTGGGCCAGCTGGATTACGCCGCGGAACTGGCTCAGGCGCGCGCGGCGAAGCCCGATGCGATGTACATCTTCCTGCCCGGCGGCATGGGCATCAATTTCATCAAGCAGTTCGTCGGCGCGGGGCTGTCCAAGGACATCACGCTGTTCGGCCCGGGCTTCTCCGCCGACGAGGACGTGATCAAGGCCGTCGGCGAGCCGATGCTGGGCATGTTCAACAGCTCGCACTGGGCGCACGACCTCGACAACCCGGCCAACAAGCGCTTCGTCGCCGACTTCGTCAAGGAATACGGCCGGCTGCCCTCGCTCTATGCGAGCCAGGGCTACGACGCGGCGCAGTTGATCGGCGCGGCGGTGCGCGACGTGAAGGGCAAGGTCGAGGACCGGCCCGCGCTGCTGAAGGCGCTGAAGGCGGCGAAGTTCGAGTCGGTCCGCGGTCCGTTCCGCTTCAACCACAACCAGTATCCGATCCAGGACTACTACCTGCGCGTCATCACCAAGGACGCGCAGGGGCGGGTGACCAACCGGACGCTGGGCAGGATCTTCGAGCAGCACGCCGATGCCTATGCGCCGCAGTGCAAGATGAAGTGATTGAAGTGATTGAAGTGATCGCCCGGAGCCGACCGACATGGATGCGATCCTGATCGCCGAGCAGGCGCTCAACGGCCTGCAGTTCGGATTGATGCTGTTCCTGCTGGCGGCCGGCCTGACGCTGGTGTTCGGCATCATGGACCTGATCAACCTGGCGCACGGTTCGCTGTACATGGTCGGTGCCTACCTGGCCGCGGCGGCGATCGCGGCGGGCGCGTCCTTCCTCGTCGCGGTGCTGGCGGCGATCGCGGGCACCGCGCTGCTGGGCATGGCGCTCGAGGTCACGCTGCTGCGCCGCCTCTACCAGCGCGACCACCTGAGCCAGGTGCTGGCGACCTTCGCGCTGATCCTGATGCTCAACGAGGGCGTGCGGATGATCTGGGGCGAGCAGCCGCTGATGCTCAACACGCCGGCGTCGCTGTCGGGACCGGTCGAACTGCTGCCCGGCCTGATGTATCCGGCCTACCGGCTGCTGATCATCGGCGTCGGGCTGGCCGTGGCCGTGGCGCTGTACCTGCTGGTCACGCGCACGCGCTGGGGCATGTGGGTGCGCGCCGGTGCCTCCAACCGCGCGATGACGACCGCGATGGGCGTGCCCGCGGACCGGCTGTTCACCGCGGTCTTCGGCGTCGGCGCGGCGCTGTGCGCGCTGGCGGGCTCGTTGCTGGGGCCGTTGCTGGCGGTGCAGGTCGGCATGGGTGAGAGCATCCTGATCCTGGCCTTCGTCGTGATCGTGATCGGCGGCATCGGCTCGATCCGCGGCGCACTGGTGGGCTCGCTGCTGGTGGGGCTGGTGGACACCGGCTCGCGCACGCTGCTGCCGGCGGCGCTGCGGCAGGTGGCCTCGCCGGAGCTCGCGTCCACGCTGGGCCCCTCGATCGCGGCCATCCTGATCTACGTGCTGATGGCGGCGGTGCTGTTCTGGAAACCGCGCGGCCTGTTCCCCGCGAGAGGCTGAGGCGATGAACGATCCGACGAGCATCCTCAGGCGTCCGCGTCACGGTCTGTTGAACCACCGGGCGGGCGGCGCCTGGATCTGGGCCGCGTTCATCGCGATGGGCGCACTGCCGCTGCTGCTGCAGGCGCTGGGCCTGGCGTTCTACACCGTCGTGGCGACGCGCATCCTGATCTTCGCGATCGCGGCGGCCAGTCTCAACCTGATCCTCGGCTTCGGCGGCCTGGTGAGCTTCGGTCATGCCGCCTTCATCGGGCTGGGCGCCTACACGGTGGGCGTGCTGGCGGACGCGGGCGTGGTCTCGGCCTGGATCGCCTGGCCGGCGGCGATGGCCGTGCCGGCCGTCGCGGCGGCCGTCATCGGCGCCATCAGCCTGCGTACGCGCGGCGTCTACTTCATCATGATCACGCTGGCCTTCGCGCAGATGTTCCATTACCTGGCCGTCTCGCTGAAGGCCTACGGCGGCGACGACGGCCTGCCGGTGCCGGCGCGCTCGACGCTCACCGGACTGGCGGTGAACCTCGCCGACGATGCCTCGTTCTACTGGGTCGCGCTGGTCCTCTTCGCGCTGGTCTTCGCGGGATTGCGCCGCCTGGTCAACTCGCCGCTGGGCTGGCTGCTGCAGGCGGCGCGCGAGAACGAGACCCGCGTCGCCGCCACCGGCGGGCGCGTCTTCGCGGTGCAGTGGACGGCCTTCGTCGTCGCCGGCGCGGTCGGGGGCCTGGCCGGCGCGCTGCTGGCCAATTTGAACGGCCTGGTCTCGCCGCACCTGATGCACTGGTCGCAGTCGGGGCAGCTGATGGTGATGGTGATCCTCGGCGGCGCCGGCGCGCTGTGGGGCGGGCCGCTCGGCGCGGCGGTGTTCCTGCTGCTGGAGGAACTGCTGTCCGGCGTGACCATCCACTGGCAGTTCGCGCTCGGCGCGATCCTGCTCGTCGTGGTGCTGTTCGCGCCGCGTGGGCTCGCCGGGCTCTTCGATCGATTCGGAGCCAGGAGGCCGACGGCATCGATATCGCCGGCATCGGCCCCCACGTCGAAGGCTTCGTCCAAGGGAGCCGCCCATGCGTGAGTCCACGACGGCGCCTTCGCCACTGCCCGAGCTGTCGCTGCTGCAGGTCCATCGGCTGGTGAAGCGTTTCGGCGCCTTGACGGCGACCGACGAGGCCAGCTTCGACGTGCGCGCCGGCGAGACCCACGCGCTGATCGGCCCCAACGGCGCCGGCAAGACGACGCTGATCCACCAGGTCTCCGGTGCGCTGGCGCCCGACGCGGGCGGCATCTTCTTCGACGGCGAGGACGTGACCCGGCTGTCGATGCCTCATCGCGTGCGCGAGGGCCTGGTGCGTTCGTTCCAGATCACCAGCATCTACCGTCGCTTCACCGTGCTGGACAACGTGGTGCTGGCGGTGCTCGCGCGGCGGCCGGACGCCCCGTCGTGGTGGCGCGCGGCGCGCGCCGACGAGGCCGCCCATGCCGATGCCGAGGCGATGCTCGCGCTGGTCGGCCTGGGCGCGATGGCCGATCGTGTCGCGGGCGGCCTCGCGCACGGCGAACAGCGCCAGCTCGAACTGGCCCTGGCGCTGGCGGCCAAGCCGCGGCTGCTGCTGCTCGACGAGCCGATGGCCGGCATGGGGCCGGACGAGTCGGCGCGGATGGTCGAACTGCTGCTCGCGCTGAAGGCGCAGCGCCTGACCCTGCTGCTGGTCGAGCACGACATGGACGCGGTGTTCCGCCTGGCGGACCGCGTCTCCGTGCTGGTGAGCGGCCGCGTGATCGCCACCGGCACGCCGGACGAGATCCGTCGCGATGCCGCGGTGAAGCAGGCCTACCTCGGCGACGAGGATCTCGACGCGGAGGCCGCGTGATGAGCGACGCGCTGCTCGAGATCGACGACCTGCGCGCCGGCTATGGCGGCAGCCAGGTGCTGTTCGGACTGGACCTCCGGATCGCGCCGGGAGAGGTCGCGACCCTGCTGGGCCGCAACGGCATGGGCAAGAGCACGACGCTGCGCTGCCTGACCGGGTGGTTGCCGCCCGGTGGCGGTCGCATCCGATTTGCCGGCGAGGACGTCACCGGCTGGCGCGCCGATCGCATCGCGCGCCTGGGGCTGGCGATCGTGCCCGAGGGCCGGCAGGTGTTCCCCAATCTCAGCGTGCTGGAGCACCTGCGCGCCTTCGAGGCCAACCGCTGCCGCGCGTCGGAGCCGTGGACCGTCGATCGCGTCTTCGCGCTGTTCCCACGGCTGAAGGAACGCGCCGGCAACATGGGCCAGCAGCTGTCCGGCGGCGAGCAGCAGATGCTGGCCATCGGGCGCGCGCTGGTGACCAACCCGCGGCTGCTGGTGCTGGACGAGGCGACCGAGGGCCTGGCGCCGCTGATCCGCGAGGACATCTGGCGCTGCCTGGACACGCTGCGGCAGGCGGGGCAGACCATCCTGGTGGTCGACAAGTACGTGAAGCGGCTGATCCGCCTGGCGGATCGGCACAGCATCGTGGAGCGCGGGCAGGTCGTGTGGCGCGGCGATTCGGCGGCGCTGGCGGCCGACCCCGGGCTGTGGCATCGCCATCTGGGCGTGTGACGGGCAAGACCAGGCATGAGGAGGAGGGCGACATGACGGCTGCATTCGAACGCGAGGTGCTGATCCGCTTCGGGCACTGCGACCCGGCGGGCATCGTGTTCTTCCCGCGCTATTTCGAGCTGCTGAACGCCTTTGTCGAGGACTGGTTCAACGAGGGCCTGGGCGTGCCGTACGCGGAGTTGCTCGGCCCCCGCCGCGTCGGGCTGCCGACGGTGCAGCTGCAGACCAACTTCGAGCGCATCAGCCGCCAGGGCGAGCGGCTCGTGCAGCGGCTGTGGATCGAGCGCGTCGGGCGCAGCTCGCTGTCGCTGCGCATCAGCTTCGACGGGGCGGACGGCCCGCGCGTGAGCTTCGGCCAGGTGCTGGTGTGCACCTCGCTCGACACGCACCAGTCGCAACCCTTCCCCGAGGACGTCCGTGCCGCGCTGGTGCGGGCCGTCCAGCAACAGCAATCCCATCAATCGTCAGAGCAGTAGAGGAGTCACGACGATGAGCGACGAGAACAAGAGCAATCTCAAGGGCGATCAGCAGAGCCATCACGGGAGCGAACACGGGAGCGATCACAAGCGCGTGCTGCAGCCCGCCGGTTGGGCGGCGCCGCGCGGCTATGCCAACGGCGTGGCGGCGAGCGGCACGGTGGTGAGCGTGGCCGGCCAGATCGGCTGGAACGGCCAGTGCCAGTTCGAGAGCGACGACTTCGTCGACCAGTGCCGCCAGGCCCTGGTCAACATCAAGGCCGTGCTCGCAGAAGCCGGCGCCGAGCCGCGGCACATCGTGCGGATGACCTGGTACCTGCTGGACAAGCGGGAGTACGTCGCCCGCGGCCGGGAAGTGGGGCGGGCCTATCGAGAGGTGCTGGGCAGCGAATACGGCATCGCGATGACGGCGGTCCAGGTGGCGGGCCTGATCGAGGACCGTGCGAAGCTTGAAATCGAGGTGACAGCGGTGGTGCCGCCGCGGGACTAGGATCGGTTCGAACGCATTCAAGAACGGAAGAGACACATGAGCCACGCATCGAAGGCCGCCAAGGCCGCATTCCACTGGGAAGACCCGCTGCTGCTGGACCAGCAGCTGACCGACGACGAACGCGCGGTGCGCGACGCGGCGGCGGCGTACTGTCAGGACCGCCTCGCGCCGCGCGTGCTGGAGGCGTTCCGGCACGAGAAGACCGACGCGGCGATCTTCCGCGAGATGGGCGAGCTGGGGCTGCTGGGACCGACGATCCCCGAGGAATACGGCGGCGCCGGCCTGAACTACGTCTGCTACGGCCTGATCGCCCGCGAGGTGGAGCGCGTGGACAGCGGCTACCGCTCGATGATGAGCGTGCAGAGCTCGCTGGTGATGGTGCCCATCCATGAATTCGGCAACGAGGCCACGAAGCGCAAGTACCTGCCCAGGCTGGCCAGCGGCGAGTGGATCGGCTGCTTCGGGCTGACGGAGCCCAACCACGGCTCGGATCCGGGCTCGATGGTGACGAGGGCGCGCAAGGTCGACGGCGGGTACTCGCTGAGCGGCAGCAAGATGTGGATCACCAACAGCCCGATCGCGGACGTGTTCGTCGTCTGGGCCAAGGACGACGGCGGGCAGATCCGGGGCTTCGTGCTGGAGAAGGGCTGGAAGGGCCTGAGCGCGCCGGCGATCCACGGCAAGGTGGGGCTGCGGGCGTCGATCACCGGCGAGATCGTGATGGACGAAGTCTTCTGTCCGGAAGAGAACGCCTTCCCCGACGTGCGCGGGCTGAAGGGGCCGTTCACCTGCCTGAACAGCGCGCGTTACGGCATTGCGTGGGGGGCGCTGGGCGCGGCGGAGTTCTGCTGGCACACCGCGCGGCAGTACACGATGGACCGCCAGCAATTCGGCAAGCCGCTGGCGGCCAACCAGTTGGTGCAGAAGAAGCTGGCGGACATGCAGACCGAGATCACGCTGGGCCTGCAGGGGTGCCTGAGACTGGGGCGGATGAAGGACGAGGGCACGGCGGCGGTGGAGATCACCTCGATCATGAAGCGCAACAGCTGCGGCAAGTCGCTGGACATCGCGCGCACGGCGCGGGACATGCTGGGCGGCAACGGCATCAGCGACGAGTTCGGCATCGCGCGGCACCTGGTCAACCTGGAGGTGGTCAACACCTACGAGGGCACGCACGACATCCATGCGCTGATCCTGGGCCGCGCGCAGACAGGGATCGCGGCGTTCTGAGGCCACATCCGCCTGGGAGAGAAGGGCGCTTCGGCGCCCTTTTTCATGTGGGGGCTTCCAGGCGCAGACCTGCCGCAGCCGGTCGATGAAGTGGGTCTCGCAGCGGGATGAAGCTGTCGATGTCCGTCCGTCCTTGCGGCATCCCACTAGACTCCCCGGATGCTCACCGTCCACCACCTCAACAATTCCCGCTCGCAGCGGGTCCTGTGGCTGCTTGAAGAACTCGGCCTGCCCTACGAGATCAAGCACTACCAGCGCGACCCCAAGACGATGCTGGCGCCGCCCGAGCTGCGCGCGGTCCACCCGCTCGGCAAGTCCCCGGTGATCGGCGACGATGGCCTGGTGATCGCGGAATCCGGCGCGATCCTGGAGTACCTGGTCGACCGCTACGGCGAGGGCCGCTTCAAACCCGCCGCCGGGACGCCTGACGCGCTGCGCTACCGCTACTGGATGCACTACGCCGAGGGCTCGGCGATGCCGCCGCTGCTGTTGAAGCTGGTCTTCGACCGCATCGAGCGCGCGCCCGTGCCGTTCTTCGTCAAGCCGATCGCCAAGGGCATCGCCGCGAAGGCCAAGGCGACCTTCGTGCAGCCGCAGATCGACAACCACATGAACTACCTGGAAGCCGAGCTCGGCAAGAGTCCGTGGTTCGCAGGGGCCGAGTTCAGTGCAGCGGACGTGCAGATGAGCTTCCCGCTCGAAGCCGCCGTGCAGCGCGGGGGCGCGGCAGCGCGTCAGCCGCGCATCACCGAGTTCCTCCAGCGCATCCATGCGCGGCCCGCCTATCAGCGGGCGCTGGAGCGCGGCGGGCCGTATGCGCTGGCTGCAGGCAAACAGCCTGGCTAACGCAATCCAACGAAGTCGGCGATCGAAAGATCGATGTCCGCGCAGATCTTGCGCAACAGGATCGATCGGATGTCGCGACCGGCGTGAAAGGGCACCGTGGTGGTCCTGCCGTCCGCATGACGGTAGAAGCGATGTGCCCCTTTGCCGGGTCGACGCACGAATCCCAGCGAGAGCAGGATCCGCTCAACCTCCCTGGCGTTGAGCACCGGCAAGCCGGCGCTCATGGCCTCACTCCATGCGGAACGTGGTGTTGAACGCGATGCCACCCTCGATGCTCACCAGACCTTCTTCGGCGAGCATCTGCAGCACCTCGGTCAGGTTCTCGAGAACCTCGGCGACCGTCGTGCCCTGCGTATAGGCACTGCGCACCTCGGGCACGCTGCCGACCAAGATATCGCTGTCAGGCTCGCGCTCGATCAGGGCATTGAAGATCATGCGCGGCAGCATAGCGCCGCGCACGACGGGCAGGTGATGTTGAAGCAGGGTAGGAACTTGAAGCATGACGCCTCCGAACTGCCGAAGTGATGCCAGCAGTCTAGGAAGAGTCGGACATTCCGATTTCAACGCGCCGGCTGAATCTGATGCGGACCTCGTTTGCATCAATTGAGCGCGAACGAACGCCCCATCCTGATGCGCCGATCCGACAAAGACTGGCAATGTCGCAGTTGCCGGGCTTCGGATCTGCTATGCCTTTTTCGCCAGAAACGCCGCCACCAACGCATTCGCATGCCCGTGGCCCATCTCGTGGTCGGCCTTCAGCAGCGCGACCAGTTCCATGTGCTTCATCGGGCCCGCCGCCTTCAGCACGCCCATCCAGTGATCGATGGGCTGGCCGTACTTCTTCTCGATGGACGGGAAGTAGGATGCCGGGCCTTTGACTTTCTCTTCGGTGCTCATGCCTTGCTCCTGGTTGAATGTCGATCGTCGGGTCAGTGCCTGACCTCATCTCCACGACGATCCAGCCGCGCCGTTTTCGACACGGCGCCGCGCCTCAGTTGACCAGCGACCACAGCAAGGCCGCATTCGCTCCGGTCACCAGCGCGAAGAGCCCCCAGCTCAGCACCCGCACTACCGGACCGTTGGCGAACTCGCCCATCACCGCGCGGTCGCCCGTCAGCCGGATCAGCGGCCACATCGCAAAGGGCAGTTGCAGGCTCAGCACCACCTGACTGGCGACCAGCAAGGTCCCGACCGCCCCTTCGCCGAACCACAGCAGCCCGAGGAAGGCCGGCACCAGCGCCAGGAAACGCGTCGCGAGACGACGCTGCCAGCAGGGGATCTTCAGCCGCAGGAAGCCCTCCATCAAGACCTGACCCGCGATCGTGCCGGTGAAGGTCGAACTCTGGCCCGCCGCCAGCAGCGCCACCCCGAACAGGATCGAGGCGATGGACCCGCCCACCAGCGGATCCAGCAGGTGGTACGCGTCCTGGATCTCCGTCACCTCGGTGTGCCCGTGCGCATGGAAGGCCGTCGCCGCCAGGATCAGGATCGCCGCGTTCACCATCAGGGCCAGCGTCAGCGAGACCAGCGTGTCGATCGTCGACAGCCTGATCGCATCGCGCCTGGCCGCCGACCCGCTGCCCACGCGCCGCGTCTGCACGATCGACGAATGCAGGTAGAGGTTGTGCGGCATCACCGTCGCGCCGAGGATGCCGATGGCCAGCAACAGCGCCTTCGGGTCCTGCACCGCCACGCCGTTGGGGATGAAGCCCTTCGCCACCGCGCCCCAGTCCGGCCCGATCAGGAACAGCTGCACCGCGTAGCAGACGCCGATCGTCATCACCAGGCCGAGGATGATCGCCTCCACCTGCCGGAAGCCCCGGCCCTTCAGCCCGAGCACGATCACCGTGTCCAAGGCCGCGATGCCCACCCCCGCCAACAGCGACATGCCGAACAGCAGGTGCAGCGCCAGCGCCGTCCCCAGCACCTCGGCCACGTCGCAGGCGACGATGGCGAGCTCCGCCATCACCCACAGCGGCAGGCGCACCGCGGGGCGGTAGCGCTCGCGGCAGGCCTGCGCCAGGTCAAGACCCGACACCAGCCCCAGCCGCAGCGACAGGGTCTGCAGCAGCATCGCCGCCAGGCTGGACGCCAGCACCACCCACAGCAGCGCATGGCCGAAGCGCGAGCCGGCCTCGATGTCCGTCGCCCAGTTGCCCGGGTCCATGTAGCCCACCGACACCAGCAGGCCCGGACCCGCCACCCGCAGCAGCCGCTTCCACAACGGGGCGGCGGCCTGGAGCTCGATCGAGCCGTGGACTTCGGAGGGACAGAACGGGGCGGTGGCGGTGGTGGGCAGGCCGAGCATGGGGCGCATTCTCGGGCCGGAAACGACACCGGTTCAGGGGGCGGGTCATCCTTCGGATTGATGATGCCTCGGACGGGGGACGGGACAAGACTTCCGCTCCGTCGGTGATCAGGACGTGACGCTGGCCTCCCTGCCCCATCATGCGCTCGTGAAGGCCGACGAACTGCGCAAGCCGGGCGAAACCCCGGAAGGAGAGCGACATGCCCATCCGCATCATTCCGTGCGAAGACTGCGAGGCCAGGACCGAGAGTCTGCGGAAGAAGGGCGTCAAGGTGCACGGCTGCACGCCGAGCGCGACGCTGGCGGGCATGTGCGAGCTGAGCTTCGATTCGCTGGACGAGGGATCGGCGCCGCTCGCGCATGCCACGAGCTTCGCGGCCGTCCTGCCGCCGAATGTCGTGACCGCCGCGGCGGCGACCGCGGTGCCCGTCGCCGCCGATGTCGCCCTGACCGACACCCAGGCCCGCACGGCCAAGTCGATCGTGAACCTCTTCGAGACCGGTCACGTGCTCGGCGACTACGGTCAGGTCACGGTGCTGAAGGACGACCCCGGCCGGCTGACCTACGGCCGGTCCCAGACCACGCTGACCTCCGGCAAGCTGCTCGAGCTGCTGCAGCAGTACGCCGGCAATGCCGGCGCGCGCTTCGGAGCCGCGATCACCGCCTGGCTGCCGTCGATCAAGGCGCAAGGCACGGATCTGGACACCAACAGCCGCCTGCACAACCTGCTGCGCGCCTGTGCCGACGACCCGGTGATGCGCGAGACCCAGGACCGGTTCTTCGACATCGGTTTCTGGCAGCCGGCCGTCCGCAAGGCGTCGACGCTCGGCATCCGCTCGGCGCTCGGCACGGCCGTGGTCTACGACAGCGTGGTGCACGGTTCCTGGGACCTCCTGCGCAAGAAGACCGACGACCCGGCCGTCGGCGGCATCGGCACGATTGACCAGGTCGGCGAGCAGGCGTGGATCGGCAGATACGTGACCCTGCGCCGCACCTGGCTCGCCACGCACAAGATCGAGATCCTGCACAGCACCGTCTATCGCATGGATGCCTTCCTCCGCCTGATCGATCTGAATCAATGGGGGTTGGCCTTGCCGCTGGTCGTGCGTGGCGCGGAGATCTCCCTGACCACGCTCAACGGCACGCCGCCCGGGTGCTATGACGGCCCGGCGCCGGGAAGCCGTGCGCTGCTGGCGCAGGAGCCGCTGCTCCGCGGCCTCGATGTCAGGTTGCTTCAACTGGCCTTGTCCAATCACGGCGCGGACATCAAGGCCGACGGCGTGTATGGCGCCGGGTCGGCCCGGTGCGTCAGGGACGAGCAACTGGTTCGCGGCCTGCCGGTCACCGGCGTCGCGGACGTCGCGTTGATCGGCATGCTCGTCGGTTGATGGCCGTGGCCTGGGCAGGGGCAGGGCAGGGGCCCGCTATAGTCCCGCCTCCCTTGCCGTCCCCGCTTCCCGTCGCGACCCATGCCTCTGGCCGACATCCGCGCGGCGATCGATGCCGAGCTGGCCGCGACGCCCGAGTTCTACGACTTCCGCGTGCTGCGCAGCACCGCCGACGGCGCGCTGTGGCGCGTCACGCTCGAGCCCGACTACGTCTACGCCGAGGGCCAGCGGCCCGGGCAGGCGTCCGCGCACACGCTGCTCGACGAGCGTCTCGAGGGCGCCTCGGCCTGGTGGGGCGCGCCGGTCAAGGGCGGCGCGAGCGTTCGGGCCGTCGTCGTCGAGGACGACCAGCTCCTGCTCCAGAACGCAAGCGCGCCGCCGCCGGACGAGGGCCACCTCATCCGGATCTATCCGCCGCGTTTCCTCAACGCGATCGCCGACGCCTGGCGCGACGACGCCTGGGCGGCCCGCGCCGCCGGCTGCTACCCCGGGCTGTCGGCGCCCGGCGTGAATGCGGACGCGCCGTCGCTCGACGGCTCGCCGTTCCGCTGGCTGCGGCCGGCGCAGCGCGCAGCGCTGACGCTCGTCGGATTCCGCGACGCCTTCCTGTGGGGCCCGCCCGGCACCGGCAAGACGACGACGCTGGGCGTGCTGCTCGCCGAGACCCTCGACCGCCGGCCCGCGGCGCGCGTGCTGCTGCTGTCGACGACCAACCACGCGGTGGACCTCGCGACGCTGGCGGTCGACAAGGCGCTCCAGAAGGGCCGGCGCGAGCACCTCCGCGCCGCGATCCAGCGGCTGGGCTCGCGCTTCGACGCCGAGGCCTACGCGGGTCGCGGGCATCTGATTCCCGCCGCCGGCACGCCTTCGCCGCAGGCGCTGCGCGCCTGCCGGCTCGCCACGATGACGACCACGCGCGCCGCCTTCACGCTGAAGGCGCTGCGCGAGCTCGCGCCCGACGGCGAAGCGCCGTTCGACCTGGTCGTCTTCGACGAGGCCAGCCAGGTGAGCCTCGCCCACGCGCTGGCCCTGATGCCGCTGGGACGCGCGCGGCTCTTCGCCGGCGATCCGCAGCAGCTCTCGCCGGTGCTGCGCAGCGAGGACCGCCTCGCGCGGATGTGGCTGGGGCGCTCGCCGTTCGCCGCGATGCCGCGTGGCGACTCGGGCGGAAGGGGGATGCAGGGGGCGCAGGACGGGCAGGGCGGTTCGCCGGTCGCGATGCTCGACGAGCAGTCCCGCATGGCCGGGCCGATCGGCGCACTCGTCAGCGACCTCTTCTACGACGGCGCCCTGCGCGTCGCCGAGGACGCGCTGAGATCGGAGGACTGGCTGCGGGCCCGCGCCCGCGCGCTGGGCGACATTCCGGCGGACGTCCACGTGAAGGTCCATCGCATCACGCGCGAAGGCTTCTGGTCCGCGAAGGATCGCGGTCCCATCCGCCGCGAATCCGCCGACGCGATCGCCTCGATGGTGGCGCAGGCGCTGGCCGGCGGCGAATGGACGCCCCGCGAGTTCATCGTGCTGACGCCGTTCCGCGCCCAGCGGGCGCTGATCCGCCAGCGGCTGGACGCGCTCGGCGTCGACGACCAGGTGAAGGTCAGCACCGTGCACCGCGCGCAGGGCAGCGAGGCGCCCGTGGTGTTCTTCGACCCGGCCGACGGCACGCAGCCCTTCCTGAAGACCGACGAGGCACGGCGGCTGCTCAACGTCGCGCTGAGCCGCGCGCAGGCGAAGGTGGTGATCTGCCTCTCCTCCGCGGACCTGACGAACGAGGTGCTCGCGCCCATCGTGCAGCGGATGCGCCTGGCCGGCGATCCGCGCGAGGCCTTGCCCCTGCTGTCGCTGGCCAAGGCGCCGGATTTCCCCTTCAACACCAAGGGCCGGCGCATCGCCGCCGGCCGCTTGGTCGGCGAGGTCGACCGCATCGCGCCGGATGGCAGTCGCTTCTGGCTCATCAACGAGAAGAGCGGCAACGAGGTCGAGATCGACGCCGAGTTCTGGCGCCGGAAATGACAACGCCCCGCGGGGCGGGGCGTCTGCTCGGCGCTGCTGGAGCGCTCATCACGAGGACCTGGCGGTCCCCGTTCAGCCTGCGATCAGACCGGCACGCGGCGCAGCATCTCGACGCCGACGTCGCCGTTGGCGACTTCGCGCAGCGCGGTCACGCCGGGCTTGTTCTTCGACTCCAGCTTCGGCGCGTGGCCTTGGCTCAGCATGCGGGCGCGGTAGGTCGCGGCGAGCACCAGCTGGAAGCGGTTCGGGATCTTGGTCAGGCAGTCTTCGACAGTGATGCGGGCCATGCTGGTTCCTGATGAGTCGGGGTTATTCGGTAACGTCGTCGATGAGGTCGAGCGCCTGAAAGACGGTCGACCGGTTGCGGCGCTGAGTCGCGTATTTTAGCCGCTGCGCCTGCACGATCGCCTTGAGGTCGAAAATCGCCGTCTCGAACACGGCATTGATGACCACGAAATCGAAGTGTTTCGCCTGCGCGACCTCCTCGTGCGCCGTCTTCATCCGCTTGGCGATCACGTCGTCGGCGGTGTCGCCGCGACGGATCAGCCGCTGCTTGAGCTCGTCCCAGCTCGGCGGCAGGATGAAGATCAGCACCGCGTGCGGGAACAGCTGCTTGATCTGCAGCGCACCCTGGTAGTCGATCTCCAGCACCACGTCGTCGCCGTGCGCCAGCCGGGCCTCGATCGCCGCCCGGGAGGTGCCGTACAGGTTGTCGTGGACCTTGGCCCATTCGAAGAATTCGCCGCGATCGATCATCCCGCGGAACTCCTCGACGGTGACGAACAGGTATTCGCGGCCGTGCTGCTCCTGGCCGCGCGGATCGCGCGAGGTGTGCGACACGGAGACGCTCAGCTTGGCGTCCAGCTCCAGCAGCGCCTTGACGAGGCTGGATTTGCCGGCACCGCTGGGCGCGGCGACGACGAAGAGATTGCCCGGGTATTCCATCCGGCGATTTTAGGGGACACGCCGCGCAAGTCCCGGCACGGGCACGCCGTCTGCCGTCGTGGCCGCCCGGCAGAGGCCCGCGACGGGCATTGCGTCACGCGAGCTAGGTCACCACCCCTGCCAGGTCAATTGCGGAAGTCGGGGGATCGCCTCGTAAAAAAGGGAAGCCGCAAGGAGGAAGATCGAGGCATGGTCCCCTTCGCCCGCGACCCCATCCGGATGCCCGGCTCCGGCGAATCGCCGGCCGAGCGCTTCGCGCGGGCGCTCGCGCTGGCGGGCACGCCCGGGCAGGGCTACGTCGAGCGCCGCGGCATCCCGCTGGGCGTGGCCCACGCCGCGGGCCTGCGCTTCGATCCGGACTGGGCGGGACGCGCCGCGGTGCTCGTCGCGCTGCATGACCATGCGGGGAGATTGGTCTCGGTGCACGGTCGTTATCTCGACACGCTGCGCGGCCAGGACAAGATGCTGACGATCGGTCCCGGCGGCGGCGTCATCAACATGAGGGACGGCGTTGGCGACGAGCCGCTGATCCTGGTCGAAGGCGTCTTCGACGCGCTGTCGCTGGCGGTCTGCGGCCGAGCCGGCGTGGCGACGATCGGCCGCTGGGCGCCGTGGCTGCCGCGGGCCTGCGCCGACCGCCTGGTCTGGCTGGGCTTCGACGGCAACCGTCCCGGCGATCGGGAGGCGGCGATCTACGCGCAACGTCTGCCGCGGGTGTGTCGCCTGCGTCCGCCGGCGCGCTGCAAGGACTGGAACACCGCGCTGTGCAAACGCGGCCGCGCGGAAGTGGCGCGGTGGCTGCGCGAGCATCTGGACCGGCCCGATACTCAGTGTCCATGAACGACAAGACCCGCACCGAGATCTACGTCAGCACCGACGTCGAGGTCGACGGCCCGATTCCCGGTCCGCATTCGATGCTGAGCTTCGGCTCCGCCGCGTACCTCGCGGACAAGACGCTGGTGGCCACCTTCACGGCCAATCTCGAGCTGCTGCCCGATGCCGCCGGCCATCCCGACACGATGGCGTGGTGGGCGCAGCATCCCGACGCGTGGTCGGCCTCGCGGGTCGACGTGCGATCACCGGCGGCGGCGATGGCGGATTACGTCGCATGGCTGGAGGGCCTGCCCGGACAGCCCGTGTTCGTCGGTTATCCGGCGTCGTTCGACTTCATGTTCGTCTACTGGTACCTGATCCGGTTCGTCGGCCGCAGCCCGTTCAGCTTCTCGGCGCTCGACGTGAAGACGATGGCGATGGTGATGCTGCGGCGCGACTACCGCCGCAGCACCAAGAGCGCAATGCCCAAGCGCTGGTTCGATGACCTGCCGCATTCCCATGTCGCGCTTGACGACGCGATCGAGCAGGGCGCACTCTTCTGCAACATGCTCGCGGAAAGCCGGCAGCGCTGAGGCGCCGGGCTCTTATCCATCATCACGCGGGCCGGGGAGAGGCCCATGCAGGCAGAAGAGCAGACGCCGCGGACGCCACGGATGGCGCAAGTGCCGCAGACGTACGGCGCTTGAGCCTGCTGCCGTTCATCCCACGCGGCAGTGGCTTGCGAACGGAAGACCGCTTCGGCCTGAGTCTGGCGCAGCGCATCCAGCTGCGCGAGCGCGTGCGGCGCAAGCGGCACGCGCTGCTGGGTCGGCTGGATGTGCGCTGGCTCGATTTCGCCTCGCAGGCGCTGCCGGTCGTGGAGGCTGACGGCCGCATCGTGCTGGAACGCGCGAGCGAGGCGTTGGATACGGTGCTGGCGGTGATGCCAGGGCCTGTGGTGATGAGAAGGCGAGTGGCTGCGTAACTGCCATTACTGGCAGTCACCGGCTCACTCGATGTTCTGCACCTGTTCCTTCATCTGCTCGATCGCGACCTTCATCTCGACGGAGATGTTGGTCAGCTCGATCGCCGCCGCCTTCGAGCCCAGCGTGTTGGCCTCGCGGTGCAGCTCCTGCATCAGGAAGTCCAGGCGCTTGCCGACCTCGCCGCCCTTCTTGAGCAGGCGCTCGATCTCGTCCAGGTGCGCGCGCAGCCGCGTCAGCTCCTCCGCCACGTCGATGCGCAGCGCGTAGGCCGCCGCCTCGTTGACGGCACGCTCCTGCAGCGACTCCTCGGAGATGGTCTGCGTCGCGCCGGTCGCCGTCAGCGCCTCCTGCCAGCGTTCGAGGAAACGCTCGCGCTGGCGTTGCACGGCGGCGGGGATCAGCGGCTCGGCTTGTGTGGCGAGGTCCCGCAAAGTAGCGACGCGCTGCTTGAGCATCGTCACCAACTTCGCCCCCTCGCGCTCCCGCGCCTCGAGGAATCCCTGGATGCATTGACGCGCCGCGCCGAGCACCGTCTCGTCGTTCGCCGACGCACTCGTGCCCCCGGTCTTGCACCAGTTCAAGGCCTCCTGGACGCTCAATCCCTGCGCCTTCGGCAGCCAGGATTGCACCTGCGATTCCAGCCGCGACAGCCGGTTGAGCTGCTCTGGCTGGGGGTTCGGCCAGGAACTGTCGGCCTCGCGGTGGGTGTTGATCCGCAGTTCGATCTTGCCGCGCTTGACGCTGCCCGAGACCAGCTCGCGCAAGGCCGGCTCGAGCGAGCGCAGTTCGTCGGGCATGCGGAAACTGAGGTCGAGGAAGCGTCCGTTCACCGAGCGCGCCTCCACCGTGACCGCGGGTTGGGTGGCCGGGCTAGGGGTTTCGCCGGAGTTCGCGGGTTGTGCCGTGGCGCTGGCATAACCGGTCATGCTGTAAACTGGCATCAGCTATCGGTAGAACAATCGAACCGCGATTATGTCAAAGCCGAAACCGGCGCCCTTGCCCGCAGGCACGGTGGTGGGGGGCTATCAGATCATCAAGAAACTGGCTGCGGGTGGATTCGGCGTCGTTTATTTGGCCGAAGACCCCGACCATCATTTGGTGGCTCTGAAGGAATACCTCCCCTCGTCCCTTGCAGAACGATCCCCCGGCGAACTCACGCCTCGCGTGAAGCCGGAGAAACAGCCCCTGTACCGCCTGGGGCTGCGCAGCTTTTTCGAGGAAGGCCGCTCCCTCGCGCAAATCTCGCACCCGAGCGTCGTCTCGGTGCTGAATTTCCTGCGCGAGAACGAGACCGTCTATATGGTCATGAATTACCTGCAAGGCGATACCTTGCAGGATTTCATCGTGACCGCCCGCGATTTGAAGCGTGACAAGGTGTTCCGCGAATCGACCATCCGGTCGCTCTTCGACGAAATCCTCAAGGGCCTGCGCATCGTGCACCAGCACAAGATGCTGCACCTGGACATCAAGCCGGCCAATATCTTCATCACCAACGACAACAAGGCGGTGCTGCTCGATTTCGGCGCGGCCCGCGAAGTGCTGTCCAAGGAAGGCAACTTCATCCGGCCGATGTACACGCCCGGCTTCGCCGCGCCCGAGATGTACCGGCGCGACGGCTCCCTGGGCCCCTGGACCGACATCTATGCGATCGGCGCCTGCATCTACGCCTGCATGCAGGGCTATCCGCCCAACGACGCGCCGCAGCGCCTGGAGAAGGACCGCCTGGGCCTGTCGCTCTCGCGCCTGCGCAACGTGTATTCCGACAACCTGCTCGAAGTGACCGAGTGGTGCATGTCGCTCGATCCGCTGACCCGTCCGCAGAGCGTCTTCGCGCTGCAGAAGGAGCTCTCGCGCGAGACCGAGCGCCGCTACACCAAGCTGAGCTTCAGCGAGCGCCTCAAGCTTCAGCTGGAGAACCTGAAGACCGGGGCGAAGGCGTGAAGTTCTCCGTCTATCAGGTGAGCCGCCGTGGCGGCCGGGAGAAGAACGAGGACCGCATGGGGTATTGCTATACCCGCGAAGCCGGTCTCTTCGCCCTGGCCGATGGCATGGGCGGCCATCCGGACGGCGAGGTCGCCGCCCACCTGGCGCTGCAGAACGTCGCGGCGCTGTTCCAGCGCGACGCGCAGCCGGTGATCAAGGAACCGTCGCAGTTCCTCGAGACCGCCGTGCTGCTCGCCCACCAGCAACTGCTGACCTACGCGCAGCAGCGCGGCATGAACGACACCCCCCGCACGACCATCGTCGTCGGGCTGATGCAACAGGGACAGATCTGGTGGGCGCATTGCGGCGACTCCCGCATGTACCTGCTGCGCGATACCGAGCTGATCGCCCGCACCCGCGACCATTCCTACAGCGAGCTGCAGGAAGCGCTGGGCCGCCACGCGGCGGGCGCGGAACGCTTCAACCGCCACGTGCTGTTCACCTGCCTGGGCAGCCCCGGCAAGCCGATGATCGACGTCAACGGCCCGGTGCTGCTGCAGAACGGCGACCGCATGCTGCTGTGCTCGGACGGCTTGTGGAGCTCGGTCAGCGACGTGGACATCCTGCGCCACATGACCGACAGCCGCTCGGTCGGCGACGCGGTGCCGGAGCTCGTCGAGCAGGCGCTGCGCCAGGCCGGCGCGCGCAGCGACAACGTCACCGCCCTGGCCGTGGAGTGGGAAGGCGAGGGCGACGCCCCCGACTCGATCTCCACCCAGGACCTCGACCAGGAAGGCTTCGCCTCCACGATCCAGGGCGCGACCCAGGACGTGCAGCTCGACGAGGCCGAGATCGATTCCGCCGTGCGCGAGATCCAGGACGCGATCCGCAAGGCCGGCAAGAAGCCCCACTGAAGGCACCGAAGGAATTTCCATGAGCAGCAACGCCAGCCGCCCGCAAGGGCGCGCGGCGGACGCCTTGCGTCCGGTCCGCATCACCCGCCATTACACCCGCCACGCCGAAGGCGCCGTGCTGATCGAGTTCGGCGACACCAAGGTGCTGTGCACCGCTTCCGTCGAGGAGAAGGTGCCGCCGCACAAGCGCGGCAGCGGCGAGGGCTGGGTCACCGCCGAGTACGGCATGCTGCCCCGCGCCACGCACACCCGCAGCGACCGCGAGGCCGCGCGCGGCAAGCAGACCGGCCGCACGCAGGAGATCCAGCGCCTGATCGGCCGCGCGCTGCGCGCGGTGTTCGACTTGGCCAAGCTCGGCGAGCGCACCCTCCAGATCGACTGCGACGTGATCCAGGCCGACGGCGGCACTCGCACCGCGGCGATCACCGGCGCCTACGTGGCCGCCCATGACGCGGTGAGCTGGCTGATCGCGCAGGGCAAGATCGTCGACTCGCCGCTGAAGGACGCGGTCGCCGCGATTTCCGTGGGCATCCATGAAGGCCAGGCGCTGCTGGATCTCGAGTACGTCGAGGACTCCGCCTGCGACACCGACATGAACGTGGTCATGACCGGCGCGGGACACTTCGTCGAACTGCAGGGCACCGCCGAAGGTGTCGCGTTCACGCGCGCCGAGGTCGACGTGCTGCTGAACCTGGCCGAGAAGGGCATCCGCGAACTGCTCGCCGCGCAGCGCGAGGCGCTCGGCCTGAAGTGATCTGAACATTCCCGTCGATTGGAGCAAGCGATGAAGTTGGTCCTGGCCTCCAACAACGCGAAGAAGCTGAAGGAACTGCAGGCGCTGTTCGAGCCGCTGGGCATCGAACTGGTGACGCAGGGCAGCCTCGGCATCCCGGAGGCGGAAGAGCCTTTCCACACCTTCGTCGAGAACGGCCTGACCAAGGCGCGCCATGCGGCGAAGGCCAGCGGCCTGCCGGCGCTGGCGGACGACTCCGGCCTCGCCGTCGATGCGCTCGGCGGCATGCCGGGCGTGCTGTCGGCGCGCTACGCGACGCTGTTCGGCCGCGAGAAGAGCGACGCCGAGAACAACCGCGTGCTGCTGGAGAAGCTCGAAGGCGTCGAGGACAGGCGCGCACGCTTCGTCTGCGCGCTGGTGGCGGTGCGCTCGGCCGATGACCCTGAACCGCTGATCGCGATGGGCCGCTGGCACGGCGAGATCCTGCAGGCGCCGGACGGCGACGGCGGCTTCGGCTACGACCCGCTGTTGTTCATTCCCGAACTCGGGAAGAGCGTCGCGGCCCTCGGCGCCGAGATGAAAAATCGTCTGAGCCATCGCGCGCTCGCGTCGCAAGACCTGCTGCGCCAGATGCGCGAGAGCTGGCACCTGGGCTGACGCCGTGGCCGACATCATCCGCATGATGCGGCCCGGCACGCTGACGCTGTCGGCGCTGCCGCCGCTGTCGCTGTACGTGCACCTGCCGTGGTGCATCCGCAAGTGCCCGTACTGCGACTTCAACTCGCATGAGTACCGCGACGGCCGCGAGCTCGATGTCGAGACGGCGCGCGCCTACCTCGCCGCGCTGCGTTCGGACCTCGAGGCGGCGCTGCCGCTGGTCTGGGGCCGCTCCGTCGTGTCGATCTTCATCGGCGGCGGCACGCCCAGCCTGTTCGCGCCGGAGCAGATCGCCGAGCTGATCTCCGACCTGCGCGCGCGGCTGCCGCTGGAGCCGGGCTGCGAGATCACGATGGAGGCCAATCCCGGCACCTTCGAGAAGGACCGCTTCGCCGGCTTCGCGCAGGCGGGCGTGACGCGCCTGTCCATCGGCGTGCAGAGCTTCGACGACGCCAAGCTCCATGCGCTGGGCCGCATCCACAGCGGTACGCAGGCGCGCGCGGCGATCGAGGAGGCGGCGCGCTCGTTCGGCACCTTCAACATCGACCTCATGTACGCGCTGCCCGGGCAGACGCTGGAGGAACTGGATCAGGACCTCTCGACCGCGCTGGCCTTCGACCCGCCGCACCTGTCGGTCTACCACCTGACCATCGAGCCCAACACGCGCTTCGCGAATTCGCCGCCGGAGCATCTGCCCGATCCCGACCTCGCCAGCGAGATGCTGGACCTGATCACCGCGCGCACCGGCGCGAAGGGCATGTCGCGCTACGAGGTCTCGGCCTACGCGCGCGAGGGCCATCGCTGCACGCACAACACCAACTACTGGCAGTTCGGCGACTACCTCGGCATCGGCGCGGGCGCGCACACCAAGCTCAGCTTCGCGCACCGGATCCTGCGGCAGGTGCGCTGGCGCGATCCCGCCACCTTCATGCAGAAGGCCGCCGAGGGTCAGGCGGTGTCCAACGAGCATGAGGTCGCGCGTGCCGAGCTGCCCTTCGAGTTCATGCTCAACGCGCTGCGCCTGCGCGAGGGCGTGCCGCTGCAGAGCTTCCTCGAACGCACCGGCCTGCCGCCGTCATCGATCGCCAAGGCGATGGAACAGGGCCGCGCGAAGGGCCTGCTCGAGGCCGATCCCGCCGTGATCCGAGCGACGCCGCGCGGCTTCGACTTCCTGAGCGACCTGCAGGAGCTCTTCCTCGGTTCGTGAGCCTCAGCTCGTGAGCGCCGCGCCCGTCGCCGGCGTTGCGGCCGGCGTGACCTTGCCCGTCGCCAGGCAGGTCTTGGCGCCGTCCAGCGCCGCGCGCGACTGCGCGGTCTCCTCGTGCAGCCAGGCGATGAAGGCCCGCACCGCCGGCTCGTCGCGGGACTTCGGCGAATAGACGATGTGATACCGCGTCGGCTCCTGCAGCATCGCCTGCCGCGGCGCGACGCGCACCAGGCGGCCGTCGAGCAGCGCATCCGCCGCCAGCAGCTCGCGCGTCAGGCCGACGCCCATGCCTTGCTCGACCGCCTGCAACAGGATGCCGAAGTCGTTGAAGATGGCCACCGGCACGACCTGGCGCCGCAGGCCGGCTTGCGCGAACCAGTCCTCCCACAAGGACGCGTCGCCCAGCAGCGGCGCCTGCGCGAGCGCCTCCAGCGGCTCGCCGATCAGCTGGTGCGCCAGCGCCGGCGACGCCACCGGCAGCATCGACAGGTCGAACAGCGGCTCGCTCTCGAGACCCGGCCATGGGCCCAGCCCCTGGCGCAGCGCGATGTCGAAGTTCTCGCGTTCCAGGTCGACCAGGCGCGGCGTCGCCTCGATCTCGATCGTCACCTCGGGATGACGCGCATGCCAGCGGCCCAGGCGCGGCAGCAGCCAGCGCTGCGCGAACGAGGGCAGCACGGTCACGCGCAGGCTGCTCTGCTCGACGCCGTGCGCCGACGTCGCCGCGCGCAGGCCCTGGTCGAGCTCCTGGTAGGCCCGCTCCACGCCGCGCAGCAGGGCCGCGCCGGCCGCGTTGAGCACGACGCGGCGCCCCTGGCGATCGAAGACCGGAAAGCCCAGCTGCAGCTCCAGCGCGCGGATCTGCTGGCTCACGGCGCTGTGCGTGAGGTTGAGTTCCTCCGACGCGGCGCGCAGGTTCTGGTGCAGCGCGGCGGCACGGAAGGCGGCCAGGTACTGGAGGGGAAGTCGAGGGCTGCGCATCGGATCGTTCGTCCTTGGTCGGTGCGGGAGTCACCCCTATTGGAAAGCCAATCTGCACAAGGAGGCAAGGATATAGCGTTTGGATGACGCAAGTTGGGCATCTAGCATTACCAGCATCGAATCCAGAACACCCCCGATGAACGAAGGAACGACCATGAACGAGCCCGCCATCACCCGCTGCCTGCACGCCCGGACGACGCCCCGCACGCCTTGCTACGCGTATTCGCCCTGGGCGAAGTTCCCGGTGATCGGCCCGGCGCTGACGGTGCTGATCGCCATCGTCTCGGCATTGGCGCTGGTCTCCAACGCCAACGCGTTCAACGACGTGAACGCCGAGCTGCAGATCGCGGCGCGCGAACAGCGCCTCGCCCGGGTCGAGGCGCAACGCGTCGCCCGCGAACAGGCGGCGCGTCAGGCGACGCTGGTCGCCGCCAACGAGCGCCTCGCCAACGCACCGGCGCGTCTCCAGCCCGTCGTGCAACGCACCGGCGACGACAAGGCCGAGGTCAGGAACGAGAACAGGAAGGCCCGCGCCCCATGACCACGGCTGACCGGGCCCGCTTAGTTGGCCGAGTCGTCGTCCACCGACGGCAGGTCCGGCTGATACCAGAGCGGATCGCCCGGCGACACGGACTGCGTCAGGTAGGTGTCCAGCTTCCTGTTGAACGCCGCGCGCGTGGTGGTCTGCCCGGAACCGTCGCCGCCGACGATCGGGGCGAAGGCCTCGACGATGCGCTGGAAGTCGCTCGAATCCGGGTCGTCCAGCGCGCGCAGCACGCGATCGACCTTGCCCGCATTGGACGATTCGCCGAAGTACTCGCCCTCGAAATGGGGGAACTGCGTGTGGATGCGGCCGAAGCCGGCTGAGCCCACCGCGAGGCGGATGGCTTCGTTCGTCGCCCACAGGGCGTTGCGGTGGTAGCCGCGCCGTCCCTTGGCGAAGCGGGTGTCGGCGTCGTGGATGACGGTGTAGGGCAGCTGGAAGTGGTTGAGCAGCCGCGCGAACAGCGGCAGGTTCGCCTTGCCCAGGCAGTTCACGACGTGCAGTTGCCGCCCCATGGACCGCGCGACATGCAGCAGCGCGATCTGCACGCTGGCGCCCTCGACCAGCACGACGTCGTCATGGAAGAGCAGCTCGTTCACCGACGGGTTGCAGGCGCGGACCATGCTCAGCCGCTGGCGTTCCTTCTCGCTGAACGCGAGGCGGTCGGTCGAGACGGCGTGACGACTCTTGCCCGGCCGCGGGTCGATGCGGATGATCGTCGCATGGTCCCTGGTGAGGTCGATGAAGCCTGGCGAGTGCGTGGTCGCGATCACCTGCCAGTCCCGCTGCTGCAGGGCGAAGGCATGCAGCGCCGCGCAGGCGCCGCGGGCCGTCGACGGATGCAGGCAGGCCTCGGGGTCGTCGATGAGCAGGATGCGCGGCGGCTCGATGTCCCGTGCCGTCTGCGTGGCGCCGGTCATCACCGCCTCCCTGGCGCCGAACAGGGTCGCCAGCATTCGAGCCGCGTCGGTGCCCGGCCCCTGCCCGGCGTGTTCCTTGAGCACCGCCCGCAGCGCGGCCTGCATCGTGTGGGTCGGGTCCGTCGCGCGGACGCGCACGGGCCGCGGAATGCGGCGCAGCAGCGTGGCGTCCACGTCCTGGAGGCCCTCGGCCACGAAGTCGTCGGCATCCGGGTCGAAGGACTGCCGGAGCGCCGGCTCGCCAGGCGTCCTCCAGACCAGGCGCAAGGCCACGCAGGCGCCGAACTCGGGGTGCTCGAAGCACCATCCCTGGCCGATGCGGGTCTCCTCCTCGGTCGACACCCGGTCGAAGTAGGCGGTGATGGTCACCGGGACCCGCGGATCCTGCCGGTGGAAGTGGCAGACGTTCAGCGCCTTTCCACCCGATGCCAGCGCCTCGTAGGCGTCCAGGATCGTCGATTTGCCGGCGTTGTTGCGGCCGATCAGGATGACCATCCGGTCGAGCCGGATCAGGCAGCCCGACGGGCCGATGCTCTTGAAATTCTCGACTTGGAATCCAGCCAGGCGCATATGCGCTCCTCCTGTGGTTGATGGACGCTCGCGAGCAGCAGGCGCTGTTCGAAGCGCATCTCCGTGGAGGCGCGGGTGGCGGTCGGTTCGACCTCGGGTCGTCGAAGGCTCGGTCGGCGGGCGCGGCCAAGCGTCGACGACACGGGGGGCAACGAAAAACGGCGCCCCGAGGCGCCGTTCCGAACCGGACCCGTCCCTGGTCAGACGCGGTTCAGCGACATGCCCGAGGTGCTGCGCAGGCGCTCGATGAGCTTGGCGGCGATCTGGTGCAGCGGCAGCACCTCGTCGGCGGCGCCGGCGTTGATCGCCTCGCGCGGCATGCCGAAGACGACGCAGGTCGCCTCGTCCTGGACGAAGTTGTAGGCGCCGGCATCCTTCATCGTCTTCATCGCCTTGGCGCCGTCGGCGCCCATGCCGGTCAGCATGATGCCCAGCGCGTTCTGGCCGACCACGCGCGCGGCGGAGTTGAACAGCACCTCGACCGAGGGCTTGTGCCGGTTCACCGGCTCGCCGTCCTGCACGCGCGCGATGTAGTTGGCGCCGGAGCGCTCCACGCTGAAGTGCATGCCGCCGGGCGCGATGTAGCCGTGGCCGGGCAGGATCCGTTCACCGTCCTGCGCTTCCTTGACGCGGATCTTGCACAGGCCGTCCAGCCGCGCCGCGTAGCTGCGGGTGAAGCCCGCCGGCATGTGCTGCGTGATGCAGACCGCCGGGCAGTCGGCCGGCAGGTTGACCAGCACGTCCTTGGTCGCCTCGGTGCCGCCGGTGGAGGCGCCGATGAAGATGATCTTCTCGGTCGACAGCCGGCCCAGGCTCGCGATCGGCGAGGCCGGCTTGAGCGGCGGCGTCGCGCCGCCGGTGGGAGCGGGCGCGCCCGGCGCGGCGGCCGGCGTGGGCGCGTGCAGACGCCGGATCTGCGCCTTCGCGGCGATGCGGATCTTGTCGGTGATGTCCTGCGCCAGCGCGCGGATGCCGTCGGCCACGCCGATCTTGGGCTTGGCGACGAAGTCCACCGCGCCCAGCTCCAGCGCCTTGAGCGTGACCTCGGCGCCGCGCTCGGTCAGCGTTGACACCATCACCACCGGCATCGGCCGCAGCCGCATCAGCCGCTGCAGGAAGTCCAGGCCGTCCATCTTCGGCATCTCGACGTCCAGCGTGATCACGTCGGGGTTGAGGTTGCGGATCATCTCCCGCGCCACGAGCGGGTCGCTGGCCGCGCCGATGCATTGCATGTCGGGCTGGCGGTTGATGATCTCGGTCAGGATGCTGCGCACCAGCGCGGAATCGTCGACGACGACGACGGTGGTCTTTGCCATTTCTTCTTACTCCTCGGAACTGCCTCTGCCTGTCTCTTCAATGCCGTCTCAGAACAGGTCGATCGACCCGCCGGTGCTCGCCACCGGTTGCGCGCGCTGTGCCGCGGCCTTGTCCTGCTGCACCAGCGCGTCGGTGTTGGTCGGCGCCAGGCGCTTGACCATCGCCTTGCCGCTCTTGGGCAGGAAGCACACCTTGCGCGGATACACGTCCATCACGTCCTTGGACACGATGGGGATGCGCTCCAGCTTCAGGAAGTCGATGACGAAGTTGGTGTTGCGCTCGCCGACGTTGATCGTGTTCATGCCCGAGATCACCGCGCCGCCGCCGAAGATCTTCGCTTCCATGCGGCTCTTGGAGGCGCCGCGCTTCATCATCTCGTTGATCAGCAGTTCCATCGCGAACGAGCCGTAGCGGCCCGAGTCGCCGTGCCCTTCGGGCAGCATGAAGTGGTTCATGCCGCCGATCTGCGCGTGGCGGTCCCAGAGGCAGGCCGCGATGCACGAGCCCAGCGTGGTCATGACCAGGATGTCGTCGTTGTCGACGAAGTACTCGCCGGGCAGCACCTTGACCGCGGCGTTCTTGAAGTGCGCTTCGTAGAAGAAGAACGACGCCTCGCCGTTCTTGCGAGTCACCGACTTGAGCTGGGCCACGCGGGCCGCGCCGGCGCTGGCCAGCGCCGCGCTTTGCTGCATCGCGGAGGAGGCTGAGGGCAGGGTCATGGGGGTGTCGCTGATGGAGGTTCTTCGGATCGTCGTGGCGGATCGTTCGTGGCGATCAGCCGACGCGCTCGTAGATCGTCTTGCCGCGCAGGCGGAAGAGGTCGCGGGAATCGGTGAAGTTCTCGGAATGCCCGACGAACAGCAGGCCGCCCGGACGCATCACCTTGTGGATGCGCTCCAGCACCTTGCGCTGCGTCGGGGCGTCGAAATAGATCATGACGTTGCGGCAGAACACGACGTGGAAGGGCTCGCCCAGCGACCACGAGGTGTGCATCAGGTTCAGCGTGCGGAACTCGATCATGCGCGCCAGCTCGGGCTTGACGCGGATGCGGCCCTCGTTGGCGCCGGTGCCGCGCAGGAAGAACTGCTTGAGCCGCTGCGGCGACAGGCCGCGCGACTCCGCTGCATAGACGCCGCGGCGCGCGGTGTTGAGCACGTTGGTGTCGATGTCGCTGGAGATGATCTGCACGCCGCTGCTGGCGCCCAGCGACTCCTGGCAGGTCATCGCGATGGAGTAGGGCTCCTCGCCGGTCGAGGCCGCGCAGCACCAGATGCGGATCGGCTTGCCGCTCAGCGTCTTGAGGTCGTCGTTGAGCGAGAGGAAGTGGTGGTCCTCGCGGAAGAACGAGGTCAGGTTGGTGGTCAGGCAGTTCACGAACTCCTGCCACTCCTGGTCGCCCTGCGGGCCGCTGACGCCTTCCAGCCACTGGAGGTAGTCGGCGAAGCTCTTGTGGCCGGTGTCGCGCAGCCGGCGTGACAGCCGGCTGTAGACCATCGCATGCTTGCCGTCGTGCAGCGAGATGCCGGCGTGCTGGTAGATCAGCTGCCGGACCCGTTCGAAGTCGGCCTTGCTGAAGCTGAACTCATGATCGATCGCCTCCACCGGCGACGGGGCCGCGAGCGAGACCGGTTGACCTGGGCGCATGGGGCTGTTTGGTTTTCTTCGTAGAGGAGATGCCGTAGCACCGGGTGATCGCCATTGTCGACAATAGCTAGTTTGATTGTGTTTGGTCCAATTGATGTGTGAAAGAGGTGGGGGGAACCCCTCTTTTCTGCGCGCTCATTTGAGGGGGAAGCCGCTAGACTGCGCCGGAAATTGCCCCATTCGACCTTGGACTCACCGCACAGCCTCATAGCAGCGCACAAGCTGCGCCTGGACCTGGCCCTGCAGTTGCTGCAGCAGGCGGGAGCGATGCTGCCCGACGCGGAACCGTACTCGGAGACGTGGTTGCAGGGCATTCTGGATGCCTTGTGCGACCTCTCCAGCAAGGACGCGCTGACCGGCCTCGTCAACCGCCGCAGCTTCGAGATGGCGCTGGGCCGCGAGGTCGACCGGGTGGCCCGTTCCGGGGAACCGGCCCTGCTGCTGATGCTGGACATTGACCATTTCAAGGCGGTCAACGACCAGCACGGCCATGCGGCGGGCGACCTGGTGATCCGCGCGGTCGCCCAATCGATCGCGCAGACGGTGCGGCCGATGGACACGGTGGCGCGGATCGGCGGCGAGGAATTCGCCATCATCCTGCCCAACTGCCCGACCTCGGTCGGCGTGGTGGTGGCGGAACGCATCCGGCAACGGGTGCAGGCGCTGGCGATCAGCCTGGGCGGTGGCCAGGCGCCGCTGACCTGCACGATCAGCATCGGCGGGGCCTTCGCGCCCCAGTGGGTGCGGTCGTCGACGCTGATCTGGACGGAGCGGGCGGACCGCCAGCTCTACCGCGCCAAGGCCGAAGGGCGCAACCGCGCCTGCCTCGAAAGCCATGTGGATTCGTTGGTGAGCGCCGAGGAAAAGGGCATGTTGTTCGCCGTAACGCAACAGGATAGTGAATGAGCATGACAACAGCTCCTGCTGCATCGAATGCCCGCGGAGGCGCTCGCACCTTGGCCGTCACGAGCGGCAAGGGCGGCGTGGGCAAGACCTTCGTCACCGCCAACCTGGCCGCGGCCCTGGCCGCGCGCGGCGAGCGCGTGCTGGTGCTGGATGCCGACCTCGGCCTGGCCAACCTGGACGTGGTGCTGAACCTGCACCCCAAGCTCACGCTGCACGACGTGTTCACCGAGCGCTGCACGCTCGAGCAGGCCATCCTGCCCGCGCCGGGCGGCTTCCACGTGCTGCTGGCGGGCTCGGGCATGGTCGAGTACTCGCGCCTGACGCCGGACGTGCGGGACAAGCTGCTGCACATCCTGGAGGTGGTGCGGCCGCGCTTCGACTTCGTGCTGCTGGACACCGGCGCCGGCATCTCGGACGTGGTGCTGTTCTCGGTGTCGATGGCGCATGACGTGCTGGTCGTCGCGACGCCGGAGCCGACCTCGCTGACGGACGCGTACGCGACCATCAAGGTGCTGGCGACGCAGCAGGAGCGCCGCCTGGTGCGCCTGATCGTCAACCAGGCCAACCGGCCGGGCGAGGGCAAGCTGATCTGCGGCCAGTTGCAGCAGGTGCTGCAACGCTTCGTCGGCTCGGCGCCGGGGCAGAGCTTCAAGCTGGAGCTGCTCGGCGAGGTCAAGAACGATCCGATGGTGCGGCAGGCCGTGCTCAAGCGGCAACTGCTCTTGGAACACTATCCCGGCAGCGACGCCGCGCAGGGGGTCCGCGGCCTGGCATCCAAGATCCTGGAATACTCCGCCGGTCACGCCTGACTCCTGCCGCCTTGGGCGGTTTCCGCTTCCCGATGACCGATTCCACCCACACCGGTGCCGCCGACGACACGGCGGCCGCCTCCAGCACGCCGACCGCTCCCGCCACTCCCTTCGAGTGGGTCGGCGGAGAAGACGCCGTCCGGCGCCTGGTCGACCGCTTCTACGACCTGATGGACCTGGAGCCGCGCTACGCGCAACTGCGGGCGATCCATCCGACGACGCTGGACGGCTCGCGGGACAAGCTGTTCTGGTTCCTGTGCGGCTGGCTGGGCGGCCCGGACTACTTCGTCGAGCGCTTCGGCCATCCCCGGCTGCGCGCGCGCCACATGCCCTACCGCATTGGCATCGCCGAGCGCGACCAGTGGATGGGCGCGATGACGCAGGCGATGGCGGAATGCGAGCTGGACCTCGACCTGCAGCGGCGCCTGGCCGCGTCGTTCGCCAACACGGCGGACTGGATGCGCAACGTCTGAGGCGGGCCTCCAGGGGCGGCGCTTGCGGCCGTCACGACTGGAAATGATGTAAACGGTCCTTCCGGCGTGCATATCTGACACTGCGGGCGCCCACGGTGGGGGAGGGACGAGCACGAGCCGCGCCGCATCGTCTACCTTCGCTTCCATCATGAACACGCTGCTCCACGACGATGAGGTCGGCATCGACGCCAATCCCGACCTGATGCATGTCCGGATCGAAGACGGCCGCCTCTGGCTGTCCGAAGACGCCCGGGAAGACATCGAGGTCTGCGCCGGCTACTGCCCGGACAGCGACAGCCCCATCCAGATGCTGAACTTCCTGCGCGCGGCCTGCGTGCGGCTCCAGCACGTGGACATGGACGGCGAGGAGGCCGAACACGCCTTCATGTCGTTCTGCGTGCTCAAGGGTCTGGAGCATGCGATCGAGACCCACTGGCAGGGCGCCGAATCCGTCGGCGAGTTCCGCCCCGAGCGGCTGCTGATGGCGTTCACGACGCCTGTGTCGCCCTACGGAAGCCTGATGCTGCACTGAGGCCGCCCCCGTCCGGGCGGGGCACCGAAGACTCCAGTGAGAACGCCGGCCACGCGATGAGCGTGGCGGCGTTTTTGTCATTTTTACCGCCCTGCGCGGCGGGGCGAGGGACTCAGTCCACGCGGAAAGCGAAATCCTGCTGGAAGCGGTGTTCCCCCGGGCAGACGTAGCGCGACTTCAAGGTCCCCTCAATTGCGTTGGAGAACGCACGACGCGTGCGGTTGTCCATCGAGCCGCCCATCGCCAGGACCTGCACGGCCACGACACGTCCGCCTTGTACGTCGGCCACGGCGCGGAACAGCGCCTCGCCGCTCCAGTTGACCGCCGGCATCTCCGGTGC
Source organism: Roseateles sp. (assembly GCA_039593255.1). Classification (GTDB taxonomy): domain Bacteria; phylum Pseudomonadota; class Gammaproteobacteria; order Burkholderiales; family Burkholderiaceae_C; genus Roseateles. Next base: position 67,971 of record JBCNPQ010000016.1, read on the forward strand.
TGCCATCTGTGTGCAGATCGCGCCGGGGGCCTTGACGGCGGTGTCCGGGGGCGTCCGGCTGGGGGTCACGTCTTGCTTGGCGCCGGGTTCCGTCACCTCGAATGGGGTGCTCGTCCGTCCGTCGGAGATCCCCACGGCGACCACGACCGGGTCCCTCGTCTGGGTGATCTCCACGGGAGGAATCGGGACTTCGACCGTGCGCGGGATCGGAATCGCCGGCTCGGGGATGCGCAACGGCTCGGCCGGCTTGGGCCTGGTGTCGGGCTCGTTGATCGTCTTCACCTGGATGGGCGGCGGTGCCTCGGCGGCGTGGCGCTGGAAGCCCTTGACCAGGGCGCCCACCATCAACAGGTGGACGAGGCCGACCAGGACGAGTCCGGTCGTGCGGGCGTTCGGAGCGTGCATGGACATGCGTGTTCCCTCCCCATCGGAACGATGGCTGCGTGGTGGCGAAGAATCTGTCTGTTGAGAACGGTTCTCGATTACGCCGGCGTGTCCGCAGACTAGCCACGCGGGCACGGCGATGCAATCGCGTGTTCCGGAAAACAACGCATGGCGGGGGAGGGGGAAAGCCCGTGTGGGCGAGAGGAGGGGAGCGCGGCGACGCTCGACGGTTGCTCCCTCGTGAGGGGGCGCCGCGCGAAAGTGCTCAGGTCGCGTTCAGCAGGACCATCAGCGCACCGCTGCCGCCGTCGCTGGCGCGGGCCTGGACGAAGGCCAGGACTTCCTGCTTCTGCACCAGCCAGCGGCGCACGCGCGCCTTCAGCACGGGCTCGCGCCCGGGCGAGCCATTGCCCTTGCCGTGGACCACGCGCACGCAGCGCAGGCCGCGCCGGGCGCTGTCGTGGATGAAATGGCCGAGGGCCTCGCGGGCCTGGTCGCGGCGCAGGCCGTGCAGGTCGATCTGCGCCTGTAGCGACCAGTGGCCGCGCCGGAGCTTGCGCACCGATTCGGCCGAGATCTCCGGTCTGCGGAACGATAAGGTCTCGTCCGTCTCCAGCAGCGAATCGACGTCGAAATCGTCCGACAGCGCCTGCTTCCAGGCAGCTTGCTCGTCGAGCTCGCGCTGGCGCGGCTCGGGCTCGGGGCGGTTGGGGTTGAGGATCACCCGGTTGGTGTCGGGCAGCGGCACGACCCGGCCGACGGTGCGCTCGAAGATGCGCGCTTCCTCCTCGCGCAGCCGGGTCAACGCCGCCTCGCGTTCGCGGCGCTCTTCCTCCGCGCGCTGGCGGAGCTTCAGTTCTCGATGCAGCGTCTGCAGGTCTTGCAGGCTGCGCAGGCGGTCGGTCACAGCAGGCCCAGGTCGGTCAACGGTACGGCATCGCCCGCGCCGACGATGAAATGGTCCAGCACCTTCACGTCGACCAGCGACAGCGACTCGAGCATCACGCGGGTGAGCTTCACGTCCTCGGGGGACGGGTCGGTGTGGCCGGACGGATGGTTGTGGACCAGGATGACGGCGGCGGCGTTCAGGGCCAGCGCGCGCTTCACCACCTCGCGGGGATAAGCAATGGTATGGGAAAGGGTGCCATGGAACAGTGTCTCCAGGGCGATCAGCCGATGGCGGACGTCCAGGAACATCACGGCGAAGCATTCGGCGGCCAGGTCGCCGAAGTGCAGCCGCAGGAAGGTGCGGACGGATTCCGCCGATTCGAAGACGGGCGCCTCCTGCAGCGGCTGCCTCAGCGCCCGCCGGGCGGCCTCCATCACCGCCAGCAGGATGCTGCGCTTGCCCGGCCCCAGGCCCTTGATGCGGCTCAGCCCCGCGTCGTCCGCCTTCATCAGGCCGGACAGTCCGCCGCATTCCCGCAGGATGCGGCTTGAGAGATGCAGCACGGACTCCCCGGGAAGCCCGGTGCGCAGCAGGAGGGCAAGCAGCTCGCAATCGGTCAGCGAGGCGGGGCCGAGCGCCATGATCCGTTCCCGTGGACGGAGCTCGGGCGGCAGGTCGGAAAGGGGCATGGCGCGTCTGTGGCGGAGGACCTTGGCGCTCCAGCCTAAAATCACGCCTCGATTCCCAAAATCCCCCTGACTAGTGAACCTCGTTCAACCAGGATCCTTCCTGACCCTGCATTACCGGCTGAGCGGGCCGGACGGCCAGGATCTGATCAACACCTTCGCCGACAAGCTGCCGGCCACGCTGACGCTGGGCGCCGGCGAACTGGCGCCCGCGATCGAGGCGCGCCTGGTCGGCTTGGCCGAGGGCACGCACACCCGCGTCGAGCTGGCGCCGGGCGAGGCCTTCGGCGAGCGCAACCCCGAGCTGCTGCAGCGCGTGAAGCGCGCGCTGATGCGCCAGCTGGGCGATCCGGACGAGGAATACCACGTCGGCGACGTCGTGCAGTTCCCGACGCCGGACGGCCAGGGCCAGTACGCCGGCGTGGTGCGCGAACTGGGCGAGGACTGGTTGCTGTTCGACTTCAATCACCCGTTGGCGGGACAGCCCGTCAGTTTCGAGGTGCAGCTGATCGGGGTGCTGTGATGACGGCCATGGACGTGAACATGAAGGACATCGTGCTGGCCGAGCCTCGGGGCTTCTGCGCCGGCGTGGATCGGGCGATCGAGATCGTCGAGCGCGCGCTGAAGAAGTTCGGCGCGCCGATCTATGTCCGCCACGAGATCGTGCACAACACCTACGTCGTCAACGACCTGAAGGCCAAGGGCGCGATCTTCATCGAGGACCTGGCAGAGGTGCCGGCCGGCGCGACGCTGGTGTTCTCCGCCCACGGCGTGAGCCAGGCGGTGCGCAAGGAGGCGCAGCAGCGCGGCTTCCAGATCTTCGATGCGACCTGCCCGCTGGTGACCAAGGTCCACGTCGAGGTGGCCAAGCTGCACCGCGAGGGCTACGAGTTCATCATGATCGGCCACAAGGGGCACCCCGAAGTCGAGGGCACGATGGGCCAGTTGAGCGACGGCATCTACCTCGTCGAGGAGGCCTCGGACGTGCCGCATGTGCGGGTCAAGGATCCGAGCCGGCTGGCCGTGGTCACGCAGACGACGCTGAGCGTCGACGACGCGGCCGAGATCCTGCGCGCCGTGAAGCAGCATTTCCCGGAAGTCCGCGAGCCCAAGAAGCAGGACATCTGCTACGCCACGCAGAACCGCCAGGACGCGGTGAAGGTGATGGCGCCGCAGGTGGACGTGGTCATCGTGGTCGGCAGTCCGACCAGCTCCAACAGCAACCGCCTGCGCGAGCTGGCCGAGCGCCTGGGCACCCCGGCCTACATGGTCGACGCGGCCGAGGACGTCAAGGCCGAATGGCTGGACGGCCGCTCGAAGGTGGGCCTCACCGCGGGGGCCTCGGCGCCGGACGTGCTGGTGCAGGCCGTGATCTCGCGCCTGCGCGAGCTGGGCGCGACGACGGTGCGCACGCTGCCGGGCGTCGAGGAACATGTGCGTTTCCCGCTGCCGATGGGCCTGGGCGACAAGTCGATGGCCGAGGTCACCAGCGACCGATCTTGATCGCCGCGGTCCTCCCACCCCGGAGGGCCGCCGCTGCGCGCGGGAGGCGTTCCCTGTCGAACGCCCGCTGATCGCCACCCCCATGCATCGCCGACGTCCCCCTCGAAGAGGGCCGCCATCGGCGCAGAACACGAAAGACACACCATGCTGGACATCACCCTGCTGCGCAAGGACCTGGACGCCGCCATCGAGCGTCTGCAACTGCGCAAGAACCCGCAACCCTTCCTGGACGTCGAGCGCTTCAAGGCGCTGGAGACCGACCGCAAGCAACTGCAGGTCCGCACCGAGGAGCTGCAGGCCAAGCGCAACCAGCTGTCCAAGCAGGTCGGCATGCTGAAGGGCAAGGGCGAGGACGCCAGCGCCGTGATGGCCGAGGTGGCCGGCATCGCCGACGAACTGAAGGCCGGCGCCGAGAAGCTGGACGCCATCCAGGTCGAGCTCAACACGATGCTGATGAGCGTCCCCAACCTGCCCGACGCTAGCGTCCCGGCCGGCGCAGACGAGACCGGCAACGTCGAGGTGCGCCGCTGGGGCCAGCCGCGCCAGTTCGACTTCCCCGTCAAGGACCACGTTGACCTCGGCGCGCCGCTGGGCCTGGACTTCGAGACCGGCGCCAAGCTGTCGGGCTCGCGCTTCGCCTTCCTGAAGGGGCCGGTCGCCCGCCTGCACCGCGCGCTCGCGCAGTTCATGCTGGACATGCAGACGACCGAGCACGGCTACACCGAGTGCTACACGCCCTACATCGTCAACCGCGAGATCCTCGAGGGCACGGGCCAACTGCCCAAGTTCAAGGAAGACATGTTCTGGGTCCTGCGCGGCGGTGACGACGAGCAGAACGAGCAGTACCTGATCTCGACCTCGGAGATCTCGCTGACCAACTCGGTCCGCGAGAGCGTGCTGAGCGCCGATGAGCTGCCGGTCAAGCTGACGGCGCACAGCCCGTGCTTCCGCTCGGAGGCCGGCTCGGCCGGCCGCGACACGCGCGGCATGATCCGCCAGCACCAGTTCGACAAGGTCGAAATGGTCCGCATCGAGCATCCCGACCACAGCATGGCCGCGCTCGAGGAGATGACCGGCCATGCCGAGGCGGTGCTGCAGAAGCTCGGCCTGCCGTATCGCACCGTGCTGCTGTGTGCCGGCGACATGGGCTTCGGCGCGGTCAAGACCTATGACCTGGAGGTCTGGCTGCCGGCGCAGGACACCTACCGCGAGATCAGTTCGTGCTCGAACATGGGCGCGTTCCAGGCGCGGCGCATGCAGGCGCGTTTCAAGAACGCGCAGGGCAAGAACGAGCTGGTGCACACGCTCAACGGCTCCGGCCTGGCGGTGGGCCGGACGCTGGTCGCGGTGCTGGAGAACTACCAGCAGGCCGACGGCAGCATCACGGTGCCGGAAGCGCTGCGCCCGTACCTGGGCGGCAAGGACGTGCTGAAGGCCTGATCGGAGCAGGGCGTCGGCGGGTATCGATACTCGCCGGCGCTTTTCGCACAATTTCGCGCGAGTTCTTGCCAGGGCCTCAAAAACCTCGCTATACTCTTAGGCTTAGTCGCTAACAACCACAGCGAGCACCGAATTCCCGGAGAGGTGGCAGAGTGGTTGAATGTACCTGACTCGAAATCAGGCGGACGGAAACGTCTCGGGGGTTCGAATCCCCCCCTCTCCTCCAGAAAGGGCTTGTTCATCAAGCCAACAGAAAACCCGCCCAGAGCGGGTTTTCTTCTTTCTGCGCGGCGCGGCGGCGATAGGAGCCACGCGATACTGATCAGCGCATCGGCGAACCCCGCATCTGCAGTGAATTCAAGGCCATGGGCGTGCTGGCCGCCAGCCGCGGTGCCTCGGCCATCACGTTCAGGTCGGCGAGAAAGCGCTCGAACTCCCGGCCCTTGTCGTAGAACGCATTCGCCCCGTTCTGCACGCACAGCGGACCGTAGATTTCCGCCTCGCAGTTGCTCAGCACCAGGATGGTCCCGCCGAAGCCGGCGACGCGCAGCTTGCGCAGCACCTCCAGGCCGGAACCCGAGGCCAGCGCCAGGTCCAGCACCACGACATGCGGCCGCGTCAGCCCGACGGTGCACAAGGCCTCCGCCTCCGTGGTGGCGATGCCCACGACCGACAGGAAGGGCTGTTCCTTCAGCGCCGACAGCAGATGCCGGCGGACCACCGCGGAGTCTTCGACAAGAACGACTTTCATGTATCAAGTTTGCGCGTTTGAATCTGATAAAACCATGTGGAAAACCGAGTGGTTGCGCTACCACGCAACTTCGGCGGGAGCGCTCCCGCGCGAAGCCCTCATCCGGGGGGAGTCGCTTCCAAGGGCGGCCGGGCCGTCTTGTGGCCCGGGGGAGCCAGGCGCACACTGGATCGAATCCCCACCGCGATGGCGTTCCAAGAGGCAATGAATCCATCCGGCCCATCCGCCGAACGAGGGCTCCGACGTCGCTCCTGTGTGGGGGCCGTGGCGCTCGCCTGGGGCGGTGCCTTCGGGGGATCGCCCGCCTGGGCGGCGACCGCCGCACGGGGGGCCGTCCCGGCGAAGGACCGACCCCGGGTCCTGAGGGCGCTGATGGAGTCCTGGCCGCCGTATCTCGAGCCCGGCGCGGACGGCGTCGTGCGAGGCCTCGACGCGGAACTGCTCGAGGCGATCTGCGCGCAGGCAGGCTACGAGTTGAAGTGGGTGCGCGGCCCGGCGCAGTGGCGCAAGCGGCGATTCCGCGAGCTGCTGAACGACCAGTTCGACCTCATCTTTTCAGCGACGCCGGTCCCGGGTCGCGAACGCCTCGTCATGTACAGCCGCAACTATCGGAACGAGGCTTTCATGGTCGCCGCCTCCGACCGGCGCGACCCGCGCCTGCATGGCCTGGATGGCTTCGAACGCGTGCTGGAGCGCCGTATCCCCTTGCTCCATGTGGACGCACTCGGTCTCGGCAACGACTTCGAGCGCTGGCGTCCGCGCCTGGCCGAGGCCGGCCTGCTGCAACCGTACCAGACCACGCGTCAGGGCGTCGACATGCTGAGGCTGGGGCGCGCGCCGCTGATCCTGGGCGACGAGCTGGACATCCACACGCAGGCGCGTGCCACCAACGTGCGACTGGTGCGGCAGGCCTTCGGCCACAGCGTCCAGCCGGTGTGCCTGATGCTGAGCCGCCGGCGGCTGGACGCGCAGGACCTCGCCCACATCGACCAGGCGATCCAGGTCCTTGAGCAGCGCGGCGCGCTGGCCGTCATCCGCCGGCGTCACGGTGCGAGCTGAGTTCGCCGTAGCGCCCCGGGGTCACGCCGAAGGTCCGCTTGAACAGCGCGATGAAGGCGCTGACGTTGTCGTAGCCCAGCGCCAGCGCGATCGTCGTCACGGCCTTGCCCGCGGCGAGCATCTCCAGCCCGCGCAGCAGCCGCACGCGCTGGCGCCATTCGGTGAAGCTGAAGCCGGTCTCGTGCGCGAAGCGGCGCGTCAGCGTGCGTGGGGCGATGCCGGCCCAGCCGGCCCATTCCTCCAGCCGGCGCTCGTCATCGGGCCGGTCCGACAGCGCACGCGCGATCTTGAGCAGGCGCGGATCCGATGGCATCGGCAGACCGAGCGCCACCGGCGGCGCCGCCGCGATCTCGTCGAGGATCACGCCCGCGAGCCGCGTCTGTGCCGCGTCGAGCGCCGAGGCGTGCTCCGCCCAGGTCGCCGCGCGAGCGACCGCCTCGCGCAGCAGGCCGGTCACCGCGACGATCCGCGGCTCGTCCGGCAGGGCGGCGCAACCCGCCGGACTCACGTAGACGCTCCAGCCTGAGAAGGGGCCATGCGCGCGCAGCCCATGCGGTACGTCCGGCGGGATCCACAGCGCATGCGTCGCGGGGACGACCCAGCGCGCATCGCTGACCTCGACGGTGAGCAGTCCCTCGATGGCGCCGAGCATCTGGCCGCTCGCATGCCGATGACGTCGCGTCGATCGGCCATCGAGGGAGGTCTGCTCGACCGCGCGCAGCAGCAGGTCGTCGGCATCCGCGGCGGCCGCGAACGACTTGGTGGCACGGCGAGGTGCGGGCCTGACGGGCGTCATCCGGTTTGGCGTCATTGAGGCATCTTATGACTTGAATGCCGTACTGGAGCCATCCGTGGCTGCCTACGATGCGTCCATCCATTCACCACCAGGAGCAGACGCATGAAAGCCCAAGACATGTTGCCCGACGGGCAGAATCAGGTCGAACGCAACGGCACCGTGATCCGCAAGGGGACGGTCGGCGCGTTCCTCGTCAATGCGAAGACATGGCAGGACCCGGCCGCGGAGGCCACGCGCCGCGCCGAGGCGCAGCGCGACATCGTCGAGGCGCTGCCCGCGTTGCGCGAGCTCGGCCTGTTCGACATCCTCGACGTCCGGGATGCGCGCCTGCGCGACTTGATCGACGCCCACTGACAGGGGGCGGCGCGCATTGACGCGTCACCGGGGGATGGCAGACTCCGAGGCATCGCCTTCGCAGGAGCCTTGCCTTGAGCCAGTCCCCCGACACCTTCGATGCCGTCGTCATCGGCGCCGGCCAGGCCGGCCCCGCGCTCGCGGAGCGCATGTCGCAGGCTGGCTGGCGCGTCGCCGTCATCGAGCGCTCGCGCGTCGGCGGCACCTGCGTCAACACCGGCTGCATCCCCACCAAGGCGCTGGTCGCCAGCGCCCGCGCCGCCTGGGTCGTGCGCGAAGCCGCACGCTGGGGCGTCCGCGTGCCGGAGCACCTCGGTGTCGATCTGCCGGCCGTGATCGCGCGCAAGGACCGCATCTCCGGCCAGTCGCGGCAGAACGTCGAGAAGTGGCTGCGCGGCATGGACCGCGTCGAACTCGTCATGGGGCACGCGCGCTTCGTGGATCCGCACACCGTCGACGTCGACGGCCGCCTCCTGCGCGCCGAGCGCTTCTTCATCAATGTCGGCGGGCGCCCCGCGCAGCCGGGCGTCGAGGGCCTGGACGCGGTGCCCTGGCTGAGCAATGCCTCGATCATGAAGCTCGAAGAACTGCCGCGGCATCTCGTCGTGGTCGGCGGCAGCTACATTGGCCTGGAGTTCGCGCAGATGTTCCGGCGCTTCGGCGCCGAGGTGACCGTCGTGCAGCGCGGCCCGCGCCTGGTGCCGCGCGAGGACCCCGACGTCGCCGAGGCCTTGCGCGGCATCCTCGAGCGCGAGGGCCTGACGATCCGCACCGGCGCCGAGTGCGTGAAGCTGGCGCCGGCGGAAGAGGGCGTCTCGGTGAGCGTGAACTGCCAGACCGGCGAACCGGAGGTGCTCGGCAGCCATGTGCTGATCGCGACCGGCCGCAAGCCCAACACCGACGACCTCGGCCTGGACCGCGCCGGCGTGCGCATGGATGAGCGCGGCAACATCGTCGTCGACGACAAGCTGCGCAGCAGCGTGCCGCACATCTGGGCGCTCGGCGACTGCAACGGCCGTGGCGCCTTCACGCACACCTCGTGGAACGACTTCGAGGTCATGGCCGCCAACCTCTTTGACGGCGCGGATCGCGGCGTCGGCGACCGGGTCGTGACCTATGCGCTGTACACCGACCCGCCGCTGGCGCGCGTCGGCCTGGGCGAGCAGGAGGTGCGCGCGAGCGGCCGGCCCGCGCTGATCGGCACACGTCCGATGACACGGGTCGGCCGCGCGATCGAGAAGGGCGAGACCGAGGGCTTCATCAAGATCCTCGTCGACGCCGGATCGAAGGCGATCCTCGGCGCCACGGTGCTCGGCGTCGACGGCGACGAGACGGTGCAGTCGCTGCTCGACGCCATCGCGTTGAGGCGGCCGTATGACGAGGTCCTCGCCGGCGGCGTGCGCATCCATCCGACGGTCAGCGAACTGCTGCCGACGGTGCTGCAGTCGCTCAAGCCGTTGCCGGACTGATGGGACCGAGCGCACCGGGATCCGGGCGGAGCCCGTAGGTATGGGGCTTGCCGTGCGGGAGGATCCCGCGCGAAGCGGTTCGAGAGGTCCGCATGAACAGCCCCGCCCCACGACGACCCGGATCGTCGCCCCCGCTGTCCGCCGTCGGGGCGGCGCCTGCCGCGCGATCCCCGTTGCATGTCGTCGAGATCGTCGGCGCGGTGCCGCCCGGCGAGCGTCCGGAGGCGACCCCCGATGATGACCCGTCTGCGCTCGATCGCCTCGGCGCGACGCGCCTGGTGGAGCGCATGGTCGAGCGCTTGTCCATGTCGGACGGCGTCCGCTTCACTGTCGTCTGTCCCGCCGACGGCCCGTTCGCCGAGCGCATCCGCGCGCTGGGCGCGGAGGTCCTCGTCGTGGCCATGCCCGACGATCCGCCCTGGCATGCGATCCAGGTGCTCGTCGGCCTCATCCGCAACAAGCAGGTGGCGGTGCTGCATGCGCACCTGCCCAACGCGCACCGTCTCGCCGGACTGGCCGGGGGCCTCACGCGCACGCCGGTCCTCGCCACCGTCCAGGGCGTGCAGATGGACATGCCGGACCTGGAAGTGCATCGCCTGATCGCGAGCCAGCTCAGCGTCGTCACCGAGGCGAGCTATTTCCACGCGCTGGGGCTGGGCCTGTCGCCGGACCGGATCAGCCTGGATCCCTTCGACGCGCAGGCTGACGATGGGACGTTTGACGACAACTTCGAAGCCATCGGCCAGCGGCTGCGCGCGCTGGCGACACCGGTGGAGTCTCGCGGCGCGGCACAGGCGCGCGCCTTGGTCCAGCCGCTGGCCCAGGAGACGAGCTCGCCGGGGGCCAGCGTCGCGATCCGCGCCGTGCTCGATGAACTCCAGCCTTCGCCGTCTCAACCCGTGATGCGCGAGGGGTGATTGCACGCCCAGTGGGCATCGGGATTGCCACTCTTTCCTTGCAAGGGCGGTACACAGGTTCGTGACGCGATGCGAACTCCGCGGCCGCCCCCGGCAAGACCTCAATCCACTGCTTCCAGGAGATCCATCATGAACTCTCGTTCCAAGATCACCACCGTGGCGATGGCGATTGCGCTGGCTTCCGGTGTCGGCTTCCTCCACGCGCAGAGCGGCGGCCAAGGCGGCAGCTCGGGCTCGGTCGGCGCGCGCGACCAGACCCAGGATCCGCTGTCCAACAACAACGACCAGAACAAGGCGCCGCCCGCAACGCCGGCTGCCAATCCCAGCACCGGCCAGCCCGCGACGACCAACGACTGGCGGAACACCCAGCCGGCCACGAGCAGCCAGAACAACGGCAACAACACGACGACCGAACAGCGCCAGGACCCCAACGTCCGCACGCAGACGGATCCCATGCCGATGAACGCCCCGGCAGCCGGCAGTTCCTCCACGGACACCTCGACGATGAGCAACGACAGCACCGACAGCACGCTGCCGGCTCGCGCCGACCGCAATTGATTCCGCTGTCATCACCGAGGAAGGCGGCCCATGCGGCCGCCTTTTTTTCATGGGCGGCGCTCAGCGGGCCCTGCGCGCGAGCCAGACGCCGATCGCGACCAGCGCCATGCCGGCCATCGCCAGGCCGGTGAGCGTTTCGCCGAACAGCGCCCAGGCGATCAGGGCGGTCGTCGGCGGCGTGAGGTAGAAAAGGCTGGCCACGTTGACCGCGCTGCCGCGCCGGATCAGGAGGTTCAGCAGGCTGACGGCCCCGAGCGACAGCACGAGCACCAGCCAGGCCAGCGCGAACACGAACTGGCCGGTCCAGCGCACCTGCATCGTCTCGGTCATCGCGGCGATCGCGACGGTGACGAGCAGGCTGGGCACGAACTGGATGATCGACCCGGTGCGCAGGTCGAAGGAGGGACAGAACTTCTTCTGGTAAAGCGTGCCGGCGGTGATGCCGATCAGCGCGACGGCCGCGGGGAGCAGCATCGTCAGCAAGGCGTCGCCGGGGACCGCCGCGATCTTCTGCGCGACGACGAGGCCCACGCCGAGGAATCCCAGGGCCAGGCCCAGCCACTGCAGGGGCGCGATGCGCTCGCCGAGGAAGGCGCGCGCGCCCAGCGCGGTGACGAGCGGCTGCAGGCCGACGACCAGCGCCGTGATGCCAGCGGGCAGGCCATGGCCGATCGCGGTGAACACGCCGCCCAGGTAGACGCCGTGCACCAGCAGTCCCGTCACGGCGATGTGCCCGCAGGCCGCCATCGAGCGCGGCCACGGCGCGCGCAGCACCAGCACCACCGGCAGCATCAAGGCGATGACCGCGGCGTAGCGCCAGGAGAGGAAGGTCAGCGGCTCGGCGTCCGGCAGGCCGAACTTCGCGCCGATGAAGCCGGTGCTCCAGACGGCGACGAAGAGCAGGGGCAGCAGGCCGCCGGCCGGATGACGGGCTGGGTCAGCCGGCATCCAGCTCAACCTGATCGAGATTGCAGATTGCACCATTGCCGCCAGGCTGCTGGTACGAGATCCGGTGTATCCGCTTGCCGCTCAGATGGGCCGCGAGCAAGGTCGCATAGAGCCCCTTCTTCTCTGCGGAGATGTAGGCGACGTCGTACAGGCACTGCTGGCCAAAGGCTTCCCTGAAGTTCACGTAATAGCCGGTCCCTTGCGCCGCGAGCAATTTGATGTTCTTGAAGTTCTCTGTGAACGTCGGAACCGACTGAGCCGCCAACTGCGGTGTGGCGACCAGCGTGGCGACAAAGGACATGGCGATGGCGGCCCTCTTGGTGAGGCGTTTGCGAGCGTCGCTGTGGGTATACATGATGATCTCCCTTGAATGAGGCGCGCGATTCTCGCAAATTGTTCTGGCGCATTACCAGCCGCCGCCGAAGGCGCGGAACGCGGACACCGCCGCGCGCGCGTGGTTCGCGTCCAGTTGCGCGAGCTGGTCGCGTGCCGCCAGCAGCAACCGGTCCTCCTGCAGCACCTCGATCAGGCTGGCGGCGCCGCCCTTGTAGGCGTCCTCCGCCGCATCGCGCGCGACCTGGTGCGCGCGGACTTCCTGCGTCAGGTCGCCGCGCTGCTGCTCCAGCTCGGACAAGGTGACGATCGCGTTCTCGACGTCCTCGGTCGCGCGCAGCATGCGCTGGCGGACCTGCGCGAGCGCCTCGGCCCGCGCGCCCTTCGCCTGCGCGACCTCGGCGTCCACGCGCCCGAAGTCGAACAGCCGCCAGTGCAGTCCGAGCAAGGCTTGAGGCTGGAAGGCCTGCGAGCTGAACAGGCCGCCGTGCAGGCTCGAGGCGCCGAGCACGCCGCCCAGTGTCAGGCGCGGGTAGTACTCCGCTGTCGCCACGCCGATGCGGGCCTGGCTGGCGTCGAGCTGGCGCTCGGCGGCGATGACGTCGGGGCGGCGGCGCATCAGCGTGGCCGGCGTGAGGTCGCCGGGCAGCGACGGGACACGATAGGTCGAGGGCCGCGAGGACCACGACGAGGCGGTCGACGGGGAGGCCGACGAAGAAGTTGACGAAGAGGTCGAGGAGGCCGACGGCCTGGCCAGCAGCTTCGCTGCATAGGTGCCGGCCTGCTCGCCCATCAGGATGTCCAGGCGATGCTGCTGCTGCGCGAGCTCCGTCCGCAACGGCGGCAGCGTGCCGCGCGCCGCCAGCTGCAATGCCTGGGCCTCGGCGACCTCGCGCTGCGCGGCCAGTCCGCCCTTGAAGCGGTCCTGGATCAACTGCAGCAACTGCGACTGCGTGCGCAGATGCGCCTCGGCCACCTCGATCCGGGCCTGCGCGCCGCGCACGCGGAAGTAGGCATCCGCGGCCTCGGCGGCGACGGTGACTCGCGCCCCCAGTCGAGCCGCCTCGGCGGCCTGCCATTCGGCAACGGCCGCGGCCTCGCCCTGGCGCAGTCCGCCGGCAAGGTCCGCTTCCCAGCTCGCGCCGATGCCCAGCGTCTGCAGCGTCTGGTTGCGGTCGTAGCCGGGGAAGCCGTGCGCGAGCGATCCCTCCGGACTCTTCAGCGACTGGCGCTGGCTCAGCAGCTGTCCCTGCACCGCGCCTTGCGGCAGTCGTGCCGCGCCGGCGCCCTGTGCTGCCGCGCGCGCCTGGTCGACGCGCGCGATCGCGATCGCCAGGTCCAGGTTCTGGTCCAGCGCCCGCTGCACGATGGCCGTCAGCGCCGGATCGTCGAAGTCGCGCCACCAGGTGCCGAGCGTCGCCGGCGCGGTGCCGTCCTGATGCTGGGCGATCAAGGACTGGCCGGCGAACTGCGCGTCGAGCGCGCGGGGTGGCTCGCCCGGACCGGGCAGGTGCGCACAGGCCGCGAGGAACGCCGCCAGCGCGAGCGGCGCGAGGCGGGTCAGCGGACGGAAGGGGCGAAGGGGAGCGGCATGCGAGCGTGTCATGGCGGAACTCCGTGGGTATCGAGGGAACCGAGGAAATCGGGAAGAGGGAGACAGGCGAGGGTGGTCGTGACCGGGCATCGCGGCGGCTCAATGCGCATCGGCGGACGGCGCGGCTGGCGGCGCGATCTTCTTGAGCAGCGGCACGAACACCAGCGCGCCGACGAAGCAAACCATCACGATCAGGAAGGCATCGGAGAAGGTCATCGTCAGCGCCTCGCGATAGGTCAGCGACCACAGCTGGCGCAGTGCCGCGTTGGCGGCGTCGCCCGGCGGCATCGAGGCGGACAGCGACGAGCTCACCGACGCCAGCATCTGCGTCATCGCCTCGTTGCCGCTGTGCAGGTGCTCGGCCAGGCGCTGGAAGTGCAGGTTGGTGCGGTCGTTGAGGATGGTCGCGCAGGCCGCGATGCCGATCGCGCCGCCCAGGTTGCGCATCAGGTTGAACAATCCCGAGGCCAACTTGAGCCGGGCGGGCGGCAGCGCGCCGAGCGCCAGCGTCACCACCGGCGGCACGCAAAGCTGCTGGCCCATGCCGCGCAGTGCCTGCGGCAGCAGCAGCTGGTGCGCGCCCCAGTCGTGCGTGATCGGCGCGAACTCCCACATCGAGAGCGCGAACAGCGACAGCCCGGCGAAGAGGATCCAGCGCAGGTCGAAGCGGCTGGCGAGAAAGGCGTACAGCGGGATCGACATCACCTGGAACACGCCGGTCGAGAACACGGCCAGGCCGATGTCGAGCGCGCCGTAGCCGCGCACGCGGCCGAGGAACAGCGGCGTCAGGTAGATGGTGGCGAAGATGCCGATGCCGGTGATGAACGAGAACAGGCTGCCCAGCGCGAAGTTGCGGTCCTTGAGCGCGCGCAGGTCGACGATGGGATGGGCATGCGTCAGGCTGCGGGCGATGAAGGCGATGCCGGTGAGGCCGGCGATCCACGCGGTGGTCACGATGGTCGAGTCGCTGAACCAGTTCCAGCGCGGTCCTTCCTCCATCGTGTATTCGAGGCATCCGAGGAACACCGCGAGCAGCACCATCGACAGGTAGTCGGCGCCCTTGAGCAGCGAGAGGTTGGGCTTGTCGACGCGGACCATCATCGGCACGACGACGGTGACCAGCAGGCCGGGCAGCAGGTTGATGTAGAAGAGCCACTGCCAGGACAGCACGTCGGTGATCCAGCCGCCGACGACGGGACCGAGCGTCGGCGCCAGCGAGGCGATCGCGCCGATGGTCGAGGCGGCGATCACCCGCTGCTTGCCGCTGAAGTACATGAACGCGGTGGTGAAGACCATCGGGATCATGGAGCCGCCGAGGAAGCCCTGCAGCGCGCGGAAGGCGATCATGCTCTGGATGTTCCAGGCCAGCGCGCACAGCAGGCTGGTCAGCGTGAAGCCCAGCGCCGACGCGGCGAACAGCCAGCGCGTGGACATCACGCTGGCGAGCCAGCCCGAGAGCGGGATCACGATGATCTCGGCGATCAGGTAGGCGGTCTGGACCCAGGTGGTGTCGTCGGCGCCGGCGGACAGGCCGCCGCCGATGTCGCGCAGCGAGGCCGAGACGATCTGGATGTCGATCAGCGCGATGAACATGCCCACGCACATCGTGGCGAAGGCCAGCACCTTGTCGCGCGTGGTCAGCTGCGCGAGCGGGATGACCTCGTTGGACCAGAAGGCCGGACGCCGGCGCGCCGGCGTGGTCGATGGCGGAGGCGATGCTGCCGGCGCGGGCGCCCCGGCGCCCGGCGTGGCGGGGATGGCGGGGATGGCGGCGCTCATTGCACGCTCGCGGTCTTGGTGGCGTCCCTGGTGCCGGCGCCCGCGTGGTTGGTGTCGACCTCGACGACGACGGACAGGCCGGGGCGCAGGCGGCCCAGGCGGTCATCGGCCGGATCGAGCTGGATGCGCACCGGCACCCGCTGGACGATCTTGGTGAAGTTGCCGGTGGCGTTCTCGGCGGGCAGCACGCTGAACTGCGAGCCGGTCGCCGGCGCCAGGCTGCCGAGCGTGCCGTGCAGCACGACGCCGGGCCAGGCGTCGGCGCGGATGCTGACCGGCTGGCCGGTGGTCATGCGCGCGAGCTGGTCTTCCTTGAAGTTGGCGTCGATCCACAGGCCCTGCGCCGGCACGACGGAGAGCAGCGGCGTGCCGACGCCGACGTAGGTGCCCAGGCGCGCCTTGCGGTTGCCGATGTAGCCGTCGCGCGGCGCGCGCAGCTCGGTGTAGCCGAGGTTGAGCTGCGCGATGTCGCGTTCCGCGCGGGCCTGGTCGAGCGCGGCCTGCGCCTGGCGTTTCTGCGTCGCGATCACGTCGAGCTGGCGTTCGGCGGCCAGCTGCTCGGCATGGGCGCGGGCGAAGCCCGCCTGCGCGGTCTTGAAGGCGGCCTCGGCGCGCTGGCTGCTTTCCACCGAGACGGCGGCGCGGCCGACCAGGTCCTTGTAGCGCGCGAAGTCGTCGCGGGCGCGCTGCTCCTCGGCCGAGGCGGCGTCGATGCCGGCGCGGGCCTTGGCGATCACCGCCTGCTGCAGCGCCGCGGAGGCGCCGAGGTTCGCGATCGCGGCTTCCTGGGCCTCGACGGCGCCAAGGGCGCGTTGCAACGCCGCCTGGTAATCGCGGCTGTCGATGCGGGCCAGCAGGTCGCCGGCGTGGACGAACTGGTTGTCGCTCACCGGCAGCTCGGTGATGTAGCCGGTGACCTTGGCGCCGATGACCGTGACGTCGCCGCCGACGTAGGCGTCGTCGGTCTCCTCATGGAAGCGGCCGACGGTCCACCAGTGCGCGCCGTACGCGCCGACGCCGAGCACGACGGCGGTCAGCACCGCCCATTTCAGCGAGGCGCGGCCAAGCGAGCGGCGCGGCGGCGTGGCGACGGAGGCGCTGGCGGGAGGGACGGGAGGGGAAGCGGTGGTTGCCGCCGGAACGGCGGGCGTGGACGAGGCGGTCATGGAAGGGCTCCAACATCGAGGACCCGCCGGGTGGCGAGCGATGGGGCGGACTATAGGAACCTCACTTTCATCATGGAAGTCACTTGGCGGGGAATGCACTGTTGCAGATTCGTCAACTAACTTGCATGATGAAAGTAAGTGACAATCGCGGGGCCGCCGTCGCGCCGATCAGGCGTGACGGTCGACCAGTTGCAAGGAGACCCCCGATGCGCCGCACAAGCTTCGAAGACATGGCCTGCCCGTTGGCGCGGGCGACCGACGTCCTGGGCGACAGCTGGAGCATGCTGATCCTGCGGGAGGTGTTCTACGGCCATCACCGCTTCGACGAGTTCGTGACCGAGCTCGGCATCGCGTCGAACACGCTGACGAGGCGCCTGGCGGAGCTGGTGGAGCGGGGACTACTGGAGAAGCGGCTCTACAGCGACAAGCCGCCGCGCCACGACTACGTGCTGACGGACAAGGGGCGCGACCTGCGACCGGTGATGCTGGCGCTGCTGAACTGGGGCAACAAGCACGCGGCGTTGAAGAATCGGCCGGTGCGTCTGATCGACACCGAGACCGGCGAGCCGGTCGAGCTCAAGCTCATCGATGCCCGCACCGGCAAGGCGATCGGTCCGCAGCACAAGGTGCAGCGCCGGGCGGGGCAGGAGCGCAAGCTCGAACTGTTCGACTTCGACGGCGCGATGCCGTCGGCGGGCGTGGCCGGCTAGTCGATCTGTCGCATCGGCAGCGCGATTGCGCCGATGGCGGCGACGGCGATCATTGCCAGTCCGCAGGCCGCGAAGAGGAACGCCAACGGCACCAGACGCAGCAGGTCGCCCGCCAATGCCGACGACATCGGCGCCAGGCCCAGGACGAGGAACAGGAGCACGGACATCGCCCGTCCCAGCATGCGTGGCGGCACACGGCGCTGGATCCAGCTCATCACGGCGACCTGCACGAAGCCTGCCGTCGTCGGAGCCAGGGATTTCAGCGGCACAAGGGTGAGCGCGGCCACCACGAAACTCACGGCATCCAGTCCGAAGGCCCAGGCCAGGCCGATGGCGTCATGCAGATCCGGGGAAGGAATGCCGGTCCGGGCGGCCATGCCCGCGATCAGCGCGGCGCACAGCAGTGGCCCGACCAGCATCGTTGCCTGACGCATCGACATCAGCACCGCGTTGGCTGGTTGGATCAGGGCACGCGGCACGGTGCTGGGAACCAGGGCGCTCGAGGCTGGATGCGAGAACGCGGTCGCGATGCCGATCGCGATGGCGAACGCATGGACGAGGGCGAGGGTCACGCCGCCGCCGGCCACCAGTGCCGCGAGCAGTGCGAGGAGCAGGGCGCTGACGTGGCGCGTGACCAGCAGCACGCGGCGCGGTGCGTGGCGGTCGACGACGGCGCCGCCCACCAGCATCAGCAGTGCGCGTGGCAGGCCCATCGCGGCCATGACCGTGCCCAGGGCGAGCGGATCGGAAGTCAGCCGGAGCACGAGCCAGGGCAGCGCCAGCAGGGTGAACTGGTCGCCGAGCATGGACACCAGGCTGCTGCCAGCGAGCCAGCGCACGTTGCGATCGGCGAACAGGCGCGGACGCGCCACTTCAGCCGCGTCGCCGGCCTGAACGCCGGTGCCGCGCGATTCGGGCGGAACGGCGGCGTTCATGACCGACCGTCCTCGACCCGTCTGTCGAGCTTCCTGTCGAGCTCCCTGTCGAGCTCCCTGTCGACGTTCCTGCCGGCGCTGTTGCCGTCGCCATCAGGGACGCCTTCGTCGGCCCCCTTCGCGGCCGCCACGGCGTCGTCGATGTAGCGGGCCAGCGCGAGGTCGATGCCGATCATCTGCTGGGCGCCCACGTCGGCGCCGAGCATGCGACGCCCCTTCTGTCGCAGGTCTTCGTCGACCGGGACCAGCCGTTCCACGGCCAGCCAGCGGCGCGCCAGCGTTAGCACTTCCGCGGCGTCCGACGCAAGCGACTGCGCCTTGGCGGATCGGAAGGCCGCGAGCAAGGCGGGAATCTCCGCCTTCAGGTGGCTCAGCATGTCGCGCGGGATCGCATCCTGCACGGCGCGCAGGCGGTTCATCTCCTCGTCGGAGTAGTGGCGTTCCAGGATCTGCTGGGCCGCGATCAGTCGCAGCAGGTCGTCCGTGTCCTCGGCGCCGTCGAGGGCGCGGCGCTCGATCCGCCGCAGCAGCCCGAGCAAGCGCTGCTGCCCGGCGATCGCGGTTTCGACGGCGGCGATCTGCCGGGCCAGCAGCGCAGGCAACGGGACCGCCGCGCCTGGCGCGAGCAGCGGCTCCATGTCCTTCAGCGGCACGCCCATCTGGCGATAGGCCAGGATGCGGTGGAGCGTCCGGACGTCGGCATCGGCATAGAGGCGGTAGCCGCTGTCCGTGCGGGCGGACGGCTTGAGCAAGCCGAGCTGCTCATAGTGGTGGAGCGTGCGGACGGTCAGTCCGCTGCGTTTGGCGAGGTCGCCGACGGTGTAGTCCATGAAGGTTGGCCCGGCCTGTGGGGGTATCGGCGGGCGGCGGTCGTTGGAATGGACGCGATCATGAAGCCTCACGCCACGTGAGGGTCAAGCGCTTGCGGCGCTCATGCGCCGTCGACGCGAAGCGGCCATCACGGATCGACGACTGGTCAACGCTGCACGAACGCGAGCTTGACGCCCAGCCCGACGAACGCGGCCGCGAAGCCGCGGCGCATCCAGCGCAGCACCGGCGGGCGAGTGAGCACGCGCTCGCGCATCGCGGCGGCGAAGACGCCGTAGACCGCGAACACCGCGAAGGTCATCGCCATGAAGACCAGGGAGAGCTCGAGCATCAACGGCGTCGGGTGCGGTTCGTCGCGTGCGATGAACTGCGGCAGGAAGGCCAGGAAGAAGATCGACAGCTTCGGATTGAGCAGGTTCACGAGGGCTGCGTGGGTCGTGATCTCGCGGGCGGAGCGGGGTGGGCTGCCGGCATCGACGGCGAGCGGGCCGCGTTCCTTCAAGGACATCCAGGCCATGTAGAGCAGGTAGACGACGCCGACGTACTTCACGGTGTCGAAGGCGACGGCGCTGGCGTGCATCAGCGCGGCCAGGCCGGTGATCGCGGCCAGCATGTGCGGGACGATGCCGAGCGTGCAGCCGAAGGCGGCGTGGAGCGAGGCGCGCGCGCCGCCCGAGAGGCCGGCGGCGAGCGTCACCAGCGCGCCGGTGCCCGGCGAGGCGACGACGATCAGCGAGGTGATCAGGAACTCGGGATTCGAGAGCGAGGAGAAGGGCACGACGGACCTCGGTGCGGTGAAGACGGAGAGGTCATCGTCGGCGCGCCCTGGCGGCGGGTCTTGGACGAAATTGCAGGGTGGTGCCGCGGAGTGCCCGGCGGGGTTCGGTGGCGCGATGGGGCGCTCAGCGAAGCGCCGCCGCGTAGGCGCCCGGCGCGATGCCGAAACAGCGGACGAAGTGGCGGGTCAGATGACTCTGGTCGAAGAAGCCGCTGGCGGCGGCCGCGTCCGCGATCGGTGTGCCGACACCGATCAAGCGCCGCGCGAGCTGGAGGCGCCGCTGGACGAGGTAGGCGTGCGGCGGCAGGCCGGTGGCGCGCGTGAATCCGCGCAGGAACTGGAAGCGGCTCAGTCCGGCCTCTCGCGCCAATTCCGCGAGGCTGACCGGCGCGGCAAGGTCGTCGTCGAGACGCGAGCGGGCATGCGCGATGCCGGCGGGGATCGCGGGCGTGGTGCTCGCGCGGGGATGGAGGAGAGACTGCAGCAGCTGGAGCAGCGCGCCGTCGGCGTGGAGCGTGTAGCCGGCGCCGACGGGCGTGGCGGCCATCGCTCGGAAGAGCGCCTCGAAGCGGCCGGCGACGAGCTCGTCGTGCATCGTCGGCAGGTGGAACTCGACGTCGCCGCGTGGTCGGCTCTCGGCGATATCGGCGACAAGCTCGCCGACGAGCGCGGGATCGAGATAGAGCATCCGCCACGCGCGGCCGTGATCGCCGAGGGGCATGCCGTCGTGGACCTCGCCCGGGTTGACCGTGATGACGTCGCCGGCCGCGGATTCCACCTGGCCTCGACCGCTGGCGGTCTTCTGCGCGCCGCGATCGATGCGGCCGATGCCGAACTCATCGTGGATGTGGCGCGGGAAGGCCTTGGCGCTGTCGGCGAGGACGATGTCGACGCCGGGGAGCGGGCAGGGGAGTCGGCGAAAGGCGGGCATGGTGGCGGCGCGGAGATGTCGCGACTCTAGCAATCCTGGCCCGCGAGGGCTTTGTGCGACGGCTTCAGGGTGCGGCGTCGGGCAGGGCGAGGCCGTCGCAGCTGGTTTCCTGGATGGCGCAGATCCGGTCGACCCAGGCGCGGAACCGGCCCGGCGACAAACCCGACCGCGCGGCGGCGTCGACCTTGAAAGCGCTGCGGATCGATGCGGGGATACGCTGGTCGGCGAATTCCACCTGCGCCCACTTGCCCTTGCAATCGACGAGCCGGCCGGCGGCGACGAGGACGTCGTTGTCGAAGGTCTCGTCGTCGCCGACGCGCAGGACCGCGGGCGCCCGTGGATCCGGTCGCGCGCGACCGACGTCGGCCTGGGACTTCACGACGAGCCGGGTGCCGCTGACCCAGCCCTCGCCGCTGAACATCGGGCGGGCGGGGCGCTCGGTCAGCGTGTCGTTGTCCTGGGCGTTGCGGATCAGGAACCAGCCGTTGCGGGCGCCGATGACCTCGACTTCGACGCGGACGTGGATGGGGAATTCCATCGACGGATTGACGAAGGTCGGCGGGAGCTTGCCGAGGATCCTGGCGGTGGGGAGGGGCGCGGCGCGGACGTTGAGTCCGGCGGGATCGGCCTCGTCGACGAAGGCGCCGAAGTCGCAGGTGTTCACCGGATTCGTCTCGATGCCGACGGAAGCGCTGTTCGCGAGGGTGGCGAAGCAGGTGGCGGCGAGGAGCAGGGCGGCGCTGCGCAGGCGGAGGTCATGGGCCATGGTGGCGGGAACTCTAGCAAGGCCGGGCCACGCATCATCGCGCCGCCTCAACACCCGCGACGGGACGCCACGTTCATGCCGACATCGCTTCGTATCGCCAACATCGTGCAGCTCGTGCTCTTCGGGCTGATGCTCATCGCCAATGAGATGCTGACGATGTCGCAGGCGGGCGCGTTCTCCGGCGTGCTGGGATTGCTCCCGCCCGGGCTGGCGCTGATCGCCGGCCGCGCGGATTCGCGACGGGCGGCCAGTTGGGCGGCGTTGGTGGTGAACACGCTGTGGGCGCTGGTGCTGGGGGTCGTCACCGCGATGGTGGCGATGAACTCGCCGATCAAGCTGGCGGCGGTGGCAGTCTTTGCCTTCGTGCTGCTGGCGCTGTGGAACGTGGCGGTCATGTGGCTGCGGCTGTTTCCGTCGGAAGACTCGGCCAAGCCGAGCGCCGCGATCTAAGCGAGCAGGTCGAGCGTCCGCTGATCGGGCTGGCCGCCATAGAAGCGGTCGAGCGCCTCGATGAAGATGGGCTCGTCGTCCGAGGCCTTCGCGAAGAGTGTCAGCGAGGAGCGGAACTTCATCGCGTCGACCACGCCGAGGATCTGCTCCGCGGTCTTGTTGCGGTGGGTGTTCATCAGCGCGACGCACTCGCGCAAGCGAGGGCCGAGGACCTCGTGGTCGAGATAGGCGATCGCCTCGTCGAGCGACTCGATCCCGTAGAACTGCGCGGTGCTGCTCACGCCCAGGCCGCGGAGCTGAGGGAAGAAATACCACATCCAGTGGCTGAGCTTGCGGCCACGCTGGAGTTCGGCGAGGACGTCGGCGACTTGGGGCGTTTGGGCGTCCAGGAACCGGTTGAGGGCATCTGGCTTAGGCATGGGGATGGCTTATTGCGACACCAGCGGTCACGACCGGAGGCCTTACGATGCAACTTTGTTCGAGCTTCTGACAATCCGTTGGCCGCTCAATCAAAGGCCTTAATTACTCGATAGGTGATGTTTGTCGAAGTTGCTTGGTCGACTGCGATGCGAGCGCCTTTGAACGCGATGATGCCAGTGCCGTCCGGATTGAGATCGTAGAAGACATCCTGTGTGAACGCCGGTCTGGCCAGGTCATTCTTGAACTCAAGGAAGGAAATCTTGATGGTTCCCTTGCTGACCCCTTGATAGAGAACGACATACTTGAAGTCCGGGAGTTCGATCTTTCGATAGTTCACCGCTTCTCTGTTGAATCGGACAGGCGATTCCAGCGGAAAGAACTTCTTTCGCGTTGCAAGGGTGACGCTCTCAAATGAGCCGTCCTTGTCCTGGTCGACAAGACAGGCGTCGGAATTTCCTGTGAGCCCATTTGCGCCGCGTCCAAAGCAAGCTGCTTCAAAACCCTCGCCACCATAAGTTCTCGCGAGGGTGGTCTGCGCGCCGGCTGGGATGTTGAGCGTCTGATTCGAATCCATCTTGGCTCGCGCGGCGTCGAGCAGAACGGCACGTGTGTACGTCGTGGTCTGCTCCCTGACTTGTTCGAGCATGTTCGAACCAACCTCCGCGACGGCCTTTGCCCCGACTTCGGGCCGCACGACCGTGCGATCGGTTGTAGAGCTAGTGGGTCGCGGCGAAGGAGTTCTTGGTGCGCTGTTGCACGCGGCCAAGAGAGCCGCAATCAAAACGACAAGTGGAAGGGCGCTTGTTCTCAAGGTGCCGTCCTCGACAGTTGCGGTTGTGGCGAAGGTGGCGCCTTAGCACCCACCATAGTTTTTCTTGCCACTCTTCGTCAGCGTGTAGGTTCCTCCGCGAGGCCCGGTGTAGCAGACCGGAGCGTCGACGCGTCTTGCGACGGCTGAGGCGCTGTTTGCCGAAGGTGGCGCCTCAGATGAGGACTTGACGGACTGTGGCGTAGGCGCCGGCGCTGGCGCGGGTCGGACGGGTGCGCGATGACAGTGATAGTCGCCAGTCTTGCGGTTGGTATGACAACCATCGGCGTTCAGACCGCCGCCATGACCCATCGCCGCAACCGAAACGAAGAGGGCCCCCGCTGCTGGTAGCACTCTGAGATGCTTGTTCACGCACCCTCCCTGCCTCATTCGAGGTCTCTGTTGCTTACATTCTGCAACTGTCGGGATGGTTGTTGGTCCCCCTTGCCTGCGGGAGCGCGCGGCGATGGGGCGAAGCGGCCCACAAACGAAAAAACCGCCTCCCGGCGGTTCTCACTTGAATGAGGTTGACGAGCCTTACCCTCGGCACTGGTCACAACGGTTAGGGCTGCTTGGTTCCCCATCTGACCCGGTTGGCCGCGCTTCCATGCGAGGAGGCCCGTCAGCGGTCATTCTAACCGAGCTTTCGAGGGCCCCCAGAGGAGCGGACCACCTTCGCGCCTCCGGGAGCGCCCCTCCGAACCACCGGCGTGCGAACAGCGCCGCTTCGGCCGCGACTCAGCCTCGGCCTGTGGTTAAATCTCTCCCGGACCTCGTGGGCGTCAGCCCGCCGGTGCCATCGCCGATTTACCAACTACTTGCGGGCGATCAACAAATGCGGCTAAAGCGTTGCGGCTCCGATTGCCCCCGGGCCGGCAAACGCCGGTGACCTCTGTGGGCTCTCGGAGTTTTTTCATGTCCGCTCGTCTGGCTCAGTTCGATTCGCTGCTGAACCGCCGCCGTGCCGCCGCCACGCCCGCCCAGCCTCGCCGCACCCTGCTCGACCCCTGGGGCGAACCGGTCGCCGAGTTCTCCCGCTTCCCGTCCGACCTCGAGCTGCTGAAGGCCGCCTTCCGCCTGCAGGCCGACGACTGGATCGGCGCGCTCGCCGACGACGGCCAGTCCCATCGCCTGAATGCCGCCTGGCGCCTCGCGCTGCTGCGCGCCGATCGTCATGGCCGCGCCCGCGTCTCGCGCGAGATCGGCCCCCAGTGGCTCTGCGCGCCGCTTGTCGCGCGTCCGGGCGAACGTCCGGCGGCGCTTCGGCGCGAACTGCACGCGGCCGCCGTCCGCCAACTCTGGCAGGCGGGTTGGAAGCTGTCCTGATCGATTGGAGCCGTGATCGGAGCGGCTTGAAGCTCCAGCCCGCGTCGGCTCAGTCGGCCTGCCGCTCCGCGAGCCACGCCTCGGTGGCATACGGGAAGGTGATCGTCGGCTCGCGCAGCTCCTCGTAGCGCTCCTTCATGGCGCGCAGCCGCGCCTCGACGGCGTCCTGCTCCGACTTCGGCAAGGACGCGATGAAGCTCACCGACAGGTTGCGGTCGATCACGACCTCGTCGAAGCTGCCCACGTGGCTGTGCGGGAGCACCGTCTTGCGGAGCGGCCCGAACAGCGATTGCCCCTCGAAGGGCTGTTTCCACGTCCCCTTGTAGTAGCGGGGCGCATCCCCCTCGTAGGGGGTGATGATCCGGGTGATCTCCGCCACCCAGTCGCGCGTCTCGTCCCGCACGTTCCAGATCAGGCCCAGCCGCCCGCCGGGCCGCAGCACGCGGTGCATCTCGCGCAGCGCCTGCCCGTTGGCGAACCAGTGGAAGGCCTGCGCGCAGACGATCACGTCGGCCGCGCCATCGGCCAGCGGGATCGCCTCCGCCGTGCCCGCGAGGGCCGTCACGCCGGGCAGGCTTTCCGACAGCCGCGCGCGCATCGCATCCACCGGCTCGATCGCCATCACCGTCGCGCCGGTGCGCGCGAGCAGCTTGGTGAACTTGCCGGTGCCCGCGCCGAGGTCGACGACCCGCGCGCCCGCCTGGACGCCCAGCGATTCGCCCAGCCAGCCGGCGAGGGCTTCGGGGTACTCGGGGCGGCCGCGCTGGTAGTTGCCGGACGCGCTGGTGTAGCCGCGCTGGGCGGCATCGTGGATCGGGGTGTTCGAGGAAGCCATCGAACCATCCTACGCCCGGCGACGAACGCAGGCGTCAAGCCCGCGTTGCCGACGCGATCGCGCTTCTGCACGTCGATCCAGCGCCTCGACGGCCCCTGGCCGATGCACCGTTCCCGGCGCTCAGAGCCCGAGCAAGACCTGGCGCGTCACCGACACCGCCATCACATACGCCAGCGCGACCAGCGCCAGCACGTAGCCCACGACGCGGAACTCGCCGCGCCCCATCGCCCAGTGCCCGATCGCGAAGTACAGCCCGAGCGCGAAGAACTTCGCCGTCATCCACGGCTCGTAGCGCGGGTCGTGGTGCAGCGCGCCCCACAGGCTGATGCCGGACACGACGATCAGCACATGGCTGCTGAACACGATCGTGCGCAGCCGCTCGTCCATCACCCATTGCGCGCCGAACTGATGCGCCAGCCCGCGGACCAGGAACAGCACGACGCTGCACCACGCCAGCAGCGCATGCATCTTGACCATCGGGACGTAGAACCAGTCCATGACCGGGAGCTTCGTCACCCGGCCGGGCGGTGTCAATCCGGGGAACGCGGGGCAGGGGAGTCGCCCATCGCGAGCGCACCTCCCTCGAAGGAGGGCCCTCTCTTCATCCCCCATCGCTCACCAGTTTGAGTCATGGCAGATCGCGCCGAGATTTCGAGAATGGGCGCATTGCATCGACGTGGGGTCGGTGAGGCGAAAGGTGTCGGAAATGTTGTTGGATCGAGTGGAGCGCAATGACAACCGGAACTTGGCTGAATCAGGCGTGGAGCCTGAACCGCCGCATCCCCGCTGGGTGAGGGTCGATAGCAGGTCTCAAGCGTCGTACAAGTTCTACCCCTGCTTCAATCAGAACTCTCCGCACGAGTGGCCGTATGACCTGGACGCGTTGCGCGGCACGGAAGACTGGGACGATGTGATCTCTTGGTTCCTGGCACGGCATGAGACTGTCACCGCCGAGGACGTCGCGCGCTTCGTGCGGGAAATCGTTCAATGCGCGCAGGGGCGCGACATCAGCGTCAAGGTTCGCAACGACACCGAATTCCGCGGCCTCAGCCTCTGGTTCTCAATGTGGGGGTTCGAGGACACGGTGTGCGGCAGGGAGTCCCACGAGATCCGGGCCATGGACAAGATCTGGTTCTCGGTCCCCGAACTGCGACGCCTGATGGGCGAGATCGGCGTCGATATCGGCCACGGCGCCTTTGACGATAGCCATCCTCCGAAGGACGGGCTGAGCAAGCCGCCCCGGACGCCGACCGTTTGAGTGCCGCCAGGTCGCGCTGAATCTTCTGGACCGGACGGCAGGATGACGCGGGTCGGTCGATGTGAGAAACGAGGATGAAGGAACTGACGATGCTGAATCAGGTTGAAAGTCTCAAGAGCGGAGTGCTCGCTGCCTCCGGAACGGATACGAAATGGCCTCATCACCGCTGGGTACGCGTCGACAGCAAATCCCAGCCGCCCTACAAGTTCCATCCCTGCTTCAATCCGTGCGTGCCGAATGAGTGGCCGTATGACCTGGAGGCACAGTTCGGCACGGAGGACTGGGACGATGTGATTGCCTGGTTCCTGACGAGGCACCCTGAGGTATCGGGCGACGATGTTCTGCGCTTCGCCGAGGAACTGGTGAAGTGCTCGCGAGGCCGCCAACTCAGCGTGGAGGTCAGCAGGGACCCTGAATACGCCACCCTCAGCCTGTGGTTCAAGCTTTGGGGCTTCAACGAGAACGAATCGGGGTTGGATTCGCCGGAGGTCAAGGCCATGGAGCGCGTCTGGTTCGCGGTCCCTTCGCTCTGTCACCTGATCGGCTCCGTTGGCTTGGATGTTGGCTACGGGACGTTCGAGAACCGCCAACTCGCGAGGGGTCAGTGAACGTGCACGCCTTCAATCCAGACGATTTCAGGGCGGCCGTGGCTCATCTGGCGACGGAGGACGGCGAGGCCTTTCTTCGCACGGCGTCATCTCGTGCGTACTACTGGGTCTTCCTGGTGGCGCGAAATCTTGCGCGGATCCGTGATACCAGCCCAGACGTGCATCTGCTGACGCAGCGCCACTACGACGACCTTGGTGAAACTCAGATTGCCAAAGGCCTCGAATATCTACGGCGTCGCCGCAACGCAGCCGACTACCTGACCGAGCGACATTTCTCGCGCACCGAAGCCGACGCAGTCTCTCGCCGATCGAGGCAAGTCCGAGATGCGTTGAAGCTGGTTGCAGGGCGGAAGGCGTACAAGGAGATCGCCAACACCTGCTGAATGGGTTCGCGCTTGCCTTTTCAAAACAACGAAGGGCGCCTCGGCGCCCTTCATTCCTTCAGACCTGACCCCGCTCAGCGCAGCTGAAGATCATCATCCCCGAAGCGGATGTTCAGCGGCTCGATCAGCAACTGCTTGTCGCCGTCCTCGACGCGGCCGGCGTCCCAGGCCTCGATGCCGCAGGCCTTGGCGATCTCCACCACCTTCGCCGCCTGGTCCGCCTTCACGAAGATCGCGAAACCGGCGCCCATGTTCAGCGTCGAATAAGCCTCGCGGTCATCCTGCTGCGCATGCTCCTGCATGAACTTCAGCACCGGCGTCACCGGCGGCACCGTGTGGATGCGGTAGGTGAACTTGCCCGGGTGGCGCAGCAGCTTGCGCCAGCCGTGACCGGTGATGTTGGCGCAGTAGTGCGGCGTGATGCCCGCCTTGTACAGCGCCTCGGTCACCGGCGAGTACAGCGTCGTCGGCGCCAGCAGCGCGTCGCCGTAGGTCAGGCCCGGCTGCACCTCGGTCAGGTAGCCCTGGGGCAGGCGCTCGGTCAGCTTGCGCGCCAGGCTCAGGCCGTTGGCGTGGATGCCCGACGAGGCCAGCAGCACGATCGCATCGCCCGCGCCCAGCTTGTCGCCCACCGACAGCCGTTCCTTCGGATTGATCAGGCCGGTGCAGGACGCCGCCAGGTCGATCCGGCCGCTCTCCACGATGCCCGCCAGCGCCGGCGTCTCGCCGCCGCCCCAGGCCACCTGGCAGACGTCGCAGGCCTTCTTCCAGCCCGCCACCAGCGCCTGCGCGCGCTGCGCGTCGCCGAACCAGTCCGAACCGCCCGCGGCCCAGTAGGCCTGCACCACCAGCGGCGTCGCGCCCACCGTGATCAGGTCGTTCACCGCCATCGCGATCGTGTCCTGCGCGATGCCGTCGTAGTAGCTCTTGCCCGTCAGCGTCGCTATCTCGTCCGCCACCAGGGTCTTGGTTCCCAGGCATTCGACGATGGATGCCAGGTAGAACGGCCCCACGTCCACGACGTACGCCGATTCGCCGCGCGACGCCTGCACCTCGGTGAAGCCGTGGGCGCTCATGTGGACCGCCGTCGCGGCCGCCGCGCGCTGGGCGCTGATCTTCAGCGGGTCGATCAGGTCGTAGTTGACGCCGGCCTGTTCGTAGCTCAGCGTGCCGGAGGAGGGATCGTGCGGGGTGCTCATGGCGGCGGATTATCCTTCAGCGCCACGTGCCTCTCCTGACAAACCCGGACGCGACCCGCCGGCGCGCCGCCCGGACCGGGGAGGCCGCCCCCGTAGAATGCCCCGCCATGAGTTACCAGGTCCTCGCACGCAAGTACCGCTCCCGCACGTTCGAGGAGCTGATGGGTCAGGAACACGTCGTGCAGGCCCTGGCCAACGCGCTGACGCAGCAGCGCCTGCACCACGCCTACCTCTTCACCGGCACCCGCGGCGTGGGCAAGACATCGGTCTCGCGCATCCTGGCCAAGTCGCTGAACTGCATCGGCCCGGACGGCAACGGCGGCATCACCGCCCAGCCCTGCAACGTCTGCGACGCCTGCCGCGACATTGATGCCGGCCGCTTCGTCGACTACGTCGAGCTGGACGCCGCCTCCAACCGCGGCGTCGAGGAAATCTCCCAGCTGCTGGACCAGGCCGTCTACAAGCCGGTCGTCGGGCGCTTCAAGGTCTACATGATCGACGAAGTGCACATGCTCTCGAACACCGCCTTCAACGCGATGCTGAAGACGCTGGAGGAGCCGCCCGAGT
>JBCNPQ010000017.1:0-95590 GCA_039593255.1 Roseateles sp.
TCCCGCTTGCGGGAGAGATAGTCATGCCACAGCCTCTCGCGGCCCCCTCTCCCGCTTGCGGGAGAGATAGTCATGCCACAGCCTCTCGCGGCCCCCTCTCCCGCTTGCGGGAGAGATAGTCATGCCAGAGCCTCTCGCGGCCCCCTCTCCCGCATCGCGGGAGAGGGCGGGGGGTGAGGGCCGGCGGCGACGGCAGTACGGAGGCGTTCAGCGCGCCTTCAGCTGCCCTGCACGCGGTACTGATCCGCCTTCGCGACGCCTTCCATCGCCGGATCGCTGACCGACGGCGCGCCCGTCTCGATGTGACCGGCGAAACGCCGTAGGAAGTCCGCCTGACCGCTCACCCGCACCGAGACGTCGTACCAATGGGCCGCGACGGCGACACCGACGCGCACTTCGCTGCTGCTGCGCGCCGGCACGTTCACCGTGCGCGGCGCCGTGCCCTGATAGCGGTTGTGCGCGATGGTGAAGGTCGCCGCGACCGGCCCGGTGTTGACCAGCGTCAGCACCAGTTCGCCGGTGCTGGGCGCGGACTTCGCGATGACGTCCGGATTGGGTTGCCCTGCCGCCGCCGCGCGCCGCGCGTTGCCCGCGAGGTGACGATGGAAGCCGTTGGGCCCGAGCACCCACAGGTCGTACGCACCCGCAGCCTGCGGCGCGAAGCTGCCGGTGAGCTGCTTCCCCGCTTCGACCGTGTAGCGACGCGGAATCTCGTCCAGGCGCGTGCGGTCGTAGACATGGAACACCGCCGCGGCGCTGCCCGTGTTCTGGAAGGTGACCGCGATCGTCGTCGCGTTCGGTCCCGCGCCGGGCGTCACCGCGCTCGTGGCCTGCAGGTCATACGGCAGCGCGCGCGCCGGACGTACGCCCGCCGCCTGGGACGGCAGCTGCAGCGAGCCCGGAATCGCCGGCGTCGTCGTGCCGGGCAGCGCGCGCGCCTTGTTGGCGAGCGCCACCGTGTCGGGCAGCTTCGAGAAGAATTCGCTGTCCTCCGGATCGGCGAAGTTGAAGCAGGAGGTCAGGTCGCCCGCGACCGCCCGGCGCCATGCGCCGATGTTGGGCTCCATCACGCCGAAGCGCGCCTCGATGAAGCGCAGCACCGAGGTGTGGTCCGACACCTGCGAGTTGACCCAGCCGCCCTTGCTCCACGGCGAGACGATGTACAGCGGCACGCGCGGCCCCATGCCGTAGGGACGGTGCAGATAGGTGGCCGAGGCGCCGTTGAGGATCTCGCAGTACTCGCCGGTCGTGTCGACCGTCGACGCGCCGGCGAGCACCGCCTGCGCCGGATTGGCGTGCCAGCTCACGTAGGACGGCGCGGCGGGCGGCGGCACATGGTCGAAGAAGCCGTCGTTCTCGTCGAAGTTGATGAACAGCACCGTCTTCGCCCACACGTCGGGATTCGAGGTCAGCGCGTCCAGCACCCTGGCCGTGTAGTCCGCGCCCTGCGCCGGGCTCGACGGTCCGGGATGCTCCGAGCCTTCGGCGGTCGCGACGACCCACGACACCTGCGGCAGCCGGTTGTTGATCACGTCGTCGCGCAGCAGGTCGAGGTCGCGCGTGGAGATGCCGCGGTCCTTCAGCACCTGCGAGAAGCCCGGCCGGTTGTACCAGCCGTCCCGGAACACCTTGAAGCCGGCCAGCGAGTTGTCGGTGAAGTTGTCCGCCATGTTCTGGTAGACCTGCCAGCTGACGCCGGCCGATTGCAGCCGCTCGGGGTAGGTGGTCCAGGTGTAGTCGTCCAGCGGATTCGGATTGAACCAGTCGTGGCTGTTGTCGGTGGACGGCCCGTTGCCCAGGCGCAGCGGATCGTTGGTGCCGGTCCAGATGAACAGCCGGTTGGTGTTAGTGCCGGTCTGCGTCGCGCAGTGGTAGGCGTCGCACAGCGTGAACGCGTTGGCCAGCGCGAACTGGAAGGGCAGGTCCGCTTCCTTGAAGTGCCCCATCGAATGGTTCTGCTTGGCCTTGGGCCAGTTGTTCATGCGGCCGTGGTCCCAGGCGGCCTGCGCATCGGTCCACGAATGCGGCGTGCCGCTGACGCGCATGAAGGCGAAGTTCTGCGCGGTGTTCAGGTGGAAGGGCGCGATCGCGCCGGGGGCGGCGTTGTTGACCGTGGGCTGGACCCAGATCGAACGGCCCTTCACGTTGGCCGAGTCGGCCACCGGCGCCGGGAACGGATCGCCGAAGCCGCGCACGCCGTTCATCGTACCGAAGTAGTGGTCGAAGGAGCGGTTCTCCTGGGTCAGGATGACGATGTGCTCGACGTCCCGGATGGTGCCGGTGCGCACCGCCGCCTTGATGGCGAGCGCGCGGGCGATGGCCGGCGGGAAGCTGGTCATCGCGGCGGTGGCGCCGGCCGCGGAGGCGACGGCGCGGAGGAACTGGCGGCGCGGGGCTTGCTGCAGCGTCATGGCGGGCTCCTCAGGCGTGGGAAGCAGTCAGGGAAGAGGGCATGGCCGACCGGCGGCGGATCACCAGCGCGCCGACGGCCAGGCCGCCGAGCGCGAGCGCGCCGGAGGCGGGTTCCGGCACGGCGGCGAAGGTCAGGTCGTCCATGACGAAGAAGGCCGGATCGTTGCTGCGGAACACGAGGCGGTCGACCAGGCCGGCATAGCCGCTGGCGAGGAAGGCGGGGCTGTCGCTCAGGTTCAGCAGCGAGGTCGACGAGACCAGCGAGCCGCCGAGGTACAGGTCCACGGCGACGTTGACGCCGTCGAAGCCGGAGAACCAGGCGCCCTGGAAGGTGCTCGGCGTGAGGAAGCCGATGGCGCTGGTGGCGCTGCTGCCGTCGACGCCCAGGGTGGCGCGGCGATCGCCGGAATGCGGCGTGTACGGCGCCTGCTCGCCGGCGTACTGGAACCAGGAGCTGCCCGACCAGTCGAGGCCGGCGTAGTTGGCGGGGACGAGGCCGTCGCCGGTCAGGTCGTCGAAGGTGACGACCGTGGCGGAGGCGAAGGGCGCGGCGATGGCGAGCACCAGCGGCAGGCAGGCGCGGGTGACGAAGGCGGACAGTGTGCGGGCGGGAGGCTTGCGCATGGGGACTCCAGGGAGGTCGGGCGGACGAGAAGCGCCGCGGCCGCGCGACGAGCCGACCGGGGGTCAGGTCTTGATGGCGGGGCTGCGGGAGGGCGCGGCGGATGTTCAGACGCCGAGGTGACAGACCGGTGAACGCTCGGTGTCATCGGCGGGCCTGGAACTTGCCCTCGGGGCGCTCGTCCCTGGAAGCGGGGGCGCGTCGTCGAAGCGACGCGCGGGCGTCATGTAACGCTGCGAGCGCAATGACTCTGATCAGTATTCATAGGGGGACTGACCTCCCTGCATCAGTTCCCCCATCTCGACCGCATTTTGGAGGAGAGACGCGGAGTACTCGCATGCCGACACTGCGTGCCTTCGGGTCGTGGGACCTGACGAAGAAGGAGAAGTTCATGACCGTACAAGTCGATCTGCTCACGGGCGCGACCACCTCAGCGACGCCGTCTTGCCCGGGTGCCGCCACTGCGGAAGATGCCGGTTTCCAGTCACTCGTCCAGGCGCTGCGATTTCCTGCGATCGTGTTTGGCGACGCGGTGGCCTCCACGATCACCGCTGTCTGCGATCTGGCCGACTGGGATGCGACATCGGCGGCGCTGAAACGAATCCTGCGCGCGCGCGCAAAGCCGGCGACCGAATTGCTGGCCATGTTGCGCCTGGCCGGCGAGTTCTCTCGGCAGCATGGCATTCGGCTTCAGGGGTCTCCGTGGCTGTGCACTTTCGAGGAGGACGACGAATGGATCCGATATGTCCTGCACACCTCGCTGGACTTCGATGAGGCCGACACCTGGGACAGTCGTTTCGAGGACGTGCTGACAAGCCACGGCTTTCTCCGCGACTGCCTCTTCGTTCAGTTCTCGACCTGCGGTCCTCGCTGAACGCGACGCCATCCCGATATCGGAGTTCTCATGGCCATCACGAGTCATCATCTTCTGAAGCTGGCGTTGGAGCTTGCTGCGCGTCCAGATGAAGCCTCTCAGCGCGCTGCGATCAGCCGAGCCTATTACGCCGCATACCACCGGTGCGTGGATTGGGAAAAGCAACTCCCCAAGCTAGGCAGCGATGCGGGTCGAGGCGGCGTCCACGCCTGTCTCGTCAGTCGCCTCGCGAAGCCACACGATGCGTGCGACCCGTTGCAGAAGGCAAAGTCCAAGTCAATCTCCAAATTGCTCAACTTGCAGCGCAAACAGCGGGGCATCGCGGACTACATGCTGAGGGCCCCCGTCTCAGGCGAACTCGTGCGCAGGCAGCTGGAAGTCGCCAAGTCGGTGCTCAGGCAATGCGACAGGAGTGGTTCCAACAGGCCCCTATCGCTTCGTGCACAGTCGTGACGGCCATCCTTGGCGCTAGCCTTCACGCTTCGTCATCGCCTTCATCGCCTCCGGGCTCACCGGAGCCGAGGTGTGCTCGTGAACGACCTTCCGGGCCTATCGACGTGCCTCGGCAAAGCGCTGAAACCACACCACCGCCTCCGCGTTCGCCATCGCGTCGCGCTTCATCACCTGCTCCGCCGCGGCGCCGAGCAGCAGCTTCTTGATCGGCAGCTCCATCTTCTTCCCTGACAGCGTGCGCGGGATCGCCTCGACCTGATAAATCTCGTCGGGCACGTGGCGCGCCGACAAGGCCTTCTTGATCGAGTCCTTCAGCCGCTGTTGCAAGCCGCCCTCCAGCGCGACGCCGTCGCGCAGCTGCACGAACAGCAGCAGGCAGCTCGGCCGGCCCAGGTACTCCAGGTCCACGACCAGGCTGTCCAGCACCTCCGGATGCGTCTCCACCGCACGGTACAGCTCCGAAGTGCCCATGCGGATGCCGTGGCGGTTGATCGTCGCGTCCGAGCGGCCGTAGATGATGCCGCCGCCCGACGGCGTCACGCGCAGCCAGTCACCGTGGCGCCAGACGCCCTCGCCGTCCGGGCCGCGGTACATGTCGAAGTAGCTCGACAGGTAGCGCTCGCCGTCCTTGTCGCCCCAGAAGTACAGCGGCATCGACGGCATCGGCCGCGTGCAGACCAGTTCGCCGACTTCGTCGATCAGCGCTCGTCCCTGGCCGTCCGCGTCGGCCTCCGAGAACGCGTGGACCGCCGCGCCCAGGCTGCGCACCTGCATCTGTCCCCGCACCAGCGGCTCGGTGATCAGCCCGGTCAGGAAGGCGCCCGCGAAGTCCGTGCCGCCGCTGATGATGCAGATCCAGATCGGCCGACCCTCCGGCCTCGGGCAGTTCGCCCAGATCCAGTCGTAGCTCTCGTCCGCCAGCGGACTGCCCGTGCTGCCGATCGCGCGCAAGCGGCTGAGGTCACCGTGCTTCATCGGCTCGACGCCCGCCTTCAGGCAGCTCGCGTAGAACGCCGCCCCGGCGCCGAAGAAGCTCGCGCCCGACAGCGCCGCGAAGCGCCACAAGGTGCTCCAGTCCGGCGCTTCCTTCGGACCCGCCGGGCTGCCGTCGAACAGGCAGATCGTCGTGCCGCCCATCAGCGCGCCGACCTGGCAGTTCCACATGATCCAGCCGGTCGAGCTGTACCAGTGGAAGCGGTCGCCAGTCTCCGCCGTCGCGCCGACGTTGTTGTGGATCGAGCCCTTGAGCATCTCCAGCAGCACCCCGCCATGACCGTGCACGATCGGCTTGGGCAGGCCCGTCGTGCCGCTGGAGTAGACGATCCACAACGGGTGGTCGAAGGGGACGGCCTCCGGCGCGTGCGAGCGCGTGTTGGCGACCAGCGTGTCCCAGCGGTGCGCCCGGCGCTCATCGGCGTCTTTACGGGCCAACGGCGACGGGTCCGCCTGAGGATCCAGATTGCCGAGCAGCACGACATCGCGCACCGTCGGCAACTCGTCGAGCAGCGGGGCGAGCATGCCCATCCGGTCGACGGCCTGCCCGGCATAACGCACGCCGTCCGCGGCGATCAGCACCTTGGGTTCGATCTGGCGGAAGCGGTCGAGCACCGCCACCGGCCCCATGTCGGGGGAACACACCGACCACACGGCACCCAGGCTCGCGACGGCGAGGAAGGCGACTGCCGTCTGCGGCACGTTGGGCAGGTAGGCCGCCACGCGATCGCCGCGTCGCACGCCCAGCTCGTGCAGCGAGGCCGCCAGCGCGCCGACCTGGCGCCGCAGCTCCGGCCAGCGCATCTCGCCGAGCTCGCCGCGCGCGAGCATGGCCTCGTTGGCGTGGACGATCGCCGGATGGCCGGCGGCTTCCGACGCGTCGACATGGCGCAGGGCCTGCGCGGCGATGTTCAAGGTCGCGCCACGGAACCAGACCGCGCCGGGCATGCGCTCCTCGTTGAGCGCCGACTCGAACGGCGTGTCCGACTTCAGGTTGAAGTGGTCCCAGATACTCAGCCAGAACGCGTCCAGCTCGGTCACCGACCAGGCCCATAACGACCCGTAGTCCTCGAAGAGCAGGCCCCGCTGCTCGCGCAGGAAACGGCGGTAGTGATCGATCTGCGGCGTCGGCTCCATACGGGGACTCCTTTCGAAGTCATGACGGTAGCCGAGATCCTTCCGGGCCGCCGTCACGCGTGTGACCGGCTCGATCGGGAGGGCTCGGTGTACCGTACTGCGGCGGCCGCTGGCCCTCACCCCCGCCCTCTCCCGCGGTGCGGGAGAGGGAGCCACCCCAGTGCTCCTTCTCCGAGTGGCGCGCTTCTCCTCCGGCTCCGAATGACGCGCTTCACCTCCGGCTTCAAATGGCGCGCTTCTCCTGCGGTTCCGAATGCCTCGGTGCATTCTCACTCCCTCTCCCGCTTGCGGGAGAGGGCGGGGGTGAGGGCCAGCGGCGGCGGCAGTGCTGCAGACCTCAGCGCTTCGGCAGCTTCTCCGTCTCGATATCGACGTAAGGCCAGAAGATCTGGTTGAAGAACGGCCGCCGGTAGCCGATCAGCCACGGCTGCGCGATGTCGGTGACGATGCGGTGCACCCGGAACTTCTGCGGCATGTAGGCCGTCAGCAGCTTCTGCGCCTCTCGCAGCAGCGCGGCGCGCTCCGGCCCGTCCGGCAGCACCAGCATGCGGCGATAGAGGTCGTCGTAGCGGTCGAGCTTGAAGCGCCCCAGGTTCTGCCCGCCGGACGCCGGCCCGTACAGCAGCTCCAGGCCCAACTGCGCATCCGGCGTCGAGCTGTTGAAGCCCAGTTGCCAGATCATCAGCTGACCCGCCCGCGCCGATTTCAGGTTCTCCGGCCATTGCGCCAGCCGGATCCGAACCTGGATGCCGAGCTTGTCCATGTCGCGCTTCCACAGCTCGTCGTAGGGCTTGGAGCGCGAGTCCGGCGACGACGCCACCTCCAGCACCAGCGGGCTGCCGTCGGGCTTGTCGCGCCAGCCGTCGCCGTCCTTGTCCACATACCCGTAGGTATCGAGCAGCGCCTTGGCCCGCGCCAGGTCGTAATCGCTGTTCTCGCTCTTGTAGTCGTCCTGGAAGCCCCAGGTCCCCGGCGCCACCACCGACTGCGCGGGCACGGCCTGGAAGTGTCGCGTCGTGGCGATCTCGGTGGGCACGTCGGTGGCCAGCCCGATCGCCCGCCGCAGCGCGACCCGGTCCGGCGTGTAGCCGCCCACCGTCGGGTCTTCCATGTTGAAGTAGTACATGGTGCGGTCGCTCGCCAGCACCCGGTACAGCTGCATGCCCTGCTTGTCGAGGTTGGGCGCGAGCTTGCCGTGCGGGATCGCCACGTCCGCGTACTCCTCCGGCAACTGGTACAGCAGGTCGAACTCGCGGTTCAGGTAGGACAGCCAGCGCGGCTGGCCGGCCTCGATGATGCTGATCTCGACCGCGTCCACCATCGGCAGCTTGCGGCCCTTGAAGCGCGCCAGCAGCTGCTGCCCCTCGACGTCGTCGGGCGCCGGCTGGGCGTCGTAGACCATGTCGCGGAAGCCGGGGTTGCGCACCAGCCGGATCAGCGAGCCCCGCCGCCAGCGCTCCAGCATGAACGGCCCGGTGCCGACCGGATGTTCCATCGCCTTGCCCGGATAGGCCTCGATGACCTCGCGCGCCACCGCGCCGTAGGTATCGCCGCCCGCGAGGTTGTAGATGAAGCGCGGCCGCGGTCCTTCGAGCCTGAACTGCAGCGTGTAGCGGTCCAGCGCGCGCACGCCCTCGACCGGCTTGTCGTAGTTGAAGGGCTTCTTCGTCTTCAATGCCTCGACGCGCAGTTCCTCCAGCCCGAGGATGCCCTCCTGCTTGAAGCTCGAGTACAGCGGCGCCTTGGTGGCCGGGTCGAAGAAGCGCTTGAGGCTGTAGACGTAGTCCTCGGCGGTCAGCTCGCGCCGCGCGCCCTTGAACGCCGCATCGTCCGAGAAGTAGATGCCCGGACGGATCCTGATGGTCCAGGTGCGGAAGTCCTCCGAGACCTCCGGCATCGCCGCCGCCGTGTTGGGCTTGAGCTTGAACGGCCGCGCGAGGTAGTCGTAGTTGTAGAGCGACTCGAAGATGTGGGCCGTGACGATGCGCGAGTACAGGTCGCTCAACTGCCCCGGATCGAAGCCCGTCTCCGCGACCAGGAAGGCATAACGCAGCACCTTTTCCTGCGGCGCGGGCGGCGCCTCGGCCGCCTTGGGCACGGGAGGCGGCGCGGCGACCGCGGAAGCCGCGCCGAGGACCAGCGCGGCGAGGGAAGCGAGGAGGCGTGCGCGCATCGGTGTCGGACCTAGTGCTTGAACTTCGCGGCGGCGTCGGGATCGATGTCCACGTACTCCCACCAGTTCTGCCAGAACTGCGGCCGGCGGTAGCCGACCAGTTGCGGCTGGGCGATGTCGGTGATGAAGCGGTGGCCGCGGTACTTGTAGGGCATGTACGCGGTCGCGTAGCGCTTGGTCTCGTCGAAGATCTTCATGCGCTCCGGACCGTCGGGCATGTGCGAGGCTTCGTCATAGAGCTTGTCGACCGCCGGCAGCCGGAATCGCGCGTAGTTCTGCGCGCCGATCTGGCCGCTGTACATCCGCGCCAGCGAGTCCTGGCCGTCGGGCTTGGCGGCCGAGGTCCCCAGCGACCAGATCTGGTACTTGCCGGCGCGCAGCGACTTGAGGTTCTCCGGCCACTTCGCCGGCTTGAACACGATGCGCAGGCCGACCGCGTTGAGGTTCTTCTGCACGATCTCGTCGATCTGGCGCTGGAACTGCTCGGGCGTGGTCAGGCTCTCGAGCACCAGCGGACTGCCGTCTGGCTTGTCGCGCCAGCCGTCCCCGTCCTGGTCGACGTAGCCGTACAGGTCCAGCAGCGCCTTCGCGCGCGCCGGATCGTAGGTGCTCATGTCGCTCTTGAAGTCCGCGTCGTAGCCGGTCGTTCCCGGCATGTACAGCGACTGGGCCTGCACGGCCTGGCCGCGCCGCACGAGGCGCAGTTCCCGCTGGACATCCATCGCCAGCGAGACCGCGCGACGCAGCGCGATCTTGTCCGGCGTGTAGCCGCCGACGACCGGATCCTCCATGTTGAACACGGTGAACAGCACGTCCGACGCGACCGTCCGGTAAGCGTGCTTGCCCTGCTTCTCGAGGTTGGGCGCGATCTTCCCGTTGGGCATCGCCTGGGTGATGAAGTCCTCAGGCGTGCGCTCGATGAAGTCGTATTCGCCGTTCAGGAAGGACAACCAGCGCGGCTGGTTCTCCTCGATGATGCCGACCTCGACGCGGTCGATCATCGGCAGGCGCCGACCCTTGAAGCGGACCTTCAGCGCCTGGCCTTCGACGTCGTCCGGCGCGGGGTCCACTTCCTGGTCGTAGAAGCGCTCGCGATAGAGCGGGTTGCGTTCCAGGACGATCAGCGAGCTGCGGCGCCAGTTCTTCAGCACGAACGGTCCGGTGCCCACCGGATGCGCCATCGAGTCGCCCGGATAGGCCTCGATGACTTCCCGCGCGACGGCGCCGTACAGGTCGCCCTGCGCGAAGACTTCCATCAGCCGCGGCCGCGTCTCCTTCGACTTGAACTGCAGCGTGTAGCGGTCCAGCGCGCGCAGGCCCTCGATGGGCTTGTCGTAGTCGAAGGGCTTGCCGGCCTTGCGGACCTGCGCGTGATACTCGTTGAGACCGACCAGTTCGAGCTCTTCGACCTCGCTCCAGGCAGGCGACGCGACGGCCGGATCGGCGAAGCGCTTGAACGAGTAGACGTAGTCCTCGGCGGTCAGTTCTCTCGGCTTCCCCTTGAACACCGGGTCGTCCGCGAAACGGATGCCCGGACGCAGCTTCACCGTCCAGACCTTGAAGTCGTCGGAGAACTCCGGCATCGCCGCGGCGGTCAGCGGCTTCATCTTCGCGGGGCGCGCCAGCTGGTCGTAGGTGTAGAGCCCCTCGAACATGTGGGGCGTGATCATCCGCGAGTAGAGGTCGGTGATCTTCGCGGGATCGAAGCCCGTCTCCGCGACGCGGAAGGCGTAGCGCAGGACCTTGGGCGCCGAGGCTGACGGGCCCGCGCTGGCTGGCGCACTCGCGCCGTCCCCCGCATGCCCGGCGTTCAAGCCGGCCAGCGCCAGCGCGGACGCGAGGAGTGCCCCGCGCAGGATCGATGGGAAGCGTCGGGCGCGGGGCGTCGTCATGTCGCGGCGGCGGGTCAGTTCTTCTTCACGTGGGCCTTGGCCAGCGCATCCGTGTCGATGTCGACGAACGTATAGAAGTCGCGCTGGTAGAGGTTCTTGTCGTAGCCGATCAACCAGGGCTGGCTGATGTCGGTGTAGATGCGATGCACCTCCACCTTGTAGGGCATGTAGGCCGTCAGCAGGCGCTGCGCGTCCTGGATGACCGCGTTGCGCTCCGGACCGTCGGCCATCGAGTGCTGCTTGCGGTACAGCGCGTTGAACTCGGGCAGGTCGAAGCGGGCCTTGTTCGACTGGCCCTTGCTGCCGCCGTAGGCCAGGCCGAGGAAGTTCTCGCCGTCGGGGATGTCGGCGCTCCAGCCCATGCCCCACATCATCAGCTTGCCGGCGTTGGCGGCCTTCAGGTTCTCCGGCCACTTGGCGATCTTGAACTTGATGCGGATCTGGAGCGCGTCCATGTCCTTCTGCCAGAGCTCGACCAGCTGGCGGTTGCGGCCGTCGGGCTGCGTCGCGTACTCGAGCACCAGCGGGCTGCCGTCGGGCAGGTCGCGCCAGCCGTCGCCATCCTTGTCGACATAGCCGTACAGGTCCAGCAGCGCCTTGGCGCGCGCCGGGTCGTACTGGCTCATCTCGGTCTTGAAGGCCTTGTCGTAGCCGGTCACGCCCGGCGAGACGATGCCCTGCGCCGGGATGGCCTGGCCCTTGCGGGGCAGGCGCACCTGGCGTTCGACGTCCACGCCCAGCGAGATCGCGCGGCGCAGCGCGATCTTCTCGGGCGTGTAGCCGCCGACCACCGGATCCTCCATGTTGAAGTAGGAGGCCGAGATGTCGGCGCGCTCGTAGCGGACCGCCCGCATGCCGTCCTTGGCGAGGTTGGGCGCGAGCTTGTTCTGCGGAATGGCCACCGGCGCGAAGTCCTCCGGCAGCTCGTCCATGAAATCGAATTCCCTGCGCAGGAACGCGAGCCAGCGCGGCTGGGCTTCCTCGATCACGGAGATCTCGACGCGGTCGACCATCGGCAGCTTGCGGCCCTGCAGCTTCTTGACGGCGGCCACCAGCGCGGCCGGGCGGTCCGGGCCGACCTCTTCCTGGTAGCGCATCTCGCGGAAGTTGGGGTTCTTCTCCAGCACCATGCGCGAGGACCGCCGCCATTCGGCCAGGCGCCAGGCGCCGGTGCCCACGGGGTGCTCCATGATGCGGTCGCCGTAGAACTCGACGACCTCGCGCGCCATCAGGCCCACCATCGGATCGGCGAAGTGGTACAGGAAGCGCGGATCGCTGTTGGCGACGCGGATCTCGACCGTGTAGCGGTCCAGCGCGCGCACGCCGTCGACCGGACGGGCGTAGTCGAACGGGGTCTTGTTCTTCAGCGCCTCGGCGCGCACCTCGGACAGGCCGAGGATCTTCGCGCCCTCCAGTCGATAGAGGTGACCGCTCTTGTTGCGCGGGTCGTAGTGGCGCTTGACGGTGTAGACCAGGTCGTCCGCGACCAGCTCGCGCTTCTTGCCCTTGAAGGCCGGATCGTCGTTGAAGTAGATGCCGGGCTTGATCCTGAAGACGAAACGCTTGTAGTCGTCGAAGACCTCGGGCATGCCGTCGGTGACGTTGGGCTCGAGGCGGTAGGGCCGGCCGAGGTAGCTGTAGCGCAGCGGCGCGTCGAAGATCGCCGAGGTCACGTTGCGCGAATACAGGTCGGTGACCTGCACCGGATCGAAGCCGGTCTCGGCCACGCGGATCGCGTAGCGCAGCACCTTGGGCGCGGGCGCTGCCGCGGTCGTCGCCGGGGGCGCATCGCCGGCGGCCCGCGCATTCGACGGGATCGCCGCGAACGTCGCCAGGACCGCCAGGGATGACGCGAAGGATGCCGAAAGTAAGAGCGCCTGGGATCGTGTCCCGGCCGAGCCGCGTCGCATCTGGAAGCCGTCCATCAATTCGAAAGCGCGCCAGTCTAGTGGGCGATGTCCGCGCCCGCCATGCCAACAACCCCGAGACCCCGATCACCTGGGCGAACAGGGGCGCATTGCGGATGGACGCCCCTGCTTCCACGAGCGTGCTTCATCAGTTTTCTCCGATGGATTCAGGGCAAATGCCGGTGCGGGGGGTGCGGACGCTCACGTAGACTCGCGCGTGATTTTTCGACCCGCAGGCCCCGGCCGTCACAAGCGTCCGGGGTCTGTCTTTATCGGTCGCCGGCGTCGACATCGAGGCCGGCGGCGCTTGCTTGGAGTCCCGCGCGATGGCGGCCTATCTCATCAGGCGCCTGTGGCAAATGATCCCCACGCTGTTGGGCGTCGTGCTGCTGGTGTTCTTCCTCTTCAAATGGTTCGGCGGCGATCCCGCCGAAGTGCTCGGCGGCCTGAACGCCAGCCAGGACCAGATCGAAGCCATCCGCGAGCAGCTCGGGCTGAACAAGCCGGTGTGGGAGCAGCTGCTGATCTTCCTGCAGCAGATCGTCACCTTCGACTGGGGCAAGAGCTGGGCGACCAACGAGTCCGTGGCCAACCTCTTCGCCACCCGCATGCCGGCCACGTTGACGGTGATGCTGCCGATCCTGGTGCTCGAGGTCATCCTCGCGATCCCGTTCGCGCTGGCCGTCGCCTACATGCGCGGCAGCCTGACGGACCGCGCGGTGATGATCCTGACCACGGTCGCCGTGTCGATCTCGCTGCTGGTCTACGTGATCGTCGCGCAGTACGTCTTCGCCTTCCGGCTGGGCTGGTTCCCGGTGCAGGGCTGGAGCGACTCGCTGTGGACCAACCTGACGACCTACGCGCCGCTGCCGGTGCTGGTCGCGGTGGCGGTGGCGCTGTCGCCGTACACGCGGCTGTACCGCACCTTCTTCCTCGACGAGATCGGCCACGAGTACGTCCGCACCGCGCGCGCCAAGGGCATGACCGAGAAGGTCATCCTGCTCAAGCACGTGCTGCGCAACGCGATGATCCCGATCATGACCAACATCTCGGTGGCGCTGCCCGGCGTGTTCGTCGGCTCCTTCCTGCTGGAGGTGTTCTTCTCGATTCCCGGCCTGGGCCGCGAGATCCTGCTGGCGGTCAACCGCAACGACTATCCGGTGATCCAGGCCTTCGCGATCTACATCGCGGCGCTGACCATGGTGGTGAACCTGGTCACCGACCTCCTCTACAAGCTGGTTGACCCGCGGGTGGTCCTGAAATGAGCGCAGTCCTTTCCAACCAACCCGCGGCCGCGGCGCCGGCGAAGCGCTCGCAGGGCGTGTGGGCCGCCTCGTGGCGGCGCCTGAAGGCCGACCGGCTCGGCGTGTTCGCGATGGCCGTCGTCGCGCTGTCGCTGCTGCTGGTGCTGGCCGCCGGCCTGGGCCTGGTGGCCCGCGACTGGCAGAAGGAAACCGGCGTGCCCAACGCGCCGCCGACCTTCATGGGTCCGGCCCCGGCGGAGAGCGCCGGCGCCATCGCGCAACCGAAGGGACCGAACGTCGACCTGAGCGACATCGACCCGCTCGCGCCCAAGTACGCCGAATGGGCCGAGAAGGCCAAGCAGTACAAGACCGACGAGGCGCCGCGCGCCGAGACGCTGACCTTCGGCGGCGACCGCCTCGGCCGGGACGTGCTGGCCAAGGCCATCAAGGGCGCGGAGATCTCCATCATGGTCGGCGTGCTGGCCGCGGTGGTGGCCACGCTGATCGGCACCGTGCTGGGCGCGCTGTCGGGCTTCTACGGCGGCAAGGTCGGCGACTTCCTGGAGTGGGTCTACAACGTCTTCACGGCGATGCCCAACATCCTGCTGATCTTCGCCTTCGCGGTGGTCTTCGGCCGCGGCGTGCTGCCGGTGGTGATGATCCTGGGGCTGGCGGGCTGGACCGGCATCTACCGCCTGGTGCGCGCCGAGTTCATGAAGCACTCGGTGCGCGAATACGTGCGCAGCGCCGAGGCCATCGGCGCGAGCAAGGCCTCGCGCATGTTCAAGCACATCCTGCCCAACGTCTCGCACGTGGCCCTGGTGCAGCTGTCGCTGCACGTGGTGGGCTTCATCAAGAGCGAGGTCATCCTGTCCTACCTGGGCCTGGGC
The DNA here is from genome assembly GCA_039593255.1 of Roseateles sp. GTDB lineage: Bacteria > Pseudomonadota > Gammaproteobacteria > Burkholderiales > Burkholderiaceae_C > Roseateles. The sequence goes on from JBCNPQ010000017.1 coordinate 14,598, forward strand.
GTCAGCGTGGACCAGGTGTCCTGGGGCACGATGCTGGCCGAGGCGCAGAGCGAGCTGATCCTGGGCTACTGGTGGCAGCTGGCGGCGGTGACCGGCTTCATGGCGGTCTTCGTCACGGCCTTCGCCCTCTTCACGGATGCGCTGCGCGACGCGCTCGATCCGAAACTTCGCGGTCTGGAGTAAGTCGCCATGCTGTTGAGCATTCAAGACCTGAAGGTCGCCTTCCGCATGGGCAAGGTCGACGGCGTCATGCAGCGCCAGCTGGCCGTCAAGGGCGTCAGCTTCGACATCCCGGAGAACCGCACGGTGGCGCTGGTGGGCGAGTCCGGCTCGGGCAAGAGCGTCACGGCCATGTCCATCCTCAACCTGCTGCCCGACAACGCCGAGCGCAGCGGCGCGATCCTGTTCCAGGGCCGCGACCTGCTGAAGACCTCGCTGCGCGAGCTGCAGTCGGTGCGCGGGCGCGAGATCGCCTGCGTGTTCCAGGATCCGATGAGTTCGCTGAACCCGGTGTTCCCGGTCGCGGACCAGATCATGGAGCCGCTGGTCAAGCACCTGGGCATGAGCCGGCGCCAGGCGCTGGTGCGCGCCGAGGAGCTGCTCAACGAGGTCGGCATCCCCGACCCGAAGCGGCGGCTGAAGAGCTATCCGCACGAGATGTCCGGCGGCCAGCAGCAGCGCGTGATGATCGCGGTGGCGCTGGCCTGCAGCCCCAAGCTGCTGATCGCCGACGAGCCCACCACCGCGCTGGACGTGACCATCCAGCGCCAGGTGATGGAGCTGCTCGCGCGGCTGAAGGAATCGCACAAGATGAGCATGCTGTTCATCTCGCACGACCTGGGCGTGGTGGGCGAGATCGCCGACCAGGTCGTCGTCATGCGGCATGGCGAGATCCGCGAGAAGGCGCCGGTGGCCGACATCTTCCACAGCCCGAAGGACGCGTACACCAAGGCCTTGCTGGCCTGCCGGCCGTCGTTGACCGAGAACCCGGCGCGGCTGATGGTCATCGACGACCACATCGCGGGCCGGTCGGCGCAGGGCGCGGGCAAGGCCAAGGATCCGGCCGCGCCGGTGATCCTCGAGGTCAAGGGCCTGAGGAAGAGCTTCTTCTTCAAGTCGGGGTTGTTCAGCAAGACCGAGTTCAAGGCCGTCAAGGGCGTGGACTTCCAGCTGCGCAAGGGCCACACGCTGGGCGTGGTGGGCGAGTCCGGTTCCGGCAAGACGACGATGGGCCTGACGCTGCTGCGGCTGCACGAGCCCACTGGCGGCCAGGTGCTCTTCGAGGGCAAGGACCTGCTGAAGATGAATGGGCCGGACTGGCAGAAGATGCGCCGCCGGATCCAGGTCGTGTTCCAGAACCCGTATGCCTCGCTGAATCCGCGTTTCACGATCGCGCAGACCTTGCTCGAGCCCATGGAGATCCATGGCATCGGCGCGAGCCATGACGAGCGCGTGGCCACGGCCAGCGCCTTGCTGAAGAAGGTCGGCCTGGACGAGAGCGCGCTGCACAAGTATCCGCACGAGTTCTCCGGCGGCCAGCGCCAGCGCATCGCCATCGCGCGCTGCCTGACGCTGAAGCCCGAGGTGCTGGTGCTGGACGAGGCGGTCTCGGCGCTGGACGTCTCGGTCCAGGCCCAGGTGCTGAACCTGTTGAAGGACCTGCAGGACGAATTCGGCCTGAGCTACATCTTCATCAGCCATGACCTGGCCGTGGTGAAGTTCATCTCCGACGAGGTGCTGGTCATGCAGCATGGCGACGTCGTCGAGCAGGCCGACGCGCGCGCGCTCCTGGCGGCGCCGCAGCAGGAGTACACCAAGCGCCTGCTCGGCGCCGTCCCACGCGGCTACCAGGGCACGACAACGCCCACAGCGAGCGTCACCTGAGCCGCCCGACCGGGGGCCCTTTTCGGGACTTGAGGAGCTCCCCCTCGAAGCGGTGGCTAGAATGGCCAGCAAGTTTTGTGCCGTCAGGATCTTCCATGTCGCTTCGCCGCCCCCTGCTGTTGTCGACCGCGCTCGCGCTGGCCTTGGCCGCGCCATGGGCGCAGGCCGCAAAGGACGACCGCACGAAGCCGCTGAACCTGGTCTTCGACCGTGAGGGGGCGATCGACAAGGTCAAGCAGCGTTCCGAGTTCAACGGCAACGTGATCATGACCAAGGGGTCGATGGAGCTGCGCGCGGACCGGATGGATGTCCAGGAGACCAGCGACGGCTACTACCAGGCGTACGCCAACGGCACGTCGGCCAAGCAGGTCCATTTCCGCCAGGACCGTGACACCCCCGGCGAGCGTATCGAGGGCCGGGCCGACCAGATCGAATATGACACCCGCACCGAGACCATCCGCCTGGTCGGCAATGCCGAGGCGCGGGTGATGCAGGGCGACCAGCTGAAGCAGGCGCTGTCCGGCGCCACGCTGAACTACGACAACCGCACCGAACGTCTGGTCGTCGAGACCGGCGCCACCTCGCCGCATCCGAGCGGCCGTGGCCGTGTCGTGCTGATGCCGCGCAATGCCGCGAGCGAACCGCCGCCGGCCAGCAGCGCGCCGCTGCCGCTGCGCCCCAGCATCAACCTGACGCCTCGCCAGTCCCCCCAGCAATGACGGAAGCCCGCACGAACGCTCCCCGGAGCCGCCTCCAGGCCTGGGGGCTGCAGAAGTCCTATGGCGTCCGCAAGGTGGTGAAGGATGTCCACCTCGACCTGCACAGCGGCGAGGTGATCGGATTGCTGGGCCCCAACGGCGCCGGCAAGACGACCAGTTTCTACATGATCGTGGGGCTGGTCCGCGCCGATGCCGGCGAGATCCAGATCGACGGCCAGCCGGTGCAGACCCTGCCCATCCACCAGCGCGCGCGCATGGGGCTGAGCTACCTGCCGCAGGAGGCGTCGATCTTCCGCAAGCTCAATGTCGAGGAGAACATCCGCGCCGTGCTGGAGCTGCAGCTCGACGACAAGGGCAAGGCCTGGCCCTCGGCGCGCATCGACGCGGAGCTGGACAAGCTGCTGGACGAGCTCTCGATCGAGAAGCTGCGCGACACGCCCGCGCCCGCGCTGTCGGGCGGCGAGCGCCGCCGCGTCGAGATCGCCCGCGCGCTGGCCACGCAGCCGCGCTTCATCCTGCTGGACGAGCCCTTCGCCGGCGTCGACCCGATCGCCGTGCTGGAGATCCAGCGGATCATCCGCTTCCTGAAGCAGCGCGGCATCGGCGTGCTGATTACCGACCACAACGTGCGCGAGACGCTGGGCATCTGCGATCGCGCCTACATCATCAGCGAAGGGGCGGTGCTCGCCGAAGGCACGCCCCAGCACATCGTCGAGCATCAGGACGTGCGCAGGGTCTACCTCGGCGAACACTTCAAGATGTAAGGGCCGAGAGTCGACATGAGGCCGACGCTCCAGGTTCGCCTGTCCCAGCATCTTGCGCTGACGCCTCAGCTGCAGCAGTCCATCCGTCTGCTGCAGCTGTCGACGCTGGAGCTCCACCAGGAGGTGGAGCAGATGCTCGCGAGCAATCCGCTGCTGGAGACCGACGAGGAATTCGATGCGCCGCTGCCGACGGCGACGCAGGAGCGCCTGACCGAGCGCGAGGAACGCGAGGAACGTGTCGCGCAGACGGAGTCGGAGTCCTCCGGCGCGGACACGCCCGCGGGCGAGGAGATGCGCGCTGAGGAATTCGGCACGACCGAGCGCGACGACTGGGAGAACGGCACCGAACGCGACGACTTCGACGGCATCCGGGAAACGCCCGGCAGCGCCTCGTCCGCGAGCGGCGAGGACGACGAACGCCCTGAGACCGAGGCGCCGGAAGACTCGCTGCAGGACGTGCTCAAGGCGCAGATCCCCGGCATGAACCTCAGCCCGGTGGATCGCGCGGCGCTGCTGGCCTTGATCGAGTCCTTGAACGAGGACGGGTATCTGGAGGACCCGCTCGAGGAGCTGGTCGCCGCGATCCTCGGCGAGGAGGCGGACCTCGAGCAACGCGAGGACCTGCTGGACCGCTTCAAGGTCGCGCTCAGGTGGCTGCAGTCGATGGAGCCGGCCGGCGTCGGCGCGCGCGACCTGGCCGAATGCCTGGAGCTGCAGCTGCGCACGCTGCCGCGCTCGCCCGAGCAGGCGCTGGCGATCGTCATCTGCCGCCGGCATCTGGACCTGCTCGCCAAGCGCGACTGGCGGCGGCTGATGTCGCTGACCGGCGCGGACGAGGAGCTGCTGCGCGACGCGCAGTCGCTGATCGCCGGCCTGGAGCCCAAGCCCGGCCGCCGGTATGCGCGCAGCGACAACCGGCCGGTCATCCCGGACGTGATCGTGCAGAAGGTCGGCCGCAACTTCCGTGTGTCGATCAATCCGGACGTGCTGCCCAAGCTGCGGATCAACGAGCTCTACGCGCAGGCGCTGCGGGCGACGCGCGGCGGCGTCAGCAACTCGCCGCTGGGCGGGCAGCTGCAGGAGGCGCGCTGGTTCATCAAGAACATCCAGCAGCGCTTCGACACCATCCAGCGGGTCAGCGAAGCGATCGTGGAGCGCCAGCGCGGGTTCTTCACCCACGGCGAGCTGGCCATGAAGCCGCTCGTGCTGCGGGAGATCGCCGACGAGCTGGGGCTGCATGAATCGACGATCTCGCGGGTCACGACCGCCAAATACATGGCGACGCCGTGGGGCACGTTCGAGCTGAAGTATTTCTTCGGATCGAGCCTGTCGACGGAGGCCGGCGGCAATGCGTCGAGCACGGCGGTGCGGGCGCTGATCAAGCAGTTCATCGCGGCGGAGGACACGGCCAGCCCGCTGTCCGACAGCCAGCTCTCGACGATGCTGGGCGAGCAGGGCATCACTGTCGCGCGACGCACCGTCGCGAAGTACCGCGAGGCGCTCAAGCTCGCGCCGGCGAACCTGCGCAAGTCGCGCTGACGTCCGTCGTACTGCCACCGCCGCTGGCCCTCACCCCCACCCTCTCCCGCAGTGCGGGAGAGGGGGCCACCCCAGTGGTCCTGCTCCGAATGGCTCGGTGCATTCTCACTCCCTCTCCCGCAGTGCGGGAGAGGGGGCCACCCCAGTGGTCCTGCTCCGAATGGCTCGGTGCATTCTCACTCCCTCTCCCGCAGTGCGGGAGAGGGGGCCACCCCAGTGGTCCTGCTCCGAATGGTTCGGTGCATTCTCACTCCCTCTCCCGCTTGCGGGAGAGGGCGGGGGTGAGGGCCAGCGGCCGTCGCTCAGCCAAGTCCCAGCGGCCGGCGGTGGGACAATCCACCACTTGATCCTCCCGGGCGCCGTGGCGCCCGATTCACGCCGCACGCACGATGTCCGATTCCGCCTATCACCTGTTCCTGCCCTGCGCCGCCGGCGTCGAAGACTGGCTGGAGGCGGAGGTGCGCGACATCCTCGGCCCCGACGAGTGCCTGCAGGGCCCGAAGGCTTTCCGCGGCGGTGTCGGCCTGTACGGCACGCTCGCCGCGGTGATGCGGCTGAACCTGCACAGCCGGCTGGCGCAGCGCGTGCTGATCGAGGTCGCGCGCGAGGAGTACCGCCACGAGGACGACATCTACGCGATCGCGCGCGCCGTCGACTGGATGCGCTGGATCACGCCGCGGCAGACGCTGCGTGTCGACACCACCGCGCAGCGCTCACCGCTGCACAGCCTGAACTTCGCGACGCTGCGAGTGAAGGACGCTGTCTGCGACGTGCTGCGCGACGCGACCGGCGAGCGACCGAGCGTCGACACGCGCTGGCCGGACCTGCCGCTGCAGTTGCACCTGACCGAGGACCTGGCGACGGTGTACGTCGACAGTTCCGGCGAGTCGCTCTTCAAGCGCGGCTGGCGCGAGGACAAGGGCGATGCGCCGCTGAAGGAGACGCTGGCGGCGGCGATGCTGGCCGCGGCGGGGTGGAGGGGCACGCGCGAGGCCGGCGGCGCGCTGCACGATCCGTGCTGCGGCTCCGGCACGATCCCGGTCGAGGCGGCGACGATCGCCTGCCACATCGCGCCGGGCATCCAGCGGCGTTTCGCGTTCGAGAAGCTCAAGCCCTTCCAGCCGCTGCTGCAGGCCTGGCGGGCGATGAAGGAAGAGGCCCGCGCGGCCGAGCGGCCTTCGGAGGTGCCGATCTTCGCCAGCGACGTGTCGTTCCGGATGGTCGACTTCGCGCGACGCAACGCGGAGCGGGCCGGCGTGGCGAAGTACATCCAGTTCAACGGCGGCGACGCCCTGGAGCGTCCCGCACCGGCGCTGCCGGACGACGTGCCCGGCATGCTGATGCTGAACCCGCCCTACGGCGAGCGGATCGAGGTCCGCGGCAAGGCCGGTTCGCAGCGGATGGACGGCGGGGCCTTGTCCGAGGAACGCGACGCGGGCGACGACTTCTTCCCGCGCCTGTCGGCGCACTGGAAGCGCGCATACACGCAGCATCCGGCGGGATGGACCGCGTGGCTGCTGTGCCCGGAAATGAAGCTGCCCAGCAAGATGCGACTCAAGGAATCGCGCCGCATCCCGATGTGGAACGGCCCCATCGAATGTCGGCTCTTCAAGTTCGACCTCGTCGCCGGATCGGCGCGCAAGCAGAACGCCGGGAACGCCGATTCCGACGAGTGATCCCACCGACGGTGGGCCTCCTTCGTGGGGATGCGCCTCCCCCGACGATGCGATTTCTTTTCGAGGGAAGGACCGAGATGATTCACGCAGATCTGGGACCCGAACTGGAGGCCATCGTGCTGAATCTGATCGAGAGCGGAAAGTACTCGTCGCGCACGCAGGTGCTGCGCGAGAGTGAGGAACTGAAGGGTTGGCGGGAAGCGCAACTACGCGCATTCGACGCGTCGATTGAGCGTGGCCTCGCCGAGATCGCGGCTGGCGGCGGCGTGCCAGTCGAGCTAGCCTTCAAACGACTGTTTGAGAAGTACCCTCACCTGCGATGACGCATCGGTGGCAGAGCCCGCTTAAGCTTGGGTTAGCGCTAACCAGCCAAGAACAGCGAGCGGCGCAGTGTCGGCCCGCAGGATCCTGGGACCGAGCTTCGCAGCGCTGAATCCGCGTGAGCGGGTGGACTGCTCCTCGGCCTCGCTGAGGCCGCCTTCGGGGCCGCTGAGGACGGTGATGCGCTGGGCATCGTTCGATGCCGACGTCAGCGCCGACAGAGGCTGCGCGGCCACCGGGCTCAGCAACCATCGCTGCTCCTCGGCATCGACGGGGAGCTCGGCGAGCCACGCCGCCAGCGTCTTCACCGACGCGACCTGCAAGGGCTTTGAACGACCACACTGCTCGGCCGCCGCGATCGCGACGCCCTGCCAGTGCGCACGCTTCTTGTCCGCACGGTCGCCGTTGAGGCGCAGCACGGAGCGCTCGCTCATCAGCGGCTGGATCGCCACCGCGCCCAGTTCGCAGGCCTTCTCGACGATGCCATCCATCCGGTCGTTGGCCGGCATCACGACCGCCAGCGTGACCGCGCGCTTGAGCTCACGATCAACCGCCTGACGCGACTTCAACACGACGCGCACGTCGCTGCGTCCCATCGCCGTGACCGCCGCGGTCCACTCGTCACCGCTGCCGTCGAACAAGGTGACCTCGTCCCCCGGCTGCAGCCGCAGCACCTGCACATGGCGCGCCGCCCCAGGCGGCAGCGCCAATTCAGCCTCGAGCCCCGTCGCGCTCAGCGACAGCTCGACAAACAACCTCGCCGCCAAGCCTCACCCCTTGTGCTTCTGCACCCAGGCCGCGAAGCCCGTCAGCACCTTGCGCAGGAAGGCTTCCGTCTCCGGCTTCGCGAGGCTGCCGTCGTCCTTGAACATCTCGCCCGCGCCGCCGAGGTAGACCTCCGGCGACGGCAGCAGCGGCGTGTTCAGGCAGGCCAGCACCTGGCGCAGGTGGTGGTTCGCGCCGAAACCGCCCAGCGCGCCCGGTGACAGCGTGATCACCGCCGCCGGCTTGCCGTCGAAGGCGCTCTGGCCGTACGGCCGCGAGCCCACGTCCAGCGCGTTCTTCAGCACGCCGGGGATCGAGCGGTTGTATTCGGGGCTGACGAACAGCACCGCGTCCGCGGACTTCACCGCGTGGCGGAAGCTCACCCAGGCAGCCGGCGGATCGGCCGCGTCGTCTTCGTTGTAGAACGGCAGCGCGCCGATCTCGACGATCTCGAGCTTCAGTTCGGACGGGGCCAGGTTCGCCAGCGCGAGGGCCAGCTTGCGGTTGAACGACGCCTTGCGCAGGCTGCCGACCAGGACCGCGACGCGGTAGGACGTGGACATGGAGGTGCTCCCAACAGTGGAAGGACCGCCATCGCGGGCTCAGGCGGTCCGGTTCAGTTGAACCCCAGTGTCGCACGCAGCTCGTGCGCCGCGGCATCTCCCTTGGCGGCACGCACCCGGTCGATGATGTCCAGCGCGAGCGTCTGCAGCTGGCCAATGTCGGCACACTGCTCGACCTCCAGCGCGATCTTGTAGCCCTTGAGCAGGCCTTGCTGCTTGGCGAAGGCGCTCAGCGCCTCGTACAGCTCCTTGTAGGGCAGCGACGAAGTCGGTGCCCCCGCCAGTCGCGACGACGCCGACCTGGACGCCGAGGCCCCGCTCATCCGCGAGGACGGCGACCCCGATCCCATCGGCGTCGCGATCGACGACGGTCCCATCGGACGCGACAGCGGCGCCCCGGCGGTGACCTTCACGAGTTGATGCTGCACCAGCAGTTCGAGATCCGGCGGCGTGGCGCCTTGCACCACACCGACCCAGTCGCCGCCGGTCTTGCTGGCGTCGATCACCAGCAGCAGGTTGCGAGCCACGCGCGCCTGCACCAGCGCACGCGACTTGATCTCCGCCCTCCCGGCCTCTGTCTTTTCGTAGCGTTCTTCGAGCACGGCCTTACCTCCTCCACAGGGAGGGCGAACTTTAGGCCGTCATGGGCGGGTTTCGCCCAAGTGCAATCCCTAAAACTGCTACCGACTGCTACTTCTTGTCGCGCAATTCACGGCGCAGCACCTTGCCGACTGGCGTTTTTGGCAGATCGTTCCGGAACTCGATGATCCGCGGCCGCTTGTAGCCGGTCAGGTTGGCTTCGCAGAAGGCCTTCACGTCGGCCTCGGTCAGGGCCGGGTTGCGCCGCACGATGACGACCTTCACCGCCTCGCCGGCCTTCTCGTCGGGCACGCCGACGGCCGCGCACTCGGCCACGCCCGGCATCTGCGTCAGCACGTCCTCGATTTCGTTCGGATAGACGTTGAAACCGCTCACCAGGATCATGTCCTTCTTGCGGTCCACGATGCGGAAGAAGCCGCGCTCGTCCACCGTGCCGATGTCGCCGGTACGGAAGTAACCGTCGGACGTCATGACCTTGGCCGTCTCGTCCGGGCGTTGCCAGTATCCCGCCATCACCTGCGGACCGCGGATCGCAATCTCTCCGGTGCCGCCGGAGGCCACCTCGTTGCCGTCGTCGTCGAGCAGCGTCACCTCGGTGCCGGGCAGCGGCAGGCCGATCGAGCCGGTGTAGGCCGTGCTGTCCGTCGGATTGCAGCAGGCCACCGGCGAGGTCTCCGACAGGCCGTAGCCTTCGACGATCGGGCAGCCGGTCTTCTCGAGCCACAGCCGCGCCGTCGCCTGCTGCACCGCCATGCCGCCGCCGACCGAGATCACCAGCCCGCTCCAGTCCACGGTGTTGAACTGCGCGTGGTTGGCCATCGCCATGAACAGCGTGTTGACCGCGGGCAGGCTGTGGATCTTGTGGTGGCTCAGTTCCTTGAACACCGCCGGCAGATCGCGCGGATTGGGGATCAGCACGTTGCAGCCGCCCACGCGCATCGACAGCATCAGGTTGGTCGTGAAACCGAAGATGTGATACAGCGGCAGCGCGCAGACGCTCATCAGCTGCTCGTCGGCGGGCTTCTTCTTCAGCGCCGGCTGGTACCAGGCCTCGCACTGCAGCGTGTTGGCCACCAGGTTGCGATGCAGCAGCACCGCGCCCTTGGAGACGCCGGTCGTGCCGCCGGTGTACTGAAGCACCGCGATGTCGTTGGGCCCCACGGTCGGCCGCTTGTAGCTCAGGCCACGGCCTTTCGCGACCGCGTCGTTGAAGCGCACCGCCGACGGCAGTTCGAAGGGCGGCACCAGCTTCTTGACCTTGCGCACGACGTAGTTGACGACCATGCCCTTGGCGAAGCCCAGCATGTCGCCCATCGCCGCCAGGACGATGTGTTTCGTCGGCACGTTCGCCAGCACCTGCTGCAGCGTGGCGGCGAAGTTCTCGATGATGACGATCGCCTTGGCGCCGGCGTCCTTGAGCTGGTGCTCCAGCTCGCGCGGCGTGTACAACGGATTCACGTTCACCACGACATACCCGGCGCGCAGCACGGCCGCGACGGCGACGGGGTACTGCGGCACGTTGGGCATCATGATGGCGACGCGATCGCCCTTTTCCAGACCCAGGCCCTGCAGGTACGCGGCCAACGCGCGCGAGGCCTCGTCGATCTGCGCGAAGCTGATCGAGCGGCCCAGCATCTTGTAGGCGGCCCGCTCCGGAAACTGCTTGAACGCCGCCTCCATCAGCTCGACCAGCGAGGGATAGACATCCGCATCGATCTCGGCGGGCACCCCGGCCGGATAGTGCTTCAGCCAGTTCTTCTCCATTGTTCTGTCTCCAAGGTACGGCGCGGATTCTCGCCGATCGTCATCGCCCCCCCATCAGGGGATTCGATAGACCGCACAAAGTGGAGAGATGACTCCAGAACCCATCGGGAACAGCCGCGATGCGACGTGATCGCGAGGACAGCGGTATCCGTGCGCTAAGTGGGGGCGCGCAGCGGCAGGCACAGCAGCAATTCGGTGCCGCCCTCGACCGGCGCATCCTCCGGCGCTCGCCAGTCGATCTGCGCCGAGATGCGCTCGGCGCGGCGCCGCATGCCGCGCAGGCCGTTGCCCTGGCGCAGGTCGGCCGCCATGCCGCGGCCGTTGTCGATGATCGACAGCAAGACCTGGCCCCGCGCCTCGTCCACGCGGGTCGAGAAGCGGACCCGCGTCGCGCCGGCGTGGTGGATGATGTTGCTGAGCGCCTCCTGCACGATGCGGATGAGCTCGCGGCCGCCGGTGCCCCGCAAGGTGGGCAGCAGCGGGACGTCGGTCAGTTGCCAGTCGAGCTCCAGCCCGGCATCCTGCAGGCGCGGCCCCATGCGGTGACGCAGGTTGGCGAGCAGCAGCGTGAGGTCACCGTCGGTGACGGCGAGCGCGTCGACCGTCAGCCGCATCTCGCGGATGCACTCGTCCAGCTGGTCCACGAGCGACTGCGACGGCACGCCCCGCTCGGCGCACAGCCGCGCGGTCACGAGCTGCGAGCCCAGGCCGTCGTGCATCTCCTGTAGCAGGCGTTCGCGCTCCTGGGCGGCGGAGCGCTGGCGTTCGCTGTCCTGCAGGTCTTCCCAGCGATCCTGCAATTCCCGGGTGCGCGCGTCGAGCGCCTGCTCCAGGCGCACCCGCGCCATCGCCTCGTCGCGCAGCGAGCCGACGAAGCGCCGCTGCAGCGCCACGCCGGCGATCGCGATCAGCACGCCGTGACCGACGACGTTGATGTCGACCACGCTCATCTGTCGCGAGAGCACCAGGGCGAACCAACTCACATAGAGCCAGACCCAGCCGGACAGCGCCACCGCGCAGGCCCCGATCAGGTGGGCGAGCCGCCCCGTCATCAGCGCGGCCCGGGTGGCCAGCGCCGCGGCGGCCAGCAGCACCACGAGGCGGCTGCCGAGCGCCCACCAGGGCCAGGGATGGTGGAAGTCGGTCCAGCTCCAGCCGAGGAAGGCGGCGGCGCCGTCGATCACCGTGCCGAGCACCAGGTAGGCCAGGGCCATCTTCTCCGGCCAGCGGGAGCCGATGCCGGAGAGGCGCGCGACCAGGAACAGCAGCCCCGCCTTGGAGAGCACGTCCGCCAAGTCCAGGGTGACGCGCCACCAGGGCGCGGGGAAGAGGGCGCCGTTGAGCAGGTAGGGCGACAGCAGCAGCGCGGTGCAGAAGCAGAAGAGCCCGGTGACGCCGTACAACCACTCCTGGCGCAGCGCGAGCCAGACCATCAGCATGAAGGCGCCGATCACGAGTCCGGCCAGCGCCGTCGTCACGCGGATCACCTGCCAGAAGCGGCGGCCCTCCTGCAGGCTGCGGATCTGCTCGGCCGGGCCGATCAGCGGCGCGGACAGGCCCGCACCCTCGAAGCCCGGGCGCGCCAGGCGCAGGCTGAGCCGATGATCGCCGGCGGCCAGCATCGCCGGTGGCATGCTGACCTGCAGACGTCGCCCGGCCAGCAGCAGGCCGCGTTGCGCGAGATCGTCCTCATCCTCGGCGGCGTAGCCGATGCCTCGGCTGGACGTCGCGATCAACTGCCCGTCCAGGTACACCGTCGCCGCGGGGCGATGCTGGATCACGAGCCAGTACGGCACTTCCGCGGCCTGTTCCAGCCGGAAGTCGAGTGCGAACCAGAGCGGACCCGGCGCATCGGTGTCGTGGATCTGGACCGGCAGCGCGACCACGTGGCCCGGCGCGAGCGAGACCGTCGGCGTGGTCGGGCGGGTCGACGGCATGGGCGTGGGCGTCGCCGTCGGATCCAGCGGCCGGGAGACGATGGACGACGCGGCGGCTTCGGGCGGCCGCCCAGCGACGCCGGGGTCGGCGCGGGGGCCGGTCTTCACACGCGGATCAGGCAGCGCGCCGCGGATCTGCGCGGGATCGAGCGCGTCGCCCGGCAGCAGCCGCGCCTCGGTCAGGCGCAGCACCTGCGGCGGCATGGCGGTGCCGTAGTGCTGGGAGAACAGGTGGACGGCCCAGAGCGTCAACAACGGCAGTGCCACCAGCAGCACGAGCCGCCGGATCGACACCGTCGCCACCGCCGGACGGCCTTCCATCGATCGGGTGAATACCGCCAAGTCGCCCCCACGCCGCACATGACAGGGAAGGCCGGCCCCGACAGGGGCCGACCGCGGCAGATGCTAGGCCATCACGGGGTCGGGCGACACCTCGGAGCTAGGGGGCGACGGCGTTCAGATCACGTGGCTCGGCGGCGGCGTGTACTGGAAGGTCAACTGGGTGGCCGGACCGAAGTTGCCGGCGGCATCGACCACATACACCTCCACGGTGTTCGACCCCGCATGACCCAGCGTGTCGACGTCCCTGATCACGGTGCCAGGAGCCCACTTCCAGCCAGGCATCCAATCGCCATCGTTGATGCGGTACATGAAGGTATCGCCGGGCTGCAAACCGTTCAAGGCCACGGTGGGATCGGACGTGACCTTGTCCGTCGCGCTGGCGCCGTCGTCGTTCTTCAGCGAGAGCTTTGCCGCCTCCGGGATCGTGAGGTCGAGGGTCACCTCGACGGCGCGGATCCCCACGTTGCCGGCCAAGTCGGTCTCGCGCAGTTCCAGCTGATGCTTGCCATCGGCACCGAACTCGTTCAACGGCAGGCGAGCGCCGTTCGCCACGTCCTTCCAGGCGCCGCCATCGATCCGGTAGGCCAGGGTGTCCAGCACGGACCTCTGGCCGCTGAACCGTTCGACCTGGAACCAGTCGCGCGCGTTGAGGGCCACCTCCGTCTCGGCGCCTCCTCCCTGCTGCTTGCCGGAGGTCGACCAGCCGGCATTCACCGCCTCGCGATCCAGCGTGAAGCGCAGCGTCGTCGCTTCACTGGCATTGCCGGCACCATCCACCTGCTTGACGCTCACGGCTACCGCTTCCATCCCAAAGAAGCCACGCGACTGGGCAGGGTCGTCGAGATCGATGGCGCCTCGCACCAATTCGCCCGCGATCGACGGGACCGTTCCGGCGATCTCCGCCCACGATGAACCATCGACGCTGACCAGCAGCCTGGCGCCCTCCTCCAAACCGCGCACACCGACGCTGCTCGACGACGTGATGCCGTCGCGGTCGTTGGCGCCCGTGTCGTACAGCAGTTCCAGGAGCGGCGCCGCCGGCGCGGTGACGTCGACCGGAACGACCAACGTCGCCACCGGGCCGACGTTGCCGGCCAGATCGGTCTGGCGGACCTCGACTCGCCCGGTGCCGTCGGCGTGGAAGATCGAGGCCGGCACGAGACCGCCCTGGGCCACCTGCCAGGGCGAGCCGGCGTCGAGGCGATATTCGACAAGTGCCCCGGTTTCCACGCCCCGAAGCGCCATCACATCGGCCGGGCCCAGCGCCGGCTTGTTGGCCGGCATCGTCCAGGAGGGCGCGGCCGGCGCCGTCCGGTCGAGCTGGAAGTCCAGCCGGGCGACGGCACCGTCATGGCCTTGCGCATCGATCTGCTTGACGAGCAGGTGCTTCACGCCGTCCTCGCCGAACAGCGATTCCGGTAGCGTGCTGGCCAGGCCGGAGGTCCAGGTCTTGCCGTCGTCGAGGCTCACGGCGACGCTCGCCCCCGCCTCCAGGCCGGAGACGTTCACGACGCCGGAAGAGGTGATGCGGTCGTGATCGTCGCTGCCGGTATCCTTCTGGAGCGCCAGCGTCGGCGCGTCGGGCACATGCGCCGGCTTCGCGGGCGGATCCTCCGGCAGGGCCGGGTCCGTACCGGGCTTGACGGGATCGGGCTTCGGTTCGTCCGGCTTGGGTTGATCGGGCTTCGGTTCGTCCGGCTTGGGTTGATCCGGCGTCGACACGGGATCCCCGCCGGGTTGCGTCGGCTGTGACGTCCCCGGGCCTGGTTTCTGTTCCGTCACCGGCGGATCCGACCGGGGTTGATCGGTCTTCGGCGGATCCGACGGGGGTTGATCGGTCTTGGGTGGATCCGACCTGGGTGGATCGATCTTCGGCGGATCGATCAGGCCGGCCGGTTTCGAGCCGCTCGTCGATGCCACCCCGCCCAGGCTTGCCGCGCCGCCGACGCCCAGCAGACCGAGACCGGCCGCCAGCAGCGCGGATGAACGGTCGTGACGGTCCGCTTGTTCGTCGGCGGCGCTGCCGGCCTTGGATTCGGCGCCGGTACCCGCCAGGGCGCCCGGCGTCGACTCGGCGTTCGCGACCACGCCCGGATCGACTCTGTCGCCGGTGCTTTCCTGCGGGACCACCTCGCCGGTCGTGTCGATCGCTGCTTCGTCGGAAGCTTCCTCGTCGCGAGGGAACCGGACTTGCGCGGCGCGCGCATGCGGCGCCGCGGCGCCCTTTGGATCGACCGACGCACGCGCGGCGGACAACTGTTTCTGGATCTCGGACATGTGCAGGCTGGGAATGAAGATGACCTGCCAGTCTGCGCAATCTGCCCCGGGCCCGCACCAGCCTTCAAGAACAGTCATTCACGACATGTCCGACTGAAGTCAGTAGTCGACTCACCAATGATGACCGTATCCGCTACTCGACCGCCTTGACCATGTCCTCCACGACCTTCTTCGCGTCGCCGAAGACCATCATGGTCTTGTCCATGTAGAAGAGTTCGTTGTCCAGGCCCGCATACCCCGCGGCCATCGACCGCTTGTTGACGATCACGGTTCGCGCCTTGTACGCCTCGAGGATGGGCATGCCGAAGATCGGGCTGCCCTTCTGCAGCGCGGCCGGGTTCACCACGTCGTTCGCGCCCAGGATGATTGCGACGTCGGTCTGGCCGAACTCGGCGTTGATGTCCTCCATCTCGTGCACCTGGTCGTAGGGCACCTCGGCCTCGGCGAGCAGCACGTTCATGTGGCCGGGCATGCGCCCCGCGACCGGATGGATCGCGTAGCGGACCGTCACGCCCTTCTCGATCAGCTTCTGCGCGAGCTCCTTCACCGCGTGCTGCGCGCGCGCCACCGCCAGGCCGTAGCCGGGGACGATGATCACGCTCTCCGCGTTGCCCAGGATGAAGGCGGCGTCGTCGGCGCTGCCGCTCTTCACGTTGCGCTGCTGCGCGCTGGCCGCCGACGCGCCGGCCTCGGCGCCGAAGCCGCCCAGGATCACGTTGAAGAACGAGCGGTTCATCGCCTTGCACATGATGTAGCTCAGGATCGCGCCCGAGCTGCCCACCAGCGATCCCGCGATGATCAGCATGCTGTTGTTGAGCGAGAAGCCGATGCCCGCCGCCGCCCAGCCGGAGTAGCTGTTGAGCATGGACACGACCACCGGCATGTCGGCGCCGCCGATCGGGATGATCAGCAGCACGCCGAGCGCGAAGCCCAGCAGCGCGACGAGGATGAAGTCCATCGCGCTCTGCGAATGCCAGAAGCCGAAGATGAAGAAGGCTGCGGCCAGGCCGAGGACCGCGTTCAGCCAGTGCTGCCCCGCGAAGGTGACCGGCGCGCCCTGGAACAGCCGGAACTTGTACTTGCCGCTGAGCTTGCCGAAGGCGATCACCGAGCCGGAGAAGGTCACCGCGCCGATGAAGCAGCCCAGCGCGAGCTCGACGCGGTTGCCGCCGGGGATGGGCGCGTCGCGCGGCGCGATGCCGAAGGCATGCGGCTCCACGACGGCCGCGCCGGCGATGCACACCGCCGCCAGGCCGATCATGCTGTGCATGAAGGCGACCAGCTCCGGCATCTTCGTCATCTCGACGCGCTGCGCCATGACCGCCCCGATGCCGCCGCCGACGACCAGGCCGGCGAGCACGTAGCCCAGGCCCAGCGTCTGTCCGCCGGCGAGCTTGAGGATCAGCGCGCCGGTCGTGAGCACGGCGATCGTCATGCCGGCCATGCCGAAGAGGTTGCCGCGGATCGACGTCGTCGGATGCGACAGGCCCTTGAGCGCCTGGATGAAGCAGACGCTGGCGACGAGGTACAGCAGGGTGACGAGGTTCATCGACATGTGGACCCCTCGGTCGATGGGTACATCGCCCGATCCCCCGAGGGGATGCGGGCCGGCTTGGGGGCGGCCCGGCGCTCGGCCCGGTCCGCTTCGACGTGGCAACGGGTCACTTGCGCTCCTTTTTCCTGAACATCTCCAGCATCCGTCGCGTGACGAGGAAGCCGCCGAAGACATTGACCGCCGCGAGCGCGACGGCGAAGGTGCCCAGGCCCTTGCCGAGCGAAGTCTCGGTCAGCGCGGCGGCGAGCATCGCGCCGACGATGACGATGGCGGAGATCGCGTTGGTGACCGCCATCAGCGGCGTGTGCAGCGCGGGCGTGACGGTCCAGACGACGTGGTAGCCGACGTAGATCGCCAGCACGAAGATCGTCAGGTTGATCAGGGTGGGAGAAACGGCATCCATCCGGGGATCTCCTTGCGGGCTTGCGGCCCGGTCGACTTGCGGTCGCCGCCTCGGGCGGCGATCAGGGCTTGCGCAACACCTGGCCCTCGTGCGCGACGAGGCAGGCGGTCACGATGTCGTCGTCGGCGGGCAGCGCGAAGCCACCCTCCTTCGTCAGCACCAGCTTGAGGAAGTCCAGCACATTGCGCGCGTACAGCGAGGACGAGTCCGCCGCGACCAGCGCCGGCAGGTTGGTCTCGCCGACCAGCGTGACGCCATGCTTGCGGACGGTCCTGCCGGCCTCGGTCAGCGGGCAGTTGCCGCCGGCGGGCGCGGCGATGTCGACGATCACGGAGCCGGGCTTCATGGACCGCACCATCTCCTCGGTGACCAGCACCGGCGCCGGACGGCCGGGAATCAGCGCGGTCGTGACGACGACGTCGGCCTGCGCGACGCGCTTGGCCACCTCGACCTGCTGGCGCTGCAGCCAGCTCGCCGGCATCGGCCGGGCGTAGCCGCCGACGCCCTCGGCGGCCTGACGTTCCTCGTCGGTCTCGTAGGGCACCTCGATGAACCTGGCGCCCAGCGATTCGACCTGCTCCTTCACGGAGGGCCGCACGTCCGAGGCCTCGATCACCGCGCCCAGCCGCTTGGCCGTCGCGATCGCCTGCAAGCCGGCGACGCCGACGCCGAGCACGACCACGCGGGCCGCCTTGATCGTGCCGGCGGCGGTCATCAGCATCGGGAACAGCCGCTGGTAGTGGAAGGCGCCCAGCATCACCGCCTTGTAGCCGGCGATGTTGGCCTGGCTGGACAGCACGTCCATGCTCTGCGCGCGGGTGGTGCGTGGCGCGGCTTCCAGCGCGAAGGCGGTGAGACGGGCGCCGGCCAGGCGCTCCAGCCCCTCGCGGTCGAACGGGTTCAGCATGCCGACGAGCACGGCGCCAGGCTTGAGCAGCGGCAGCTCGTCGGGCTCCGGCGCGCGGACCTTCAGCACCAGGTCGCCAGCGAACGCGGCGGCCCGGTCGACGATCTCCGCGCCGGCGGCCGCGTAGGCCTCGTCGGTCGCGCTGGCGTTCAGGCCGGCGCCTTGCTCGACGCGCAGCGTGTGGCCCTGCGCGACCAGCTTCTTGACGGTCTCCGGCGTCGCGGCGACGCGCGTTTCTCCCGCCGCGGTTTCCTGCGGCACACCGATCAGCATCTGGAATCCTCCATCCTGGATCAGGGGTCGGGGCGAGCTTAACGGTCACCGCCCGGGGCGAACTTCGCCCACGATAGGGGTTTTCACCAGAAAGACGCGCCCCCGCAACGGGGGGGCAAAGCTGTGTCGAGTGGTGAACACCTGTCCTCCAACGGGGTGAAAGCGGCGTTAAATAGAGGCGTCCAATGACCCCCGAAAGGAGTCAAACCATGATCAAGAAAATCGTTGTGAGCAGTGCGCTGGCGATCGCCGCGCTGGTGCCGATGGCGTCCCGCGCGGCCGATGTCGGCGTGTCCGTGACCATCGGCGAACCCGGCTTCTACGGGCAGATCGACATCGGCAACGTCCGGCCGCAAGTCGTGTATGAGCGGCCGGTGCTGGTCGAGCGCGTGCCGGCGCCGTTGCCGGCGGTCTACCTGCGGGTGCCGCCGGGGCACCAGAAGAACTGGGCCAAACACTGCGGGCGCTATAACGCCTGCGGCCGGCCGGTGTACTTCGTCCGCGACGAGTGGTACCGCGACGTCTACGCGCCGCGCTACCGCAGCGAGCACACGGAATACCGCTGGCAACCGGACGGCCGCCGGGACTGGCGCGACGATCACGACCGCGGCCACGGCCACGGCAAGGACCGCGGCAAGGATCACGGCAAGGATCGCGGACACGGCCGGGACCATGACCGCGACGACGATGATCGCGGCCGCCGCTGATCGCCCCGTCGATCCCCTGTCCTGATGACAAGACCCCGGCCTGCCGGGGTTTTTCATTTTCGGCGTTCACAATGCGGCCCGCACCCATCGAGGTGGCCGCTCCCGGCGCACGCGCCGCGGTCCGAGCCGCCCATTCAGGAAGGACCAATGACCGAACGATTCAAGCCGAGCGTCACCGTGGCCGCGGTGATCGAGCAGGACGGCCGTTATCTGCTCGTCGAGGAACTGACCCGCGACGGCCTGCTGCTGAACAATCCCGCCGGCCACCTGGAGCAGGCGGAGTCCGCGATCGACGCCGTCGTGCGCGAAGTCCTCGAGGAAACCGCCCGGCCGTTCACGCCGGACGCCTTCCTCGGCGTCTACATGTCGCGCTTCCTGCGCCCCGATCGCAATGACGACGTCACCTACGTCCGGCTGGCCTTCACCGGCCGGGTCGGCGACCAGATCCCGGGCCGTCCGTTCGACCAGCCCATCCAGCGCACGCTGTGGCTGACGCTCGACGAGATCCGCGCCAGCCGCGACCGCCATCGCAGCCCGCTGATCCTGCAGTGCATCGAGGACCATGCCGCCGGCCGCCGCCTGCCGATCGAGGCCGTCTCGGCCCATCCGTCGCTGTACGCGCCCCGGGCCTGGCCGCACTGAGCTCGCGACGACAACAACGGCAACGGGCCCCGCGGGGCCCGTGGTCATGCGCCGGCGCGCGGCTCAGAGCGTCATCGCGGCGCTGGTCGCCTGTTCGGCATGGCGCGGCTCGCGCCGGCAGGCTTCCAGTTCGTTGACCGCGCAGCGGGCCAGCGTCATCAGCGACTCGCGCTGGCGCTCGCGCAGCCGACGCGGCAGCCGGTCCATCACGCACAGGCTGCCCACCGTCTCGCCGGTCGACAGCGCCAGCGGCACCGACGCGTAGAAGCGCACGTAAGGCGCGCCCTGGACCAGCGGATGGTCCTGGAACCGGGTGTCGTGCCAGGTGTCCGGCACCTCCTGCAGCCCGCCGTGATGCATCACGTGGGTGCAGAAACCGCGGGCCCTGGGCATCTGCCGCAGGTTCAGGCCCGAGGCGCCGATCAGCCGCAGCTGGTCGCCGTCGACCAGGCCCACGGCCGCCATCGCGCCGCCGCTGATGTCGCAGGCCAGGTCGGCCAGCTCGTCGAAGGCGACATGCACCCGCGCCGGCACGTCCAGTCCGTCCACGGCGGCCTGGCGTTCGTTCTCGTCGCCGGACACCGGCGGCAGCCAGCCGCGCAGCAGCGCCAGCGCGTCGTCGGCCTGGTGGTGCTTGTCGAAGAAGCCGGAGATGCCGTGCTCCGCGCAGGCGCGCCGCATCTCCTCGTAGTAGCTGTTGCTGAGCACGATCACGCGGGCGCCGATGCCCAGTTGCCGCATCGCCCGCAGCACCCGCAGGCCGCTGCCCGGCTGCAGCGCCAGGTCCATCAGCACCACGTCCGGCTGCGTCCGCGTGACGGTCTCGACGGCGGTCTGCTCGCAGCCGGCCTCGCCCACCACCTGGATGCCGCGCTCCCGCGCCAGGAGGGCCTGCCACTGGGCACGGGCGGTGATGGATCCGTCGACGATGACGATGTTCATGATCAATGCTCCCTGTTTCATCCAGTTTCTTCCGGGGCCCGGCCACGCGGGAGTCGGCGTTGCCGGCGGGGCCTGTCGGCTTTGGCGCATCCCCTTGTCAGCCATCCCTGACACGTGGACGGGGGATGGCCCTTCGATGCGCATTGCGTCACGGCTGGGGCGCGCCGACCCCGCGCGGGACGGGTGATGCCGACCTTTGGGACAATGCCGCCCCATGAATCCCAAGAAGCAACGCATCGTCGTCGGGCTGTCCGGCGGCGTTGATTCCGCCGTGTCCGCCTGGCTGCTGAAGCAGGCGGGCCATGAGGTCGTCGGCATCTTCATGAAGAACTGGGAAGACGACGACGACAGCGAGTACTGCTCCTCCAACATCGACTTCGTCGACGCGGCAGCGGTGGCGGACGTGATCGGCATCGAGATCGAGCACGTCAACTTCGCCGCGGAGTACAAGGACCGCGTCTTCGCCGAGTTCCTGCGCGAATACCAGGCCGGCCGCACGCCCAACCCGGACGTGCTGTGCAACGCCGAGATCAAGTTCAAGGCCTTCCTCGACCACGCGATGCGTCTGGGCGCCGAGAAGATCGCCACCGGGCACTACGCCCGGGTGCGCGAGCGCGACGGCCGCGTGCAGCTGCTCAAGGGCCTCGATCCGCTGAAGGACCAGAGCTACTTCCTGCACCGGCTCAACCAGGCGCAGCTGAAGAAGACGATGTTCCCCGTCGGCGACCTGCCCAAGACCGAGGTGCGCCGACTCGCCGAGGAGATCGGCCTGCCCAACGCGAAGAAGAAGGACTCGACCGGCATCTGCTTCATCGGCGAACGCCCGTTCCGCGAATTCCTCAACCGCTATCTCTCGCAGAAGCCGGGTCCGATCAAGGACGACCGCGGGCGCAAGCTGGGCGAGCACGTCGGCCTGTCGTTCTACACGCTGGGCCAGCGCCAGGGCCTGGGCATCGGCGGCGTGAAGGAGAAGGGGTCGCCGCGCGGCGGCGGCGAGCACGCGCCGTGGTTCGTCGCCCGCAAGGACCTGGAGACCAACACCCTGGTCGTCGTGCAAGGCCACGACCACCCGCTGCTGCAGAGCCGCGGCCTGGTCGCGCAGGACCTGAGCTGGACGGACGAGGCGCCCGCCTTCGGCGGCTTCGGCGCCAAGACCCGCTACCGCCAGGCCGACGCGGCCTGCGCGCTGACGCCGGGCGAGGGCAGCATCCGGCTGGACTTCCCGCAGGCGCAGTGGGCGGTCACGCCCGGCCAGAGCGCCGTGCTGTACGACGGCGACGTCTGCCTGGGCGGCGGCGTGATCGCGGAAGCGATCGCCTAGGGCCGATAGCGGCCGGGCGCGTCCGGCCGGGCGCGCGGGAACGATCGATCCGGCAATTCATCCAGGGATTCGGGGCACTCGTCGCATGGGCGGATCCGCCCGGCGGCTGTCCCATGACAATACGCACCTTCCCTGCCGGTCGTCGCCTGTGGCACGCTGGCAGCCTCGCCGCCCTGTCCGGCTTCACCGCCGTGGATCGCCCCTTGGATCGCCCCCTGGATCGTCTGCTCGCCCGCATCGCGCAGCCCGCCTTCGTGCTGCGCATCGCCGCCCTCGCGATCTGCCTGCTGGAGCTGGGCTCGGCGATCTGGGGCCTGATGGGCAATGTCACCGAGCCGTACGACGGCGTCCTGGCCAGCCTCTACCGCCGCATCGGCGGCGACACCCACGACGCGCCCTTCGTGCTCACCTGCCTGGCGCTGGTGACGGTGTTCGCGTGGCACTTCTGGCAGCTGGCGCGCCAGCAGCACCTGGACCTGCCGCCGCGCGACGCGCTCGCCCGCGTGGTGCTGCTCAACCTGCTGGCGCTGCTGGTCACGCCGGGGCTGCCCTTCCTGGTCACCGTGCTGGCCGCGCTGCTGCTCAACGTGCGGCGGGCCTTCAACTTCGCGCTGGCGCAGGTCGTGATCAACGTGGCGCTGTACTGGCTGCTGCCCAGCGAGGCGCAGCGGCTGGAACAGCTCCAGCCGGACATGCCGTGGTGGCTGAACAGCCTGGGGCTGTCGATGTCCATGGTGGCGCTGCACGGCATGGCCTTCGGGCTGGGCCGGCTGGCCGCGGCCGAAGGCGAACGGCGGCGCTGGTTCCAGGCGATGCTGGCGGAGAAGGAATCCGGTGAACGCCTGCAGATCGAGCAGCTGCGTTATGCCGAGCGCCTGCACATGGCGCGCGAACTGCACGATGTGATGGGCCATCACCTGACCGCGCTGAACCTGCATCTGCAGCTCAGCGAGGCGCTGTTGAAGCGCCACGACGACGCCGGCGCGGCGCAGGCGGTCGAGAAGGCGAGGCTGGGCGCGGCGGGGCTGTTGGCGGAGGTGCGGGCGGCCGTCTCGCGCGAGCGGGAGAGCCAGCGCATCAATCTCGAGGCGGCGCTGCGCACGCTCGCCGAGGGCATCGCCAGCACGCAGATCGAGCTGGCGCTGGACCCGGTGGCGCAAGACCTGACGCCGCGCTGCGCGCACGCGCTGCTGCGCTGCGTGCAGGAAGCGGTGACCAACGCGGTGCGCCATGCCGGCGCGACGCGAGTGCGCGTGACGCTGGAAGCGGTGGAGCCGGCGGCATCGGCCGACGCGGCCCCGGGCCCGGCGTCCGGGCCGGCGGACCGGGCCGGCGGGGCCGTCCGGGCGACCGGACCGCAGGTGCGCGTGCGGGTTGACGACAATGGCCGCGGCACGCGCAAGCTGCGCGAGGGCAACGGCCTCAAGGGCATGCAGGAGCGCATGGCCGAACTGGGCGGGACGATGCAGGTGCTGCGGCATCACCCCGGATTCCTGATCGAATTGAACTGCCCGCGGCGCGCCTGAGCGGGCCGGCGCCATCCAGGGAAGGAGACGACATGAGCGAGACCACGATCAAGCTGCTGCTGGTGGAAGACCAGCAGCTGGTGCGCGAGGGGCTGAAGGGCCTGCTGGCGCTGCACGACGACATCCGCCTGATCGGCGAGGCGTCCGACGGCGCGGAGGCGCTGGAGTTGCTGGCGCGCGAGCAGCCCGACGTGATCCTGTCGGACATGCGCATGCCGCGGCTGGACGGGATCGGGCTGATCCGGGCGCTGGCGGCGCGGGCGCTGAAGATCCCGGTGGTGCTGCTGACGACCTTCGACGACACGTCGGCGTTCGACGAGGCGGTGCGGGCCGGCGCGCGCGGGTTCCTGCTGAAGGCGATCAGCCCGGACACGCTGGTGCAGGCGCTGCGCGACGTGGTCGGCGGATCGACGGCGCTGCGGCCGCTGCTGACCGAGCGCATGGAACGCGCGCCGGTGGAGCGCGCCTTCGCCGCGACGCCCGAACCCGAGCCGCTGAGCCCCAAGGAGCTTCAGGTGCTGCGCTTGGTGGCCAGCGGCCGCAGTAACACCGAGATCGCGGCGCTGCTGGGCAACAGCGAGGGCGTGATCAAGAACCACTGCTCCGCGGTGTTCGCGAAGATGGGCGTCCGGGACCGCACGCAAGCGGTCCTCAGAGCGATCGACCTCGGCTGGATCTGAGATCCGCCTCGGTCTTCTTACTCCCTCTCCCGCTTGCGGGAGAGGGTGGGGGTGAGGGCCAGCAGACTGGGCAGTCAGCAAGAAGGCTTCAGCACTTCCACCGCCGCTGGCCCTCACCCCTGCCCTCTCCCGCAGTGCGGGAGAGGGAGTCGAGAGACCGATGACCGCTGTGAGCTCAGAGCGAGTTCAGATCCACAGGTCGTAGTCTTGCAGGGCGCGGATGCGGCGCTCCACGGACAGGAAGCGGGCGGCGCCCACTTCGCCGATCGCCTTGACGACACGCGGGTGGTACTTCTTGTAGAGCTTCTGCTCCGCGTCGACGTAGCCGAGATAACCGCGCGAGAAGTACTTCGACTGCGCATTGGTCGGCTTGTCGCCGATCTGCACGTACTCGACCGACATGCGGGTGAACTGGCGGTTCAGCGCGGCGAGCTCGCGCTCATAGGCCTCGTACACCGGCAGGAACTTCTTGGTCTGCGCCTCGTCCAGGGCCAGGGCCTTGAGGACCACGCCCTTGCGATCGGCGCGCACGGCATCGCGCAGCGACTGGGCCTGCGCCGAGTCGGGCACCGCCACCGGATCGGCGAAAGCCGGCAGCGCGGCGGTCAAGGACAGGCAGAGCGCGGACAGCGCGGCGAACTTCTTCATCTCTCTTCCCCCATCAAACAGCCGGACCTCGACTGTCCAACGAATTCTAGGGAGCGGGGTTTGCCCTCGCCCTCCGGGACTTCACGGGGAGACGGGCGCGCGCGCCTGCCGCCAGCGCTCGAGCCAGCCGCCGTGTCGCGCATCGGCCACGCGCAGCACCAGCTCGGTGCCGGCGCCCGGCGCGCCGCGCAACTCGAGCACCGCGCCCATCAGCCGCGCCCGCTCGCGCATCCCGCACAGGCCGTAACGCAGGCCGCGCGTCCGCCGGCACTCCCAGTCCGGCGCCAGGCCGACACCGTTGTCCCGCACGCGCAGCGTGACCGCGTCGTGGCCATAGTCGAGTTCCAGCACCACCTCGGTCGCCCGCGCGTGGCGGTCGGCGTTGGTCAGGGCCTCGCGCGCGATCAGCAGCAACTCGTCCTCCAGCGCCGCCGGCATGGCCCGCGGCGTGCCGGCCAGCCGCATGCGGAACTGCCCCGGCGGGCGGATCAGGTCGTGCCCGGCGCGGGTCAGGCGCCCGACCAGTCCGCCGTCGCTGTCCGCGCGTCCGTCACCGCCGCGCCCCTCGCGATCGGCGTCGTCGTCATCATCGTCGTCGCGATCGTCATGACCGCGCCCCTCATCGTCACCGCCGCCCCGACCTCGACGCTCGGCCGCGTCCTCGTCGTCGATGCGCTGGCGCAGCTGGCCGACGCGGTCGCGCCCTTCCGCGAGCAGCGCCTCGGCGCGCGTCAGGTCGCGCTCCATCTTGT
Organism: Roseateles sp.; assembly: GCA_039593255.1. GTDB lineage: Bacteria > Pseudomonadota > Gammaproteobacteria > Burkholderiales > Burkholderiaceae_C > Roseateles. The sequence continues at coordinate 40,105 of JBCNPQ010000017.1, forward strand.
GGCGCAGCGCCGCGTCGGCGACGCGCCGCACGCTCGCGTCCAGGCCCAGCAGCAGCCCCTGGAAGCCTTGCAGCAGCGTGTCGTGCAGGTCGCGGGCGATGCGCTCGCGCTCGCGGTGACGATCGGCCAGCCGCATTCGCAGCCGGGACTGCAGCGAGCGCACGCGCAGCCGGTAGCCGCCCCAGACCGCCACGACCAGCGCCAGCGCCACGGCCCAGCGGAAGGCCGGATGCTGGTACGGCATCGGCGGAATGCGGAAGGCCAGCACCGTCGGCTGACGGCTCCAGAGGCCGTCGGGATTGGAGGCCAGCACCTCGAAGCGGTAATCGCCGGGACCGAGGTTGGCGTAGGTCGCCTCGCGCTGCGTGCCGGCCTCGCGCCAGTCGGCGTCGACGCCGACCAGCCGGAAGCGGTAGCGGACCTGCTCGGCCTGGCTCAGCACGCGGGCGGCGTAGCGCAGGGTCAGCGCGTCCGTGCCCTTGGGCAGCAACTGGCCCTGCGCGGCCGGATAGTTCTGCCCGCCGGCCAGCAGCGCCTGCACGTCGACGCCGACCTCGCGCGCGCTGCGATTCGTCCGCGAGGGATCCAGCCAGACGACGCCCAGGTTGGTCACGAACCACAGGCGGCCGCGGGCGTCCCGCACGGCGGTCGGCGTGGCGGAGGCCTGCCTGGCGATGCCCGGCAGGCCGTCGGCGGCGTCGAGCAGCTGGTAACTCAGCGGATGCGCGGACTCGTCGAACAGCGAGGCCACCTCCGCCGCTGCCAGCCGGACCAGGCCGCGCCCGCCGTTGAGCCAGAGGTCGCCGTCGAAGGACTCGACCACGCCGGACACCCGGCCGAAGGCCGGATCGCGCTCGATGGCGATGGTCGCGAAGCGGCCGTCGCGCCCCAGCGCCACGCCGTTCTCGCCCGCGACGACGAGACCGTGGCGCGTGTTGACCATGGTCAGGACGCGGCCGGTCCGCAGTCCCTGTTCCGGACCGAACCGCAGACGCCGTCCGCGATCGTCGATCCCGGTCAGCACGCCGTCGTGGCCGAACCAGACGGCGCCGTCCGCGTCGACCGCCAGCGCGCCCGGCGTGGCGCCGTCCAGCTCCGCGTCCGACACGCGTTCGACGCCCTGCCGGGTCGCATGGAAGACGCCGACCTCGTGCAGCGACAGCCACAGCCCGCCCGTGGGATCGGCCGCCATGCCGTTGGCCGGCGCGCGGGCGCCGGCGGGCAGCGAGAGGCTCCAGCGTTCCCAGCGCCCGCCCGGCGGGGAGCGCCACAGCGTCTCGTTGTCCCACAGCCAGAGCGAGCCGTCGGTCGCGCGCACCGCCTGCGTCGCCGGCCGGCGCGCGAGCGGGCGCGGATCGATGCCGTTCTCCCGCACCGGACCGGCGGGCGGATCGACACGCCAGCTCCCGGAAGAACTCGACAGCAGCACGCCGCTGCCGTCGGGCTGCACGCTGAAGCCGGTGGCCGCCGCGTCCTCGAGCGCCGTCACGCGCTGGACGCGGTGCCGGCGCAGGCTGCTCACGCCGACGTTGGTGCCGACCCAGATCTCGCCGTCGTCGCTCTCCAGCAGCGGCACGGTGATCGTCGACCCCAGCCCGTCCGCGACGGTGAACCAGGTCCCGCGGGACCAGTCGAGCTGCTCGCCCGCCAGCAGCCGCGCGGCGGCCGCCGCCTCGGTGCGGAACACGCCGCGGCCGCTGACGGTCACCCACAGGCCGCCGTCGCTGGCGAACAGCATCTGCTTGACCAGCGTGACCGCCTGCCCGTCGCGCGAGGACACCACGCTGGGCGAGAACGTCGCCGAGGCGAGGTCGTCGGCGCGCACCGGCCCGGGCGCGGGCGCGTTCTCCGGCAGTTCGGCCCAGGCCCGCCAGGACCCCGGCAAGCCCAGCGGCCGCACGCCGCCGCGCCCGTCGGCCAGCCAGAGCCGGTCCTGGTTGTCCTGCGTCATCACGGCCGTCCGTCCGGTTTCGACACCGGTGTATTCGAAGCGGTCGGCGCCCGCCGCCAGGCGATAGAGACGCTCGCCCGAACTGACCCACAAGGTGCCCTGGCGATCGCGGAACAGGTACTCGGCGCCCGGCTCCGGATACCCCTGCGCCTCGCCGACGCGCTGCCAGCGCTGGCCGTCGAAACGCGCCAGGCCCTTGCCCGCCGCGGCCCACAGCGCGCCCGAGGCCCGCGCCAGCCGCAGCACGCGGCCGCCGGGGAGTCCCTGCGCCGGACCGTATCGCACGACCTGTCCGCCTTTCAACTGCAGCACGCCGCCTTCGAACAGGCCGAGCCACAGCGTGCGGTCCTCGTCGACGAACAGCGCATTGATGTTGAGCGCCGGCAAGGTCTGGTCGCCGGGCCGGTAGCGCTCGAAGCGCAGGCCGTCGAAGCGGTACAGGCCCATGCCGGTGCCGAGCCACAGCACGCCCTCGCGTCCGCCCGCCAGCGTCCAGACGTCCGGCGGCGCGCCGTCGCGGACGGTCCACGAGCGATGCGAGAACTCGGGCAGTCCGTTCCCGGCGGGCGCGGCCAGCGCACCGGCGAGACAGGTCGCCGCGAGGATCAGTCCCGCCCAGAACCGTGCCATGCGATGGCCCTCACCCGGCCCGCGTCACGCGGCAGGCAGCGGATGCAGTCCGTAGCGGCCCGGCGCCGGGCCGCGCACGGCGGCGCGCATCGGCAGCGGGAAGGGATCGTCGACCAGCGGCTCGTCGTCGAGCAGTCCGCGACGCAGCGCCTCGGTGGCGGCCTGGGTGCGGCTGCGCGCGCCGAGCTTCTGCAGCAGCGTCTTCACATGCGTCTTGACCGTGCCGGCGGCGACGCCCAGCCGCAGCCCGATCGACTTGTTGTCCAGGCCCAGGCACAGCATGCGCAGCACGTCGCGCTCGCGCGGCGTGAGGTCGTCGCCGAGCCAGCCCTCGGCGACCGCGCCGGCGGCCGTGCGGCACAGGTAGCGCCGGCCCGCCGCGACGGCGCGCGCGGCGTCGCGCAGCTCCTCGAGCGCGCAGGCGGCATGCACGTAGCCGAGCACGCCCGCGGCCATCGCCTGGCGGACCCGGCCGCCGTGCGAGACGGGGCTGACGACCAGCCAATGCGGTCCCTGGGCGCCGCCGGACGACGCGGCCGCGCCGACCCGCCGCGGCAGACGCGCCAGCGCCTGCATCGCGCCGTCGTGATCGGCGACGACGAGGCGGATCGGCTCGACGCGGCCGGCCGGGCTCGCGACCACGGTGGGCATGCCGCCCGGCGCGGCAAGATCGGCCGGATCGTCGCCGGCCTCGTGGGCGCGGAAGAACGGGGCCAGCGCGGCGGCGATGCCGGCGCGCAGCAGCGGGTTGCGATGGACGACGATCGCGTCGAGGACGGCGTCCGGGACGGCGTGGAGGCGCTCGATGAGGGACATAGACAGCTCCCGGGGCGTTGAAGGGCGGCGATGAGGGCGGCGATGAGACCGGTGGAGGACCGTGACGGACGGGCGCGGCGAAGTGGTTGAAAGCGCTCCCGTCGAGACTGCGCCGATCATCGGAAGCGATGCTGCACCGCGATAGCCCCGGTCGAGTCGACAGCGCTTACCCGAAAGGGTATCGGCCCCTTGGAAAAGGGACGCCGGACGAGGGCCGCGCCTATGATCCGCCGCATGGTGCCCGCGTCCGATCCCATCCGCGTCCTGACGGTCGACGACCACCCGCTGATGCGGGAGGGCATCGCCGCGGTGCTGGGCGAGCAGCCGGACATGACGCCGGTGGGCGAGGCCGACAACGGCTGGCTGGGCCTGCAGGCCTACGAGCGGCTGCGGCCCGACGTCACGCTGATGGACATCCAGATGCCGGGCATGGACGGGCTGGAGGCGCTGGCGCGGCTGCGCGCGCTGAGCCCGGCCGCGCGCGTGATCGTGCTGACGACCTTCAAGTCCGACGGCCAGGCCTGGCAGGCGCTGAAGCTGGGCGCCAGCGGCTACCTGCTGAAGACGCAGCTGCGCACCGAGCTGCTGGACGCGATCCGCGCCGTGCATCGCGGCAACCGCTGGATCCCCAACGAGGTCGCGCAGGAGATCGCCGCCCACGCCGGCCAGGAGCAGCTGTCCGGACGCGAGATCGACGTGCTGGCGCACATCGCGCAGGGCCGCAGCAACCGCGAGATCGGCGGGCTGCTGTCGCTGTCCGAGGACACCATCAAGGCGCGGGTCAAGACCATCCTCGCCAAGCTCGACGCGCGCGACCGCACGCATGCCGTCGTGCTCGCGCTCAAGCGCGGCCTGCTGCGGCTCTGAGCCGCGCATCTGCCTCCGACGGGAGAGCGGGGCCTGCGCCATCGGCGGCTGGTCGCCCGGGGGAGCGGTTCCTAGGATGAGCTCATCCCCCGGAGACCCTCGATGACCCTCCCTTCGATCCCCCAGGACCCCACCCGCCGCGACGTGCTCGCGCTGGGCGGTCAGGTCGCGCTCGCCGCGGCGCTGCCGCTCGCGCTGGCCGACGGCGCCCGGGCCGCGACCGCGGCCGCTTCCCGTTCCACCCCACATCCCCTGCCAGGAGCCCCCATGAGCTATGTCACCACCAAGGACGGTACCCAGATCTTCTACAAGGACTGGGGCAGCGGCCAGCCCGTCGTCTTCTCCCACGGCTGGCCGCTGAGCGGCGACGCCTGGGAAGACCAGATGCTGTTCCTCGGCCAGCACGGCTTCCGCGTGATCGCGCACGACCGCCGCGGCCACGGCCGCTCCAGCCAGAGCTGGAACGGCAACGACATGGACACCTACGCCGACGACCTGGCCACGCTGCTGGACAAGCTCGAGATCAAGGGCGCGATGATGGTGGGCCACTCCACCGGCGGCGGCGAGGTGACCCGCTACGTCGGCCGCCACGGCACCAAGCGCGTGTCCAAGGTCGTGCTCGTGGGCGCGGTGCCGCCGACGATGATGAAGTCCGCCGCCTATCCGAACGGCCTGCCCAAGGAGGTCTTCGACGGCATCCGCGCCGGCGTGCAGAAGGACCGCTCGCAGTTCTACAAGGACCTGACCACCCCCTTCTTCGGCGCCAACCGGCCCGGCGCCGTGGTGTCGCAGGGCGCGCGCGACAGCTTCTGGCTGCAGGGCATGCAGGGCTCGCTGAAGTCGCAGTACGACTGCATCAAGCAGTTCTCCGAGGTCGACTTCACCGAGGACCTGAAGAAGATCGACGTGCCCACGCTCATCATCCACGGCGACGACGACCAGATCGTGCCCTTCGCCCATTCCGCCGAGCTGTCGGTGAAGCTGGCGCCCAAGGCCACGCTCAAGGTCTACAAGGGCGGCAGCCACGGCCTGGCGGTCACCGCCAAGGACCAGCTCAACGCCGACCTGCTGGCCTTCGCCAAGTCCTGATCGTCCAGCCGTCCCCGTTCCCGCGCGCCGGTCGAGTCCGACCGGCGCGCCCCGCTTTCACCAGGAGATTCCCATGAGCAAGCTCGCCAAGGCCGTTCCCGGCGCCAAGTTGCTGAACCCGACCGACCACACGCTGGTGCTGATCGACTTCCAGTCCCAGATGGCCTTCGCCACGCATTCCATCTCGGCCAACGAGCTGCGCACGAACGCGTCGCTGGTGGCGCAGGCGGCCGCCGGTTTCGGCGTGTCGACCATCCTGACCACGGTCGCCGAGAAGAGCTTCTCCGGCCCGATGTTCGACGAGATCACCGCGCCCTTCCCCGGCAAGAAGATCCTGGACCGCACCTCGATGAACACCTGGGAGGACGTCGCGGTGATCGAGGAGATCAACCGCATCGGCAAGGACCGCATCGTGCTGGCCGGCCTCTGGACCAGCGTCTGCATCGTGGGCCCGGCGCTGTCGGCGCTGGACCAGGGCTTCGAGGTCTACGTGATCACCGACGCCTGCGGCGACGTGTCGACCGAGGCGCATGAGCGCGCGGTCGCGCGCATGGTGCAGGCCGGCGCGCAGCCGATCACCGCGCTGCAGTACCTGCTGGAAATGCAGCGCGACTGGGCCCGCGGCGAGACCTACGAGCTGACCACCGGCATCGCGAAGAAGGTGGGCGGTTCGTACGGCATCGGCATCCACTACGCCAAGTCGATGTTCAACGCCCACGAGGGCTGAGCGGGAAAGGCGGCTGCCATGAATGCATATGTGTTGTCGGCGGCCGTCGGGTTGCTGGTCGGCGTGATCTACGGCGTGCTCAACGTGCGCTCGCCGGCGCCGCCGGTGATCGCGCTGGTGGGCCTGCTGGGCATCCTCGCCGGCGAGCAGATCCCGCCGCTGGTGAAGCAATGGCTGCAGCGCGACGCGCAGCACGCCGGCTGGATCGATCAGAAGGTGCGGCCGCACATGTTCGGGCGGATGCCCGGATGCGAGAAGACGGCGAAAGCCGCGAACACGACGAACGCGGAGTCCCACGATGCCTGAGACGACTTTCCCGGGCACGGCGGGCGCCACGCCTGATCTGGTGCTGTTCAACGGCCGCTTCACGACGCTGGACCGCACGCGCCCGAGCGCCGAGGCGGTCGCGATCCAGGACGGGCGTTTCCTGAGCGTCGGCGGCAACCGCGAGATCCTCGCGCTGGCCGGCCCGGCGACGCGCCGCATCGACCTCAAGGGCCGCGGCGTGCTGCCGGGCCTGATCGACAACCACCTGCACATCATCCGCGGCGGGCTCAACTTCAACATGGAGTTGCGCTGGGACGGCGTGCGCAGCCTGGCCGACGCGATGGCGATGCTGAAGGCGCAAGTGGCGGTCACGCCGGCGCCGCAGTGGGTGCGCGTGGTGGGCGGCTTCACCGAACACCAGTTCCACGAGAAGCGGCTGCCGACGATCGCCGAGCTCAACGCGGTGGCGCCGGACACGCCGGTGTTCCTGCTGCACCTGTACGACCGCGCATTGCTGAACGGCGCCGCGCTGCGGGCCGTCGGCTACACGCGGGACACGCCCGAGCCGCCCGGCGGGCAGATCCTGCGCGACGGCGAGGGCAACCCGACCGGCCTGCTGCTGGCCAAGCCCAACGCTGCCATCCTGTACGCGACGCTGGCCAAGGGTCCGAAGCTGCCGCCCGAGTACCAGCTCAACAGCACGCGCCACTTCATGCGCGAGCTCAACCGCCTCGGCGTCACCGGCGCGATCGATGCCGGCGGCGGTTTCCAGAACTATCCCGAGGACTACCAGATCATCCGCCAGCTGTCCGAGGCCGGACAGCTGACGATCCGCCTGGCCTACAACCTGTTCACCCAGAAGGCGGGGCAGGAGAAGGAAGACTTCCTGAACTGGGCGAAGTCGGTCACCTACAAGCAGGGGGACGACTACTTCCGGCATAACGGCGCGGGGGAGATGCTGGTGTTCTCCGCGGCAGACTTCGAGGACTTCCGCGAGCCTCGGCCGGACCTGCCCGACAAGATGGAAGACGAGCTTGAGGAGGTGGTGCGCATCCTCGTGCAGAACCGCTGGCCGTGGCGCATGCATGCGACCTACGACGAGACGATCTCGCGCGCGCTCGACGTCTTCGAGAAGGTGCACCGCGAGACGCCGATCGACGGGCTGAACTGGTTCTTCGATCATGCGGAGACGATCTCGACGCGCTCGATGGACCGGATCGCGGCGATGGGCGGCGGCGTGGCGGTGCAGCACCGCATGGCCTACCAGGGCGAGTACTTCGTCGAGCGCTACGGCGCGCGCGCCGCCGAGGCGACGCCACCGGTGGCGGAGATGCTGCGCCGGGGCATGAAGGTCTCGGCCGGGACGGACGCCACGCGGGTGGCCTCGTACAACCCGTGGGTCTCGCTGTCGTGGCTGATCACGGGACGCACCGTCGGCGGGCTGCAGATCACGCCGCAGCGCAACTGCCTGGACCGCGAGGCGGCGCTGCGGATGTGGACGGAGAACGTCACCTGGTTCTCGAACGAGCAGGGCAACAAGGGCCAGATCGCGGCGGGGCAGCTCGCCGACCTGGTCGTGCCGGACCGCGACTTCTTCGGCTGCCCGGAATCGGACATCGCCGACACGAGCGCCTTGCTGACGATGGTCGGCGGCAAGGTCGTGTGGGGCGCGGGCGAGTTCGCCGACCTCGACGACTCCGCGCCGCCGCCGGCGATGCCGGACTGGTCGCCGGTACGACGTTATGGCGGCTACGGCGCCTGGGGCGCGGAGGGCAAGCCGCTGCAGGCGGCGATGCAACGGATGGCGTGTTGCGACACCGCCTGCGGCGTCCATGGCCACGCGCATGCGAACGCGTGGGCGTCGGAGATTCCGGCGTCGGACCTGCGCGGCTTCTGGGGCGCGCTCGGCTGCGCGTGCTGGGCGGTGTGACGGACGGAACGAGACGAGCGAATCGACATGAGCGCATCGACATGAGCGAATACCGAGCGATGAAGACCTTCTCCCCCGCCGCGCCGCGGTGGGTGGAGGGCCTCCTGCAATGGCCTACCTTCGGGTTCCTGCTTCGGGTGGGATTGGCGTCGGCCTACCTGATCGGCGGGATCGACAAGGCGATGGATTTCCCCGGCGCGGTCGCGGAGCAGGCGCACTTCGGCCTGCAGCCGGCGGCCTTGTGGGCGGTGCTCGCGATCGCGGTCGAGCTGATCGGCGCGGCGCTGCTGATCGCCAACCGCTGGGTCTGGCTGGCGGCCGGCGCGCTGGGCGTGCTGACGCTGGTGGCGATGCTGGTCGCCAACAACTTCTGGGACCTGAACGGGCAGGCGCGCTTCATGGCGAAGAACGCGTTCTTCGAGCACCTCGGACTGATCTGCGCGCTCGCGATGGCGGCGCGGATCGCGGTGCTCGAGCGCAAGGGAGGGGTGGCATGACCGGGGCGAAGCGATTGCTGCTGGCGAGCCTGATGCTCGGCTTCATCGGCGGCTACGTGGACACGGTGGGTTTCGTCGCGCTGTTCGGCCTGTTCACGGCGCATGTGACGGGCAACTTCGTGCTGATCGGCGCGGAGCTCAGCCGCGCGAGCACCAACAGCGTGCTGCTGAAGCTGCTGGTGTTCCCGACCTTCGTCGCGGCGGTGGCGCTCGCGCGCGTGGTCGCGCTGCGCTGCGAGCGGACGCAGACGGTGGCGAGCCGGCCGCTGCTGGCGATGCAGACGGCCTTCCTGGCGGTGGCGCTGGCCTGCAGCGTGCCGGCGGGCGCGGTGCTCGCGCCGGAGGCGCCATGGGCGATGGCGACGGGCCTGTTCATGACGGCCGCCATGGCGGTGCAGAACGCGGCGGGCCGGCTGGCCTGGCCGGCATTGACGCCGACGACGGTGATGACCGGCAACGTCACGCAGGTGGTGATCGACGGCGTGGACCTGCTGCGCGGCGCGGCAGGGCCGGAGGTGCGGGACCGGCTCAAGCGGTTCATCTGGCCGGTGCTGGCCTTCGCGGGCGGCGCGCTGGCGGGGGCGTTCGCGTATGCGGGGTGGCGGTTCTGGTCGCTGCTATTACCGCTGGTGATGCTCGTCGGCCTGGTGGTGATGGACGTGAGGACGGATCGGAAGGGGTGATGCTCGGTGATCCCGTCAGAATCGGGGTCACCCCTTTTCGGCGAGAACACCATGAGTAGAGACCTGGCCCTGACCCAAGCTGCCCAGCAACTGGGCTACGACTTCGACGGCGAGATCAAGGCCGGCGGCAACTACCAGCCGCTGACCCGCGATGGCGACACGGTCTACCTGAGCGGCCAGGTGCCGCGCGTGGGCAGCACGGTCGTGGTCACGGGGCGGGTCGGCGCCGATGTCGACCTCGCCCGCGCGCAACTCGCCGCGAAGATCTGCGTGATGCGCGCGCTGGTGCTGCTGCAGCGCTCGCTGGGGTCGCTGGACGCGGTGAAGCAGGTCCTGCGACTGAACGTCTTCACGCAGTGCGCCCAGGACTTCACCCAGCTCAGCGAGGTCGCCGACGGCGCGTCGGAGCTGCTGGTACAGATCCTCGGACCAGCGGGCACGCATGCGCGGACCTCGGTGGGCGTGTTCGCGCTGCCGAAAGGAGCGAGCGTGGAGTTGGATCTCACGGTCTCAGTCCAGGGCTGAATCCTTCTCTGATAGCCCGTGCGCATGCATTCGCGCAACGAGACGCTCCCAAATGCGGCTCCCCCCTCGTTCCGACAATTGATTTCCTGCTCCATCAGCATTCAAGTCATGGCCACGGGCAGCGCCCACCTACATGCAGTGAACTTCCCTCAGTGAAAGCTATCGCTGAAGCCTGGTGAAGTCTGAAAAATTGCTGACCTCAGCAGTCGTCGCCCCATGCATTTGTCGGTGGCCGTCGAGACGATTGCGCCTGCCCAATGAGACAGCAAGGAGCCCGCGATGAACCACCAGCAAACCGCGTTCATAGGACAAATCTCCGCCGCCATGAAGGAGGCTCGTGAGCTGCGTCAGTTCATGAAGGACGCGGCTCGCGTCGCCATTCTGACTTTTCCCTCATTGCGGACTTGCCATCGCCAAGCTCCTGGACCGCAGTCCATCAGGGGAAGCTGAGCCTGACTTCAGGCGCCGACGCAACAAGGCCCGCAAGAATCACTTCCTGCGGGCCTTCTCATCGGACACCAGAAAAACTATGCCCCCGGGGGCATGCTGTAAAGCAGAGGTCACACCGGGGGCTTGCGTGGCAATCATAAGCGGCTCAGCAGCGGAGGCAGGACCAACTGCAGAAGGCCGTCCGCGATGCTTCCAGGAAGATTCGGCCCGGCCAACCGCTACCTCCGGGCAAGGTGATCGCCGAACTCACGTTCGGCTTCTGGATCCAACTGACCGACCGCAAGTTCGAGCATGTCTTGTGGACGCCAGCGTTGCATAAGGCTTTCGCCCCCCGAAAGGCTCCCAAGCGAGCAGTCTTCAATCAGTTGCTCGAACAGCTTCGCCAGCTGCGCAACCGCATTGCGCACCATGAGCCGATCTTCCACCTCAACCTCAGCACGGCCCATCAGAACGTCCGAGCGGCCTGCACATTGCTGTGCGCCAGGACCGCAGATCTGATGGATGGTACGAGCGCGTTCCGGCCGGAAGCGGCCAACCTATCCCTCTTTATCGCAAGCCTGCCGTCAGCCGCCGTGGCCACTGCTCAGGTGGTGATCTAGTTCACCGGATCCCGATGCCAAAGGCGAGTACGTGCATAGTAGAAAGAACACGGCCCGCCTCCCAGGGATGGCGGGCCTGATGACTACGCGCTGCAGGTCGGGTCTTCAGAACGGAATATCGTCATCCATGTCGTCGAAGCCCGTCGCGGCCTTCGGCGCGGGGGCCGGGGCCCGCGGGGCGGCGCGAGGCGCCGGCGCGCGCGGCGCGTCGAAGTCGCCGCTGTCGCGGCCGCTGCCGCCACCGCCGCTGCGTTCGCTCGAACGCTCGCGGCTGTAGCCGCCACCACCGCCGCCGCCCATGTCATCGCCGCCGCCGTCACGGCCGCCCAGCAGCTGCATCTGCTCGGCGATGATTTCCGTCGTGTAGTTGTCCTTGCCTTCCTTGTCCTGCCACTTGCGGGTCTTCAGGCGGCCCTCGACATACACCGGGCGGCCCTTCTTCAGGTACTCGCCGGCGATCTCGGCCAGGCGGTCGTAGAACACCACACGGTGCCATTCGGTCTCTTCCTGGCGCTCGCCGCCTTCGCGGCTCTTCCAGTTGCGCGTCGTGGCGATGCTCACGTTGCAGACCGCGCTGCCGCTCGGCGTGTAGCGCAGTTCGGGATCACGGCCCAGGTTGCCGAGGATGATGACTTTGTTGACCGAGGCCATGATGGTTGCCTTCGCTTGCGTATCGTTGGGTGTTCAGAAAGGGAATCTCCGCGCCGCCAATCGCCCAGAACGGGCATTCCGGCTGATCGAAATGCGGCGCAGGGGTCGGATTATGCCGCCCGCCCACTTCGCCCGCGATTGCTCGAAAACGCCGATCCGATGGCGGATCCCAGTCGGTCCCTGACTGGAACCAGGCGCCGCGGCACCCCAGCGCTCAGGCCATCCGGCGCCTGGACTGCTTGTGCGCGTACATCGCCGCGTCGGCGCGCTGCATCAGCTCGTCCAGGATCAGGGGCTGCTCCCTCGACATCGCCGCGTCGCCCACGCTGAACGCCAGCTCGTAGCCACGCTGCGCACGCAGGTTGAGTGCCCCGACCTGCGTGCGCACCCGCTCCAGCGCCGGCTGCATCTGCCCGGTCGCCGTGCCGCTGAGCAGCGCCACGAACTCGTCGCCGCCGGTGCGGGCCACCACGTCCGACGCGCGCAGGCAGAAGCGCAGGATGTCGGCGAAGGACTTCAGCGCCCAGTCGCCTTCCGCATGGCCGTAGCGGTCGTTGACATGCTTGAAATGGTCCAGGTCGAAGTACAGCAGCGTCGCCGGCCATCCGTGGCGCCGGCACAGCGCCAGCACATGCCCCGCCTGCGACTCGAAGCCGCGCCGGTTCGCCAGCCCCGTCAGCTCGTCGACCATCGCCATGTACATTGCCGCGAACTGCTGTTCCACCATGAAGGCCATGTCGCGCAACGTCGCCTGGTCGTCGGCGTCAAAACCGCGCGGCGATCGGTCGATCAGGCACAGCGTGCCGAGCCGGTGCCCGCTCGGCGCGCGCACCGGGCAGCCCGCATAGAAACGGATCATCGGACCGCCGGTCACCAGCGGGTTGTCCGCGAACCGCGGATCCGCATGCGTGTCGGGGATCAGCAGGATGTCGTCCGACAGGATCGCGTGGCCGCAGAAGCTGATGTCGCGCGGTGTCTCCGGCACGTCCAGGCCCTGCGCCGACTTGAACCACTGCCGGTCCGCGTCGACCAGGCTCACCAGCGCGATCGGCACCTGGAACAGCCGCCGGGCCATCCGCGTCAGCCGGTCGAAGCGTTCCTCGGGATCCGTGTCCAGCACCTGCAGCACGCGCAGCGTGGACAGGCGGGCGTTCTCGTCTTCGGGCAAGGGCGCAGCGATCATGTCGACGTGTCTGCCTGTGCTGTGGGAGTTCGATGTCGCCTCGTCCCGCCCGAGCGGCGCGCCGGGACCGGGTCATCGGCGAGCTCGCCGATGTGCGGGACAATCGAGAGCTCCATGAGTCCGTCCAGCCATCATCCCGTCCCGCTCGCCATCCTGCAAGAGGTGTTCGGTTACAGCGCCTTTCGCGGCCAGCAGGCCGAGATCGTCGACCATGTGACCGCCGGCGGCGACGCGCTGGTCCTCATGCCCACCGGCGGCGGCAAGTCGCTCTGCTACCAGGTCCCCGCCATCGCCCGCCAGCGCGCCGGCCATGGCGTCACCGTGGTCGTCAGTCCGCTGATCGCCCTGATGCACGACCAGGTCGGCGCCCTCGAGGAAGCCGGCGTGGACGCCGCGTTCCTCAACTCCACGCAGACGCTCGAAGAGACCCAGCGCATCGAACGCGAGATGCTCGCCGGCCGCATGACGCTGCTGTACGCCGCGCCGGAACGCGTCAACACGCCGCGTTTCATCGCGCAGATGCAGTCGCTGTACGAGCGCGGCCTGCTGAGCCTGTTCGCGATCGACGAGGCCCATTGCGTCAGCCAGTGGGGACACGACTTCCGCAGCGAATACCTGTCGCTGAGCCTGCTCCACGAGCGCTTCCCCGACATCCCGCGCATCGCGCTCACGGCCACCGCCGACGACATCACCCGCGCCGACATCATCGAGCGGCTGCAACTGGAGGAGGCCCAGGTCTTCGTCGCCTCGTTCGACCGGCCCAACATCCGTTACCTCATCGTCGAGAAGGACAGCCCGCGCGAGCAGCTGCTGCGCTTCATCCAGGACGAGCACCAGGACGAGGCCGGCGTCGTCTACTGCCAGAGCCGCAAGAAGGTCGACGAGACCGCCGACTGGCTGCGCGCCAAGGGCATCAACGCGCTGCCGTACCACGCCGGCATGGAGCAGGACCAGCGCAAGCGCCACCAGGACCGCTTCCTGCGCGAGGACGGCATCGTGATGGTCGCGACCATCGCCTTCGGCATGGGCATCGACAAGCCCGACGTGCGCTTCGTCGCCCACCTGGACCTGCCCAAGAACATCGAGGGCTACTACCAGGAGACCGGCCGCGCCGGCCGCGACGGCGGACCGGCCGAGGCCTGGATGGCCTACGGCCTGGCCGACGTCGTCCAGCAGCGTCGCATGATCGACGAGAGCCCGTCCACCGACGAGTTCAAGCAGGTGCAGCGCGGCAAGCTCGACGCGCTGCTCGCGCTGGCCGAGGCGATCGACTGCCGCCGGGTCCGGCTGCTCGACTATTTCGGCGAGGCCAGCCAGCCCTGCGGCAACTGCGACAACTGCCTGAACCCGCCCGCGACCTGGGACGCGACGGAGGCGGCCCGCATGGCGCTGTCCTGCATCTACCGCTTCCATCAGGTCACCGGCTTCAGCTTCGGCTCCGGCCACTTGATCGACGTGCTGCGCGGCAAGGAGACCGACAAGGTCAGCCAGTACCGGCACCAGCAGCTCTCGACCTGGGGCGTGGGCTCGGCGCTGAGCGAGCAGCAGTGGCGCGCGGTGATCCGGCAACTGATCGCGCTCGGCTATGCGGTGACCGAGGGCGAGTACAACACCTTGTCCCTGGGCGAGGGCGCGAAGGCGGTGCTGCGCGGCGAGGTCCGCATGCTGCTGCGCCAGCCGACCACGCCGGCGAAGCGCAGCAAGTCCAGCCGGACCGGCTCGGGCACCGCCGCCCGGCGCTCCGAGGCGGAGGCCGACCTGGACGCCGCGGCCCAGCAGCGCTTCGACGCGCTCAAGGCCTGGCGCGCGGACGTGGCGCGCGAACACGGCCTGCCGGCCTACGTGATCTTCCAGAACGTGACGCTCGCGGAACTCGCGCGCCTGCAGCCGCGATCGCTCGACGAGATGTCCGGCATCAGCGGCATCGGCGCGAAGAAGCTCGAGGCCTATGGCGACGCCCTGTTGCGCGTGCTGGGCGAGGACTGAGCCCTCGGTCCCTCCGCGCCATCCGTCGCGTCACCAGATCGTCACGCGCCCGTCACGAGACAAAGAAAAACGCCCGGCAGATGCCGGGCGTTTTCGTTGGCGAACGCTGCAGCTGATCCGCCGCGCTCCCCGCCTTGACAGCGCAACCGCGGAGCTCAGCAGAGCTGGGTCGTGCAGCCGACCTGCGCCGTCGAGGCCAGCTGGCGGCCGTCGGCCGAGGTGTCGCGGCGTCCGGTGATGTAGACCGTGGGCAGCTGCGCGCGCTTGGCGGTGATGACCACCGGATCCAGCGTGATGACGGCGGCGCGTTGCTCGCGCTGTTCCTGCACGTGCAGCAGGCTGACGGCGATCGCCAGCGTGGCGCCGATGCCGAAGGCGAAGGCCTTGAAGCTCGCGCTGCCGGTCAGGCCGATGCGCGGGCCGCGGGTGGAACGGGTCTTGAAAGTCGTGGTGCTCATGGTGTTCTCCTTGAAGCGGTTGCGTGTGTCAGTGAGGTCAGTGTCGTCATTGCGTCCCCGCTTCGCGAGGCGCAAGCGACGAATGCGCGTGGCGGCGGATTGAATTGCGGGGAATCGCGACGAACGGATGAAGCGGATCCGTCGATCGCCCGCATGCCCCATTCCATCGGCATTCCCGGCGATCCGGACTGCCGTGTCCGCGGACACTCCGGACAGCGCGGACACCGCGGATCGACCTCCGCGGAGAGGAAAAAAGAAGCCCGCTGGTCAGGCGGGCTTCGAAATGCCGGGGGAAGCGTGGCGTCTATCGGAGCGCAGGCGACGCGGTCATCCGCGCGGCTTGCTGGCCTGGTCGGCCTGAGGTCCCGGCATGGTCTGCTCGGCCCAGTGCAGGGGCAGGGGATTGGACGGACGCACGGCCTCGTTCACGTCCGCCAGCCACAGGGCGATGACGGCGGCGCTGGCCACGGCGGCCAGTGCGGTGAGGAAGGTCTTGGCGGCGTCGTTCATGGTGGTCCCCTGCGGTGTCTTTCCTGTCCTGGAAGGTCAACGAGGATGGACTGTGCGCCGTCGGCCATGACAAGGCCATGCGGACGCGACGAATTGCCGCAATCGCGCGCCGAAATGCCGGCCAGGCGGTTGAACGGAAGTCAGGGGGGTGGTGTCAGACGCGCGCCGCCCGCGACGCCCCAGCCTGGGGCGGCCAGGCCGCCAGCCGGTCCGCCAGCGCCACCGCCGGCTGCGGCCGGCAGTAGAAATAGCCCTGCTGCTGCCAGCAGCCCAGCGCCAGCAGCGCGTCGCGTTGGGCCTCGGTCTCGACGCCCTCCGCGACGACGTCGATGCCCAGCGCCTCGGCCATGCCCATCATGGCGCGCACCAGCGCGCGGTCGTCGGCGCTGCTGGGCAGGTCCCGGACGAAGGCGCGGTCGATCTTCAGCCGCGCCGGGCGCAGCAGCTTCAGGTAGGCCAGCGAGGAATAGCCCGTCCCGAAGTCGTCCACCGAGAGGCTCAGGCCCAGCTCCGACAGCCGCGCCAGCGTCTGCAGCACGGTGTCGGTGTCGGTGAGCAGCGAGCTCTCGGTCAGCTCGATCGCCAGCTCGCCGGGCGCGACGGCATGGCGGCGCATCGCGTCGGCGATGCGCTCGGCCAGCCTCGGCTCGCGGAACTGGAGCGCCGACAGGTTGATGGAGATCGGCCCCGGGTGCCGCCCCGACGCCTTCCAGCGCGCCAGCTGCGCGCAGGCCTGCTCGATCGTGCTCCAGCCCAGCGCCAGGATCTGTCCCGTCTCCTCCGCCAGCTCGATGAACTGCCCCGGCATCACGAGCCCGCGCTGCGGATGCTGCCAGCGCATCAGCGCCTCCAGCCCCGACCAGCGGCCGGTGCGCGCATCCACCACCGCCTGGTAATGGAGCAGCAGCTCGTCGCGTTCCAGCGCCTGCTTGAGCTCGCGCTCGAGCTCCATGCGCTCCACCGCCGCCGCGTCCATGTCCTGCTGGAAGAAGCTGTAGCGCGACCGGCCCATCTGCTTGGCGCGGTACATCGCCAGGTCGGCATGACGCACCAGCGTGTCGAAGTCCTCCCCGTCGCGCGGGAACAGCGCGATGCCGACGCTCGCCGACACGCTGGCCACGCCGCCCTCGAGCTGCAGCGGCGCGTTGAGCGCCTCGATCAGCCGCTGCGCCGCATGCCCGACCTGATCGCTGGAGTCGCGCATCAGCAGCAGGAACTCGTCCCCGCTGACCCGGCAGGCCAGGTCGGACTCGCGCACCGCCTGGCGCAGGCGTTCGCTGGCCTGCAGCAGCATGCGGTCGCCGGCCGCGTGGCCGAGCGAGTCGTTGATCGCCTTGAAGCGGTCCAGGTCGACGAACAGCAGCGCCAGGTGGGTCTGCTCGCGCCGGGCCACGGCCGCCTCGTGCAGGAAGACCTCGCGGAACAGCGTGCGGTTGGGCAGGCCGGTCAGGTGGTCGTACATCGCCAGCTGATGCAGCTGCGCGTTCTTGCTTTCCATGTCGGCCAGCAGGCCGGCGATCTGCTGGCCCATCTGGTCCAGGTGCACACCCAGCTGGCCCAGCTCGTCCTTGCGGTTCCAGCGCAGGCGCGGCACCGGCTGGCGTTCGGCGATCGCGCTGGCCAGGCGCTTCAGGCGGTCGATGGGCCGCACCATGCGCAGATAGAACACCAGCAGCACGATGACGACGCCCGCGGCCACCTGGAAGGCCACGATCAGGGCCGTCTGGCGCCGCCCCTCTTCCAGCATGCGCTCCTGCGCGGCATCGTCGAACTGCACCCGCAGGCTGCCCAGCACCTGCGACTCGCGCTGGATGGTCGCCGCCAGCGTGACGGTCGGCCAGCCCGGGCTGCACTTGGTGCGGACGATGTCGCGGGTATCGGCGCGTTCCTCGCTGAGCTCGACGGCGCACACGTTCACGTCCGACAGCAGCTGGTCCAGCGCCCGCTGCACGGCAGGGCTGTCCACCGTCCACAGCGGCTCGGCCAGGCCGTTGGCGGCGAGCGTCAGCACGGCCGCGCGCTGACCTTCGAGCACGGGCTCGAGGCTGCGCCGGATGAAGGCGTCGCTGAACGCCACCAGCGCCAGCGCCGGCACCGCGATTCCGATCACCACCGCCAGCAGGATCACACTGCGCAGCGACAACGACGGCGCTTTGAGCTTCATCAAGGGAAGGACAGGAGGGGGATGGCCGATTCTGCACGTCCGCATTCCGCGAGCCCCCCCGCAAAGACGGGGTCGGCGGGAAGGATTTCGGCATTACTCCCGCTGCCATGCCGTGACAGCAGGGACGGGCGCGGGGACGGGGCTGGCCCTATCATGGCGAGTTCGCCTCCAGCTGTGTTCCGGCCCCATGTCCACGAAAGTCCCGCCCGCCGTTCCCGCACCGTCCGAGCCCGGCGCCGCGTCGCCGGAACCGGGCCCGGCCTCGGGCCGCTACCTCGGGCAGGCGCTGCGTCCGGCCGAAGAGGCGCCAATGATCCGCGTGCGCGGCGCGCGCACGCACAACCTCAAGAACATCGACGTCGACCTGCCGCGCAACCGGCTGGTCGTCATCACCGGGCTGTCGGGGTCGGGCAAGTCCTCGCTGGCCTTCGACACGCTGTATGCCGAGGGCCAGCGCCGTTACGTCGAGAGCCTGTCGGCCTACGCCCGCCAGTTCCTGCAACTGATGGACAAGCCCGAGGTCGACGTGATCGAGGGCCTGTCGCCGGCGATCTCCATCGAGCAGAAGGCCACCAGCCACAACCCGCGCTCGACCGTGGGCACCGTCACCGAGATCCACGACTACCTGCGCCTGCTCTACGCGCGCGCCGGCACGCCCTTCTGTCCCGACCACCATCTGCCGCTGGAAGCGTCCAGCGTCGGCCAGATGGTCGACGCCGTGCTGGCGATGCCCGACGAGTCGCGCCTGATGGTGCTGGCGCCCGTCGTGCGCGACCGCAAGGGCGAGTTCATCGAGCTCTTCCAGGACCTGCAGGCGCAAGGCTACGTGCGCTTCCGCGTCGACGGCCAGACCGTCGAGGTGACCGAACTCCCCGCGCTGAAGAAGGCCGAGAAGCACGACATCGACGTCGTCGTCGACCGCATCAAGCTGCGCCACGACAGCGCCGACAGCCTGCGCCAGCGCCTGGCCGAAAGCTTCGAGGCCGCGCTGCGGCTGGCCGACGGACGCGCGCTGGTGCTCAACATGGACAGCGGCACCGAATCCATCTTCTCCAGCAAGTTCGCGTGCCCCATCTGCAGCTACTCGCTGCCGGAACTCGAGCCGCGGCTGTTCTCGTTCAACTCGCCGGTCGGCGCCTGTCCCTCGTGCGAAGGCCTGGGCCTCGTGACCGTCTTCGATCCGGAACGCGTCGTCGCCTTCCCGACGCTGAGCCTGGCCAGCGGCGCCGTGAAGGGCTGGGACCGGCGCAATGCCTATACCTTCTCGATGCTGGAATCGGTCGCGAAGCACTACGGCTTCGACATCGAGCTGCCCTTCGAGGAACTGCCCGAGCAGGCGCGCCAGGTCCTGCTGCAGGGTTCGGGCGAGGAGGAGATCAGCTTCACCTACCAGGCCGAGGGCGCCAACGGACGCAAGCGCAGCGTGAAGCGCTCGCACCCGTTCGAGGGCATCCTGCCCAACCTGACGCGGCGATATCGCGAGACCGACTCGGCGGCGGTGCGCGAGGAGCTCGCGCGCTACCAGAGCGCCAAGCCCTGCCCGCACTGCGAGGGCTCGCGCCTGCGTCGCGAGGCGCGGCACGTGCTGCTGCAGCCGGCGGAGGCCGCCGACGGCGAGCGCGGCAAGCCGATCTACGAGGTCGAGCATGCGACGCTGCGCGAGGCGCTCCACTACTTCGAGGGTCTGAAGCTCAAGGGGGCGAAGGCGGAGATCGCCGACAAGGTGATCCGCGAGATCGCGTCGCGGCTGCACTTCCTCAACGACGTCGGCCTCAACTACCTGAGCCTGGACCGCAGCGCCGACACGCTGTCCGGCGGCGAGGCGCAGCGGATCCGGCTGGCGTCGCAGATCGGCTCGGGCCTGACCGGCGTGATGTACGTGCTGGACGAACCCAGCATCGGCCTGCACCAGCGCGACAACGACCGGCTGATCGCCACGCTGCGACGGCTGCGCGACCTGGGGAACTCGGTGCTCGTCGTCGAGCACGACGAGGATGCGATCCGCGCGGCGGACCACGTGCTGGACCTCGGCCCGGGCGCGGGCGTGCATGGCGGCCGGATCATGGCGCAGGGCACGCCGGAGGAGGTCGCGGCCAACCTCGAGTCCTCGACCGGCCGCTACCTGAGCGGCGTCGAGCGCATCGAGGTGCCGAAGAAGCGCCACACGCTGGCCGACAGCGCCGATCCGCGCACGCTGAAGATCGTCAATGCGCGCGGCAACAACCTGAAGGGCGTGACCGCGGAGTTCCCCGTCGGGCTGCTGACCTGCGTGACGGGCGTGTCCGGTTCGGGCAAGAGCACGCTGGTCAACGACACGCTGTACGCCGCCGTCTCGCGCAAGCTCTACCAGAGCCACGCGGAGCCGGCCGAGCATGACGAGATCGAGGGCATGGACGCCTTCGACAAGGTCATCAACGTGGACCAGTCGCCGATCGGCCGCACGCCGCGCTCGAACCCGGCGACCTACACCGGCCTGTTCACGCCGATCCGCGAGCTGTTCGCCGAGATGCCCACCGCGCGCGAACGCGGCTACGGCGCGGGCCGGTTCAGCTTCAACGTGGCTGGCGGACGCTGCGAGTCCTGCCAGGGCGACGGCGTGCTGAAGGTGGAGATGCACTTCCTGCCCGACGTCTACGTGCCGTGCGACACCTGCGGCGGCAAGCGCTACAACCGCGAGACGCTGGAGGTGCTCTACAAGGGCAAGAACATTTCCGAAGTGCTGGGGCTGACGGTGGAGGACGCGCTGGCGTTCTTCAACGCGGTGCCGACGCTGGCGCGCAAGCTGCAGACGCTGATGGATGTGGGCCTGGGCTACGTGAAGCTGGGCCAGAGCGCGACGACGCTGTCGGGTGGCGAAGCGCAGCGGGTCAAGCTGGCGCTGGAGCTGTCCAAGCGCGACACGGGCCGCACGCTGTACATCCTGGACGAGCCGACGACCGGGCTGCACTTCGCGGACATCGCGTTGCTGCTGAAGGTCGTGCACCAGTTGCGCGACGCCGGCAACACCATCGTGATCATCGAGCACAACCTCGACGTCATCAAGACGGCGGACTGGCTGATCGACATGGGCCCCGAAGGCGGATCGGGCGGGGGACGGCTGCTCGTGGCGGGAACGCCGGAGGACGTGGCCGCCTGCGAGGCGAGCCACACCGGCCGTTACCTGAAGCCGCTGCTGGCGCGCGGCTGAACCGGACGATCAGGCGGCGCGCCGCCTGGCGACGAAGGCCAGCGCGCCCAGTCCCATCGCGAACAACAGCCAGGTCTGCGGTTCCGGCACGCCGGGCACGACCGGCAGGCCGCCGCCACCGTTGCCCTGGGGAATCTGCGGCAGCGTGATGATGCCGGGGCTGCCTCCGGCCGGCGGGACGATGCCGCCGCCCGTGCCGCCGCTGCTGCTGCCCGGGATCGTGGGCGCGAGCAGGCTGGTATCGGAGGTCGCCGTCGGCGGCAGGGCCGCCGTGCGCGAGAAGCTGCCCGGGTCACCCGCGCCGCCGTCCGCGGCACCGGCCGCCGGCGGATCGAACATCAGCGGTTCGTCCTCGTTCTTCGCCGTCTGCGTGCCGCCCGCGGCGGGCTTGAGCTTGCCGCGCGAGATCCGGCTCACGTTGCGGCAGACGGTCGGCACCAGGATGCACTCGCCGTCCTCGCAGTACACGAGGCCGCGCTCCAGCGTCTGTCCGGTCCACTTGCCGCGCGTGACGGTGCGGCAGACCGAGCCGGCGCCGAAGTGCATGTCGCGGATCTCGCTGCCGTACTCGTAGCGGCCGACGATGCTGTCGCGGTGGATGTCGACGATCTCGTCGTACTGCCGGGCCGCCATGCGGGCCTTGAGTCTGGCGCGCGTGGCCGGGGCGATGTCCTTGTAACGGTCCACGGCCGCGACGAGGTCTCCCATGAAGGGATTCACGCCCGGCTTGTCCCAGGAGCAGTTGGGCAGCGTCACCGTGGACGCGGCCAACGCGAATGCGGCCACCAACGACATGACAGTTCTCTTTTTTCGGCGGCCGCCTCCGTGAGAACACCTCGTCGGGGTCAGGCCTTGCCGGCAGTCCTTCCTGTATCCATCCGTTGGCTTGCATCGCGGGATGTGACAGGAATGGGCGGCAGTTTAGGAAGCGCAAGCGCGTCGCCACGGGCCTTCCCCCTCAGCCGGGGGTATGGGACGGCGTGGTTTTTGTCACGCTGGTCCCGCAGATCGCACACCCCGGGAAAGAGCACCGCCGGCATGGACAACGCTGCCGTCGCCGGGATTCGCTGGTATCGTGACCACTCCCCCTGTCCGCCATCGCCATGTCGTCCCCCACCGCAGTCCGTCACGTCCTCTACGTCGAGGACGACCGCATCAACATCGTGCTGATGGAAGAGGTGTTCCGCCTGATGCCCGGCTGGACGCTGGACATCGCCGAGACCGGCGCGCAGGCGATGGAGGCGCTGTCCCGCGTCACACCGTCGCTGGTGCTGATGGACATGAACCTGCCGGACATGAACGGGCTGGAGCTGATGGCGCTGGTGCGCGCCGATCCCCGGTTGGCCCAGCTGCGCTGCATCGCGCTGTCCGCCGACGTGATGGACGACCAGCGTCAGCGCGCGCGCGCCGCGGGCTTCCAGGACTACTGGCTCAAGCCGATCGACGTGCGCCAGTTGCGCGCGGCGCTCGAGCGGCTCTGATCCGCGCCGGGCGCGCGGACGCAAAAAAGCCCGCTCGAGGCGGGCCTTGTCCGGAAGGCGGAGGGACCAGACGGTCCCCGCCGCTCAATCCTTCAGGTGACTGTTGATCAGTCGGGTCATCTCGAACATGTCGGCCTTGGCCTTGCCGAAGATTTCCTTCAGCTTGGCGTCGGCGTTGATGACGCGCTTCTGCGCAGCGTCCTGCAGGTTGTGCTTCTTGATGTATTCCCAGACCTTCTTCACCACGTCGGTACGCGGCAGCGGCTTGTCGCCGACGATCGCGGCCAGCGCCGGGCTGGGGGTCAGGGCCTTCATGAAGGCGGCGTTGGGCGTGCGCTTCTTGGCGGGAGCGGCCGCCTTCTTCGCGGGGGCTGCCTTCTTCGCCGGTGCCGCGGCCTTCTTCGCCGGTGCCGCCTTCTTCGCGGGAGCGGCGGCCTTCTTCGCCGGAGCCGCCTTCTTGGCCGGTGCCGCCTTCTTGGCGGGCGCGGCCTTCTTCGCAGTTGCCATTTCGATTCTCTCCATCAAGGGTTGTTGATGTGCCGGGCCCTGGTGAAGGTCTGACGCCTTCGGTACTCGTTGGCACCCTGCGCGGGCAATGGTACTGCGCACCTCTGTCATTGAGAAGGCTTTACCAGGGGGGAAACGGCCCCGAAGTCAACGCCGCGCCCCGTGTTTGTCGCAGCCGCGCATCAAACACCGCGTGTCCTACGCGCATCGCAGGTCTCCACCTACGGGGTTCCCCGTGGTCATCGCGACGTCCGCGCGTCCACGCCGGCGCGCTCAGTAGACGTCGCGCCGGTAGCGGCCATCGCGGATGAGCGCGTCGACGCGGGCCTCGCCGAGCGTCTCGCGCAGCACCGCGTCGACCGCGCCGGCCATGCCCTGCAGGCTGCCGCAGACGTAGAGCGCCGCGCCGTCCGCGATCCATTCGCGCAGGCGCTGCGCATGCCGCGCGAGCAGGTGCTGCACGTGCACGCGTTCGACCTGGTCGCGCGAGAACGCCCAGTCCGCGTACGCGATCAGGCCGTCGCGCTGCCAGGCCTCGATCTCATCGCGGTAGTGCGCGTCGTGCGCCGACTGGCGTTCGCCGAAGAGCAGCCAGGCCGGCGCGGGACCGGTTGCCGGCGCGGCGCCGCGCGCGCCCGTCGTGTTCATGCGGGTCGCCGCGCGGCTCTTCAGGTGCGCGCGCAGTCCCGCGAGTCCGGTGCCGTTGCCGATCAGGATCAGCGCGCGATCGGCGTTCGCGCCGATACGGAAGCCCGCATGCGGTCGCAGGCGCAGCGCCACGGTGCCGTCGAGCGGCAGCTCTCCGGTCAGCCAGCCCGAGGCGTGTCCCGGCGAACCGTCCTCGCGCGCCGTGCGCCGCACCATCAGTTCGACGCACCCGTCGGACGGCAGCGAAGCGATCGTGTATTCGCGCGGCCGGCGCGCGTCGTCATCGAGCCCGTCGGGGGACGCGACGCTCACCTGCACCAGATCGCCCGCTTCCCACGTCGGCAGCGGCGCGCCGTCCGCCGGCGTCAGCTCGAGATGGAACACCGGTCCGCCCTGGCTGCCCGGATTCAGATGGCGGCGGGCGCGCAGCCGCCACTCGCCGAACACCGGCGCCTCCCAGTCGGGCAGATCGGCCGTGCCGGCGAAATGACTGAGCCGTTGCCGCCATTGGGCGAGCGCCTGTTCGTCGGCGCGGTCCGCCTCGATGCGATCGAACATCGGCCGGGCGCCGCGTTCGCGCAACCAGGCATCGAGCGCCCGACCGAAGCCGCAGTAGTGCGTGTAGGTCGCATCGCCGAGCGCGAGCACGCCGACCTCGAGCGAAGCGAGATCGATGCCGCCGCTGGCGTCCGCCGCCATCAGGTCGCGCGCGAACGGCGCCGCGCTGTCGGGGGCATCGCCCTCGCCGTAGGTGCTGGCGATGAACAGCGCGTGGCGCGCGCCGCGCAACGCGTCGTGGTCGATCTCGCCGAGCGCGGCCACGCGCACCGGCATGCCGGCCAGGTGCAGGGCCTTGGCTGTCTGCCAGGCGATCTCCTCGGCCTGTCCGGTCTGGCTGGCATGCAGCACCAGCACCGGCGGCCCCGCGTCGGCGGCGGGCAGCAGGGCAGCGGCCTCGTCGGCCGCCTGCCGCAGGCGCCGCCGGTGGCGCCACCACACGGCGGCGCACATCAGCAGATAGAGCGCGAGCAGCAGCAGGGCCGCAGCGGGTCGGGACAAGGTCGCAGCCATCAAAGCATCAGCCAGGGCATCGGTCAGCGCGTCGGTCAGAGCATCAGCGCGCGCATCGCGGTGGAGAAGCGCTCTTCGAAGCCACCGCCTTCGTGCGGCGCGCGACGCCGCACCAGCAACGCCGCGAGACCGAGGCGTTCCGCGAGCGCGAGGCCGTCGTCAGGTCCAAGCACCATCAGCGCCGTCGACCAGCCGTCGGCCCACATGGCGCTATCGTGCAGCACGGTGACGGCGCCCAGGCCGTGTTCGATCGGACGGCGCGTGCGTGGATCGATGGTGTGGGACCGGCGGACGCCGTCGGCGGCCTCGAAGCACTTGCGATAGTCGCCGGAAGTCGCGATCGACAGCCCGTGCAGTGCGATGCGCACCGGCGCGAGACCGCAGTCGGCCGACGGCGGCTCCAGATCGACCCACCAGGGCTGGCCATCGGACTTGAACCCGGCCCCGCGGAGTTCGCCGCCGATCTCGACGAGGTGGTCCGGCAGTCCCAGCGCGCCCAGCACCGCGGAGACGCGATCGACGGCGAAGCCCTTGGCGATCGCGGACAGGTCCAGGGTCGCGTTTCCGGGTTGGATGAGCACGCGTCGCGCGGCGTCCCACGGCAGCGACCGCCAATCGCAATGCAGGCGCGCACATTCCTCCGGGGTCGGCGCATGGAAACCGGGGGCATCGTGACGCGGCGCGAGCGCCATGTCGCCGGAGGGGCCGAAACCCCACCTGGCCACGAGCGCACCCGCGGTCGGGTCGTAGGCGCCGCCGCTCGCGTCCGCGATGCGCAGCGCTGCATCGACGACCGTGGCGAACCCGTCCGGCAGCGGGCAGGACGTGCCCGCCGCGGCGCGGTTGAATCGACTGAGGTCCGAATCGGGCACCCAGCCGCTCATCTGGGCGATGACCTCGTCGCAGGCACGTGCGATGGCCGCCTCGACCGCGGTGAGCCGCAGCCCCGACGGTCCGATGAAGCGCACCGACCAGGTCGTGCCCATGGTCTCGCCGTCGAGCGCATGCACGGCCTGGCCGAGCGCGGGCGGCTCGCCCTCGATGCGCAGCGGGACGAGCACGCGCGGCTCGAGCGCGACGCCCGCGCCCCGCGTCGCCCTCGTCCCGCTGTCGACACTCACTTCGGCAGCACTTCGAAGGTGGCGCTCACGCTGGCGCGCTGCACGGGCGCCTCGCGCGTCCCGGCGGGCGCGTTCGGGCCGCGGGCGGGTCCGGTGCTCGCGCCGATGAAGTAGCGGCCGGGTTCCGTCCACTCGACGGTGAACTCGCCCTTGGCGTCGGACTTCAGCTCGACCTCGCCGAACTTGTAGCGGTAGCGGTTGCCTTCGCGGATCAGCTTGAGCTGCACGTCGGCCGCGGGCTTGCCGTCCAGCACCAGGCGGAACCTGGTCTTGTCGCCATGGCTCAGGTCGGTGACCGGGCCCAGCGGCAGCAGTTCGAGGCCATCGCCCTCCGGCTTGAAGTCGACCTTGCCGGCCTCTTCCTTGCTGACGAAGGTCTGCTGGCGGTTGCTCATCACCGTCAGCGCGGTGACCTCGGCGTCCGCCGGCACGTCCTTGGCGAAGCTCTCCTTCGTGCCGCGGAAGCGCTTGGTCTCGCCGCCCTGCTTGTACGCGCCCATCAGCGACTGGCTGACGTTGCTGACGCGCCAGGTGCCGTCCTGCGTCAGCTTCACGTCGAAGCTCTCGCGATGGCGGGCGGCGCTGCGGTTCTCTGCCTCGACGGTCTTGCCGTCGGGCGCGGTGATGCGCAGCGTCTCGAGCTTCAGCGCGCGCTCGAAGTTGAAGAGGTCTTCGGAGACGGCGGCGTCGAACGAGGCCACCGGCTCCTTGCCGTCGAAGGCCGCCTTGTTGGGCAGCAGCCAGGTCATGTGAGCATGGGCCGTCAGCGGCAGCAGCGCGGCGGCCAGCGCGATCGGCGCGAGGCGGGCGGCGATTCGCGTGGCGAAGGGGGCGGCGGTCGAAGTCTTCGTCATGGTGAGTTCCTCCGTGTCTTGTCGTGGAGCCTGTCGCGTCGCGATCAGGGCTTGACCGTCAGTTCCAGCGCGCCGAGCTCATGCTCGCCCTGCGCCTTGACCGTCGCGGGGGCCTTCACCGGCCAGGTCAGCGGCAGGCGCTGCACTTCCCGGCCACCGGCTTCGCGGCTCGACTCGACGACCACCTCGTACTTGCCCGGGGGCAGCGCGGCCAGGCCGGCGCTCGTGTCCAGCGAGATCGCATGCTCGCCCGGCGCGCGCGTGGCCGCCGTGACGCCGTCGGCCGGCACCGTCAGGTTGCGGCCGCCCTGGCGCCACCACTGGCGCATGTCCTTGAGCCACTTGGTGCCGGCGTTGTTGTTCTTCTTGATGTCGTACCAGACCGCGAGCTGCGCCACGGCCGGGCCGGACTCGCCAGCCTTCTCGACCCAGACCGCGATGTAGGGACGGTGGTATTCGGCGACGTTCAGACGCGGCACTTCCAGCTTGAGCTGGACGGTCGCCGCCCAGGCGGACGAGCCGGTGGCGGCCAGCGTGCCCAGGGCACCGATGGCGAGGAGGGAAGGACTTGCGGAGCGGTTCATGGTCGAAGTCTCGGTTGAAGGTCGGGAGGATCCTGGCGGCGGCTCGGAGCGGAGAGGAGAGGAAATCAATGGATCAGCAGCAGCGCCAGCAGCGCGGGGATCACCAGCCCCAGGCCGACCAGCGGCCAGGTGCTGGGCCGGCTGACCGCATGGAACTTGAGGATCAGCAGGCCGGTGATCGAGAACAGCAGGCAGGCGACGGCGAAGAGGTCGATGAACCAGCTCCAGGCCACGCCCGCGTGGCGGCCCTTGTGCAGGTCGTTGAAGTAGGAGATCCAGCCGCGGTCCGTGTCTTCGTACTCGACCTCGCCGCTGTCGCGCGCGATGCGGATCCAGGCGTCGCCGCCGGGACGCGGCATCGCGAGGTAGATCTCGTCGCGATTCCATTCGGCCTCGCGGCCGTCGACGGCGCGGCCCAGTGTCTTCGCCAGCCAGTCGCGCACCGGCGCGGGCACGGCGGCCTTGCTGTCGTGCTCGTCGGCGGCCGTGGGTTTGATCGAGGCCGTCAGCGCGGCAGGCAACTGCGCGGTCCGGCTCACGACGGCCGGCTTGGATTCGATGTCCGCCGCATGGTTCAGCGTGATGCCGGTGACGGCGAACAGGATCATGCCGATCAGGCAGATCGCCGAGCTGATCCAGTGCCACTGGTGCAGCTGCTTGAGCCAGCCCGCGCGCGCGGCGGATTTCTTCTCGCCGCTCATGTCTCGGCCCAGAGCCGCAGCAGGTTGTGATAGTGGCCGGTCAGCGCCGTGGTCTCGGCGTCGTCGCCGAGTCGGCCGCGCAGCTTCTGGATGGTCTGGTCGAGCTCGAACAGCATCGCGCGCTGCCAGTCCTGGCGGATCAGGCTCTGCGTCCAGAAGAACGAGCAGACGCGCGTGCCGCGCGTCACCGGCGTCACGCGATGCAGGCTGGTGCTGGCGTAGACGATCAGGTCGCCGGCCGGCAGCTTCACCTCGTGCGTGCCGTAGGTGTCGACGACCTCGAGTTCGCCGCCGTCGTATTCGTCGGGCTCGCTCAGGAAGAGCGTGGAGGACACGTCGCTGCGCAGCGGTTGCTCGGTGCCCTGCTGGCGCATGATGGCGCCGTCGACGTGGAAGCCGTAGTGCTCGCCGCCCTCGTAGCGGTTGAACAGCGGCGCGAGCGTGCGCAGCGGCAGCGCCGCGGACACGAACAGCGGATGCCGCGCCAGCACCTGCCGGATGTGCGCGCCGATCTCGCGCGCGGCGGGATGATCGACCGGCAGCTGCCGGTTCTGCTTGACCTTCGCGCCCTGCTCGCCGACGGTGGCGCGACCGTCGGTCCAGTCGGCGGCGTCCAGGAGCTTGCGCATCTCGCGCACGTCCTGCTTGCTGAGCACTTCGGGGATGTGAAGAAGCATGTCCGGATCGATTCAATTCAGGAGGCCGGGACGGACGACGGCCCGTCCCTGCCAGCACAGGGACGGGCCGCGCGAACGCTACCTCAAACCGTCAGGCTTCGATCAGAAGCCGATGTTGGCCATCAGCGTGACCGCGCGCGGAGCGCCCAGCACCAGACGGCTGCCGCCGTTGTTCAGCGAGGACATGTAATCCTTGTCGAACAGGTTGGTGACGTTCAGCTGCAGGCTGAGGTTCTTGTTGACGCGGTAGGCGCCCATCACGTCGACCACGGTGTAGGCCGGCAACGTCGACAGGCCGTTCGACGCCGGGGCGTTCACCGTCACGATGCGCTTCTGGTCGGCGGTGTGGCGCACGCCGCCGCCGATGGTGAAGTCGTTCCACTGGTACGAATTCCACAGCGTGGCGGACCACTTCGGCGTCCAGCGCACGCCGTCGGTGGCGGTCTGCACGCCGGTGGTCGCGTTGACGCTGCGCTGGTTCAGCGCCTTGGCATCCATGGTCTGCACGCCGGCGGTGATCTGCCAGAAGTTGGTGATCTGGCCGACGGCGGCCAGCTCGATCCCCTGGACACGGGTCTTGCCGCCCTGCGTCGCCGCGCCGGTCACCGAGTCCACGCTGACCTGGCCGTCGTTCTCGCTGCGGTACAGCGCGGCGGTCAGGTTCAGGCGCTTGTTCAGCAGGTCCCACTTCGTGCCGACCTCGTAGTTCTTGGTCTCCTGCGCGTCGGCGGCCGTCGAGTTCTGGCCCGAGGCGGCCAGCGTCGAGTTGGCGCCGCCCGGAGGCGTCAGCGAGTTGGCGGCGGCGGCATAGACCGTGCCGTTCTCGGCCAGCTTGTACAGCGCGGCGACGTTCCAGCTGGTGACCCACTTGCCGGTGTCCAGCGCGCCGGTGCTGGCGCTGGAGAACTTCACCTTGTAGTGCTCGGTGCGCAGGCCGGCGGTCAGCTTCAGCGCGTCGGTCACGGAGATCGTGTCCAGCGCGTAGATGGCGGTGGTGGTCGTGCTGCCCGAGGTGTCGGCGGCCGCGTTGCGGGTGGAGCCGCCCAGGTCGACGTTCGGGTTCGGGTGGTACAGGTTGGCGACGTTGGTGCCGGCGGGGATCACGGGCGTATAGCCGCGGTTGTCCTGGCTCTCGTACATCAGCTCGATGCCGGTGGCCAGATCGTGCTTGATGCCGCCGGTGGACAGCGTCGTGTTGATGCTGGTCTGGTTGGCCAGGATCTCGTTGGTCTGGTTGACGCGCTGGCGTGAGCGGCTGATCGTCCAGGTGCTGAGGTCGGCCGGGTTCACCGCCGTGATCGTGTTGATGCCGGTGACCAGGCGGTCCATGTAGGTGCGGCCGTAGCGGGAGATGTTGCGCACCGTCATCTGGTTACCGATGTCCATCTCCAGCTTGGCGGTGACCATGTCCGCCTTGACGTCCTCGTAGTCATGGACGCTGCCGTAGAAATTCTTGCTGTCGATCTTGGGCGCGGCCATCAGGGCCGCCGCCTGCGTCGGCGTGACCGTCGCCGAGGGCACCGCCGTGTAGGCGGGCCAGCCGATCGTCGGGATGCCGCCGTCGGGGCGGTTGTTCTGGCGCAGGTGCTGCGAGTACAGGAAGAAGCGGGTCGGCGTGTTCAGGCCGAAGGCGATCGACGGGGCGATGCCGTAGTTCTTGCGCTTCACCTCGTCGCGGCCCGGGACACCGTAGTCCTGCCACACCGCGTTCAGACGCACGGCGCTGTTGTCGAGGATCTTCTGGTTGACGTCGACCGAGGCGCGCTTGCGGCTCGCGTCGCCGACCGTCACCGAGCCGTCGATCGAGTTCTCGATCTGCGGCAGCTTGCTGATCAGGTTGATGTAGCCGGCACTGGCGGCGCGGCCGGTGTCGGCGCCCGCCGGGCCCTTCACGACTTCGATCTGCTCGATGTTGAACACGTCGCGCGTCACCGCGCCCAGGTCGCGGATGCCGTCGACGAAGGTCGAGGTGCTGGCCGAGAAGCCGCGCATCTGGAAGGTGTCGCCGGCGGAGGTGTTGCCGTTCTCGCCGAGCTGCATCGTGATGCCCGGGGTGTTCTGCAGCGCTTCGATCAGGGAGACCGCGCCTTGCTCGCGCAGCACTTCCTTCTTGATCACCGAGATGGTCTTGGGCGTCTCCAGCAGCGGCTGGGTAATCTTCGACGACGCGCTCTTGTCGGCCTTGTAATCGGATTGCGCCGTGCCCTCGATCTTCACCTGCGGCAGATAGGGCGCGGCAGCGGCGGCGGCGGTCGAGGAGGAAGCGTCGGCCGCGGCCGGCGCGTCGGCGGCATGGGCCACGGGAAGGGTCAGGGAGGCGGCCAGCGCAGCCAGCGGTGCCACGGCGTGCTTGCGGCTCTTGATGTAGCGGGACATGAATTCGAGCTCCGAGGGGAAAGTTCTTTTATGAGGTCTGGCTCGGCTGGCTGCGCGTGCTGGCGGCGTCGTCCCGACGCTTCACGGCGCACGGTGGCGGGCCCCCTCCCTGGTCGCGACTGGCTGGCGGTGGCGGGTGATTGAGGCCGGCTTGGACTCAAAGGCCGCAAATGCTAAGCATTCTCATTTGAGTGTGTCAAAGAAATGCTGTGTCGCGGGCTTTCCGCGTGGCGAACGCGCGACGTCCACGTTTCTGTTCTGT
This sequence comes from Roseateles sp., assembly GCA_039593255.1. Lineage (GTDB taxonomy): Bacteria > Pseudomonadota > Gammaproteobacteria > Burkholderiales > Burkholderiaceae_C > Roseateles. Next base: position 71,557 of record JBCNPQ010000017.1, read on the forward strand.
AAAGCAAAGAACCCGCGGACGGCATGCGTCGCGCGGGTTCCGGGACTGCCGGAGCCAGGCTCCGGTCAGCGATCGATCATTTCAGCGCTTCGGCTTTGCCTTCGGCGTGCTCCGGCAGCTTGGGGGCGGTCTTGAGGCTCCAGATCATCGTGATCGCCAGGATCGCCACCACCACGCCCAGCGACAGCAGCACCGGGATCTTGATCACGTCGATCAGCATCATCTTGGCGCCGATGAACACCAGCACCACCGCCAGGCCGTAGCTCAGCAGATGGAACTTGGACGCCATCGCCGCCAGCAGGAAGTACATCGCGCGCAGGCCCAGGATGGCGAAGATGTTGGAGCTCAGCACGATGAACGGGTCGCTGGTGATCGCGAAGATCGCCGGGATCGAGTCCACCGCGAAGATCACGTCGGTCATGCCCACCAGCGCGATGACCAGCAGCATCGGCGTGGCGATGCGCTTGCCGTTCTCCAGCGTGAAGAAGCGTTCGCCGTCGAAGTTCTTGCTCACCGGCAGCACGCGGCGCAGCAGCTTCAGCGCCGGGTTGTCCTCGAGGTCGGGCTCCTGGCCGGCCGCCCACCACATCTTGATGCCGGTGATCAGCAGGAAGGCGCCGAAGAGGTAGAGGATCCAGTGGAACTGCGCGATCAGCCAGCCGCCCACCAGGATCATCACCGTGCGCAGCACGATGGCGCCGATGATGCCCATCATGAGCACCCGCTTCTGGTAGGCCGAAGGCACCGCGAAGTAGGTGAAGATCATCAGGAAGACAAAGATGTTGTCGACCGCCAGCGATTTCTCGATGAGATAGCCGGTGATGAACTCCAGCGCCTTGGTGTTGGCGAGTTCCGTGCTGCCGGTGCCGTCGCGCACGGCCCACCAGAGCAGCCCCATGAAGGCGACGCTCAGCGCCACCCACACCAGCGACCAGTTGATCGCTTCCTTGACCCCGACGTCATGGGCGCCCTGCTTGCGCAGGACGACGAAGTCCAGGACCAGCGACACCACGACGATGCCGACGAAGGCCACCCATAGCCACATGGGGACGACAGTGCTCATGAGAGCTCCTTGCAAGCGGCGGACGGCGCGTGGGCGCCGCCCTGGTTGAACGACACCGGGCCGCCAGGGGCGGCGCGGTGCGGCCGAAAGGTCTTGCAAGGCTGACACGGGCTCGAGGTCGGGCGACCTGGCGAGTCCGGCATCAGGTGCAGGGCCCGGCTGCCTTCACGGCAACGTCTTGACGGGCGTCTGCCGCGGCCTGCGCCGCGCGGCTACTCCCCTTCCGGAAGGTTCGGATTATCTTGCGTTGTTTGCAGTTTCAACTTCGTATTTTCCTGAATCCAGGTGCCGGTATGCTGAGCGGCATGAAAACGCTGACCCGCTGGATGCTGCTGGCCGCCGCGCTGCTGCTGGTGGCTCACCTTTATCCCGGCGTCCAGGTGAAGGGCTTCGTCACCGCGTTGATCGCGGCCTTCGTGCTGGGCTTGTTCAACACGATCCTGCGACCGGTGCTGGTGCTGCTGACACTGCCGGTGACGCTGCTGACGCTGGGGCTGTTCCTCTTCGTCATCAACGCCCTGCTGTTCTGGGCGACGGCCAGCGTGCTGGACGGCTTCACCGTCGCAGGCTTCGGGGCGGCCCTGATCGGTTCGCTGATCTACTCGCTGTGTGGCATGGCCATCGACGTGCTCATCGAAAGACTGTTCCCCGACAGCGAGTGAGCCGCCGTCGAGTCGCCTTCAAGGCTCCGCACCGGGCGGTACGCCGCGCGGGTACATCTCGATGAGCATCTGACGGCGCTCGTAGCGAAGGTCCCGCAGCCGCGAATCGATGACCGACGCCTCGAACTGGTCGGCCGACCGGGCGCGGCCTTGGCGCTCCGCCGACGCGAGGCGGTCGATGGCACCCGTGATGTCGCCCAGCGCCGCGCGGGTCTCCCCTTGTGCGCGAAGCGAGCGCAACGGCTGTCCGAGCTGCTGCCACAAGGTGCCGCTTTCCTGCCAGGCCAAGGCATCCTGCCCGTGCAGCGCGAGATGTGTCTGCAACGCCTCGGCCGCCTCGCGCTTCACCTCCGGCCGGGGATCCGCCTGCGCCAGATCGGCACGGATCATCAGCATCGGGCGGGAGCGTTCGCCCTTCAACGGCTCCAGCGCCGCGAAACCGGCCTCGGGCCGACCGCGAGCGACTTCCAGCTCGGCATGCGCGTAGACCAGCAGCCGCTTCGCGCCCGGGTCGGCGCCGAGCAGCCCGGCCAACGCGTCGGCCGTTTTCAGGGCGGCCTCGGCACGGGAGAAATCCCGCAACTTGATCGAGGCCAACGCGCTGGTATAGCGGGCCGCCAACTGGTCGATGCTCTTCTCCCCGGCGCGCGCGCCAGCGTCCAGGCCCTGGAGCACCCGCCACGGATCAGTCCGCTGATCCATCAACACCTTCGAACGCGCGGCCATCAAGGCGTGTTCCGAGGTTCCCACCACCTTGGCCTGGGTATTGGTGCCCAGTCGGGCCTTGGCTTCGCCGATACGTTCGCTGGTCAGCGGGTGGCTGCGCAGGTAGGGGTACTGGCCGGAGTCCATCAGGTGGTACGCCTGCTCCATGCGCTCGAACATGCTGGCCATGCCGGCCGGCTGATAGCCGGCCTGGGTCATGACCTGGAAGCCGACGCGATCGGCCTCGCGCTCCATGTCGCGCGAGAAGTTCAGTTGCGCCTGCGCCGCGGCGGCCTGGCTGCCGACGATCACGGCCTGCGCCCCGTCCATGCTGCGGGCTTTCGCCGCAGCGAGGATGCCCAGCAGCAGTCCTACCGTGGCCAGCGCACTGGTGCGGGAGTCGCCGACGATGCTGCGCGCGATATGGCGCTGCGTGACGTGGGACAGCTCATGACCCAGCACGGAGGCGAGTTCGTCCCGTGCCCCCGTCATCGCGATCAGACCCAGGTGGACACCGACATAACCGCCCGGCAGCGCGAAAGCGTTGACCGACCGGTCCCGGACCAGGAACAGTTCCCAGGCGAAGCGGTCACTGGTGTCGTCGCTGATGTTGCCGAGCCGGCGCGCGGCATCCACGAGCGGCTGCCAGGTGTTCTGCGCGTACTCAAGCAGCAGCGGGTCGTCGATGTAGTCCGGGTCGGGCCGGATCTGCCGCATGACTTGGTCGCCGAGCTTCTTCTCGGCGCCGATGCTCACGTCGGCGGACACCGAATCGCCGAGTGCCGGCAAGTTCACCTGGGCGACGGCAGTCTGGCCGAGCAGCGCCACGCTGAGCAGCGCCGCCACGCAGCGTCGGGCAAAGGGAATGGGGGTCGGTCGCTTCAAGGGATCTCCAGGGCCGGATCTATGATGACGCCTCTTCGGTTTCGCGATTGTTGCCCGCATGATGAGCTCGCCATTGACCCATTTTGACGCCAACGGGCAGGCCCACATGGTGGACGTGTCCGGCAAGGATGTCACGCACCGCGTGGCCCGGGCCGCCGGGCGGATCCGGATGAAGCCGGAGACCTTCGCCCTGATTCGCGATGGGAACGCCAGGAAGGGCGATGTCATCGGCGTGGCGCGCATCGCGGCGATCCAGGCGGCGAAGCGGACGTCCGACCTGATTCCGCTATGTCATCCGCTGCCGATCACCCGGGTGGCCGTCGAGTTCGAACTCGACGAGTCCGCGAGCGCCGTGATCTGCACCGCGCAGGTCGAGACGCTCGGGCGCACTGGCGTCGAGATGGAAGCGCTGACCGCCGTGCAAGTCGGCCTGCTCACCGTCTACGACATGTGCAAGGCGGCCGATCGCGGCATGGTGATGGAGCAGATCCGCGTGCTGGAGAAGCAGGGCGGGAAGTCGGGCGAGTGGCACGCCGAGGTCTGAACGGCAGCGCAGGACCTCGGTTTTCCGGACCGGATCAGCGCAGTTCGCGGAAGCTGTATTCCCGCTCTGGCGGCTCGCATTGGAACGGCTTCGCCGCGGCACCGAGCGCGGCGACCTCGTCACATTCGGCCAGCCATTCCGCGCTGGCTGAATTTCGGAACTCACGCAGCCGCTGCACCAGATAGCGGGCCTTGTCAGTCTCTCCCACCGCATTGAGCGACTTCGCCCAGGACATCAGCAGGCGCGTGTCGATCAAGTGATGGCCGGTGAGCCGCGCGGCCTCGAGCGCCACGGCGCCGGGGGGCTGCACGGTCGCCTCGGCATAGTCCGCCTGAAGCGCGAACAAGGGGGAGCGCTGGCCGGCGGCAATGCGTTCGTCGAGCGACGCGGCGCCTGCGGGCGGCGCATAGATGTGGACGATGCGCAGGTAGTCGACCACGACCAGCGGCACCAACGCCGCGATCGCGAGACCCAATACGACCAAGCCCGGTCGACGTCTAGCGCCCTCAAGCGAGGCGGCTCTCTTCGAGGCTAAGGGTTCCGGCGACGTCGCCGGGTCCGCCATGCAGAAGCCGAACGCCAGCGCGGCGGGAAGCAGGAAGTAGGCGTACCACAGCGGGTACTCGAACTGGCTGTGCAGGCCAATCATCGCGACCAGCATGGCCGCACAGCGCGTCGCGGCGCTGCCGCGCACAGCGCGTGCAAAGGCGGCCCACAGTCCCCAGGCCAGCAGGCCCAGCGTGACCAGCCCCAGCGGCAGGCCCATCTCAACCAGCAGTTGCAGTTCCAGGTTGTGGGTGTGGTCGAAGAACGCGACGGGACGATCGGGGAAGGGCGTCATCGTCCAGGCGAAGTTGAAGTCGCCCCAGCCGGAGCCCGTGAGCGGATAACGCTGCAGCAGCCCGATGGCGTTCTTCACGATCGCGATCCGGGTCGGAGATCCGGCACCCTCATCGGACACGCGCGACTGCGCGCCGAAGGCGTGGTGGCTGACGGCGGTGTACCACTCGAGCAGACCCCAACTGATCGCGAACATGATCAGTGTCGAGCCCAAGGCAATGCGCACCTGGCGTGAGAGACGACCGTCGATCGCTCCCCAGATCGCCAGCATGCCGATGCCGATCATCCCGGTACGGGACGCACTCAGCAGAACGCAGAAGACGAACAGGAACAAGAGCAGGTACAGCGCGACCGTGCCGCGCAGAGCGCTACCCAGTCGCCTCGCCAGCCACCCGCCCTGTGCGAGCCAAACCGACGCCACGCACGCCCACATCAGCAGGCTGGCGAGGTGATTCGGTTGGCGCATGTTGCCGACCGCGCGACCCACCAGACCGGAGCGGGCGATGATGGTGCCGTCGGCCAGCGACGGGAAAAACATCTGGACGAAACTGACCACCACGCTCAGCAGGCCCGCGCCGACCAATGCGATACAGAAGAGCGTGAGGACACTGTCGCGCTGGCCTGGTGTCACGGCTCGACCGACCTGCACGGCCAACAAGGCGCCGAGCAGCATGGCCACACTGGTCAAAGCCATCGACCATGGCAGCCCATGCGTGATCGGCGCGGCCGCGGCGGCGAGCGTCATCAGCAGCAGGCCGAGAGAGACGCCGTCGACGCGCCAACCGGCGAGCAACGACCGCCCCCACCCAAGACCAGCGACCAGCAGCCCGAAGCCTGCGAACGCCGCCAACTGGTTGTAGAGCGTCGCCGACGGCGTCTGGTTGTAGGCGATCAGCGGCGCCAGGGTCACGCCGAACAGTAGGCCGATCAGAGTCAGGGCCTGAAGATGCGGGGCGCTGGCGGATTCGGCGAGGTCGGCGGCAGGCGCCGTCGCGGCGAGCGTCATGAACGGTCCGGGTCGTGGGGACAGGGCGGAACTCTAACGCCCGCTGAGCCCTTTGCCTGGAACGCGATGAAACGGAGCGCTCAGAAGCCGTCGACGGGTGCGAAGCCGACGGGGTCTCCCGTCGTCTTGTCAAGCAACACCGACCAGTCAGTGCGACGCGCCAGCATGGGGATATAGATCAGTTGCTCGATGGGCTTGCCCGTCTTGGCAACGGCAGCATTGAGCGCGTCCGCCTGTTCGTGCCGACGCGCCAACAGTTCCGACGCCGGCTTGCCCACTTTCAAAGCTTGCGCACGCGCCTGCGCGTCCCACTCCTGCCAGAAGCTGGGCCGCATGCCGAGATCGGCCCCGCCGAACGCCGCAAATACGGCATCCATCTTTTCTGCCTGCGTGACCTCCCGCGTGCCCATCAGCTTGGGGCCGGTCATGGATAGCGAGCGAAGAGACTCGGGCGCTTTCGGCAGCTCTTGCTCGACCACGCTGGCGGCAATGACTGCGCGAAAACGGTCGACTTCAAGCACCAGCCCCACGGGCCGCGCAATGAACATGGTGTGCGCACCGAACACCAGACCAGCCAATTGAAGGACAACCACCACCGACATGTCCCGCCACAGCTCGCCTCGAGGCTTGCGCGTATCGAAGACAACCAGTGTGATCAGTGGCCCCAGCACCACGTCGACTCCCACGATCAACAGGAACAGGCCGACGCCCCCTGACACCTCGCTGTAGGGCCATGGATACCAAAGCAGGAACACGGCAGCCGCAACTGAGGCAGCCACGATCAGGGTAAAGATGAAATGAAGCGAGGACGCCTTCAGGCGTCCGCGGAGAGTGGGCGTCATCGATCTATTGGCCGAGGATTGGGACGACGGGATTTTGAGGCTCAGAAACGACAAATGGGGCCGAAGCCCCATTTGGTGATCGAATCAAAGGAATCGATTACTTGCAGGAAGCAGCCAGGTACTTCTTGTCCATGTCGGACGTGCAAACCCAGTTGATCGACTCGTTTTCCAGCGTACCGGTCAGCGTGATGAACTTGCCATTGACGTTGGTGTCGACGCCCTTGACCTTCGCGTTGATCTTGTGCGTGCCCGGGGTCCAGGTCAGTTCTTCAACATACTGGCTCTTGATGTTGTCCACCGGGACGTCAGCCACCGTCGGCCAGTCATTCTTGACCGTGTAGAACTCTTGAATCATGGCCTTCGGCTGCGAGGCAGCGGCCATCACTTCAGAGACCTTGGTCTTGATGATGTAGTCCTTGTAGGCCGGCAGAGCGACAGCAGCCAGGATACCGATGATCGCCACGACGATCATCAGTTCGATCAGGGTGAAACCTTGTTGAACGCGCTTCATATAAAAACTCCTGAGGAAGAGAGTGGGGTAGAGACGGAACTCTTGTACGCAGGGGCCGTGCCAGCCTGTTCTCCGCCTTGAACGTGCATGACTGCACGCATTGCTGGCCAAAGCGCCCCATCGAAGTGACGTTTTTTGTCAGCCCGCCTGCCGCAATCTGTCACCTTGCTTCCGGCTGACAAGCTTTGTCAGAACCCGCCGACACCAAGTCGAGGCACAAAGCGACGCTGCCCGCGTCGGGTCTCCGGCGCGGGCAGCGGGTAACGATCTCGGATTGACGAGGGCGTCAAGACAGCGTGAACTCCTGGAAGTTCTCCAACGCGGAGATCCGGTGTGTCGTGCGCAAGCCCGTCACGGCGTCCATGACCGCAGCGCGTTCGCCCGGCTTGATGTGGGTGATATGCACATCGATGGCCCCGACCAATTTCGCAAGTTCGTCCTTGAGCGTCGTCGGGCAGAGATGTTTGCTGATCCCCGCGAGCCCGCACTCTTCGTCGCCGAAGGCACATTCGATGATGAGGTGCGCCACCTTGATCTCGGACAGGCGCTTCCACAACGCTGGATTCGGGCCGGTGTCGCCAGTGAAGACCCAGTGGCCCTTGGCGCCGCCATCGACGGCAAACCCCACGGCGGGAACCGTGTGGGCTGCGCTGATTACCTCGACGCGACGGCCGCCGCCCAGATCCAGTACTTCACCCACGGCGAATTCATGGAAGGTCAAGGCGGGGCGTTCAGGCGATGGCAGGCGAGTGAAGTCCGGCCAGATCACGCCGTTGAACACATGCGCACGGAGCGCCTGCAGGGTTTCAGGCAGTGCATGAACCTTGACCGGGGGCCGACCCGCCTGAGCCCGTCGGCGCTGGACGGTATCCGCCAGCAGGCCGATCGCCAGGACATGGTCCAGGTGCGAATGCGTGACCAGGATGTGGTCGACCTTGACCATCGCATCCACGGTGAGCTCGGCCACGCCGCTGCCGGCGTCGATGAGCACATCGTCGTCGAGCAGGAAGGAGGTGGTCCTGTAGCCGGCCGCCAGGGCGCCGGCGCAACCGAGCACGCGAATCTTCATGCCGAAGACTGTAGAGGCACCCGCCGCGCGGGACTAAGCGCCGAATCCTCGATTCGAAGATTTATTGCCGTCGCTTACGCGACCCCGCTCGGATGCCGTGAAAACCTGCACGCGTGTAGGTCATCGCCCGACAGGAACGAATCATCTCGATACAGGATGGCGCGCCAAAACCACGCCCAAACGCCCTGTCCGGACAGGAAAAAGGGGCCTGTTGGCCCCTGCTTCGCTGCGGCCTCGTTCAGGCCTGGACGAACTGCATCTGCGTCCCGGCCAGCTCGATCACGTCGCCGTTCTTGAGCGGGACCGACTCGGCCGTCAGCGGCGCCCCGTTCACCACGGGCCGGGCGCCACCTTCAACGTGCGCGAACACATAGCCGCTCGGCCGCTTGGTGATCGACGCCACCTGGACGCCAGGTTTGCCGACGGTGGTCACCACCTTGGTCAGCGAGACTTCGCGGCCTGCCGCCGGACCGTTCAGCACCTTGATCGCCGCCGGAGCGGTCGACACCGGCGCCGGGCCGAGTCCACCAAACGACGACGGCAGACCGAAGCCACTGCTCGGCGCGGTGCCCGGACGCAGGATCATCGTCTTCTCGTAGTCAGCGTTGTCCTCGATCAGATACTTGATCTTGTACTTGCCGACCTCGATCACATCGCTGTGCGACAGCAACTGCTTCTTGATCGCCTTGCCGTTGATGTACGTGCCGTTGGTCGAGTTCAGGTCCTCGATGAAGACATCCGACCCGACCATCTGCAGCACGGCGTGTTCGCCGCTGACTGCCAGGTTGTCGATGACGATATCGTTGTACGGCCTGCGGCCGAGCGTGGTCTTGTCCTTGGTGATCTGCACTTCCTTGATCACCACGCCGTCGAGCGACACCACCAGCTTGCCCATGCTTGACCTCGAGTCCTGTCTTTATTTGTAGTGAACGCCTCAGCGGCGTCCATTGTTGCGACTGAATGGCCACCATGCCCATGGCTTGGTGCGACTTTCGGCGCGAACCAGAACAATCGCAATATTATCCTTGCCGCCCATGTCATTGGCCGTGTCCACCAGCGCCTGTGCGGCCTCGGGCAAGTCGGTGTGGCTTTGCAGCACCTGCGCCACGCTCATGTCGTCGACCATGTCCGACAGCCCGTCGCTGCACAGCAGGATCTGGTCACCCGGCAGCACCTCGTGCTGATGCACCTCGAGCATCACCGTGTCCTCCACGCCGACAGCCCGCGTGACCAGATTCTTGTTGCTGCTGAAGACCGCTTCCTCTGGCGTCAGTAGACCTGCATCGATCTGTTCCTGCAGCAACGAATGGTCACGCGTGAGCTGCACCAGTTGCCCATCCCGGTAGCGGTAAGCCCGGGAGTCGCCCACATGCCCCAGCAGCAGGCTCTGCTCCCGGAAGACCGCGAGCACCAGCGTCGTCCCCATCCCCGCATAGCGTGGATTGGTGTTGGCGGCGTTGAAGATCGCCCGGTTGGCGTTGTCGACACAGATGTCCATGGCGCGCCGCACGTCGATGTCGGTCGCATGCTGCCCGGCTTCCGCCAGCCATCGGCCCAGTTCGGACTTGATGAAGGTCGTGAGCATCTGGCTCGCGACTTCCCCCGCGTTGTACCCGCCCATCCCGTCCGCGAGCACCGCGAGCCCGACGCCCGGCTCCAAGGCGACCGAGTCTTCATTGTTGTCGCGCACGCGGCCGGTGTCGGTGGCGCTGAAGAACTCCAGGGTCATGTCTTGCTGGCGGGATCGGCTGGGGGAAGAGGATTGTGCACTGCGCCCTGGGACTGTAGCCGCAAAGTTTGCTCGAATGCCTGTCCCGCCGGTGGGGGAGGCGGAGGTGTGGTGCCAGTGCTATTGGCCAGTGCCACCGGAATCTGGCTCAGCACGGCTTCCAGGTCCTGGGCCAGCAGATCGCCCCGCTGGTAGCGCAGTTCCGGGCGCTTTTCCAGCGCCAAGGCCACCACCAAGGCCAGCGACTCGGGCAGCTCCGGTCGAAGCAGGCGGAGGTCCGGCGCCGGCTGATTCATGATCTGATGCATCAGGGTGGCCATTGACTCGGATTGATGGGGCAGTTGTCCGGTCATCAGCTGGAAGAGCATCGCGCCCAGCGAATAGAGGTCGCTGCGGCCGTCCACCTGCAATCCGGCGAGCTGTTCCGGCGACATGTAGGACGGCGTGCCCAGGACCAACCCGGTCCTCGTGCGGCTGCCGTCGGCGACGCGCGCGATACCGAAGTCCATGATCTTCACGCTGCCGGTCGCCCGCTCCAGCATGACATTGGCCGGCTTGATGTCGCGGTGGACCACGCCGTGGCCGTGCGCGTACTGCAGCGCCCGCCCCAGGCGCGCACCGAGCAGCAGCACCTCCCGCAGCGGCAGCAGTTGGCCGGGTCGCGTGTGGTGGCTGAGGTCCTGGCCGACGACATACTCCATCGCGATCCAGGTGTCGCCGCCGCTCTCCCCGGCGTCGAGCACGCGCAGGATGTCGGGGTGGTCCAGGTGCCGGGCCGCGCTGGCCTCGCGCATGAATCGGTCCCGGACGTCGATCAGGTCCTCGGGCGCGAACTCGCGCTGCAAGGCCAGGCGCTTGATCGCAACGACACGGCCGCTACGCTGATCCACGGCGCGATGGACCACGGCCATCGCGCCGCGGCCGACTTCCTCGCTGATGTCGTAGTTGTCCAGCGCCACACCGGCCGATCGCGGCATCGGTTGCGTCGTCGGCACGGTGTCGGAGTCTCCCAGGCCCCCATCGTCAGACGCGCCTCGGCCCAGCAGTCGCTTGAGGAAGCCGGAGGCGCTCATGACATGGCAGGCCTTCCGTCAGGCTTCGGCCGGCCGGCGGGCGGCCAGCAGCTTGCCGACGAGCAGCACGAACAGCGCGCCACCGATGCCCAGGGCGTAGTACACCTGCGGCAGCACCTCCGTCGTGCCGGGCTTGTCGCCCGGCTGCATCGGCACCCAGGCGTTGAGCGCGGGGTCGGTGACCAGCATCGTTCCGGCGATCCAGCCCAGCAGCATCGCACCCAGCGTGATGACGATGGGGAACCTGTCCATCAGCTTGATGACCAGCTGGCTGCCCCAGACGATGATGGGAATGGACACCAGCAGGCCGAAGATCACCAGCGGCATCTGGTGGCTGCCACCCGCGCCCTCGGCGGCGCCGGCGATCGCGATGACGTTGTCCAGGCTCATCACGAAGTCCGCGATGATGACCGTCTTCACGGCGCCCCAGAGCTTGTCGCTGGCTTCCATGTTCGAGTGGTCGTCGTCCGCTTCCGGCAAAAGCAGCTTGATGCCGATCCACAGCAGCAGCGCGCCGCCGACCAGCTTCAGGAACGGGAGCTTCAGCAGCGTCAGCGCGAAGAAGATCAGCACGACGCGCAGCACGATCGCACCGGCGGTGCCCCACATGATCCCGCGCGTGCGCAGGTTCGGCGGCAGCTTCCGGCAGGCGAGCGCGATGACGACGGCATTGTCGCCACCGAGCAGGATGTCGATCATGATGATCTGGCCGACGGCAAGCCAGAACTCGGGGCTGGTGAGCATGTCCATGTGAGGAACCCACGCCAGGCACTCGCGCAGGGAGGCCCAGTCTAAAGCGTTGGAGGAACAAACGAATGAAGGGGCCCGTCGGGCCCCTTCATTCGTTCGGGGGGTGTAGCGGCATTGTCCGCGCCTCCCCCCCGTCGCCGCTGTGCGTGAAATTACGCAGCACCGGCCTCCAGCATCAGGTTTTTCCTGCTACTTACAGCAGGCCCTTCAGCAGCTTGCCCATTTCGGACGGGTTGCGCGTCACGGTGAAGCCGCACTCTTCCATGATGGCGAGCTTGGCATCGGCCGTGTCCGCACCGCCCGAGATCAGCGCGCCGGCGTGGCCCATGCGCTTTCCGGGAGGGGCGGTGACGCCGGCGATGAAGCCGACGACCGGCTTCTTCATGTTGGCCTTGCACCAGCGGGCGGCTTCCGCCTCGTCCGGGCCACCGATCTCGCCGATCATGATCACGGCGTCCGTGTCCGGATCGTCGTTGAAGGCCTTCATCACGTCGATGTGCTTCAGGCCGTTGATCGGGTCGCCGCCGATGCCGACAGCCGACGACTGGCCCAGACCGATTTCGGTCAGCTGGGCGACCGCCTCATAGGTCAGCGTGCCGGAGCGCGAGACCACGCCGATGCGGCCCTTGCGATGGATGTGGCCGGGCATGATGCCGATCTTGATCTCGTCGGGCGTGATCAGGCCGGGGCAGTTCGGGCCCAGCAGCAGCGTCTTCTTGCCGCCGGCGGCTTCCTTGGCCTTCATCTTGTTGCGCACTTCCAGCATGTCGCGGACGGGGATGCCCTCCGTGATGCAGATCGCCAGATCCAGGTCGGCCTCCACGGCCTCCCAGATCGCGGCGGCGGCGCCCGCCGGCGGCACGTAGATCACCGAGACGGTCGCGCCGGTCTGGGCGGCGGCTTCCTTGACGGTGCCGTAGATGGGGATGTCCGAGAACTTCTCGCCCGCCTTCTTGGGGTTCACGCCGGCGACGAAGGCGTTCTTGCCGTTCGCGTAGGCCTGGCAGCCCAGGGTGTGGAACTGACCGGTCTTGCCCGTGATGCCCTGGGTGATGACCTTGGTGTCCTTGTTGATGTAAATGCTCATGTCGTATTCCTTGGCTGGGTCGGCGGCTTACTTGACGGCGGCGACGATCTTGGTCGCGGCTTCGGCCATGGTGTCGGCGGCGATGATGGGCAGGCCGGACTCGGCCAGCATCTTCTTGCCCAGCTCTTCGTTGGTGCCCTTCATGCGGACGACCAGCGGCACGTTCAGGTTGACGGCCTTGCAGGCGGTGATCACGCCTTCGGCGATGGTGTCGCACTTCATGATGCCGCCGAAGATGTTCACGAGGATGCCCTTCACCTCGGGGTTCTTCAGCATGATCTTGAAGGCCTCGGTGACCTTCTCGGCCGTGGCGCCACCGCCGACGTCCAGGAAGTTGGCCGGCTCGCCGCCGAACAGCTTGATGGTGTCCATCGTGGCCATCGCCAGACCGGCGCCGTTCACCAGGCAGCCGATGTTGCCATCGAGCGAGATGTAGGCCAGGTCGAACTTCGAGGCTTCGATTTCAGCCGGATCTTCTTCGTCCAGGTCGCGGTAGGCGACGATTTCCGGGTGACGGAACAGGGCGTTGGCGTCGAAGTTGAACTTGGCGTCCAGGGCGATCAGGTTGCCCTTGGAGTCGCAGTTCAGCGGGTTGATCTCCACCAGCGACGCGTCCGTGTCCATGTAGCACTTGTAGAGCTTGGCGAACAGGTCGACGGCCTGGTCCACCGAGGCGCCAGTCAGGCCGATGGCCGCGGCGATCTTCTTCGACTGCTCGGTCGTGATGCCCGTCAGCGGATCGATGTACTCGGTGATGATCTTCTCGGGGGTCGAGTGGGCGACTTCCTCGATGTCCATGCCGCCTTCGCTCGACGCGATGAAGGCCACCTTCTGCGTGCCGCGGTCGGTCACCAGCGAGACGTACAGCTCGTTCTTGATGTCGGCGCCTTCTTCGATGTACAGGCGACGGACCTTCTGGCCGGCCGCGCCGGTCTGGTGCGTGACCAGCTGCATGCCGAGGATCTGCTCGGACAGCGCCTTCACGTCGTCCAGGCTCTTGCCCAGCTTGACGCCGCCGCCCTTGCCGCGACCACCCGCGTGGATCTGCGCCTTGACCACCCAGACCGGGCCGCCCAGCTTCTGCGCGGCCTCGACCGCTTCTTGCACCGTGAACGCGGGAATACCGCGCGGCACCGGCACGCCGAACTGGCGCAGGATTTCCTTGCCCTGGTACTCGTGAATCTTCATAGGGAGGTCTCGCTTGATGGATGAATCAGGAAGAGGCCGCCGATGTTGCGGACGCTCCGCAATGCCGGCGTGGAGATGAGGTTTGCATCGCCGGTTCCAGCTGGATCCCCGCGGCGCAGGTCCCGTCGTCGCGGCCATAGGACCACGCGCCGGCGGTGCGACGACATGGCGGCAGAGGGCGCTCGGGGGAGGCGGAGGAAGACATAAAACCGATGCAAACACGCAAAAACACGCCCGCGGACGAACGCCGGCGGGCTGTTTAGCGAAGCCGAAAATGTAGCATGCTGCGTTGCATCAAGCCTTTGGCGCGGTTGAGACGCGCACCGGCGTGGGCTTGTCAGGGCCTCGAAAGCTGCCCATGGCGCACGAAGTTTCGGGCAGTTTCACAACTGTCGCTGATTCAGGTGTCAGCGTCGGGCGCGGACTGCCTCAAGGCGCGACGCGCGACGTCCACACCGAATCCCCGTCCGATCAGGAAGCGCAGCCGCTTGGCCTCGGTGGCCGGATCCGCAGCGAGACCGTCACCGAACTTGCGCCGCAGGAGCTCGCAGGCGCGCGCCAGTTCCCCTGCCGCGAGCGCGGAACGCTGCTCCGCGTCCAGCGACAGCCCGTGCTGCGCCAGCTCCTGTTCGATGCGCCGCTGACCAAAACGCTGTGACCGTGCGTGGAGGCGAGACTCGACGAATCGCGACTCGTCGAGATAGGCGTTGGCCTTGAGCCACGCAAGGACCGCATCGACTTCGTCGCCGAGCCCGGCCGAGGCTTCCTCGTCCGGGGACTCCTCGCGATCAGTCTCTGCCAGCCGCTCGCGAGCGATGCGCAACAGCTTGCGCCGCAGCTCCATCGCGCTGTGCTCCCGTTGTGCGAGCAAGGCGACCGCCCGCGCCTTCAGCGAGAGCGGCTGTGCTCCGGCGCGCTTACTCGGCGGCATCGCCGGGCGCGGCGCCCAGCAGCGGGATGCCCAGGGAATCGCGGATCTTGTTTTCGATCTCGACGGCCAGATCCGGGTTCTCGCGGAGGAACTCGCGCGCGTTGTCCTTGCCCTGGCCGATCTTCTCGCCGCTGTAGGCGTACCAGGCGCCGGACTTGTCGACGATCTTGGCGGTCACGCCCATGTCGATGATCTCGCCTTCGCGGCTGATGCCTTCGCCGTAGAGGATGTCGAACTCCGCCGTCTTGAAGGGAGGGGCCACCTTGTTCTTGACGACCTTGACCTTGGTCTCGGAACCGATGACCTCCTCGCCCTTCTTGATCGAGCCGATGCGGCGGATGTCCAGGCGCACCGAGGCGTAGAACTTCAGCGCATTGCCGCCGGTCGTCGTTTCCGGGCTGCCGAACATCACGCCGATCTTCATCCGGATCTGGTTGATGAAGACGACCGTGCAGTTGGTCTTCTTGATCGTGGCGGTCAGCTTGCGCAGCGCCTGGCTCATGAGGCGGGCCTGCAGGCCCGGCAGCGCGTCGCCCATCTCGCCTTCGAGTTCCGCCTTCGGCGTCAGCGCGGCGACCGAGTCGATGACGATCAGGTCGACCGAGCCGGAACGCACCAGCGAATCGACGATCTCCAGCGCCTGCTCACCGGTGTCGGGCTGGCTGATCAGCAGCTCCTGCAGGTTTACGCCCAACTTCTGCGCATACTGGACGTCCAGCGCGTGTTCGGCGTCGATGAAGGCGCAGACACCGTCCAGCTTCTGCATCTGGGCGATCACCTGCAGCGTGAGCGTGGTCTTGCCGGAGGATTCGGGACCGTAGATCTCGATCACGCGCCCGCGCGGCAGGCCGCCGACACCCAGCGCGATGTCCAGGCCCAGCGAGCCGGTGGAGACGACCTGGATGTCCTCGATCTTCTCGCCCTCGGCCAGCCGCATGATGGAGCCCTTGCCGAACTGCTTTTCGATCTGGGCGAGGGCGGCCTGCAGGGCCTTGGCTTTTTCGGTGTTGGCGTTCTTCACGGGGGCGTCCATGCAATCTTCTCCTGTTGGCTGCGGCGGATTATGGCGCAATCTGTATATCTGTACAGTACTTTGTCGGACCGGCCGGCGGTAGCGCTGGCTTTCCGACCTCCGATGCGGACATGTTAGGCGCCAGGTGGCTCATGGGATGAGCCAGATCCATCACATCCCACTTCTTCCCCTCCTGAGGGGGAGGAGGCACAGGAAGCTGTGCCCGGCCTGACCCGCGAGGGCCCGTCCTCTTCGCGCGATGGCTCGGAAACGCCTAGGGAAGGCCGGTGGACGGCTCCCTAGAATGTCTCCATAACCAGAGGGGACGACACATGCGCATCTTGATCGCCGAAGACGACCAGGTCCTGGCCGACGGCCTGCTGCGTTCGTTGCGGGCGTCGGGCTGCGCGGTCGACCAGGTCGGCAGCGGCAGCGAGGCCGATGCGGCATTGGCCTCCCACGAGTTCGACCTCCTCATCCTCGACCTGGGGCTGCCCAAGCTGCACGGGCTGGAAGTGCTCAGACGGCTGCGCGCGCGCGGCTCGTCCGTTCCCGTGCTGATCCTGACGGCGGCCGACAGCATCGAGGAACGCGTCAAGGGCCTGGACCTCGGCGCCGACGACTACATGGCCAAGCCGTTCTCGCTGCAGGAGCTCGAGGCCCGCGTCCGCGCGCTGACGCGTCGCGGCCTGGGGACCGCGTCGAGCGTGATCCGCCACGGCCCGCTGGCATTTGACGCGACCGGACGCGTCGCCTACATCAACGAGCAGATGGTGGAACTCTCGGCGCGCGAGCTCTCGCTGCTCGAGGTGCTGCTGCAGCGCGCCGGGCGCCTGGTCAGCAAGGACCAGCTCGTCGAGCGGCTGTGCGAGTGGGGCGAGGAAGTCAGCAACAACGCGATCGAGGTCTACATCCACCGGCTGCGCAAGAAGATCGAGCAAGGGCCGATCCGCATCGCGACGGTGCGCGGGCTGGGCTACTGCCTTGAGAAGATCCCCGGCTGAATCGCCGACCGCCGCGGCCGTCCCTGCGATGGACCCGGCGAGCCTGGGCCCCTGCATGAACGATGGCGGGCCGCATGGCGGCTGACTCCTCGGGCCATCGCTCCCTGTTCGGCGAGATCCTCGACTGGATGCTCGCGCCGCTGCTGGTCATCTGGCCGATCAGCGTCGCGCTGACCTGGCTGGTCGCGCAGGGCATCGCCAACAAGCCCTACGACCGCGAACTCGACGAGATGGCCCGCACGCTCGGCCTGCAGGTCGTCACCGAGCCTGGCCCCGGTGATGCCGCCTCCAGGCGGGGGCGTTCGCGTTATGCGCTGGCGCCCGAGGCCGCCGCGCTGCTGCGAGCGGACGAGTCGGACACGGTCTACTACCAGGTGCTGGGCCTGCGCGGCGAACTGCTCAGCGGCGACGCACAACTGCCGGTCCCCGAGGCCGAGCCGCCGATCGTGCCCTGGGAGGTCAATCGCCGCTTCGACGAGGTCAACAACGAGGCCGTGCGCGTGTCCTACCTGTGGGTGGTGCCGGAGGGGATGGCGGGCAGCGACAAGATGATGCTGGTTCAGGTCGCGGAGACGCTGGGCAAGCGGTCTCGGCTGACCAACGAAATCATCAAGGGTGTCATCCTCCCGCAATTCGTGATCCTGCCGCTGGCGGTGCTGCTGGTGTGGCTCGCGCTGGCGCGGGGCATCGCGCCGCTGAACGACCTGCAGCGACGTATCCGCTCGCGCGACAGCTCCGACCTCAGCCCGATCGACGAACAGCGCATCCCGGACGAAGTCGCCCCGCTGGTCCAGGCGATCAACGACCTGCTGGAGCGGCTCGACCAGTCGATCCGGTCGCAGAAGCATTTCCTGGCCGATGCGGCGCACCAGTTGAAGACCCCGCTGGCAGGCCTTCGCACGCAGGCCGAGCTGGCGCAGCGCGAGATCGACGAGGGCCGCAGCTCGCCGGCGGAGCTGCGCCGCTCGCTGAAGCAGATCGCGGTCTCGAGCCAGCGCGCGGCCCACATGGTCAATCAGTTGCTGGCGATGGCCCGCGCCGAGGACCAGGAACACGCGGCGCGCCGCAGCGAGGTGAACCTGGCCGTGCTCGCGATCGAGACGGTGCGCGACTTCGTGCCGCGCGCGATGGAGAAGCGCCTGGACCTTGGCTATGAGGGGCCGGAGGCGAGCCAGGCGGGACTGCGCATCAACGGCCATCCGTTGCTGATCCGGGAGCTGATCCGCAATCTGGTCGACAACGCGCTGCTCTACACGCCCAGCGGCGGCACGGTCACCGTGCGCGTGGTCGAGGATCCGTTCGGACAGGTCTGCGTGCTGCAGGTGGAGGACTCGGGCCCCGGCATCGCCGAATCGGAACGCGAGCAGATCTTCCAGCCGTTCTACCGAGCATTGGGCACCAACGTCGACGGCTCGGGACTGGGGCTGGCGATCGTGCGCGAGATCGTCCAGCAGCACGACGCCGAGATCGCGGTGGACGACACGCGGGCGCGCCGCCAGGCGGAGGCGGAGGGCGCCGGTCCCGGCGCCCGGTTCACCGTCCGCTTCGCGGCGCACCCGCTCGCGAACGGCAACACCTGATCACCGCTGCGTCCCGCCCCGGCTCTTCGCGATCGACATCAGCATCCCGAGCGACAGGCCCAGCGTCACCATCGCCGTTCCCCCATAGGAGATGAACGGCAGCGGCACGCCCACCACGGGCAGGATGCCGGTGACCATCCCCATGTTCACGAACACGTAGGTGAAGAAGCTCAGCGTGATCGCCCCGGCGAGCAGTCTCGAGAACAGCGTCGGCGCCTCATGCGCGATCGCGAGCCCGCGCAGGATCAGCGCGGTGAAGCCTAGCAGGAGCCCCGCCGCCCCGATCAGCCCGAACTCCTCGCCGTAGGCGGCGAAGATGAAGTCGGTGGTGCGCTCCGGAATGAACTCCAGGTGCGTCTGCGTGCCCTTCATGAAGCCCTTGCCGGTCACGCCGCCCGAGCCGATCGCGATCTCGCCCTGGATGATGTGGAAGCCCTTGCCCAGCGGATCCTTCGTCGGGTCCAGCAGCGTGCAGACACGGTCCTTCTGATAGTCCTTCAGCACCACCCACTTCACGTCGGGCTGGCAGATCTGGTCCTCGCTGAACACCAGCGCCGTGATGCCCGCGCCGGCCAGCACCAGGGCCGGGATGATCAGCTTCCACGACAAGCCGGCGAAGAAGATCACGTACAGGCCCGCCCCCAGCACCAGCAACGAAGTGCCCAGGTCCGGCTGCTTGGCGATCAGGCCGACCGGCACGGCCAGCAGGAGGAAGGCGGCGACGAAGTCGGGCAGGCGCAGCTGACCCTCGCGCTTCTGGAACCACCACGCGAGCATCAGCGGCACCGCGATCTTCAGCAGCTCCGAGGGCTGGATCTGCGTGCCGACGTACAGCCAGCGCGTCGCGCCCTTCTTCGTGATGCCGAACAGCGCCACCGCCACGAGCAGCGTCACCCCGATCGCGTACAACGGCAACGCCAGCTGCATGAGCCGCTGCGGCGGCACCTGCGCGGTCACGAACAGCACCCCCATCGCCAGCACCATGTTGCGCGCGTGGTCGACGAAGCGGGTGCCGTGGTCGTAGCCCGCCGAGTACATGCACATCAGGCCCAGGCCCATCAGCCAGGCCATCGCCAGCAGCAGCGGGATGTCGAAGCCCTGGAACAGCGGCTTCACACGCTGCAGCAGGCTGGGTTTGCTGAAGACGGCGCTCATCGTGAGGCTCCCGGGTTGGGGCGCGGCGCGGATGCCGCCGACGCCGCCGATGCCGCGGATGCCGCCGAGGCGGCGACATCCGGCGCGCTCCCGGCGGCATTCGGCAGCGGAATGTCCTCGACGCGCCGCGGCGTGCCGATCGGCGCGCCGACCTGGCCGAGCCGGACCTTGGCGATGTCCTCCTCGCTCGGGTAGGTGCCGGTGAGCACGTAGTCGAAGACGCGCCGTGCGATCGGCGCGGCCGACTCGGAACCGAAGCCGGCGTTCTCGACGATCAACGCAAGCGCGATCGTCGGCGACTGATAGGGCGCGAACGAGATGTACAACGAGTGGTCGCGCTTGCGCTCGTCCGCCTTGATGCTGCTGTAGGTCTGCCCGGCACGCAGGCCCACGGCCTGCGCGGTGCCCGTCTTGCCCGCGCTCTGGTACTGCGCGCCGGCGAAGACCATGCGCGAGGTGCCCTCCAGCGTCACGTCGTGCATCGCGTTGCGGATCACGTCCACATCGGACTTGCGCAGCGCCAGCGGGGTCAGCGCGTCGCTCGCGGTGCGCCGCTGGGTGTGCTTGACGACGTCCTCGATCTCCCGCACCAGACGCGGCCGGTAGCGCTCGCCGCCACTGGACAGCGTCGACATGGCCGTCGCCAGCTGCAGCATGGTGAAGTTGTTCTGGCCCTGGCCGATGCCCAGCGAGATGGTCTCGCCGGCGTACCACTTCTGGTCCTGCGGCCGCTTGAACGCACGACGCTTCCACTCCGTGCTGGGCAGCAGGCCGGTGACCTCGCCTTGCAGGTCGATCTCGGTCTTGCGGCCGAAGCCGAAGGGCTCGAGCTGGTCGTGGATCATGTCCACGCCCATCTCGTTGGCCAGCGAATAGAAGTAGACGTTCGACGAGGTGACGATCGCCAGGCGCATGTCCTTCGGCCCCGCGCGGTCGCCCGTCGCGCTACCGAAGACGCGGCCGCCGAAGCTGAAGGTCAGGTTGTCCTGGATCACCACGTTGGCCGCGCGCTTGCCGGTGTTCAGCGCCGCCATCGCCATGTAGGGCTTGAAGGTCGAGCCCGGCGGATAGGTGCCGCGCAACGCCCGGTTCAGCAGCGGCTTGTCGATGTCCTCGTTGAGTTCCTTCCAGCTGTCCGCGTCGATGCCGTCGACGAACAGGTTGGGGTCGAAGGTCGGCTTGGAGACGAAGGCCAGCACCTCGCCGTTGCGGGGATCCATCGCGACCAGCGCGCCGCGCCGGTCGCCGTAGAGCCGCTCCACCAGCGCCTGCAGCTTGATGTCGATCGAGAGATGCAGCGTGTTGCCCGGTGTCGGCGGCCGGTTGCGCAGCCGGCGCACGGCCCGTCCGCCGGCGCTGGTTTCCATTTCCTCGAAGCCCGTCTGGCCGTGCAGTTCCCGCTCGTAGGCCTGCTCCAGACCGAGCTTGCCGATGTACTCGGTGCCCCGGTAGTTGGCGACGTCCTCCTCGGACCAGTCGTCCATCGCCTTCTTCTCGGCCTGGTTGATGCGGCCGATGTAGCCCAGCAGGTGCGCGCCGACGTCGCCCAGCGGATAGTTGCGGAACAGCCGCGCCTTGATGTCCACGCCGGGGAAGCGGAAGCGCTGCGCCGCGAAACGCGCGACCTCGGTGTCGGTCAGCTTGGTGCGGATGGGCAGCGACTCGAAGTTCTTGCTTTCCTCCATCAGCCGCTTGAAACGGCGACGGTCGCGCGGCTGGACCTCGATCACCGCGGACAGCGCGTCGATCGTGCGTTCGAGGTCGGGCACCTTGGACGGCGTGATCTCCAGCGTGTAGGCCGAGTAGTTGCTGGCCAGCACCACGCCGTTGCGGTCCACGATCAAGCCCCGGTTGGGCACGATGGGGACGACCGAGACGCGATTGGTCTCGGCGCGCTCGAGCAGCGTGTCGTGCTGCGTGATCTGCAGATAGACCAGCCGGGCCACCAGCAGGCCGAAGCAGAACAGCACGAAGGCGGCCGCCGCGACCAGCCGCAGCCGGAAACGGCTCAGCTCCGCCTGGAGGTTCTTGATGACCGTCATCGCGGGCCTGTCCTCGGCACGCTCAGAGCGGGCGATGCGCGTCGGGGTCCGGCGCACGGCGTTGCGGCGCGAGCAGCAGCGCCGCGGCGATCGGCCACAGCGCGGCTTGCAGCACCGGCGCCAGCACCACGCCCCAGCCCGGCCACATGCCGCCGACGATCAGCCGCACGATCACGGCGATCGCCGTCGCGAGCACGAACAGCGGCAGCACGTGCAAGGCCTGCGCGCCCAGCGAGAACCACAGCAGGCGGCGGTGCAGCGCGACCGCGCCGAAGGCGAGCAGGCTGTAGGCCAGCGCGTGCTGCCCGAGCAGCGCGCCATGGTGCACGTCGATCATCAGGCCGAAGACGAAGGCCCAGCCGACGCCGACGCGGCGCGGCTGGTGGACGTTCCAGAACACCAGCACCAGGGCCAGCACGTCCGGCATCCACGGCTGGCGGCCGACGGGCACCATGTCGATCAGCAGCCCGACGACCAGGCTGAATGCGATGAACAGGGGATTGGCGGGCAGCAGCAGCTGGCTCGCGCCGCGGGGCATGATCATCGGGCGCCTCCTTTCGGCGCGGATGCGCCCGACGCCGCACGACCACGCGGCGGCCGGCCGGCGGTGTCGGCGGCGGCGTTCGCGGCGCTGGCCGCCTCCTGCGCGGCCTCGGTGCGCGCGGACTCCTGGCCCTCGAGCGGCTCCAGCACGAGCACATGGCGCGCGCTGTCGGGCTGCGCGACCGGCGCCAGGCCGACACGCGCGAAGCTGGTGTCGCCGCGCCGCTCGACCTCGGCCACGTTCGCCACCGGCAGGCCGGGCGGATACAGGCCGTCCAGGCCGGACGTCGCGAGGGCGTCGCCGGCCTTGATGTCGGCGTTGGCGGCGATGAAGCGCAGCTCCATCACGCCGCGCTCGCCGCCGTAGGCGACGCCGCGCTGCTGGGTGCGGGTGTTGAGCACGGGAATCGTGGCTTCGCGGTCGGTCAGCAGCGTGACCTCGGCGGACAGCGGGTAGACGCGCGTCACCTGACCGAGTACGCCGGCGTCGTTGACCACGGGCGCGCCCAGATGCACGCCGCGGTGGCTGCCGCGATCAATCACGATGCGGCGCGAGAACGGATCCGGCGCCTCGTACAGCACCTCGGCGGCGAGGCTCTTCACCGGCAGCGCCTCGCGCAGGTCGAGCAGCGCGCGCAGGCGCGTGTTCTCGGCCTGCAGCTGCGCGGCGCGGCTCAGGACGACGGCCTGCGAGGCGAGCTGCTGGCGCGCCTGGTTCTCGGCTTCGGTGGCCTTCTCCATGCCGCGGGCGTAGTCGCCGGCCTGTTCCCAGGCGTCGACAGGCGCTAGCAGCGCGCGCTGCAGCGGATGAAGCGCCAGGGCCAGTCCCGCACGCGCGGGTGCCGTGAACTGGAAGCGGGCGTCCGCGACCATGAGGAACACCGCGAGCGCCGCGCAGAAGGCCAGTTTCGTCAGTGCCGACGGGCCTTCGCGGAACAGCGGCGGAGGATTGCGATCGAGAGTGCCGAGAGGCATGAAGATCTCAGCAAAGGAAATTCAACGCAAAGCGGCCAGAACGGCCGCGTCCACTTACTCGTTGGTGAAGATCGAGCCCAGGCGCTCCATGCGCTCGAGGGCCATGCCGCAGCCTCGCACGACGCAGGTCAGCGGATCTTCCGCGACCAGCACCGGCAGGCCGGTTTCCTCGGCCAGCAGCCGGTCCAGGTCGCGCAGCAGCGCGCCGCCGCCGGTCAGCATCATGCCGCGTTCGGCGATGTCGGCGCCCAGTTCCGGCGGGGTCTGCTCCAGCGCGTTCTTCACGGCCGAGACGATCTGGTTCAGCGGGTCGGTCAGCGCTTCCAGGATCTCGTTGGACGAGATCGTGAAGCTGCGCGGCACGCCTTCGCTCAGGTTGCGGCCCTTGACCTCCATCTCCTTGACCTCGGAGCCGGGGAAGGCCGAGCCGATGTTCTTCTTGATGGATTCCGCCGTCGGCTCGCCGATCAGCATGCCGTAGTTGCGGCGGATGTAGTTGATGATGGCCTCGTCGAACTTGTCGCCGCCGACGCGGACGGAACCCTTGTAGACCATGCCGCCCAGCGAGATCACGCCGACCTCGGTCGTGCCGCCGCCGATGTCGATGACCATCGAGCCCGAGGCTTCCGACACCGGCAGGCCCGCGCCGATCGCGGCGGCCATCGGTTCCTCGATCAGGTAGACCTCCGAGGCGCCCGCGCCCAGCGCGGCGTCGCGGATCGCGCGCTTCTCGACCTGCGTGGAGCCGCAGGGGACGCAGATGATGATCCGGGGCGAGGGACGCAGCAGCTTGGTGTCGTGCACCATCTTGATGAACTGCTTGATCATCTGCTCGGTG
>JBCNPQ010000018.1:0-84375 GCA_039593255.1 Roseateles sp.
CCCAACTGGTCACCGGTCCGAAGGGCTGCCACTTCACGTTGCCGATCAGCGGCTTGGGCGTGCTCGTGGCGTCCTTCGCCAGGGTCATGCCGATCACGAGCTCAGCGTCGTATTGCAACCGCAGCACCCGACCCGACGGGTAGGTGATGCTGGTGATGCTGCCTGCGTCGTTGTAGCCGTAGCGCGTGGTCAGTGTCACCCCACCGATGCTCTGGATCACCGTGACGACCCGGCCTCGGATGTCGTAGCCGTACTTCGTGGTCGTAGACGGGCTGGTCGCCGTGGTCAGGCGACCGATTCCCGCACCGAAGTCCCCACCGGTCTGGTCGTAGGTCCAGCCGTAGTTCTGCGTCGTCTGGCCGCTCTTCGTGTAGATCGCCGATGTGATCCGATTGAGCGGGTCGTACGTGTAGGTGCCTTGCACGCCGCGGCTGTCGACGCGGGTCAACAGGTTGCCATTCGGGTCGAAGGTGCTGTTGGCGGTGCCGGTGTCGGGGCTCACCAGCTGCGTCATGTCTCCCAGGCCGTTGCGCTGGTAGGTCGTGACCAGGTTGCGAGGATCGGTGACCTGCTTCAGCTGGTCGATGCCGTCGTAGCCCAGTTGCGTCACGCCGTTGCGCGCGTCGGTGCTCGTCTTGACCCGGTCCAACGTGTCATACGCGCTCTTCGTCTCGAAGCCGAAGCCCGCCACGCCCTTGGCCTTGATAACCTTGGTCGGGTTGCCCTTGGCGTCGTACTCGTAGTCGGTGACCGGAGCCGGCGAGACCGGCGGAGGAGGCAGTGTCTGCGCGCGTGCGGCCGCTGCGAAGAAGCTGCTCGCGCCCAGCGCGGCAGCCATCGCCGTCAGCGCGAGCGTGCTTCGCTTCCTGCCGAACTTGTATTCGTGAGTCATGGCTTATTCCCTCCCCGTCGTCTGCTGTGCGCGACCCAGCACATCGAACACGCGGCTCAACGTCCGCTGTAGCGTTCCTTGCGGATCCTTGGCGGTCTCACCGGTCCGGTTGCCGCTGGCGTTGAGCGTGTAGTCGATGCGGTTGCCCAGCGTGTCGGTGATGGCGGTCAGGCGCCGCGCATCGTCGTATTCGTAGCTCACGACGCTGCCGTCCGCCTGCGTCGTGCTCTTGAGTTCCCCCGTGGGCCAGTACTCGAAAGTCGTGAGGGCGCCCGACGCCGTCACCGTCTTGACGCGCTGTCGCGCGTCGTACGTGTAGACCGTGCTCATCGCGTTCGCGTCGATCATCTCCAGCGGCTGCCCGTACGCGTTGTAGCGAGGGAAGCTCGTCTTGTGCCCAAGCGCATTGGTCGTCGACTTCAGGTCGTTCTTCGTGTAGTTCGCGGTCGTCGCCGCGTAGTACTCGTTGGTGACCGTCGTGATGCCGCTTGGATTCTTCTCCGTCAACACCTGGCCCGTCGGCGTGTACGTCCAGCTCCACGAGCGTGCGGCGACGCCCGCCAGCGGCGTCGCGCCGAAGCCCTGCTCGCCCGTGGCATCGGTCGTCGCCTGCTCGACGCGCTTGCACAGCAGCACCAGCAGGCTGCCGTCGGGCAGCGTGCTTCCGGAGGCTTCGCAGCGTGCGATCGCATTGCCGTTGAAGGGATCGGGCTGGCCGTTGTAGACCAGCGTCGTGATGCGCCCCGGCTCGGCCGTCTTCGTCGACAGGCTCCACACCGGATGCCATTGCGTGGAGATCTTGCGAGCGCCCGCCGGCAGCGCGCCAGCGCTCAACGTGGCGCAGTCGTTCGAAAAACCCAGGCCTTCGACACGCGTCGACTCCAGGTTGCGCGTCGACTCGTAGCTCATGCAGCTGCGATTGTTGTTGTAGTCATCGAGGCGAACGACATTGCCGCGTTCGTCGAATTCCCGAGTGGTCATCGAAAACGGAGAGCCTGCGCCCGCCTGCTGCGTCTTGACGGACCACCGCACGGCATCCAGCGACGACGTGGCATCGATGGACTCGGTGCGCCCGGACGGATGCGTCACCACCGCGCCGCTTGCCGGAAGCAGCCGGTGGATACGAAGGACGTTGCCGGTCGACGGGTCGTAGGTCTCGGTCCAACTCCATCGCGCCGGCGACGTCCAGGCCACGGAGTACGCATCGAGTCCGTTCGCCCGCATCGTCGAGATGGCGCGGCCCTGCGTGTCGTAGCCATAGGTGCCGGCACGCACGCCGTTTTCGTTGCGATAGCCGGTCAGCGCCCAGGCGGAGTTCGGGTCCTCGTAGAGCAGCTGGGTCGAACTCGCGTCGCTGTTGACGATCTCGATCGGCTGCGGGCCGACCGCCGGATAGCGCAACTCGGTGAGGCCATTCGCCGGGTCGACGATCTGCGTCAGCACCGGCGCACCGTTCGGGTCGGGGCGCGCGAATCGGAGCTTCACCACACGACCGTCCTGGTCCGTCAGCTCGATCGGCAGACCGGGCTGCGGCGCCACACCGGCCGGCGTGTTGGCATCGCTGCGCAGGATCGCCAGCGTCTTGCCATCGATCCGCGCCTGCGATAGCAGCATGCCATTGAAGTCGTAGAGCTCCATCGTCGCGTTGCCCGTGTCGCGATAGAACCATCCTCCCCAGGGCTTCTCCTGGATCGCCTCGGTCGACTGGGGCTGCATCGGCGAGTAACCGTTGCCACTCCAGCGGAACACCGTCGAGAAGCCCTCGCCCCGAGCCACGTTCAGACGCTCCCGGGTCGTGTTCGGATTGCTCCGCGTGACCTTTTTGTCGAGATTGGTGGTCCAGGCGCCGCCCAGGATCGTCGGGTCGGCGGGAGCGAGCGAAGGACCCAGCAGCGGGTCATAGGGAATCTTCCGGATCGAATTGAAGGTGGCGCGGACCCCGTACCAAGGCTGCCAGCCCAGATCGAAGCGCTGCACCTTGGCGCCGATCGCGGGATAGATGGGATTGCCCACGCAGGTGTCGCAGTGCGGGATCCATAGCACGTCCCGGGTTTCCAGGCACCGCCCCTGCTCGGGGACGAACACCCGACCCTGGCTGCAATAGCACTGACGCGTATCTGCATCGAAGAGGCCGTAGGAATCGGCCGCCTGGCACCGTTTGGTGGCCGTGATCACGCGGTTCCCGCCCCAGGGCTCTTCCTTCTCCAGGGCGCCGCAACCGCCTCCTTCGATCTTGTAGGTGCTCAGCGTCACGTCGATCGGACACGACACATTCCCCACGCTGGTTCCGCCGCCGCTGACCCGGCACGCGCCGGTGCTGCGCCAGTCCTTGAGTTCCTGGCAGGCGCCGACCCCGTTGCCTCGGCCCACGCAGTTCGAACTGGCGTAGGACAGCAGATTCGCCTGGGCAGTCTCCGGGAACGAATAACTCCGATTCCCCCCGGAAATCTCCTGGAAGAAGTTCTTCGTCGGCATGGAGCCGCTATCGCAGCGGGAGGGCGTCAGCCACGCCCCCGCGTCATCCCAGAAGTCCTTGGTGATCCACTTGTCATAGGCCGCCGCCGGTCCAGACATCCCGAGCCAGAGCAGCAAGGCGAAGGCGAAGACGGACCCGATCCGCCGCCACGGCGACACGGTCGAACGATGAGAACCTGACATGGCGCGAGCGCTCCCTGAAAGCCATCAGGAAGCCGCGCGCACCCCCATGGTCCGCGCTGCGTCGCACCGAACGGCGGGCGTCTGCTGCGCCCCGTGGCCGTCCGGTCCTCTCTCCCTGATCAGTCGGGCGCGATTCTCTCCAGCCCCTTCAGCCAACACCAGTGGCGTGACAGTCGGATACGAACGCCTGCCGCCCGTCGATCCCTCGCCGCCGCGCGATCCACGATTAAGTGATTACCCGCAGTTGTACGACATCCCTCTTGAACCGGGATGTCGCGATGGCTACCATCCGGCTCACGCTGGTACCGGTACCAATCCAGGTGCGATGAGGGTCCCAGCGCTGTTGTTGCCACGGAGACAAGCCCCTCATGACCTCGCCCCAAGACCTCAAGGCCACCATTTCCCACGGCCTGCTGTCGTTCCCGCTGACCGACTTCGACGCCCAGCTGAACTTCGCCCCCAAGCCCTACGCCGAGCGCCTGGAATGGCTGATGCCCTACGGCGCCACCGCCCTGTTCGCCGCCGGCGGCACCGGCGAGTTCTTCTCGCTCGAACCCAAGGAATACAGCGAGGTCGTGCGCGTCGCCGTCGAGACCTGCAAGGGCCGCATGCCCATCATCGCCGGCGCCGGCGGCCCCACCCGCGTCGCCATCCAGTACGCCCAGGAAGCCGAACGCCTCGGCGCCCAGGGCATCCTGCTGCTGCCGCACTACCTCACCGAAGCCTCGCAGGAAGGCCTGGTCGCCCACGTGCAGGCCGTCTGCAGGAGCGTCAAGTTCGGCGTCATCGTCTACAACCGCGGCGCCTGCCGCCTGACGCCCGAGTCGCTGCTCAAGCTCGCCGACACCTGCCCCAACCTGATCGGCTTCAAGGACGGCATCGGCGACATCGAGTCCTTCGTCTCCATCCGCCAGACGCTCGGCGACCGCTTCAGCTACCTCGGCGGCCTGCCCACCGCGGAAGTCTTCGCCGGCGCCTACCGCGCCATGGGCTGCCCGGTGTACTCGTCGGCCGTCTTCAACTTCATCCCCAAGACCGCGATCGATTTCTACAACGCCCACGCCGCCGGCGACACCGCGACGACGGACCGCCTGATCAAGGACTTCTTCCTGCCCTACATCGCGCTGCGCAACAAGGGGCAGGGCTACGCGGTCTCCATCGTCAAGGCCGGCGCCACGCTGATCGGCCACACCGCCGGCCCGGTCCGCCCGCCGCTGTCGGACCTCAAGCCCGCCGAAGTCGACGAGCTGGGCGCGCTGATCTCCAAGCTCGGTCCGCAGTAATCGCCGGAGCAATCCCCGCATGTTCAAGAACCTCATCAACGGCGAGTGGGTCGACGGCCCCCGCGCTTCCCGCAACATCAACCCCAGCGACACGCGCGATGTGGTCGGCGAATACGCCCAGGCCGACGTGACGCAGACCCGCGCCGCGATCGACGCCGCGCGCGCCGCCTTCGGCAAGTGGAGCCTGGCCACGCCGCAGCAACGCTTCGACGTGCTGGACGCGGCCGGCGCCGAGATCCTCGCGCGCCGCGCCGAACTCGGCGACCTGCTCGCCCGCGAGGAGGGCAAGACCCTGCCCGAGGCGATCGGCGAAGTCGTGCGCGCCGGCAACATCTTCAAGTTCTTCGCCGGCGAGGCGCTGCGCGTCGGCGGCGAGGTCGTGCCCTCGGTGCGCCCCGGCGTCGGCGTCGAGGTGACGCGCGAACCGATCGGCGTCGTCGGCCTGATCACGCCGTGGAACTTCCCGATCGCGATCCCCTCGTGGAAGGTCGCGCCCGCCCTGGCCTTCGGCAATAGCGTCGTGCTCAAGCCGGCCGAGCTG
Organism: Roseateles sp.; assembly: GCA_039593255.1. GTDB lineage: Bacteria > Pseudomonadota > Gammaproteobacteria > Burkholderiales > Burkholderiaceae_C > Roseateles. The sequence goes on from JBCNPQ010000018.1 coordinate 5,375, forward strand.
GTGCCCGGCTCGGCCTGGGCCATCGCCGACATCCTCCAGCGCGCGGGCCTGCCCGACGGCGTGTTCAACCTCGTCATGGGTCGCGGCTCCGAGGTCGGCGCCGAGCTGCTGGAGAACCGCGGCGTCGACGCGATCAGCTTCACCGGCAGCGTGGCCACCGGCCAGCGCGTCGCCGCGGCCTGCGTCGCGCGGGGCGCCAAGTTCCAGTTGGAGATGGGCGGCAAGAACCCGTTCGTCGTGCTCGACGACGCGGACCTCGACGTCGCCGTCGCGGCCGCGGTCAACAGCGGCTTCTTCTCGACCGGCCAGCGCTGCACCGCGTCCTCGCGCCTGATCGTCACCGCGGGCATCCACGACCGCTTCGTCGCCGCGATGGTCGAACGGATGAAATCGCTCAAGGTCGACGACGCCCGCAAGGCCGGCACCGACATCGGTCCGGTGGTCGACGAACGCCAGCTCGCGCAGGACCTCGAGTACATCGCCATCGCGAAGGCCGAGGGCGCGACGCTCGCCGCCGGCGGCGAGGCGTTGCCGACCAGCAGCGCGGGCGCGCCCGGCTTCTACCTGACGCCAGCGCTGTTCACCGGGACGGCGCCGTCGATGCGCATCAACCAGGAGGAGGTCTTCGGCCCGGTGGTCAGCGTGATCAAGGCCAAGGACTACGACGAGGCCCTGCACCTGGCCAACGACACGCCCTTCGGCCTGGCCACCGGCATCGCGACGACCTCGCTGAAGCACGCGACGCACTTCAAGCGCCATGCGCAGGCCGGCATGGTGATGGTCAACCTGCCGACGGCAGGCGTCGATTACCACGTGCCCTTCGGCGGCCGCAAGTCGTCGAGCTACGGCCCGCGCGAACAGGGCCGCTACGCCGCCGAGTTCTACACGACGGTGAAGACGGCCTACACGCAGGCCTGAAGCAGGCTCGATCGCGATCCCGAGCCCGAGTCCGAGTCCAGGCCGGGTCACAGGCCATTCCGACAGCGAAGCCGGCGCAGACCGGCCCTCGACACGATCCCGGAGACAACATGCAGTTATCCCTCTCCTCTTCCGCCGCGGCCGGCGTCGGCCGCGCGCGCTTCGGCGTGCTGGCGATGATCTTCATCGTCACCGTCCTGAACTACGCCGACCGTGCCACCGTCGGCGTCGCCGGCCCGGTCCTGTCCAAGGAACTGGGCATCGACGCGGTCCAGATGGGCTTCATCTTCTCGGCCTTCAGCTGGTCCTACGTGCTGGGCCAGCTGCCCGGCGGCTGGCTGCTCGACAAGTTCGGCGCCAAGCAGGTCTACGCCTGGAGCATCCTGCTGTGGTCGCTCTTCACCATGCTGCAGGGCAGCGTGCACCACATGGGCATGGACGCGATGCTGTTCGGGCTGCCGCTGGCGGTGTCGGCGCTGTTCCTGATGCGGCTGATGGTCGGCCTGGCCGAGTCGCCCTCCTTCCCCGCCAACGGCCGCATGGTCGCCGCCTGGTTCCCGGTCAAGGAACGCGGCACCGCCTCGGCGATCTTCAACTCCGCGCAGTACTTCGCCACCGTGCTGTTCGCGCCCATCATGGCCTGGATCGTCCATGCCATCGGCTGGTCCGAGGTCTTCTACTTCATGGGCGGCCTGGGCATCCTGATGAGCCTGCTCTGGATGCGCACGATGCACAACAGCCCGGCCGACCATCCGACCATCAGCGCCGCCGAGCGCGAGCACATCGAGTCCGGCGGCGCGCTGCTGTCCGGCGGCAAGGGCGCGAAGACAGCCAGCGGGCCCAGGCTCGGCTACCTCAAGCAGCTGCTGGGCAACCGGATGCTGATGGGCGTCTACCTCGCGCAGTACTGCGTGAACGTGCTGACCTACTTCTTCCTGACCTGGTTCCCCATCTACCTGGTCAAGGAGCGCGGCATGTCGCTGCTCAACGCCGGCATCGTCGCCGCGCTGCCCGCGATCTGCGGCTTCGCCGGCGGCGTGCTGGGCGGCGTGATCTCGGACTGGCTGCTGCGCCGCGGCCATTCGCTGACCTTCGCGCGCAAGCTGCCCATCGTGGTCGGCATGCTGCTGTCGACCTCGATGATCGCGTGCAACTACATCGGCATCGAGGCCGTCGTCGTCGGCATCATGGCGCTGGCCTTCTTCGGCAAGGGCCTGGGCGCGCTGGGCTGGGCCGTCGTGTCGGACACCTCGCCCAAGGAGATCGCCGGCCTGTCCGGCGCGCTGTTCAACACCTTCGGCAACGTCGCCGGCATCGTGACGCCCATCGTCATCGGCTACATCGTGCAGACGACGCACTCGTTCAACGGCGCGCTGGTGTTCGTCGGCGCCCACGCGCTGATCGCGGTGGCGAGCTACCTGCTCATCGTCGGCGAGATCAAGCGCGTCGAGTTGAAGCCCGTCTGAACGACTGAACGACTGAACGACTGAATGCAGGGCCGCGAACCGCTCCCCCGCCCTTCCCTGTTTCCCCAGGTGGAACCGACCCAGGACACGACCATGATCACCTCCCCGCTGACCATCCAGATGCACGAGGCCGACAACGTCGCCATCGTGGCCAACGACGGCGGACTGCCCGAGGGCGCGGTGCTGGCCTCCGGGCTGGTACTGCGCAACCACGTGCCGCAGGGCCACAAGGTCGCGCTGGTGGACCTGCCCGCCGACACCGCGGTGCTGCGCTACAACGTGCCCATCGGCTATGCGCTGCAGGACATCCCCGCGGGCAGCTGGGTGCACGAGCGGCTGCTGCGCATGCCGCCGGCGCGCGAGCTCGAGGGCCTGCCCATGGCCACGGTGAAGGCGCCCGTGCAGGAGCCGCTGGAGGGCTACACCTTCGAGGGCTACCGCAACGCCGACGGCTCGGTGGGCACGCGCAACATCCTGGCGATCACGCAGACGGTGCAATGCGTGTCGGGCGTGGTCGAGTTCGCCGTCGAGCGCATCAAGCGCGAGCTGCTGCCGAAGTACCCGAACGTCGACGACGTCGTCGGCCTCGAACACACCTACGGCTGCGGCGTCGCGATCGACGCGCCGGACGCGGTGATCCCGATCCGCACGGTGCGCAACATCAGCCTGAACCCCAACTTCGGCGGCGAGGTGATGGTCGTCAGCCTGGGCTGCGAGAAGCTGCAGCCCGAACGGCTGATGCCGCCGGGCGTGATCCCGATCGCGGACCAGCGCGGCCAGGGTGCCGGCGGTGTCGGCGGTGTCGACGGCGTCGCCGCCGACGCGCTCGACGTCGTCTGCCTGCAGGACGCGAAACACGTGGGCTTCATGTCGATGATCGACTCGGTGATGACGCAGGCGACCGTCCACCTGGAGCGCCTGAACAGGCGCCGCCGCGTGACGGTGCCGGCGTCGGAACTGGTGGTCGGCGTGCAGTGCGGCGGCAGCGACGCGTTCTCCGGCGTGACCGCGAACCCGACCGTCGGTTTCTGCGCCGACCTGCTGGTGCGCGCCGGCGCGACCGTGATGTTCAGCGAGAACACCGAGGTCCGCGACGGCATCGCGCAGCTGACCTCGCGCGCGAGTTCACCGGAAGTGGCCGAGGCCATGGTCCGCGAGATGGCCTGGTACGACGCCTACCTCCAGCGCGGCAGCGTCGACCGCAGCGCCAACACGACGCCGGGCAACAAGAAGGGCGGCCTGTCCAACATCGTCGAGAAGGCGATGGGCTCCATCGTGAAGAGCGGCAGCTCGGCGATCTCGGGCGTGCTGTCGCCGGGCGACAAGCTGCGCCGCGACCAGCGCGGCCTGATCTACGTCGCCACGCCGGCCAGCGACTTCATCTGCGGCACGCTGCAGCTGGCCGCGGGCATGAACCTGCATGTCTTCACGACCGGCCGCGGCACGCCCTACGGCCTGGCCGAGTGTCCGGTGATCAAGGTCGCCACGCGCAGCGACCTGGCGCGCCGCTGGCACGACCTGATGGACGTCAACGCCGGCCAGATCGCCGACGGCGAGAAGTCCATCCAGGAAATGGGCTGGGAGATGTTCCGCCTGATGCTGGACGTGGCCTCCGGGCGCAAGACCTGGGCCGAGCAGCACAAGCTCGCCAACGCGCTGGTGCTGTTCAATCCGGCGCCGGTGACCTGAGGCGGGGATCACGCAGTGGGGATCACGCAGCGGAGATCGCGCGGCGGAGATCACGCGGCAGGGATCGCGCGGCAGAGATCACACGGAAAACGGCGCCTGGCCGCTATCATCGGCCGCTGCCGATCGCCCCTGAACCCTGTCCCATGACCACACCCCTGTCGACCCTGCCCGCCGCGCGCAAACCGGCCTTCGTGCCCGAGACGCGTTTCGGCCTCTGGTTCCTGTCGACGCCGACCTGGCGCGTGCACGTGCTCGGCCGCGCGCTCGACGACCTGCAGCGCCTCGCGCCGGACCTGCCCCAGGGCGGTGTCGCGCTGGACATCGGCACCGGCCAGGGCCACTCCTTGCCCGAACTGGCCCGGCGTTTCCAGCCCAGCCAGATCCACGCGCTCGATCCCGAGCCTGATTTCGCCCAGCGCTGCGCCGCCATGCGCGACGCGACCACGGTGCCGGTGACGCTGCACGACGCGCATGCCGAGGCCATCCCGCTGCCCGACGCCTCCGTCGACCTGGTGCTGTGCCATCAGACGCTGCATCACATCGTCGACCAGGCGACCGCCCTGTCCGAGGTCTTCCGCGTGCTGAAGCCGGGCGGCGTCCTGCTGCTGGCCGAGAGCACCCGCGCCTACATCCACAGCTGGATCATCCGGCTGCTGTTCCGCCACCCGATGCATGTGCAGCGCAGCGCGCCCGAGTTCCTCGACATGCTGCGCGCCGCCGGCTTCGAGATCGACGACAAGCGCGTCAGCACGCCCTATCTGTGGTGGAGCCGCAAGGACCTCGGCGCGCTGGAATGGCTGGGCTTCGGCGTGCCGGAGAAGCGCGAGGAGACGCTGCTCAACGTCGTCGCGCGCAAGCCCGGCTGAGGGCTTGCCACGCCCCGGCCGGCCCCGGCCGCGGCGTCAGTCCGGCGCGAGCCGCCGCGCCCGGCAACGGCGCCAGGACAGCGCCGGCGACGACGCGATCTCCAGCGGCAAGGCCGGAACGGCCGCCAGCGCCAGCAGGAACCCGCCGTCCTCGGCGGTCGCGAGATCGTGATCCGGATCAACGTCCGGAACGTCATCGACCGCCAGTGATCGCATCACGGCGAAATCCAGCCCCGACTCGCGGGCCTTGAGCCAGGCCTCCTTGAGCGTCCAGAGCGTCAGGAAATGCCGGGCCCGATCCTCGGGCGGCAGGTCGAGCAGCGCCTGCTGCTGCGCCTCCCCGTGCACCGCGCGCGCCACCGCCAGATGGTCGCGCGGACGGTCCAGGCGCTCGATGTCCACGCCCACGGGCGCCGCCGCGACGGCGCAGGCGACACGGTCCCCGCTGTGGCTGATGGAGGCGAACACGCCGTCCGGATCGACGACCCGGCAGGCGCCGCCCGGCGCCACCTCGAGCACGGGCAGGCGGTCGCTCCCGCGCCACCGTTGCACCGTCCGTCGCGCCAGCCACCGGCCGGCGAGGAAGGTCTCGCGCCGCGCCGGCGTGCCCAGGGTCGACAGCCTCGTCCGTTCCGTGGCGCTCAGCCAGGACTCGGGCGCGGGCATGTCCGCTTGCAGCGCGGACACGGTCGCGAGCTGGCAGAGCAGACTCATCGTCCGCCCCGCGCCCTCTTCGGATTCACGCCGGACTCACTTCGGCGCCGCCAGGGCGCCCGCCTCGCTGGAGATGGCGCGGTTCAGGTTGGTGACCCAGGTGTTGTAGCCCGGGTGGATGAAGGGCACGCCGTTCTTCGACTCGTACTTCATGTTGACGCTGTTGACATAGCGGATCTGGAAGCCGGTGGCGTCGTAGCTCACCGCCACTTCCACCTCGTGCTTGTTCTGCTTGTTGTACCTCAGGCGCAGCTTGCCGGGCTCCTCGCCGGCCACGGTCCAGTCGTACTTGGCGCCGCCGCGCACGATCGCCTGCTTGAGCTGTTCCGGATCCAGCGTCGTCGCGCCGGTGACCACCGTCACGCGCTCGGGCTCGAGCAGCGCCACCGTGCCGCGCGCCTGCGCGACGCCCACCAGGCTGGCCAGGACCAGGCTCGCAATCAACTTCTTCATCTCTTTCCTCCCGTTCAGGTTGATGGATATCCGGCTCACTCGCCGATCTGTGCGTAGGTGCCCTTGAGCGCCACGCCGATGATGATCGCACCGGCATGGCACTCGAAGTCGGTCGCACTGCGGTACTCGGTCTTCTTGTAGTAGCTGACGATGTCGACCACCGCATTGGCGCCCTCGCGCTTGGCGCTGTTCTGCAGGCTGATCAGCGCGCTGAGCGCCGCCCACTTGCAGCCGAACTCGTCGCTCTTGCCCACGCCGTTGGTCTTGGGGTTGCTGACGTCGGTGGACAGGCGCTTGATGACCTTGGGCGTGCTCTGGCCGGCGAGGAAGAACTTCATGTTCTTGTCCAGCTTGTCCTGCGCCTCGGGCATGGACAGCACGTCCGCCAGCGGGATGTACAGCACCGTGTCGCGCGCGGAAGCGGTCGTGGCGACGGCCATCGAGGCCAGCAGGACGGCGGCGGAAAGGCGAAGCTTCATGAAGGATCTCCCAGTCAAAAGAATCGGTGAAGGATCGGTGTGGAATCCGGAACGGATCAGTCGAGACGGCGCAGGATCAGCGAGGTGTTGATGCCGCCGAACGCGAAGTTGTTGGTCATCGCGAACTCGGTCTGCAGCAGCCGTCCCCCGCTGGTCACGTAGTCGAGCTCGCCGCAGCGCGGGTCCACGCGCTTGAGGTTGAGTGTCGGCGCAAACCAGCCCGCCCGCATCATCTCGAGCGTCATCCAGGTCTCCAGCGCGCCGCAGGCGCCCAGCGTGTGGCCCATGTAGCTCTTGAGCGAGGAGATCGCCACGCCCGACCCGAACACGGCCTGCGTGCCCTGGCTCTCCGCGACGTCGCCCTGGTCGGTGCTGGTGCCGTGCGCGTTCACGTAGGGGATGGCCTCGGGCGGCAGGCCCGCGTCCTCCAGCGCCAGCCGCATGGCCTGCGCCATCGTGGCCGATTGCGGCTGCGTGACGTGGGTGCCGTCGCAGTTGGTGCCGTAGCCGACGATCTCGCCCAGGATCTGCGCGCCGCGCGCCTTGGCATGCTCGTATTCCTCAAGCACGAAGGTGCAGGCGCCCTCGCCCAGCACCAGGCCGTCGCGCTCGGCGTCGAAAGGCCGCGGCGTCATCCGCGGCTGGTCGTTGTAGCGGGTGCTGGTCGCGAAGAGCGTGTCGAAGACCGCCGCCTGCGTCGGGTCCAGTTCCTCGGCGCCGCCGGCCAGCATCGCCACCTGGCGGCCGCTCAGGATGGCCTCGTAGGCGTAGCCCAGTCCCTGGCTCCCGGAGGTGCAGGCGCTGCTGGTCGTGATGATGCGGCCGGTGATGCCGAAGAACACCGCGATGTTGACCGTCGCCGTGTGCGACATCATCTTCACGTAGGTGTTGGCGTTGATGCCCTCGATGCTCTTGGCCGACATCATCCGGCCGAAGTCGCCGACGGCGCTGGGCGTGCCGCTGGAGCTGCCGAAGCTCACGCCCAGCTTGCCGCTGGTGACCAGCGGGTCGCCCAGCAGGCCGGCCTGCGCCAGCGCCAGCTCGCTGGCGCGCGTGGCCATCTGGGCCACGCGGCCCATGCTGCGCATGCTCTTGCGGTTGTAGCGGTCGGCCGGCAGCTCGAAGGGCGCGCAGGGCACGCCGACCTGGGTGTTCAGGCCCTCGTACTCGGCCCAGCCGGCCATGCGCTGGACCTTGTTGGTTTCCGCCCGCAGGCTGTCCATCACCGTCTCGACGTCATGTCCGAGCGGCGACAAGGCCCCGACGCCGGTGATCACCACGCGCTTCTTGCTCATCCGACCATCCCCCCGTTCACCGAAATCACCTGCCGCGTGATGTAGGCCGCGTCGGGCCCCATCAGGAAACTCACCAGCGCCGCCACCTCGTCGGGCTTGCCCATCCGCCTGGCCGGGATGATCTTGAGCGCCTCTTCCAGCACGTGCGGATCGACCATGTCGGTGTCGATCAGCCCGGGCGCGACGCAGTTGACGGTGATCTGGCGGCTGGCCAGCTCGACCGCCAGCGCCTTGGTCGCGCCGATGATGCCGGCCTTGGCGGCGCTGTAGTTGACCTGGCCGCGGTTGCCCATCAGGCCCGACACCGACGCCAGCGTGACGATGCGCCCCGGCGCCTTGCGGCGCACCAGCGGCATCGTCAGCGGCTGCAGCACGTTGTAGAAGGCGTCGAGGTTGGTGTGGATGACGGCGTCCCAGTCCTCGCCGCTGAGCGCCGGGAAGGCGCCGTCGCGGGCGATGCCGGCGTTGCAGACCACGCCGTAGTAGCAGCCGTGGGCCTCGACGTCGGCCAGCAGCGCGGCGGACGCGGCCTCGCGGTCCGCCACGTCGAACTGCAGCACCCGGGCCTCGCGGCCCAGGGCGCGGATCTCGGCGGCGGCCTCGTCGGCCTGGGCGCGCCCCTGCCGGCAATGCAGCACGAGGTCATGGCCGTCGCGCGCCAGCCGCAGCGCGATCGCGCGGCCGATGCCGCGGCTCGATCCTGTCACGAGCACTGTGCTCACGTCGTCTCTCCCTTCAGGAATTCAGCCGGATCCTCCGGCCCGAACACGTTGATCTGCGCGCTGGCCAGTTCATCCGCGCCGCAACGGATGCAGCACTCGAACTGGCCGATGCCGTTGTCGGCCTGGTAGGTGCGCCGGATCTCGACCTGCAGCTGCTGTCCGGCGACGAAGCGAGGCACGCTGCGGTAGCGCCGCGTGCCCAGCAGGAAACCGATACGCGGCGGCTGCCCGCGCTGGCGTCCCTGCCAGCCGGCCCACGCGGCCACGGCCTGCGCCATGTACTCGACGCCCACCCAGGCGCCGACCTCGCCGTCACGGGCGAACATGTCGCGCTCGCCGACCACGACCTCGGCGACCAGGCGCTCGTCCTCGGCGGCGATCAGCCGGTCGAGCAGGCACATCGGCCCCTCGTGGGGCATCAGCTCGGCGATGGGCGGCAAGGTCTCAGTCATGGCTCAGGATCAGCGACGCATTGTTGCCGCCGAAGGCAAAGGAGTTGCTCATCACGTGGCGCGGCGCGCGGGGCAGGCGCTGGCCCGGCCGCACCAGCGCGATCGCCGGCAGGTCGGCGTCGCGATCGCCGTCGAAGTGGTGCACCGGCAGCCGGCCGTCGCCGGCGACGGTCAGCCACGCGATCGCGGCCTCGATCGCGCCGGCCGCGCCGAGCGCGTGGCCCGTCAGCGGCTTGGTCGACGAACACGGCAGGTCCGTGCCGAAGAGCTCGGCCACGGCGCGGCTCTCCATCGCGTCGTTCTGCGGCGTCGCGGTGCCGTGCAGGTTCAGGTAGCCGATGTCGGCCGGCATCAGGCCGGCGCGGTCCAGCGCCGCGCGCATCGCGGCCAGCGCGCCGCGACCGGTCGGTTCCGGGGCCGAGATGTGATGGGCGTCGGAGCTCTCGCCGTAGCCCGACAGCCGCACCGTCGAGGGCGTGCGGTCGAGCAGGAACAACGCCGCGCCCTCGCCGATGTTGATGCCCGCGCGCGTGGCGCTCATGGGCCGGCAGCGCGCCGCGTCGACCGAATCCAGGGCGGTGAATCCCGCGACCGTCATGCCGCACAGCGCGTCGACGCCGCCGACCAGCACCGCGTCGCACAGGCCGGCCTTGATCAGGCGGGCGCCGCTGGCCAGCGCCTTGGCGCCCGACGAGCAGGCGGTCGACACCACGTAGCAGGGGCCGCCCAGGCCGAGTTGCCCGGCCAGCGCCGCGGCCGGGGAACCGAGTTCCTGCTGGCCGACATGGAAGTCCGCGGGCAAGGCGCCCTCGCGCTCGAAGGCGGCGATGGCGGCCTCGCTCTCGCCGACGCCCGAGGTGCTGGTGCCCAGCACGACGCCGATGCGATGCGCGCCGTGGCGGGCGATCGCCGCGTCCACCTCGCCGCGCACCTGATCGAGCGCCGCGAGCAGCAGCGCGTTGTTGCGGCTGCGCGCCTCCAGCGGCAGGTGCGACACCGACGGCAGCTCGCCGCGCACCGCGCCCAGGTGCAGCGCGTGGCCGGGCCAGACCGTCGCGTTCTCCGCGACGCCCGACGGCGCGGCCGCGAACACGGCATCGCGCAATTCGTCCAGGGTGCGGCCCGCCGCGCAGACGACGCCGGGGGGATGCAGATACAGCGCGTCGCTCATGGTGCCTCCAACGGCTGCGATTCGATCACCAATCGGTAACCTTCGCTCGGGTTGACGATCTCGACGGTCCTCGCGTCGGGCCGGCGCACCGACAGGCGAGGGACCTCGGCCTCGCGGAGTTCCCAGACCGGGTCGCGTCCGGTCCCGGTCGCGGTATCGGTCCACGTCCAGCCGGGCGGCAGCGATACGCGCACCGCCTCGGCCGGCCAGAAGACCAGGCAGAGGTCGCGCAGCATGCGATCGGTGTCGACCTCGGCCGGCAGATATGGCGAGCGCTGCACCTGCAGCGAGCGGCCGTCCCATTGCATCAGCAGCACGCGCTGGCTGAATGCGAAGCCGGCCAGCAGCAGGCCCTCGGCGTCGAGCTGGAGTTGCACCTCGACCTGCTGCGGCTTGGCATCGGGCCGGTCCAGCCGGTAGACGGACAGCCGCTGGCTCAACGCGTGGCGCGCCGGCCCGAGCGCCGACGGCGGCAGGCGCAGCGCCGGCAGCACGACGGTGCCGGGCGAGCCGGCGACGGCCGCCGGTCGCGGCGTCGCGCAACCCGCCAGCGCCACGCCCGTGAGCGCCAGCGCGGCCCGTCCGAGGACCTCGCGCCGCTTCATGCCCGCACCAACCTCAGCAGGCTGTGGCAGTAGCCGATGCCGTCGCGCACCGTCTGCAGGCGCAGGCCGGCGGCCTCGGCCAGGCGGATGTAGTCGGTGCTCTCGTAGACCTTGCTGTTGCCGCTGGCCATCGCCGCGAAGTACGGCGAGGTGTTGATCAGGCAATAGGCCGCGATGTCGTAGCGCTGACGGTCCCAGAAGGTGTCCAACACCAGCACCTGGCCGTTCTCCGCCAGCGCCGCGTGCACGCGCCGGAAGATGCTCGCGATCTGCGCCTCGCCGAAGCAGCTCAGGAACTGGCTCATCCACACCAGGTCCATGCCGGCCGGCAGCGCCGCGCCGTCGTCGAGCAGGTCGCGCGCATGCAGTTGCGCGCGCTCGCGCAGGCCGGCCGCCGCGAGGTTGGTGTCGGCCATCGCCAGTTGCGGCGCCAGGTCGACCAGGTGCAGCTCCACGCGTGGGTCGTGGGCCAGCGCGGCCAGGCTGAACTTGCCGGTGTTGGCGCCGATGTCCATCAGCCGGCGCGGCGCCGTGGCGAAGACGTCGGGCAGGATGTCCGGGAAGGAGGTGTCCGAGTAATGGTGGTCGAAGGCGAACCAGCTCGACTTCGCCGGCTCGGGCAACTGGGACAGCGCCGGGTAGATGCTCGGCCAGTCGCCCAGGTGGGCCAGGCCCAGCGGCTTGCCGGCGTCCAGCGAGCGCTCGAGCTCGAACAACCCCTGGTAGCAGACGTCGTGCACGAAGTCGAAGTTGATGCGCGTGATCTCGTCCGAGATCAGGCAGAAGCCGGCCTTGTCCAGTTGCCAGCGGCCGTTCTCGATCAGCACCACGCCCGCGGACAGGCAGGACTCCAGCGCGAGCTTGAGCGCATAGCGGTGCCAGCGGCCGGTGGCCTCCAGCGCGTCCATGGTGATGCCCTGCTCGCCGGCATCCGCCAGCGCCTGCAGCATGCCGCGCTTCCACGCGTACCGGACGCAGTGGAAGACCACCGGACCGAAGGCGATCTTCTGGGCCTCGAAGCGGGCATCGAAGGCGCGCTGCTTGGGGGGCGAGAACTTCTTGGTCTCAATCATGGTCGGGCATGAAGAAGGGGGTGAACAGCCAGGCCAGGAAGACCCCGAACAGCAGGGTCAGCCCGAAGGCGCGCAGGGCCGGCGTGCCGGACAGGGCCAGCAGACCGAAGGACAGCAGCGTGGACGCCGCGGCGAGCGTGACGGACAGGAAGGGCTGGGTGGCCCGCCGGTCCGGCTGCTCGAGCATGAAGATGCCGTAGTCGACGCCGAGTCCCAGCAGGATCAGCAACGGCAGGATGTGGAAGAGCTGCAGGACCTGGCCCGACAGCGCCAGCAGCGCCACGGCGAGCACGCTGGCCAGCGCCGTGGGCGCGAGCGCGCGCCAGGCGCGGCGGCCGAAGCGCCAGGCCAGCGCCGCCCAGGTCAGCGCGAAGCCCGCCACCAGCACCACGGACATCAGCGCGCGGTAGCGGCCGAGCAGTCCGCTGACCTCGCCGACCTTGTCGACCCAGGTCACGCCGTCCAGGCGCAACGCGGCCAGCGCCTCGCGGGTCTCGCGCGACTCCGCGCCGCGCAGCAGCACCGCCGTCGCGGGACCGGCGCCCAGGCGCCCCAGCCACTGCGCCCGCAGCGGCTCGCTGGCCGGGCTCGCCAGCCAGGCCGACGGCGTCAGTCCGGCCGGCCTGGCGTCGGCATTGGCATTGGCGCTCGAACCAGGTTCGAGGGTCTGCTCCAGGCGCTTCTCGAGTTCGGGCCGCAGCTCCGCCAGCCGGCGCGCGACCAGGGCCTGGTCCTCGTGCTGGCGGCGCAGCGACGGCAGCCAGTCGCTGACCGCCTGCACGCCCAGGCCGAGTCCGCGCAGGCGCGCGGTCAGCACCTCTTCGCGTTCGAGCAACTCCTGCTCGGTCGCGCCCTGCACGACGAAGAACTGCGCCACGCCCGGCGCCTGCATGAGCCGGGCGAACTCGCGCTGCTGCTCGATCAGCGCGGGCGGCGCGGACTGCAGCTGGCGGATGTCGTCGTCCACGCGCAGCCGGACCGCGCCGGCCGCGACCAGCACCAGCGCGGCCAGGCCGAGCAGGGTCAGGCCGCGCCGGCCCAGGCTGGGCCAGAGCGCGCGGCGCGAACCGAGCCAGTCGGCGAAGCGCGTCGGCGCCATGCGGCCCTGCCCGTCCATCAGCGGGAACCACCAGAGCACCGTCACGAAGGCGGCCACCAGGCCGGCGCCCGAGAACACCGCCACCTGCCGCAGGCCCGGGAACGGCGGCAGCGCCAGCAGCCCGTAGCCGATCACGGTGGTGGCCATCGCCAGGCTGACGACGGGGATCTGGCGCGCCAGCATGGTCCAGCGCTCCGCCGGGGCCAGGCCTTGCCGCGCGCTGAAATAGTTGGTGCCGTAGTTCTCCGCCACGCCCAGCAGGCTGACGCCGAAGACCAGCGTCACCAGGTGCAGCTCGCCGAACCAGAGCAGCGTCACCGAGGTGGCGACCAGCAGCCCCACCGCCATCGACAGCGTCACGAGCAGCCGCGGCCGCAGCGAGCGGAAGGCCAGCAGCGTCAGCGCGACGATGCCCAGCAGCGAGCCCAGGCCGATGGTGTGGATCTCGCGCTCCGCCTGGTCGGAGGCGGCGGCGGCGAACAGCGGCACGCCGGCCTGCAGCACCGTCGCGCCGGCGGCCTGCGCGGCGCGCGTGGCCGTCTCGATGCGCGGCAGCAGCGCGCGCGCGGCGCCGATCTCGAATCCCGATCCGGGCAGCTCGATCAGCACCAGCGCGTAATGCCGTTGCGGCGCCGTGGCGTCCGTCAGCATCAGCCGGCCGTCCTGCACGCGCACCCGGCTGCCCTGTCCGCGCTCGGACAGCCACAGGCCGAAGAGGTTGAGCGGATCGTCGGCCCAGCGCCCGACGCGCGGTCCGGCCACCGGCTGATAGAGCGCGGCGAGCGCCTGGTCCGCCAGCGCGGCCGTCGGCGCCGCGGTCAGGCGCGCGCGCGCCTCGGCGCTCAGCAGGCCCTGGCGCACCGGCGTGTAGAGGTCCAGCCAGGTCTGCTGGTCCGCGTCCGCGACGCGATGGCGCGCGGGCACGTCGCCCAGCGCCTGCAGGAAGGCATCGGCGGCCGCCTGGGCCTGCGCCCAGTCACCGCCGCCGATGAGCACGCTGATCCGGCGCGAGCCCGCGTCGGCCAGCGCCTGGGTCGCCTGCGTCGCCAGCGGCCGCTGCTCATCGGTGGGCAGCATCGCCAGCAGGTCGGTGACCGGCGCGCGACGCTGCACGCCCCAGTGCCAGGCGTTGTGGACCAGGCAGGCGAGCACGACCACGAGCCACAGGCCCGCGAGACGCCGGGTGACGCGCTCCAGGTTCACTGGAACAGGCCGGGTTCGGGCGCGGCGTCGGGCCGCAGGTTGTCCAGCGCGATCAGGCTCTCGTCGCCGTTGGCCTCGAAGAGCTGGATGCGGCGCACGAAACTGTCGCCCTCCAGATCGACCTTGCGCAGGACCTGGCGCAGCGCGCCCGGCTTGGGCGTCAACGCAAGCTGCCAACCCGCGCCCTTCACCGCGCCGTCGAGCTCGAACAGCTCGCCCAGGCCGCTGACGTCGCCGTTGAGCAGCGAGAACATCAGCGAATTGATCACGCGCACCACCGGCTCGCGGGCGGCCTCGAGCCTCATCGCGGTCTGGCCGCCCTGCGTGGCGCGGATCTCGTCGCGCGTCAGGCGCAGTTCGCTGGCGAAGGGCTTGACGGTGCGCCACAGCACGCCGCGTCCGCGCGCCAGCACGAAATCGCCGCGCGACAGCAGCGGCTTGGCGAAACCCGTCACCTTCTTGGTCTGCGTGAACTCGCCGCGCAGCCATTCGGGCTGCCGCAGCCGCTCGCGCACGGCCTGCGCAAGATCCGCCGGGGCGGCGGCGGCCAGGCCGGGCAGCGATCCGGACAGCAGCCCGGTCAGCGGCGCGAGGACAGGCGCAAGAACGGGCGCGATCAACAGGGCGCGGCGCTTCATGCGGGCTCCACGCCGAGCTTCTCCCACAGCACCGGCGGGCAGACGTACTGCATCTCGCGCCGCTCGATGCTGTAGGCCACCTGGATGGTGTAGGCCTTGTTGATCGCCTTGCCGGTCTCCGCGTCGCGGATCACGTACTCGATCTTGAGGCGGTTCTCCCACTCGACGATCTCGGCGCGCACGACGACGCGGCGGCCGTAGGGCAGCATGTCCACGTACTTGAGCCGCATGTCCACGACCGGCCAGGCGTAGCCCGACGCCCGCATGCGCGGGTAGTCGTAGTCGAAGCGCGCCAGCAGCGCCTCGCGCGCCAGCTCCATGTACTTGACGTAGTTCCCGTGCCAGACGATGTCCATCGGGTCCAGGTCATGGAAGGCCGGGCTGAGCTCGACCTCGTGCCAGAGCTCAGCCATAGAGGCTCCACTGCCGCGCGCGGATGGACTCGATCAGGCCGCGCAGCTCCCGGTCCAGCGCGCGGTCCTCGACGATCAGCGGCAGGCGTTCGGCCAGGTCGGCTTGCATCGCGCCCAGCGCGGGCGTCAGCGCCAGCGGCGTCTGCTCGTCGCGCAGCGCCAGGCCCTGGCGCGCGGCGATCAGCAGGCCGGCGGCGACCTGCTCGGTCAGTTCCAGCACCCGCAGCGCGTCGCGCGCGGCGATCGTGCCCATGCTCACCTTGTCCTGGTTGTGGCATTCGGTGGAGCGGCTGAAGACCGAGGCCGGCATCGTCTGCTTCAAGGCCTCGGCGGTCCAGGCCGAGACGCTGATCTGCAGCGCCTTCAAGCCGTGGTTGATGGACGCGCGTTCGCCGCGGGCGCCGGAGAGGTTGGCCGGCAGGCCGTGGTTGTAGCGGGCGTCCACCAGCAGCGCGAGCTGGCGGTCCATCAGGTCGGCCAGGTTGGCCACCGCGGTCTTCAGCGTGTCCATCGCCATCGCGATGTGGCCGCCGTAGAAGTGGCCGCCGTGCAGCACGCGCTCGCCCTCGGGGTCGATCAGCGGGTTGTCGTTGGCGCTGTTGAGCTCGTTCTCGATGAGCTGGCGCAGCCAGGGCAAGGCGTCCTCGAGCACGCCGATCACGTGCGGCGCGCAGCGCAGCGAGTAGCGGTCCTGCAGCCGTTCGTCGTTGCGCGACGGGCGCTCGCTCGCCAGGTCGCCGCGCAGCCGTTCGGCCACGCGCTGCTGGCCCGCGTGGGGCTTGGCGGCGAACAGCGTCTCGTCGAAGTGGTGCGCGTTGCCGGCGCTGGCGACGACGTTCATCGCCGTCAGCCGGGTCGCGAGCTGCGCGAGGTACTCGGCCCGCTCGAAGGCCAGGCAGGCCAGGCCCGTCATCACGGCCGTGCCGTTCATGATGGCCAGGCCTTCCTTGGGCCGCAGCCGCAGCGGCGTCGCGCCCACGGCCCGCAGCGCGTCGGCCGCCGGCAGGGTCTCGCCGTTGACGCTGACCTCGCGCTCGCCGCACAGCACGGCCGCCAGGTAGGACAGCGGCGTGAGGTCGCCGCTGGCCCCGACCGAGCCCTCGCTCGGGATCAGCGGCAGGATGTCGTGGCGCAGCAGGGTCTCGATCTGGCGCAGCAGGTCCAGGCTCACGCCCGACATGCCCTGGCACAGCGAGGCCAGACGCGCACCCAGCACGGCGCGCGTCTGCGCCGGCGTCAGCAGCGCGCCGGCGCCGATGCCGTGGTAGGTGTAGAGGTGGTGCGGCAGCTCGGGCACCAGCGATGGCGGCACGGCCACGGTGCAGGAGTCGCCGTAGCCGGTCGTGACGCCGTAGATGACGCCGTCCTCGGCGAGCAGCCGGGCGACGAAGTTCGCGCCGGCCTCGATGCGCGCCTGGAACGGCGCGGAGCGGCCGAGCTCGGCCGAGGCCTCGCGCCGCGCGAGGGCGGCGATGTCCTCGATGCGCAGGCGTTGACCGTCAAACGTGATGGGCGGCATGGGGGTCATGGGCGTCGAGGGGAACTTGGTCCCAGAAGGCGTAGAAGTTGAACCAGTCGAGGGGCGATCGCTGGAGCCGTTCGGCCAGCGCGTCGGCGAAACGGCGGGCGTGGGCCGCCATCGCCGCCTCGCGTGCGCGGCGCGGCAGTTGCACGGCCTCGGCCAGTTGCTCGAATTCGAGCGCGTAGCCGTCGCCCTCGTGCAGGCTGAGCATGAGGAACAGCGGGCAGCCCAGCAGGCCGGCGATCAGGTAGGGGCCGACGGGGAAGTCGGCGTCGTCGCCCAGGAAGGGCACGCGCACCGTCTTGCTGCCGCGCAACGGCACGCGGTCGCCGGCGATCGCCAGGAACTCGCCGGCCGCGACCTTGGCCGCGAGCTGCAGCGTCAGCGCCATGTCCAGGTCGGTGACCTCGATCAGGTCGACGCGGGCCTGCGGCCGCAGCCGGCGCAGGATGCGGTTGAAGGCCTCGGCATGCCGGGTGTGGACCAGCACGTTGACCTTGAACTCGGGCCGTTGTTCGGCCAGGGCCTGGCACAGCTCGAGGCAGCCCATGTGCGCCGTCACCAGCACCGCGCCCTGGCCGGATGTCGCCTGCCGGTGCAGCGCCTCGGCCCCGCGCTCGATCACGCGTTCCATCGGATAGCGGCCGGCCATCGCCAGCAGCTTGTCGAGCATGGTCTCGGCGAACAGGCGCACGTGCGCGAGGCCGTCACGCCAGCCCGCGCCGGGCCGCACGCGGCGCAGGTAACCCAGGCTGTGGGCGCGCAGCGAAGGCCGCGCCAGCCAGTAGGTCAGCACCACCGGCCACAGCAGCACGCGGAAGACGGTCCGGCCGAGCAGGCGATGCACGCCGAACAGCAGCCAGATGCCGGCCACGAAGGTGCTTTCGCCCATGGCGGCCCAGTGCCGTGGCTGTCGGGACTGCGGCGCCTGCGGCGTCTGCGGTGTCCGCGAGGTCGTCATGCCGCCCACCGCCGCCACAGCATCGCGGGCGCGCGCCGCAGCATGCCGAAGAAGAGCCGCGTGTGCATGGCCGAGATCAGCACGTTGTCGCGCCAGACGCGGAAGTGCGAGACGCCGTCCTCGGGATAGCGCACGCGCGTGGGCTGGTTGATCACCGGCACGCCGGCCCAGACCAGGCGCACCGCGATCTCGACGTCGAAATCCATGCGCCGCCCGATGCGTGCGTGCTCGAGCACCGCGACGGTCGGTGCCAGCGGATAGATGCGGAAGCCACACATCGAATCGCGCACCGCGAAGGACAGCGTGTTGATCCAGACCCAGACATGCGTGGCGTAGCGGCCGTAGAGCCGGCCCTTGGGCACGCTCGCGTCGTAGACCGGGCAGCCGCAGACGAAGTGATCGGGATGAGCCGCGGCCTGCGCGACGAAGGTCGGCACGTCGGTGGTGTCGTGCTGGCCGTCGGCGTCGATCTGCAGCGCGTGGCTCCAGCCCAGCGCCCGCGCGTGGCGCAGGCCGGCCATCACCGCCCCACCCTTGCCCTGGTTCTCGGGCAGGCGCAGCAGCGTGATGCCGGGCTCGGTCGCGAGCCGGTCCAGCGCCTGCGCGCAGCCGGGTTCGCTGCCGTCGTCGACCAGCAGCACCGGCAGGCCGTGCGCGCGCAGCGCGCGGGCGACGCCCGCGACCGGCACGGCATGGTTGTAGACCGGGATGACGGCACCCAGCGTCATGGTGGCATTCACTGCGGCATTCATCGCGGGATTCGTCGCGGGATTCATGCGGTGCCGACCTCGCCGAATTGCACCCGTCCGCTGGCATGCGGGCCGAGCGCGGACTGGTAGCGGAAGCCGAGGCGTCCCACCTGCCATTCGAGCGTGAGCGTCAGGCGCGTGCCGGGCACGACGACGCGCTGGAACTTGAGCGCCTCGACGCCGGTGAACACGCCCTCGATGTCGAAGAGCTCCCGCCCGAACAGCAGCGCCCAGTCGAGCTGGGCCACGCCGGGCAGGACCGGATGCTCGGGGAAGTGGCCCTCGAACTGGGGCAGCGTGGGTTCCACGAGCAGCGTCAGTTCCACCTTGTCGCCGTCGCGGACGAGCGTGCGCACCGGCGGACGGCGCGGGTCGAATTCAGCCAGCAGCCGGGCCTGCGTCGACTTCCCCTGCGGGTTGCGCGCCAGCTCCGGCAGGAAACGCCAGCGACGCGGCAGCGCCGGCCGTTCCACCACGCCGAGCAGTTGCGTGCGCAGCGACTCGGCCAGCGCGCGGCGGCCGTCGCGATCCAGCAGCGCCCAGCCTTCGGCACTGGGCACGGCCACGACGCCGATCTGGGCCCGCGGTTCGTCCAGCATCACCAGGCGCAGGGACGTCAGCAGCCCGCCCTGCAGCAGGCAGTCTTCCAAGGCCTGCAAGGACACCCGCTTCTCGGCGATCTTGACGACGCGATCGGCACGGCCGCGCAGTTCGAAGCCCCCGTCGACTGCAACGGCGCGGTCCGCGCCGGTCATCCAGCCGCCGTCGGGCAGGTGCGGCGAGCGGATCGCGAGCTGTCCGTCGTCGATGCGCCACGCCACGCCGGGCAGCGGCGTCCAGCAGGTCGGACTGCCGGGATCGCGTCGGCGCCAGGCGACACCGCCGGTTTCCGTGCTGCCGTAGACCTCGACCGGCGCGCGGCCGAAGACGCGCAAGGACTCCGGCACGGCGGCATCAGGCAGCGGCGCGCCGGAACTGAACACGCCGTCCACCCGCGCGGCGGCGTCCGGCGCCTGCATGGGCAGACGGCTCAGGTGCGTGGGGCTGGCGATCAGCACGGCCCGTTCGCCGTCGGGCAGCAAGGCGGCCAGGTCTTCCAGATAAACGAGGCTGCGGGCCTGCGGCGAACGCCCGGTCGCCAGCGGCCACAGCACGCGGAACAGCAGGCCGTACACATGCTGCGCCGACACGCTGGCGATCACGGTGCCGCCGGGGCTCGCGGCGCCGAAGGCCTGCTCCAGCGCGTCGATCTCGTCGAAGAGCTGCCGCAGCCGCTTGGGGCAGGCCTCGGGCGTTCCGGTCGAGCCGGAGGTGAAGACGACCAGACCCTCTGCATCCGGATCCAGCGGTGCCGTGGCCGGCGGCGCGATGGCCTCGCCGGCCTGGACCCGGGGCAGGTCCTGGATGCCGGCGCCGTCGCCGGCCCAGCCCGACACCTGCGGGCGCAGCGCCGACTGGGTCGCCGGGGTCAGGTCGCCCGGCAGCCAGGCCTGCTTGCCGGCCTGCCACAGCCCCAGCAGCGCCGCGGCGAACTCGATGCTGTCGGTGAAGAAGAGCACGAAGCACAGTCCGGCCGCCTGCTCGAAGGCGGCCTGCCAGCGGCGCGTGCGTTCGTTGAAGTCGAGACCGGAGACTGGCACCGTGCCGCGCCAGCCCAGGCGGCACAGCGGATCGGCGGGCGTCACCGGCGCCACGGGCCAGGCCGCCAGGCGTTGGCTGGGCGTCATGCTTTCATCCTCGCGCGGACGCGGCGGCGGACCAGCCACTCGCCGCCCATCAGCAGGCCCATCAGGCCGTAGGCGATCAGTCCGCTGTACAGCGCCCACACGCGCTCGCTCGCCCACAGGGCCGTGGCCAGCGCGATCAGGCCGTTCATCAGGAAGAAGCCGCACCAGATCTGCGTCACGCGCCGCGTGTAGCGGATCGCTTCCGGCGGCAGATGCGGATCCGTCAGGCGCGCGAGACGCTCAACGATCGTCGGCCCGCGCAGCAGGCTCAGCGCGAACACCGTCAGCATCGCGACGTTGACGAGCACCGGATAGAGCTTGAGCGGCAGGCTCCGGTTCAGCAGCGCCGTCATGCCGGCCAGCAGCAAGGCGGCCGCGACGGTCCAGCGCGCCTGGACCGCGCCGCTTCCCCCGACGGTCAGCCGCAGCAGTCCCAGGACCAGCAGCAGCAGGGCCAGATAACGAGGCTCGACATGGCCGAGGCTCGCGAAGACCAGCAGGGGGTAGGCGACCGTCAGGGCCACCACGAGGGCCCATCGCATGGAGGAACCCAGTCAGGAGTTCGTCGGGGCGGTGGCGCCCTCGAACTCGACTTTCGGCACGGCGCCCGGCTCGGCCTGCATCAGCCCCTGCAGCGCGTTGATCACGTCCTGCAGCGTGCGCACGGTCTTGAACGCTTCGGGCTGCAGGCGCTTGCCCACCAGCGGCTTGAGCCGCACGATGAGGTCGACGGCATCGATGCTGTCGATGTCGAGATCCTCGTACAGCCGTGCCTGCGGCGTGATGCGAGCCGCCTCGATATCGAAGGTCTCGATCAGGATGGCGCGCAGGCGCTCGAAGATGTCTTGGTCTGTCATGGCCAGATCTTGGTCTTGGTGGGTGCGACCGGAGGCGCTCAGGCCGCGAGCTTGCGGTGCGAGGCGACGAACTCGGCCAGCGCGCGGATGCTGGCGAAGTGGCGGCGGGTCTCGGCGGAATCCGCGCTCATGCTGACGCCGTAGCGCTTCTGCAGCGCCAGTCCAAGCTCGAGCGCATCGATGGAATCCAGCCCCAGGCCCTCGACGAACAGCGGCTGTTCCACGTCGATGTCCTCAGGATTGAGGTCTTCCAGTTGGAGCGCCGAGATCAGCAACTCCTTGATTTCTTGATGCAGCGCTTGCATGGCTCCCGATGACCGAGTCTTGTGTATTGGATGAACTGAAGTACCAGACCAGATGTTCCGTGAGACGTCGCGCCGCCAGTGCCGCCTCGCCGCCGGCGGCCTCCAGGAAGGGAGCCGTCGGGAAGTCCTCGGCCACCTCGATACTGAAATGCAGCGGGCGTTCGGCGACGCGCCACCAGGGCTGGCCCTTGAAGAGACCCAGCGGTTCGCAACGGATGTGAACCGGGGTGATGGCCAGGCCGCCCCGCAGGGCGATCTGCGCGGCTCCCCGGTGCATCTTCAGAGCTTGCCCAGGGCGCGTGCGCGTGCCTTCCGGAAAGATGATCAGGTTACCGCCCGCCTTCAACTTGTCTACGCAGGTTTGCAGCAGGTCGGCCCCCGAATTGTTGCAGATGTAGCCCGTTGCGAGCACCGGCCCCCTCGTACTGGGGTGGTTGGCTAGTGTCGACTTCACCACACAAAGCGCATCCGGAACGAAACCGATCAGAAACACGACGTCGATCAGCGTCGGGTGATTGGCCAGTACCAGCATGCCCTGGCGCTGCAGCCGCTCAAGGCCGCGCAGCTCGTAGGTCAGCAGGCCCAGGAAGCGCATCCAGCGGACGAAGAGCCTGAACAGCGCGCCGATGAGCGCCCGCGCCCGGCGGCCCCGCCGTCCGGGGTCGCGTGCGGTCAGCCGCAGCATGGGGAAGACGACCAGCCCCAGCATCAGCCCGCCGATGCCGAAGCAGGTGAAGGCGATGGCCGTGGCGACGACGCGCCAGAGCCGGCCGATCCAGGTGAATCCGTCAGGCATGCCGGCTCCAGCGCCAACCGGACTGATGCAGCTCGGAGGCGCATCCGGCGATGAGCTGGAGCACCGCCAGGTCGGACGGCAACGCGGACGGCGCGGATGGCATCTGTGGCGCTGCCTCCAGACGCACCTCGTCGCCGGGCTCGATCAGCGCCGCCCAGGCGCGCAGCGGCAGGCCGTCGGCCTCGAAGGCGCGGTAGGGGTCGGGCAGCGGCGACTCCACGCTCACCACCAGCACCTGCGGCGCGCCGTCGGCCAGCAGGCCCAGCGCCTCGCACACGCCGGCCGCGGCACTGCCGGCAGCGGCGGAAACGGCGGCGTAGTTGGCGGTGTCGCCGCGGGCGATCGAATAGAGCGCGCTGCTGGCGTTGTGCACCGACAGGCTGAAGGCCGTGGGCGAGAGCGGCTCCCCGCCCGCAAGCTGTCGCAAGAGTGACACGGACCGCGCGATCTCCCCCCATCGGGAGGCGAAGACGACCGGCCCGGTGGCCGACCCGCCCTGGGCCCAGAACGCGGTCTGCAGCGCGGCGCGGCCCAGCGGATCGATGCGGCGGCGTGTCATCGGCGGCAGCTCGTTCAATGCGGGCACCGCGTCGCCGTCGAGTCCGCGGGGGTCAGGACTCGACAGCCATGCCGGCCAGAGACCGGGGTCCGGCAGGCCGGGGGCCCAGGCGGACCAGCGACAGACACGAAAGGAGGACATCACGATGGAAAGCTGCTGCGGCAGTGTGCCGTGGCGGGTGGGAGGCGGCCATGGAGGATCCACCTCTTGCGGATCGCGTCGGGTGCCGCCCGGCGGTGGATGGCCGACCGCCATCCGGGGGCGGATTCTTACTCAGCCGGAGGCCTGTAGATTCGTGGGATCACTCAAGTCGCGAGGCGTGCGGAAAATTTCCCGGCACCCCCTCTTTGGGGGGATTCGCGAAAACCCGTCAGGTGCCCTGCGTTGCCTGACGGAACGAGGAGGCAAGGATCTCGGCGAGCTGATCCAGCAACCGGCCGACGTCGTCGTCCGGCGGCGCCTCCTGCGCCGCCGACTCCGCGCGGCCCAGCCCGAGCAGGGCATGGAACGGGGTGCACCCCAGCGCCCCGACCGGCAGGTGCTCGCCCAAGGAGCGATCCAGCGAAGGTGTCGCCGGCCGCGCGGTGAGATCCACCATCGTGCCGAGCATGCGCTGCACATTGCCGCGGTGGTCACGCCGGACCACGCGGCCGCGGGACAGCACGTTCCGATAGCCGGAGCCGTTGCTGCGCAAGCGGAAGCGCTGCTCGTAGGTATCGGTGAACCCGTCGAAGTGCGCCCGCAGCGCCAGCATCATCGGGCCGAGGTCCTCGGGATGGACGCGGCAACGCCAGAAGGCCGTGCTGTCGGGCTGCTCCGGATGCGGAAAGCCCAGGTGCTCCTTCCAGCGCGGCGAGTAATGCACCAGCTCCAGCGGCGGGTTCAAGTCCCAGACGCCGAAGGCGCCCCGCTCGACCGCCGTCCGCCAGTTCCTCACTTCGTCATGACGGATCCCCATGACGAGGCATCTTGCGCGCCGCCGCAGGGCGGGTCAACGCGCATTCCCTCTGGCGAGGGGTAAAGCTGCCGACGCACCACAGGGCGGCTTCGCGCGGCTTGACGGGCGCGCCACCTCAGACCAGTGCCATCACCCATTCGGCGGCCGCCGTCAGCAGGACGGGGTCCGACCGCATCGGCGGGGACGGATCCACCGGCACCCACAGCGCCTGCTTGCGCCAGCCCAGCCGCCGCAGCCGGAAGCCGGCCCGCACCAGGGCCGCGACGACCCGGGGCAGTTCGCCGCGCAGCGCCGCCAGGACGTGGTCGTGCTCAGCCAGCACCGTCAACGACAGCGCAGCGCGCGTGCCCTGCAACTGCAAGCCGACCGCCTCGCCACGCCATCGCAGCAACAGGCTCAGCGCCGAATCCTCGCCGGGCGCAGTCGCACTGGGTGCATGAAGCGCGTCGTCATGGCGCGAGGCACCGCCGGAGGTCGACGCCGACGCCTGACCCTCGCCCCCCTCCCTCCCCTCGCGCCGGAGCCAGTACGGCAAGGGCAACAGCCACAGCGGCTCGCCGCCGGGTCCGAGCGGCACCTGTCCATGCGACAGCGCGAGCGTCCAGGCCGACACCAGACCCACCGCCGAGCTCGCCGGTGGGGTCTCGACGACGGCGATGAGCATCTGCCGCCGCCACGAGGCGAGGTCCACGCGCAGCGCGGACAGCTGTCCCCAGGCGCTCGGCGCCGCAGCGTCGCCGCGCCCGCCGGCCGAGGAAGCGGTCGAGCCGCCGTTGGCGGGATCGCGCCGGCGCTCGATCACCTCGAGTTCCATGCGCGGCACGACCGCCCGCACCCGTAGCAGCACTTCGTCGCCCGGCAGCAGATCGTCCAGCGGCGGCTCGATCAGCGTCATCAGCTCGCCGCTGTCAAGCGATTCCAATCGCCAACCGGTCGGCCCGCTGCCAGCCCCTCCTCCGCCGGACAGGCGCAGCACCGCGCCCGGCATCAGGCCGAGGAAGTCCCGCCACGTCGACTGCGCCCGCGAGGCCGCGCCCACGGCGCCGATCGCGCCGACCGCGCCGGTGTTCGATGTCGATCCCGCCATGTGAGGCCGTCTTCAGTGGGAACCGGCGCGGCGGCCGGCCAGGAAGCAGAAAGGGCCGGACGTCGCCGCCCGGCCCTCGCGAGTCGATGTCGCCGGACGCGCCGCTCGGCGCGCCCTGCCGTCATCAGCCCAGCAGCGACATGACCAGGCCGGACATGCTGTTGCTCTGCTTGAGCATCGCCGTGCCCGACTGCATCAGCATCTGCTTGGTCGTCATCGTCGACGATTCCGACGCATAGTCTGTGTCCATGATCCGGCCCTTGGCGGCGGCCGTGTTGGTGCTCATGTTCTGCAGGTTGTTGTAGACGTGGTCCAGGCGGTTGGCCGAAGCACCGAAGGACGCGCGCAGTTCGCCGACCTTGTCGATCGCGCCACCGATGGTGGTCAGCATCGTGTTGGTCGCGGCGGACAGCTCCGTGCCGGCGGCGCCAGGAGGCGTGGCGGCATACTGGCTCGACACGGTCGCCAGGGCGGTCGTCAGGCCGGTCACCTGCGCGCTCAGGTCCACCGACATCGACTCGCCAGCCGACGCGCCGATCTGGAAATTCATCGCGGCGGACATCTTGCCGTTCGTGCCGTCGACGGTCGTGCCATCGGAGAACAGCTGCGTGCCGCCGAAGGACGTGTTCTTGATGATGTTGGTCAGTTCGGTGCCGAGCGCGTCATACTCGTTCTGCATCGCGGTCTTGTCGGTCGCGGTCGACGAAGCCGAGAAGGCCTCCGTGGCCAGATCCTTCATGCGCAGCAGGATGTTGCTGACTTCGTTCAGCGCGCCTTCGCCAGTCTGCAGCATCGAGATGCCGTTCTGCGTGTTGCGCTGGGCCACGGCCATGCCGCGGGTCTGCGCGTCCAGACGCGTGGCGATCTGCAGGCCGGCGGCATCATCCATCGCAGAGTTGACGCGGAAGCCGGTGCCCAGACGGGTCATCGACGTCGCCAGGCTCTTCTGCGTCGAGCTCAGCGAGTTCTGGGTCGACAAAGCCGAGGCATTGGTGTGCAGGCTCAACATGGTGTTCGCTCCTAAAGAGTGTGGGCAAGCGCGTTGGGCGCTTCGTTGATCGAAGGGCTTGAGCTGCCCTCCCACTCACAGGACGACCCGTCGGCGGAGTGACTTAAATGCGGACCGAAAAAAAACTTCGGCGGCCGGAGCGCGACCTGCGTGCTCCTCGTATCGCCGGTCGCGCGTCAATCCGAGTTGATGAAACACTGGTAGACCGTCTCGAAGAAGTAGGCGTCGAAGAGCAGCTTGGGCAGTCCCGTGCCCCGCTCGTTGTCGACGTAGTCCTGCACCTCGGCCATGTGCCCCGAAGTCTCCATGCCCTCAGGATTGAAACCGGCAATGTGCGCCACTTCATGCGCCAGAGTAGTCTTCAACCCGCCCAGACCGGTGGCATCGAGGTTGATGCGTACCATCTCCTGCGCCGTGAGCTGCGGGAGAATGCCGTGCCCCATCACATGGCTCGCGTTCGTGACGTTGTTGCCAGAGGCACCGCCGTAGGCCTTCTTCGATTCCGCGGCGTCGATGACCAGCATCACCTTTCCGCTCGCTAGCGCGTGCAGCAGCGCGACTTGCGCCGCCTCGAGGTACAGACGCAGGCGGTCGCGCCGCAGTTCGCGCTTGAACAGCCGCCGCTTTGCTTCGACCATCTCCCCCGAGGGTGCATTCGTGTCGGTGGTCGTGTTCCAGGCGTTCAGCGCATGCGCCTTCAACTGTCGTTGGGATCGAAAGACCTGCTCCGCCAACCTCGCGCAGTTCAGGCCGGCGATTTCCCTGTGGAACTGCTCCACACGCTTGAACACGGCCTGCTGCCTCTGATCGTCGACGCGCGCCGTGAACCGAAGGGT
The DNA here is from genome assembly GCA_039593255.1 of Roseateles sp. Taxonomy (GTDB): domain Bacteria; phylum Pseudomonadota; class Gammaproteobacteria; order Burkholderiales; family Burkholderiaceae_C; genus Roseateles. Next base: position 31,997 of record JBCNPQ010000018.1, read on the forward strand.
CACGCCCCGCACGGTCATCTCCGAGTTCAGGAGTTCGGATTGGCCGAGCGGCTTGGCCGCATCGGACTGCAAGGTCAGCCGGATCGCCGACCAGATCGCGCCGGCGATGGCCTCCTTCACATCGTCCTTGCGCTCGGGATGGATCTCCCAGTGGCCGTCCCTCGATTTGACGGCCAGTTGACCGTCAACGTCGCTGACGACAGTGCACCCGAACGCGCCTACCGCATTCGCACCGCATCCATTCGCCCAGTTGCCGATCCCCGCCACGACGCCGGTCACGATGCCGCCACCGGCCTGGAAGACCGTCGGCGGGCGTCGCATCACATCCGCCAGGAACTGCGGCAGATCGTCTTCGTTGCCGCTCAGAATCTCCAGCCCCTGGACGATGTAGGGGTCTTTGGTCGCGACGAGTTCGACGTCGTCGTCATTGTCGCGATCGCTCTCCTGATCGCTCTCCTGATCGCTCTCCTGCCGATATCCACCGTACCCCTCGTCGTCCGAACCGTCGCCGAAGCCTTCGTTCATCATCGCCTGGATGACCCGTGGCCGCTCTGCGCCAGAGACTGACTCCCCTTCCCCCTGTCCTCGTTCCAGTTGATTCGAGCCCCGCCGGGACAAGGTGTAGCGATCCGCCGCGGCCTGCCAGAACGCCGTGCGTTGCAAGGTGGTATGACCGAGGGAAGGCTGAGCCGCCGGCGCGGCGGGCGACTCGCGGGACGGCCCCTCGCGCCGCTGGGCCGGGAATCGGAAGAGAGGCTGTCGAGGCACATGCATGGACGTCACAGCCCTGGAGGGCAGTGGTTGAGCGTCCAGTAACGGTACGTGCCGGCCACGCCCTCCGGGTATCGGCATCCGTCCGATTCAGCGCTTCCGTTTTCGCGGATCCGGTCGGACCCGCGCCCAGCGTCATCGCGCCTCGTACATGTACCGGCGCGTCAGCGGCACCGGAGCCGGACCGCCATCACGCTTGCTCGCCAGGATCTGGTACAGGCCCAGTTCGCCCGTCTCGAACTCGAGCGCGGAAGCGGCCATGTACAGGCGCCAGATCCGGTAATGCGCCTCGTCGACATACTGCAAGGCCTGCTCGTGCCCCTCCTCCAGCTTCGCGACCCAGGCGCGCAAGGTCTTCGCGTAATGCATCCGCAAGGCCTCGACGTCGTGCAGCTCGAATTGCTGCTGCTCCATCACCCGCATCACGTTGCTCGCGCGGTCCAGCTCGCCGTCCGGAAACACGTAGCGGTTGATGAACTTCGACGACAAGGCCTGCCCCCAACCCTCCTCCTCATGGGTGATCCCATGGTTCAGGAACAGCCCCGCCGGCTTGAGCAGGCGGCTCACGCTCGCGAAATAGGTCGGCAGGTTCTTCAGCCCGACATGCTCGAACATGCCGACGCTGGAGATCTTGTCGAACTGCCCGGTCATGTCGCGGTAATCGCACAACCGGACCTCCACCTGGCCCTGCAGCCCGGCCGCCGCGATGCGCTCCCGCGCCAGCGCCAGCTGACGCTCGGACAAGGTGATGCCGGTCGCCTTCACGCCGTAATGACGCGCCGCATGCATCACCAGCGCGCCCCAGCCGCAACCGACGTCGAGCAATTCCTCGCCCGGCTGCAGCCTCAACTTGCGGCAGATGTGGTCCAGCTTGGCCCACTGCGCCTGCGCCAGCGAGGTCTCCTCAGTCTCGTAATAGGCGCAGGAATAGACCATCGCCGGATCCAGCCAGAGCGCGTAGAAGTCGTTGGAGAGGTCGTAATGGAAGGCGATCGCCGCCTTGTTCTCGGCCCGCGTGTGGCGCCGCACCCCGCCCGACCGCAGTTCGGCGTCCGCCGCGGCCGGCGGCGGCGCCAGCAGGCGCACGGCCAGCCGCAGCCGGTCGCTCCAGGACAGCGTCAGCTCAGGCAGGTGGTCCTTGAGCTGCAACGCGGCGAAGAAGTCGCCCTCGACATCGATCTGCCCGGTGAAATAGGCCTCGGCGAAACGCAGCGGGTCGCGTCCGAGCAGCAGGCGCCGCAGCGCCGTGGGATCGTTCAGGACCAGCGTGAACTCCGCCGGCTGCTGCGCCAGCCGGCCCAGCCGGGCCGACCAGGTCCCCAGTCGCAGGCCCATGCTGCCGGGGTAGGCCGAGAAGAGCCGCTGCAGCAGCGTCAGGCCGGCCGGCGGCAGCGGCGGAACGCCCGACGCGTCCGCGATCACCTCCGCCACGCCTGTGGCCGCCGCCGTGGGGGACAACAGTTCCTGATCCATGAATGCCTCGCCCGAAATGCCACGAAAGAATGTCGGTCGGAAGCGCCCGGGGGTCAGTCCTTGTCGTTGCCGGGGGCGCAGGCGGCCGGGGAAGTCGTCGTTCGATATTAGCCATTGCCCCACGCCTCGCCCGGACTGGGGACTTTGACCTTGCTGCAATCGGCATGCCATGGCCGCGAGCGTTGCGCCCTCGCACAAGCTCGCCCGAAGGAGTCATCACAAGGCCGCCGCCCGAGGCCACAATCAGCCCCCATCGACCGAGAGAAACCGTCCGGCCTCCGGCATCGCCGGGAGCGCGCCAGGACCCCAAAAGCCCAGGAGTGAGCCATGCCCCATGCATTCGCCAACACCATCGCCAGCTTCAAGACCGCGTCCGGCAAGAGCGGCAAGTACTACTCGCTGCCCAAGCTGGCCGAACGCTTCCCCAACGTGAACCGCCTGCCGGTGTCGATCCGGCTGGTGCTGGAATCGGTGCTGCGCAACTGTGACGGCAAGCGGGTGACCGAGGAGCATGTCGAGCAGCTCGCCAACTGGCAGCCCAACGCCGCCCGCAACGAGGAGATCCCCTTCGTCGTCGCCCGCGTCGTGCTGCAGGACTTCACCGGCGTGCCGCTGCTGGCCGACCTGGCCGCGATGCGCAACGTCGCCCTGGCGCAGGGCAAGGACCCCAAGACGATCGAGCCGCTGGTGCCGGTCGACCTGGTCGTGGACCACTCGGTCATGATCGACCACTTCGGCAGCCCCAAGGCGCTGGACCTGAACATGAAGCTCGAGTTCGAGCGCAACCGCGAGCGCTACGAGTTCATGAAGTGGGGCATGCAGGCCTTCGACACCTTCGGCGTCGTCCCGCCCGGCTTCGGCATCGTCCACCAGGTCAACCTCGAGTACCTCGCCCGCGGCGTGCACAAGACCGGCTCCGGCGCCGGCACGGTGTACTACCCCGACACCCTGGTCGGCACCGACAGCCACACGACGATGATCAACGGCATCGGCGTGGTCGGCTGGGGCGTGGGCGGCATCGAGGCCGAGGCCGGCATGCTCGGCCAGCCGGTCTACTTCCTGACGCCGGACGTCGTCGGCTTCGAGCTGACCGGCCGCCTGCGCGAGGGGGTCACCGCCACCGATCTGGTGCTGACCGTCACGGAGATCCTGCGCAAGGCCAAGGTGGTGGGCAAGTTCGTCGAGTTCTTCGGCGAGGGCACCGCCTCGCTGTCGGTCCCGGACCGCGCCACCATCGGCAACATGGCGCCCGAGTACGGCGCGACGATGGGCTTCTTCCCGGTCGACGAACGCACCATCGACTACTTCAAGGGCACCGGCCGCACGCAGGACGAGATCGAGGCCTTCGGGAGCTACTTCCGCGCGCAGGGCCTGTTCGGCGTGCCCAAGTCGGGCGACATCGGCTTCAGCCAGGTCGTCTCGCTGGACCTGGGTTCGGTCGTGCCCTCGCTGGCCGGCCCCAAGCGCCCGCAGGACCGCATCGTCATCACCGACCTGGCCAAGACCTTCGCCTCGCTGTTCACCAAGCCGGTCGCGGAGAACGGCTTCAACCAGCCGGTGGACAAGCTGCCCAAGGCCTTCCCGCTGGGCGGCACGCAAAAGGGCATCGACCTCTTCAACGGCGACGTGCTGATCGCGGCGATCACCTCCTGCACCAACACCTCCAACCCGAGCGTGCTGCTCGCCGCCGGCCTGCTGGCCAAGAAGGCGGTCGAGGCCGGCCTGACCGTGCAGCCGCACATCAAGACCTCGCTGGCGCCGGGCTCGCGCATCGTCACCGAATACCTGCAGAAGGCCGGCCTGCTGCCCTACCTGGAGAAGCTGGGCTTCGCCGTCGCCGCCTACGGCTGCACGACCTGCATCGGCAATGCCGGCGACCTGACGCCGGAGATCAACGAGGCCATCACCGGCAACGACCTGGTCTGTGCCGCGGTGCTGTCGGGCAACCGCAACTTCGAGGCCCGCATCCACCCCAACATCAAGGCCAATTTCCTGGCCAGCCCGCCGCTGGTCGTGGCCTACGCGATCGCCGGCAACGTCACCCGGGACCTGATGACCGAACCGGTCGGGCTGGGGACGGGCGGCAAGCCGGTCTACCTGGGCGATATCTGGCCGACCAGCGACGAGATCCATGCGCTGCTGAAGCTGGCGCTCAACCCCGAGGCCTTCCGCGCCAACTACGGCAAGGTCAAGGCCGAGCCCGGCAAGCTGTGGGAGAAGATCAAGGGCGGCACCGGACAGGTCTACGGCTGGCCCAAGAGCACCTACATCGCGCAGCCGCCCTTCTTCGGCGGCTTCAGCCAGATCCCCGAGGCCCAGGAGGCCGGCGTCAAGGGCGCGCGCATCATGGCGCTGTTCGGCGACTCGATCACCACCGACCACATCTCCCCGGCCGGCTCGATCAAGGAGGCCTCGCCCGCCGGCGCCTACCTGAAGGAACAAGGCGTGCTCAAGGCCGACTTCAACAGCTACGGCTCGCGCCGCGGCAACCATGAAGTCATGATGCGCGGCACCTTCGCCAACGTCCGGATCAAGAACCTCATGATCCCGGCCAAGCCCGACGGCGCGCGCGAGGAAGGCGGCCTGACGCTGTTCCAGCCGGGTGGCGAGAAGATGTTCATCTACGACGCCGCGATGCGCTACATCGCCGCCGGCACGCCGACGGTGATCTTCGCCGGCGAGGAGTACGGCACCGGCTCCAGCCGCGACTGGGCGGCCAAGGGCACGCAGTTGCTGGGCATCGGCGCGGTCGTGGCCAAGAGCTTCGAGCGCATCCACCGGTCCAACCTGGTCGGCATGGGGGTGCTGCCGCTGCAGTTCCGTCCGGGCGACTCGTGGGAATCGCTGGGCTTGAAGGGGGACGAGGTCATCGACATCGAACTCGGCAGCGAGATCAAGCCGCAGTCGGAGGCGACGCTGGTGATCCGGGCCCCCGGTGCGGCGGAGCGTCGCGTCCCGCTGATCCTGCGCATCGACACGCCGATCGAGGTCGAGTACTACCGCCACGGCGGCATCCTGCCCTACGTGCTGCGCCAGCTGCTGGCGGCCTGATCCAGGCGCCTGACGAAAAACTTCGCGACCACTGTCGACAGCGGGGGCCGCCGAACGTCATGAGGGTGAGACGAGCACATCGTCCACCCTCATTCACTTTCAGGGTCCCGTCCGGGACCGCCTCCAGGAGAACGTCATGCGATTCATGGTCATCGTCAAGGCCGACAAGCACAGCGAAGCGGGCGAGATGCCCAGCGCCGAACTGCTCAACGCGATGTTTGCGTACAACGAGGAACTGGTGAAAGCCGGCGTGATGCTGTCCGGCGATGGCCTGCAACCGTCGAGCAAGGGCGCCCGGGTGCGCTTCTCCGGCAAGGACCGCCACGTCGTCGACGGCCCGTTCGCCGAGACGAAGGAGCTGATCGCCGGCTTCTGGATCTGGAAGTGCGCCTCGCTGCAGGAAGCGATCGAGTGGGTGAAGAAGTGTCCCAACCCGCAGGTCACCGACTCCGACATCGAGATCCGCCAGATCTTCGAAGCCGAGGATTTCGGCGAGGTCATGACCCCGGAGCTGCACGAGCGGGAAGAGCGCCTGCGCGCCCAGCTCGAAGGCCAGTAAGAACGGAGCCCCCCGCGCCAACCACGTGCGCAACGACCCACGTGCAGTCAGCGAGCGCTGGTGGGGCCGGAGTGGTGCGAGGGGGTCCTGGAGGGAGCCCCCTCGCTCCGCGGAGAGCCCGCGCTCAACATCACGCGGGCCCTTCCTGCGAAACACCGCCCAACACCGCAAGGCCGAGCGCCGGCTCTCCACGGGGCATGGGGGATCCCTCCAGGACCCCCATGCCCCATTCCGGCCGCACCGACGTCTGCTGACTTCGGGCCAGGCTGTTCGCTTGGCTCTGCTGGGCGGCTTACTTCGTGGTCGGCGGCGTGGTCGTCGTCGCAGGCTTCTTCGCTGCCGGCTTGGCGGCCGGCTTCGGCGCGGCCTTGGCCGGGGCCGCTGCCTGGTCGACTTCCTTGGACGCCGCGGTCGAGCCGCCGGACACGCCCAGTCGGCCACCGGTGCCCAGGCCGCCCTTGACCTGCTGCGCCTTGTAGTTGCGCAGCGCCTTGACCATCTGGTTGTACGAGTCCGCGAACGCGGTCACGATGACCTTGCCCTGCGGGGTCTTGCCGTAGGCGCCACCGGCGATCGCGGTGTTGCTGAAGAAGCTCGCGCCGCCGAAGCCGAAGTCGAAGTTCTTGGCCGTGCCTTCCGCAGCCGAGATCTGCACGCCGGAGCGGTTGTCCACCAGCAGCAGCGTGGTGGAGGCCTCGTTGGTGCTGACGTTCGCGGCCACCGCCGTGATGAGGCCGATCGCGCCGGTCCCGATGCCACCGCCGCCACCGCCGGTCTTGCCGGAGAACTGGATCTCGGGGCTCATCGTGTAATCGGCGGCGACCATCTGGCCCTGGCCGAAATTGCTGCCGGCGCGCGTTTCGCCAGACTGCATCAGCGCACGTTCACGCTCCATGTTGGCGAAGGCACGGCCGCGCTCGACGATCACGAAGCAGTTGGACTGCTGCACCATCAGGCGCAGGACCGGCACGGTCGAGCCCAGCTGGCGGTCGCGCAGCTGCGACCACCACGGCGCGTTGGTGTCCTCGAAGATCGCCAGCGTGCCCAGCGTTTCGTCGCAATGCTCGAGCTTGCTGTTCTGGTTCTCGGCGGTCGCGCCGCCGGCCGCGCCGGAGACGGTGCCCTTGTTCTCGCCCATGGTCGGCGCGGTGGCCAGGCAACCCGCCAGCAGCAGCGGAGACAGCATCAGGACGGACTTCAGCGCGAGGCCGGACGAGGAAACGAGGCGGGAAGTGGCGGACATGGGAACCTCCAGGTTTTCTAACGACGTCGGGGCGACGTCTCACAACGAGCGAACGAGCGGGCCAACTGCTTCAAACGACGACAGGACGCCCCGTCCAGGCCCGACCGGACGGAGCAAGGACTTCGAGGGTCAATCGAGGGGCGTGGCCGGCGCGACGCCGTAATAGCCGCCGACCGGCTGGCCGTGCGGGTTGCCGATCCAGATGCTGGTGCCGAACACGTCGCTGCAACCGCCCCAGGCGATCTCGAACGCGCGCGCCTCCTCGTTCCGGGTCTGGGCGTAGACGGAGACGGTGCTGTCGGACGGGCCGATCGTGTAGCAGACGCGCGCCCACACCGGACGCGGCGAGGACGACACCACCGAGGCCGCGCCTTCGGCATTGCCGTCGGAGGCCTTGGCCACCCACTTCGTGCCGCGGCTCGGTCCCGGGTTGTAGCTGAACACGTAGGGCACCTGGGCCACCGCCGCGATCGAGGCGGCGAGCAGCCCGGCAACCATCAGCCCTCTGGCCATCATTCGTTTCCCCTTGCCTTGTGTACCGAAATCAAACGATTTCAAAGGAATGTGGCGGATTGTTAGACGCCTCGTCGGGAAAAAGCGAGGCCCCCATCGTGGTGGTGCCGACCCGGCCCCGGTCGTGGGGATGGCGGAATCGTGCAGACGCCACGTTCGCGCTCCGCAGGCCGCACCACGGGGTCTCGCCGGACGGCGCACGGCAAGGCCCGCCCCCGCGATCGCCAGCAACGGCGCGGGCTGGCGGGCAGCGGCGGCATCCCCGATGGACACGGGGAAAAGTCGGAAGACCCGTCCGCGGACGCGGCGTCGGAGCGGTGTCCGGCCGCCGCCCGGGGCCTTCCGGACCGGCGGCCGCGCGGGCGCTCCGCGCCTGCCGCATGACTAAGGTCACCAGGTGTTGTAGGGATGGCAAATGCGGGGGCATCGCCTATGCCGGCGGACCTCCCGGTCCGCGGTACCGGCGCTCAATCGGCGTCGAGGTCGAGGTCCAGGCCCCGCTCTTTCGCGAACAGCTTCAACGCCGGCATCAACGCGCCGATCTTCTCGGCGACCGCGTCGCGGACGGTGTCGACCATCACCTGCGTCTGGCGTTCGATCTCGATGTGCAGCGGCGCGCCCTCGCCCTTGTCGGCGAAGGTGGTCATGCGCAGCGTCTCGGGGATCAGCCAGACCTCGAACCAGCCCGAGCCGTCGGCGTTGCGGCCGGCCTCGGCCACCGTCAGGCTGGCGCCGTTCACCGCGATGTAGCCCTTGGCGAAGATGTAGCGCATCCACGGCGCCGGCACCGCCACGCGGATCACGTGGTTGTTGGCCGGACGGCGGATGGCCTCGACCGTCGCCATGAAGTCGACATGCCCGGAGAGCGGATGACCGCCGATCTCGGCGCCCTCCTTCGCGGCGCGCTCGACGTTGAGGCGGCCGCCGACGCCCAGCCGGCCCAGCGCCGTGAGGTTCAGGCTCTGGAGCATCACGTCGAAGTCGGCCTGGCGATCCCCCTTGAGGGCGGTGACGGTCAGGCAGACGCCGTCGCAGGCGACGGACGCGCCGATCTCCAGGTCCTGGCTGAAGCCTTCGGGGAAGTCCAGCGTGAAGCTGCGCAGTCCTTCCTTGTCGGTGATGGCGGCGACCTGCGCGATGCCTTGAACGATGCCGGTGAACATGACGGACCTCCGATCAGCGCCGCGCCGCGCCGCGCGCGTGCGACGCGAACAGCTCGGGCGAGAAACCCAGGCTCAGCCGGCCATCGTCCCATTCGACGACGGGACGCTTGATGACGCTGGGCTGCTCGGCCATCAGCGCGGCGGCGCCCGCCGCGTCGGTGACGCCGGCCTTGGTCGCGTCGTCCAGCTTGCGCCAGGTGGTGCCGGCGCGGTTGAGGACCTTGTCCCAGCCGAGCTCGGCCATCCACGCCGGCAGTTTCGCCGCGGGCACGCCCTGCTTCTTGTAGTCGTGGAACTGGTAGGCGAGGCCTTGCTCGTCGAGCCAGGCGCGCGCGCGCTTCACGGTGTCGCAGTTGGGAATGCCGTAGAGGGTGATCATGGGAACGAGGGGGGGCGCCAAGGGGCGTGACGGGAAGGCGGCACGCTACCATGAAGCGGATGATCTCCTGGCTCGACGATGACTCTCTGGACTTCCCGCCGACACGCCGCGCGCTGGGGCCGCGCAGCGACGCGCCGGGCCTGCTCGCCGCCGGCGGCGACCTGAGACCGGCGCGCCTGCGCGCCGCCTATGCGCGGGGGATCTTCCCCTGGTATGGCGAGGGACAGCCCATCCTCTGGTGGACCACCGATCCGCGCATGGTGCTGCGCACGCAGGACTTCAAGCTGTCGCGCTCGCTGCGCAAGACGCTGGCGAAGTTCATCCGCACGCCGGGCTGCGAGATCCGCGTCGACAGCGCCGCCGAGACCGTGCTCAAGGCCTGTGCGAGCACGGCCCGCGATGGCCAGGACGGCACCTGGATCGTGCCCGAGATGCAGCAGGCCTACCTCCAGCTCGCCCGCGAGGGCACGGTGCATTCGGTCGAGACCTGGATGGACGGCGAGCTCGCCGGCGGGTTGTACGGCGTCAACCTTGGGCGGATGTTCTTCGGCGAGTCCATGTTCATGCGCAGGACCGACGCCTCGAAGATCGCGCTGGCCGCGCTGGTCTGCCTGTGCCGGGAGTCCGGCATCCCCTGGATCGACTGCCAGCAGCAGACCGCGCATCTCGCCTCGATGGGCGCGGCGCCGGTCGGCCGCGCGGCGTTCGAGGCGCATCTCGCGACGCACACCGGGCAGCCCGCTCCGGAGGATTGGACCTATCATCCGCGCCTATGGGCCCACCTGGGCCTCACCGACGCCGCAACCCCGCCGTGACGCATCCCAAGGAACTCCCGCTGGCCGAGCTGCAGTTCTACGCGACTGCGCCCTACCCCTGCAGCTACCTGAGCGATCGCCAGGCGCGCTCGCAGGTCGCCACGCCGAGTCACCTGATCCACGCCGACGCCTACTCGAGCCTGGTGGCCGCCGGCTTCCGGCGCAGCGGCATGTTCACCTACCGGCCCTACTGCGACGGCTGCAAGGCCTGCGTGCCGATGCGCATCCCGGTGGCGGATTTCCAGCCCAACCGCAGCCAGCGCCGCGCGTGGACACAGCATCAGGACCTGCAGGCCCGCGTCATGCGCCTGGGCTACAGCGACGAGCACTACCAGCTCTACCTGCGATACCAGGCTGGCCGCCACAGCGGCGGCGGGATGGACCACGACAGCGTCGACCAGTACACGCAGTTCCTGCTGCAGAGCCGGGTGAACTCCCGGCTGGTCGAATTCCGCGAACCCGACGGCGCCTTGAAGATGGTGTCCATCCTCGACATCCTGGGTGACGGGCTGTCGGCGGTCTACACCTTCTACGAGCCCGAGGAAGGCGTCAGCTACGGCACCTACAACGTGCTGTGGCAGTTGCGGCAGACCCGCGACCTGAGCCTGCCGCATCTCTATCTGGGCTACTGGATCGAGCAGAGCGACAAGATGGCCTACAAGGCCCGTTTCATGCCGCACGAACTGCTGCGCGACGGACAGTGGCAGCGCGTCCCGCGCTGACCGGCCACGATTCGGCGGCGATCGGTTCCCCACCGATGCCCTCGCCGCCTGACCCGCCGACCTGACCCGCCGACCTGACCCGCCGACCTCGGCGCCATGCCGTCGCCAGGCGCCGCTGCATCGCTCGTCGGCAAGAATTGGTCCCACACTGGTTTTTCCTGATCCCAACAATGGTCGTACCGGTTTTCCCTTTGATTTGCATCAATTGACGCCCATACACCGCAGCGACGACATCATTACGACACGTTACGCCGCTGTCGAGGGTTAACCTGAATGATGCAGGTGCGAGTGGTATCTACATTGCATACCACTATGAGATCAGCAGCGGTACCCGATCTCCTAGACGCCGCGGATGCGAATCGCCCGCGGACCGCACGTCGATCGCAAGGGAGTCACTGCCATGCCTGCATGCGCCTTTCTTCGCACCGCTGACCGCGCCCCCGCCGGGCGTGCGCCGGTGATGCCGCCGCTGAGCCGCCCCGCCGGACCCGAGTGGCCGGCCTGACCCAGGTCTCCGGCGGCCGAGCCCGAGCGGCTGCCGCCTTCGCCGGTTGAGCCGATCGGCGCTTTTTCTTCCGTGTCCGTCCGCATCCGCCGCGCTGCCCGTGCAGTCGCCCGGCGCGGCGGCGTTCATCCCTGCAGTTCGAAGACAACGACAACACTCAGGAGCCCCCCGATGAGACAACGTCCCTGCGCCCGCCCCCACCCGATGCTGCCGTGGCTGATGCCGATGATGCTGGCCTTCGCCGGCAGCTCCGCGATGGCCTACGACTGCACCGGCGTCGCCGACTGGAATGCGTCGACCGCCTACAACGGCAACGCGATCGTCAAGACGGGCGGCAGCGCCTATCAGGCGAAGTGGTGGACGCAGAACAACCCGCCGGCGACCAACTCCGGGCAGTGGGATGTGTGGAAGGTGCTGGGCGCCTGCGACGGCGGCGGCGGCGGCGGCACGAACAAGCCGCCGACGGTCGCGCTGAGTTCGCCGACGGCGGGCACCTCGCCGACCGCCGGCGATGTCGTGACGCTGGCGGCGACCGCCGCCGACAGCGACGGCACCGTCGCCAAGGTCGGCTTCTACGTCAACGGCGCGCTGGTCGCCGAGGACACCACCGCGCCCTACAGCGTGAGCTGGACCGCGCGCGCCGGCGTCGCCGACATCACCGCCCGCGCCACCGACGACAAGGGCGCGACCGCCGACACGACCGCGCTGCGCATCACCGTGCAGGGCCAGGTCACCGGCGACGAGCGCTGCCGCCCCGAGGGCCTGGTCACCACCGCCGGCACCGCGCCCGCGTACTGCAAGGTCTACGACGACCAGGGCCGCGAGAAGATGGGCGCCGACAAGCCGCGCCGCATCATCGGCTACTTCACCAGCTGGCGCACCGGCAAGACCGGCCAGCCCGCGTTCCTCGCGCACCAGATCCCCTGGTCGCAGGTCACGCACATCAACTACGCGTTCGCGCACGTGGACGCGGCCAACAAGCTGTCCGTCGGCAACACGGCCGACGCGGCCAACCCCGCCACCGGCCTGACCTGGCCCGGCATCGCGGGCGCGGAGATGGACCCGGCCTATGCCTACAAGGGCCACTTCAACCTGCTCAACAAGTTCAAGAAGCAGCACCCCAACGTCAAGACGCTGATCTCGGTCGGCGGCTGGGCGGAGACCGGCGGCTTCTACACGATGACGACCAACGCGGACGGCTCGACCAACACCGCCGGCATCAACGCGTTCGCGGATTCCGCGGTCGCCTTCCTGCGGCAGTACGGGTTCGACGGCGTCGACATCGACTACGAGTACCCGACCAGCATGAACAACGCCGGCAACCCGGTGGACTTCGCCATCAGCAACGCCCGCCGCGGCGCGCTGATGAAGAACTACGTGGTGCTGATGCGCACGCTGCGCGCGAAGCTGGACGCGGCCAGCCAGGCCGACGCGCGCCACTACCTGCTCACGATCGCGGCGCCCTCTTCCGCCTACCTGCTGCGCGGGATGGAGGCCTTCCAGGTCACGCAGTACCTGGACTACGTGAACATCATGAGCTACGACCTGCACGGGGCGTGGAACCAGTTCGTCGGCCCGAACGCGGCGCTCTACGACGACGGCAAGGACGCCGAGCTCACCGCGTGGAGCTACTACACCGCCACGCAGTACGCGCGCATCGGCTACCTCAACACCGACTGGGCCTACCACTACTTCCGCGGCGCGATGCCGGCGGGCCGCACCAACATCGGCGTGCCGTACTACACCCGCGGCTGGCAAGGCGTGAGCGGCGGCACCAACGGCCTGTGGGGCCAGGCGGCGCTGCCCGACCAGAGCAAATGCCCGGCCGGCACCGGCGGCGGCACCGTGCAGAAGTGCGGCAACGGCGCGGTCGGCATCGACAACCTCTGGCACGACCTGGACGTCTCCGACAAGGAAGTGCCCGCGGGCTCCAATCCGATGTGGCACGCGATGAACCTGGCCTCGGGCCGCGCGGGCAGCTACCTCGCCGCCTACGGCCTGAACCCGGCGACGAATCCCGCCGACCAGCTCACCGGCACCTATGTCCGCAACTACGACGCGACGCTGGTCTCGCCCTGGCTGTGGAACGCGCAGAAGAAGGTCTTCATCAGCACCGAGGACGAGCAGTCGCTGGGCGTGAAGGCGCAGTACGTGGCCGATCGCGGCATCGGCGGCGTGATGTTCTGGGAGTTCGCCGGCGACTACGCCTTCGACACGGCGCGCAACGAGTACTTCATCGGCAGCACCCTGACCAGCCTGCTCTACAACAAGCTGAAGACGGCGGGCGCCTACGGCAACCGCCTGACCTCGGCCAGCCTGCCCGCGGAGACGCTGGACATCGGCTACGCGCTGGGCGGCTTCGCGCTGGGCGACAGCAACTACCCGATCACGCCCAAGCTCACGCTGACCAACAACAGCACGACCACGCTGCCCGGCGGCACGGAGTTCCAGTTCGACGTCCCCACCGCGATCCCCTCGACGGTGACGGACCAGAGCGGCTTCGGGCTGACGGTGATCAGCAACGGCTCGAATCCCGCGGGCAACAACGTCGGCGGCCTGAAGAACGACTTCCACCGCGCCAGCTTCAAGCTGCCCTCGTGGCAAAGCCTGGCCCCCGGCGCCAGCGTGACGCTGACGATCAACTACTTCCTCCCGTCGACGATGCCCAGCAACTGGACCGTCACGGTGAACGGCCGCAACTACGCGCTGGCGCAGGAAGCGCGCCGCGGCGCGGTGCCCGCCGTGGCCCCGGCGGCCCCGGCGGCCGCCAAGGCCGCCGCCAAGACGTCGGCGGCGCGATGAACGCCGCCTTCCCGGACCTCCCCACCACCACCCTTTGACCCACAGGAGCTAGACATGAAGAGACAGATGGTCCGCCTCGGCGGAATCGCCCTGGCCGCCGCGATGGCCGCGGGCACCGCCCACGCCTACGACTGCACCAACGTGCCCGAATGGAGCGCCTCCGGCGTCTACACCGGCACCTCCAACAGCTTCGCCAAGCAGAACAACATCGCCTACCAGGCGAAATGGTGGACACAGAACGAATCGCCGGCCACGCATTCCGGCCAATGGGACGTGTGGAAGTCGCTCGGCGCCTGCACCGGCGGCGGCACCGACACCACGCCGCCCACCGTGCCCTCGGGCCTGACGTCCAGCGGCATCACCAGCAGCAGCATCACGCTGAGCTGGGGCGCCTCCACCGACACCGGCAGCGGCGTCAACAACTACGAGCTGCTGCGCGGCGGCTCGCTGATCGCGTCGCCCACCGCCACCACGTATACCGACTCCGGCCTGTCGGCGGGCACCTCGTACAGCTACCAGGTCCGCGCCAAGGACAAGGCGGGCAACGTCTCCGGCCTGAGCAGCACGCTGCTGACCAGCACCGCCAGCAACGGCACCTGCGCCTCGGCGCCGGCCACGCCGTCGGGCCTGAGCTCGCCGTCCAAGACCTCGACCAGCGTCAACCTGGCCTGGAACGCCGTCGCCGCCGGCCCGAACTGCACGGTGCAGTACCGCGTGAACCAGGGCTCGACGCAAGTCGCGCAGGGCGCGGCCACCAGCGCCAGCGTCACCAACCTGTCGGCCAACACGAGCTACACCTTCACGGTGAGCGCGTTCAACCAGGCCGGTTCCTCGCAGCCGTCGGCGCCGATCACGGTGAAGACCGACACCCAGTCCACCGGCGACAAGGTGCTGCTGGGCTACTTCGCGCAGTGGGGCATCTACGGCCGCAACTACCACGTCAAGAACATCGACACGAGCGGCTCGGCGGCCAACCTCACGCACATCAACTATGCGTTCGGCAATGTCCGCAACAACGTCTGCGAAGTCGGCAAGATCATCCCGAGCAACGAGTCCACCGGTGAAGGCGGCGACGCCTTCGCCGACTACGGCAAGTCCTACGGCGCGGACCTGAGCGTCGACGGCGTGGCCGACACCTGGGACCAGCCCCTGCGCGGCAGCTGGAACCAGCTCAAGAAGCTCAAGGCCAAGTACCCCAAGATCAAGGTGCTGATCTCGCTGGGCGGCTGGACCTGGTCGCGCGGCTTCTCCAGCGCGGCGCGTCCGGAGAACCGCGTCAACTTCGTCAAGAGCTGCGTGGACGCCTACATCAAGGGCAACGTGCCGGTGACGGACGGCGCGGGCGGTCCCGGCGCGGCGGCGGGCGTGTTCGACGGCATCGACCTCGACTGGGAGTACCCGAACGCCTGCGGCCTGGCCTGCGGCACGGCCGAGGACCGCGAGAACTTCACCGGCCTGCTGGCCGAGTTCCGCAAGCAGCTCGACGCGGTGCGTCCGGGCCTGCTGCTGTCGATCGCCTCGGGTGCCGGCGTGGACAAGGTGCGGGCCTACGACCCGGACAAGATCCATCCGTACCTGAACTTCATCAACGTGATGACGTACGACTTCCACGGGGGCTGGGACACGATCACCGGGTTCCACTCGGCGCTGTACGCGCCGGCCAACGATCCGTCGACGGGTGACGTGAAGAAGTACAACACCAACGACGCGATGCAGGCCTTCCTGGACAAGGGCGTCCCGGCCTCGAAGCTGAACGTCGGCATCGGCTTCTACGGCCGCGGCTGGACCAACGTCCCCAACGTCAACAACGGCCTGTACCAGAGCGGCACGCCGGCCCCGGGCACCTACGAGGCGGGCAACGAGGACTACAAGGTCCTGAAGAACCTGCAGGGCTACACCAGTCGGATCGACGACGTCAGCAAGGCGCAGTGGATCTACAACGGCTCGACCTTCTGGAGCTTCGACACGCCGGCGACGATCGCCATCAAGATGGCCTACGTGAAGTCCAAGGGCTTCGGCGGCGCGTTCTTCTGGGAGTTCTCCGGGGACGATCCGACGGCTTCGCTGTCCAAGGCGATGGGCGCCGGGCTGAAGTGATGTGACCGCATTCGCGTGTCGCGCGTGACCCGCTTGCGCGGCTCAGTGCGCGGGTGCCCCCCAAGGGTTCCCTCGGTGAACGAGGGAACCCTTCCTTTTTTTCATGAGTGCCAACAGGAGGACCAACCAACCTTAACTAGTCATTCAATGACTTTGACAGCTATCGGCAGTTCATCTTTCGACCGCTTGATTCGACGATGCGACCCGTCGACTTCATGGAGTTCGAAAATGCACACGCCCGGTCGTGCCGCCATCCCCCTTGATCAAGAACGGTTGAACACCACGCAGGTCGCGCTGGCGATCGCCGTGCTCGCGATGTCGCTGGCGGGGCCGGCGCCCGCGCGGGCATCCGCCAGCGATGGCGTCAAGCCGGGTACCGGCGGTGTCGGCAGCGGCAGACTGGGAGGCAGCGGCGGAGACGGCGGCGGGCAAGGTGGCGCGGCCGGCGGTGGCGGTTCGAAGATCGCTGCCAGCAACGGCAACGGCGGCAACGGGAGCAGCTATTCGGGTACTGTCGCGACGGGCGGCGCCGTGGGCCAGACCGTCAACGCGGATCTCACGTTCACGGCAAGCCGGCAAGGCGGTAGCGGGATGTCCGGCACCACCGCCCGGAAGGCGGCGGGCAATCCCTTTCACGGCACCTCCGGTGCAGGCGGCGGTGCCGGCGCATTCGTGAGTGGCGCGCGTGCCATCACGGTCGATGCCGGCATCTCCCTGTCCGGTGGCAACGGCGGCGACGGCGATGCGGGTCGCCCAGGCTGCACCGGCTGCGGCAAAGGCGGTGCGGGCGGAGGAGGCGACGGTCTCATCATGCCGGCTGGCGGACTCTTGACCAACCTGGGACAGATCCAGGGAGGAAATGGCGGCGCCGGAGCGACGGGTGCCGCCAGCTCTGGCTCTTCCGGCGGCGGCGGCGGCGGGCATGGCGTGGAAGGCGCCAATCTGGCGGTCATCAACGCGGGCGTCATTCGCGCTGGCTCCGGCGCTGCTGGCGGCTCCGGCGCGGGCGCCGGACAACAAGGCGCAGCCATCCATTGGACCGGCGGCACCAATGCCCTGCTGGTGAAAAGCGGCTCCGTGATCGACGGCGTGCTGTGGGTCGGTATCGGCGCCACGGCGACGATCTCCGCCGACGTCGCGGGTGTCTCGCTGAACAACTGGCTGCTGCTGGACGGTGCCGCGACCATCGACACCGCGACCCAGCCCCTCACCTATAGCGGTCCGATCACCGGCGGTGGCAGTCTGACGAAGAAGAGCGCGGGTGTGCTGGTGCTCTCGGGCGGGAACACATTCGACGGTGGCCTCACCATCAGCGCCGGCGAAGTCCAGGCCCAAGTGGGTTCGCTCGGCACCGGCGCCATTCGCAACGACGGCACCCTGCGCATCGCCGCACCCGCGAACGCCACGCTGTCCCAGGCATTGACCGGCAGCGGAACGCTGATCAAGGACGGCGCCGCGCAACTGACCTTGAACGGCAACGCGGCGCTGAGCGGAACGTTCCAGATCAATGGCGGCACGCTGTCCGTCGGCCCGGCCGGCAAGTTGACGGCCGGCGCCGTCCAGCTCGACGGCACCGGCACCGTGCTGGACCTGTCCGACTCCGCTCAGACCGCCACGATCTCCAGGCTCGGCGGCGTCGCGACGTCGTCGATCCGAACTGGAGCGGGGGCCCTCCTCGTCGGCGACGCCACGGACCAGCGCTTCGACGGCACGCTGTCCGGTGCCGGTTCGCTGAACAAGCAAGGCGACGGTTCGTTGATCCTGGGCGGCGCCAACACGTATTCCGGCGGCACGACGATCAGCGCCGGCACGCTGGTCGGCTCGGCGTCGAGTTTCGGCTCCGGTGCCATCCGCAACGCGGCCTCGTTGGTCCTCGACCAGGCCACCGACGCAGCCCTGGACAACACGATCTCCGGCAGCGGTTCGGTCACGAAACAAGGCGCCGGCTCGCTCACGCTGCGCGGAGTCAACAGCTATGCCGGCGGCACGACGATCAGCGCCGGCACGCTGATCGGCTCGGCGTCGAGCTTCG
This sequence comes from Roseateles sp., assembly GCA_039593255.1. Lineage (GTDB taxonomy): Bacteria > Pseudomonadota > Gammaproteobacteria > Burkholderiales > Burkholderiaceae_C > Roseateles. The sequence continues at coordinate 50,122 of JBCNPQ010000018.1, forward strand.
GGTCCGGCGCCATCCGCAACGACGCCTCGCTGGTCCTGGACCAGGCCGCCGACGCCACGCTGGACAACGACATTTCCGGCGGCGGGACGGTCATGAAACAAGGCGGGGGCACGCTCGCGCTGAGCGGCGCCAACACGTATTCCGGCGGCACGACGATCAGCGCCGGAACGCTGGTGGGATCCGCCGACAGCTTCGGCACTGGCGCGATTCGCAACGACGCCATGCTGGTCCTGGACCAGGCCGACGACGCCACGCTGACCAACGCCATTTCCGGCAGCGGTGCCATCACCAAGCAGGGCGCCGGCATGCTCACGCTGGGCAACGTCAACACCCATGCGGGCGGCACGACGATCGCCGCGGGCACCCTGGTCGGGTCAGCCGACAGCTTCGGCAGCGGCGACATCGTCGACGACGGCGTCCTCCGCATCCACCAGACGACCGACGCCGATCTGCGCAATGCCGTCGGCGGCTCGGGCAGCATCGAGAAGACCGGCGCAGGCCGACTGACCCTGCGTCAGGGGTTCAGCAACACCGGCGGCCTCTCCGTCCTCGACGGACGCATCGTCGCCGACGACCAGCAGCGCCTGGGCTCGGGCAGCGTCAACGTCAACGGCACCGGCCAGATCGCGCTGGGCCTGTCCGCCGACACGCAACTGCGCCACATCGGCGGCGACGGCCTGGTGGCCGTGGACCTCGGGGACACGCAACGTCTGCTGACGACGAGCGCCGCCCCCGCCGGTGCCCTGGCCTTCACCGGCATCCTGGACCTCGCCAACGCGAGCCTGGCCTTGGCTGGCCCCGGGAGTGAATCGCTGTCCGGGGCGATGCTGCGCCTGAACAGCGGCGCCCGGCTGCTCGCGGAGGCCAACACGGGCTCGATCGGCGGACTGCGGATGAACGGCGGATCACTCCGGTTCACGCCGGCCGTCGCGGACGACGCCTCGACGCTGCGTCCGCTGCTGATCAACCAGTCGCTCGATCTGTCCGGGTCGGGGACGGTGCAGGTCGACCTGGACCTGCATGGCGCGAAGGCCGCGGACTCCATGGGATCGTTGATGACGCGGGACGACGGATTCTCCGTCCAGCTCGCGCGGACCGCGCCAGGCGGACAGGTGATCGGCGACGCCGCGGGACTGGGCCTGACCGGCGGCGACGGGCTGGCCGCCGGCGACACCACTGACGGGGAAGTCGTTCAAGGCGGTCAACGTGTCGCCACGACCGTGACCCGCTATCGCCTGTCCACGGGGTCCGGCCAGGACGGCCTGTATCTGACCGGTCGGCTGCTTGGCATCGACGTGCTCGCGAACCAGCAGCTGATGCTCTCCGCGCCGGGCGCTGCGATCGGCGCGGCACGGGACCTTTCCGCCCGGATCGGCGGCGCGGGCGGACTGATCGTCGACGCCGGCGACGGCGGCACGATCAGCCTGTCCAACCCCGGCAACGGCTACGCCGGAGGCACGAGGATCCAGACCGGCACCCTCGCGCTGGCAGGCGGCAGCCTGCCCGACGGCGGCGCGGTTTCCTTCGAGAGCGCCGGCACCGGTCTGGATCTCGTCACCGCCGGCCGTCCGCAACGACTGGGTGGACTGGACGGCCCGTTCGCTTCAAGCAGCCTCCAACTGGGCTCGGGAACGTTGACGCTCGACGTCACCGGCGACCACGCGTTCGCCGGCATCATCTCCGGTGGCGGCGGACTGACGAAGACCGGCGCCGGCACGCAGACGCTGTCGGGACTCAACACCTACGGCGGCGGGACCTCGATCGACGGCGGCACCCTGGTCGGGTCGGCCGCCAGCTTCGGAACCGGCGCCATCCGCAACGACGCGACGCTGATCCTGGATCAGTCCGTCGACGGCCAACTGAACAACAACCTGTCTGGCGGCGGCAGCCTCGTCAAGCGGGGCGACGGCAGCCTGACCCTGGGCGGCACGAACGCCGGCACCGGTCCGCTCCGCATCGAGGCCGGCACGCTGCGCGCCACCGTCGATCAGCTCGGCAGCGGCGCGGTGGTCAACCAGGCGACGCTGGCCCTCGACGTGCCGCGCGACGCCCTGCTGGACAGCCGGCTGGCGGGCACCGGACGGCTGGTGAAATCCGGCGTCGGCGACCTGACGCTGGAGGGAACGTCGAGTGTCGGCGGCATCGACGTGCGCAGCGGCGGACTGATCGTCGGCGCCGCGGCGACCGGCGGCGCCCTGCTGCGCGGCCATGTCGACCTCGCCGCGGGCGCGCGGCTGCAAGGCAGCGGCACGATCGACGGCAATCTCCATCTGTCCCGGGAGGCCACCTTGCAACTGCGGTCGGCCAGCGCGGCGCTGCATGTGACGGGCGACCTGCAGCTGGATGCGGGCAGCCGGACGACGGTCTCGATCGACCCCACCAGCCGTCAGCCGGTCCTCGTCGTCGACGGCAGGGCCGCCATCGACGGCGTGCTGCTCCACGTCGACGCGGCGCAGGGCGACTGGTCGCCGGGCACCCGCGTGGACCTGGTGCGAGCCGGACAGGTGGACGGCCGGATCGCCGGCGTGGACACGAACCTGGCTTTCCTCAGGCCGACGATCGAGTCCTATGCGCAGGGCTTGCGGCTGGTGATGCAGCGCAATTCGACCTCATTCGTCGATCTGGCGAAAACCCCCAACCAGACGGCAGTCGCCGGATCGCTCGGGGGCGCCGAGGCATCCGCGCCGGCGGCGAACCTGCTCGTCCAGCTGCCGCGCGAAGCTGTCGCTCCCGCGCTGGAGGCACTGTCGGGTGGCCTGCAGGCGAGCGCGGTGAATGCGCCTGCGCTGGGCGCCGCGCAACAGCGTTCCGCCCTGGGCCGGCGCATGCGCGACGTCCTGGTGCCACGCGGTCAGTTCGACGACCAGCAACGTCTGTGGGTGACCGCCTACCAATCTCGCAGCCGCCTGGTCGCCGATCAGGTCCGCGCGTCCCGCGGGTCGAGCGAGGGACTGCTGGCCGGCATCGACCTGCTGAGCAGCCGGGACAGCCGGGTCGGCGTCGCCGTCGACACCGACCGCCAGACGATCGGCAGCGACGATCGTGACATCGCCGCCGCGCGCTCCGGCTCGGTGGCCCTCTACGGCGCGACGAAGTGGCACGGATTCAATCTGCGCGGCGCGCTGTCGTATGCAGAGTCGCGCATTCGCACGGCCCGCGAGGTCGTCGCGGGCAAGTCGGTGTCCTCGCTGAGGGCCATCGAGCGAGCCCGCCATGTCGAGGGCTTCGTCGAGCTCGGGCTGCCCGGCCGCCTGCCCTTCGGCCAGATCGAGCCCTTCGTCCAGTGGGGCCGCGCCGTGACCACCACCGGCGGATTCAAGGAGTCGGGCGATGAGGCCACGGCGCTCAGCGGCGCCGCGACCCGCGACGCGCGATCCATCGGCATGGCGGGGCTGCATGGCAGCACCGACCGGCTGGACGCCTTCGGCGCAACCTGGAGTCTCCAGGGCACGGTCGCGCTGCAATACCTCGGCGGTCCGGACACCGTCGCGCGTCGGGTCAGCCTGCCCGGCGCCGACAGCTTCGTCACCCGCGCCGCCTCAGGTGCCGGTACCGGCGCGATGGTGGACCTGGGCCTGACCGTGACTCCGCGTCCACGGCTCACGCTGTCCTTCCACGTCGATCACCGTGAAGCTGGCGCCAGCCGTGAAAACGGCGCCCGCGTGCAGGCCGACTGGCTGTTCTGACGCTCGTCGGCGGCTGCTGCCATCCGGTGGCAGCACACCTCGATCCACGATTGAATACTGTATGTCCATACAGTATTCTTCCTTCTCCACAGAGAGCAACACAGAGAAGGAACCGCCATGCGACGCTATGAAGTCATTCTCGAACGGGTCATGGTCCCCTACCACCAGCATGAGCTGGCGCGGGTGATCGCGAGCCAGGTCCTGGAGGCCCGGCTGGGCGGTCCGGCGGGCGTGGTCGACGCCTTCAACGCGGCGCGGTCGGCCACCGGGGGCGATGCGCGCTGGCCGGTGCCGGAGTCCGCCTCCCGGGCCGACGTCGCCGCCGTGAAGCGCTGGCGTCGCGCCACCGAAGCGGCGCTCGACGCCATCGAGCAGGGTTTCGCTCAGGTCTTCGTCGGCATGACGGCGCAGGAGATCGAGCTGGCGCGAGCGGATGAGTTCCTGAGCATCCGCCCGCACATCCAGGAGGAGCCGATGTCCGCACGCCCGTTGAGCGAGGCGCGCGTGGGCCTGCCCTGGTCGGCGACGGCCGCGGTGGTGATGAGTGCCGCGACGCAGGCCGCGTTGGTGGCCCCGGCCGCGCTGATCGCGCACGGCTCGGTGATGGCCCAGGCAGCGACGTTCGCTCGTTGACGCGGTCCGCCCGCCTGGCCCGGCCGTTCAGCCCGCCGGTCGGACATCGCCTTCGCCGCTCAGCTCGAGCGCAACACCAGTTCCCTGATCCGCGCCAGACGCGGTGCCACCACCGGCACCGTCAGCATCGTCGAGCCCACCGCCATCAGCAGCAAGGCGGTGAAGGTCTCGCTGGTGATGATCTGTTTGTCGAGCAGCACGTTGGCGAAGATGATCATGATCAGCGCCTTGGTCTGCAGCAGCCAGCCGATGATGCCGGCCTCGCCGGGTGCCCACCGCAGGATGCGGCCCGCCAGGTGCGTCCCCAGCAGCTTGCCGCCGACCGAGGCCGCGAGCAGCAGCCCCGCCGCCGCGAACACGACGCCGCCCTCCAGGCCCCACTGCGTGCGCAGGCCTGTGCTGAGGAAGAAGACCGGCATGATCACCAGCAGCACGTGGTGCCGAAGCGCGTCCATCTGCTGCTGGTCGAACCACTCCGCATCCATCACGACGCCGGCGAGGAACGCGCCCACCATGTAGTGCAGGCCGCACCAGTCCGCGCCAAAGGCGATGACCGCCAGCCAGATCAAGCCCACGTACCAGCGGTCACGCGCGGGGATGGCCCGCATCAGGCGCCGGAACAGCACGGTCGCCACCGCGAACGCGGCCAGGAAGAGCACCTGCTTGCCGACGCGCGACCAGTCCATCAGGATCACGGCCAGCACGGCCCAGATCAGGATGTCGTCCAGGCTGGCGTAGCGCAGGATGCGCTGGCCGATGGGTTGGCGCAGGATTTCGAGCTTCTCCATCAGCAGGATCAGGATCGGCAGCGCCGTCACCGCGCACGCCATGCCGACGCCGACGATGAACTGCCAGGTCTGCGCCTGGGGCCCCATCCATTGCGCGCCCATCCCCAGCAGCACGACCGCCGCACCCGCGCCGAAGACCATGGGCACACCCAGCGCGAGGCCCGCGGTGATGCCGCTCTCGACGCGGTGGGCCCAGGCTTTCTTCAGGTCGAGCTCGATGCCGGCGATCCAGACGAACAGCATCACCGCCCACCAGGCCACGCCGCTGAGCGACTGCACGACGGCCGGGCTGAAGACGAACTGGTAGTAGTCGGGGAAGGCCCGGCCCAGCACGCCCGGGCCGAGCAGGATGCCGGTGATGATCTGCACCACCACCAGCGGCGCGAAGTAGTCGGTCCCGCCCAGCCGCCACACCAGGTAGGGGACGGTGAAGATGATCGCCATGGCGATCAGGAAGATCTCGGTGGTGCTCATCGGCGGCTCCTCGGCGCTGTCCGCCGACCGGTGCGCGGACGCGCCCGGCCAGTCGATGACAACGTTGTCTCTCTGGATTGACGATTGTGGAGGCTGCGCCCCCGCAATCACCGCCCTCGCTTTCCCTAGGCGCTCAAGCCAAGCATCATGAAAGCGGTTTCAGGCCATTTCACCCCGGCAGGCCGGCACCGGCAATAGGGGCTCTCCCGCTGGTCGCGGCGATCAGGCCCAGCCGGCGACCCGGCTCGACGCCGACCATGTCCCAGGTGAAGCGCCATTCCCAGTTGCCGCCGAGCGTGCCGGGGATGTTCATCCGATGGCGGCTGTCCAGGCCCAGGACGTCCTGGAGCGGGTAGACGGCCATGTTGGCCACCGAGTTGGCGCAGGCGCGGATCATGGCCCAGTGGAGGTCGTCGTCGCCGCAATCCAGGTAGGCGGCGGCCAGGGCGCGCTCATGCGCGCTGGCCTGGTTCCACCAGCCGCGCACCGTGTCGTTGTCGTGCGTGCCGGTGTAGCACACGGCCGCGCGCGGCCAGTTGTGCGGCAGGAACTCGTGCGTGCCGTCGCCACCGAAGCCGAACTGCAGGATCTTCATGCCCGGGTACGCGAGCGAGTCCCGCAGCTCGTGGACGTCGGGCGTGATGAAGCCCAGGTCCTCCGCGACGATGGGCAGCTCGCCCAGCGACTTCGCGATCGCGTCGAACAGCGCCTTGCCGGGACCGGTCTTCCAGACACCGCGCGTCGCGTCGGGGCTGTCGGCGGGGATCTCGTAGTAGGCCGCGAAGCCGCGGAAGTGGTCGATGCGGAACACGTCCGCGGAACTCAGCATCCGCTTCACCCGCGCGGTCCACCAGGCGAAGTGCTCGTGCGCCATCTTGTCCCAGCGGTACATCGGATTGCCCCAGCGCTGGCCGGTCGCGGCCATCGCGTCCGGCGGCACGCCGGCCACGACGGTGGGCTGGAAGTGCGCGTCGAATTCGTACAGGTCGGGGCGGGCCCAGCAATCGGCGCTGTCGTGGGCGACGAAGATGGGCAGGTCGCCCATGATGTGGACGCCGCGTTCATTCGCATAGGCCTTCAGCGCGCCGACCTGGACGTCGAAGCACCACTGCACGAACTGCCAGAAGGCGACCTCGTCCGCGTACTGCTCGCGCGCCGCCACGAGGGCGCGCGGTTCGCGACCGGACAGCTCGCGCGGCCAGTCCCACCAGCCCTGCCCGTCGCGCCGCGAGCGGATCGCCATGAACAGCGCGTAGTCCTGCAACCAGTCGCGCTGCGACACGCACCAGAGTTCATAGGCGGCGCGGTCCGTCGCGGAGCCCTTGGCGAAGAAGCCGGCCGCGGCGGCGCGCAGCTGCTGCTCGCGCCACGGGATCATGCGACCGTACTCGACGCGGGCCGCGTCGAAACCGCCTTCGGGCGGCACCGGCTGCGCCAGCCAGCCCTTCTCCACCAGCGGCTCGAACGCCACCAGCCAGGGATTGCCGGCGAAGGCCGACACGCCCTGATAGGGGCTCTCGCCCGGACCGATCGGCGTGCTCGGCAGCCACTGCCAGATCGACTGGCCGGCCGACTGCAGCCAGTCGACGAAACGGAAGGCCTCGGGCCCGAAATCGCCGGCGCCGTGGGGGCCGGGCAGCGAGGTGACGTGCAGCAGCACGCCGGATTGGCGCTTGTTCAGATCGATCGTCATGGTGTCGCTCGAGGGTCGGTGTCGAAGTATCAGGGCGAGGAAGGTGCCGCGGCGGTCGTGGTCGTGGTCGTGGTCGCGGCGGTCACGACCGGGGCCGCGCACAGCAGCAGGGATCGAGGCGGCGCCTCGATCGCCTGCCCGGCCAGCGACGCGGGCGCGAGTTCGCCGCTGCTGTCGAGCAGGAGCTGCCATGCGCCGTCCGCGGGCAGCGCGAAACGCATCGGGGCCGCCCCTGGATTGGCGATCAGCAGCAGGCGCTCGCGGCCGTCGCTCAGCAGCGCGGCCAGCGCCGGCGCGCCGGCCTCGCGCCAATCCGCTTCATCCGGTTCGTGGCCGTCGGGATGCCGCCAGTCGAGCGTGGCCCGGGCGTCCGTGCCCGGGATCCCGAACCACCGCGCATGACGCAGCAGCGGATGCGCCCGGCGCAGCCGCGCGAGCTCGGCGGTGAAGGCAATCAGCGACTCGTCGGCGTTCGGCCAGTCGAGCCAGCCGATCTCGTTGTCCTGGCAGTAGGCGTTGTTGTTGCCGCCCTGCCCGTTGCCGAACTCGTCGCCCGAATACAGCATCGGCGTGCCCTGCGACAGCAGCAGCGTCGCGAGCATCGCGCGGCGCGCGCGCTCGCGGGCCTGCCGGATGTCTGGATCGTCGGTCGGCCCCTCGACGCCGAAGTTGCCGCAGAGCTCGTTGTCGCGGCCGTCGCGGTTGTCCTCGCCGTTGGCCAGGTTGTGCTTGCGGCCATGGCTGACGAGATCGGCCAAGGTGAAGCCGTCGTGCACCGCCAGGAAGTTGATCGAGGCCAGCGGCGAGCGCTGCGCCGCCGGGTCGGCATCGAAGACATCGCGCGAGGCGGCGAAGCGCCGCGCGAAGCCGGCGCGGTCGATGGCCGCGCCGTCCGGTCCGTGCCCGAGCCAGAAGCCGCGGGCGGTATCGCGGAACTTGTCGTTCCACTCCATGAAGCGGCCCGGGAAGCGGCCGAGCTGGTAGCCGTCCGGCCCGATGTCCCAGGGCTCCGCGATCAGGTGCACCTGCGACAGCAGCGGATCCTGGCGCAGCGCCGTGTAGAACGGCGACCGCGGATCATGGCCGGCGGCGGTGCGGCCCAGCACCGGCGCGAGGTCGAAGCGGAAACCGTCCACGCCCATCTCGCCGACCCAGAAACGCAGCGAGTCCAGCACCAGCTGCGTCACGCGCGGATGCTCGACGTTGACGGTGTTGCCGCAGGCGGTCAGGTTGGCCATCCTCGACGGATCGTCGGCCTGCAGCCGGTAGTAGCTCTTCTGGTCGAGCCCGCGCAGCGACAGCGTCGGTCCCCACTCGTTGCCCTCGGGCGTGTGGTTGTAGACCACGTCGAGCACGACCTCCAGCCCGGCCTCGTGCAGCACGCGGACCATCTCGCGGAACTCGATGGCGACGGCGGTCGGGTCGTGACGGGTGAAGCTCGACGCCAGCCGCGGGTCGGGCGCGAAGAAGCCCAACGTGTTGTAGCCCCAGTAGTTGCGCAGCCCGGTGCCGAAGAGATGCGGCTCGTCGACGGCGAACTGCACCGGCAGCAGCGACAGCGTCGTGACGCCGAGCCGCTTGAAATGCGCGATCGCGGCGGGATGCGCCAGCGCCGCGTAGCTGCCGCGCAGCGAGGCCGGGATGCCAGGATGCCGCATCGAGAAACCCTTGACATGGACCTCGTACAGCACGACGTCGCGCGGCGCGTGACGCGGCGCACTGGCGCGCGGGCTGGTCCCCGCCAGCGGCGCCGCGACGCGCGCCTTCAGCGCGGTGGCCCCGTTGTCGCGTTCGTCCAGCGCCAGCGGCCCGTCCGGATGACCGAAGGGATAACCGTGGTCCTCGGGCAGGTTGCGGAACTCGCCGACGATCTCGCGCGCATACGGATCCAGCAGCAGCTTGCCGGCATTGAAGCGATGGCCTTCGCGCGGCGCATGCGGGCCGTGCGCGCGCCAGCCATACAACTGACCGGCCTGCGCCCCCGGCAGGAAGCCCGTCCAGACGCCGTCCACCGGACCGTCCAGCGCATGGCGCGCGATCTCGGTGGCGCCGGACGCGTCGTACAGGCAGAGTTCGACCCGCGTCGCATGCGCCGAGAAGACCGCGAAGTTGACGCCCCCGTCGCGGACGGTGGCGCCCAGCGGCTCGTGCCGGCCGGGCGCAAGGGCCGGGTCTGGGAAGGCTGTCGTCATGGCCGAAGTATCCACCAGGGCCGAAGAATCTTGTAGTTTCACTACATCGGGTAATCCCGAATTTGCTTCCAAGTCATTGATTTAACTGAAGTCACTGGGGCGAATCGGGGTTGGATCGCGTTGTGAATCGCCAATTCGACATGTATATTCTCTACAAACAAGGAGACACCTCGTGGCGGACGTGAAGCTGCAAGCCGTGGCCAAGGCCTACGGCGAGACCAAGATCCTGCATGGCATCGACCTGGAGATCCGGGACGGTGAATTCATGGTCTTCGTCGGACCCTCGGGCTGCGGCAAGTCGACGCTGCTGCGCACGATCGCCGGGCTGGAGGACATCACCGGCGGCGAGATGCGCATCGGCGGCCGGCTGGTCAACGACGTGCCGCCGGCCGAGCGCGGCATCGCGATGGTGTTCCAGAGCTACGCGCTCTACCCCCACATGAACCTGTACGACAACATGGCGTTCGGGTTGAAGCTGGCGAAGGTGCCCAAGGACGAGATCGACCGCGCGGTGCGCTACGCCGCGCGCATCCTGCACATCGAGCACCTGCTGGAGCGCAAGCCCAAGGACCTCTCCGGCGGCCAGCGCCAGCGCGTCGCCATCGGCCGCGCGATCGTGCGCAAGCCCGAGGTGTTCCTGTTCGACGAGCCGCTGTCCAACCTGGACGCCGCGCTGCGGGTGCGCATGCGCTACGAGTTCGCCAAGCTGCACGAGGACCTGAAGACGACGATGGTCTACGTCACCCACGACCAGGTCGAGGCGATGACGCTGGCGGACCGCATCGTGGTGCTGAGCGCCGGGGCCATCGAGCAGGTCGGCACGCCGCTGGAGCTCTACGAACATCCGGACAACCTGTTCGTCGCCGGCTTCATCGGCAGCCCGAAGATGAACTTCATCGAGGCCGAGGTCGTGGGCGCCGCCACGGACCACGCCATCGTGCGGCTCAGCGACGGCGCGACGATCCGCGCGCGCGTCGACGCCTCGCGCGCCAAGGCCGGCGACCGGGTGACGCTCGGCGTCCGGCCGGAGCACTTCGAGGTCGGCGGCGACGCCAACCTGATCTCGAGCACGGTGACCTTCGTGGAATCGCTGGGCGGCGTCACGCATGCCTACTGCGCGTACCCGGGCGTCGAGGACGCCCTCACCTGTGAATTCGACGGCCGGACCCGCGTGCGCGCCGGCGACACGCTGCAACTGCAGCTGCCGCCGGACCTCTGCTATCTCTTCGACGCCCAGGGCCTCGCCTTCAAGCGGCTCGGAGCGCCGGCATGACGCGTTCCGCCACCCGCCCTGCCTCGCGGGCAGGCGCGGCGCTCGCCCTCCTGGCAGCCGTCGCGTTGCTCGGCGGCTGCGAGCAGGTCGCGGCGCAGACGCCACCCAAGCTGCTGGTCTGGATCAACGGCGACAAGGCCTACAACGGGCTGCAGAAGGTCGGCGACGCCTTCGAGCGCGAGTCCGGCGTGAAGGTGGTCGTCGAGCATCCGGTCGACGCGCCCGAGAAATACACCCAGGCCGCGGGCGCCGGCAAGGGGCCGGACGTTTTCTGCTGGCCGCACGACCGCGTCGGCGAGTGGGCCAAGGCCGGCCTGCTGACGCCGGTCCAGCCGCGTCAGTCGCTGGTCGATGAGGTCGAGCCGGCCGCCTGGCAGGCCTTCCGCTACCAGGGGCGCACTTGGGGCTACCCGATCGCGATCGAGACCACCGGCCTGATCTACAACAAGGCGCTGGTGGCCCGGCCGCCGGCGACCTGGGACGAGGTGATCGCGCTGGACCGGCAGCTGCAGCCGCGCGGCAAGCACGCGATCCTGTGGGACTACAACAAGAGCTTCTTCACCTGGCCGATGTTCGCGGGCGCGGGGGGCGTGATCTTCGGCCGTGACGCGCGGGGCGACTTCGACGCGCGCCAGGTGCAGGTCAACAACGAGGGCGCGCTGGCCGCGGGCCGGATGCTGGAGCGCCTGATCAAGGACGGCGTGATGCCGCGCGGCGCGCGCTACTCCGAGATGGAATCGAGCTTCGCGCGCGGCGAGATCGCGATGATGATCTCCGGCCCCTGGGCCTGGGAGAACGCGCGCAAGGCCGGCATCGACATCGGCGTGGCGCCCATCCCCGCGGTGGTGGCAGGCAAGCCCTCCAAGCCCTTCGTCGGGGTGCTGGGCTGCATGATCTCGGCACCGTCGAGGAACAAGGACCTGGCGCGCGAGTTCATCGAGCGCCACCTGATGCGCCCCGAGTCGCTGAAGGTGCTCGACGCGGACGTGCCGATCGGCGTGCCGGCCAACAAGGCCTTCTACCAGCAGCTGTCGGTGAATCCGCTGATCCGCGCCAGCATGGAGAACGCCCGTGCCGGCGAGGCCATCCCCAACATCCCCGAGGTGGGGCGCTTCTGGACCGCGATGGACGCGGCGCTGGAGGCGATCACCAACGGCCTGCAAAGCCCCAAGGACGCGCTGGACGGCGCGTCGGGCCGGATGCTGCTGAAGCAATGAACGCCACGACCGCCTCCTCCCCGGCGCTTCCCGCCATGACGGGCGCCCTGTCCGGCGCTCTTTCCGGCGCGGCGCCGGGCTCGCCGCTGGCCGAGCCGTACACGCGCCAGCCGCCCGGCGCGCTCGACCGCCTCGGCCGGGCGCTGTACTGGCCGACCGTCGCCGTGATCGCGCTGGCGGCGCTGTACCTCGTCTTCATGCTGTACGCAGCCGGGTTGACGAGCTGGGCGCTCGGCGTGCTGCTGCTGTTCGGCGCGGGCTTCGCGGTCTACCTGTCGAAGGCCGGATTCGCGTATCGCTACCTCTTCCCCGGCGTGGCCGGGATGCTGCTGTTCATCGCCTTCCCGCTCGCGTTCACGACGCAGATCGGCTTCACCAACTATTCCTCGGCCCACCTGCTGAGCCAGGAGCGCGTGCGCGAGTTCCTGCTCGACCAGCACGACACGGTGCTCGACGAGGTGCGCGACTACAGCGTGCACGGCGCGGGCAACGACTTCCGCGTCGTGCTGCGGGATCCGGCGAGCGGCGCGCCGCAGTTCGTGTCGCCGCCGCTGGCGCTGCGGCAGACGGACAAGCCGCTCGATGTCGCGATGCAGGCCGTCGGGCCGGCGGATGCCACGCTGGGCACGGCGCTGACGCTGAAGGAACTGGTCGTGCGCCGCGGCGCCCTCGCGCAGTTGCACCTGCGACTGCCGGGCCAGGCGGGCGGCACGGCCGCGACCGGCGGCGCGGGCGATGCGTCCACGCTGCATTACCTGGGCCTGCGCGAGTTCGGGCCGATCCGTCCGCACTTCGAGGAGCAGCCCGACGGCGCGATGAAACGCGTCGCCGACGGCGCCCTCTTCCGTCCCGATGCGGGCACCGGCTACTACGAAGGCCAGGGCGCGGCGGCGGGCACGCACCTCGCGCCCGGCTACAAGGTCATGGTCGGCGCGCAGAACTACCGGCGCATGCTGTTCGACGCGGAGTTCCGCGGCCCCTTCCTGTCGATCTTCGGCTGGACGGTGGTGTTCTCGCTGCTGACGGTGGTCTTCGCCACGGCGATCGGGATGATGCTGGCGGTGCTGCTGAACTGGGAGGACCTGCGCTACCGCACGACCTACCGCACGCTGCTGTTCCTGCCCTACGCGGTGCCGGGCTTCATCTCCATCCTCGTGTTCAAGGGCCTGTTCAACCAGAACTTCGGCGAGATCAACGCGATCCTGGACGCGCTCTTCGGCGTGCGGCCGGCGTGGTTCGCGGACCCGTCGCTGGCGCGCGCGATGCTGCTGATCGTCAACGTGTGGCTGGGTTATCCGTACGTGATGATCCTGTGCACGGGGCTGCTGAAGGCGATCCCGTCCGACCTGTACGAGGCCTCGGCGCTCGCGGGCGCGGGACCGCTCACCAACTTCTTCAAGATCACGGCGCCGCTGATCATCAAGCCGCTGTCGCCGCTGCTGGTCTCGGCCTTCGCGTTCAACTTCAACAACTTCGTGCTGATCGCGCTGCTGACCGACGGGCGGCCGGATTACCTCTCCACCAAGATCCCGGCGGGTCAGACCGACATCCTGGTCAGCTACACCTATCGCATCGCCTTCCGCGACTCGGGGACGGACTTCGGACTCGCTGCCGCGATCTCGACGCTGATCTTCGTGCTGGTCGCGGGAATGTCGCTACTCAATCTGCGCCTGATGCGCAACGCCAACCGCTGAGGACCTTCCGATGGCCATCGTTCGAGGCAAACAGGCGCGCTGGCGCGTCGTCGCGGCGCATGTGATGCTGTGGATCTTCCTGGCGGTCACGCTGTTCCCGCTGCTGGCGGTGGTATCGATCTCGCTGCGGCCGGGCAACTTCGCCACGGGCAGCCTGATCCCGACGACGATCAGCCTGGAGCACTGGCAGCTGGCGCTGGGCATTCCGTACCAGGTGGCGGACGGCTCGCTGGTGCAGCCGCCGTTCCCGGTGCTGACCTGGCTGTGGAACTCGATCAAGGTGGCGACGATCTCGGCGGTGCTGATCGTGGCGATCTCGACGACGGCGGCCTATGGATTCGCGCGGCTGAAGTTCCCGTTCAAGACGAGCATCCTGAACAGCATGCTGCTGCTGCAGATGTTCCCGGCGGTGCTGGCGCTGGTGGCGATCTATGCGATCTTCGAGACCATCGGCACCTTCGTGCCCTGGCTGGGCATCGAGACGCATGCCGGCGTGATCGTGGCCTACCTGGGCGGCGTGGCCACGCACATCTGGACGATCAAGGGCTACTTCGAGACGATCCCGGTGGAGATCGAGGAGAACGCCAAGGTCGACGGCGCGTCGCACTGGCAGGCCTTCCGGCTGGTGCTGCTGCCGATGGCGGTGCCCATCCTGATGGTGGTGTTCGTGCTGGCCTTCATCGGCTGCATCATCGAGTATCCGGTCGCGTCGGTGCTGCTGCGCGAGGAATCCAACCTCACGCTGGCGGTGGGCTCGAAGTACTTCCTGCACGACCAGCGCTTCCTGTGGGGCGACTTCGCGGCCGCGGCGGTGCTCTCGGGCCTGCCGATCACGGCGGTGTTCCTGCTGGCGCAGCGGTGGATCGTGTCGGGGCTGACGGCGGGTGGAGTGAAGGGCTGAAGAGCCCGCGCATCATCGTTGGTCCCGGTGCTCCGCGTGAGCGGAGAACGCCGCCGCTGTCACTTCGATGTCCGCAGCAGCAATGCGCGCGCGCCGCGCTCCGGCGCGCCAGCCATCGACCGCTTCCATCACTTCCTCGATGAGCGCATCGCCTCGCGCTGCGGACAGACCATAGAACCTGGCCGTGCTCCTGACCGCCTCGACGCTCGGCCGGTTGTCGACGTCGTCGATGTTGAGCACATGATCAGCCTTGTCGACATTCGGGTTGACATCGAAGGCCGGCGCCAGGCGCCAGCCGTCCTGGCTCATCAGGAAACCATGGTTGCGCAGATGATCGTCGCGATTGCCCACAGCCACGTTGAAGGCCACACGCCGGAAGAGCTGCTCAAGGTCCGACTCGACATGCGCGCCCGCACCGCGTTCGCGGATGAGCTGCGCCAACTCGAGATAACTCGTTCCCTCGCTCTGGTCCTTGTCCAGCAAGGTCATCGCCGAAGCGTAGAAGCGGCGCTGCCCTTCGACACGGTCGAAGCGTTGCACGCAGAAGGTCCGGAAGTCGTTGTTCAGGCGCAGCAGCTTGGCCGCAGGGACGCTGATGCCAGCTTTGATCGCCAACGCATGGACCACATGCTCCCAGGCCCCGACGTCGCGGTCGTCGTCCCGTGCCGGAAACTTTCCGATCCAAAGCGTGCCGTCGACATCGGTGAAATTGGCTTTCGGCCTCGCCCCTCCCAACGATGCCCCCGGCGCGACCAACACCGCCAACCAGCGCCGCAGCGCATCGAGGTCGTCGATGCGTCGACTGGTCAGCGACATCGCCACGGCCTCCAGTTCGCGTAGCGTCGTGACTGGCGGCGCCGCGCGCTTGTCGTTGTCGAGAAAATCCTCCTCCCCGACGCGCCGAAAGCGCAGCGCGCCTTGGCGGGTCACGTCCTGCACGCCGATGAGAAAGTCCCAGGCATGAAGCGTCCTTGCCGTCCGCCGCTCATCTTTGGCCTGCAACGCCTCACGGCGTTTCATGAGCGTCTGGCCCCAGCGGTCCGGAGAGGAATCGAGAAAGATGCCGAAGTTGCCCGCCTCGGGCCTTGGGTAGAACGTCCCATCGTCCAGATCCAATCCCAGGTCCAGGGAAAAGGCCCTGGCATCCTTGATCCAGGCGTCCTCGTAGCGGAACCTCACCTGCCCGCGATCCTGGGACAGCAGACCCACCCGTGTCGCCGGTCCAAGGTCGCAGTCCAGCCAGACCTCCAACGACTCGTCTTGTTGCTTCATGAGGTGTCCCCGTCTGATCCCTTGGCGTCTGTCCCATTCGTTGCGTCCGCCCGTCTGGGTCGTGATCGGGGCGCAGGAAGTTTCGGTTCCAGTCCAAGGTCCTGGAGACGCCGGCCGACGTGGTCGTCCGCCGCCAGCTTGTCGAAGTCACCGGAGAGACCCAGTGCCGCAAGCACGCGGAGATAGGTTCCCAGCGTGACGCCTCCATCCCCCGACTCCACTTTGTAGAGCGTGGTGCGCGAAATGCCGGCTCGCGCAGAGACTGTCGAACTGCTGAGTTTGCGGCGCAATCGGGCGAGTTTGATCCGCTCTCCCAAGCGGGCCAGCATGCGTTGCTCCTGAGGAAACACTGTGGGCGGCTTGCTCGGCATGTTCACCATTCTAGACATTTCTTCCTGTTTTTGTCCAGAATGATGAACATGCCAATCGTCGACGCGATGCCTGTTCGAAGACGTTCGGACGCGTTCCCACACCATCAAGCCTCGTGCGCATCGCAACCCATTCCGCGCATGCGCCCCGCTTCACGTAACTTTGCGAAACGCGCCAGCCCTTGCGCCGCAAGGGCCCTCACGAGTCCTTGACGCCGAGTGACACGGATCCGTCATGGGTGATTTCTAGAGTGCGCGGCGTTTCGACAGCCCCCTTCCCTGGGGCCTTCGAACAGCCATCGCCACCACTCCAGGAAGTCCCATGCGACCCAGCAACACCTCCGCGCTGAACGCCTCGCTCACCCTGATCGCCGCTGCCATCCTGGCGGCCTGCGGCTCCGACGGCGACTCGCCGGCGACGCCCAGCGTGACGATCAGCGGCGTCGTCACCGCCACCAGCTTCACCCCCGGCAGCGCCACCGACCCCAAGATCGATCCGGCCTACTACGTCGGCGCCAAGGTCTGCGTCGACACCAACGCCAACGGCGTCTGCGACACCACCGAGAACCCCGTCACCACCGACACCAAGGGCCACTTCTCGCTGACGCTGCCCGCCAACGCCGCGCTGATCGCCGACATCGGCACCGACGCCACCCTCTCCGCGACCGGCGCCAAGGTCGCCAGCCGCGACGTGCTGCGCGCCTCGCTGGACCAGGTCATCGAGCAGGCCGGCAACGTCGTCATCAGCCCGCTGTCGTCGGAAGTGCAGCGCCTGGTCGAAGCCAACGGCAGCAGCTACGCCGCCGAGAAGCAGACCGTCGCCACCCGCATCGGCGTGTCGCTCGCGAACGTGCTGGCCGACGTCAACACCGTCACCGGCGCCGAGCAGGCCGCGATGCTGGCCGAGTCCAAGGCCCTGGACAACCGTTTCACCTACGCGATCACCAAGCTCGACCGCGGCGACCTGTACCCCGACGCGCTCGCGACCCCGGGTGGCGACCCGCGCCTGGCCGGCGCCGCCAACGTGACCGCGGCCACCGCGCCCACCGGCACCGACGCGCGCACGAAGATCACCTTTGCGCAATCGCAGCAGGCCGCGTTCGCGCTCGAAGGCGTGCCGCGCTACGACCACATCTTCATCGTGATGCTGGAGAACAAGGCCACGCTGTCGATCAAGGGCTCGCCCTGGGCGCCCAAGATCAACGCGCTGCTCGCCGCCGGCAACCAGCTGACCAGCTACTACGCCACCGGCAACCCGTCCGAGCCGAACTACACGGCCCTCGGCGGCGCCGACGACTTCGGCATCACCGACGACAGCCAGTGGAACTGCGACGCCACCGGCGCCAACGCGGTGCAGGACCTGCCGCTGCCCGACAAGACCCAGCCGGGCCTGGCGAGCTCGCCGTTCGCCGCGAGCTGCACGCAGACCGCCGCGGTCAACCACAACATCGTCGGCAAGCCCAACCTGTTCAACGCGATCACGGCCGCCGGCATGACCTGGCGCACCTACAGCGAGTCGATGAACCCGGGCCAGGACTTCCGCACCGACTCCGTGGCCGACGCCGCCGTCACCGCCGCCGACAACGTCTACGCGCCCGGCACGCTCAACAACAACACCGCCGCCGTCGGCAACGCCGCCCTGACGCTGCCGATGCCCGCCGGCCTGTACAAGACCAAGCACCATCCGGGCATGGCCTACCAGAACGTCCGCAGCGCGCCGGAGTTCAAGTACAGCAACCGCACCATGGGCGGCGGCCAGTGGGACGCCAACCTCAAGAACAGCACTGCCTACGCCGTGCCGGCCAACTACGACATCGACCAGCTCGGCACCGACCTGGCCAGCGGCAAGGTGGGCACGCTGAACTTCCTGGTGCCCGACCAGTGCGACGACATGCACGGCATCAGCGTCATCGGCAAGCTTGCCGGCGGCGGCACCGCCACGGCCAGCGACTGCGGCAGCGTGTCCAACAACGTGGCGCAGACCTCGGCGGCCAACATCATCACGCGCGGCGACAACTACGTCGACGCGCTGGTGAAGAAGATCCAGGCCTCGGCACTGTGGAAGAACCCGGCCAAGCGCGTCGCCATCGTGCTGATGTTCGACGAAGGCAGCGCCACCTCGGGCTTCAACTCCTGCTGCGGTTGGAACGTGTCCAACAGCGCCGTCTCCAAGCCGGTGACGGTCGACGCCAAGACCGGCGCGGTGACCGTGGACAGCAGCATCAACAACTACACCAAGGGCAACCGCGGCCACGGCGAGAGCATCTTCGGCATCCTCACCAACCAGGCCGACGCGCCCAAGGGCGTGTCCGACGGCGACGCCTACAGCCACTTCTCGTTCGTGCGCACGCTGCAGGACATGTTCCAGCTGGCCGACCCGGCGGTGGATGCGTCGTACATGAACCGCTCGAAGTACACCGAGAAGTTCATCGCGGCCAACATCCTCAACCTGCCCGAGTACGCCGGCAGCGCCGACACCCACTTCGACTCGGTGCGCGCCATCAACCATGCGTGGAAGGCCCCGGCCAACTACACGCAGAAGCGGTCGGCGGACGTGAACACGGCCGCGCAGATCGGCGCGGACGCGGTCCAGACCAACGTCTGGGCGCTGAAGAAGTGATCGCCGCCCTCCGCGCCGGCGTGAGCGTCGGATTCGGCCTGCTGCTGGCCGCCTGCGGCCCGTCGGGGCCCGACGCCGCGGCCGGCGCGGGGGGGGCATCCTCCGCCGGCACCGCGCTGAACCCGGTCACCTCGCTGAGCCCCATCGCGCAGGTCGGCCAGAAGATGTTCTTCGACACGACGCTGTCGGGTTCCGGCCGCATGGCCTGCGCGACCTGCCACGATCCGAAGAACGCCTACGGCCCGCCCAACGACCTGTCGGTGCAGCTCGGCGGCCCGGAGCTCAAGACCGCCGGCACGCGCGCCGTGCCTTCGCTGCGCTACAAGGACGCGACGCCGCCCTATGCGGACCTGCTCGACAACCCCGACGGCGTCAGCGTGCCGGGCCCGGGCGGCGGCTTCGCCTGGGACGGCCGCGCGGCGACGCTGGCCGAGCAGGCCGGCATCCCGCTGCTCGATCCCAACGAGATGGCCAACGCGAGCCGCGCCGACGTCGTGAAGAAGCTGCAGGCCGGCGCCTACGCGGACCTCTTCCGCCAGGCCTTCGGCGCGACGGTCTTCGACGACACGGACCAGGCCTTTGCCGCCGCCGGCAAGGCGCTGCAGGCCTTCCAGCTGGAGGACGTGAGCTTCCATCCTTACTCGAGCAAGTTCGACCTCTACATCGGCAACAAGATCGGCGGCGTGCTGACCGCGGCCGAGGCGCGTGGGCTGAAGGTCTTCGCCGATCCGAACGGCGGCAACTGCGCGTCGTGCCACTACCAGGGCGCCGGGCTGAACGGCAGCACGGCGATCTTCACGGACTTCTCCTACGAGGCGATCGGCGTGCCGCGCAATGCGGCCATCCCGGCCAACGCGGATGCGAGCTATGCCGACATCGGCCTGTGCGGCCCGCTGCGCACGGACCACGCGCCGGTCAAGGGCAACACCTTCTGCGGCATGTTCAAGTCGCCGACGCTGCGCAACGTCGCGACGCGGCGCAGCTTCTTCCACAACGGGATCTTCCACTCGCTGGAGCAGGCGATCCGGTTCTACAACACGCGCGACACGATGCCCGAGCTCTGGTATCCGACCGACGGCGGGAAGGCCAAGGAGACACCGGATCCCGACTTCCCGACCTACGGCCTGATCACCACGCAGTACGTGGGCGGCAAGGTCCGCAAGTTCGACGACCTGCCCGCGCAGTTCGTCGGCAACATCGACACGCAGATGCCGCTGGACGGCCGCGCGGCGCACGGCAAGCCGCCGATGTCGGAACAGGACATCGCCGACCTGCTCTGCTTCCTCAACACGCTCAACGACAAGGACACGCAGCCGGCGAAGGCGCCGGCGGCGGGAGCCTGCACGTCGTGATGCGCCATTCCGATCCCTCCATGTCCGTCTTCCGCATGACCTCCGTTTCCGCTCTTCATCGCGCGCCTCGTCGCCTGGCGCATGCGGCCGGTCTCACGACCGCGGTGCTCGCGCTGTCCGTGCTCGCGGCCTGCTCGCGTCCGACGGAGCCGGCCGGACCCGCGGCCTCGGCCGAGCCGACCGCCGATCACTTCGTTCCAGGGATGACGGACTACTTGGCCAAGCGCGGCGACCTGTGCCTGGCCAAGAGCGAGTGGCCGATCGACCTGACCCAACGCGAGATCGACGCCGGCGCGCGGAACGCGCTGCAGTTGCCGGTGCTGGAACGGCTCGGTCTGGCGAGTTCGACCGTGGCCGAGGTCGACGTGAAGGACGACAACGAGGTGTCGCACCACATGAAGGTGCGCCGCTATGCGCTCACCGAGACGGGCAGGCAGTTCTACGTGATGCGCGAGCAGCCCAGGCCCGATGGCGGCAAGGAGAAGCGTGGCGACTTCTGCGCGGCCAAGCTCAGCCTCGACAAGGTCGTGCACTGGGAGCTGGGCGGCGAAGGCAAGGACCGGCATGCGGTCGTGAGCTACACCTACCAGGTGAAGGCCGCGCCGTGGACCGGCGATGCCGAGCTGCAGAAGGTCTTCCCGGTCGTCGCGCAGGTGATCCGTGGCGCGGGCAGCGCGCAGTTGCAGGAGACGTTCAAACAGACGCCGACCGGCTGGGTCGCCGTCGACCTGCTCTGAGGCGCTTGCTGCCATGACGACCGTCGTGCGTTTCCCCCCCGCGCTGGGGGACTGGGTCCGCCAGCATCTGGACAACGGCGTCGCGCCCGGCGAGCTGCGCGGCGCGCTGCAGGAGCGCAGCATCGCGGCCGAAGCGGCACAGGCGATCGTCGAGGCTTTCGTGCGCGCGCGGCGCGGCGAGCGGCCGATGCCGGTGGATCAGGTGGAACTCTCGGCCGACCCCGTCCCGCCCTACCGCTACGAGACGCCGCGCTTTCGCCCCAGGACCTCCATCGCGACGAACGACCGCGTCGTGCGCGTGGCCGCACGCGCCGAGCGGCCGATGCTGGCGGTGCTCAACGGCGTCTTCAGCGTCGATGAATGCGAAGAGCTCATCGCGCTGGCACGGGGCCGGCTACGGCCGTCGACGCTGGTGGATCCGCTCACCGGGCGCGACGTCGTCAGCGGCCTGCGCAGCAGCCTCGGCATGTTCTTCCGCCCGGCGGAAACGCCGTTGATCGCGCGCCTCGATCGCCGCATCGCGGAGATCATGAACCTGCCCGTCTCACACGGCGAAGGGCTGCAGATCCTGCACTACCCCGAGGGCGCCGGCAGCGCGCCGCACTACGACTTCCTGGTGCCATCGAACCCGGCGAACCAGGCGTCGATCGCGCGTAGCGGGCAGCGGGTCAGCACGCTCGTGACCTACCTGAACGACGTGCCCGAAGGCGGCGAAACGATCTTCCCTGCGGCGGGCTGGGCGGTATCGCCGCAGCGAGGGAATGCCGTCTACTTCGAGTACGCCAACTCACACGGCGAACTGAACCACGCGTCCCTGCACGCCAGCAGCGCGGTCACGCGCGGCGAGAAGTGGGTGGCGACGAAGTGGATGCGGGAGCGGGTGTTCGTCAGCGCGTGAGTCGGGCCGCGTCCGCTTTCGGCGATCGAGGTCGACGCTCCGGGAGCCCGGGCTCGAACGGCCTCAATAGGCCAAGAGCCCTTCGTAGACCGGGCCTGGCCGTTCGTACAGGCCTTGGCAGCCTACCAACTGTTCTTGAACGCCTTCACCTGGCCCTGCTCGATGACAGCCTGGAACGGTTCCGAGGCCACGCAGTTCCCGGACTTCGCAAGGCGAAGGAGCATTCGTGCCTTTCCATGGAAGTTCTGGAACAGCTCGTTAGGGGGTAGCCACACGTAGAGCTGCTCAGAGGATCCAGCACGCAATCTAGTCGGACTTTTTCCCCCGATGAATGTCCCTGGCGCCGTGATCCAGGTAACCCACTGCCCATTCACGTCCGGAAACTGGAACTGCACCTGCGCGTCGCTGATGAACGGCTTGCCTTCCTGGGTGAAAAGGTCGAGCCACACGTCCGACTTGCCCTTGTTGTCAACTTCAAACCGAGCCTCGAATTGGTTCTGCGACAAGGGCGCCGTCGCTGAGAGACTGATCCTGACCGCGGTCTGCGCCTCGGCGGATCGGGTGCAACGATCGTCGGCCCAACTGGCGGTGGAGAGTGCGACAAGACAGATGACCACAAGACGCTTCATCATCATTGCCCTCGGTAGGTGTGCAAGCCAGGAGCGTCCCATTTTTCCTTCGTTGCCTTGACGGCGGGGATTGCCTTGCTTGTGAGCTCCGCAGACATCCGTTCCACCGACAAGCGCCGGCACTCCTCGACGCTCTTGAATGGATAGGACTTCAAGCGAGATTCCAGACTCGCGGCAGCGGAACGCCCCGAGCCCTCGGCCCAAGCTTCATAGTCTCTGACGTGATCCATTTCGCCATTGGTGGCGAAGCGATGTGCGCCCTTCGAAAGGTCACCGCGGACGCGCGCGATGGTACTGAACTTGATCTTGAACTCCTTGAGTCTCGCCCCGCCAGAATCACAATCGCACTCGGCGACGATCGACCAGTTCATGGACGTGTTTCCACCCACATTCGGCCCGGAAGGGGCTCCCGCCATTCCAGGCATTGCAGAGTATGAGTGGCCCGGGACCAACGGTTCGGTGCTTCGGTCCGTCGTCCACTCCAGGAGTCCCCATGGATCCACGAGAAGCGTTGGTTGACCGCTGACGTAGCTGTACGTATTGACTCCGGCGTCGAGTCCGATGGGATCACTTTGCACATACCTCCCCGTCGTCCCGTCATAGTCTCGGAAGTAGTTGTAGTGGAGTCCTGACTCCTTGTCGAAGTACTGGCCGGGGAACCGCAGGTTGACGACGAGGTTCTCCAGCGAGTTGGGGATGGTCTCCGCCGCCGTGGTCCCGAATGGCTCGGCGATCCAGCGCCAGCGCACCTCGCCTGCCGCGTTCACGATCACGCGTGGTGTGTTCAGGTGGTCCGAGTAGGCGTAGTAGACCCGTGGCTCCGTCGTGGTCGAGTTGGTCAGCACCGCCACCAGCGTGTTGCCCAACCAGACGTACTCCTGAAGCGCGCCGCCCGTGCTGTTGTACTCGCCGAGCAGTTGTCCGCTTTGGTCGTACGCATAGTGAGGGCGTGAGGTGCCCGTCACCTTGCGCACGCGCTGCCCGCCCGCGTCGTAGCTGTAGGTGGTCGTGACGCCCGCAGCCGTGAGCGTCGCGAGCCGGTTGTCCAGCCCGTAGGTCGTCGTGTAGCCCAGCCCCGTGTCGCTCAGCGTGTTGCCCGCTGCGTCGTAGCCGAAGCCGCGCGTCGGGTTGTCGATGCCGCTGAGCCGGTTGCTCGTGGCCTCGGTCGTGTACGTCCGCGTCGCGCCGTTGAGCGTCACGCCCGTCCGGTTGCCGTTGGCGTCGTAGCCGATGGTCCAGGAGTTGGACGGCGTGGAGATGTTGGTCAGCCGTCCCACCTCGTCGTAGCCGAAGCTCTGGTTCATCGCCTGCGCTTCGGCGGTGACAGCTCCGGTCGTCGCGTCCAGGTGCGTGTAGCTGACGATCCGGTCCGCCGCGTCGTAGGTGATGTCTCGCACCACGCCATTCAGCGGGTATCGGACGAGGCGACCGTACTGGTCGTAGACCCGCTCCACCGTCTTGGGTCCTGCGTTCAGCAGGAGGTCCCAACTGGTCACCGGTCCGAAGGGCTGCCACTTCACGTTGCCGATCAGCGGCTTGGGCGTGCTCGTGGCGTCCTTCGCCAGGGTCATGCCGATCACGAGCTCAGCGTCGTATTGCAACCGCAGCACGCGGCCCGACGGGTAGGTGATGCTCGTGATGTTGCTGGCGTCGTTGTAGCCGTAGCGCGTCGTCAGCGACACGCCTCCGATGCTCTGGATCACCGTGATGACCCGGCCTCGGATGTCGTAGCCGTACTTCGTGGTCGTAGACGGGCTGGTCGCCGTGGTCAGGCGACCGATACCGGCACCAAAGTCCCCA
This sequence comes from Roseateles sp., assembly GCA_039593255.1. Classification (GTDB taxonomy): domain Bacteria; phylum Pseudomonadota; class Gammaproteobacteria; order Burkholderiales; family Burkholderiaceae_C; genus Roseateles. The sequence goes on from JBCNPQ010000018.1 coordinate 74,349, forward strand.
CCGCTTTGGTCGTAGGTCCAGCTGTAGTTCTGCGTCGTCTGGCCGCTCTTCGTGTAGATCGCCGAGGTGATCCGGTTGAGCGGGTCATAGGTGTAGGTGCCCTGCACGCCGCGGCTGTCGATGCGCGTGAGCAGGTTGCCGTTCGGGTCGAACGTGCTGTTGGCCGTGCCGGTGTCCGGGCTCACGAGCTGCGTCAAGTCGCCCAGTCCGTTGCGCTGGTAGGTGGTCACCAGGTTGCGCGGGTCGGTCACCTGCTTGAGTTGATCGATGCCGTCATAGCCGAGCTGGGTCACGCCGTTGCGAGCGTCGGTGCTCGTCTTGACCCTGTCCAGCGCGTCATACGCGCTCTTCGTCTCGAAGCCGAAACCGGCCACGCCCTTGGCCTTGACGACCTTGGTCGGATTGCCCTTGGCGTCGTACTCGTAGTCGGTCACCGGCGCCGGCGAGACCGGAGGCGGAGGCAGCGTGGCCGCGTGCGCAGCCCATCCGACGAGACTGCTCGCCACCGCCAATGCGGTCACTGCGCTCGTTGCGGTCGCGCGCTTGTTCTGCCGTTCAATGTCCCGGCGTTTGTACTTGTGATCCATGGCTCATTCCCTCCCTGTCGTCTGTTGCGCGCGATTCAGCGCATCGAACGCGCGGCTCATCGTCCGCTTGAGCGTTCCTTGTGGATCCTTGGCGGTCTCGCCGGTCCTGTTGCCGCTGGCATCCAGCGCGTAATCGATGCGATTTCCCCGCGTGTCGGAGGCAGCGACCAGCCGATGCGCATCGTCGTATTCGTAGTTCACTGCACTGCCGTCCGATTGCGAGGACTTCTTGAGCAGCCCGGTCGGGAAGTACTCGTAGTTCGTGGTCGCTCCGCCAGACGTCGTCGAGGTCAGCCGCTCACGCAGGTCGTAGACATAGGCCGTTGTCAGCGCATTCGCGTCGACCATCTCCAGCGGCTTGCCGGAGGCGTTGTAGCGCAGGAAGCTCGTTTTCTGGTTGAGCGCGTTCGTCGTCGACTTCAGGTCGCCCTTCGTGTGGTCCGTCGTCGTGTCCGTGTAGTACTCGTTGGTGACGACCACCCGGTTCAGCGCGTCGGTCTCGGTCAAGACCTGGCCCGTGGCGTTGTAGGTCCAGCTCATCGCACGTGCGGGAACGCCCGCCTGCAGCGTCGCGGTGAAACCGAGCGCGCCCGTCTCATCCGTCGTCGCCTGCTCCACGCGCTTGCACAGCACCACGATGGGCTTGTTGTCGGGCAGCTTCGCGTCCGCTGGCGCGCAGCTCGCCACCGCGCCGCCGTTGAACGGATCGGGCTGGCCGTTGTAGACCAGCGTCGTGATGCGGCGAGGCTCCGCCGTCTTCGTCGCGATGCGCCAGTCGGGGTGCCACTGCGTGCTCACCTTGCGTCCGCCCGCCGGGATGGCCCCGGCCAGCACCGTCGCGCAGACCGACGTGGCGCCGGCGCCCTCCACCCGCGTGGTCTCGAGATTGCGCGTCAGATCGAACGCCGCGCAGCGGCGGTTGCCGTTGGGATCGTCGTACTGCGTGACGTTGAGGTTCTGGTCGAGCACCCGCCGCTCGGTCGACGGCATGCCCGCCGCGCTGCCGCGGGTCTTCGCGCGCCACTTGACGCTGCCGTAGGCACCGCCGGCCTCGAGCGCCTCGACATCGCCGTTCGGATAGCTCACGCGGACGTCCTGCGGCAGTTCGAGGTAGTGGTCCCGCCAGAGCTTCTGGTTGAGGTTGTCGTAGTACGTGGAGACGTTCCACCGCGGCGGCGTTCCCCAGGTCACGCTGTAGGCGTCCAGGCCCTGCGCCCGGGCGGTCGACACCGCCCGCCCTGCGGCGTCGTAGCCGTAGGTGCCAGCGCGCGCCTGGTTCTCGTCGAGGTAGCCGGTCAGCGCCCAGGCATGGGCGGCGTCCTCATACAGGAAGGTCCGGCCGGCGTTGTCGGCGAAGGTCACGCCGCTCAGCCGGGCCTGCGCGTCATAACCGAACTGGACATCGGTCCCCGGCCCCTGGATCCTCGACAGCCGGAAGGCGCCATCGGCGAGCTTGATGTACTTGAGTTGGTAGGCACGCCCCGTCTGGTCGGTCAGCGCGACCGGCAGCCCGTCCGCATCCGGGTTGTCGCCGACCACCTGAGCGCCGCCGCTGCGGGTCACGTCGATGAAAGACCCGCCTACCGTCGACAAGCGCGTCAGCCGCCCGATCGCGTCGTAGCGCTCAATCGTCATGGCTTCCGCGTCGTAGTACAGATAGCCGCCCGACACCACGGTCAGCCGATCGTTGAGTGCAGGCGACGCCGGCGCGAACGCCGATCCGGTCGATTGGAAGCTGGTCCAGTTGCCATCGCCGCGCTGGACGTTGATCAGCTTCGCGGGCTGGCTCATGTCCTTGTGCACGTCGGTGAAGAGGCCACGCTCGAAGCTGGGTTTCCAGTCGTCCCCCAGCAACTTGGCGTCGTCCCGCATGAAGGGCTGGACGCCGCTCGCGTACGGCACGCGCCGCGAGGAATTGAAGGTCACCTTCAGCGGCAGCCAGGACAACTGGCCGAGTTCGATCGGCTGCAACTTCGCGCCCGTCAGCGCGACGATGGGATTGCCGTGGCAGCTGTCGCAGTTCGTCTGGAAGTACCGGTCCGTGATGGGCAGGCAGGAGTTCTTCTCGGGGACATAGAGACCCTCATCGCAGACGCAGTTGCCGCTCTCGGTTTCATAGTGAGCTCTCGCAACCCTGCCGCACGACTTCGAGATTTGCACCGGGAAATTCGCGGTGTACTCCTCCTGTGCCCCTTCGCAGACCGTTTGGCCACCCTTGATGGAATACTGCCGGAAGTACTTCTGGCTAGCATGGATGTAGCAACTGGCCGAAGCCGTGAACCACGCTCCCGGATCGATAGCACATGTCCCCGCAGAGTAAACAATCGGCGACCGGCAAATGCCTGGCGAGGGGCAGGAAGAACTCGCGAAAGCAAGTACGCGCGCCTGAATGGCATTCGGTTCGGTGGGGCGCCCGCTTCGACCGATCACGAGCCAGTAGCCGGAGTTTTGGGGATTCGGCGAGATGCCATCACCAGCCCCGCCCTCGCACGTTGATGCCGGCTTGAATCCTACGGATCCCGGATCGTTGGGCGGGGACCAGTCCGAAGGAAACGTCCGGTCATAAGCCCGCGCCACCGAGGCGCCCAGCAACAGCAAGCCGATCAGCAGCAGTGCCGCGAAGAAAGAAGGCAGGCGCCCGTGCCGGCCATGGAGCAATGAAGACATGAAGGACTTCCTGAACATGAAAGGACATCAAGATCAGGAATCCCTGCGAGCCGACGGCCGCATGGCACAACCAGCCGTGCGGGCGTCTGACGCGCCCATCACCAGCCAGGTCCCTCCCTGATTGAACGGAAACGATTCTGTCGGGTCGGCGGGGGCCGCGCCATCACCTCCAAAGAGGGAGGCCCGCGTTCACGCCGCCGTCACGGGGTCAGGCCTTGCGCGCCGCCCGCAGCCGGCGCATCACCGGCTCGTTGAGCTGCTTGGTCAGCGCATTCCACTTCGCGCTGACCTTGTCGATCTTCGCCAGCAGCGGCTGCGCGGTCGCCTCGTCGCCGCGGCCCAGCGCCCAGATCGCGTACTCCGCCCAGGCCTCGACGCTGCCGAAGCGCTCCGACGCGGATTCGAATTCGCCGCGCGCCTCCACCGGCCGGTCCAGCGCCGCCAGCGAACGCGCGGTCAGCAGCGACACGGCCTCGGCCCGGAAGTCGGCCTTCTCGGCGCGGATCGACGCCAGATGCTCCAGCGCCTGCACCGCCTGCCCCGCCGCGAGGAAGGCCCGCGCCGCGCCCAGCCGGATCTCCAGGTCCTTCGCGAACGGCCCGCGCAGGCAGGCCTGGAACTGTTCGGCGGCCTGCGCCGCCTCGCCGGCGTCTAGCAAGGCCGAGGCCAGCCGCATCTGGTTCTGCGCCGTCGGCGTCTCGTCGAAGGCCACGCGCGCCTCGCGCAACTCCCGGCCCGGATCCATCGCCCGGCCGGCCGCCCGCATCGCGCGCTTGGCGCTGCGCTCGACCCGCGAGTGCGGCACCACGAACACCAGCAGATAGACCACGCTGCCCAGCAGCGGGAACGAGAACAGGATGATCAGCCAGTACAGCTGCCCCCCGTTGCGCACGACATGCACGGCGCAGAACAGCGCCAGCAGGAAATGAACTCCCAGTCCGACGAATGGCATCGTCTTTTCCTCCCGAGATCGATCGACTTGTTGGCTTTTTTGCGACGCCGGATTCTGCCTTCGCGCCATGAAGGCGCCAAGACGGACAAGCGTGCGCAGGCGTAACCAGCGGCGACCGCGGCGACCTCGCGGTCACCGGACCAGCCGCCGGTTTGCGCACGCCGATGCAGACGCCGTCACCGGCGCCGTCGCAGGCGTCGGATGTCGACAGGCTCGAACGGAAGGATGCGGGCGGAGGCGGGAGTTCCTCGCCGCTCAGCGCCCCGCGTTCAACGCCCAGGGATGGGCGGACGCTTGCCGCGCTCGGCGCGGTCCTGCTGCTCGTGGTGGGCGCGGTCGATGTCGCCGTCACCCTCCGGACCCTTCTGGCCGGTCTCGCCGACGCGGTGATCCTCGTCGTCATGCTCCAGCCCGCCGTACAGGCCGGGTGGGAAATCCCGGGGAGAGCGCGGTGTGTTCATGCGGTCCTCCTGAAGTGGTCGGACCATCTTAGACACACCGCCAATCCCACGGCGTCGAAAACGACAAAGGCGACAGAGGCGACAGAGGCGACAGAGGCGACAAAGGCGCCTCGCGGGCGCCTTCGAATCGGATCAAGAGTTGGAGAGCGTCGGACGCCGGCTCAGTGCACCAGGCCGATCCACTCGCCGCGACGCTGGTAGGCGTCGAACAGGTCCTGCGCCAACGCCTGCAGCCGGGCATCGCCGCGGGCGTGCGCCGCGGACAGGCGCTCCAGCGCGTAGAGGCGGTCGTAGAGCATGCGCGTCGGCTGCAGGGTCAGGCCGTGCACGGCCATCAGGTCCTGCAGGTCGAGCAGCTCGTCCATGTCGGCCGTGCCGGCCACCGTCAGGCCGAGATCCGGCACCAGTCCCCAGGGAGCCTGGGCGGTTTCGGGCATCAGGTGCGGCGGGATGGTGGTGTGCATGGCGGCCTCGGAACGATTCATGTCGGCGTGGAATGGATCATGGATCGCGCCGGAAAAAACTTGAGCGGGAAAAGCGCCGCTTTTCCCGCCCTGTTCGATCGATGGCCGCTGGCCGACGACCGCCGTGGTCCGCGCTCAGGTCCGCGGCCGGGCGATGAAACCGGACAGCTCCGTGCACCACGCCGCCGACGGCACGTCCAGCTCGCTCAGCGCCAGCACGTCGATGCCGGCGTCGGTCAGCATCTTGGCCGAGGCGGTGTTCAGCCCGATCTGGTGATCCTTCTTCTCCAGGTAGACGACCCGCTGGATGCCGACCTGGATGATGGATTGCACGCAGCGCGGGCAGGGGTACTGCGTCGTGTAGATGGTGCTGCCGGTCAGCGGCAGCACGACGCAGTTGAGGATGGCGTTGACCTCGGCGTGCACGATGTAGCTGTGCCGCGAGTTGGCCGGATCGGCGTCGTCGTCCGACCAGTAGGCCGGGTCGTTGTCGTCGCAGCCGCGCGGCAGGCCGTTGTAGCCCACCCCGACGATCTTGTAGTCCGCGCTGGCGATGCAGGCGCCGTTGCGCTTGCGGCTGTCCTTGGAGCGGGCGCTGGCCAGCAGGGCCACGCCCATGAACATCGAATGCCAGTCGATCAGCGGATGGTTGTCCATGGTGGAGACAGTCTGACGAGGGTCGGGAACGAAGGCGGAGAAGTGTAGTGGAGCCGCCGCCGGTGACCGCCGAACGGGTCGTCCTGCCGGTCGCGTCGGTTTTCTACAAGACCCGCGGGCGGCCTTGCCGGACAGTGAAGCCATTCCCAACCCGTACAGGAACCGCCATGAACGACGCCATCCGCTCCTTCCGCCTCGACATTCCCCAACCCCAGATCGACGACCTGCGCGCACGGCTGGCCGCGACCCGCTGGCCGACGCCGGTCGTCGACGATTTCAGCCATGGTCAGTCCGTGTCGCTGGTACGCGAACTCGCCGGGTACTGGCGCGACGGCTTCGACTGGCGCGCGCAGGAAGCCCGGCTGAACGCGCTGCCGCAGTTCATCACCGAGATCGACGGCCAGACCATCCACTTCATCCATGTGAAGTCGCCCGAGGCGGACGCCTTCCCGCTGATCCTGACGCATGGCTGGCCGAGCTCCCCGGCCGAGTACCTGGACCTGATCGGCCCGCTGACGGATCCGCGCGGCCACGGCCTCGAGGACGCACCGGCCTTCGACCTCGTCATCCCGTCGGTGCCTGGCATGGGCCTGTCGTCGCCGCTCGCGGCCGCGGGCTGGGACGCGGCGCGCATCGCGGCAGCCTGGGACACCTTGATGAAGCGGCTGGGCTACGCGCACTACGGCGCACAGGGCGGCGACGGCGGCGCCCTGGTGACCCGCGAACTCGGCGTGCTGGCGCCGGAGGGACTTGCCGGCATCCACCTCCAGCAGATCTTCGCGTTCCCCAGCGGCGCCTCGGGCGAGATGGCGGGCCTGTCGCCATTCGAGCTCGCGGGCTTCGAGCGCCTGGCCTACTTCCAGAAGCATGCCGGCTACGTCGACATCCAGTCCAAGCGTCCAGGCACCCTCGCCTACGGCCTGGTGGACTCGCCGGCCGCTCTGCTGGCCTGGAACGCCGAGCTCTTCTTCGGTTTCGAAGGCGAACGGGTCGCCGAGGTCGACCGCGACCGCTTCCTGACCCATGTGTCGCTGTACTGGTTCACCGGCACCGGCGGCCAGGCGGCCGAGATGTACTTCGCCAACGCCGCGACCGGCGCCGGCTACCGCGAGTTGCCGGTCCACACGCCGACGGCGGTGGCCGTGTTCCCGGACGACTTCCGCTCGGTCCGCAAGTTCGCGGAGCGCTCGTTCACCCGGCTGCTACAGTGGACCGAGATGCCGCGCGGCGGCCATTTCGCCAATGAGACGGACCCGGGACTCGTCGTCGACGACCTGCGCCGTTTCTTCGGCGCGTTGCGGGCGACCGCTTCCCCGAGGGACCTGGATGGAAGGACCGATCGCTGAGGAGGAACGTGCGGCGGACTCGCCCCTGGTGGCGAAGATCCGCCGCGTGCGCCATCTCGCGGACAGCCGCGAGACGGCCCTCCCCGACGGTTCCTGGGACCTGCTGTTCGTGCGCCGCGGCGATGGTCCGGTGACGGTCATCCAGACCGGCCAGATCACGGCGCCGGTGCTCGTCGACAACCACGCGGGCGACGAGATCCTGTCGATCGCGTTCAGGCCCGAGGTCTATGTGCCGCGCTTGCCGGGACGGGTGATGGTCGGCCAGGGCGTGGTGTGCCCGCTGGAGCGGGACGGGCGGTTCCGGCTCGGCGACGAACGCTTCGAACTCCCGCGCTTCGACAACGCCGAACAACTCGTGGCGGCGCTGGTGCGCCAGGGCGTGCTCGAGCGCGATCCGGTGGTGCAACGCGCGCTGCAGGGGGCGCGCCAACGCCTCGACGAACGCAGCATCCAGCGGCATTTCGCCGAGGTCGCCGGCCTCGGCCTCAAGACCTTCCAGCAGATCGCGCGGGCCCACCAGGCCGCGGCGCTGTTGCGCCAGGGCCGGAGCGCCTCGCAGGTCGCCGCCGAGCTCGGCTTCAGCGACCAGGCGCACATGAGCCACTCGCTGAAGCGGCTGCTCGGGCGGACGCCGCGAGAGATCGCAAAGGATGTTCCTTCCGCCGCCCGCTAGCCTTGAGCGAGCAGGCCGCTCACTTCGCCACCGTCACGCCCTTGTTCGCCAGCGCATCCGCGCGTTCGTTGCCCGGGTCGCCGGCGTGGCCCTTGACCCAGCGCCAGTCGACCGTGTGCAGCTTGCGCAGCGCGTCCAGGCGCTGCCACAGCTCGGCGTTCTTCACCGGCTTGCCGTCCGCCGTCTTCCAGCCCCGGCGCTGCCAGCCCGAGATCCACTCGGTCATGCCCTTGCGCACGTACTCGCTGTCCGTGTAGATCACGATGTTGCAGCTGCGCTTGAGCGAGGTCAGCGCCTCTATCACCGCCGTCAGCTCCATGCGGTTGTTCGTCGTGTTGCGCTCGCCGCCGAACAGCTCCTTCTCGTGGTCGCCGCTCTTGAGCCACGCCCCCCAGCCGCCCGGCCCCGGATTGCCCTTGCACGCGCCGTCGGTGTAGATGACCACGGACGGCTTGGCGATCTTGGGCGCGGCTGCGGGAGCGGGAGAAGCAGAGGTATCGGTCATGAAGGAGTCGGAAGGATTCAGGCAGGGGCTAAGCAGGGTCAGGGCGACAGCGAGGCCAGGTCAGGCGCGGCAAGGTCGAGGCCGGAGCAGGACGCGTCGCGCTCACTCCACCTCGACATCCTCGCGATGCCGGTGACGGTGATGCACCGCCGCGACCGCCGGCGCCGTCTTGGCCACGCGCTTCTTGCCGCGCGCCAGGCCGATCAGCCGCATGCCGTGCACGCGCTTGACCGCGATGACGCCGTACAACGCGCCCAGCACCGTCCACCACTTGCCGCCCGGCTTCTCGATCCACTGCCAGCGCGCCAGCCAGGCATCGCTGAGCAGCGGCGGCCGGTAGCAGCCGAACTCGGCGCGCTCGACCTCGAAGGACAACAGCCTCAGCCAGTCGCGCAGCCGCCAGTAGCCGAGGTACTCGCGCTCTTCCGGCAGGTAGAGCCGCGGCGGGCGGCCCAGCATCCGGCCGTTGACGCGGGCCAGATTCTGCCTCACCGCCCACAGGCTGGCCGGGTTCAGCCCCAGGATCACGACCCGGCCCTCGGGCCGCAGCACCCGCTCGACCTCGCGCAGGCAGCGGTGCGGATCGGCGGCTTGTTCCAGCGTGTGCGGCAGCAGCACCAGGTCCAGGCTGTTGGACTCGAAGGGCAGCGCGTCGAACTCGCAATAGACCGCCGCGCGGCCCGCGCCATCCAGCCCCGGCGGGAACTCGGAATGCGGCTCGGGCTGGTACTCCAGCGGATGCGCGCCCGGCGAGCGCTGCGGCGGACCAGCCAGACCGTCCTCGAAGGCGCGGTGGTTCAGCGCCAGCCAGCGGTTGGTCATGCGGTTGGTGCGCAGCCCGTGCAGCTGCGGGAAGCCGAGCTGCAGCGCGTGATAGCCGAACCAGTCGATCACCGCGGCATCGATGAAGCGCTGTTCCCACGCGAGCAGGTAGCGGCCGGCAGGCGTGCGCAGCCACTGCCCGAACTCCGCCGCGGCGGCGTCCGGCCGGACATGCGCCTCTACAATCGGCGGCTTCTCGTCGCTGTCGTCGTCCTGGCCCGTCGTCTTCATCGCTGGGACCTGATCCCCTTGCTGCATGAACCTGGTCGCCGTTCCCGCCTTCACAGACAACTATCTCTGGCTGCTGCATGACGGCCGGTCGGCGTTCGTGGTCGACCCGGGCGACGCCGCGCCGGTGAAGGAGGCGCTGCGCTCGCTCGGTCTGGACCTGCAGGGCATTCTAGTGACGCATCACCATGGCGATCATGTCGGCGGCGTTCGCGATCTGCTGCCGCTGCTGCCGGATCCTTCGCGGGTCTGGGGACCCGCCTCCGAAACGATGCCGGTGCCCGTCGTGCCGCTGCGCGAGGGCGACCGCTTCGAGCTGCTCGGCCAGGTCGTGGACGTGCTCGACGTCCCCGGCCACACCGCCGGTCACATCGCTTTCGTGCTGAAGCAACCGACCGACGGCGGCGCGCCCCTCCTGTTCTGCGGCGACACGCTGTTCTCCGCCGGCTGCGGCCGGCTCTTCGAGGGCACGCCCGCGCAGATGCTCGCGTCGCTGTCCAAGCTGGCGGCGCTCCCCGGGGATACCCGGGTGTGCTGTGCGCACGAGTACACCTTGTCGAATCTGCGATTTGCTCGCACAGTCGAGCCCCAGAACGAGGCGGTCGCGCGCCACGAGGCCTGGTGTCTGGCCCGGCGCGAGCAGTCGCTGCCCACCCTGCCCTCCA
>JBCNPQ010000019.1:0-77571 GCA_039593255.1 Roseateles sp.
GGCGCGGGGAGCGCCTGCAGCGTCGCGACGATGCGATCGTGAACCCGGTCTAGGAGCCGGTTGCGGGCCGCATCATACGCCCGGTTCAAGGCCTGCTCGAAAGCGAAGGCATCGGCCGAGCCGTGGCTCTTGAACACCAGCCCGCGCAGGCCCAGCAGCGCGGCGCCGTTGAAGCGGCGGTGGTCGACGCGGTCCTTGAAGCGCTGCAGCACCGGCATCGCCAGCAGCGCGATCGCCTTCGTCCACCAGCTGCGGGTGAACTCCGCGCGGATGAAGCTGGAGATCATGCTGGCCAGTCCTTCGGCGGTCTTCAGCGCCACGTTGCCGACGAAGCCGTCGCAGACCACCACGTCGGTGGTGCCCTTGAAGATGTCGTTGCCTTCCACGTTGCCGTGGAAATTGAGCTGGTCGTGCGCGGCGACCTCGCGCAGCAGTTCGCCGGCGCGCTTGATCGTCTCGTTGCCCTTGATCATTTCCTCGCCGATGTTCAGCAGGCCGACCGTCGGGTTCTCCTTGCCATCCACCGCCGACACCAGCGCGCTGCCCATCACGGCGAACTGCAGCAGGTGCTCCGGGCCGCAGTCGACATTGGCGCCGAGGTCCAGGACCGTGGTGAAGCCGCCGACCTGGTTGGGCATGACGGTGGCGATGGCCGGACGGTCGATGCCCTCGAGCGTCTTCAGCAGGTACTTGGCGACCGCCATCAGCGCACCGGTGTTGCCCGCGGAGACGCAGGCATGGGCCAGTGCCGGCGAGCCGTCCTTGCCCGGCTTGAGCTGCGTCAGCGCGACGCGCATCGACGAGTCCTTCTTGCGCCGCAGGGCCACCTCGATCGGGTCGTCCATGCTGACGACCTCGCTGGCGGCGACGATGCGGGTCCGTGGCCACGAGGCGGCGGCCTGGAGCGCCTCGGGCAGGCCGACCAGCACGAGCTCGGCCTGCGGGTGCGCGGCGAGGAAGGCCTGGCAGGCCGGGAGGGTGACGGACGGGCCGTGATCGCCGCCCATGCAGTCCACCGCCAGGCGGAGCGGCTCGGCGGAGGGCGATGAGCGGGTGGCGGGAAGTGCGGGCATCGAAACCTGAGAAGAACACCGGGCTAAGGTGCGACTGTAGCGACCTCGCAAGAAGCGTGCGCGACAGGAGAACCCTTCCGGAAGGCGGGTCGGAAGCGGGAGAAGGGCGAGGTCCGGAAATGAGAAAACCCGGTGACGCAGAGCGGAACCGGGTTTTTCTTGTTCGCGAGGACCAGGCGGGAGCCCCTCGCGGGACTCTCCAGACCGGCTGATCGGATCGATCAGGCGGCGTCGGCCTTGGTCTTCAGCACCTTGCGGCCACGATAGAAGCCGTTGGGGCTGATGTGGTGACGCAGATGCACTTCGCCGGTGGTCGGCTCGATCGCGGTGCCCGGGGTGACCAGGGCGTTGTGCGAGCGGTGCATGCCACGCTTGGACGGGGACTTCTTGTTTTGCTGAACGGCCATGATTGATTCTCCTAAAGGCTTCGGCTGGCTTCGGTGGTTCGAGGCTTGCTCGGGCTCTCGAGAGAACTCGAGCTGTGCCGCGGATCCCACGAGGATGCTCCGCTACCGACGCCTCGGTCCCGGCGCCGCGCCCACATGGACACGCATTTGAAGCCGGGAAAGCCGGAAACTATAGCACAGCACGACCTGGACCCGCAAATCCGGCGAACCGGGCGGCCTCCGCGTCGACGCGGACCGGCGCCACGGAGCGCCGGCGTCACGCCTTGCCGCCGGAGCCCTTCTTCAGCGCCGCCAGGGCCGCGAACGGGTTGGGGCGCGCCTCCTGGGGGGCGTCCTCCTCCTCGGCATTCGCATGCGGCAGCGGCTCCGGGCACTCCTCGTGGCGAGGCACGACCGGCAGCTCGAGCAGCAGCTCGTCCTCGACCAGCTCGCGCAGGTCCAGGTGGCGGGGCAGCGCCAGCACGTCGTCGTCGGAATCCATGTCCATCTCGGCCGCCTGGTCCTCGTCCTTGACGAAGCGGAACCAGCGCGACACGGCGAGGTCCTCCCGCACCGGTTGCAGGCAGCGCTGGCAGGTCAGTGCGACCTGCGCCCCGGCACTCAGCTCAAGCCAGGTCTGGGGCTCGCCGCCCTTGGGCGTGCGGATCTCGCCGCGGGCGGACCAGGTGACGGCCGGCCAGCGGGCCGGGTCGGACTCGGGCGCGGCGGCCTCGGCCAGGCGCGGCAGGCTCTGGGCCGGCCACTCGCCTTCGAGCGAGGCGCCTTCGCGGGCGAAGGCGCCGACGTCGAGCTTCAAGGGATCGAAGGAACGCGGTTTCATGGGGTGCAAGTGTACGAGCCGCCCTCGGCCCGATGGGAGAATCCCGCCCCATGAGCATCGCCCCCGCGCCTTCGCGCCCGCTGATCCTGGGCTCCACCTCGCGCTACCGGCGCGAACTGCTGGAGCGCCTGCGACTGCCGTTCGAGACGGCGGCGCCCGACGTCGACGAGACGCCGCGACCGGCCGAATCGCCCGAGGCCCTCGCCCGCCGGCTCGCGCTGGCCAAGGCCCGCGCGGTGGCCGCGCGCTTCCCGCAGGCGCTGGTCATCGGTTCGGACCAGGTCGCGGACCTGGACGGCCATCCGATCGGCAAGCCGGGCACGCACGAGCGGGCCGTCGAGCAGTTGCGCGCCATGCGCGGCCGCACGGTCGTGTTCCAGACGGCGCTGGCGGTGGTCTGCGCGGCCACGGATTTCGTCGCCGAGGACCTGGCGCCGGTGCGCGTGCGCTTCCGCGACCTCAGCGATGCCGAGATCGAACGCTACCTGCGCGCCGAGCAGCCCTACGACTGCGCCGGCAGCGCCAAGGCCGAGGGCCTGGGCATCGCCCTGCTCGACGCCATCGAGTCCGACGATCCGACCGCGTTGATCGGCCTGCCGCTGATCCGCACGGCCGCGCTGCTGCGCCGGGGCGGCCTCGACGTGCTGAACCAGCTGCCCTGACCCCACATCGCCCCACCACCTGTCGACACCTTCATGACCCGCGGCCGCCTCTTCCTCGTTCCCAACACCCTCGATTTCGGCATGCCCGGCCAGGAGGTCGACCTGCGCGAGGTCCTGCCGGACGCGGTGCTCGCGCGCGCCGCCTCGATCACGCACTGGGCCGCCGAGAACGCCAAGACCACGCGCGCCTTCCTGAAGCGCGTCGGTGCGATCCATCCGCTGGCGGTGCCGCTGCAGGAACAGCACATCGAGGAACTGCCCCGCCCGCCCAAGGGCCGCGGCCCGGCGGCCGGCGCCGCGACGGCCTCCTCCAGCGAGGAGAAGCTCTGGCTGGCGCTGCTGGAGCCGGCGATGGCCGGCCACGACATCGGCCTGATCTCCGAGGCGGGCATGCCCGCCGTCGCCGATCCTGGCGCGAAGCTGGTCGCCGCGGCGCATGCCGCGAAGGTGCAGGTCGTGCCGCTGACCGGGCCGAGCTCGCTGCTGATGGCGCTGGCCGCCAGCGGACTGAACGGCCAGAGCTTCGCCTTCGTCGGTTATCTGCCGCTGGACGCGGCCGAGCGCACCGCGCGGATCAAGGCGCTCGAGAGCTTCTCCGCCCGCGAGCAGCAGACGCAGCTGATGATCGAGACGCCCTATCGCAACGGCGCGCTGCTCCAGGCCCTGCTGGCGGCGTTGCGGCCGGGCGCGCTGCTGTCGGTCAGCTGCGGCCTGAGCCTGAAGGACGCGTGGACGCACACGGCCACGGTCGAGCAATGGCGCCAGGCGCCGAAGTCCTTGCCGGACAAGGTGCCGGCGGTGTTCGCGATCCTGGGCGGACGCTGATCAGGACTCGCTGTCGGCGGTGACCGGCGGCCGCTTGGCGCCGAACAGCGCCGCCACCTTCTTCTTCGGCTTGATGTTGGCCGACAGGCCGCCACGCGGCGCATTGGCCTGGCCCTTTTCCCAGGCCGGCGCTTCACTGCCCTGGGCGGCCTCGTACGGCTTGTCGAACAGCGGGTCGTAGGCCTGACGCGGCGCACGTGCCGGCGCATGCGAGCCGTGCGAGCCATAGGCCTCGTCGCGACGATCCTCGCGCTCGCGACGGAAGTCCCGGCGCTCGCCGCCGCCCTCGCGATCGCCACGATCGGCGCGTTCGCCCCGGTCGGAGCGCTCGCCACGCGGGCCGCGATCGCCGCCGCGGTCGCCATCGAAACGGCGACGTTCGCCTTCGATCTCGATCGGCTCCAGGTCGAGCTTGCGCTTGATCAGCTTCTCGATCTCGCCGACCAGCCGGGCATCGGCCTTCGTGACCAGCGTGAAGGCCAGGCCCGACGCGCCCGCGCGGCCGGTGCGGCCGATGCGGTGCACATAGTCCTCGGCGTTGAACGGCACGTCGAAGTTGAAGACGGCCGGCAGGTCGGCGATGTCCAGGCCGCGGGCGGCGACGTCGGTCGCGACCAGCAGGTCCACCTCGCCGCGCTTGAACGCGTCCAGCGACTTCAGGCGCTCGTCCTGGGACTTGTCGCCGTGCAGCGCCGCGGTCTTCAGGCCGTCGCGCTCGAAGGCGCGAGCCAGGCGCGCCGCGCCCAGCTTGGAGTTCACGAACACGATCGACTGCCGGATCTCGCGCTGGCGCAGCAGCTGCTTGACGGCGGCGCGCTTGTCGTCGTCGTCGACGCTGAAGAAGCGCTGCTCGACGGTCGACGCGGTCGCGTTCGGGCGGGCCACCTCGACCAGCTCCGGGTCCTGCAGGTAGCTCTGCGCCAGGCGCTTGATCTCGGGCGAGAAGGTCGCCGAGAACAGCAGCGTCTGCCGCGTCTTGGGCAGGTAGCTCAGGATGCGCTGCAGGTCGGGCAGGAAGCCGATGTCCAGCATCCGGTCCGCCTCGTCGAGCACGACGTACTCGACGTGGTTCAGCACGGCGTTCTTGGCCTCGATGTGGTCGAGCAGGCGGCCCGGCGTGGCGATCAGGACCTCGACGCCGGCCTTGAGCTGCAGCGTCTGGGGCTTCATGTCGATGCCGCCGAAGACGCAGGCCACGCGCAGCTGCGTGTGCTTGGCATAGGCCTTGACGTTGTTGGCGACCTGGTCCGCGAGCTCGCGGGTCGGGGCGAGCACCAGCGCGCGCACCGGGTGGCGGGCCGGCGACATCGAGGCGTTCTCATGCTTGAGCATGCGCTGGAGCAGCGGGATCGAGAACGCGGCGGTCTTGCCGGTGCCGGTCTGGGCGGCGCCCATCACATCGCGGCCGGACAGGACGATGGGGATCGCCTTGGCCTGGATGGGGGTCATCGTCGCGTAGCCCTGGTCGGACACGGCGCGCAGCAACTTGGCGTCCAGCGGCAGCGTGTCGAAACGAGGGCTCGGCGTCGGGGTGGTGTCGGTCATGGGCGCGGATTATCCTCCATGCCCTCGAAAGCCCCGGGAAACCACCGATCCGCGAGCCGGATCCATGGCGATTCAGTGGCGGATCGGTGACGGATCAGCAGCGACCGGTCACTGCGCGGAACGGTCCGTGAGCTTGCGCTGGTCGCCGCGGAACACCATCCACTTCGGGGTGCGGAAGCGCACGATGCGCCAGTACAGCGCCACGTAGGCGACGCCGAACAGCACCATGCAGGCCGCGATCATCGGCGTCGAGTCCCAGAACAGCAGCGCCGGGGCGAGCGATGAGATGCACAGCGTCCACAGGTAGGGCGCCGTCATCGAGTTGCGGCGCGTCATCAGGCGCGCATCGCGTGCGCCGATCGCCCAGCGCATCAGCCGGCGGTAGATCAGCGAGTGCAGGTGGATGCCGTCCGGATCGCCGGGGCTGGTGTTGCGCAGGAAACGGCGGCGGTAGATGGAGAAGACCGTCTCGAAGACCGGGTAGATGCAGACCATCAGCGCGAACAGCGGCGACACCTGCGGATGGCGGTGGATCAGCAGGATGGCGATCTCGGCCAGGTAGAAGCCCATGAAGTACGCGCCGCCGTCACCCAGGAAGATCAGGCCGGCGGGGTAGTTCCAGACGAAGAAGCCGAGGATGGCGCCGACGCCGGCCAAAGCCCAGAGCGCGAGCTCGGTGTCGCCGACCTGGTAGGCCACGTAGGCCAGGGTCAGCAGCATCAGGCTCACGCACATCGACGACAGGCCGTTGAAGCCGTCGATGATGTTGACGGAGTTGGCCACGCCGGCGACGACGAAGACGGTGATGAGCACCGCGCCCACCGTGGTGCCGACGATGAAGTCCAGGCCAGGGATGTCGGTGCGGGTGATCATGGCCTGGAGCAGCCAGCAGCCCAGGCCGGCGGAGATCGCGGTGGCGATGAGACGCTCGCGCGGGGAGACCTTCTTGGTGAAGTCCTCGATCAGGCCGGCGGCGAAGGCGGGCAGGCCGCTGAGGAGCAGGAGCAGTCCGGTGCGAGCCTGCGGGTGCTTGAGGACATGGGCCAGCGCGACCATGCCGAGCAGGCCGACGAAGATGCCCAGGCCGCCGATGCGCGGCACCGGCCGGGCGTGGAACTTCTGGGGGCCGGACAGGTCGTGGTCGGCGGACAGGTGCCCGTGCACCGTCGACGAATGGACCACGTAGAGCGTGATCGCCGCCGCCAGCGCGAACGGGATGAGCAAATACAACATGGGCGGCAGTGTAACGAGCGGCTTCCGGGGCCGAGGCGGTTTTGGCACAACAGCGCTGCCATAGAATGCGCCGCTGGCCGCTCCGACATCCCTGGTTTCAGGTCCGTCGCGGGCGGCCAAGTTCATCTGAGACGAGATCACGCATGGAACATCGCGCCCAACGCGCCCCTTCGCCGCTGTCGACGACTCGCGCACGCCACCCCTCCCTCCTGTCCCGGCCGGCGTTGTGGGCGACCTGCCTGGCCGCCTGCCTGGCCACGGGACTGCCGGGCGCTCCGGCGCTCGCACAGGTCACGACGACCGGCATCGGCATCACGAGTTCCGAGGGCGGCAACGACCCGACCGGCCCGGTCCGGCTCGGCACCGGCAACCGCGCGGGCCAGGAGAGCGCGACCGCCCCGGCGCAGCAGCAGGGCCAGCAGACGCTGCCGCAGCGCAACGCGAAGTACGTGCCGGGCGAGTTCGAGATCTACGTCAACAAGCTGCTCGGCATCGACCTGACAGATCCGCTGACGCTGGAACAGCTCCGCCGTTCGGAAGCCGGTTTCGCCGACAACGCCAGCATCGCGCAGGCGCAGATGAGCGCCAGCGGCAAGACCGCCAATGTCTCGGCCGAGACGGTCGTGCGGCGCCTGGGCGCCGACCTGATGCTCGAGGACCGTCAGTACCGCGGCCAGACCTCCGACGCGGACGGCCCGCGCCTGGCGCCGGCGGATTACCTGATCGGCATCGGCGACGAGATCCAGGTCACGGCCTGGGGCTCCGTCGATGCCGACCTGCGGCTGACGGTCGACCGCGCCGGCCGTGTGACCATTCCGCGCGTCGGCCCGGTGCTGGTGGCCGGCGTGCGCTACGGCGACTTGAACGAAGTCGTCCGCGGCCGCATCGCGCAGGTGTTCAAGAACTTCCAGGTCAGCACCTCGCTGGGCAAGCTGCGCACGATCCGGATCTATGTCACCGGCTTCACCGCCAAGCCGGGCGCGTACACGGTCAGCAGCCTGGCCACGATCGTCAACGGCCTGATCCGCGCCGGCGGTCCTTCCGCCGCGGGCAGCTTCCGCCAGATCGAACTGCGCCGCAACGGCCAGGTCGTCGCGAACTTCGACGCCTACGACCTGCTGCTCAAAGGCGACAAGGCCAGCGACCGCGCGCTGCAGGCTGAGGACGTGCTCCACATCGGCCCGATCGGACCGCAGGTGGCGGTGCTCGGCAGCGTGAACAAGCAATCGATCGTCGAGCTCAAGCCCGGCGAGACGGTGGACGACGTGCTGGCGATGGCGGGCGGATTCAGCGCCGTGGCGGATCGCTCGCGCGTGTCGATCGAACAGTTGAGCGACCGCAACGACCGCCGTGTCCGCGAACTGCAGTTGCCGGCGCAACTCAAGACCGTCGCGGGCAATGGCGACGTGATCCGGGTGTTCAGCAGCGTCAACACCGCGCTGCCGCTGTACAAGCAATTCAAGCGTGTGACCGTGGAGGGCGAAGTCGCCCGCCCCGGTGAGTACGTGCTCCCTCCGACCAGCACGCTGCAGGACGCGATCGCCGCCGCCGGCGGCCTCACGCCGCAGGCCTACGTCTTCGGCACCGACTTCTCGCGCGAGAGCGTGCGCCAGTCGCAGCAGGAGAACTACGACCGCGCCCTGCGCGACCTGGAGACGGAGTTCACCAAGTACAGCACCACGCAACGGGCCACGACGGCCGACGAGGCGGCAGGCAATGCGCAGCGGGCCGCCGGCACCGAGCGACTCGTGGCGCGCCTGCGCGCGGTGCGCCCGACCGGCCGCGTCGTGCTGCAGCTGGAGTCCGAAGCGCGGCAACTGCCGATGCTGACCGTCGAGGACGGCGACCGGCTGCTGATCCCGTCCAGACCGACGACGGTGGGCGTGTTCGGCAGCGTGTTCAATGCCGGCAGCTTCCTGCTGCAGGGCGCGCCGACGGTCGACGACGTGATGAAGCTGGCCGGCGGTCCGACCCGCGGCGCGGATGCCAGCGGCGCTTTCGTGATCCGCGCCAACGGCACGGTCGTGAGCGCACGTCAGTCGAACAGCGGCTGGCTGGGCTACGGCTCCAACCTGGCCGGTCTCCAGGCGCTGCCCGGTGACACGGTGTTCGTGCCGGAGCAGATGAACAAGTCGACGTTCATCCAGGATGCGAAGGACTGGACGCAGATCCTGGCCAACTTCGGCCTGGGCATCGCGGCGCTGCAGACCATCAAGAACTGACCCCATGACGCAGCCGACCTTCCAGGGCACGACCCCGGGCGCGACCGCGCCCGCCTCCGACATCAACCTGATCGACCTCTCGCGCGAGCTCCTGCGCCACTGGCGTCGCCTGATCCTCGTGCCGATCGCAGCCGGCGCGCTGGCGCTCGGCGCGACCTACCTGATGACGCCGCAGTTCACGGCACGGACCAGCTTCCTGCCCCCTCAAGGCGGCAGCGGCGGCGGCCTGGGAGCGGCGTTGAGCGCGTCCCTCGGGTCCCTGGCCAACCTGGCCGGCGCCGGCGGCGGCGCCGCGAAGGGATCGGGCGACATGTACGTGTCGCTGCTGCAGAGCCGGACGATCGCCGACAAGCTGCTGGACCGCTTCCAGCTTCAGGCGCTGTACAAGCTGGACCACCGCTTCGAGACGCGGGAGGCGCTCAAGTCCCGCTCCCGGATCTCGTTCAACAAGAAGGACGGACTCATCACGATTGAGGTCGACGACAGCAGCCCCGAGCGTGCCTCGCAAATGGCGAATCAGTATGTGGAAGAACTGCGCTCCATGACCGCCTCGATGTCGCTGACGGAAGCGCAGCGCAAGCGGACCTTCTTCGAGCAGCAGCTCGAGCGCACGAAGGTGAAGCTCACGGAGGCGCAGACCGCCCTGCAGGCCGCCGGTTTCAGCCAGGGAGCGTTGCGAGCCGAACCCAAGGCGGCGGCCGAGGAATATGCCCGCGTGAAGGCGGAGTTGACAACGACAGAGGTCCGCCTGAACGGGATGCGCAGCGTGCTGGCCGACAAGTCGCCCGAGCTGACGCAGCTGACCGCCACCGCGGTCGCACTGCGCGCGCAGCTGCGCGCGCTGGAGCAGAAATCCGACGTCGCGCAGGGTCCGGACTACATCAGCAAGTACCGCGAATTCAAGTACCAGGAAGCGCTGTTCGACCAGATCGCCCGCCAGTTCGAGGCGGCGCGCCTGGAGGAAAGCCTCGAGGACAACAGCGTCCAGGTCGTCGACCAGGCGCTGGTGCCGGAGTGGAAGAGCAAGCCCAAGCGCGCCTCGATCGCGCTGGCCGTGGCGCTGATCGTCGGCCTGCTGCTGGCAGTCCACGTCGCGGGCCGGCACCTGTGGCGCTCGGCGTCGCCCCGCTGAGGGCGTCGACCGCAGCGGGGTCCCGGACGCTCCCCCTTCGAGGGGTTTGCGGGGACCCGTTCAATCGCTGAACGGACGTGCTAGACTACCCGTTCAACTTCTGAACACATGTCTGCCCACGCCGCCCCCACGCCCGCGCCTGAAGAGGCCAGCGATCCCAGCATCGATGACGCCCGCCTGATGGTGTTGCGAGCCCTGGAGCAGGATCCGCACATCTCGCAGCGCAACCTGTCCAAGCAACTCGGCATCAGCCTGGGCAAGACGCATTACCTGCTGCAGGCGCTGCTGAGCAAGGGGCTGGTCAAGATGCGCAATTTCGAGCGCAGCGACCACAAGCTCGCCTACAGCTACCTGCTCACGCCGATGGGCCTGCTCGAGAAGGCGCGCATGACCAAGGAATTCCTCCAGCGCAAGGAAGCGGAGTTCGAGACGCTGCGCCGCACCATCGCCGCGCTGCACGATGAACTCCGACGCGGCCCGCCGGCCGACAGCGAACCCGATCCCTCCCCGACTTCGAAGTCCTGACTGAAAGCAACACAACAATGAAGCGTGTCCTCGTGACCGGCGCCGACGGTTTCATCGGTTCCCACCTCGTCGAACTGCTGGTGCGGGAAGGCCTGGAGGTGAAGGCCCTGAGCCAGTACAACTCCTTCAACTACTGGGGCTGGCTGGACGACATCGACTGCGCCAAGGATGTCGAGATCGTCAGCGGCGACGTCCGCGACCCCCATTTCTGCCGCAAGGTCACGCAGGGCCAGGACGCGGTGTTCCACCTGGCGGCGCTGATCGCGATCCCCTACTCGTACGTGGCGCCGGACAGCTACGTCGACACCAACGTCAAGGGCACGCTCAACATCTGCCAGGCGGCGCTGGACAACGGCGTGCAGCGGGTGATCCATACCTCGACCAGCGAGGTCTACGGCACCGCGCGCTATGTGCCCATCGACGAGAAGCATCCGCTGCAGCCGCAGTCGCCGTACAGCGCGTCCAAGATCGGCGCGGACGCGATGGCGATGAGCTACTTCAACGCGTTCAACCTGCCACTGACGATCGCGCGTCCGTTCAACACCTACGGCCCTCGCCAGTCGGCGCGCGCGGTGATCCCGACGATCATCACGCAGATCGCCTCGGGCATGAAACAGATCAAGCTGGGCGACACCACCCCGACGCGCGACTTCAACTACGTGGCCGACACCTGCCGCGGTTTCCTCGAGCTGGCGCGCTGCGAGCAGGCGATCGGCGAGACGGTGAACATCGGTTCCAACTACGAGATCTCGGTGGGCGACACGCTGAACCTGATCAAGGAGCTGATGGGCAGCGACGTCGAATTCATCACCGACGACCAGCGCATCCGCCCGGAGAAGTCCGAGGTGTTCCGGCTGTGGTGCGACAACACGCGCATCCGCGGCCTGACGGGATTCGAGCCGCGCCACGACATCCGCGACGGCCTGCGCCGCACCATCGCCTGGATGACGCAGCCGGCCAACCTGGCGAAGTACAAGGCCCACATCTACAACGTCTGAGTCCCGGGAGACACGCCGTGTTCGATCGCCTGGTCGGTTTCATCCGCGAGCAGTACGCCACCCACGAGTTCATCCCGCTGCACGCACCCGTGTTCCGCGGGCGCGAGCGCGAGCTGCTGGTGGACACGATCGACTCGACCTTCGTGTCGAGCGTGGGCGCCTATGTCGACCGGTTCGAGAAGGACGCGGCCGCCTTCACCGGCAGCCCGCGCGCGGTCGCGGTGATGAACGGCACGGCGGCGTTGCACATCGCGCTGGTGCTGGCCGGCGTGGAGCGGGACGACCTGGTGGTGACGCAGTCGCTGACCTTCGTGGCGACCTGCAACGCGATCGCCTACTGCGGCGCGACGCCGCTGTTCATCGACGTCGACCGCCACACGCTGGGCCTGTCGCCGACGGCGCTGGACGCCTGGCTGGAGGAGCACGCACGGATCGACGACGACGGCGTGTGCCGCACCCGCGACGGCCACCGCCGCATCCGCGCCTGCCTGCCGATGCACACCTTCGGCCACCCGGTCGAGCTGGACGCACTGGTCGCGGTGTGCGAACGCTGGCACCTGGTGCTGGTCGAGGACGCGGCGGAATCGCTAGGCAGCTATTACAAGGGCCGTCACACCGGCAACTTCGGCCGCATCGGCGTGCTGAGCTTCAATGGCAACAAGATCATGACCACCGGCGGCGGCGGCATGGTGCTGGCCGACGAGACCATCGGCAAGCGGGCCAAGCACCTGACGACGACGGCCAAGATCCCGCACCCGTACGAGTTTTTCCACGACGAGGTCGGCTACAACTACCGCATGCCCAACCTGAACGCGGCGCTGGGCTGCGCGCAGCTGGAGCAGTTGCCGGCCTTCCTGGCCTCCAAGCGCGCGCTGGCGGAGCGCTACATCGCCTTCTTCGCCGGGTCGGACCTGCAGCCCATCGTCGAGCCCGAGCACTGCCGCTCCAACTACTGGCTCAACGGCGTGATCTGCGAGACGCCGGCGCAGCGCGACGCGCTGCTGAAGGCAACCAACGATGCCGGCGTGATGACGCGCCCGATCTGGGCGCTGATGAACCGGCTGCCGCTGTATGCGAACGCGCCGCGCGGTCCGTTGGACAACGCGGAATGGCTGGAGGCACGCGTCGTGAACCTGCCCAGCAGCGTGACGCCGGGCTGAGACGCTCCCCGGCATCCCTTCCTTCAAGCACAGACAGATCAACCCGGACCCAGATCGGATTCGACATGGACCAGACCCTCGTCATCGCCGAGATCGGCGTGAACCACAACGGCGACATCGGCCTCGCCAAGGAAATGATCGCCGCCGCCAAGGACACCGGTGTCGACGTCGTGAAGTTCCAGACCTACAAGGCCGAGGAAGTCATGACGGACGAGACGCCGCTGGCCGGCTACATGAAGGACGGCGACAAGAATTTCCTCGAGCTGGCACGCCGTCTGGAACTGTCCTTCGACGAGACGCTGACGCTGCAGGCCTATGCCAACGACCTGGGCGTCGAGTTCCTGTCCTCGCCGTTCGACGTGCCTTCCACGCAGTTCCTGGGCACCATCGGCATGCGGCGCATGAAGATCCCGTCGGGCGAAACGGTGAACCCGTTCCTGCTGCGTGCGGCCGCCGCGACCCGACTGCCGCTGATCGTGTCCACGGGCATGGCCACGCTGGAGGAAGTCCGCCGCTCGCTGGACTTCCTGAAGCGCCACGACAGCGGCCCGGTCACGGTGCTGCACTGCACGACGCAATACCCGGCGGAGCCGCAGTACTGCAACCTGCGCGCGATGGCCACGATGGCACGCGAGTTCGGCCTGCCGGTCGGTTACTCGGACCACACGCCCGGCATCGAGATCTCGCTGGCGGCGGTCGCGCTGGGCGCGACGGTCATCGAGAAGCATTTCACCCTCGACAAGAAGCTGCCCGGCCCGGACCAGGCCGCGTCGCTGGAGCCGCACGAGTTGCGCGCGCTGGTCGACGGCATCCGCAACATCAACGCGGCGCTGGGCCATGGCGAGAAGCGTCCCTGGCCGGTCGAGATCGAGGTGGCCAAGGTGGCGCGCAAGTCCGTCGTCGCGGTGCGCGCGATGACCGCGGGCCATGTGATCGTGGACGCGGACCTGACGGCCAAGCGGCCCGGTACCGGCATTCCCGCGATGGACGCCGAGCAGCTGATCGGCCGCACGCTCGCGCGCGACGTCGCCGAGAACGCGCTGATCCGCTGGACCGACCTGGCCTGACGGGCCCGCGCGCCCGCACCTCGCCACGCAACTCGCCCGAACGTCGCCCGACCGTCGCCAACACGCGCCGCCATGTCCGCCCAGCTCACGCTCGCCTCGCTCACCGTCGCGCGGTCCGATTTCGGCCGCATGGAGGCCTTGTACGGCGCCCTGCACGCGTCGGACCGCTACCGGCTGCTGCTCGCCGCGGGCGCGGGACATCATGACGAGCGCCTCGGCCGCACGCTGGGCGATGTCGAGCGCAGCGGCCTGCCGCTGGACTGCGTGCTGCCCGCCGTCGACGGCGGCGCGGGGGCGCAGAGCGCCGCGGTGCTGGCCGGCATGGCCGAATGGCTGGAACGCCGTCGCCCGGACGCGCTGCTGATCCTGGGCGACCGCTACGAAATGCTGGCCGGCGCGCAGGCCGCGATGCTGGCGCGCGTGCCGGTCATCCACATCGGCGGCGGTCACCTGACGCTGGGCGCGATGGACGAGCGCGTGCGCCATGCACTGTCCAAGCTCAGCGCGCTGCATCTGGTGGCGTCCGACGGCTGCGGCGCGCGCGTGGCGGCGCTGCACGAGGATCCCGCCACCATCCACGTCATCGGCGCACCCGAGCTCGACGCCCTGGTCAGCACGCCGGTGACCGCGCGAGAGGCGTTCTGCACCGAAGTCGGCCTGGACGCGGCGAAGCCCTTCCTGCTGGTGACGCTGCATCCTGAAACGAATGTGGACGAGTCCACCAATGCCCGCTTCGCGGATGCCGCGGGGCAGGCGCTGACGATGGCACCGCAGCAGATCCTGATCACCGCGCCCTGCGCCGATCCGGGCAACGCGCCCTTCCTGGCGCTCTGCGAGGACCTGTCCCGCCGCCGGCCCGGCGTCCGGTACGTGCCCAACCTGGGGCTGCGCCGCTACGTTGCCGCGCTGCACCATGCCGCGGCCATGGTCGGCAACTCGTCTTCGGGAATCATCGAGGCCGCCACGGCCGGACTGCCGGTGGTCAACGTCGGCGACCGGCAGGCGGGACGCGACCGCGCGGGCAACGTGCTGGACTGTGCCTTCGAGGTCGCCGCGATCGCCGGCGCGATCGACACCGCGCTGTCGCCCGCCTTCGTCGAGCGCAGCCGCGGCGTCATCAATCCCTATGGCGACGGCCGCTTCGCCGCGCAGGCCCTGTCCCTGTTCGATCGCCTGTCCTGGCCCCTGGCCGTCGACAAGCCCTGGCTCGCCTGACCGCGGGCCGCGACGGAATCTTCCATGAATGTCTTCTTCCTGAATGTCGGACGCCGCTGCGAACTGGTCGAGGCCTTCGCCCGGGTGCTGCCGGCGGTGTCGCCCGGCCTGATCTGGGGCAGCGACCCGAATCCGCTCGCGCCGGCGCTGGCCGTCGTCGACCGCCGGATCGACCTGCCCACGCCGATCGACAGCGACGCATTCCTCGACGCCCTGTGCGGCTTCCTCGTGCGTGAGCGCATCGATCTGGTGATACCGACGATCGATCCGGACCTCGTGCGCCTGGACCGTTGGCGCCCGGTCCTGGCGGAGCGCGCCCCGAACGCGCGCCTGCTGCTGTCGCCGTCGCGGGTGATCCAGGTCGCGCGCGACAAGCGCCTGAGCCGCGACGCCTTCGCAGCGCTCGGCGCCGAGGTCCCCGAAGCGGTCGACCCCGGCGCGCCGGACCTGCCGTTCCCTCTGTTCATCAAGCCCGCCTCGGGTTCCGCCTCGATCGGCGCGGTCCGCGTCAACGACGCCGAGGAACTCCGTGCCCGCCTGGCCGAGACCGTCGATCCGATGGTCGAGCGCCTGGTCGGCGGCGACGAGACCACGGTCGACGTGCTGCTGGACCTGTCGGGACGCGCGCTCTGCGCGGTCCCGCGCCGCCGCCTGCAGGTGCGGGGCGGCGAGGTGACGCGCGGCGTCGTGGAGCGCTCCCCCGAGCTCGAGGCCCGCGCGATGGCGATCGCCGCCGGCCTGGGTTGCATCGGTCCGGTGACGGTGCAGTTCCGCCATCCGGCGCCGGGCCGCTGGGTCGCGATGGAACTCAACGCCCGCATGGGCGGCGGACTGCCCCTGGCCATCGGCGCCGGCGCGGACTGGCCGCGATGGATCCTCCAGATGGCCGCGGGGCGCGAGCCCGCGGTCGCGGCCGCGACGGTGCACGACGGCATGGTCATGACGCGGACGGACCGTTCCCTCTTCCTGCCGCCGCCCCGGCTGTCCGTGCCGCGCGGCCTGTCTGCCCCGCTGCCGCCGGTGGTCGTGTTCGACATGGACGACACGCTGTACCCGGAAGCGGACTTCGTCCGCTCGGGACATCGGGCGGTGGCGGAACGCGCCTGGGCGGACCTGGGCGTGGACATCGAGCCCGAACTGCGCCGTCGCTTCGCCGCCGGCCAACGCGGCGACCTGATGAGCACGGTGCTGGCCGATCTCGGCGTCGCCACGCCGGGCGAGGACTATGTCGGCCGCGTGCTGGTACCGGCTTATCGTGAGCACGTCCCCGCGATCCGCCCGCACGTCGAGACGGTCCCCGTGCTGACGGCGCTGCGCGCGCGCGGCCACCGCCTGGCCCTGCTGTCCGACGGCTGGGGAGCGGTGCAGCGCCGCAAGCTGGACGCCCTGGGGCTGGCTCGCTTCTTCGACGAGGTCGTGATCACCGACGAGCTCGGCCGCGAGGCCTGGAAGCCGTCGACCATCGGCTTCGAACGCATCCTGGGTGCGCTGGGCGTGAGCGGCGGCGACGCGCTCTACGTCTCCGACAACCCGCTGAAGGACTTCGCCGGCCCCCACCGGCTGGGCATGCGCAGCGTGCGCATCGTCCGCCCCGGGACCGAGCACGGCGAGGCGCTCGCGCCCGCTCCCGAACATCAACCGCAAGCCTTCGTGCGCTCGCTCGCCGAGCTGCTCGCGCCGGCTCGCGACTGACCACCCCGTCCACCGACCCCCTGACCATGAACCACTGGGAACTCGCCCTCGTCCGCCCCGCCGCCTCGTTGCGGGAGGCCATGACGGCCCTCGACCGTGGCGGCCTGCAGATCGCCGTCGTCGTCGACGACGAACGCCGCCTGCTGGGCACCGTCACCGACGGCGACGTGCGCCGCGCGCTGATCCGCCAGGTCGCCCTGGAAGCCCCCGTCTCCGAGGCGATGAAACGCCAGCCGCGCACCGCACCGGCCGGATCGACCAAGGAACGGGTGCTCCAGCTGATGGAACGCCACCAGGTCTCGCAGATCCCGCTGGTGGACACCGAGGGCCGTGTCGTCGGCATCGAGACGCTGCACGGCCTGCTGCACGGCAAGCGCCGCGACAACGCGGTCTTCCTGATGGCCGGCGGCTTCGGCACACGGCTGCAGCCGCTCACCGACAACTGCCCCAAGCCGCTGCTCAATGTCGGCGACAAGCCCATCCTCGAGATCATCATCGAGAACTTCGTGCGCGCCGGCTTCCATCGCTTCTTCATCTCCACGCACTACCTGCCCGAGATGATCCGCGAGCACATCGGCGACGGCAGCCGCTGGGACATCGAGGTCCAGTACGTGCACGAGGACGAGCCGCTGGGCACCGGCGGCGCGCTGGGCCTGCTGCCGCGCGACGCGATCCGCGAGCCGATGTTCATGATGAACGGCGACCTGCTGACCAACCTCGATTTCAACAAGCTGCTGGACTTCCACGACAGCCACGACGGCATCGCCACCATGTGCGTGCGCGAGCACGAGCACCGCGTGCCCTACGGCGTCATCGAGGGCGACGGCCTGCGCATCACCTCGATGGTCGAGAAGCCGGCCTACCGCTACTTCATCAACGCCGGCATCTACGTGCTGTCGCCGGCGGTCCTGGAGGGCGTCGCGCGCGGCCAGCGCATCGACATGCCCACGCTGCTGCAGCAGCAGATGGAGCAAGGCCAGCCGGTCAACATGTTCCCGGTCCATGAATACTGGCTGGACATCGGCCGCATGGAAGACTTCCAGCGCGCCCAGTACGACGTCGCGGGGCTGTTCCATGGCTGAGCTGCCGCGCCTGCTCGCGCTCGTGCCCGCCCGCGGCGGCAGCAAGCGGCTGCCGCGCAAGAACGTGCTGCCGCTCGGCGGACGTCCGCTGATCCAGTGGTCGATCGCGGCGGCGCTCGAGAGCGGCGTCTGCGCCGACGTGCTGGTGAGCACCGACGACGAGGAGATCGCCGCGGTCTCCCGCGCCGCCGGCGCGATGGTGCCCTGGCTGCGCCCGGCCGAGCTGGCAACCGACACCGCCGGCAGCGCCGGCGTCATCACGCATGCGCTGGCCTGGTACGAGCAGGAACACGGCGCCGTCGACGCGGTGCTGCTGCTGCAGCCGACCAGCCCCTTCCGCAGCGCCGAGGCGATCCGCGGCGCGGTCCGCGCGTATGCCGACCAGGCCGGCCAGGCCGGACCGACGCGCCATCCGGTCGTCAGCGTCAGCCCCGCGGCCTCGCACCCCGCCTGGACCTTCGCCTGGCAGGACGGCGAGCTGCGGCCCAGCCTCGGCTGGGAGCCGCTGTCGCTGCGCTCGCAGGACCTGGCCCCGGCCTACGCGCTCAACGGCGCGCTCTACGTGATCCCCGCCGAGGACGCCCGCGCCGCCCGCCCCATCGTGCGGCCCGGCGTCCTGCCCTTCGTGATGACCGACGCTCGCGAGAGCCTGGACATCGACACCGCCGACGACTGGGCGCTGGCTTCGCACTGGGCCGACGCGCCCGGCGCCGGCGCCCGCTGAACCCGCCCGTCCCTCATATCCCCGCTTACATCGAACGCGCTGCCATGAATCAAAAAGTCGCTCTCATCACCGGCATCACCGGCCAGGACGGTGCCTACCTCGCGGAGTTCCTGCTGGACAAGGGCTACATCGTCCACGGCATCCGCCGCCGCGCCTCGCTGTTCAACACCGACCGCATCGACCACCTGTACCAGGACCCGCACCTGCCCGACACGCGGCTGTTCCTGCACTACGGCGACATGACGGACTCGTCCAGCCTGGTCCGCATCATCCAGCAGGTCCAGCCCGACGAGATCTACAACCTGGCCGCGCAATCGCACGTGCACGTGAGCTTCGAGGAGCCCGAGTACACGGCCAACTCCGACGCCATCGGCCCGCTGCGCATCCTCGAGGCGATCCGCCTGCTGGGCCTGCAGAAGAAGACCCGCTTCTACCAGGCCAGCACCTCCGAGATGTACGGCCAGGTGCAGGAGATCCCGCAGAAGGAGACCACGCCTTTCTACCCGCGCAGCCCGTACGGCGTGGCCAAGCTCTACGGCTACTGGATCACGGTGAACTACCGCGAGTCCTACGGCATGTACGCCTGCAACGGCATCCTGTTCAACCACGAATCCCCGCTGCGCGGCGAGACCTTCGTGACGCGCAAGATCACCCGTGCGCTGGCCCGCATCAAGCTGGGCCTGCAGAACTGCCTGTACCTGGGCAACATGGACTCGCTGCGCGACTGGGGCCATGCGAAGGACTACGTCGAGGCGCAGTGGCTGATGCTGCAGCAGGACACGCCCGAGGACTACGTCATCGCCACCGGCGTGCAGTACAGCGTGCGCGACTTCGTGAAGGCGGCCGCCAAGGAACTGGAGATGACGCTGCGCTGGGAAGGCAGCGGCGTCGACGAGAAGGCCTACCTGATGGACGCGGCCGGCGGCGAACGCGTCGTCGTGGCCGTGGACCCGCGCTACTTCCGTCCGGCCGAGGTCGAGACGCTGCTGGGTGACCCCAGCAAGGCGAAGAAGCAGCTGGGATGGGCGCCGAAGATCAGCTTCGAGGAACTGGTCCGCGAGATGACCCGCGAGGACCTGGTCAGCGCGCAGCGCGACGAGCTGGTCAAGGGCCATGGCTACAAGGCGCTGAACGCGCACGAGTGAAGGCGCGCGCGGCGCGCGGTCCCCGCCCGGGGACGCGCGCCCACGTCCGCACCCGCGACATCCCATGGACACCCGACGTCTCCTCTCATCGAGCGCCCTCTACGGCCTGGCCGACGTGGCCGTGGTCGCCGTCGGCGGCTTCCTGCTGCTGCCGCTGTACACCCGCGCGCTCAGCCAGGCGGAGTTCGGCCATTACGTGGCGGTCCGGGCCAACATCGATATCCTGACCTACGCGCTGCACCTGGGGATTCCCTCGGCCGTGGCCCGGCTGTATTTCGATCGCCGCAAGTCTGGCGAACAGCACGCGTACATCAGTTCGGTGCTGTGGATGTTCCTGGCCACGCTGGTCCTGCTGTCCGGGATCTCGCTGGTATGGGGCGGATCACTGTGGACCCTGCTGTCCCCCGCGGTGCCGGTCCAGCCGGCGTTGCCCTTCGCGCTGGCAATCTCTGCCGCCGGCTTCCTGGGCGCGCTGTCCGTGGTCTGGCTCCGCTCCGAGGGCAAGGTGCTCGCCGTGGTCGGCCTGCAGTTGGGCGCCTCGGCGGTGATGGCCGCGGTGGCGACCGCCGCGCTGATCGCGGGACACATGCGGCTCGAGGGCATCCTGCTGGCGCTGCTGGTCAGCGCCCTGGTGCAGGCGGCCGCGCTGCCGGTGCTGCTGGGCCGGCGCTTCCGCTGGCGGCCGCGTCGCGCCGACCTGGTCCAGACGCTGAAGTTCGCGCTGCCGGTGCTGGTGGGCTACCTGGCCTACTTCGTGCTGAACCGCTTCAGCACGCTGCTGCTGCAACGCCACGTGTCCTCCGAGGAACTCGGCGTCTTCGGCTTGGCGCAGCAGCTGTCGATGATCGTGGCCATGGCCTGCACCTCCTTCGGGGCCGCGCTGCAACCGATGATCTTCGGCAGCGATACCGCCCATGTGAACGAGGCGCTGGGCAAGGCCGGCCGGCTGCTGCTGCTCATGATGACCGCCGTGTTCGCCGCGCTGATGCTCTTCGCGCACGAGTTGATCGCCCTCGTGGCCCCGCATGGCTACAGCCACGGGCTGGACGCGATGACCGTGCTGGCGGTCGGCAATTTCACGCTGGCGGCGACGCTGGTGTCCGAGACGGCCCTGCTCTACCACCACAAGATCAAGACCTCGGTGACCATCAGCATCGCGAGCGCGGTGGCCGCGGCGGGACTGGGCCTGTGGCTGGTGCCGACGCATCATGTCGCCGGCGGCGCGCTGGCCGTGGCCGGCGGCTTTCTCGTGCGCATGTTGACGAGCCAGTGGGCGGCCTGGCGACTGACAGGCATCTCCCGCTGGCGTCCGGCGCTGGGCGGCACCGCCGCGGCGGCCGGCATCGGCTGGGCCGCGCTGCAGATCCAGGCCCTGCCGCTGGCGCCCCCGGCGCTGATCGGCGTCAAGGCCGCGGCGCTGGCGCTGGTCGGCATCGCGCTCTTCCTCTTCCACCGCAAGTCTTCCTAACCCGGATTCCCCTTCGCGTCATGTCCTCCACGTCGTTCCTGCCGGAATCCCTCAAGATCCTGAAGCGCCGCCTCTGGGACGAGCCGACGCTCGCCCAGTGGCTGCGCGACACCTGGCGCATGCGCCGCTTCGTGCGGCAGGCGCCGTCCGCGCCGGCCGGCACCGAGGCGCCGCGCGCCGCCGCGATCATCACGCCCTGGTTCGGGTCGCCCGTGCCGTGGTTCTCGATGGCGGTCGGCCTGCTGCTGGCAAGCCGCGGCCATCGCGTGACCTTCGTGCTGGACGACCAGCTCTTCGGCGCCGACAGCCGCATCTGGCGCCTGCAGCTGAGCTGCCTGCGCGCGGTGCTGGCGGTCGTCGGCCGCCGGCATCCGGTACTGCGGCTGAGCGACTTCCGCGCCGCCGGCGAGATCGACGCCGGCACCCAGGCCGCCATCGACCGCCTGGCCTACCTGAACGCCGTCTGGGCCCGCAAGGGCGAGACCGGCATCGACACCGAGGCGATGCGGCGGTCCGCCGCACAGCTCGTCGATTCGCAGCGGGCGATCACGGCCCTGCTCGACCGGCATCCGCAGGACCTGCTCTTCGTGCCCGGCGGCATCTGCGCCACCTCGGGCCTGTGGCTGCGCACCGGCCGGTCGCGCGGCATCCGCGTGTCGACCTATGACTCGGGCGGCTACGGCGTGCTGCTGCTGGCCGCCGACGGCATCGCCTGCCAGCTGCACGACATCCCGCGCGCCTACGCCGCGTTGCGCGACGAGACGCAGGCGGCCGAGGAGCGCCGGCTCGTCATCGGCTTCGCCGAGGAGGAGATCGGCAAGCGCCGCGCCGGCACCGACAAGTTCTCGTCGCAGGTCAAGGGCGTCTCGGGCAAGCGGCCCGAATACGAAGGCGGCGTGCTCATCGCGCTGAACTCGCCGTGGGACTCCGCGGCGCTGGGGCTGCATGCGGTGTTCGAGACCACGCAGGACTGGATCGTCCAGACGGTGCGGCACGTGCTGGAGCACTCCGAGGCGCCGGTGCTGGTGCGCCAGCACCCGGTCGAGCGCCTGCCCATCGCCCGCAGCGTGGACGACACGCGCGCGCTGCTGCGCCAGCACTTCGGCGACCATCCCCGGCTGCACTTCATCGGCGCCGAGGATCCGGTCAACAGCTACGACCTGATGGAACAGGTCGCGGCCGTGGTCGTGTACACCTCCACCGTGGGCGTCGAGGCGGTGGCCCACGGCAAGCTGGTCATCACCGAGTCGACGTCCTACTACGCCGACCTCGGCTTCGTGCTGAAGGCGACGACGGCCCAGGCCTACTTCGGCTTCCTCGACGACGCCGTCGCCGGCCGGCGCGCGGTGACGCCGGCGATGCGCGAGGACGCGCTGTGCTGCTACTACATCACGCAGTGCTGCAACTGGATGCAGACCTCCTTCACCGTGCCCGACTTCCCGGCCTGGAGCCGCCGGCCGTTCGCCGAGCTGGCCCGGGACGCGACCGTGGACACGGTGATGACCTCGGTGATCTCGGACACGCCGGTGTCCTTGCTCAACCACCACCGGCGCTGGGCGTCGCTGGGCCGGCGGACCGCGGAGGCCGCGCCCCATGTCTGAGCTGCGCCACGCCCAGCCCCGCCATGAGGACTGGCTGGACCGGCTGCGGTCCGTCCAGATCCGGCTGCACACGGAGCTGCAACGCCGGCGCTTCGCGCAGTGGGGACCGAGCTCGCGCCTCGAGTACCCGTCCAAGCTGATGTCGCCGCACCTGGTGAGCGTGGGCAACCACGTGCACATCTGCGCCGACGCCTGGCTCAACGCCAAGGACGACCGCGGCGACGGCCAGCCGACGCTGCGCATCGGCGACGGCACCTACATCGGCCGCATGGTCCAGATCAACGCCTGGCGCGAGGTCGACATCGCCGCCAACGTGCTGATCGGCGACCGCGTGCTGATCCTGGACGCCGACCACCATTTCGACCGACCCGACCTGCCGATCCGCGCCCAGGAAGACGGCTTCAAGGGACCGGTCCGCCTGCTCGAGGGATGCTGGATCGCCGCCGGCGCCGTCATCCTCCCGGGCGTCACCATCGGGCGCAACGCCGTCGTTGCCGCCAATGCCGTCGTCACCCGCGACGTGCCTGATCGAACCGTGGCCGGCGGTATCCCGGCCAAGATCCTTCGCCATCTCAACCAGGGGAATTGAGTGCCATGCTGAAGAGAATCCTGAGAACCTACCGGCGTTTCAACTCGCTGTCGGAACGGCTCATGCGCGTGCAGGAAGCGCTGGGCCGGATCGAGCAGCGACAGACCAGCGCCGCCACGCTTGAAGAGGCCGAGTTCCGTGTCTTCTCCCAGTGGGGCGAGGACGGGATCATCCAGCACCTCATCCGCCGCGTGCCGATCGAGCGCCGCGTCTTCGTCGAGTTCGGCGTCGAGAACTACGTCGAGTCCAACACCCGCTTCCTGCTGACCAACAACCAGTGGTCGGGCCTGGTGATGGACGGCTCGCCCGAGAACATCGCCTACATCAGGCAGGACGTCATCTACTGGGCGTCCAACCTGAAGGCCGAATGCGCCTTCATCGACAAGGACAACATCAACCAGCTGCTGCGCGCCAACGGCATCACCGGCGACATCGGGCTGCTGTCGGTGGACATCGACGGCAACGACTACTGGGTCTGGCAGGCGATCGACGCCGTCTCGCCGCGGATCGTCATCTGCGAGTACAGCAGCCAGTTCGGCCCCGACGCCGAGGTGACCACGCCCTACGACCCGGCCTTCGTCCGCGGGCAGGCGCACCATTCGCGCGTCTATTACGGCGCGTCGATCTCGGCGCTGACCGCGCTGGCGGCGCGCAAGGGTTACTCGCTGGTCGCGGGGAACCGGGCCGGCAACAACGTCTTCTTCGTGCGCGACGACGTGCTCGGCGACCTGCCGGTGAAGACGCCCCGTGAGGTCTACCGCCGCGCGCAGTTCCGCGAGTTCCATGACGAGCAGGGCCAGCTGACCTTCGACGACTTCGAGACCCGGCTTGCCAAGATCGGGGACCTGTCGCTGCACGACCTGCGCACCGGCCAGCTCGGCAAGATCCGCGACCTGGTCCGCGCCGACGACGGAGCCCGCCACTGACATGACGCGCACCGTGCTCGTGACCGGCGGCGCCGGTTTCCTCGGCCAGGCCTGCGCGCGGCGCTTCCGCGCGGCGGGCTGGCATGTCGTGGGCCTCGGCCATGGCCGCTGGACCGACGACGAGGCCCGCGCCGCCGGCTACGACCGCTGGGTCAATGCCGGCGTGACGGCCGAGGCGCTCGCCGGCCTGGCCGATCTCGGCCAGGCCCTGCGCGCGGTGGCGCATTGCGCCAGCAACGGCTCCGTGCCCTACTCGCTGGAGCAGCCGCTGGACGCCTACGAGCGCACCGTCGGCAGCACGGTGGTGCTGCTGGAGCACCTGCGCCGGCACGCGCCGGCCGCCGCGGTGCTCTATCCGTCGAGCGCCGCCGTCTACGGCGCCGCGCCGGACCGGCCGCTGCAGGAGTCGGACACGCCGAACCCGGTCTCGCCCTACGGCTTCCACAAGCAGATGGTGGAGACCTTGCTCGCCGCGCACGCCGCCTGCTTCGGCCAGCCGGCGGTCGCGGTCCGTTTCTTCTCCATCTACGGCCCCGGCCTGCGCAAGCAGCTGCTGTGGGACGCGTCGGGCCGGCTGCTGTCGGGCGAGTCGCCGCAGACCTTCTTCGGCACCGGCGACGAGACCCGCGATTGGATCCATGTCGAGGACGCGGCGGCGCTGATGCTGCACCTCGCCGACCGCGCCACGGTCGCGCCCACGGGCCCGGCCCGCCTGGAGATCGTCAACGGCGCGTCCGGCGAACGCGTGACCGTGCGCGAGGTGCTGGAACGGCTGGCCCGCGCGCTCGGCAGTCCGGCGGAGATCCGTTTCAACGGCACCGTCCGCGCCGGCGATCCCCGCTTCTACCTCGCCGCCGTCGAACGGATGCACGCCACGGGGTGGCGTCCGACGACCCCGCTGGACGACGGCCTCGCCGACTACGCCGCATGGGCCCGCGCCGCCCGCCTTCCCGCCCCATGACTGCCACGACACCCGTGACCGCCTCTCCCGAAAAACCGATCCATGTCGGCTTCTGGTTCGACTTCGGCCTCGCCTATGCCGGCGGCCTGAACTATTTCCGGAACCTGCTGCATGCGGTGCACGCCGCGCGGCCGGCGCACGTGCGCGTCACGCTGTTCATCGGCAAGGATCTGCCAGACCGGCTGCTGGCGGAGTTCCAGGCCGTGGCCGAGGTCGTCCAGCTGGACATCCTCACCCGCGGCACGGTGCCCTGGTTCTTCCACCGGCTGGCCTACCGCGGCCTGCGCTCGCAGGTGTTCGTCGAACGCGAACTGCGCCGCCACGGCGTGGACGTCGTGTCGCATCCGTCGATGGTGGAGCGCCTGAGCCCGCGCTTCCGGCTGATCTCCTGGATCCCGGACTTCCAGTACCTGCACCTGCCGCATCTCTTCCCGGGACTGGACGTCGAACGCCGCAGCGCCGACCTGCGCGCGCTGCACCGCCACAGCGACGCCGTGGTCGTCAGCAGCGAGGACGCGTACAAGGACTTCGCCCAGGTGATGGGCGAGGCCCGTCCGGCGCGCACCCACGTGCTGCCCTTCGTCTCGCAGCTCCACCTCGGCCCGACCAGCGCCGAGGCCACGCGCGCGCTGCTGGACAAGCACGGCCTGCCGGAGCGTTTCTTCTTCCTGCCCAACCAGTTCTGGGCCCACAAGAACCACCGCGCCGCCTTCGAGGCCGTCGCCCAGCTCAAGCGCGAGGGCCTGGATGTCACGCTGGTCTGCACCGGCTGGATCAAGGACCCGAACGGGAACACGCTGGCCGACGAGGCCCTGCGCGTCCGCGACGAGCAGGACCTGCACCGGCACGTCCGGCTGCTGGGCAGCATCGACTACGCCGACGTGCAGGGCCTGATGCGTGCCAGCGTCGCGGTGGTCAACCCGTCCTTCTTCGAGGGCTGGAGCAGCAGCGTCGAGGAGTCCAAGTCCATGGGCAAGCCGCTGATCGCCTCCGACCTCGCCGTCCACCGCGAGCAGGCCCATCCCCAGGCTGCCTACTTCGACCCGAAGGACCCCTCCGCGCTGGCCGCGCTGCTGCGCCAGGCCTGGCAGGCACTGCCCGGCGGCGTGGATGAGGGC
The DNA here is from genome assembly GCA_039593255.1 of Roseateles sp. GTDB lineage: Bacteria > Pseudomonadota > Gammaproteobacteria > Burkholderiales > Burkholderiaceae_C > Roseateles. The sequence continues at coordinate 26,191 of JBCNPQ010000019.1, forward strand.
GCCGAGGCCGCCGCTAGAATCGCGCTCCACCGCCGGACCGTCGAGTTCGGCCAGCGCTACCTGCAAATCCTGGGCACGGTGGCCGATGCGCCGCGCGCGCTCCGCCCCACCTCCCGCTGACCGTTTCCCCATGTCCTCCGACCTTGGCTTCGTCGTCCTGAACTACGTCAACCACGACGAGACGGTGCGCTGCGTCGACAGCATCCTCGCGCTGGCCGGCGCGGCGCCGGTCGTCGTCGTCGACAACGCCTCGCCGAACGGCGCGTTCGACGTGCTGGCGCGGCATTTCGCCGGGCAGGCCCGGGTGAGCGTGCTGCAGTCGGGTCGCAACGGCGGCTACTCGGCCGGCAACAACGTGGGCATCCGCGCGCTGCGGGAGCGGGGCATCCTCAATGTGGTGATCGCCACCAGCGACACGCGTGTCGAGTCGCCCGACCTCATCACGCGCTGCCTGGCCGCGCGGGACGCCGGCATCGCCGTCGTCGGCCCCTACGTGCGCGGCGACGAACCCGGCTCCGACAACCCGATGCTGCCGCGGCTGACGCTGCAGTACATCGCGGCCATCCACCTGGGCAAGCTGTGGGCGGCACTCAAGGGGCTCGCGATGCGAACGGTGGTCAGGCCGCGTCCGACCCGCACGCCGGATCCGGCCGGGCCGCATGCACCGGATGCACCGGATGCGGCGCAGTCACCGGGCGTTACCGACGTCTACATGGTCCACGGCTGCTTCCTGTTCCTGTCCGAACACTACCTGCGCGCCTTCGGCGAACTGGACGAGGACATCTTCATGTACGGCGAGGAGGACCTGATCGCCTTCAACTGCGTCCGCCGCGGCCTGCGCGTGGTCTACGACCCGCGCATGGTGATCTATCACGGCGATGCCAAGAGCACGAGCCCGGGCGAGTTCCGCCTGCGCGCGGTCGCGGCATCGATGGCCACGCTGCGACGCAAGATGCGCTTCGGATCGCTGCTCCATGCATACCTCCGTTCTCACTGAACTGCCGCACCCGACCGACGGCCTGCGGTCGCGGATCGCGTCGCTGCTGATGGCGGTCCTGTGCGGATCGCTGGCGCTGTATCCGTTGCTCGAGCAGTTCATCGCCCCGGTGGTCGCCGCCTCCTTCGGCCTGGCCATCCTTGTCGTGGGCGCGGGCCTGCTCCACCGCCGCCTGCATGTGCCCGACACCTTCGTGATCAAGGTCTGGGTCGCGATGTTGGTCGTCTACGTCGTCTGGACAGGCGTCGCCATCGCGCGGGGCAACGTGTCGGGCTACATCACCCAGGACTCGGCCGGCTTCCTGCTGTACATCGGCGCGATGCCGGTGATCTATCTGCTGATCGAGCAGCATCGCCTGCAACGCGCCTTCTTCCGCTTCGTCGAGCGGCTGTCGCTGCTGATCGCGCTGGCCAGCGTCGCCCTCGCGATCGGCTTCCATGCGGTGCTCGGCGAGATCTCCACCGAGTCGCTGCTGCTGGTCAACGCCTTCCTCGCCGGGCTGGGCCTGTCATGGAAGCTCGACCACAACTCCGGCGTCCTGGGGCTCTATACCAACACCGCCCACCTGGTGATGCTGGGCAGCGCGCTGGCGCTGTACCGCTTCTCGCTGCAGCGCCGCATGCGCGACCTGCTGCTGGTGGGCCTGTACCTGGTCGCCATGCTGCTGGACGGCCGTCGGGCGCTGGCCATCGCCGCGTTCCTCCAGCTCCTCATCGTGGCGCCGGTGCTCCTGCGCATGCTGTCGCCGCCGCAACGCCTGCGGCTGACGATCGGGGCGGCCATCGTGCTGATCGCCGGTATCGCGGTGAACCTGGACTGGCTCCAGCAGCGCTTCGAGTTCTCCTCCGACGATGTGTCCTCCGCCGAGCGCTATGCGCAGATCCCCGCGCTGCTGGACAAGATCGCCGAGCACCCGGTGATCGGCGGCGGCTTCGGCACCGTGGCGGCCTACGTCCGCAGTGCCGATCGTCCGTTCAGCTACGAGGTCGACTTCCTCGCCACCCTGATGAAGCTGGGCCTGATCGGCAGCGTGCTGTATTTCGGCAGCTACCTGCTGGCGGTGGCGCAGGCCCTGCGCGTGCGCGAGCCGCTCGGCCGGTATCTGATCTCCGCCGGCCTGCCCTTCTTCTTCTACATGGGAACGAACGGCAACCAGGCCATGTCGACCGACAGCTCGATGTTCCACATCCTGCTGTTCCTGATGATCGTGTTCACGCTCCCGGCGAGAGCCGCGGCCGTCCGCCCGACGGATCCAGCGCCCGTCGCCGTTCCCGGAGCGCCCGCCGCATGAAAACCGTCCTGATCTTCGTCCCCAACTATTTCCCCGGCTACATGTCGGGCGGCATCGCGCGCACCGTGCTGAACACGGTCGAGTGGCTGGGCGACGAATTCTCCTTCCTCATCGTCACGCGCGATCGCGACCTCGGCTCGGACCAGCCCTACGACGTGCCCCGCGGCGAATGGGTGACCATGGGCCGCTCCCGCGTGCGCTACCTCGCGCCCGACGAACTGGGCCTGTCCGCCCTGGCGGAACTGGTCAACGGCACGCCGCACGACATCCTGCACCTGAACAGCTTCTTCGACCCCGTCTTCACCATCAAGCTGCTGCTGCTGATGCGACTGGGCCGCATCCGGCCCCGGCGCGTCGTGATGTCGCCGCGCGGCGAGTTCGTCGAAGGGCCGCTGCGCATCAAGTACCCGAAGAAGAAGCTCTACATCGAACTCTCGCGCCTGGCCGGTTTCTACGGCCGCGACATGCGATGGCACGCCTCCAGCCCGCACGAGGCCCAGGGCATCGTGCAGGCGATGCGGCTGCCGGGCGAGCGCGTGCGCTCCGCCATCGACCTGCCGATCCGCGACGCCGCCGCCCTCGCCCCGGAAGCGCCGCCGCAGCCGCGCCTGCGGGTCGTCTTCCTGTCGCGCCTCACCCGCGAGAAGAACCTCGACGGCGCGCTGCGCATCCTGCAGCGCGTGCGCCGCCCGATGGACTTCGACATCATCGGCCCGCAGGAAGACCCGGTGTACTGGTCCGAATGCGCCGCCCTGCTGAAGCAGCTGCCCGCGCAGGTCCAGGCCCGCTACCTCGGCCCCGTCGCGCCGGAGGAGGTCTTCCAGCGCCTGGCCGGCTACGACGTGTTCCTGTTCCCGTCCCACGGCGAGAATTACGGCCACGTCATCGCGGAATCGATCGCCGTCGGCACCCGCGTGCTGATCAGCCAGAACACGCCGTGGCGCGGCCTCGCGACCGACGGCGTCGGCTGGGACCTCGACCTCGCCGATACCGACGCCTTCGCCCGCGTGCTGGACGAACTCGCGGACCAGCCGCCGGAGGCCCGTGCCGCCGCGCGACCGGCCGTCCGACAGGCGGCCGCCGTCCGACTGTCCGACCCCGTCGCGCTCGAGCACAACCGCCATCTCTACTCGACCATCTGAATCTCTCCAGGGACTGTCCGCCGTGTCACAACAGAACTACCGCATCTGCGCCAACTGCATCATGGACACCAGCGACGCAGGCATCACCTTCGATGCCCGCGGCTGGTGCGACTACTGCAACAACTACCACGACAACATCCTGCCGAACTGGCACACGGACGAGCGCGGCCAGGCCGAGATCGACGCCATGGTCGCCAAGATCCGCAAGGATGGCCAAGGCCGCGAGTACGACTCGCTGCTGGGCATCAGCGGCGGCGTCGACAGCTCCTACCTCGCCTACCTGGCCAAGGAAAAATTCGGCCTGAGGCCGTTGATCTTCCACGTCGACGCGGGCTGGAATTCGCAGCAGGCGGTGCACAACATCGAGCGCATCGTCGAAGGCCTGGGATTGCACCTGCACACCGAGGTGATCAACTGGCAGGAGATGAAGGACCTGCAACTGGCCTACTTCAAGGCCCAGGTGCCGCACCTGGACACGCCGCAGGACCACGCGTTCTTCGCCTCGCTGTACAACTTCGCGGCCAAGCACAAGATCAAGTACATCCTCAACGGCGGCAACTACTCCACCGAGTGCGTGCGCGAGCCTCTGGAATGGGCCTACCACGCCTCCGACCTGGTGCAGCTGAAGGACATCCACGGCAAGTTCGGGACGCGGCCGCTCAAGACCTTCCCGCTGTCGGACATCTTCACCTACAAGCTGTACTACCGCTACATCAAGGGCGTGCAGGTCTGGCGCCCGCTGAACTGCGTGCCGTACATCAAGGACGAGGCGATGCAGCTGCTGATCGACAAGTTCGGCTGGCAGAAGTACGCGCACAAGCACTACGAGTCGCGCTTCACCCGCTTCTACGAGGGCTATTGGCAGCCGACCAAGTTCGGCTACGACAAGCGCCGCGCCCACTTCTCCAGCCTGATCCTGACCGGGCAGATGACCCGCGACGAGGCGCTGGAGAAGATCGCCAAGCCGGCCTACGACGAGGCCACGATCGCCCAGGACTTCGAGTACATCGCCACCAAGCTCGACATCTCGGTCGAGGAACTGCGCGCGCTGCACGAGGGCCCGAACAAGAGCTGGCGCGACTACAAGTCGCGACAGGGCCTGATCGACCTCGGCACCAAGGTCATGCGCGCCGTCGGCGTCCAGCGGGCGATCATCCGATGATCAGGATCATCGACTACGGGCTGGGGAACATCCTGGCCTTCCAGAACATGTACAAGCGGCTCAACGTCCCGGTGGGCCTGGCGAAGACGGCCGACGACCTGTCGGACGCGACGCGCCTGATCCTGCCGGGCGTGGGCGCCTTCGACCATGCGATGGAGGAGCTGGACCGCTCCGGCATGCGCGCCCGCCTGGACGAGCTGGTGCTGGGCGAGAAGATGCCGGTGCTGGGCATCTGCGTCGGCATGCAGATGCTGGCCGAGCGCAGCGACGAAGGGAAGTTGCCCGGCCTGGGCTGGATCCCCGGCGACGTGAAGGGCTTCAAGAGCCTGAACCAGCCCGACCTGCTGCTGCCCCACATGGGCTGGAACGACGTCCACCCCGCTGCCGGCCACCGCCTGTTCAACGAGCTGACGACCGACGCGCGTTTCTACTTCCTGCACTCGTTCTACTTCGAGTGCGCGGACCCGGCGCACGTCGCGGCGGTGTCGAGCTACGGCAAGGAATTCAGCTGCGCCGTCAGCGCCGGCCACATCCACGGCGTCCAGTTCCACCCGGAGAAGAGCCACCATTTCGGCGCCCAGCTCCTGAAAAACTTCGCGGAGCTCTGACATGCTGCGTCCCCGCATCATCCCCTGCCTGCTGGTCCACGACGACGGCCTGGTCAAGACCGTCAAGTTCAAGGATCCCAAGTACGTCGGCGACCCGATCAACGCGGTCAAGATCTTCAACGAGAAGGAAGCGGACGAGCTGATCGTCCTGGACATCGACGCCACCGTGCAGGGCCGCGAGCCCAACTTCCGCCTGATCGCGCAGTTTGCCGCCGAGTGCCGCATGCCGCTGTGCTACGGCGGCGGCGTGCGCACCGTCGAGCAGGCCAAGCGCATCATCGGCCTGGGCGTCGAGAAGGTCGCGCTGAGCGCCGCCGCGGTCGAGGACCCGACGCTGATCTCCCGCATCGCGGCCGAGGTCGGCAGCCAGAGCGTGGTCGTCGTGCTGGACGTCAAGACCAGCCTGTTCGGCAAGCAGGAGGTCTGGACCCACAACGGCCGCAAGAACAGCGGCAAGTCGCCGCTGGAGCTGGCCAAGGAAGCCGAGCGCCTGGGCGCCGGCGAGGTGGTGATCAACGCCATCGACCGCGACGGCCAGATGAAGGGCTACGACCTGGCGTTGGCGCGCAAGATCCGCGAGGCCACCCGGCTGCCGATGTCGGTGCTGGGCGGCGCGGGCTCGCTGCAGGACATCGGCGCGCTGATCAAGGAATGCGGCGTGGTCGGCGCCTCCGCAGGCAGCTTCTTCGTCTTCAAGGGCCAGTACCGCGCGGTGCTGATCAGCTACCCGTCGCCGGAGCAGAAGGACGAGCTGCTGCGCGCGTCCTTGCCGGCCGTCGCCGTCCGCGCATGAGGGTGCTGATCCTCAGCCAGCATTTCTGGCCTGAGACCTTCCGCATCAACGAGGTCGCGGAGTCGCTGATCGCGGCGGGCTGCGAGGTGACCGTGCTCACCGGGCAGCCCAACTATCCCGAGGGCCGGATCTTCGACGGCTACCGGGCCGCGAGCCTGGCCGTGGAGACACATCCGTCGGGCTACCGCATCCACCGCGTGCCGCTGTGCCCGCGCGGCGCCGGCGGCGCGAAGCGGCTGGTCGCGAACTACCTGTCCTTCCTGGCGGCCGCCGCCGTGCTGGGTCCCTGGTCGCTGCGCGGCCGGCGCTTCGACGTGGTCTTCGTCTACGGCACCTCGCCTATCCTGCAGGCCATTGCCGGTGTCGTGCTCAAGCTCGTCAAGCGCGCCAAGCTGGTGACCTGGGTGCAGGACCTGTGGCCGCAGAGCCTGGAGGTCACCGGCTTCGTGCGCAACCCGCGGCTGCTGGGCGCCGTCGCCGCCGTGGTGCGTTGGATCTACCGCCGCAACGACCTGCTGCTGGTGCAGTCGCATGCCTTCGCGCCCCCGGTGCGGGCCATGGCCGGCGCGACGCCGGTCGAGTACCACCCGAATCCGGGCGAACTCGCCTTCAGCGCGCCAGCCGGCGACGCCCCGGCGGCGATGACGCTGCCCGAGGGTTTCAACGTCGTCTTCGCCGGCAACTTCGGCACGGTGCAGGCGCTGGAGACCGTGGTCGAAGCGGCCGCCCTGCTGCGCGCCCGCGCGGACCTCCCCCCGGGCATCCGCATCGTGATGGTCGGCAGCGGCAGCCGCGGTCCATGGCTGGAAGCCGAGATCGCGCGCCGCGGCCTGGACAACCTGATGCTGGCCGGCCGCTTCCCGCCGCAGGCCATGCCCGGCATCCTCGACCAGGCGGCCGCGGTGCTGGTGAGCCTCAACCGCGGCGAGATCCTGTCGCAGACGGTGCCGAGCAAGGTCCAGGCCTACCTGGCGGGCGGGCGCCCCCTCATCGCCTCGCTCGACGGTGAAGGCGCCCGCGTCGTCGAGGAAGCCGGTGCCGGCATTGCCGTGCCGGCGGAGGGCGCCGCCGCGCTGGCCGAAGGCATACTCCGGCTGCATGCGATGGCGCCTGCCGCGCGCCAGGCCCTGGGCGAGTCCGGGCGACGGTACTACGAGCGACATTTCGCGCCGCACGCGCTGGCCGCCAAGCTGGCCGCGCGCTTCCGGCAGCTGGTGACCGGATCGCGCGACGACCGGTCCTTCACCGACGCACAAGACAAGCAATCCCCATGAGTTCTCCCACCCACGTCCTGGTGATCGGCGCCTCCGGCATGCTCGGCAACGCCGTGCTGCGCCTGTTCGCCGAGAGCGACGGCTACCGCGTGTCCGGCTCGGCGCGCTCGGCCGCGCTGCTGCGCAAGCTGCCCGCCGCGTTGCACCCGCACATCGTCACCGGCGTCGACGTCGACAACGCCGACAGCCTGGCGCGCCTGTTCGCCGCCACCCGCCCGGACGTCGTCGTCAACTGCGTCGGCCTGATCAAGCAGCTGGCCGAGGCGGACGACCCGCTCGCCGCGATCCCCATCAACGCGCTGCTGCCGCACCGGCTGGCCCGCCTGTGCGAGGTGGCCGGCGCCCGGCTGGTCCACATGAGCACCGACTGCGTGTTCTCCGGCAAGGCCGGCCTCTACCGCGAGAGCGACACGCCCGACGCGACCGACCTCTACGGCCGCAGCAAGCTCATGGGCGAGGTCGACTATCCCCACGCCGTCACGCTGCGCACTTCCATCATCGGCCACGAGCTCGACAGCGCGAACGGCTTGGTCGGCTGGTTCCTGTCGCAGACCGGCGGCGTCAAGGGCTTCACCCGCGCGATCTTCTCCGGACTGCCCACCGTCGAGTTGGCCCGCGTGATCCGCGACCACGTGCTGCCCCGCCCCGAGCTGCGCGGCCTGTACCACGTGTCCGCCGCGCCCATCGACAAGCATGCGTTGCTGACGCTGGTCGCGCAAGCCTACGGCCGCGACACCGTCATCACGCCCGACGATCGCCTGGTGATCGATCGCTCGCTCGACTCCTCCCGCTTCCGCGAGGCCACCGGCTACCAGCCGCCCGACTGGCCTGAACTCGTGCGCCGCATGCACGCGTTCGGCTGAGGCCCCTTCCCACAGACACGGTTGCAATCATGTTCAAAGACAAGACCCTCCTCATCACCGGCGGCACCGGCAGCTTCGGCAACGCCGTGCTGCAGCGCTTCCTCCACTCCGACTTCGCGGAGATCCGCATCTTCTCGCGCGACGAGAAGAAGCAGGAGGACATGCGCATCGCGCTGAAGAACGACAAGGTGAAGTTCTACATCGGCGACGTGCGCGACTACGACGCGGTCCACGACGCGCTGCGCGGCGTGGACTACGTCTTCCATGCGGCGGCGCTCAAGCAGGTGCCGTCCTGCGAGTTCTATCCGATGGAGGCGGTGCGCACCAACATCGTCGGCGCCGAGAACGTCATCCGCGCCGCCATCGCGAACGAGGTCAGCCGCTGCGTCGTGCTGAGCACCGACAAGGCGGTCTATCCGATCAACGCCATGGGCATGTCCAAGGCGATGATGGAGAAGGTCATGGTCGCCAAGTCGCGCCTGTGCGACCCCGGCAAGACCGTGCTGAGCGCCACGCGCTACGGCAACGTGATGGCCTCGCGCGGCTCGGTGATCCCGCTGTTCCTGGACCAGCTCCGCGCCGGCAAGCAGCTCACGGTCACGGATCCGGCGATGACCCGTTTCCTGATGTCGCTCGAGGAGTCCGTGGACCTCGTGCTGTACGCGTTCGAACATGCCCGCCCCGGTGACATCTTCGTGCAGAAGGCCCCGGCCTCCACGGTGGGCGACCTGGCGCAGGCGCTGCGCGAGTTGCTCAAGGCCCAGTCCGAGGTCAAGGTGATCGGCACGCGCCACGGCGAGAAGCTGTACGAATCGCTGGTGTCGCGCGAGGAGATGGCCCGCGCCGAAGACCTGGGCGGCTACTACCGCATCCCGGCGGACTCCCGCGACCTCAACTACGACAAGTACTTCGTGCAGGGCGAGACCGAGATTTCGCGCATCGAGGACTACACGTCCCACAACACGCACCGTCTGGACGTCGAGGGCGTCAAGGCCGTGCTGATGAAGCTGGACATCGTGCAGGAGGCGCTCCGTGCTTAAGGTGATGACCGTCGTCGGCACGCGGCCGGAGATCATCCGGCTGTCGCGCACCATCGACAAGCTGGACCGCTTCTGCGAACACGTGCTCGTGCACACCGGCCAGAACTACGACTACGAGCTCAACGAAGTCTTCTTCAGCGACCTCGGCATCCGCAAGCCGGATCATTTCCTCGAGGCCGCCGGCGGCACCGCCGCCGAGACCATCGCGCAGGTGATCATGAACGTCGACAAGGTCATCGAGCAGACGCGTCCCGACGCGCTGCTGATCCTGGGCGATACCAACAGCTGCCTGTCCGCGATCGCGGCGAAGCGTCGCAAGGTGCCGATCTTCCACATGGAGGCCGGCAACCGCTGCTTCGACTTCCGCGTGCCCGAGGAGATCAACCGCCGCATCGTCGACCACACCTCCGACATCAACCTGACCTACAGCCAGATCGCGCGCGACTACCTGCTGCGCGAGAACCTGCCGCCCGACCAGGTCATCTGCACCGGCAGCCCGATGCGCGAGGTGATCGAGTTCTACCGCGACGGCATCGAGGCCTCGGACGTGCTCGCGCGCCAGGGCCTGGAGGCCGGCAAGTACTTCGTCGTCAGCTCGCATCGCGAGGAGAACGTCGACTCGGCCGAGAACCTGCAGCGTCTGCTGACGGTGCTGAACACGCTGGCCGACCGCTACGACGAGCCGGTGATCGTCTCCACCCACCCGCGCACACGCAAGCGGCTGGAGCAGCTCGGCGACGCCGTGAAGGTGCACCCGCGGGTGCAGTTCATGAAGCCCTTCGGCTTCCTGGACTACATCCACCTGCAGACCCGCGCCCGCGCGGTGCTGTCCGACAGCGGCACGATCACCGAGGAATCGTCGATCCTGAACTTCCCGGCGCTGAACCTGCGCGAGGTCCACGAACGTCCCGAAGGCGTCGAGGAAACGGCGGTCATGATGGTCGGCCTGGACGTCGAGCGCGTGCTGGACGGCCTGCGCGTGCTCGAGGGCCAGCCCCGCGGCGACGAGCGCCTGCTGCGCCTGGTCGACGACTACGCGCCGGCCAACGTCTCGGACAAGGTGCTGCGGATCATCATCAGCTATACCGACTTCGTGAACCGCAAGGTCTGGAAGAAGGCACGGACCTGACATCCGCCCCGGGCACGCCGGCCGCGCCGGCTGCCCGCCGCCTCAGGGCCTGCCGCTGTAGCTCAGCGGCAGCCGCGCGAGCAGGCCGCGCGTCCCGGCGCCCTCGCGCGCCGGCCGGCCGTCGGCCAACATGTCCAGCAGCTCACGCACCGCCGCGTCGCCGGCCACCTGGTCGCCCAGCCGCGCGATGCGCAGCGCCGGAATCCGCGTCGGCAGGGTCGTGTCCTCGTCGCCCAGCAACTCCTCATAGAGCTTCTCGCCCGGCCGCAGCCCGGAGAACTCGATCCGGATCTCGCGCAGGTCCTTGCCGCTCATCCGGATCATCGTCTTCGCCAGGTCGACGATCTTCACCGGCTCGCCCATGTCCAGGACGAACACCTGGCCCGACTCCCCGATCGCCCCGGCCTGAACCACCAGGCGCGCCGCCTCGGGAATCGTCATGAAGTAGCGCGTGATCTCCGGGTGGGTCACCGTCACCGGCCCGCCCTTGGCGATCTGCTCCTTGAACTTCGGGATCACGCTGCCGCTCGAGCCCAGCACGTTGCCGAAGCGCACGGCCATGAACTTCGTCGTGTGGCCTTGCCCCGCCATGTGGCTGATGACCAGTTCGGCGGCCCGCTTGGTCGCGCCCATGACGTTGGTCGGATTCACCGCCTTGTCCGTCGAGATCAGCACGAAGCGCTCGGCGCCTGATTCGGCGGCGGCGGTGCACGCCTGGTAGGTCCCCAGCGTGTTGTTCCTCAACGCCGCCCACGCGTTCTCCTCCTCCATCAGCGGCACATGCTTGTAGGCCGCCGCATGGAAGACGATCTGCGGCCGGTATTTCCCGAACGTGAACCGCAGGTGTTCCAGGTCCTTCACATCCCCGATCAGCCGCACCAGCGGGATGTGCGGGAACTTCTCGCCGAGCTCCTGCTCGATCCGGTACAGCGCGAATTCGCTCAGCTCGTACAGCACGATCTTCGACGGGCCGTACCGCGCCACCTGCCGGCACAGCTCCGATCCGATCGACCCGCCGGCCCCGGTGATCAGCATCACCTTGCCGCCGATGCACTCGCTGATGCCGCCTTCGTCGAGTTCCACCGGCTCCCGGCCCAGCAGGTCCTCGGGCTCGATGTCGCGCACCTGGTTGACCGATCGCCCCGCGAGCAGTTCCTGGCTGCTCGGCACCGTCAGCACCGCCAGTCCGGTGTTGCCGGCGAGGTCCAGCGCACGGCGCCTCTCCATCAGCGTCGCCGCCGGCATCGCCACGATCACATGCGTGATCCCATGCATGTCGGCCAGCCGCGTCGCGTCCTCCAGCGTCCCGATCACCGGGACCCCGGCGACACGCGCACCGCGTTTCTCGGGCGCGTCGTCCAGGTAGCCGACCACCACCCAGCCCTGCTGATGCTGGATCCCCGCCACCAGCAGCCGCCCGGCATCGCCCGCGCCCATCACCAACGCCCTCCGCTGCTCCAGCGCGCTGCCGCTGATGCGGCTGCGCATGTGCTCATAGAGCATGCGGTAACCCATGCGCATCGTCGCCAGCGCCATCAGCGTGAACACCGGATGCAAGGCCAGCACCGCGCGCGGCACCTTGGTCAGCTGCGCCATCAGCACCGCCACCGCCGCGATCAGGCCCGCGACGATGCAGACCGCCGCCAGCCGCTTCACCTCGCCGAAGCCGCTGAAGCGCCACATCCCCTTGGGCACGTGGAACAGCCGCAGGAACAGCCCGTACAGCGCGACGATCGCCAGCATCACCCAGTGGTCGTAGCCGGGGCGGGCCTCGAACCAGCGCTCGAAACCGAGGCGGAAGAGGTAGGTCGCCTGCCACGCCAGCGCCACCGCCGCCATGTCCAGCGCGAGCGCCAGCGCCTCGCGGTACGGACGGATCCGCGTCAGGAAGGCATCGAGGGACAACCAGTTCATCGTGCTCTCTTGTGTCTCTTGTTCTCGGTCGCTCGCTTGCCAGGCCCCGCTCAGGCCTTGATCGCACCCAGCGTCGCCAGGATCAACCGGATATCGCCCATCAGGCTGGCGTTGCGCACGTAATCCGCCGCCAGACCCAGCTTCATCGGCATCACCACCTCGACGTATTCCCGCTCCGGATCGGCCGCCTTCGCCAGCAGCTCGCTCTCGTTGCGGAAGCTCAGCGAGGCCGGATCGGTGATCCCCGGCCGCACCGACAGCACCACCTCGCGCAAGGCCGCCGGATACATCGCCACATAGCGCGGCACCTCGGGCCTCGGCCCCACCAGGCTCATCGCGCCGCGCAGCACGTCCCACAGCTGCGGCAGCTCGTCGATCTTGGTCGCACGCAGCCAGCGGCCGCTGCGCGTGATGCGCGCGTCGTCGCCGATCGTGATCTGCGGCCCGAGCTTCGGCGCGTCCACGCGCATCGTGCGGAACTTGTGGATGCGGAAGGGACGGCCGAAGCGCCCCACCCGCTCCTGCCGGAACATCACCGGCCCGCGCGAATCCAGCTTGACCCACACGGCCACGGCCAGCAGCAGCGGGCTCAGCAGCAGCAGGCCGATGCCCGCGCACACGATGTCGAAGAGCCGCTTGGCCATCGCCTGATCAGAAGCCCAAGCTGCGACGCACGGCCGCGATCACGCGCTCGACCTGCTCGTCGGTCATCGCCGTGTACAGCGGGATGGTCACCGTGCGCTCGTAGGCCTTCTGCGATTCGGGGAACATCTCCGGCGTCAGGCCGTAGCGTTCCTTCCAGTACGGATGCTGGTGCAGCGGCACGTAATGCACGCTGCAGCCGATGCCCTGCTCGAACATGCGCTCGATGAAGACGTCGCGCGACACCTCCGCCGCGTCCGACAGCCGCAGCACATACAGGTGCCAGCTGTGCACGTCGCCTTCCGGCGCCTGCGGCGGCAGGATCAGCGGCAGGTCGGCCAGCGCCTCGAAGTAGCGCGCGGCGATCTGCTCGCGGCGCTTCTGGAACGCCGGCAGCCGCTTGAGCTGGTGCAGCCCCAGCGCCGCCGCGATGTCGGTCAGGTTGTACTTGAAGCCGGGCGCGACGATCTCGTAGTACCAGCTCGGCACCTTGGCGGTGAAGCGGTCGAACGCGTCGCGGTTGATGCCGTGCAGCCGCATCACGCGGGCCCGCTTGGCGAGCTCCGCGTCGCGCGTGACCAGCATGCCGCCCTCGCCCGTGGTCATCGTCTTGTTGGCGTAGAAGCTGAACACGGTGGCGTTGCTGCCCATCGTGCCGATCAGCTCCTTCTCCAGCGTGGTGGGCAGCGCGTGCGCGGCGTCCTCGACCACCTTCAGCCCGTGCTTGCGCGCGATGTCCAGCAGCGACAGCATGTCCACCGCCAGGCCCGCGTAATGCACCGGGATGATCGCCTTCGTGCGCGGCGTGATCGCGGCCTCGATCTGGTCGATCGCGATGTTCATCGTCTTCGGATCGATGTCCACCAGCTTCACGTCCGCGCCCATGTAGCGGACCACCTCCGCCGTCGCGGTGAAGGTGTGCGTGGTCGTGATGACCTCGTCGCCGGGGCCGATGCCCAGCGCCTCGAGCGCCAGGTGCAGGCCGGCGGTCGCGGAGTTCACCGCGATGCATTCGATCTGCGGCTCGTTCAGGAATTCGGCGAAAGCCTGCTCGAAGCGCCTGGCCTTCGGGCCGGTCGTGATCCAGCCGCTCTTCAGCGTGTCGACGACCTCGGCGATCTCCTCCTCGCCCAGCTCGGGCAGCGCGAACGGGAGGAACGGCAGCTTGTCGGCCTGTGAATCGTGGGTGATCATGATGTCTTGGTGATCAGCGCCAGCACGTGGCTGCGCAGGAAGGGAATCGTGTTGAGGACGCGGTAGGCGCCGGGATGCACCCGGCAGACGGCACGCGCGATCGGCGGGGCCAGCGTGACGCGGCGCACCGCCATGCGGCCCTCGGGGAACAGCGCGCGCACGCGCCGCAGCGGCACGCCCCGGACGTCGGGATTGCGCGGATTGTCGACGATGAAGTCGTACCAGAGCACCGCCCCGCCCGGCCGGAGCCAGCGCCACATCGCCTCGGCCAGCCGGCGCTGCAGGCCGTCGTCCAGGATGGACGAGAAGACCGTCGACTGCAGCACCAGGTCCTGGCTGCCCGGCTCGACCGCCGCCTGCGACGCGTCGCCCGCCAGCAGCCGCACCTGCTGCGGCAGCGCGGCGCGCGCGGCCTCCAGTCGCTCGGGCAGCAGCTCGATGCCGGTCAGGTGCTGCGGCAGCAGGCCCAGGCGCAGCATGTCCATCAGGTTGCCGCCGGCGCCGCAACCGACTTCGGCCATGCGCCAGTCGCCCAGCGGCGCCGCCGGATCAGCCTGCGCCGCGCGGTGCGCCGCCAGCAGCCGCAGCATCGCCGCCTGGCGCTCGTGCAGCATCTGCCAGACCTCGGGGCGCAGCAGGCTGTAGCGCTCCAGCCCGGCCAGCCGCTGGTCGCGGCGGGCGTAGCGCTGGGCGATCGCCTGGAGTTCTCGGTCCTGGGTCATGTCGTCGTCGGCGGTGGCCGTGGTGAGGACTGCGTTGATCGGGACTGCGGGGACTTCGTGGACTGCGGGGACTTCGAAAGCGGCGGAACCGGCGCCGCGGCTCAGGAGACGGCGTCGATGAATCGCTGCGCCAGCACCGGATAGGTGTGATTCGCCAGCACGAACTCGCGCCCGCGCCGGCCCATGGCCGCCCGTTCGGCGGCGGGCACGGAGGCCAGCTTCAGCAGGCCGTCGGCGACCGCCGCCGGATCCTGCGGCGGCACCGTCAGGCCGGCGCCGGCCTCGGCGACCGGATCATTGCCGGCCTCCACCGAATGCAGTACCGGCCGCTGCGCCATCATGTAGTCCATCAGCTTGTTGGGCGCGATGCCGAAACGATAGATCGGCGTGCGCTGCCAGCCGATGTAGGCGATGTCGAATCCCTTCAGCAGCGACGGGATCTGCGCCTTCGGGATCGCCGGGAACATCGCCACGTTCGTCAGGCCCTCGTCGCGCACGCGCGCCTCGAGCCGCTCGCGCAGATGGCCGCCACCGACCAG
The DNA here is from genome assembly GCA_039593255.1 of Roseateles sp. Lineage (GTDB taxonomy): Bacteria > Pseudomonadota > Gammaproteobacteria > Burkholderiales > Burkholderiaceae_C > Roseateles. Next base: position 41,501 of record JBCNPQ010000019.1, read on the forward strand.
CACGAAGCTCAAGCCCGCGCCGCCGCCGTGGCCGTCCTTCAGGAGCTTCGCCGCGTCCAGCAGCACGTCCAGCGCGTTGGGCTCGCCCATCGAGCCCGCGTAGCCGACGACCGTCCGCCCCGCCGCCCGCTCGGCGTCGAGGTGCGCCTGGATCGCGGCGTCCAGCGGCTCACCGTGCTCCGACCATTCGTCAAGCGTGATGCCGTTGGGCACGATGTGCAGCTTCTTCAGGTCGAGCCCGTGCGCGGCCATGTGGCCGTGCACCTTGGGCAGCATCGACACGACGACGTCGGCATCGCGGTAGGCGTCGTTCTCGGCCTTCTGGCACAGCATCGCGAACGGGTGCCACTTCGACATGCCCGAGAGCTCGATCGGCGACAGCGGCCACAGGTCGTGGACTTCGTAGACCAGCTTGGCCTGGGCCAGCTTCGCGACGCGGCGCGCGACCCACACGTCCATCGGATAGGTGCTGGACGCGATCACGACGTCCGGCGCGAACTCGCGCGCCAGGATGTCCGCGTCCTTCCAGACCTGGCGGCAGAAGGACCAGATGTTCTTCATCCGGCCCATGCCGTTGCCCTGGTACTCGGGCGTGTCGTAGAAGAGGTAGTTCACGCCGCTCATCGCCGCCATGCCCGGCTCGGGCTGCGTCGTGCGCACATGCGAGTAGGACGCGCCCAGGATCAGCGCCTGATGCCCGGTCCGCACCCACTCGCGGGCGAGGTAGAACGGGCGGAATTCCATGCCGTGTTTCGGCGATCCGGCGTAGTGGTTGATCAGCAGCAGCTTCATGGGAATGGCGAGGCTCAGAGGCTTTTCAGGCGCTCGATGAATGTCTTGACGGCGGGGCCGAACATCGCGTGTTCCGCCACCCAGGCGCGGTTCGCGGCGCCGAGCCGGTCGGCGTCGACCGAGTGGCCGGCGACCGCGCTCTGCCCGACCATCAGCTGCAGCCGGTCGGCCAGCGTCGCCAGGTCGTCGCCGTCCTTCAGGATCAGGCCGTGCCGGCCCAGCAGCTTCACGTTGGGATGCATCGCGGCGTCGACGCTGCCGGAGCCGCCGGTGCCCAGCACCTCGTCGTTGGCGGGCAGGTCGGACAGGATGGGCAGGCACTCGTGGGCCATCGCCTCCAGCACCGACACCGACACCGAATCGCTTTCCGGCAGGCTCAGGAACCAGCGCGCCGGCGCGTAGCGCCGCCCCTGCGAGGTGGCGTCGACGCGGCCGATGAACTCGACGCGGTCAGCCAGGCCCAGCGACGCGACCTGCGCCTCCAGCGCGGTGCGCAGCGAGCCGTCGTTGCCGACGACCAGCCGGGCCTCGGGCTGCTTCGCGGCGATCGCGGCGAAGACCTCGATCACCCGATGCGGCCGGTAGATCGGCTCCAGGCCGCGGTTGGTGAAGAACAGCCACGGCTGCTTGCGCACGTTCTGCCGGGGCAGTTGCTCCAGGCCGAACGGGAAGGTCATCACCTCGCCCGCGCCCAGCTCGCGCATGCGGGCGCTCATGTGCTCGGAGTCGGAGGTCGTGATCGCACAGGCTTTCAGCACCTGCGTCGTCAGCCAGCGGTAGGCCCAGCCCTGGTTGGGCGTGACCAGGATGTCGCTGCCCCAGGCGGAGCCGGCGATCTTCGCGCGCAGCTTCCAGCCGCGGCGCGCGGCCCAGGCCAGCGTGCCGTGCGAGGTCAGGTAGTGCGCATGCAGCCAGTCGGCGTTGACCCGACGCAGCCAGGCGCCCAGCGCCGGCAACTGCTTGAGCACCGCGATGTTGCCGCCCGCGTGCGCGGGGTCGGTGTTCAGCGCGAGACGGCGGTCCTCCGGGATCAGGAACTGGAACTCCGGCGCGAAGCCGCGCGTGGACGCGGCCCACAGTTCGACCTCGCGCTGCTGCGACAGCGCGCGCGCCCACTTCAGCAGGTGGGGACTCTCGCCGTCCCCGATCAGGACCAGTCTCATGCGGGCACTCCGTGCAGGGAAGATCGCGGCGCCGAACCGCGCACCAGCCACGTCAGGTAGATCGCGAAATAGATCGGCAGCAGCACCGCGATGGCGGCCAGCGCCGTCGTCAGCGCGCCGCCGCGGCTCAGCACCAGCGCCACCGGCAGCACGTACAGCGCGTTGCCGACCAAGCTGAAGACCAGCGCGCCGCGCTGGCGGCCGGTGACCATGGGCGTGACCGTCAGCGGCGCGGCGATGAAGTGGGCCGCGACGTAGGGCGCGAGCCAGCGACCGTATTCGCCGGCGCGCACCCAGTCCGCGCCGAGCAGCCAGCCGAACAGCGCGGGCCCGACCACGATCAGCACCGCCATCGCGGGCAGCGCGACCATCGCCAGCAGCTTGATGCCGCGCAGCAGGCGCGGGCGCAGGTCGATGCCGTCCTGCCAGTCGCGCGCGAGCTGGCCCAGCAGCGCCTCGGACAGGGCGCCGCCGACCAGCGTCGCCGGCGCCTTCACCAGGCGCACCATCAGCGCGTAGTAGCCGGCGGTGGCCGCATCGGCCCAGGCGGCGATCATCGCCAGCACCAGCGTCTCCTGGGCCGCGTTGACGAAGGCATGCGGGCTGTTGAGCAGCGGGAACTGCCGGTAGCGCCAGGCCAGGCGGCGCAGGTGGCGCCAGTGCCAGGACTTGCCCGACTGGTCCAGGCGGGTCGCGCGGCGCCAGCGCGCGCCCCGGCGCAGCAGCCACAGCGGCGCGAGCAGCGCGGCCAGGCCCTGCGACAGCACCAGCGCCGCGACACCCGCGAATCCGCCCAGCGCCGCCAGCGCCTGCGCGCCGGCCATCACGCCCTGCTGCAGCACGCGCGCCTGGGCGATCACGTCGATGCGGCCCTGGCGGTTGTTCCACAGGCTCAGCGCCTGCTGCATGCCCGCCAGCGCCACCACCGGCGCAAGCATCAGTAGCCAGGGATCGAGCTGGTCCAGCGAGCGCCAGCGCCCGCCCAGCGCGGCGTGATGCGCCATCAGCAGATGCCAGGCGCCGGCGCCGAGCGCGGTGGCCAGGCCCACGCCGAGCGCGATCCACAGCGCCATCTGCAGCACCAGCGCGGCCTCGCCGTCGCGGCGCGGCAGCACGATCGCGAACTCGTAGCGCGCGTTGGCGATCGTGGCGAGGTTCGCGGCCAGCGCCACGAACAGCGCCCAGTGGCCGAGCGCCTCGGCGCCGTACCAGCGGGTGAGCAGCGGCGCGATCAGCATCGGGATCGCCTGCGTCAGCATCGAGGCGCCGGCGAGCTGGGCGAAGCGGCGGCGGACCGTCATCTGACCCGGCCCCCGTGGCGCTCCGCGATCGCGCGCACGGCGGCGCGCTGCGAGGCGCTCAGGCGCGCGTGCCGGCCCAGCGGCAGGTTGAGCACCTGGCGCGCCGCGCGTTCACCGTTCGGGCAGTCGCCCTCGGCATAACCGAAGCGCCGGCTGCCGCGCGGATGGACGACGTCGTCGAACCAGGTGCCGCCGACGATGCCCTCGGCCTCGAGCGCGGCCACGGCCGTGTCGCGCGCGGCCGCGTCGGCCAGCAGCAGCGGATAACGCAGGAGCACGGCGCCGGGCGCGCGCACCGGCCATTCCCATCCGGGCAGGTTGGCCAGCAGCGCGTCGTAGTCGCCGGCCTGCGTGCGGCGCAGCGCATGGACCTCGGCCGCGTGACGCGCCTGCGTGAGGCCGATCGCCGCGCTCAGCGGATGCAGGCCGGCGCGGTAATCGGGCTGCGTGTCGCCGGCGACCTCGCTGTCCGGCGTCTTCGCGACGAGTCCGAGCATCCGCGACGGCGCCCGCAGCAGTCCGACCAGCGCGCGCAGTGCCGGGCCCGGCAGGCTCATCGTCAGGCGATGCCAGCACAGGGTCAGCAACTGTTTCAGGACGGTCGAGGTGGCGGGCGCCGACAAGGTCGGCATGCGCGCCGCGAAGCGCGCGCGCAGCGCGGCGTCGTGGATCACCAGCGCGCCGCCGATGCCGGTGGTCAGCGGCTTCGAGTACTCGAAGCTGAAGAAGGCCGCGTGGCCGAGCGTGCCGACCACGCGGCCGATCGCGTCGGTGCTGCCCCAGGCGTGGGCGGCGTCCTCGATGAAGACGACGTCGGGGTGGTTCGCCCGCAGCAGGTCCAGGCCCTCGGTCACGAGGCCGAAGTTGTGCGGCACGACGACCAGGCGCGTCGACGGCCCGATCGCGTTGGAGATCGCCTCGGGCGTCGGATTGAAGTCGTCGCGGGCGATGTCGACGTAGCGCACCGCGAGTCCCAGGTGCATGAACACGTTGGGCACGACGACGCAGGTGTAGCCGGGCAGCAGCACCTCGGCGCCGGGGGGCAGGTCCAGCGAGGCGGTGAACGCATGCAGCGCGGCGCGGCCGGTGCCGAAGAGCCGGACCTCGCCGGCCTCGCCCGGATCCAGGCCGAGGCTGGCCGCGAAGGCGGCGCGGAAGTCCTCGGCGCTGCCCGCGCCGCGGCGCAGCCAATGCCAGAGCGCGGCGGGCAGGTCGCGCCAGCGCAGCGCGCCGGCGACGTGACCCTTCATGGCCCGGTCGACGGCGGCTTCGCCCCGTCGATCCGATGCAGCGGCCGGGCCGGCACGCCGCCGTAGACCCAGCCGCTGGGCAGGTGGCCGCGCACCACCGCATGCGCCGCGACGACGACGTGGTCGTCGATGAAGGCGCCCGGCAGCACCGTCACGCGGGCGCCGATGAACACGTTGCTGCCGATGCGGATCTCGCCGTGCCGGTAGTGGTCGCGGAACAGCCCGTCGGCGGTCACCGCGTTGGACTCGCAGAACAGCATCAGGCCGGGGCCGATGGCGACGTCGTCGCCGATCGCCAGGGTCTGGTCGCCGACCAGCAGGTAGCCGCCCGGCGCGATGTGGCTGCGCGCGCCGATGCTGAAGCGGCCTGCGCCGGTGGCCAGGACCTGGACGTCGCGGTAGAGGATGGAACCGGCGCCGAGCGCGCAGCCCGCGCCGCAGCGCACGCGCGCGCCGGGGTGGATCTGCGCGCGGGCGCCGACGCGCAGCCCCAGCCACGCCGCGACCCGCGCGCGCATCCGGGCCCGTATCGCGTCCAGCGTGTAGCCGATCAGCATCCGCCCGGCCCGGTTCAGCGCAGCGCGGCGCGCAACGCGGCGACGACCTGATCCTGCTGCGCCTCGCTCAGGTCGGCGCTCATCGGCAGGCTCATGACGCGCCGCGCAGCGGCTTCGGCGTGGGGCAGCGGCGTCGCGACGCGGCAGCGCGACTCGTAGGCGGGCTGGCGGTGCAGCGGCTTGGGGTAGTGGATGGCGGTCGGGACGCCGGCCTGCTGGAGGGCCTCGACCACCGCGGCGCGGTCGTCGACCTGCACCGTGAACTGGGCCCACACGCAGTCGCGGTCCTCGCGCACGGCCAGGCGTTGCAGCGGCAGGTCCGCGAGCAGCTGCTGGTAGCGCTCGCCGATGGCCAGGCGCCGTTCGATCTCCCAATCGAAGCGCTCCAGCTTGCCCAGCACCACCGCGCATTGCAGCGTGTCCATGCGGCCGCCCACGCCCACCCGCGTGTGGGTGTAGCGCTGGCTCTGGCCGTGGACGCGGATCTCGCGCGCGGCCTGGGCCAGCGCGTCGTCGTCGGTGAACAGCGCGCCGCCGTCGCCGTAGCAGCCCAGCGGCTTGCTGGGGAAGAAGCTGGTCGCGCCCCAGGTGCTCAGGCCGCAGCTCTTCCTGCCCTGGTACGAGGCGCCGAAGCTCTGCGCGGCGTCCTCGATCACCGGGATGCCGCCGTGTTTCGCCGCGATCGCGTTGATCGCGTCCATGTCGCAGACCTGGCCGTACAGGCTCACCGGCATGATGGCTCGCGTGCGCGGCGTGACGGCGGCTTCGATCAGCGACGCGTCGAGGTTGCAGCTGTCCGGCTCGATGTCCACCAGCACCGGCACGCCGCCCAGCAGCACGATGGTCTCGACCGTCGCGGCGAAGGTGAACGGCGTGGTGATCACCTCGTCGCCGGGTTGCAGGTCCAGCGCCATCAGCGCGATCAGCAGCGCCTCGGTGCCGCTGGCCACGGTGATGCAGTGCTTCGTGCCGACGTAGGCGGCCAGCGCCGTCTCCAGCTCCTTGACCTCCGGGCCCATGATGTACTGGCCGTGGTCCAGCACGCGCTGGATGCGCGCATCGATGGTCGTCTTCAGCGCCGCGTACTGCGCCTTGAGGTCGATGAAGGGAAGGCTCATGGCTGGGGATCCTGGGCCGTGACGAGCGTCAGCGTCCGGCCGTCGAGTTCGTAGAGATCGCCGCTGGCCGGGCACGCAGCGCGGCCCCGGCCCTCGACCGGCAGGTCGAGCTTCTCGCCATGGCGGCTCATCCAGCCGATCTGGCGCGCCGGCACGCCGACCATCAGCGCGTACGGCGTCACGTCGCCCTTGACCACGGCGCCGGCGCCGACGAAGGCGTACTCCCCGATCGTCGCGCCGCAGACGATGGTGCAGTTGGCGCCCAGCGTCGCGCCGCGCTTCACCCGCGTGCGGCGGTACTCGTTCTTGCGCGGCACCGCCGAGCGCGGGTTGTAGACGTTGGTGAAGACCATGGACGGACCGCAGAAGACGTCGTCCTCCAGCGTGACCGCGTCATAGACCGATACGTTGTTCTGGATCTTGACGTTGCGGCCGATGGTCACGTCGTTGCCGACGTAGACGCCCTGCCCCAGCGAGCAGCCCTCGCCGACCCGCGCGCCGGCGCAGACATGGCTGAAGTGCCAGACCTTGGTGCCCTCGCCCAGCTGCGCGCCGTCATCGACGACGGCGCTGTCGTGCTTCCACCAGCCCATGTCAGAACACCAGCGGCAGGCCGACGCGCTGGCCGTCGCGTGCGCTGCGGTAGGCGGCGATCAGCAGCTCCAGCGAGCGCAGGCCCTCGTAGCCGTCGACCTGCGCCTGCGCCTCGCCGCGCAGCGTCTGGATGACGTTGTCGTAGTACGCGGCGTGGCCGAAGCCGTAGACGCTGGTCGTCTCGTAGCTGGCGGTCTTCACCCGCTCGTCATCCGGGTGCGGCGTGTCGAAGGCCCAGTGCTCGATCCTGTTGACGGCGGTGCCGCCGATCTTGACCGTGCCCTTCTCGCCCAGGATGGTGATCGAGCCTTCCAGGTTCTGCGGATAGGTCAGCATCGTCACGTTGATGCTGGCCAGGCCGCCGTGGCGCAGGCGCAGCGCCAGCACGCCGGTGTCCTCGGCCTCGATGTCGCGGTCCAGCGTGGCGGTGTAGGCGTGGACGTTGTCCACCGGGCCCACCAGCCAATCCAGCAGGTCGACGTAGTGGCTGGCCTGGTTCATGAAGGCGCCGCCGTCCATGTCCCAGCGGCCGCGCCAGCGGGCGGCGTCGTAGTAGCTCTGCGGGCGGGTCCAGAACACGTTCACCGTGCTCATGAAAATGCGGCCGAAGCGGCCCTCGTCCAGTGCCTTCTTGACCAGCTGCACGGTGGCGTTCAGGCGGTTCTGCTTGACGACGAACAGCTTCACCCCGGCGTCGCGGCAGGCGCGGACCATGGCCTGGCCTTCCTCGAATTTCGTCGCCATCGGCTTCTCGCTGAGCACGTGGCGGCCGGCGCGGGCACAGGCGATGGCCTGCTGCGCATGCAGCCCGCTGGGCGTGGACAGCACCACCAGGTCGGCGTCCGAGCCCGCCAGCAGCGCGTCCAGCGAGTCGAAGCCCTGTCCGGCGGGCAGGCCGGTCTGGGCCAGGGCGGCCTGCAGCGCCTCGGGGCGCGTATCGCAGACGGCGACCAGTTCCGCGCGGCCCTGGTGACGGGTCAGCGCCTCGATGTGGTTCTTGGAAATGCGGCCGCAGCCGACGAGCGCGACGCGGACCGGGCGGTCCAGGATGGGGAACTGAGACATGGGGCGCGATTTTAAGAGCCTAAAATCGCGCCCTGCCTTTTTTGCAGCCCACGATGAGCCAGCCCCAAGACCCCCAGACCGGCGCCGACAACGCGGCGCCCGCGCAAGACGAGAACAAGCTGATCGCCGAACGCCGCGAGAAACTCGCCGCGGTCCGCGCGAAAGCCCAGGCCAAGGGGGTCGCGGCCTTCCCCAACGATTTCAAACCCCAGCACCGCGCCCAGCCGCTGCAGGCGCAGTACGGTGAGCTCGCCAACGAGGAACTCGAGCCTCAGGCCGTCACCGTGACGGTGGCCGGCCGCATGATGCTCAAGCGCATCATGGGCAAGGCCAGCTTCGCCACGCTGCAGGACGCCACCGGCGCGATCCAGCTCTTCCTGTCCAAGGACGCGCTGGGCGAGGAGGCCTACGCCGACTTCAAGCACTACGACCTGGGCGACATCCTGGGCGCCGAGGGCACGCTCTTCCGCACCCGCACCGGCGAGCTGTCGGTCAAGGTGACGACGCTGCGCCTGCTGACCAAGTCGCTGCGTCCGCTGCCGGACAAGTTTCACGGCATGGCCGACCAGGAGCAGAAGTACCGCCAGCGCTACGCCGACCTGATCTCCGACGGCAAGGCGCGCGACCGTTTCGTGGCGCGCTCCAAGGCGGTGTCCTCGATCCGCTCGTACATGGTCGAGAACGGCTTCCTGGAAGTCGAGACGCCGATGCTGCACCCCATCCCGGGTGGCGCGAACGCCAAGCCCTTCATCACGCACCACAACGCGCTGGACCAGGAGATGTACCTGCGCATCGCGCCGGAGCTCTACCTGAAGCGCCTGGTGGTGGGCGGATTCGAGCGGGTCTTCGAGATCAACCGCAACTTCCGCAACGAGGGGATCAGCGTCCGGCACAACCCCGAGTTCACGATGATGGAGTTCTACGCGGCCTACTGGACCCACCAGGAGGTCATGAGCTTCACCGAGGAAGTGATCCGTCACGCCGCGCGCGCGGCCACGGGCAGCGCGCTGGTGAGCTACGCCGGCAAGCCGGTCGACCTGGAGAAGCCGTTCACGCGTCTGTCGGTGCGTCAGTCGCTGATCGTGCACGCCGGCGTGACCGAAGCCGAGGCCGACGACGCCGAGGTGCTGCGCGCCAAGTTGAAGGCGCTGGGCGAGGAAGCGCCGGCGCACTGGGGCCTGTCGGCGCTGCAGTTCGGCATGTTCGAAGCCGCCGTCGAGGAGAAGCTCTGGGAGCCGACCTTCATCGTCGACTATCCGGTCGAGGTCTCGCCGCTGGCGCGCGCTTCCGACACGGACCCGACGATCACCGAGCGTTTCGAGCTCTTCATCACCGGTCGCGAGTACGCCAACGGCTTCTCCGAGCTGAACGATGCCGAGGACCAGGCGGCGCGTTTCCAGGCGCAGGTGGCCAACAAGGATGCGGGCGACGAGGAGGCGATGTTCTTCGACGCCGACTTCATCCGTGCGCTCGAATACGGCATGCCCCCGACGGGCGGCTGCGGCATCGGCATCGACCGCCTGATGATGCTGATCACCGACAGCCCGTCGATCCGCGACGTGATCCTCTTCCCCGCGCTGCGCCGCGAGGGCTGATCCAGGCGGAACGCGCGCACCACGGCCCCCATTCACCGGGCAGTCAGAGACTGCGAGTGGGGCCGGAATGGGGCATGGGGGTCCTGGAGGGATCCCCCATGCCCCGTGGAGAGCCCGCGCCTGGCCTCGCGAACGCAAAAAGGACACCCGAGGGTGTCCTTTTTCTTTGCCTCAGCCCCCAAGGCCGGCCGGTGCGTCCGGCAGTGTCGAGGGGGGAGCGCGGGCTTTACTTGGCCGAAGCGCCTTCGGTCGTCGCGCCCTTCTTGGCGGCCGTCTTCACGGCGGCCTTCTTGGCGGCGATCTGGGCCGAGGTCGGCGCGTTGATGCCGTTTTCGAGCGAGCCCACGCCGCCTTGTTCGGCGCTCAGCGCGGCGATTTCGCCGGATTCGCGGGCGGCCTGCAGTTCGGCGATGACTTCGGCGCGGGTCTTCTGGGCCGGTTCGGCGGCGAAGGTAGCGCCGGCGGTCAGGAAGGCGGCGGCGATCAGGGTGGTCTTGATCAGGGTGTTCATGGCGGTTTCCTCTGTCGGTTCGTTGCACCGGACTCCGCACTCCGCGTTGTCCATGGGTTGAACTCTAGGCGCCGGGCCTCAGGGGAAACACTAGGCAATCTGGAAAGATCCGTTCACGGATCGTCAACAATCGGTCGACCGATCGCCCGCCGTACACCGGTCGGGGTCAAGGATTGTTTCAAAAATAGGCTGCCTAGGCAGGGACCATTGACCCTTTCATGATGTTTTTCCACCTTTGGCTTCACCGGGGCCCGCCCTCAAGGTCCCGATAATGAAAGCCTCAGACGCTGGGCCACAGCAGCGTCGACAAGGACTGCCATGACCACATTCGAACTCAAGCTGGAACTTTCGGATCGTTTCGCGCGCGACGCCATGGCGGCCGGCTTCCTGAACGCAAAGGCGGTACGGACGCTGATCAAGGACGCGCTTGCGCGGCAGGCGGCCCAGGAGCTCGTCGCGGCCGGAGCGCGCGGCAGGATCTCCGGTGGGAAGCCCATGTCCATGAGGGCGATCCAGGCCGAAGTCAACGCCGTGCGGAGCGAACGCAAGTCGAAGGTTGCCATTGGGAAATGACGGCGCGAGCACGTTGGGTCGTCGACACCAACGTGTTGGTGTCGGCCTTTCTCTGGGGCGGTGTTCCTGCGCGAATCTTCGAGGCCGTGGCGGAGCGTGAAGTCCAACTCTTCACCAGCAAGGCCCTTCTGGACGAACTGGCCGCCACGCTCTCCAAGAAGAAGCTGATCAAGCCGCCGCGCCATGGTTCGCAGTTCGGATCCTGCTCACTGATGCTTGAACGCCGGCGCCCGCTTCGCCAGGAACGCGTCCATGCCCTCGCGCTGGTCGTCCGAGCCGAACAGCGCGTGGAAGTAGCGGCGCTCGATCGCGACGCCGTCCGTCAGCGGCCCCTGGTAGGCCAGGTTGACCAGTTCCTTGATCAGCATCGTCGACGGCCCGCTGAATCCGTTGATCGTCTCCGCCGCGGTCAGCGCCTCGGCCATCAGCTGCTCCGCCGGCACCACCCGCGATACCAGCCCGGCGCGTTCCGCCTCGGCCGCGTCCATCATGCGGGCCGTCAGCAGCATGTCCATCGCCTTGCTCTTGCTCACCGCGCGCGGCAGGCGCTGCGTGCCGCCCGCGCCCGGGATGATGCCCAGCTTGATCTCCGGCTGGCCGAATCGGGCCGTCTCCGCCGCGATGATGAAGTCGCACATCATCGCCAGCTCGCACCCGCCGCCCAGCGCAAAACCTGCCACCGCGCCGATCACCGGCTTGCGCACCTGCAGGATGGTTTCCCAGTTCTTCGAGATCAGCCCGCTCTTGAACGCCGACATGAAGGTGTGCGGCGCCATCGTCGGGATGTCGGCGCCGGCCGCGAAGGCCCGCTCGCTGCCCGTCAGCACGATGCAGCCGATGCCGTCGTCCGCGTCGAAGGCCAGCAGCGCGCGGCCCAGCTCGTCCATCAGCGGATCGCTCAGCGCATTGAGCTGCTTCGGGCGGTTCAGGCGGATGACCCCGGTCTTGCGGTCGCCGCTGCCGGCCACTTCCACCAGGATGTTCTCGAAGGTCACGTCGGTCAGGGCCTCGATCATGGGATGTCTCCTTCAGCTTGGAATGGCGGCAACTATAGGGTCGACGACGCCGGCGCGGAGGCGCCCGAGGCCGCCGGCGAGGGCGCCAGCGCCTGCCTCGGCGGCGCCTTCAGCACCAGGTCGATGTGCGTGCGCGGATCCGCGGGCCGGTTCTGCCAGATCCGCACCCGCACCGGCAGGTACTGCAGCGACGGCGCCAGCCAGAACTCGGCCTGCATGTCGCCCCGCGTGTCGTCCATGTCCGAGTCGACGTGCCAGGCCGCGATCGTCCCCAGCGGCGTCACGACGTCCTCGAGCCCGGTCACCCTGTAGCGCCACAGGTGCACGTTGCGCGGCAGCGCCAGCGGCTGCTGGATCAGCAGCTCGCCCTGCGCGGTCTGGCGGCCGGTCAGGAACAGCCAGGTGAACTGCACGAACTGGCTGGCCGCGTCCTGCGTGCCGTCGGGCACCGGCTCGCGGCGGCCGTTGGCCAGGCGCACGCCCCCCGTGTCGAAGAGCAGCGTCGACTGCCGCTTCCCGCCCGCGAGTCCGCCGGTCACTTCATCGAAGCGCCGCGGCACCAGTCCCAGCGGCGAGATCTCGCCGTCGCTGCTCATCCGCCGCGACATCAGCGGCGCGATCTTCGGGCCGATCCAGGCCTCCAGGTGCACTTGGTAGTGCGATCCGTCGCGCAGCCACTGGACGCTGGCGTCGCCGTAGATCGCGCCGCGGAAATCGCCGGTCAGCCTGTAGTCGAGCTCGGTCGAGAGCGGCCATTCGATGCCGGGCCGCCACTCGCCCACGGCGTCGGAGACCGCCGGCGCCGTCGGCATCGCCAGCGCCTGCAGCTCGGGCGGCGGCTCGCTGGCCGCGGCCTCGGGCGGCAAGGGCGCCGGTCCGGCGCCCAGCGCGGGCATCGACTCGATGTGCCGCGGCGGCGCGCCCTCCGGCCCGTCCTTGGGCGGCGCGGTCGCCGGGGGCGGTGGCGGGGCCGGGGCCAGTTCCCGCACGAAGGCGGCCTGGATGCGCTCCGGCTCGGGCGTCTCGGGCAGCCACTGGTCGTGGAGCTCGCGCGCGCCGTTCAGCAGCCAGGCATGGGCCGCGATCACCGCCGCCGTCAGGCCCGCGAGCGCGAACCGCCCTCTCAGCCGCCCAGCCATGCGCGTCGCAGGCTCTGCGCGCGCGCGGGCGCCTTGTCGAGCAGCCCCAGGCAGACCGGCCGCGCGGCGCTGTCCTGCGTCGGCAGCGTCAGGCTCAGCGTCAGCATCCGCTGGTCGCGCGTGACCAGCAGCTCCAGCCGTTGCGGATCGACGTGATTCAGCGTCAGCGGCAGGTCCTCGAGCCGGCGCACCCGCCAGCCGTTGCAGGCGACGATCTCGTCACCCGCGCTCAGGCCGGCCGCCAGCCCGGCGCCTTCCAGCAGCACGTTCTTGACGGTCACGACGCCATCGCTCTCCGTCACCCGCAGCCCGAGGCGCTGCGCCAGCGTCGGCTTGTCCAGGCACCAGCGCACGCCCATGCGCTCGAGCAGCTGCGGCAGCGGCAGGTCGTCCGTGCCGTGCACCCAGGTCGACAGCGTCTGCGCCAGCGCCTCGCCGCCGAGGTCCGCGAGCTTGCGCAGGATGCGCGCCTCGTCGACCGGGCCGCCGCCGGTGTCCTTCCACAGGCCGCGCATCAGGTCGTCCAGCGACAGCGGCTTCTCGCACTTCTCCGAGCCGCGCAGCGACAGGTCCAGCGCCATCGCCACCATCGCGCCCTTGGCGTAGTAGCTGACGACCGCGTTGGGCGTGTTCTCGTCCTGGCGGTAGTACTTGGTCCAGGCCTCCAGGCTGGAGCGCGCGACGCTCTGGTGCTTGCGCCCCGGCGCGCCCAGCACCTGGGTGAAGGTCTGCGCGATCAGCTTCAGGTAGCGGGCCTCGTCGATCAGGCCCGCGCGGACCAGGAACAGGTCGTCGTAGTACGAGGTGAAGCCCTCGAAGAACCACAGCAGTCCGGTGTAGTTCTCCTGCTCGTAGTCGTAGCGCTCGAACACGTCCGGCCGCAGCCGCTTGACGTTCCAGGTGTGGAAGTATTCGTGGCTGATCAGGCCCAGCAGCTTCACGTAGCCGTCGTTGGACTCGGACTGCCCCAGGCGCGGCAGGTCGCGCCGCGCGGCGATCAGGGCCGTGCTGGCGCGGTGCTCGAGCCCGCCGTAGCCGTCGTCGGTGCAGTTCAGCAGGAACACGTAGCGCGACATCGGCGGCTTGCTCTTGCCGCAGTGCCAGAAGGCGATCTGCGCCTCGCAGATCTTCTGCGCGTCGCGCAGCAGCCGCTCGCCATCGAAGATCGGCAGCGCGCCCGACACGACGAACTCGTGCGGCACGCCGCCGGCGACGAATTCGCCGCGCCAGAACGGCCCGAGCTCGAACGGATGGTCCGCGAGCTCGTCGTAGTCGGCCGCCTCGAACTGCAGCGGCGCGTCCTCCACGGGCGTCATCGCGGTCGCGACCTCCCAGCCCGCGGGCAGGCCGGCCAGCTCGACGCGATGCGGCAGATCGTCCTTGCCGTGCGCGCGCAGGCACAGGCCGGTCGCGTTGAAAAAGCCGCGCTGCGCGTCCAGGAAGGCGGCGCGCACCGAGGTGTCGAAGGCGTAGACCGGATAGCTGATCACCAGCGCCCCCCGGCCGGCGCAGTCGAACTCCCAGCGGTTCTTGGCGGTCTGCTCGACGACCACCTCGCGCTGTCCCTGGCGCGCCGTCACGGCGCCGAGGTGGCGTGAGAACTCCCGCACCAGGTAGCTGCCCGGGATCCACACCGGCAGGCTCAGCACCTGGCGCGCGTCGGGCGCCGGCACGGTCAGCGTGACGTCGAAGCGATGCGCATGCGTGTCGGCGACGGCGATGCGGTAATGGATCGTGGGGCGAGCAGTCATGTCGGACAGCCTACCAAGGCTGGCACCGCCGCGGGGCGCGGCTGGGCGGTTCTCGTTCAGGGTTGCCCAGGGGGTTGTCGCGCGGCGCAGACGGTCCGCGGCGCCTGGGGGCCAGCCGCACGGGCCGGCGAGGCCCGCGCTCAGGTGCCCTGCGCGGCGATGAAGCAGCTCAGCGCGGCCACCGCGCTGAGCCGGAAACGCAGGGTCAGCCAGGACGACGCCCCGAGCGACGGGTAGAGCTTGCGGTCGGCGACGTAGCAGGCGATCAGCAGGAAGCCCTCGATGACCAGGCCGGCGTACGGCGGCATCGTCGAGGCGATCCAGGCCAGCAGCGCGGGCAGGATGCCCCAGACGAAAGGCGCCGGCGACGGGATGGTCTGGCGGAAGCCCAGGCCCCAGTGGATCGCGCCGAGGAAGGTGATGACGATCGCCGCGTAGCGCGAGAGCCCGTCGGTGACATACGGATGGGCGTCCTCGCGGACCAGCCAGACCAGGGCGGCGCCCAGCACGAACGGGATCAGGCCGGCATAGGCCAGCCGCGTCGCGATCGGGTTGGCGGAGGCCGAGCCGGCCGAGGCCGGGGCGGTGGAGGAAGAACGGTCGTTCATCGGGGGTGGGCCGTGGCCTGGGTGTTCGGGATCCGGATCCGGATCCGGCGATCGGAAGGGATCAGGACTTCTTCTGCGCCTTGTCCGCGTCCTGGATGGCCTGGAAGCGCTGTTCCAGTTGCGGCGCGCTGAGCGCGCCGGGCGCGCGGGTGCCGTTCTCGAACAGGATGGCCGGCGTGCCGTTGACGCGGATCTTCTGGCTCAGCGCCAGGTTGCGCTCGATGGCGCTGCTGTCGCACTTGGCGTCCGGCTTGGGCGGCATGGCGCCGACCAGCATCCAGTCGCGCCAGGCCACCGTGTTGTCCTTGGCGCACCACATGGTGCGGGACTTCTCCGGGGAGTCGCCGCCCAGGATGGGGATCACGAAGGTGTAGACGGTGACGTTGTCGACCTCTTGCAGCGTCTTCTCGAAGCGCTTGCAGTAGCCGCAGTTCGGATCGGCGAACACGGCGATGCGGCGCTTGCCGTCGCCCTTCTTCCAGACGATCGCATCCTTGAGCGGCAGCGACGCGAAGTCGATGGCGGTGAGCTTGTCGACGCGTTCCTGGGTGATGTTCTTCCGGTTCTTCAGGTCGAGGATCTCGCCCTCGACCAGGTACTGGCCGGCGGCGTCGGTGTAGCGGATCTCGCTGCCGATGCGGACCTCCCAGAGCCCCGCGATGGGGCTGGGGCGGACCTCGTCGATCTTGATCTCCTTGGGCATCACCGCGGCGAGGTTCTTGCGGATGGTGTCCTCGTTGGCCTGGGCCGAGCAGCCGAACAGGCCGAGCACGGCCAGCGCGCCGGCCAGGACCAGGGATTTGCGGGAGAAGGACAGGAACTTCGTGGCGGTCATACGAACTTTCAAAACTTCCAGGGGGAACGGACAAGTCCGTTCAGTGGCCGAGCGCGCGCGCCGTGAGCCATTTCTTCAGCGGGCCGGCGCGATCGATCAGGCGCAGGCCGTCGTTGCGCAGCCGCGCGAGGACCGGCGCCTGGCTGGCGAAGCCGCGCAGCAGCCCGTCGGTGAGTTCGCCCATGGCCCAGGTCGGCGCGACGCGGGCGCGGGCATAACGGCGCAGCAGCTTCTCGTCGCCGAGGCCGCGCCAGGATTCGCGCCGGGCGATGACGTCGACCAGCGCCTCGACATCGGCCAGACCCAGGTTCAGGCCCTGGCCGGCCAGCGGATGCACGAGGTGCGCGGCGTCGCCCAGCAGCACCCAGCCCGGTCCGCACAGCGCGTCCGCGCGGCACAGCTGCAGCGGCCAGGCCTGGCGTTCGCCGGCGAGCTTGAGCGCGCCGGCGGCGCCGCCCGTGGCTTCGAGCAGGGCCGATTCGAATTCGGCGGGACCGGCGGCCAGCAGGCGGCGGGCCTCGTCCTTGGGCAGCGACCAGACCAGGCCGTAGCCGTGCCCGGGTTCGGGCCGGTCGAAGGGCAGCAGCGCCAGCACGTCTGGCGAACGGAACCATTGCCAGGCCTGGCCCTGGTGCGGCTTGCCGGCGATCAGCCGGGTGGCGACGCCCATGTGGCCGTAGTCGTGGCGCTCGTAGCGCACGCCGAATTCCTGGGCGGCCGCGGTGTCGCGGCCTTCGCACAGGGCCTGGAGCGCGGCGGGGACCGGCTCGGTCACGCGCTGCACGTGCGGGGCGAAGCGCAGCGCCGCGTCGAGCTGGTCTTCCAGCGCGGCGGCGTCGACGATGTGGGCGAGCTCGCCCGCGCCCTGCTGCCAGGCGCTGAAGTGCAGTTCCGCGCCGGCGCGGTCGCCGTGGATGCGCATGTCATGCACGGCGGTGCGGGCGTCCTCGGCCAGGCCCTCCCAGACGCGCAGCCGGGTCAGCAGTGCGACGGAGGCGGCGTTGAGCGCATAGGCGCGGACGTCGGCGGAGGACGAAGGGGCGGTCGGCCGGGCCAGCAGGGCCACGCGCAGGCCGCGGGCGCCGAGCGCCAGCGCCAGGCTGCGACCGACGCAACCGCTGCCGCGCACCAGGACGTCGAACTTTTCCATGGGCCGGGATTGTAGGCAGGGCGACGGGCCGGCGCCGCCCGGGCTTCCAGGCGGGCGCGCAGGCGGGACCGGCGGCTTGACTAAAATGGCGGTTTCGCCCGCGCGCGTCGCCGCAGGCCTCCCTAGCATTTCCCCCGAAAGCCAACCATGAGCCTCAAATGCGGCATCGTGGGCCTGCCCAACGTCGGCAAGTCCACCCTCTTCAACGCGCTGACCAAGGCCGGCATCGCCGCCGAGAACTATCCCTTCTGCACGATCGAGCCGAACGTGGGCATCGTCGAGCTGCCCGATCCGCGCCTGGCCCAGCTGGCGGAGATCGTGAAGCCGGAGCGCATCGTGCCGGCGATCGTCGAGTTCGTGGACATCGCCGGGCTGGTGGCGGGGGCGTCCAAGGGCGAAGGGCTGGGAAACCAGTTCCTGTCGCACATCCGCGAGACCGACGCGATCGTGAACGTGGTGCGCTGCTTCGAGGATCCGAACGTGATCCACGTCAACGGCAAGGTCGATCCGATCGCGGACATCGAGGTGATCCAGACCGAGCTGTGCCTGGCGGACCTGGGCACGGTGGAGAAGAGCCTGCACCGCTACAACAAGGTGGCGCGGGCCGGCGACAAGGAGGCGATCGCGCTGGTGAAGGTGCTGGAGAAGTGCCAGGCGGCGCTGGACCAGGCCAGGCCGGTGCGCACGATCGACTTCAGCAAGGAAGAGCTGGTCCTCCTGAAGCCGCTGTGCCTGATCACGGCCAAGCCGGCGATGTTCGTGGGCAACGTGGCGGAGGACGGTTTCGAGAACAACCCGTTCCTGGATCGCCTGAAGGAATACGCGGCGGCCCAGAACGGCCCGGTGGTGGCGATCTGCGCCAAGACCGAGGCGGAGCTGTCGGAGATGGAGGACGAGGATCGGGCGATGTTCCTGGCCGAGATGGGCCAGGACGAGCCGGGCCTGAACCGCCTGATCCGCGCGGGCTTCAAGCTGCTGGGTCTGCAGACCTACTTCACCGCGGGCGTGAAGGAAGTGCGGGCGTGGACCATCCACATCGGCGACACGGCGCCGCAGGCGGCCGGCGTGATCCACACGGACTTCGAGCGCGGCTTCATCCGCGCGCAGACGATCGCCTTCGACGACTTCATCCAGTTCAAGGGCGAGCAGGCGGCCAAGGACGCCGGCAAGATGCGCGCGGAAGGCAAGGAGTACGTCGTCAAGGACGGCGACGTGCTGAACTTCCTGTTCAACGTCTGAGTCCGGTCCGCGCTCCGGTCGGGGCCTGCCGCCCGAGCCGCGCGACCCCCACGTCGCCCGCTTCCGCGGGCGTTTTTCATTGGCGGGCGCACTCGGCTGGAGCGGACAGGAGCCCTGCCTGTCGCACTGATCGCACGGGCCGCGCGAAGGACGGCCTGTCCTGCAACGCCCGACACGAAGTTGCTGATTTTTCCCCTCCCGCCGGGCGGGCGAGGGGTTCAGAATCATCGGACGCCTCAAAGCCGAGCCGCATCATGAAGATCCTCCTCGTCGACGCCTCCGACACCTTCCGCAAGTACCTGAGCGAGCGCCTGCGCGCCGTGCCGGGCTCGACGGTCGTGGGACAGGCGGGCAGCGAGGAGCAGGCGATGGTGACCGCCTCGCTGTGCGCGCCGGACGTGGTGCTGGCGGACGTGGCGCTGCGCACGGGGTCCGGCTTCTCGGCGCTGCGGCGCATGCGGGCCAGCGGCTTCAACGGCACCGCCTACCTCCTCACCACCGAGGACGAGAGCGACTACGGCCCGCAATGCGTGGAGGCGGGCATCGACGGGTTCTACGACAAGCTGCTGGACCTCGAACGCCTCATCGAGGCCCTGACCGTGCTCGCGACCGCGCCGAAGAACTTCGAGGCGGCGCGGATCCGGCTCGCCTGACGGCGAGTCAGCAGGCTTGCTGGAGTTCGGCGACCAGTTCGCTATTCGTCCATTGTCCGAGTTCGGCTCGCTTGACCCTCTTCATGCGTTGGATGTGATCAATCCTGACTGACAACCGGTGCGCGCCGGCCGCCTCTCCCGATCGGGTCAGCCCGGGGACGGGGATGTCCCGTCAGCGACGCGCGGCGGCGAGCCGCGATTCCTCGCGCCAGCTGTCCATCAGCGCGCGGCTGTGCTCGCGCGCGGCGCGCTTGATGGTGGCGACCTCCTCCGGCCCGAACTGCTCCCAGCCGAGCTTGGTCAGCATCGTGCGCCGTCCGAGCGAGAACACCATCACCTGCCCGCACAGCATCATCACGCGCATCGCCAGCAGCGGATCCTGCTCCGACATGCCGCAGTAGCGCGCCACCACCTTCGCCGACAGCTGCCCCATCTGCGGCCGCAAGGTCTTGTCGAAGATCTCGAACAGCACCCCCGGCGCGTGGCCGATCTGCTCGTGCGCGATGAAGAGCCGCCGGTACTCGGCGTCGTCGGGCAGCAGCTGGAAGTCGGTCAGCGCGTCCAGCATCACGCCGAAGGCCTCGAAGAGCTGGTCGGGCGTCGCCGCCGGGTCGTCGAGCACCGCGTGCGTCCGCTCGACCACCGGGCCGAAATGCGCCGCCGAGCTGTCCGCGATGTACTGCGCGCAGGCCCGGTACACGCCTTCCTTGTTGTCGAAGTAGTACTGCAGCGCCGGTGCGTTGACCCCCGCCGCCTTGGCGATCTCCCGCGTCGACGCGCCTTCGAAGCCGCGTTCGCTGAATAGTCGCAGCGCCACGTCAATGATGCGGCGGCGCGTCTCCTCGCCGCGTGCATAGGCGGCGTCGGCGCGGTGCCGGGGAGCTCGGACAGGGCGTTCGGTCATGTGTAAAGCTGGTTGAAGTCAAAAATATACCAGTTGACAGAAATCTTCCAACTGGAAAAAGATAGCGACCGGAATAATTCTGCGAGCCGGCCCACCCGGCCACTGCCATGTCTTCCCAGACCCCCGCCAGCCCGAACGGGCCCGACGCCTCCCCGCCGTCCCGTCCGCCCTCCCCCCCACCTTCCCGGCGTCGGCCCCTCCTGCTGACGGCCGCCGCGGCGGCGCTCATCGCCGCCGGCTCGTACGGTGCCCACTGGTGGCGCGTCGGCCGCTTCATCGAGACCACCGACGACGCCTACCTGAAGGCCGACGGCGTCACCGCCGCGCCCAAGGTCGGCGGCTACGTGACCCAGGTCTACGTGGTGGCCAACCAGGCCGTGAAGCGCGGCGATCCCCTGGTGAAGCTGGATGCCCGCCAGTACCAGGCCGCCGCCGACCAGTCGCAAGCGACGATCGACGCCCGCAAGGCCGACATCCGCCGCTACGAGGCGGACATCCTCCAGCAGCAGGGCCAGCTCGCGCAGACGCGCGCGCAGGCCGAGGCGTCGCGCCTGGCGCTGGCTCACGCGCAGGACGAGGTGACGCGCCACACGCCGCTGGCCGCCACCGGCGCCACGACCGCCGAGCGCCTGGCCGAACTGCGCAACACCCGCGACCAGGCCATCGCCAGCCTCGCCGCCGCCGACGCCGCGGTGAAGGCCGCCGACGGCCGGCTGAAATCGAGCGAAGCGCAGGTCGCGCAGTCCAAGGCCCAGGTCGAGGCCGCCGAGGCCGCGCTGCGCCAGAACCACCTCGACGTCGACGACACCGTCGTGCGCGCGGCCATCGACGGCCGCGTCGGCGACACCACCGTGCGGGTCGGCCAGTTCGTGCAGCCGGGCACGCGGATGATGACCGTCGTGCCGACGCAGGACGTGTACCTGGTCGCCAACTTCAAGGAGACGCAGATCGGCCGCATGCGCGCCGGCCAGCCGGTGGCGCTGCATGTCGACGCGCTGCCCGACCTCGAGCTGCGCGGCACCGTCGAGAGCTTCTCGCCCGGCACCGGCGCGCAGTTCGCGCTGCTGCCGTCGGAGAACGCGACCGGCAACTTCACGAAGATCGTCCAGCGCGTGCCGGTGCGCATCCGCGTGCAGGCCGATCCCGCGCTGCGCGAGCGGCTGATCCCCGGCCTGTCGGTGACCACCGAGGTCGACACGCGAGGCAAAGGCAACGGCAACGGCAACGGCAACGGCAACGACGCCGCGCCGCGCTCGGCCGACGCCGCGGGAGCCCGCCATGGCTGAGGCCGCCGCCGCGCCGGCCGAGCCCAACGCCCACGCCAGCGACTGGATCGCCGTCGCGGCGGGCGCGCTCGGCGCGCTGATGGCGACGCTGGACATCTCGATCACCAACTCCGCGCTGCCGCAGATCCAGGGCGCGATCGGCGCGACCGGCACTGAGGGCACCTGGATCTCCACCGGCTACCTGATGTCGGAGATCGTCATGATCCCGCTGGCCGCCTGGCTCACCCGCGTCTTCGGGCTGCGCAACTTCCTGGTCGGCAACGCGGCGCTGTTCACCTTCTTCTCGGTGCTGTGCGGCCTCTCGTCCAGCCTGCCGATGCTGATCCTGGCCCGCATCGGCCAGGGCTTCACCGGCGGCGCGATGATCCCCACCGCGCAGACCATCATCCGTACCCGGCTGCCGCGCCACCAGTTGCCGGTGGGCATGACGCTGTTCGGCCTGATCGTGCTGCTCGGGCCGCTGCTGGGACCGGTGCTTGGCGGCTGGCTGACCGAGAACGCCAGCTGGCACTGGTGCTTCTTCATCAACGTGCCGGTCTGCGCCGCGCTGCTGACGCTGCTGCTGCTGGGGCTGCCCGCGCAGCGCATGCACCTGGAGGAATTCATCCGCGCCGACTGGCTCGGCATCGTCGGCCTGGCGGTCGGCCTCTCGACGCTGACCGTGGTGCTCGAGGAAGGCCAGCGCGAACGCTGGTTCGAGTCCTCGCTGATCGTCACGCTGAGCCTGGTCTCGGCGATCGGCATGGCGATGATCGCGCTGTCGCAGCGCGTCGCGTCCAGGCCCATCCTGCGGCTGCGCCTGTTGCGCAACTGGCACTACGCCAGCGTCATCGTCATCGTCTTCACCGTCGGCGCGGGCCTGTACTGCATCTCCTACCTGGTGCCGCAGTTCCTGGCGCTGATCGCGGGCTACAACGCGGCCCAGTCGGGCGCGATCATGCTGCTGGCGGGCGTGCCCGCCTTCCTGATGATGCCGATCCTGCCGAGGCTGATCTCGCGCGTGGACCTGCGCGTGATGGTGATCCTCGGGCTGGCGGCCTTCGCCGCGAGCTGCCTGCTCGACATCGGCCTCACCGCGCAGAGCGTCGGCCACGACTTCGTCGGTTCGCAGCTGCTGCGCGGCGTGGGACAGATGCTCTGCATGATGCCGCTCAACCAGGCCTCGATGGCGACCGTCAGCCGCGAGGAGTCCGGCGACGCCGCGGGCATCTACAACATGGCCCGCAACCTGGGCGGCTCGGTCGGGCTGGCGGTGATCGGCACCTTCATCGACCGGCGCAACAGCCTGCACATCGACCGGATCGGCGAGTCGCTCAACGCGAATGCCACGCTGGTCCAGGAACGCCTGGCCGCCAGCGCGGCCAGCCACTTCGCGCAGGTCGGCGACTTCGCCCATGCGCAGCTGCAGGCGATGAAGGAGCTGGTGCTGACCATCCACCAGCAGGCCAGCGTGATGACCTTCTCCGACACCTTCTACGTGCTCGCGGGCGCGCTGCTGCTCTGCGTCCCGCTGGCCCTGACGCTCAAGACACCGCGCCAGCCCGCCCAGGCCGGCCAGCCCGGCCAGATGCCGGCGTCCAACGACGCGCATTGAGATCCTCATGACCCAACTCCCCCGCCTCTTCCGGTTTTCAGACTTTCTCCACCTCCGATGGCCCGGCCCGGTCCGGCTCGGCCTCACCACCGTCACCACGCTGTCGGCCGTGGCCGCCGCGGCCGCGATGCTGCTGCTCGCGGGCTGCACGACGGTCGGTCCCGACTACGCCGGCGCGCCCGCCGTGGCGGCCGACGCGCTGGCACAGCCTCGCTTCGCGCGCGACGACGCGTCGTCCTCGAGCACCGCGTCCTCGGCGGCGCGCTGGTGGCTCGCGTTGAACGACGCGACGCTCGCCGCGCTCGTCGAGCAGGCCTTGAGCCAGAGCCCCACGCTGCAGGCCGCCGAGGCGCGGCTGCGTTCCGCCCGCGCCGCCTTCAGCGCCCAGGAAGCCGCCGGCCGTCCGACGGGCTCGGCGTCGGCGCTCGGCGCCGGCGTCTGGCAGGGACCGGGCACCGATCACGAGCGCTCGCTGCACCTCTACAGCGTGGGCTTCGACGCGAGCTGGGAAGTGGACCTCTTCGGCGGCACGCGCCGCGCGGTCGAGGCCGCGTCCGCGCAGGCGCAGGCGGTGCAGGCCGATCTGGCCGACGCGCAGGTCTCGCTGGCGGCGGAGGTCGCGTCGACCTACGTCGGCCTGCGCGCGCAGCAACAGCGGCAGGCCCTGCTGCGCGACACGGCCGCGGTCGATGCGCAGGCGCTCGTGCTGGTCCGCCAGCGACGCGACCAGGGCGTCGCCTCCGCCGACGACGTCGAGCAGCGCGTGCAACAGGGCGATGCGACGCAGGCCTCGCTCGCCGACGTGGCGGCGGACATCGCCGCGTCGCTGGATCGCCTCGCACTGCTGACCGGACAGGCGCCAGGCGCGCTCGATGCGCGACTGGCCGCCACGTCGACCGCCGCCGCGACCCAGACCCAGACCCAGACTGGAATCGGGGGCGATGCCGGAGCCGTAGCCCCGTCGATGCTGCCCCGCGCGCCGGAGCGACTGGAGATCGGCGATCCCGCCTCGCTGCTGCAGCGCCGCCCGGACATCCGCGCGGCCGAGCGCCGACTGGCCGGCCACAACGCGCGGATCGGCCAGGAGCGGGCCAAGTACTTTCCCAAGCTCAGCCTGCTGGGGAACATCGGCGTGGCCGGCACCGAGCCCGGGCAGCTGCTGCGCACGGACAATCTGGCGCTGGCCGCCGTGCCCTACCTGAGCTGGAACTTCCTCGACTTCGGCCGCACGGCCGCCGCCGTGCGCGGCGCCGAGGCGGACCGCGACGAGGCCGTCGCGAACTATCGCGCGGCCGTGCTCGGCGCGCTGCAGGATGCCAACACCTCGCTCGCGCGATTCGGCCGGCAGCGGCAGTCGGTCCAGCATCTGCTGGCGCAGCAGGAGTCCATGGCGCGCACGCTGACCTTGACGCGGCAACGCCGGCAGGCCGGCACCGCGAGCGAGGTCGATCTGCTCGACGCGCGGCGCCGCGACACCGAGGCCCGGCTGAAGTCGCTGGACGGCGAGTCCGCGCTGCTGAAGGACTTCGTCGCCTTGCAGAAGAGCCTGGGACTGGGCTGGGCGCTGCCGGGCTGAGTCCCCTCGCCGGCGCGGCCGGCGGACCGGCGTCGCACCGGCGTTGGTTTCGCCGGACAAGCGCCCGATCCGGGGGGCAATCCGACGTATCGGCGGCGTGGCGGCAGGGGTAGGCTGACGCCCATGACCGACGCGTCCTCCTCCGCTCCGGCAGTCCCGACCGCCGCGAGCGCCGCGCCCGCCACATCCGCCGGCATCGCCCTGGCGCTCGACGAGGTCAGCGAGGGGCCGGGCGGCAGGGGCGACGCGGCCCGGCTCCTGCTGCTGAACCTGGCGATCGCCCTCGCCTACACGGCCCTCGGCCTCCTGGCGCTGCGGCTGATCCTGCCGCCGGACTTCGCCTCGCCGATCTACCCGTCCGCCGGGCTCGCGGTCGCCGCCGTCCTGCGCTGGGGTCGTGGCGTCCTGCCCGCCATCGCGGTCGGCGGCGCGGCGGTCAGCCTGGCGATCGGCCTCGAGCGCGATCACGTGGCCCCCCTGGCGCCGCTGCTGATCGGCCTCGGCGGCGCGCTGCAGGCCGCGCTCGGCGCCGGGCTTGCCAGGCGCTGGACCGGCGAGCATCCGCCGCTGTGCGAGCCCGCCGAGCTGCTGCGCTTCCTCGCCGCCACCGCCGGCATCGCCTGCCTGGTCGGACCGAGCGTCGGCGTCGCCGCGCTGTGGCTCACCGGCGCCATCGGCACGGCGCAGATGAGCGCCCACTGGCTCGCCTGGTGGGTCGGCGACGCGATCGGCGTGCTCATCGGCGCGCCGGTGTCGCTGGCGCTGTTCGGCCTGCCGCGCAAGCATTGGGCGCCGCGTCGGCTGAGCGTCGCCCTGCCGCTGCTGATCACCTGCGCGCTGCTGTTCGGCGCGACCCTGCACGTCGCCCGCAACGAGGAAGGCCGCCGCCGTCACGCCTTCGACCTCGAGGCCGCGAATGCGCTGAACACGCTGGCCGACCGGCTGTCGATGCCGCTGACCGCGCTCGAGGCCAACCACAGCCTGCTGCTGGTCGCACCGGACATCAGCCGCGGCGACTTCGAACGCGCCCATGCCGAGCGCGCCCGCGCCGGCGGCGCGGTGTACGCGGTGGGCTGGGCGCCGCTGGTGCGTCCGCGCGACCTGCCCGCCTTCGAGCAGGCGGCGCGGGCCGACGGCTACGTCGGCTATCGCGTCTACGAACGCCGCCGGCCCGGCGACCTGACGCCCGATCCGTCCGAGGAGCGGCTGCCGATCCGGCTGATCGCCCCGTTCGTGCGCAACCGGCCGGCGATGGGCGCCAACATCCGCAACATTCCCCAGGCGCGCGCCGCGCAGGACCGCGCGATCGCCACCGGCCAGCCGGCGGCCAGCGAGAGCTTCCCGCTGTCCCAGGACGCGGGCGTGACCCTGATGGGCGTGGTCGTCTACCGCGCGCTCTACGAAGGCGGCTCCAGCGATCCGCGCAATGCCGCGGGCGGCGCCCGCCGGCCGCTGGGCGTGGCCTTCGCGACGCTGCGCCCCGAGACCTTGCTGCACGATGCGCTGCCGACGCGCGCCGGCCGGCTCGACTACTGCCTGGTCGACACCACGGCCGGCACGCGGCGGCCGCTGCTCGCCGGGGACGAACGCTGCCTGCGCCTGCCCGCCAACCTGCCGAGCCAGTCCCGCGACATCGACTTCGCCGGCCGCGCGTGGCGCCTGGTGGTCTACAGCCCGGCGGGGCTGCCGGCGCTCGAGGGCGGGGCCGCCCTGCCCTTCGCGATCGCGGGGCTGGTCGGCACGGCGCTGCTGGGCCTGCTGCTGCTCTCCGTCACCGGCAACACCGCACGGGTCGCCCGCCGCGTCGAGGAAGCCACGCAGCGGCTGCGCGCCAGCGAGGAACGCTTCCGGACCATCGTCGAACACGCGCCGATCGGCGTCGTCTCCTGCGACCTCAACGCCCGGCCGCAGGAGATCAACCCCTACTTCTGCCAGTTGCTGGGCATGAGCGTGGAACAGCTCCAGGCGCGCTCGATCATGGCGATCACCCATCCCGAGGACCGCGCCGAGGACAGCCGGCTGGGCATGGCGCTGATCCGGGGCGACCTGGCCCGCTACAGCCGCATCAAGCGGTATGTCGGCGCACAGGGCCAGGTCATCACCGTCCGCGCCACCGTCAGCCTGCTGCGGGACGCGCAGGGCCAGCCGTCGCGGCTGCTGGGCGTCGTCGAGGACATCGGCGAGCAGCTCCGGCTCGCGGAACTGGAGCGCATCCATGAAGCCGAACTCGCCGCCAACCGTGCCAAGAACGAGTTCCTGTCCCGGATGAGCCATGAACTGCGCACGCCGCTGAACGCGATGCTCGGGTTCGCCCAGCTGCTCGAGTCGGATCACGACCCGGTGCTCAGCGCGCGGCAGCGCAGTTGGCTGGCACAGATCCAGCAGTCCGGCTGGCACCTGCTGACGATGATCAACGACACGCTGGACCTCTCGCGGCTGGATGCCGGCGGGCTGAAGGTGCGGATCGACGACCAGGACCTGACGCCGATCGCCTTGGACAGCCTCGCGATGGTCGAGACCCAGCGCCAGCGGCGAGGGGTTGCCGTCGAGCTCGACGTGGCGCCGGGGGCCGGTCGCGTCCGCGCCGACGCGACCCGGCTCAAGCAGGTCTTGACCAACCTGCTCAGCAATGCCGTCAAGTACAACCAGGACGGCGGACGCGTCTGGATCCGCGCGCGACGGGCGGGGGATTCGCATGTTGAACTCAGCGTCACCGACACCGGTCCCGGCCTCACCGAGGCGCAGATGGCCCAGCTGTTCCAGCCCTTCAACCGCCTGGGACGGGAAGTCGGGGCGATCGAGGGGACCGGCATCGGCCTGGTCATCACGCAGCGGCTGCTGGAGCTGATGGACAGCCGGCTGCGGGTGAGCAGCACGGCCGGCGAGGGGGCGACCTTCAGCTTCGAGCTGCCGATTCCTTCGTCAGATCAATGACTTGCATCGACGGCACCGCGTGGCGGCCGTCCCCGGAGGACGCGTCGGACCGGGCGTCCGCTCACCGCCAAGGGGACCCCAAGCCGGCCCTAAGCCGGCCCTAAGACGGTCGGATCACACTCTGACACCGGGGTAGCCTTTCATTGGCAAGCCCGTTTTGGAGAGCTTTAGCACTCCTCGTCCATGAGTGCTAATATTCTCGACGTCGAGCCGGAGGACCGGCCCGATTCAGGAGAAGCGAACACATGTCCAACACCCTTGCATTGAAGGTCCGCGATCCCTGGTCCCTGGTGCCATCGCTGGGGAACCTGGATGCGTACATCACGGCGATCAACCGCATTCCGCTGCTGACGCCGGAGGAAGAGAAGGATTACGCCACGCGTCTGAAGACGCATGGCGACGTCGATGCCGCGGGCCGGCTGGTGCTGTCGCACCTGCGGCTGGTGGTGTCGATCTCGCGCCAGTACCTCGGCTACGGGCTGCCGCAGGGCGACCTGATCCAGGAGGGCAACGTCGGCCTGATGAAGGCGGTCAAGCGCTTCGACCCGGACCAGAACGTGCGGCTGGTGTCGTACGCGATGCACTGGATCAAGGCGGAGATCCACGAGTACATCCTGAAGAACTGGCGCATGGTCAAAGTCGCGACGACCAAGGCGCAGCGCAAGCTGTTCTTCAACCTGCGCTCGAAGAAGCATGCGCTGAAGGCCGGTGCCGAGAACCAGCAGCGTTCGTCGCTGACGGAAGCCGAGATCGCCCGGGTGGCGGAAGAGCTGAACGTCAAGCCGGAGGACGTGGTCGAGATGGAGACGCGGCTCTCCGGCGGCGACGTCGCGCTGGAGCCGCAGACCGACGACGACGGCGAGAGCTATGCGCCGATCGCCTACCTGGCGGACGACACGCAGGAGCCGACGCGGGTCATCGAGTCCCGGTCGCGCGACCGGCTGGCCAGCGACGGCCTGCAGAAGGCGATGGACCTGCTCGACGAGCGCAGCCGTCGCATCGTGACCGAGCGCTACCTGAACGTGAACGACGACGGCTCGGGCGGCATGACGCTGCATGAGCTGGCGGCCGAATACAAGGTATCGGCCGAACGCATCCGCCAGATCGAAGTCGCGGCGATGAAGAAGATGCGCAAGGCCATGGTGGCGGAAGCCGCTTGATCGCCGAGTCCTTCGATCGACTGATCGAAGCACCATGAAGAAGGCCCCGCGATGCGGGGCCTTCTTCTTTGTCCTCACCCTTATTGGCCGGCGATCAACGCCTTGATGTCGCCCATCAACGCCTGCGCGCCCGCGCCGTAGCGCGAGAACACCCGGACCCGCCCCTGCGGGTCGAACAGGAAGCTCGCCGCCGTGTGGTCCATGGTGTAGCTGTCAGGTGTCTTCCCAGGCACCTTGGCGTAGTAGATCTTGAACTCCTTGGCCGTCTCCTTGAGCTGCTCCGGCGAGCCGCGCAGCGCGACGAAGCCGGGGTCGAAGCTTTCGAGGTAGGCCTTCAGCAATTCAGGCTTGTCCCGCTCCGGATCGACGGTGACGAACACGCCCTGGACCTTGTCGCCGTCGGGTCCGAGCGCCTTCTTGACCTGCGCCAGTTCGGCGAGCGTGGTCGGGCAGACATCCGGGCACTGCGTGAAGCCGAAGAACACCACGACGACCTTGCCCTTGAAGTCCTCCAGCGTGCGGACACGCCCGTCCTGGTCGGGCAGGCTGAAGCCGCGCGCATAGGCCGCGCCGGTCAGGTCCACGCCCTGGAAGCTGGCCTTGGGCGCCGAGGAAAAGCCCAGCTTGTCGCAGCCCGCCAGCAGCGCGGCGCCCGTCGCGCCCAGGGCGCCCAGTCCGAGAAAACGTCGCGAGATCATCAGCACATCCGATCCGAAGGAGAAGGGCTCAGCCGAGCCAGGGACTGACGTAGTGATCGAGCAGCAGCGCGCCGAAGAGCAGCGACAGATGCACGAGCGAGAACATGAAGGTCTTGCGCGCCAGCGCTTCCGAATAGGCCCGCCACAGCTTGAAGGCGTGATGGCAGAACATCAACCCCAGCACGAGGGCCGCCGCCAGGTAGATCCAGCCGCTCATGCCCGTCAGGAAGGGCAGCAGCGTCGCCGCGAACAGCACCCAGGTGTAGAGGAAGATCTGCAGCCGCGTGAACTCGTTGCCGTGCGTCACCGGCAGCATCGGCAGGCCGGCCTTGCGGTAGTCCTCGCTGCGGTACAGCGCCAGCGCCCAGAAGTGCGGCGGCGTCCACAGGAAGATGATCAGGCACATCAGCCAGGCTTCGGAGCCGAGGTCGCCGCGCATCGCCGCCCAGCCCAGCACCGGCGGCATCGCGCCGGACGCGCCGCCGATCACGATGTTCTGCGGCGTCATCGGCTTCAGGATCACCGTGTAGATGATCGCGTAACCGACGAAGGTCGCGAAGGTCAGCCACATCGTCAGCGGATTCACCAGCAGGTACAGGATCGCGGAGCCCAACGCGCACAGCCCGCCCGAGAACAGCAGCGTCTGGTTGCGGCTCAACTCGCCGCGCGCGGTGGGACGCCAGGCGGTGCGCTTCATCTTGGCGTCGATGTGCTGCTCGATCAGGCAGTTGAACGCCGCCGCGGCGCCCGCCACCAGCCAGATGCCGGCGGTCCCGGCGACCAGGCGCACCCACTCCTCGCCCCGCGGCAGTCCGGGGATCGCCAGCGCCATGCCGATGACCGCGCAGAACACGATCAGCTGCACGACCCGGGGCTTGGTCAGTTGGTAGAACTGCCACCAGCGGGAGGGCATGGCGGCCTGCGTCGCGGAACTCATTTCAAACTCACAGTCGGGAGGCCGGCGCGCTGGAGCGCCGGCTCGATCACGGTCCTCGTCGCGCCGGCACGCAGCCGCGCCAGCACGATCGCACACATCAGCAGCAGCGCCGCGGCGCCGCCGGTGTGGGCCAGGGCGGCCACCAGCGGCCAGCCCAGCACCACGTTCGACAAGCCCGAGGCCAGCTGCCACGCGCCCACCGCCAGCAGGCGGCGCGCCCAGCGCCGGGCCTCGAGGCCCTGGCCGCCGTCCCCGGCACCGCCCTGGCGCCACAAGGCCCAGGCCAGCGCCAGCAGCGCGGCGAACACGATCATCGCGCCGGCGCGATGCGTCAGGTGGATGGCCGTCAGCGCCTCGAACGGCAACCAGCCACCGTGGGCGCCGCGTCCCAGCTCGCGCCACAGCGTGAAGCCGTGGTCGAAGTCGGTCGGCGGCAGCCATTGTCCCTGGCAGGTCGGGAAGTCCTGGCAGGCCAGCACCGCGTAGTTCGTGCTGACCCAGCCGCCCAGCGCGACCTGCACGATCGCCAGCACGGTGAAACCGGTGAACGCGCGCCTCAGGCCGGGGGACCAGGACAGCGGTCTCGGCGCATACGACTCCGCCTGCCAGGCCAGCAGCATCAGCAGCCCCAGCGCCAGCAACAGGTGCATGGTCACGATCGCCGGGAACAGCTTCATCGTCACCGTCCAGGCGCCGAAGAAGCCCTGCACCAGCACCCAGGCCAGCGACAGCGTCGCCCACCACGGCGATGGCGTCGCCTCGCCGGTGCGGCGGCCGCGCGACCACACCCACCAGCTCAGCACCGCCAGCACCACCAGCAGGAAACCGACGCCGCCCGCCATGTAGCGATGCAGCATCTCCATCCACGCCTTGCCGTGCGTCACCGGCCCGGTTGGCATCGCCGCCTGCGCGGCCAGGATCTCGGCCTTCGCGCCGATCGGCGAGGCGCTGCCGTAGCAGCCCGGCCAGTCGGGACAGCCCAGGCCGGAATCGGTCAGCCGCGTCAGCGCGCCGATCAGGATCAGGTCGAAGGTCAGGAAGGTCGCGAGCACCGTCAGCGCGCGCAGGCGCTTTGCGGCGGCATCGCCGCGATGCCGCCATTGCCACCAGACCAGCGGCACCGCGCCGACGAGCGCGGCCATCGCCAGCAGCTCCAGCAGCGGCTCGAAATCGAAACCGATCGCCAATCCGTTCATGCGCGGGCCCGTCCTCTTCCTCTCAACGTCCCGGCTTGTCCCAGCCGGCGTTGGCGCGCATCAGGCGTTCGAGGTCCTTCTTCAGCGGGCCCGGTTCCGGCGTCGCCGGCGAGCGCAGCATCCAGCGCCCCATCGGATCGACCAGGAACAGGTGCTCGCCCATCCGGCGCCCCGGCGCCGCCATCAGCCAGCCCTGGATCGCGGCGCGCGGCGCGCGCAGCACCGTCGCCGGCGCGCCGTGGCCCGTCAGCGCGTCGACCTGCGCGGGCGTCAGCACGACGTCGTCGGGCAGCAGCACCAGCTTGTCGAGCTTGTCGCGGTCCTTGCCGAGCATCTCGCGCAGCTGGCGCTGCATGAAGAGCATGCGCTCGCAGGCCTCGTCGCAGGCGCGGTCCGGCACGTAGGTCAGCAGCCACTGGCCCTTGAGCGATTCGGCCGCCACCGGCGCGCCCTGCAGCGTCGTCAGCGCCAGCGTCGGCGGCAGGTCGCGCGTCGGCGTGATCAGGTCGCTGTAGGCGCGGCCGCGCAGGTCCAGCACGTAGAAGCTGAAGTAGGACGCGATCACCGGCGCCGCGCACACGAGCAGCACCAACCACAGCGTCCAGCGCGAGCGCTTGGGCGGATCGAGGTCGGGCATCGGCACCGAATGCACGGCCAGCGTCACCGGGCCGTCCGGCGGCAGCGGCGTGTCGATCGGCGCGGGGGCCGCATCGTCGCCGTGACCCTGGCCGTGGTGGTGTTCGTCACGCATCGCGCTGTTCATCGGAGACCTTGTCGGCACGGGCGGCTCGGCCAGCGCGGTAGGGAGCGAGGACTTGGAACCAGACATAGAGACCCAGGATCAGCGCCGCGAGCGCAAACCATTGAAACGCGTACCCGTAATGCTTGTGGATGTCGACCGCCGGCGCCGGCCAATGACGGTGCAGGCCGTCGGGTGACGGCGGATCCGGCTCCGTCTGGAGCAGCACCAGCGGCAGCAGGCGCAGACCGGACTCGGCCTGGAAGGCCGCGAGGTCGACATTCTGCCGGATCGGCCCCGTCTCCGTGTCCCGGCCCAGCGCATAGGCCTTGGACAGCGTCATCGCGAGCCGGCCCTCGATGCGCACCTCGCCCGCCGGCGTCGACACCGGCGGCAGGTCCTCGCGCCGGGCCGCGTTGCGCGGCCCCCAGCCGCGCTGCACCAGGATCGCGTCGTCGCGGCCGGCGAGCTTCAGCGGCGTGACCACGTAGAAGCCGGTATGGCCGTCCATCACGCGGTTGTCGAGGTAGACCGTGTGCGCCGCGTCCCATTGCCCGACCAGCGCCGCGCGCCGGTACTCGAGCGCGGGACCGGGCGGCTCGTCCGCCTTCGGCAGGCCGGCGGTCGCGAGCGGCGCCGACCGGCCGCGTTCGTCGATCGCCCGCTGCATCGCCTTTTTCTGATCGGCCCGATCGAGTTGCCACAGGCCGAGCGACAGCGCCGCCGCCACGCCGGCGACCGTCGCGATCACCACGACGGCATGACGTCTTCGGGGCCGGCCCGATGGCCCGTCCGGGGCCGGCTGGGAATAATGGTCCGCCATGAAAGTCATCGTCCTCATCGCGTTCATCGGCATCCTGGGCGCGCTCTTCTCGGCGGGCGTCCTGATGCTGCGCAAGCAGAAGGGCAAGGCCACCATGGCCCGTGCGCTGGCGGTGCGCGTCGGGCTGTCGGTGGCGCTGTTCCTGTTCATCCTCTTCAGCGCCTGGATGGGATGGATCCATCCCACCGGCTTGCCGATCGGGAAATGAAGCCGCCCGACCGGCCGTCGATCATCGCCTGAGACGCCCCTCGCAAAAGAAAAGCGCCGCATCGAGCGGCGCTTCTTCGTTCAGGGGATCGCGCCGCGCGGCGCGCTCACATCCAGTAGACGATGACGTACAGGCCCAGCCACACCACGTCCACGAAGTGCCAGTACCAGGCCGCGCCCTCGAAGCCGAAGTGGCGCTCCGGCGTGAAGTGGCCCTTCATCAGGCGCAGCGTGATGAACAGCAGCATCAGCATGCCGACGAACACATGGAAGCCGTGGAAGCCGGTCAGCATGAAGAAGGTCGAGCCGAAGATGCCCGAACTCAGCTTCAGGTTCAGTTCCTGGTACGCATGCACGTACTCGTAACCCTGGAAGCCCAGGAAGGTGAGGCCCAGGATCACCGTGGCCCACATCCAGCCGATCGTCTTGGCGCGCTTGCCGGCGATCAGCGCATGGTGCGCGATCGTCAGCGTCACGCCGGAGGTCAGCAGCAGCGCGGTGTTGATCGTCGGGATCGGCCACGGGCCCATCGTCGAGAACGCATCCACCGTGCCCGCCGGCGAAGCCGTCGCGCCGGCCGCCACGCTGGGCCACAGGCCGTTGAAGTCGGGCCACAGCAGCGCGTTGTCCAGGCTGCCCAGCGTCGGGATGCTGTAGCCGCGCGACCAGAACAGCGCGCCGAAGAAGGCGGCGAAGAACATCACCTCCGAGAAGATGAACCAGCCCATGCTCCAGCGGAACGACAGGTCGATGCGGTCGCTGTACTGGCCGGTCTCGCTCTCGCGGATCGCGTCGCCGAACCACTGCTTGAGCGTGAAGGCCCACCACAGCAGGCCGAACAGCAGCGACCACTTGCCCCAGTCGTGGCCGTTGATCCACTGGCCCGCGCCCAGGATCACCCAGAACAGGCCGAACGCGGCCATCGCCGGATGCCGCGACGGGCCGGGCACGAAGTAATAAGGCGTGTTGCCATGAGTCGTCGTTGCCGACATGCGTTCTTCTCCTCGAACTCGGTTCTCAGTTCATTGCCGCACCGCTGCTCACCACCCAGCGGACCAGCACGATCAATCCGATCACGAACAGCGCCGCGGCGATGACGCCGGCCACGATCACGTGCAGCGGATTGAGCTGCGATACATCCTTGTCGTAATCCGACCCCTTGCGCACGCCGAAGAAGGACCACGCCACCGCGCGCAGCGTCGCCAGGAACGAGCCCTTGCGCCGCATCGCCTGCTTCAGATCCTCGCCCGCCTTCAGGTCATCGGACATCGTCGTTTCCACCGCTCACCGCCCGTCGCTCAAGCGCCGGGCTGTATCCTCACCTCGCCCGCCGGTGTCTTCACCGTCGTCGGCGCCGTCAGGTTCGCCTGGGCCTTGCCCTTCCCGGCGACCTCGAAGAAGGTGTACGACAGCGTGATCGTGCGCACGTCCTTCGGGATCTTCGGGTCGATGACGAACACCACCGGCCATTCCTTCTGCTCGCCCGGCTTGAGCGTGTACTCGTTGAAGCAGAAGCACTCCAGCTTGTTGAAATACGGCGTCGCCTGCTTGGGCGCGTAGCTCGGGATCGCCTGCGCCGACATCGTCCGCGCCTGGATGTTCTGGAAGGTGTACATCACCGTCGTCAGCTCGCCCGGATGGACCGTCAGGTGGCGCTGGGCCGGCTTGAAGTCCCACGGGCCGCGGGCGTTGGCATCGAATTCGATCGTGATCTGGCGGCTGTAGTCGATCTGCGTGTTCTTGACGTCCTCGGCCCGCACCGCATGCTGGCGCTCGGACAGCGACAGCACGTTGATGCCCAGCGCCGTGCAGATCGCGC
Organism: Roseateles sp.; assembly: GCA_039593255.1. Classification (GTDB taxonomy): domain Bacteria; phylum Pseudomonadota; class Gammaproteobacteria; order Burkholderiales; family Burkholderiaceae_C; genus Roseateles. The sequence continues at coordinate 76,284 of JBCNPQ010000019.1, forward strand.
GGTACATCGGCACCAGCGCATAACCGAAGCACGACATCACCGCCACCACCACCAGCAGCTTGCCGGTCATCCGCAGGTTCTCCCGGCGGATCCAGGCGGTGCGCTTGGTCGTGCTCATCGGGACGTGCCTGCCGGTCCGCGCTCAGGCCGCGCCGTAGAACGCGATCTTGGCCACGAAGCCGATCGCGAACACGGCCGCCACGCTGGCCAGGATCAGCGCCAGGCGCAGGTTGCTCTTGCGTTGCTCGGGCGTGGTCGCCATCGCTCGCTCCTCAGCCGATGATCTTCGTCGCGGTGACGTCGAGCTTGGGCGGCGTCTCGAAGGTGTGGAACGGCGCCGGCGACGGCACTTCCCATTCCAGGCCCTCGGCCGCTTCCCACGGCTTCTGAGGCGCCTTCGCGCCCTTGCCGCGCATCATCGGGACTGCCACGAACAGGAAGAAGTAGACCTGCATCAGCCCGAAGCCGAAGGCGCCGATGGACGCCAGCGCGTTGAAGTCGGCGAACTGCATCGGGTAGTCGGCGTAGCGTCTCGGCATGCCGGCCAGGCCGAGGAAGTGCATCGGGAAGAAGGTGACGTTGAAGAAGATCAGCGAGCCCCAGAAGTGGATCTTGCCGCGCGTCTCCGAATACATCACGCCGCTCCACTTCGGCCCCCAGTAGTAGACGCCGGCGAACAGCGCGTACAGCGAGCCGGCGACCAGCACGTAGTGGAAGTGGGCCACGACGTAGTAGGTGTCCTGGATCTGGATGTCGACCGGCGCGACCGCGCAGATCAGGCCGGTGAAGCCGCCCATCGTGAACACGAAGATGAAGCCGATGGCCCACAGCATCGGGGTCTCGAAGGTCATCGAGCCGCGCCACATCGTCGCCAGCCAGTTGAAGATCTTCACGCCGGTCGGCACCGCGATCAGCATCGTCGCGTACATGAAGAAGAGCTGGCCCGTCACCGGCATGCCGGTGGCGAACATGTGGTGGGCCCACACGATGAAGGACAGGATCGCGATGGAGGCCGTCGCGTACACCATCGAGGCGTAGCCGAACAGGCGCTTGCGGGCGAAGGCCGGGACGATCTGGCTGATGATGCCGAAGGCCGGCAGGATCATGATGTAGACCTCGGGGTGGCCGAAGAACCAGAAGATGTGCTGGTACATCACCGGGTCGCCGCCGCCCGCGGGCGTGAAGAAGCTGGTGCCGAAGTGGCGGTCCGTCAGCGTCATCGTGATCGCGCCGGCCAGCACCGGCATCACCGCGATCAGCAGGTAGGCGGTGATCAGCCAGGTCCACG